>NZ_JAKEUU010000001.1:0-1854726 GCF_022398215.1 Vibrio sp. Isolate24
TTATTGTGTTTATATATTGTTTGTTAAATTAAAAAATACTTAAATATAATTTAATAAAACTCATTTCATGTCTTAAGCTTATGGTTGCCTTTATATCAATTAAAATTTACCCCTTGCATTTAATTAAATATAAATTAATTATAATTGATAATTTTGATATTATAATTAATTGTCTTTGTTTATATTATTAATAGTTGAAAGGGGGTGTTAAAGCTAGAAATGTGATTTTTTTCTCAGAAAAATAAGTGGGTTATACATATCTTTAAAATGGTGGAAAGCAGTGGATTATTTTTCCGTTGTACTGTTTTATGATTATTTTAATCTAATTTAAACTATCAAATTCACTCCACTTAATATTGAAGTTGAAATAAGGAATACCCATGAAGAAGGGCTTTAAAGTCTCTGCATTAGCTACTAGCTGTCTATTGGCATTAGTAGGGTGTAATGACGATACAATGAGCATTGATGAACAAGCGAAAGCTATTACGCAATCAATGACTCTTGAAGAAAAAATTGCTCAGAAAATTGTTATGTCTTTTCGTTACTGGTGTGACGATGGCAACGCAGAGTGTACGGATGGCCTGACAGAAATAAATGATAGTGTTCGCCATGTCATTGAACACAATAAAGTGGGTGGGGTGATTTTATTTAGCAGTAACCTTGTTGATACAGACCAGACAGCAGAACTTATCTGGAATATGCAAGATGCTGTTGAAGATGAGCAGCCGGTTGGCCTGTTCATGACCATAGATCAAGAAGGTGGTAATGTGGTTCGCCTTCCGCGTACCCAAGGCACTAACTTACCGGGCAACATGGCACTGGGTTCAGCCTACCTTAACAGCGGTGATTCACAATTGGCGTATGATGCTGGCAAGGTATTAGCAACAGAAATAGGATCTGTTGGCTTTAACGTCAATTTTGCCCCTGTGGTTGATGTTCAGTCTAACCCACTTAACCCAGTGATTAATGTTCGATCTTATGGTGAAGACCCAGAAGCAGTCGGTATTCTTGGCGGCCAAGCGGCACAAGGCATGGCAGCCGCTAATGTTATTGGTGCCTTCAAGCACTTCCCGGGCCATGGCGATACTGCAGTTGACTCTCATTACGGCTTACCGATTGTAGATAAAACCTTAGAAGAAGCCCATGCCATTGATTTAGCGCCATACAAGACAGCGATTGAACAAGGGGTAGCACCGGACATGATCATGACGGCGCACATCCAATACCCGGCACTTGACGATTCAACCATCACCAGTAGCGTAACCGGTGAGGAGATGTTGGTTCCGGCAACCCTGTCTTACAAAATTCAAACTGAGCTGCTACGTGAAGAGCTCAATTACCAAGGCTTGACAATTACTGACGCGTTAGACATGGCAGGTATTGCTGATTACTTTGGCGAAGCTGAAGCGGTTATCAAGACTTTCCAAGCAGGAGTGGATATCGCTTTAATGCCTACTTTGTTCCGCACAACAAGTGGTGAAAATCAGCTTACGGAACTGATTGATGAAGTGGTTGAAGCCGTTGAACTTGGTGAACTCTCCGAAGCTGATATCGATCGCTCCGTTGAGCGTATTATCACCACAAAGCTTGAGCGTAATATCCTCAATCATAATGGCGCACAACTATTGACTGATATTCAATCGCAAGCTCAAGAAATCATCGGTAATGATGAGCACCAAGCGATTGAAAAAGACATCACTGATAAAGCCATGACTTTGATCACTAATGAAGGTGATCTATTACCGCTTCCTGCACATAGCATTGGCAAAGTACACATCATCATGCCTGATGCTGGCGAAGGTGATGAAGCTGAAGCACTGAAAGCTGCGCTTATCGAACATGGCGTGACCAATGTATCTGGTGTAATAATTGCCAATACCCTAGAAGAAATTGAAAAGCGTAAGATTGACGATGCTGACACCATCATTGTGGGTACTTCTGCCACGGAAGCAACACCTGTTGAAGATAATGGTGATTACGGAGTATCAAACAACAAGCTCGCGCAAGCTAACTCTGGTTCACTAGTGTTTAACGTCAATGAAACGCAAAGTAAGGTAGAAGTGGATAATAACCAGTTTGCCTACAACATGATGGATTATGCGTACAACCATGCTAAAGATAAAAATGTGATTCATCTAACCATGCGTGCACCATACGATGAAATTACTTTTGATGAAGTATCTCACAGCACTATTGCTACCTATAACTACTATGGTGTTGATGATAACGGTGTTGACCTAGGTGCCAATGCAATGGATGCAGCTGCCCGTGTGATTCTGGGTGATCTCAACCCAGCTGGCAAACTGCCAGTCAACATCTTCGAGCAAAATGAAGATGGTGAAATGGGCGATCTTAAGTACGAAATTGGCCACGGACTTAGCTACCCACAATAACCACTATGCCCTCAGCCCTTTCCCTCGCGGGGAAGGGCTTTTTATTGCCCTACGTTCCAATCTGACTATGGAACTTAACTATAAGGAAATAACATGAAACGAATACTCTCCTTAGCTGTATTGACTAGCGTTCTGTTCGTTAGCGGCTGTGATGAAGAGGATGTCAGTGAAAACGCTCAGATTAAAGTGGGTGTGGATCAAACTGAAGAATACTTACCTTATCTTGAAGGTAAACGGGTAGGTTTGGTGGTTAACCCAACCTCACATACTCAAGATGGTACTCATACCATTGATACCATGCTAGCGCATGGAGTTAATGTGACGACTTTATTTGCCCCAGAACACGGTATTCGTGGCGATCATGATGCTGGGGACCATGTCGAAGATGGCATCGACCCAGATACTGGCCTACCTATCATCTCTTTGCACGGCGATAATAAAAAGCCAACTCCTGAAGATTTAGAAAACGTCGATGTTATGGTATTTGACATGCAAGATGTCGGTGTCCGTTTTTATACTTATATTAGTACCATGCAATATGTTATGGAGGCTTCTGCTGAAAATGATCGTCAAGTGCTGATCCTTGATCGTCCCAACCCGAATGGGCACTATATCGCAGGCCCTATTATGGAAGAGGAACACTCGTCTTTTGTTGGTATGGCTCCGATTCCTGTTGTTCACGGCCTAACTGTGGGTGAACTGGCTCTGATGATTAATGGCGAGCGCTGGATGGCCAACGAAATTCAACTTAACGATGAAGATCTGAAAGTGGTCGAGGTGCCGGAATATACTCACAGTACGCCTTACTCACTACCTACGCCACCGTCACCAAACTTGCAAACCGATGAAGCGGTTCAATACTACCCAACCTTGGGATTGTTTGAAGCTACCACCATCAGCGTCGGTCGTGGTACCGATACTCCCTTTGAAGTCATAGGTTACCCGGATCCAGATCTGTACATAAACTACGAATTTCAAATTGAGGATGATCCTGCAGCTTGGCCACAACAAGGTGAGTATGTATGGGGAGAAAGCTACCGTATCGCCCCACCGGAAGACACCAAATTTACCCTAGAGCCATTATATCGTTGGTACTGGAAAATGCGTGACTTGGGTTACCTGAGTGTTTGTCCTACAGAAGGTGATATTTTAGAGGAACGCTGCATTATCGATCGCCCTGAATGGCTAGCACAGTTGATTGGTACTACATCCGTATTTGAAGAGCTACATAAAGGCACGCACTATAAAGTTATCGAAGCAAGCTGGGAGCCCGCATTAGACGAATATCGCGGTATGCGTGAAAAATACCGTTTATACCCTGAGTAAAATAGGTTACCTCTGCCGCCTAGTTGACACGATTAGGCGGCAAATTGAGCTTTCTCACTCCCACCTTCACTTACGATTCTTGCCACATCCGCGAAATTACTCAGGTCATAATAAAGTCGAACTATGTTAATCAATGATGGTTATGTCGGGTTAGGCAAAACACAAAATCGATATTGAATTAAGCACAGTGATTCTATCTGCACTACTATGGATGAAACCAATAAAGGAGTCTCTGTAATGGAACCTAGAATCAGCATTATTACGCTTGGCGTCAGCCAGCTTAAAACCTCGTTTGACTTTTATACGAAGCTTGGTTTTGAATCGGCTCAAACACCGGAAGAAGGCATCGTATTTTTCAAAACTCGCGGGACTTGTTTAGCGCTATATCCTCTTGAAGCATTAGCAGATGATGTCTCGCCCGACTTTACCGCAAAACGGGCAGGTTTTAGTGGTATTACGTTGGCGCATAACACGCGAAGTAAAGATGAAGTGGATGACATTCTACGTGTCGCTGTCGAGGCAGGGGGCAAGCTTGTCAAACCAGCACAAGACGTATTCTGGGGAGGATATAGCGGTTACTTCTCCGATCCCGATGGCTATCTATGGGAAGTCGCTTATGGCGACTGTTGGGAGTTTAATGATGATGGCAGTCTCGTTATCTGATGAAAACTCAAGCTCAGAGTTCTGGCTCAGAGTCTTTCATGTAAGCACGTGGGAAAGAACAAGATAGCAGTGGATACAGTACAAGCCGACAGGCTAGTGGAATTCATGGCTACATTGTGTATGACCACGGTTTGATATAGATTTTATCGATAGGGGGTGACTTGTATCATTGTGCAAGTCGACCCCATAAATTATGTCAGCTAATGGCCCAGATAGGTATGGGGAAGCCGATTAGTTATAGGATTTTCGGTAACCATTACTTTTCAGCCAGCCCAACAAAAACTCAGGTTCATCAGTCTGAAACATGGTGACTCCTTGGTTTACCCAAAAGCCGTAAACTTCACTAGGAAGGTTTGCATAAACTGCCATTTCATCTCCGCGTCCACCTGAGCGCATACCGGCTTGTTCCCTATACGTATAAAGCGTGTTTATCCACATATGAGAATTATATCGATTCGCGAGCTGTTTTGCTTTTTGACTAAACAAGATCCCCCCATCCATAGTAATTTTTCCATCAGGAGCGTGGTAGTTTCTCAGCTGCATAGCAGAAGGGGAATACTCTTGAAGTGAACGTTCTACATCATCTAGATTGACATGGGAATCATAAAGGTTGGGAAGAAAGTTGGCACTTGTTTCACCAATGATATTGAGCATTTGTGAGGCTGATTGGCGTTGTTCAGGCGTATTCTGATTGATAGTAGCCAAAAGTTGATGTTCAACACCTTGCTCTCGAGCCATTTCAATCATCTCAGGAAAGTAATTTACGCCAACTTTGTTATCAAGATTTAATAGAATTTTGCCATCAATCGCTTGATAGATTTGATTTAAGCTGAGAATTTTCTCATTCGTTACAACTCTATTTTTTCCTAAGTTATCCGTGATAACCAAGTTGCATTCTTTTAACTCAGACCAAAGCTTTTCTACGACTTCCCCTGTGCATGTTGTAGTACGGTCAAGCGTTTCATCGTGCATACCGACAAACACTCCATCTTTAGTCATTCGAATATCTTGCTCGATCGCTTCGATGCCTAATTCGATCGCCTTATTTATCGATGTTAAAGAGCCTTCTGCATAGATAGGTGTGCCATCTTTAATCCATAAGCCTCTATGGGCAACAATCATGACGTGATCTCGATGACTGTTGGCATCCTCTAGCCGTTCTAGAATTTTTTCTACATGTGTTGTCTGTGAGACGGCCGGAAATGAACAAATAGAAAACAACGCTAGGGAGAGTATACGAGTGCATACCTTGAACTTCATGAGCTAGTCCTCAATGGGTGAGTTATTTCATGGCTAAAATTAACATGGCTATAAAGGAACCCGCGTATTGCTCTCCGGCAAATTTTTAATTAATCATAATTAATAACAGTCTCTTTGTTTAAGTTGTTGTAACTAAATTCTCTTATCTTTGGCTTTTTCTAGCTTAGCCCATCAGCTTAGCGCGTTAGTGGTACGAATTACGGAAAACTCTGTTTTTTCGCCCCCTTAGCTGTTTTTTTTCAACTAAATTGTATGTATGTGAAATTTTCTTATTGATTTCCCTATCTTGTTAACCATGGCGCAGCAATAAACGCCATGGATAGTTAGCCGGCCTATGCGAGTAGCGCTGAACATTTGAAGAAGTATTGCTGAGGTTAGAGATGGAGTTAGCAAATCAGATACAGGCATGGTTGTACGCTGGGCATACATCAGTCGCAATGCTGTTTGTTGGCATCATCCTGCTTTCTTACTTACTGGAAGATTTAGCCATCGTGACCGCGGCAACGCTCGCAGTACAAGAGTTAATGCCAATGAGTATGGCGCTAGCGGCTATCTTCGTTGGGATTGCCACAGGAGATCTTGGCCTCTATCTGATGGGAAAAAGTGCGCAACGTGTGCGCTTGCTACGATATCGAATTTTCCAATATCAACGTGTCCGTCAAGTGAAGAAGAAACTTCACCAGAGCGCGTTTATTACCCTGTTTATTGTTCGTTTCATTCCTGGCCTGCGCACCGTGGGCTTCACGCTAAGCGGTTTTCTTGATGTGCCTATGATGCGCTTTTTTGTCGCGGTGATTGGTGCAACAGGGCTTTGGACTGCTTTGATTTTTGGTTCCTTCTACCAGTTAGGCAGTGTGGCCTGGCTGAAAGAGAATCACGTTAGCTGGGTGCTGATTCCAGCAGGTCTATGCTTAATGTGGATGCTCAATAAAATTATTACAAAAACGTTCTTAAGAGGCTCTTATGACACAGCTCGCTAATGTCGAAATGATTCCACAAGGAAAGGTCAATGCGGGAATGCCAGTTCTCCATGAACCGAAAAGAGTCATCTCGCCATTTGAATTTTTACCAGCTTGGTTCGTTTATGCCCCTGTGGTTGTCCAAAGTGCAGCATTAAGCCTGTATCACAGAGATTGGGCACTGCCGCTGATTGCTAACCCTGCGATCAAACTCAGCGGCATGGTTGGAGAATCCAAACACGACATTTTCAGCGCGGCTGGAGATATGACACGCCAGTGGATTTTGCCTTTCATTACGTTGGAGAAATCTGACACTAACGAAGCGCAATTGTTTACACAAGCGAAAGAACAACTCAAACAGCAAGGAATTACTTACCCTCTTGTGGCAAAGCCTGATTTGGGTTGCCGAGGGGTTGGGGTCAAGTTGGTGAATGGCGATCAACAACTCAAAGACTATATCGCTCAGTTTCCTTCTCAAGGACGCTTTCTGTTGCAAGTTCGCTCGGACTACAGTGCTGAAGCAGGGATATTCTATGTCAGACAACCGGGAGAGGAGCGAGGTAAGGTTATTTCCATCACTCTCAAATACTCCCCACGTGTGACGGGTGATGGTCGCTCTTCGCTCAAGCAACTGATTGAGTACTGCCCACGTGCTGGCAAACTTCAGCATTTGTATTTGCCTCGTCATAGCGAACATCTTGATGTAGTCATTCCAGAAGGGGACGAGTTTCAGTTGGCATTTGCGGGCAGCCATTCACGTGGTTGTATCTTCCGCGATGGCAATCAATTTATCACGGAGGCTCTCGAGAAAAAGCTGGACGAAGTTCTCGGTGATTTTGAAGGTTTTAACTACGGTCGCCTTGATGTGAAATTTAAAGATATCAATGCATTAATGCGTGGGGAAGCGTTCGACATTCTCGAAATTAATGGTGCGAGTAGTGAAGCCGCGCATATCTGGGACAGCGACACATCACTGTCGCATATCTTCAGTACGCTGCTTAAACAGTACCGTTTGCTTTATCAAATTGGCTCTAAACACAAACAGCAAGGCCATCAGACGCCTTCTCTGGGTGCGCTACTACGGGCGTGGCGAGAAGAAAAATTGCTGACTCAGCTTTATCCCATGACCGATTAATAGCTCTGCGCAGGAAAAATGTTTATGAAGAATACTTCGACGCTTTCAGCCATGCTTGCTAAATCTCAGACTTCTCAGGCCGTTGTCGGCTGCATTGAGACGCTCAATCAGGGCTACGAGTTTTTAGAAACGCTGCAACCGGAAGATTATACTTATATCTCCCAGCCTCATGTGAGCAGCTCGATTGGTGAGCACTACCGTCATTGGCTCGACCTATTTCATGCTATTCGTTTGGACCGTGACAAAATTGATTACAACGTTCGCCGCCGCGGTCATAACGTCGAGCGAGATATTAATGTCGCTAAGCAGGAAATCGCTGAGCTGATTGAGTGGCTGTTTGGTTTACCAGCCAATGAACTGAATCAACCTGTTCAAGTTGAAACAGAAGTGATGCTCTCTCAAACGCACGTTGAAGAAGTAACTTCGACCTTTGTCCGTGAAATTACCTTCGCCGCGCTCCACGCTACTCATCACTTTGCGATGGCGAAAGTCGTGGCTTCGTTAAGAGGCGTAGCATCAGATAGCCATTTTGGCGTCGCACCAACGACGGCAACTTACCAAAGGGCGCAGTAATCTATGTGTACATTATCTTGGGTTTACCATGGCAATAACCACTACGAGGTTTATTTCAATCGCGATGAGCAGCGTTCTCGCCTGCCAGCGCTTGAGCCACAAAGTCTGGTCATTGATGGTGTGCACTGTGTGATGCCGATTGACCCTGTGGGTGGAGGCAGTTGGATTTCCGCCAACGAGCACGGTGTTACTGTGTGTCTGCTTAACTTCTACCAAGGGAAGACACCAAAAGGTCCGCTAACCAGTCGGGGTATGATCATTAAACGTCTTGCTAGCAGTTGTTCCAGTCAGACTGTCGATGCTCGATTGTTGGAAATGGGACTCACACATTTTGCACCTTTCACTGTGGTTTCTTTCGATACGCGCAGAACAGCGAATGAAACCGTGTTATGGACTTGGGATGGTGATCAGCTCAGGCGTTCACATGCGTCTGCTCCGATAGTCTCAGCGGCTTTGCACTACGAAGAAGCGAGACAATATCGCCTAAGCTTGTTTAACGAATTGGTGTTGACGACGCCAGATGAAGAGATAGGCCAACGCTTTCATCAGACGTTTGATGAAAGCTATCCCCACCTTTCTCCTCTTATGGAAAGAAATGACGCTCGCACTGTAAGTTTTACCTCAGTTGTCGTGTGTTCTACTAAACAAGAGATGAATTACCAATCAATCGACAACCACCGCAATGTTGATTTTCGAACCACACAAAGTTGTTTGAAGGCTGACGTTGTAGAACAAGGAGTTTTCAAATGAAGCAATTTTTTGCCCTTTTAATCATGCTAGCCAGCTTCCCATCTTGGTCAGCAGATAAAATCTACACCGGAATTTTCAGTAGCAAGGCAGTGAGCGGTTATGACACGGTTGCCTATTTTACCGAAGGCAAACCTGTCAAAGGAGATAGCAAGTGGCAAGTTGAGTATCAGGGCGCTGACTGGTATTTCTCTTCTCAGGAAAATTTAGACAAATTTAAAGCAGACCCTAAAGCTTACGCTCCTCAATACGGTGGTTACTGTGCGTGGGCGATTTCAGCTAAAAACGATTTTGCGTCAGCGGATCCAAAACAGTGGGCGATTGTCGATGGCAAGCTTTACCTGAACTACGATGCGGATGTGAAAAGTTGGTGGGATGACGATCGAGTGGGCCATATCAAACAAGCTGATATCAACTGGCCATCTCTGGTTAACGAATAAGGAATGCTTTGTATGAAATTTTCTCCGATTAAGCATATTCCTTCAGCGTTCATTGCCTTTGTTTTTATTCAATCGTTGTTCTTCAAGTTTTCTGGTTCTTACGAGACGGACCATATATTTGGCACGTTGGGAGAATGGTCAGGGATTGAATGGTTTGGTGTTTACGGTGGTTACTTAATTGGTTTTTCTGAGCTGATTGCTTCAATCCTGCTGTTTACTCGCTTACACGGTGTTGGTGCGGCAATGAGTGCAGGCATCATGACAGGTGCGATTTTCTTCCACCTATTCACTCCACTAGGCATTGTTATGCCCGAGTTCAACGCTATGGGTGAGATTGTTGGTGACGACGGTGGTTTGCTATTCGGTATGGCATGTATTGTTTGGTCGTGCGGTGTATTCCTCTTCATCCGTGACGTGAAAACGGAAGGAACGTTTACGCATAACTTGCTAGCAAAAGGAGCTTAATATGTTGGATAGTCCTTTCAGATTGCCACGAAAAACGCCGTTTGGTATTGGTGAGTCAATGGTAGAGTGGGCAACGGGTTTATCAACGCTCGACGCCCTCTACAAGCAAGATATCTTGCCGGAAGACAGCTTTGAGTTTATGCAAGAAGCGCTCAACCGAATTGGCACCCAGTATGAAGTCGACCATGGCAGTCTGGAAAATATCCCCACCGAAGGTTCGGTGCTGATTGTTGCTAACCATCCGTTTGGTGGCATTGAAGGGATAATTCTAGCGTCTCTGATTTCTAAGGCGCGAAAGGACGTAAAAGTGCTGGCGAATGAACTGCTAAAACGCATTCCTGAACTGGATGACCTGTTCATTGGAGTGAACGTATTTGGTGGAGAACAAGCCAGACAGACCAACAGAAAAGCGATCAAAGAAGCCAATCAGCACCTCAAAGAGGGTGGGGTGTTGATTATCTTCCCTGCTGGCGAAGTCTCTGCTTGGCAGGCGAATGAAAATAAAATCACCGATAAAGCGTGGAGTAAGTCCGTCGCCAAGTTTGTGAAGCATGCTGAAGCGACAACGGTGCCGGTTTTTATCAATGGCATGAACAGCAAGCTCTTCTATCAAGCGGGACGAATCCACCCTTTGCTGAGAACAGCGCTACTTGGACGTGAACTGCTGAACAAATCAGGGCAGACGATATCCGTATCAATCGGCAATGCTATCCCATTCTCAGAAATCAAAGGTTTTGAGGATGAAGAAGACATTACCCAGTACTTCCGCCTGAACACGTATTTAATGGGCAGTATGGGAAAGCCACAGATGTCTGCACTACAGACGGATGATGCCGAGCCAATCATTGCCCCTGTTGGTGTTGCCATATTGGAGAATGAGTTGTCGCAGATTGAACAATACAAGCTCCTCGAACAAGGTGACTTTGATGTTTACTGCGCTCCAACGGATGTGATTCCACACATGATGGAGGAGATTGGCCGTGTGCGTGAAGAGAGCTTCCGTGAAGTCGGTGAAGGCAGCGGTTTATCGTGCGATATCGACAGATTTGACCCGCATTACCATCAGTTGTTTGTCTGGAACCGTGCAAACCAAGATTTAGTGGGTGCTTATCGCTTAGGTCTTGTGGATGAACTGATCGCTAAAGGTGGCATAGAGCAGCTGTATTCCACCAGCTTGTTCAACTATGACGAAGCGTTTGTTGATACTTTGGGTCAGTCGATTGAGCTTGGGCGTTCCGTGGTGTCGAAACAATACCAACGCAATATGCACTCCTTACTCCTGTTATGGAAAGGCATCGCCAAGTTTGTTGAGCGCCATCCGAAATACACACATTTATTTGGTCCGGTCAGTATCAGCAATGATTACAGCCCGGTCGCGAGACAGCTGATTGCATCGGTAATGTCTGTCCATTATTACGATGAAGAGAAAGCAAAGCTTGTATCGCCAACAACACCACTAGAGAAAAGTGGTCAGGAATTCTGGCGTCCGGACATGCTGAGTTCATTGGCTGATTTACCCTTGCTCTCTAAAGTGCTGAGTCGCCTTGAGCAAGGCATGGGGCTACCTGTGTTATTGAGACAATACCTCGGAATGAACGGTAAGCTGGTTTGCTTTAATGTTGACCCTGCCTTTAACTTTGCGCTGGATGGCTTGATTGTCGTCGACCTGACTTCGGTACCAGTCAGAACATTAGGTAAATATATGGGGCGGGAGGCCGCTGTTGCATACCAGGAGACTCATTCTTCGCCAGTAAGCAACAAACCATCAGATCAAATCCTCCGATAGGGGGAATGGAAACAATGAGAGTAAAGACATGAGGATCTGGATTGGATTGTGGTTAGCGCTGATATCTATCGATGTGGCAGCAGAACAACAGAGTGAAAAGGATAGTGCTTTTATTGACGTTAATGTGACGCTGGAGTTGGAAGGGATAGAGAAGTCCATCGATCAAACTCGTGCATCATTGGATAATATTGCTGGCGCTCTCGATGGTATTGCGCACAGTGATAATCTGACTGAACAACAAAAGCAGACGTTGAGTGAGACTATTTCCAACCTCAATCAGCTGGTCTCCATCTCCAGAGAGTCTGTTGCTAGCTTCCCTGCCGCCATTCAGCACTCGCAACAAGTGGTGAGTGAAAAGAGTCAGCGATTTTTCGACGATTTGCAGTTGAAGATCGTGTTGATCGTCGCTTTAGTTGGTGTCATCTTGATCGCTATCATTGGTGCCGTGTACTGGTTATTGCTAAGACCACTTCAGAATACGGTATTCAGTGCAACACACAATGTGTCTCAGATGGCCAAAGCCCTTAAGGTGACCGCAGAGGCAGTTGAACGCTGCTCCAAGAGGCAAGAAGAAATCACGCAGCAACTCGCAGAACTATCGGAGAAAGAAAAAGCCCAAGAACGACGGTGACGGGCTTTAAATTGATGCGCTTTAAAGCAGCTTGTCTTTAATGACCTGAAGGACGCCATTCTCTCGATTACTTGGTGCGCGGAATCGAGCGGCCTGCTTGATGGTGTCGTGAGCATTCTCCATTGCGTAGGAGTGGTAGCTCTCTTTGAGCATTTCTAAGTCATTTAGGTAGTCGCCAAAGCTCATGGTTTGTTCATGACTAAAGCCAAGCGTTTGTTGGAGATGTTTAATAGCTGCGCCTTTTGAAGCCTCTGCATTCATCACATCCAGCCAGATCTTAGCACTCACCACCACTTGATGACTGTCGCCAAAGTGCTCGTTCATGGCGGGGAACACGAGTTCTTCAGTTCCATCGAAGTGGCAAATGGCGATTTTAATGAACTCTTCTTCAACGCTGAGTAGATCTTCAACATACTCGCAGCGGTGGTAATACTTGGCAAACTCTTCCAACGCTCGAGGATCTTGCGTTTCGATGTAAGCTGAGTTTTTACCGCAAAGCACAATGTGTGTTCCACTAATTGCTCGTGCCTGCTGAATGATGGCTTCAATGGCACTGCCATCAATCGTGCAGCTGTAAAGCTCTTTGCCTTGGTGCATGACCAGCGTGCCGTTTTCAGCGACAAACATCATACGATCTTTAACTGGAGAGAAAGTCTCCATCAGGCTGTAATACTGACGTCCCGATGCCGCCGCAAAAATGATCTGTTTCTGTTCAAGCTGTTCGTATAGTTCGAAGAATTCAGGGTTTAGTTGGCTGTTTTCGTCCAGCAGAGTGCCGTCCATATCGGCAGCGATGAATTTGATATCTGAAAGCGACATGTTGTGTTTACCTAAAAATGCAGAAAGCGAAAGGCTCGAAAAGTGCTCAAGCGAATATCAGGTAAAGTACAGGAAAATGTGACGATCTCAAGCAGAAATGCAGGGTAGGAGCCAGTCAGATTGTGGCTTGAGGTAGTCAGGCCACACCGTTGGAGAGTATTGACGCTGTGAAATGAAGAGAAGTCCTGCGCTTAGCGTTGTGATAGAGTTGACGTGAGTGGGGTTACGTATCATTTGAGTCAATGTATTGGTTGCTTATGTATTTAATAAGTCGTTACACAACTCGACATTTTAGCGCTTTACATCTTGCGCTAAGCAATGAACACTTCCCCCAAAGTAAATAGCAGCCGACATAATAGAGTTAGTAGGAAATTATGAGCAACACGACGGCGAAAAAGTCGAACCCATTATTTGAGATCCTTTTTAACGTATTCATCCCTTCATTCATATTGATGAAGTTTAGTGGTGAAGAGCACCTAGGCACGGCAATGGCGCTTGTGGTCGCTTTGCTTTTCCCTATCGGTTACGGCGGTATGGATCTTATCCGTAATAAGAAGTTCAACTTCATTTCCGCACTTGGTTTTGTCAGTGTGTTACTGACAGGCGGTATCGGTCTGTTGGAGCTTGATACGCGTTGGTTGGCTCTAAAAGAAGCATTGATTCCAGGCCTGATCGGCTTAGCGGTATTAGGCTCTACTTTTACTCGTTACCCACTAATGCAAAAGATGCTCTTGAACGACACGGTGTTAAACCTTTCTTTGATCACCAAACGCCTTGAAGAAAACGGTAAATCTCAAGAATTTGAGCGATGCCTGATGTCATCAAACTATTTATTCGCCAGTACCTTTGCGTTTTCTTCTGCGATGAACTATTTCCTCGCAACTTGGATTGTTACTAGCCCTGCGGGCACGCCTGAATTTAACGAAGAGCTGGGCAAGCTCACTTTGTACAGCTATCCAGCCATTGCGATTCCAAGCATGTTGATGATGTTCGGTATTTTCTATTACCTATGGCGTCAAATCAGAGCTATGACGTCCTTAGAGACAGAGCAAATATTCCATACCAAATAAGTATATAGAGTCCGCCTGACTTGATTACAACTCAGGCGGACGAACATCTGCTAAAGGAGTAATATTCTCTATTCTTTCAAGCACCTGCATTTCTTCTTTTTCGATCCCCTCTCAATTTTCTAGAGCTTACTTGAAGCATGCTCATTGAGCAGAACAATTCGTAATTAAGTTATTTTAACCTGTTAACTAACTGAGCCCTTTTCATTCGTTTCTGCGTGATATTTGCCGCATAACAATATAAATCCTAACGTTTGGTCTGATATTGCTATCAAGAACTGCTAACTTATTTTTAGAAGATTATTTTATAAATAAGTAAACACTTCACTCCTATAAACGTGAAATAAGATAATGAACTGAAAGGTAAAATTATGTTTAGGATTAATAAGATAGCGACCTCATTGGCGTGTGTGCTTCTAAGTGGGCACTTATTTGCAGCAGAGCCGTATGATGCGACTAAAACCTATTCTGGTGGAACGCAAGTAACGGTGGATGGGCAAATTTATGAGGCCAAATGGTGGGTTAATGTAGGGCAGAGCCCAACTGATGACTATGCTAATGAGTGGGACTCACCTTGGAAGTTGATTAGTGATACAACCCCAGAGCCTGACCCTGAGCCGACCCCTGACCCAACGCCAGAACCCGATCCCACACCGGATCCAGAACCAACACCGGAGCCGACGCCAGATCCGACACCGGGGCCCGTTGATGGCTTATGTTCAGAGTTCAATATCTACCCTGACTGGACGCAAGGTGACCACGCAAATGGTGGTGATGTCATGGTTAAAGACAACATTGCTTATGAAGCAAACTGGTGGACATCGTCAATTCCCGGAAGTGATGGCAGTTGGTCTCATCACCTAAATTGTGACAATACGCCTCCTGGTACTGCGCCATTACTTTCTTTGCCAAACCCTATGGATCCAGTAAGGCTTGAAGTGAATGGTTGGCCGAGCCATTTTGTGGTGACCAGCCCCGCAACACTGAATGCACCTTCTACATTAGTTGTCGATACAATCAATAGTCAAAACTTGTCGGACATCACTAAGTTAACCAACGCGTTTGTTTCACTTATCCAAGATGTTGAGGTTGCAGGCACAACGTCAATCATCATCAACAGCGATGTGTTGGATGTGGCAACAGTAGATAAAGGAAAGGGTCTGGGTGTGATTGCTGTTAAGCAGGCTTTAACGTCAGCGGTTGACACGACGGGCAGTCAAATCGACATCAATGATATTAATGCGCTTACCGATGACGCTCAAGGCTGGGCGCAAGCGTACAACCTTGTTATCTCTACATTGGCGCCACAAGCCACCTTCGGTTGGGTACTCAACATTGGAGACTTTGCTTACGATACTCATTCGGGTCGCAGGGCGGTTTGGAATGCAGCGTCTGGTGCGACATCAGATTTACTATCTAGCTTTGAACTGTACAAAGCGGATTCGTTGACAAAAGCAGACTTTGTTGCGTTCACTAAATCCAGCTCATCCCCTTCATTATCAGACAACCAATGGCATTACGCGTTGGAGTATGTCAAGCAAGTCACGGATTATCTACAAACACCGGCTTTGCTCTCCTCTCTGCCCACATCACAGGCTTCAGCTTATTTCCTCGGCAACACTGCAGGAGAAAGCCATATTCGCAAAGCGGCTCACAGTAATATTTTTGCTATTTCTTTTGATTCTGCTTCTGCTGATCTTAGCGCTAAAATTGCTCGTTACCAGAATGCACCTGTCCCGCTTTATTATGTTGGTGAAAGTGTGACCAGCGGGCCTCTAACGCGAATTGAGTCACTCAATAACGAGTTAGCCAGTGCAGAAACGGCAATGAATAACCAAGCTTTCCTATTTGAAACGCCTCAGTCTCAATGGATTCCGTCGACTGTGTATAAATGGGCAGACTTCTTAGCTGGGCTTAACTCAATGCACAACGTTGGTGTTGCGGGGAATACTTTCTGGCTGCTGGATGATGCAGCGGATGACGCGACCAATACGATCTACGCTAAAGTCGCCATTGCCGCTTTCTTATCACAAAGTATGCAGGAGACGATTCGTTATAATGCTTGTGATGAAAACAACTGGTCTGAAGTTCGATACGGTGCTCCCGTCGACTACCCAATGACTGCAAGTTGTGGTCAACTTGGTCAGAAGTATGCGGATTATGGTATGGATCCAGTGACTGGGCAGGATCATCCTTATTCTTGTCCTCGTGACCCTAAAATGGAAGTCAGTGCATTAACGAATGCTAAGTGGTACGGTGCTCCAGCGCCTATCTTTGCAGCGCCAGATTCTGTATTGGAAGAACAAGGTCTGTTGGTCAATGGTAATGTCGGTCGATGGACAAACAACGGTCATTGTAATGAGGTTCCTAGCGTTGTTGATACCTCTAAACAGGTTTGGGAACGTGATGAATGTAAAGTCTACGCTGAGCAAAAAGCGGGTAAGTTTATCTGGGATGGTTCAGATACTAACGGCACAGTCCAAGGCTGTGGTTGGTGGGGCCGTGGTGTTATTCAAACGACGGGGCGTCAGAACTTTGGTACGTTGAATCACTTCATGGGCCGCTCACATGTTGACCCTGATACTATTGGCACCACTGTCAATGGTGTAACCGTTGAAGCGCCTCCAGCGAATCCTCTCTATGCGGATCTAGACTTCTGTTCTAACCCTGGGCTGATTTGTAGCTCTGAGGAAAACCGCGAGATCAAATGGATTGCAGGCTTGTTTTACTGGGTAACATCAGTGCAGGCATACAATGATGAAGGTGGCCCTTACGCTGACTGGAACTACTACACAGAACTGAAAAAGTACGTTGATGGAGGCTTAAAAGGTACTGAGTTTATTGATGCGGTATCCGGCATCGTTAACAGAGGTTGTCCAGACCATACTTGTCCGGTCAGTGGCGAAGTGCATGCAGTGAAAGAGCGTCAAGATAACTTCAAGCTGGTTCTGCAAACACTTGGTTTAAACCCCCAGTAATGACAAGGCACGACTCGTTGCACATTGTCTAATACAACAAGGCTCCTTGAGTGACTTGCTTCAATAGGTAACCTTTAAAGGAGATGAACATCAAAGCCGCCTTCGAAGAGGGCGGCTTTGTATATTAGGTTTAGGCTAAGTTTCTTGGCACTGGTTTCAAGGCCGTCATTGCTACCCCAAACAGAACCACAGCCAACAATGCCATACCCATTGGTCCTTCAGTGTAGGCAAAGCCAGCGACACCAGACCAAATGGCCACACCTAAGTGCATCATGGTCATTGCTAGCGACATCAACACACCGCGATGCTGAGTAGACAGCTCTGCTATATAGCCTTGTAAAGCGGGAGAGCCTATGCCACCTGCCAGTGCCCATAAGGCCAGCGGAAATAACAGAACGTATAGGCTTTGTGTTGGCAGCAGATAAAACCATACACTGACGATCACGCAAACTCCTAAGGCGATTCTCATGAGTTGGCGTCCGTTTCCTAGGCGCTTAGCCAGTCTAGGCATGAGTAAGTTTCCTATCACGCTGATGCAACCTAAAATCGTATACAAACTGCCAATGACCCACATCGAAACTCCCTGCGTATCTTTTAGGTGTTGACCAATCAAGTTAAATAGCCCAATACCACCGCCTAAGCCGAAACACATGGCAAGTAGTGCCCCAGCAGCCCCAGGTATCTGCCAGACCTTGCCAACGTGATGTGCATTTTTAGCTTCTATCGCTTGCCGGCTAGGTATTTGCCTCTGCATGGATATATAGGCCAATGCTGCTGCAACAAACCATGCGCAGAAACCGAGCAGTAAAAACGCGGCTCGCCAAGATAATACTTCAGCTAAAACAGCACCCAGGGCTGGGCTGGATATCATTCCCAGTGTCAGACCAGATTGCACCCAAGCAATTTGTTTCATCGCGTCCTCACCGCTGGAGTCAGCTGCTAACGCAAAGGCAAGTGGTAACATGCCAGCACTTGCCAGCCCAGTGGCTATTCGCGTTATCAGCCCTGCTTCAAAGTTGTCCACAAGGCCAGTGGCAATAGACGCCAAACCAAATAGTAGGCAGGCTGGAATCATGATCTTAAGTCGCCCATAACGATCGGAATATGCCCCTAGATAGGGAGCAATCGATGCAAGTGCAAGGCTATAGGCTGTGATGTATAAAGTGACGCGCTCAGGAGCGACACCGAGATCTTTTCCTATTGGAGTCAGAATTGGCCCTAGCATCAGCTCATCTGCACCAACTAAAAATGCAATAAAAAACAATAGAATTTTCATTTTTATTCTTTAAGTTAACGCAGAGTTAGTGACTGTGCATCGTTTGGATATTGATCACTTTATCTGGCCATCCGGCGACAAACTCTCGTTCATGAGACACTAAAATCAACGTGCCTTTGTAATCTATTAGTGCTTGTTGCAAAGCCTGTTTCACACTGGCATCTAGGTGTGTGGTGGGCTCATCCAGCACCAATAGATTTGTTGGCTGTAAAGCTAAGCGGCACAGCTTCACTTTGGTTTGCTCCCCTCCACTGAGTGAGTGAATTGGCTGTAATGTCAGTTTTCCAGATAGGCCAAATCGAGCTAAGTGCTGTCGTGCTGCTTTGTCATCTAAGCCATGGCAGGCTGATCTGACTAAACTTACCGGCGTTGCCTGCGGGTCGTACCAATGCAACTCTTGCTCGAAATAGCCCAGTTTCACCCCTTGTGATATGTCGATATTCCCAGCAATAGGCGTAATCTCGCTGACCAGTGTTTTGATCAGCGTGGATTTGCCAATACCGTTAAAACCAGCAATGACCACCTTTTCTCCCTGCAAAATATTGAAATCCATTTTAGGTAGTAACGGCTTGCTATAACCAATTTCCAGATCTGTGGCAGCTAAGACTTGATGTACACTGTGCGAAGTTGACTGGAATCTTATTGAGACAGACTTCTTCTGCTCCGGAGCGCTCAGCCGAGTCATTTTGGCCAACTGCTTTTTCCGACCATTGGCAATGCTCGCATTCACTCCAGCGCCATTTTTGGCGATAAACCGCTCCAGCTTGTCGATATGTTTTTTTTGTGCGAGATATTGCTTTGTATGAGCGGCGTCATCATTGGCTTTTTGTTCCATGGCTTTGTCGACGTTGCCGCGATATTTGCGAATTTGCTGATGATCAATATCGCAAATCCCTGTCGTGATCCGGTTCAGAAAAGCTCGGTCATGCGATACCACCATAAATGCACCATCGAAGCTGCTCAGGAACTCGGCCAACCAGTCAACGTGAATGGTATCGAGGTAGTTGGTTGGTTCATCGAGCAACAATACATCAGGTGAAATCAGCAGCAGAGAAGCCAGCATTACTTTGTGTCGTTGCCCACCACTTAACTCTCCTAGCGGAGTTTCCATCCCAAACTGAATAATGCCAAGCCCGTCGGCAACCGCATCAATCCGATTGTTTATGGTATAAAATGCTTGGCTTTCCAGAGATGCCTGAATTTCGGCGGCTCGGGCTAGAGAGCTCTTCTGCATACATTTCTCAGGGCATGCGTAGATCGCCATCATCTCGGATTCAAGGTTGAATAAATCGGCAAATGCAGTGTGCAGGTAGTCACGAACAGTCATAGCTGAGCTCATTACAGCATGCTGATCTAAATAGCCTATTCGCACAGCCGGCTGCCACGTGATGTCACCGCCATCAGGTAATAAGTCCGACTGCAACAGTTTCAATAGTGTGCTCTTACCGACACCATTTTTCCCGGTTACCCCGATATGTTCGCCCGGAAAAAGCGTAAAACTGGCATTCTGGTAGAGTGTTTTTTCGCCAATGTGATACGTAAGATTTTGAATTGTAAGTATACTCATGGTTTTATATCCATAAAAAAACGGGGTCGGTATTGTTCATACCGACCCCGTCACAAGAATTTGCTTCAAGAAATAATGCTTCTGAATCTCAGAAACAACAAGGGCCGGCGATGAAGGTCATCGTCGGCCCGCTCTCTACTTTTTAATCAGATACACCTGCAGCTCCTGAAAAAAAACAGGAACGTCATAGTCGGTAATATCTGATGAAGATTTAAAAGAGTTTCAGCTCCGAGCAACACTTCATCGTGTTAATGCGCGGAGCTCACTCGTCTGACAAAATTCTTGAATAGGATATAAAGCATAGTAGAGAAGTCAAAATTCGTTATCCGGCGGAAGATACCCAAATGTAGATTAGGTGTCAATCCTTCACTCAATGATGATATACACTCGCTCTATTCGTTCCCTATAAATAGGAGAACATGAAGTTACCAGATAACCAATGGTTTGTGGCTAGATAACGATAATCTCAACCACCGGATATTTAAGATAACAGCTCTTTTCTGACCAGCTCAGCGCCTGCACTTAGGGCTGTAAGTTTACCGCGTGCGACTTCGCGAGGTAATGGAGCCATACCGCAGTTGGTGCAAGGGTAGAGCTTGTCTGCATCAACGTATTTGAGTGCCTCTCTCAGTGTTTCTGCGACCTGTTCAGGCGTTTCAATACTATCCGTCGCAACGTCAATCGCGCCTACCATTACTTTCTTGCCTCGAATCAGTTCTAATAACTCAATCGGTACACGAGAGTTATGGCACTCCAGTGAAATAATATCAATATTGGACTGTTGCAGTTTAGGGAAGATTTCCTCATATTGCCTCCATTCATTCCCTAAAGTTTTTTTCCAATCTGTATTGGCTTTGATGCCATAGCCGTAGCAAATGTGAACGGCTGTTTCGCATTTAAGTCCTTCGATAGCACGTTCTAAGCAAGCGATGCCCCAATCGTTGACATCATCAAAGAAAACATTAAATGCTGGCTCATCAAATTGGATGATATCGACACCTGCAGCTTCAAGTTCTTTCGCTTCTTGATTGAGGATTTTGGCAAACTCCCAAGCGAGTTTTTCGCGACTTTTGTAATGATCGTCATACAGAGTATCGATCATGGTCATTGGGCCAGGTAACGCCCACTTGATGGGTTGATCCGTTTGCTGACGTAAAAATTTAGCGTCTTCGACAAAGACGGACTTTTGGCGGCTGACTGGGCCGACAACCGTTGGAACGCTGGCCTCGTAGCGGTTGCGAATTGTTACGGTTTTACGGTTTTCGAAATCAACACCACTCAAGTGCTCGATGAAGGTTGTCACAAAGTGTTGGCGAGTTTGTTCGCCGTCACTAACAATATCCACACCCGCATCTTGTTGCTCTTGCAACGACAATCGTAGCGCGTCTTGCTTGCCATCGGTAAGTTCGTCACCTTGTAGTTTCCAAGGTGACCAAAGCTTTTCCGGTTCTGCCAACCAAGAAGGTTTGGGTAGGCTGCCTGCTGTAGAAGTTGGTAATAGTGTTTTCATAGTAAGCCTTTCTTTATTCTTATCAGTTGTTACGCGTAATTTGCAGACCATTGCTCAAGCACAGCTTGATATGGCTTGATGAAGTGCTCTTGAGCAAATTTTCCCTGCTCAATTGCTAAGCGGCTGCGCTCTTCACGGTCATAGACAATCTGTGTTAGTGAATGGTCACTATTTTTTAAACTTGGTTGATAAGCTTTACCGGCTACGGCATTGGCATTGTAAATCTCTGGGCGATAGATTTTCTGGAAAGTTTCCATCGTACTGATGGTACTGATCAACTCCAAGTTGGTGTAATCATTCAACAGGTCGCCAAAGAAATAGAAGGCGAAAGGAGCCACACTGTTCGGCGGCATGAAATAACGCACTTGTAGCCCCATTTTCTGGAAATATAGCTCTGTTAGGGACGATTCATTTGGCTCATATTCGTAGCCTAATACAGGGTGCTGATTGTCGGTGCGATGATAAGTCTTATTGTCAGAAACACTTAAGCAAATCACAGGGAGCTTTGTGAAATTCTGCTTGTATATATCTGAATTAACAAAGTGCTTAAACAACTTGCCATGAAGTTCACCAAAGTTTTCTGGGATGCTGAACTTCGGCTTGCCTTTATTATGGTCAAGGAGAAGAACACTAAAATCATAATCTCGAACGTAGGAAGAGAAGTTATTCCCCACAATGCCTTCGATACGTTCCTCTGTTTTGTGGTCGACAATATACGTTTTGAGTACTTCAATCGAAGGGAAGCTTTCGCCGTTAGCTTCAATATCCATATCCACAGAAACGATTTCAAGTTCAACTGAGTAACGATCGCCATTTGGGTTATCCCAATGAGCCAGTGCATTAAAATTATTGTCAATCATCTTCAATGCATTGCGTAAATTCTCCTGGCGACTTTCGCCTCTTGCCAAATTAGCAAAGTTAGTTGTTATGCGTGTGCTATCAGATGGTCGGTAATTTTCATCGAGGCTAAGGCTCTTGATAGTAAAGGTGAAGTCTGTATTCATGGTGATCGTTATCCTATTTCCTTAGATGAAAGCTGAAGTCATTTCTTACTCTTTGCATTGCTGAATGCTCTAGACAGCTATTTATTCATTTTTTAATTCTGTCTGGGTATAAGAGTAGATTCCTTTATAACTTTGTTCTGGACTTGAATAACAATGGTATTAATTCAAATTCATTGTGAAATAAATTCATGTTCCCTGTCTTTCTGGATCATTGAACGTCCACTCCATTTCAAACCCTGTAATCATGATCTCTTGACCTTCACTATGAGTTTTAAGCTCTAGCCAAGAGTTTGGGTGTGCTTGCAGCAAGGTTGAAACCTAAGGTCAGAAAACAACTATTGGTAAACTTAATTGTTATGTTATAACGTTCTATTTTTGGTTTTGTACAACACAGGAGAGAGATAATGAATGTGGTTTTAGCCGAGCCCATTGTAGCGGGTGATGCAGTTCAGACGATTGGTGGATCTCATGCTCGCTTAGATAGACAGCCAATTGTGTTAAGTGATATCTATCAAGAGGGGGTCAATATAGCGGTCTGGCAACGACGTTTCGATGAAGACTTTACCAACTTGATCAGTCAATATATCGCTGCGAATCCAACCATTAGTAAGTCTTTAACTGTCTCCCCTTCAAATGCATTTGAGACTCTTGACTGTGCGACTAATGGGCAAGCACCGGAATCCTTGTTGAAAGACATGGCTCAGCTTGTTGATATGTTCTGCTATTTATTTGATTTGGAAGAGGTAGGAGTGCGATTTGCAACATTAAGTACTGCGATGTGCCCGCGATTCCATGTTGACCAAGTGCCATGTCGCCTTGTGACTACCTATCACGGTGCAGCAACTGAGTGGCTACCTAACTCTGCTTTAGATCGTTCAAAACTGGGCCGTGGCAGTAATGGTCAACCTGACTCTCTTTCTGGTTTGTATCAACACGAATCCGATGTACAGCAACTGCATTGTGGTGATGTTGCCTTGCTTAAAGGTGGTCGCTGGGAAGGTAATGAAGAGACAGCGCTAGTTCACCGTTCACCTGCCATTCACCCTGAACAACCTCGCTTTATAATGACACTCGACTTTGGCTAGATAACGAGATTAGACAAGTAACCCAAGGGGCGAAGAACGCCCCATTTAGGCTGTGTAACTGGGTAACTGGCCAATTAGAATACGCCATTTGAGTTTTGGATATCCCCTCCGCTAATCAGTGAGTAGACCCTCATTGAAAAATCCAGAGCTTGGATTGAGTCCCAATGTTCGACGATTCTGCCATCTTCAAGTCGCCAAGTATCAATAATATTCATACCTTTCTCATCATTACCTCTATCTTCTTTGTTGAGTGTGGCATGAGAGTGGAAAATGACATAATTGCCATCCACATAGATATGTTTTACGTCATAGGTATAGTCAGGGTATTCCTCAACAAACTCACGTAAGAAATCGACTAAGCCGGTGACTTTATCCGGAAGGTTGCGGTTATGCTGAACATAAGTGCTGTCGTTGTAGTGCTCAAGAACATAATCAAAATTATGATTGTTCATTAAGTTTTGCACAAAATCAGTAATCAGTTCGGCATTTGCACGTTCTTGCTCTGTCCAATTTGGCTTTTGCAAGCTCGTTATATCAATCGTTATTTTATCTGATGACTGTGCATAACTTATTGTACTTATTAGTAAAATAATAATAGATGTCATTGCTTTTAACATGGGGACTCCTGATGTTGATGTCTTATTTTGGTATACATTGATTATTATGGTAATTAATAGTAACCTGCATGACAATAAGGTACTAAAGGCTACGCTAGGCACATTTTGGTAACCTATGAAGTATTCTGAAAAGACAAGGAGTGAGAAATTGTCAGCTCAAGCTAAACCAGAAAGAAGAGTTTTCTACAACAATCAAGAGTGTGCTGTTCGTAACGTTGTGTCCCAAATTGGCGACAAATGGTCACTACTCATCCTGTTTGCTCTGGTAGATGGGGCGGATAGGTTCAACTCTTTGAAATCTAGGATAGAAGGCATATCTCAAAGAATGTTGACTCAAACTTTGAGAGATTTAGAGCGTGAAGGCTACGTCAATAGAACCGTCTATCCTGAAGTGCCAGTAAAGGTAGAATATTGTTTAACGGATATGGGGCGAGAACTGGTGAAGCCTCTATATCAATTAGTCTGTTGGGCAGATGATCACAGGCAGGAGATAGAGTGTGCTCGTCAAGCTTATGATGAGAGAGCAAATAAGCGTTAGTGTGTTGCATTGCTCTGCTATCAATCTCGCTGAGCAGCCCTTTTCTATATGTGGGCGATGTTAGGTAAACTTTTCGTTAGGAGGATATCTGTCTAGGAGGGCGATATCTTCCACTGTGGTGAGTTTAACGTAATGGATTGCTCAAGGTTGGTCTATTTAGTGTTAATCGCCGAACTGGGTTAAAACTCATATAATTCAATTGGTTATATTATTTATATGCCTCTCTTTATCAGCTAACGTTTTGGTTTTTCAACGTCCAAAGCGATTATTTTATTATTTCGCCCTCTAAGTAAGTTTTATCCTCTATTATCGACTGGCTTATGAAGAGTCAATCGTATTTCATTTTTCTATTATTAATTTTTTATTAATTTTTAATGTCTTAAGTCTAATCTTGATGAAAAGCTTCATCGTGCTCATTTTTATTTTCATACATAATCCTACTCTTTCTTTGGTTACTTATCATTTTTAATGTTTAAAATTCGAAACATTAGATTTCTAATCTATTTTCTGGTCGTGCTCTTATTTTATTGTGTGATTTTGGTCACATAAATTAAGTTTTTGAGGCTGTTTTCTTGCTTTGTTCGCTATTTGATGCACGATAATAAGCAGTGAAATTGTTTAGAGTACAAAGTAAATGCATATTCCTATGATCGCAGTGGCTCCTTGGGTTGCTTTTCCTGAGATTGACGAAGAGTGCCAGCACTTCGGATCATTCAGTGTACCTAGCGCTGAAGATGGTCATGATATTTTCAAGCTTATTGCCCAGTGTCCGCCATTGGATACCAATTCTTCTTATTGCAACTTTTTGCAATCTACCCACTTTCGCCAAACTTGCCTTTTAGCACGCTACAAAGGTGAGATCTCAGGTTTTGTTTCTGGCTATCGCAAGCCGGAAGAGCCCAGCACATTGTTCATTTGGCAGGTGGCTGTTGCGCCTAATTTTCGCGGAAAGGGCCTAGCGCTAAGAATGATCGATGCCCTTTTAGCGAGAGATGCTCTACAAAATATTACGGCAATTGAAACGACCATTACCCAAGATAATGGCTCTTCTTGGGCACTGTTCAAGAAGGTCGATGCTCGGAATGGCCTTCAGGGAAGCATTTCAACATTTCTCGACCAAAACACACATTTTAAAGGGGAGCACGATACTGAATATTTGTATCGAATTCCGCTCAAAAACACTCAAACCACAGGATAGATAAACGGTCTAATCATGGATATTTTTGATAAACAAGAATCACAAGTACGTTCTTACTGCAACAGCTTTCCGGTCGTTTTTACCAAAGCAAAAGGGTGCTGGCTGGAGACGCAATCCGGTGAAAAATACCTAGATTTTCTTGCTGGTGCAGGGTCACTCAACTACGGTCACAACAACCCGATATTTAAACAAGCTTTGCTTGACTATATTGAAGCTGATGGAATTACACATGGGCTTGATATGCACTCAACGGCTAAGTCAGATTTTCTTAATGCATTGAAGCAGAATATATTTGAGCCACGAGGCCTTAACTACAAAGTCCAATTTACGGGTCCTACAGGCACTAATGCTGTTGAGGCTGCTCTTAAACTAGCGAGAAAGGCAAAAGGAAGGAGCTCAATTGTTGCGTTTACTAATGGTTTTCACGGTTGTACGTCTGGTGCGTTAGCAGCAACCGGTAATCAGCATCATCGTCAGGGGGCGGGAGTCAGTTTAAACAATGTCACGCGTATCCCTTTTGAAGGCTATGCGGATATCGATGGCTTAAAATTGTTTGAAACGATGTTAAATGATAACTCTTCTGGTCTTGATAAACCTGCCGCAGCACTTGTAGAAACGGTTCAAGGCGAGGGGGGGCTCAACGCAGCTTCTGACAAATGGTTACAGCGCCTGAGCAAAATCTGCTCGCAGCACGATATTTTATTAATCGTCGATGATATCCAAGCGGGATGTGGACGTACCGGCACCTTCTTTAGTTTTGAATCCGCAGGTATTAAGCCAGATATGGTCACGCTATCAAAGTCCATTGGTGGTTATGGCCTACCAATGGCTATTGTACTGATGAAGCCTGAATTAGATGTTTGGAAACCAGGGGAACATAACGGAACTTTCCGTGGTAATAATCATGCCTTTGTTACCGCAACCGCTGCTCTCAAGGCTTATTGGTCGGATAGCGAACCATTTGAAAAGCATATTGAAAGTTGCTCTGCCCTCGTGTCAGAGGTTATTGACTCCACTCTAGCTCGTTACCCTAGCATGTTTGTTAAACAGAAGGGGCGAGGAATGATGATTGGTATTGAGTGTAGCAATGGTCAATTAGCCAGCGATATCGTCAAGACCTGTTTTGATAATGGATTAGTGATTGAAACCGCTGGGCCTGACGACGAAGTGGTGAAATTTTTCTCCCCACTCACCATCACGGAGTCTGAACTCAAACAAGGGCTAGATATTTTTGAGCGTTCTGTTGAGTTTGTTATCCAGCAACAATTTAAGAAAGCATCGTAATTAGGGAGAAAAAGATGATTGTTCGTACACTTGAAGAATGTCGAGATAGTGAGCGCAGAGTAGCTTCAGAGACATGGGAAAGCGTCCGTATGTTGTTAAAAGATGACAACATGGGGTTTTCTTTTCACATCACAACGATTTTTGAAAATACAGAAACGCATATCCACTATCAGAACCATTTAGAATCGGTGTATTGCATGAGCGGCGAAGGAGAGATTGAAGTCGTTGGTGGTAAAACTTATGCAATAAAGCCCGGCACTCTTTACATCTTAGATCAACACGATGAGCACTATCTTCGTGCCTATGAGGGAAAAGAGATGGTGATGGCATGTGTATTCAACCCTCCTATTACAGGTAAAGAGACTCATGATGAAAATGGCGTATACCCTCTCATCGATTAGAAGCTCTAATAGCTAGGCTTGTGGGCCTAGCTATTACCCACTCCTCCAGTTTAAAAAGGCCCTAACATGACCTATACCGTAGAGAAAATCGGCGGTACTTCAATGACCGCGTTTGATGCTGTTTTAGATAATATTTTGATTAAGAAAAGCGAAGAGGAAATGTACAACCGTGTATTTGTTGTTTCCGCTTACGCAGGTATCACTGATGCTTTACTCGAATGCAAAAAAACCAGCAAAGCAGGTGTGTACCAATTGATTGCTAAGAGAGACGATGCTTGGCAACAAGCTCTTGATGGTGTTGAACAAAGAATGTTACTCACCAATGAGAATATTTTTGCTGATCCAATGAATCGCTTACGCTCAGATAAGTTCATTCGTTCTCGAATTTCGGAAGCTAAGATATGTATTTCTAACATACTGGAAACGTGCCAATACGGTCAGTTTTCACTTCGTCATTACCTCCCTCAAATTCGTGAGTTTCTTTCTTCAATCGGTGAAGCCCACAGTGCCTACAATACGGCACTCAAGCTGAAAAACATGGGGGTGAATGCAAAGTTTGTTGACTTATCAGGTTGGGATACACAGGCTCCTATTAGTTTGGATGAAAGTATTCTTGAAGCATTTTCAGACATTGATGTCACTCAGGAGCTACCTATCGTCACGGGTTATGCGTCTTGCAAAGAAGGCTTGATGTCTACCTATGATCGCGGCTACAGCGAAATGACGTTTAGCCGAATTGCGTCATTAACTGGAGCAGATCTTGCGGTTATTCATAAAGAATACCACCTAAGCTCAGCTGATCCTCGTGTTGTTGGCTCAGATAAAGTGCTCCCACTAGGGGAAACAAACTACGATGTGGCTGATCAACTTGCGAACTTGGGTATGGAAGCTATTCATCCCAATGCTGCCGCTGGTCTTCGCGAAAGTGGTATAGAGCTTCAAATTAAGAATACATTTGAGCCTCACCACCCGGGCACTCTGATCTCTGGTGTTTTCCGTCCAACCATGGATAAAGTCGAAATTATTGCAGGTAAAGAGAAAGTTTTTGCTTTACACCTTTTCGATCAAACTATGGTGGGATGCGTTGATAATGTCAGCTATGACTTAATGCAGATCATTACAGATGCTCGTGTGAGATTGGTAGGTAAAGAGATGAATGCGAATTCAATGACTTATTATCTGACGGGTAGCACAGATGCATTGAATACCGTGTTATACAAGACAGAGAAACGTTTCCCAGATGCCAATATTAAAGGTCGAATGGTGGCCTTGATATCAACTATTGGCTCCCAGTTTGATACAAATGAAGCATTAACGAAAGGGCTGTTGGCGTTGATGGAAAAAGGCATAACCCCGATTGCTGTCCACTCATCGATGAGAAATGTGAATGTACAATTCGTTGTTAATGATGATGAATACCATACCTCTATATGTGCTTTGCACTCTGTATTCTTTGAGCCGAGCTCTATTAAGAAAGCGCTAATTGCCTAGTGAGTGTCCTCTTATTTGACATTAAATATGGGGATGATGTGTTGAAGCCGCGCAAAGCGGCTTTTCTATCTTGATAGCATAGTTAGGCAATATGCGTCATACGGTTGATCGTGAATGTTTCTACCGCGCCGTCAACAGCTGCGACGTAGTCAGCGATATGTGAGCTGGCGAGATGCTTATCCAGTGCGGCTTCTGACGTCCAGTTTTCATGGAAAACGAAATGCGTTGGGTTGTCGTTGTCTTGATGCAGATCGTAGTTGATGCAGCCATCTTCAGCGCGTGTTTTGTCGATCAGTTTGATCAGTTCAGCTTTAACCAATTCAATCTGGCCTTCTTTGGCAATGATATTGGCGATAATCGTTAACTTGCTCATGTGCTTACCTTTTCGTCAATTTCTGATGCTTTACAGTGTCGTGATGACGTCTTCTAGAGGCAGGCGCGCTTTTGGCAGACCGTGGTTATAATCCTCACCGTCTTTGTGATAACCCAGTGCTAGAGCAAAATCACACACAAAGCCTTCTAACTCTTCTTTGAATTCTTCACCGATTAGCTCTGGGTCTACCCCTTCCATAGGTGTCGAAGCGATGCCCATACGCGCCAATGTGTGTAGCGTATTACCTAGTGCGATATAGGTTTGAGCTTTTGTCCAATTACCGTTGAAACCTGTCTCATCTGTGTTGAGTTCCGCAAAGCCGAACGCACCGTTTAACATGTCATTGTATCGCTCTGCTGGCAGGTGGCCAGAGGTCACTTCTGCATCGACCACTTTTTTGTAGTTGTCTTTGGTAAAGCGAGGGTTGTGAGCAAACAAAATCGTATGAGACGCTTCTTTGGCATGCGGTTGGTTGAACTGGTGCATGTTGGCAAACGTGTTGTGGAAACGTTGTTTTGCTTCGTCACTCTCAAGAACGATGAACTTCCAAGGTTGTGAGTTGATAGAAGAAGCAGATAAACGAATCGCTTCTTTAATGACTTCCATATCTTCAGCAGAGATACGCTTACTTGCGTCGTATTTTTTGGCTGTGTAACGAGTGTTTAGATCTTTGATGATTGGGTGAGTCATGTTGGCTCCTAGTTGAATTTAGATAATTGCATTAGGTCTCACGGACCGCTCGGACGATGTTGAACCCTTATTTCAAGTAAACGAACAAGCTCAAAAACTCGAAGACTTCGATATGAACAATGTCGATGGGCGTAGATTAACGACATTGAAGAAGGGGAGAAATAGCGAAAACTTCCAATCATTATGGAAATAAGTGTCCATAATTACTTGGCAAGGATTAATGCGATGCGTTTGGTTTCAGGCAGGGAAAACCAACAGCTGCGAATTAGGGGAGGGTGTTATGCGGCGGTAGACTAGTGCGTCAGTAGCTCGCGGCCAATGGCATCGACCAATTCTAGAATATGGATTTGCGATTCGCGGCTATATGGTGAGATACCATCGACTTGCTCGGCAAGACCTAAGTTGGTGCTGGCAATCCCCGCGAGTGTTGACCCTGTATGGCTGATCGCAAATACCTTCAAGCCTTTGCGTTTTGCATTGTGGGCCATATCCACCACAGACTGCGTTTCTCCCGACTTGCTGATCAACATAACCGTACCACTTTCGGCGCGGGCCAGTTGGTGGATATCTGTGATCACTAGGTGAGGAACATTTGCCAAAGAGAGAAATCGTGAAAGGTAAGAGACGCTGACAATCGAGGCACCACGGGAATATAGGTACACCACAGGCGACTGATTTAATGAGTGAGCGATTTTTTCGATGCGTTGAATCTGGTCATCTTCTTCAATCACAGACTGCGTCTGCTTTTTCAGATCATCGGCGAGCTTGTACCTGAGCTCAGTGTAACTGGCGTAGCCCATCTTTTTACACACACGATTGACTGAGGTCGTCGTCGTGAGTGCTTTGTTCGCAATGGTTTTCGCGGAGATCTCGGCCAGCTGACTCGCGTGGCTGATCAAGTACTCATAGATGACACGCTCAATGCCTTTAAATGTATTCATCGCATACAATTTTAGTAATGAAATTGTCATTATTAGGCGCTAACTGGCAAATATTTTCCTTGATTGCTATCACAAAAGTATCGTCATACGTGGGTTGTATCAGGAAACTGTACCTTGGTACGTGGACGCTAAATATACTTGGCGGAGTTGATAAGAATACGGTGAACAACCATGAGTAAGAAAAAACTCGTTGCAGTGACCGCTTGCCCTACCGGCATTGCACACACATTTATGGCAGCGAAAAAAATTCAGGCATGGGCTGAGAAGCAGGGCTACGAAGTCAAAGTGGAAACCCAGGGCAGTGATGGCGTTAAGAACAAGCTGACAGCGCATGATATTGCGACAGCAGACGGCGTTGTTCTGGCTGTCGATGTACCTATCATGGATATGGAGCGTTTTGATAATGCCAACCCGCTGAAAGTTCGCACTCAAGAATTGATTAAGCGCGTAGACGAACTGCTGCCAACTGTCTTCTTGCGCGGTAAAGAGAAGTCTGACGCCGATATTGAAGTGGCAGAAGAAAAACGCTCCGCGTATCAGGTGGCAATCGGCCACATCATGACGGGCATCAGCTACATGTTGCCAGTGGTAGTACTTGGTGGCCTGCTGATGGCAGTCGCGAAGATCACGGGTGAATTTGTCGATATCTCCGGCACGCCAATCGAAACGCTCGATAAGCTTGGTTTTATGACCATCAAGTTTATGTACCCAATCTTTGCTGCGTATCTGGCGTATTCGATTGCGGGTAAACCGGCTCTGATTCCAGCCTTTATTGGCGGCATCATGAGTGATGAGGTCTACAAGCGCTTCTTTGATCTTGAGGGCTGGGCGCCATCGGGCTTCTTTGGCGCGATTGCGATTGGTTTCCTTGTCGGTTATCTGGTTCGTTACCTCAATGATGTGATCAAGGTGAAGTCAGAGCTGACCACGCTCAAGACTATGCTGTTGGTTCCAGCCGTCACAGGTGTCGTGATGGTGCTGACCATGGAATACGTGATCAACCCATTCTTTGGTGCCTTGAACATCGCTATGATTGAACTGTTCACTCAGGCAGGCGATGCAGGTCGCGGTATCTATTCAATGGTGATTGCTGCGGGTACTGCGTTTGACCTTGGTGGTCCGATCAACAAAGCTGCTGGCTCGGTTGCACTTGGTCTGAACGGCATGGGCGAAGGCTTTGACTTGATTGCTCGCGAGCTGGGTATCGTTATTCCGCCGATTGGTGTTGGTCTGGCAGCGATTCTGGATGGCAAGTTCCGCAAACGTGTCTTTACTCCGGAAGAGCAGACGGTGGGTAAAACCTCACTGATGCTAGGTATGATCGGTATTTCAGAAGGCGCAATCCCATTCATTCTGAAGAATCCGAAGATGATTCCAATCATGATTCTGGGTTCTATCATCGGCACACAGCTCGCGGTTGTACTGGATGTATGGCAAAGCCTGCCACTACCAGCTGTATGGGGTTGGTTCCTATCTTCAGACCCAATCAGCTACACCATTTCCGTCTTCGCTGGCTCTATGTTTATCGCAGTAGCACTACTGCTGTGTACCAAGCCACAAAGCGCTAACGCCTAACACGTCACTTACCAGAGGCTCTGCTCTCCAAGATTGAGCCTCTGGTAACAAGAATCAGTATTTAGATTAGAGAAACTCCCATGACTAAAGTACATGTCATTCCACATACTCACTGGGATCGTGAGTGGTATTTTACTCAGCAAGACAGTGACGTTTTAGCGACTTACAACTTCACCAAAGTGATTGAAACTTTGGAAAGTCAGGCGGATTACAACTGCTATCACCTTGATGGTCAGTCTGCGATTGTTGAAGATTATCTGAAGGTTCTGCCGCATATGCGTGAGCGTATGGCACAGCTGGTGGCAGACAAAAAGCTCTTCATTGGCCCTTGGTACACTCAGACTGATACCTACAACGTAGCGGGTGAGTCCATCATCCGTAACCTGAAATACGGTATGCACATCGCAGAAGAGTTGGGCCACAGCATGAAAGTCGGCTACCTGCCAGACACATTTGGTCATAACGCGCAAATGCCAACGTTATTCCGCGGTATGGGTATCGACAACATCGTTTTCTGGCGCGGTATTGATTATGACCAACATGTCAGCAAATCCCATTTCATGTGGCAATCTCACGGTGGCGATGAGATATACGCTTACAACCTAGTTCATGGTTACGGTGCAGCGAAGAATATCGTGCCGGATGCTGAGCATCTGGATAAGAAAATCTTCCCAATGATTGAAAAGATCAAGTCGTTATCAGGCCTTGATGAAGTATTGATTCCATCGGGTGGCGACCAAGTCAACATCGACCCGAATTTGCGAGCCACGTTAGCGGCAGCGTCTGAGCGTTCTCCATCTGGCGATGTGTATTCTATCTCTTCGATGGAAAGCTTTGTCGATTTCCTACGCCGCAATAGTGAAGGGTTTGAGACTTACTATGGTGAGTTCAAAACACCGCGCTACACACGTATTCACAAGACTATTGGTTCTGTGCGCTACGACATCAAAAAGCTTAACTTTGAGATTGAACAGTTCTTGCTCAAGAAGCTGGAAGTGGTGATTGCGATCGCCAACGCACAGGGCATGACGGTGCACACAGAGCTTGTGGACTTGGCATGGAAGAAGATCCTTGAGTGCCATGCGCACGACAGCATGGGTGGTTGTAATAGCGATGCCACCAACGCTGATATCATGCATCGTCTTAAGCAGGCGGAAGAAATCTGTCATGGTTTATACAACTTGGTGGTCAAAGAAATTGCCACTAATGCCTGTGATGATTCGGAAGTGATGATCTTCAACGGCCAGACGACGCCATTTAGCGGCATTACCCGTGTTGTTGCGTTTTCCAAGCATGAGTCCATCGCGCTAAGTGACGGCGAGAAAGTCCTTAGCAGTGAAGTAGTCACTCGTAAAACACTGGATGGCGGTAAGGTCATCGAAGTGACTAAGGATGGCGAAAAAGAAGTGCCTGTTCCTCCTTACTACCGATTTGAGCTCAATGTTGATGTGGCAGATCTGCCAGCAATGGGTTATCAGGTATTTCAGGTAGTGGAAGCAGATTGCGATACCCAAGTGCAAGCTTCTTCTGTAACTCAGATTGAAAACAGCCAACTGGCGCTTTGGCTGGAGAATGGCCAGCTTAAGCTTAAAGATAAACGTTCAGAGCGCATTATTGAGCAGCTTATCCGCTTTGAAGAGCAGGCCGATGACGGCGATTCTTATGACTTCTCACCGCTGGAAGGCGATACGCCACTGTACACCAGCGAACTGAGCTGGGTTGAATCTCATGTGGGTGAAAGCCAGCAGTCGATGATACTGAGAGCAAGTCTAGAGCTTCCGGAGAACCTAGAAGCTCGCCAGAACGGTGAAAAGTCTGTTCAAGCGGAGTTTATCGTTCGCCTGACGCTTACTGAAGGCAAGCAATCGCTGGAAGTAGAGATCGATACGCTTAATCAGGTTGATGATCACCGTGTACGCGTTTTGATCAATTCAGATGTTCAGACTGATACATCCATCAGCACTCAGCCGTTTGCGTTGATGACTCGTCCGGTGGCTCCAAATGTTGAAGGTTGGCGTGACAGCTTCCGCGAATGTCCGGTAGACATTGAAACCACCGATGGCGCGGTTGCGGTAGCGGCAGAGAATCGAGCCTTGATTGTTAATGGTCGTGGTTTGAAAGAGTTCCAGATCCTGAAAGGTGACACCAGTGACTTGATTGCTCTGACCTTGTTCAAGGCAACGGGCAAGCTCGGTAAAGATGACCTGTTATGGCGACCTGGCCGCGCATCTGGCATCAACAATACCGTGGTGTACACGCCGGATGCTCAGTTGCAAAAATCCATGCAGTTCAGCTTTGCTATTGCTTTGGCAGACAACGCTGAGCATCAGACCATCCGAGAGCTGGAAAGTGAATATCTTGATAGCCCATTCAGCTACCAGAAACAATCGCTCAACAGCTTTGAGAATCGTCTTGAACGTTTTCAGGTTCGATTCGATAGCCGCGAAGCCGAGAAAAAATTCAGCCTGTTTGAACTGAACCAGCCGTTGGTTCTATCCAGCGTTGGTCATTCATTCTATCAAGACAATGCGGTCATTGTGCGCCTATTTAATGCGACGGACAGTGAACAGCAACTCGATGTCACCGCGTTCGCTCATTTCGCTGATGTTGAGCGTGTCAATCACCGAGAGCAGAGTGTCGAGCAGAATTGGACAGTCAAACCAAACAATGCCATTGACTTGCGGGTTAGTTTCAAGATTTAACAGGTTGGAATCACAATGAAAGAGAAGATTTATAACAAAGTTGCCAAGCTGTACGGTGAAGAGCTGGCACCATCACTGACACAGGACATTTTGGCACTGGTTGATAAGTGGCGTGGTCATGCGCCGTCTTATCAGGACTGGGTCGACGAGTCGACGGCGTACCTAATCACATACGGCGACAGTATTCGCCGTGAGGGAGAGCCGACGCTGAATACCATGAAGTACTTTGCTGATAAGTATTTGCGTGGCGCGATCAGCAATATCCATATTCTACCTATGTTCCCATACACTTCGGATGACGGCTTCAGCGTAGTGGATTACCGCAAGGTTGCCCCGAACTTGGGTGACTGGAAAGAGCTGAATGAGCTGGCGGAACATTTTGACTTGATGTACGACTGCGTGATTAACCACATCTCTAAGAGTAGCGACTGGTTCCAGCGCTATCTCGCGGGCGATGAGGCTTATCAGGATTATTTTGTAGAGTCTGACCCGAGCCTTGATTATTCGAGCGTTACGCGTCCCCGCGCACTACCGCTCCTGACGCCGTTTACCAAGGCCTCGGGTGAGACGACACATGTCTGGACAACCTTCTCAGACGATCAGATCGACATTAACTTTAAAAGCCCGAAAGTGCTGCTGGAAAGCATCGATATTCTGCTGATGTACGCAGCGAATGGTGGTCGTTCTATTCGTCTTGATGCCATCGGCTTTATCTGGAAAGTGCTTAACACAACTTGTATTCACCTTGAGGAAGCCCATGAAATCATCAAGCTATGGCGTATCGTTCTCGATGACGTTATGCCGGGCTCTTTGTTGATTACAGAAACCAATGTGCCGCATAAAGAGAATATCTCTTACTTTGGCCAGGGCGATGAAGCGCATATGGTTTATCAGTTCCCACTGCCACCATTAACGCTGCATGCTTTCCTAAGCCAGAACAGCAGTGTGTTGACCGAGTGGGCGAAGGGACTAACGAACGAAGCCATGGCATCGTTGCAAGCTGGAAGCAAAACCACTTACTTTAACTTCCTTGCCAGCCATGATGGTATTGGTGTACGTCCGACGGAAGGTATTCTTAGCGACGACGATCGCCACATGATGTGTCAGCAGGTTGAGCGTAAGGGTGGTCGAGTCAACTACAAGAACAATGGGGATGGTACTCAGTCACCGTACGAGCTCAACATTAACTATTTGAGTGCCATTACTGAGCCTGAAGATGATACACAGACGAAAGCGGCGAAGTTTCTCGCAGCGCAGTCAATTTTGCTCTCTTTCATTGGTGTGCCTGCGGTCTACTACCACAGCTTCCTTGGCAGTGAGAACGATGTGGCCGGAATGGAAGAGTCTGGCATCAATCGTCGTATCAACCGCAAAAAGTTCTCGGTCGAATCGCTCGAATCCGAGTTGGCTGAGCAAGGTTCACTGCGCAATAGCGTCTACAGTGAAATGGTACGCTTGCTAAACGTACGCCAGCAGCAATCTGCTTTCTCACCAAGTTCATCTCAGCAGGTATTAGAGCTTGGTGATGGCCTGTTTGGCTTACAGCGTGGTGAAGGTGACAAGGCGATTCGCTTCGTCGTCAACTTGTCTCAGCAGACGCAATCCGTCACGCTGAGCTCTGGCGGTAAGGATCTGGTCAGCGACCAGAGCTTTGATAAACAGTTTACTCTTAATCCGTATCAATTTGTCTGGCTGACAGAGCAATAGGAGCCACACTATGAAACTTGCGAACCTCACCTCTGAAAATCTGATCATGCTTGATGCGACGTTTGATGACCGAATTGCTGCTATTCATGCTCTGACAGACAAAATCGAGCAAGAAGGAAAACTGACGGATAAGAGTCAGTTTCTAGAAGCGGTATTGAAGCGTGAAGACGAGGGACCGACAGCACTGGGTGAATATCTTGCTGTGCCGCATGGTAAATCTGCTGCTGTCACGGAACCCGTATTTGCCTGTGCATTCGTTAAAGATGAAATGATGTGGAAAGGTCTGGATGGTGATGAGCCTGTGACCATGATCTTTTTGCTCGCCATTCCACCAGCCGAAGCTGGTTCAACACATATGGAAGTGCTGACTACGCTCACTTCCTCTTTGGTGGATGACGATTTCCGTGACCAGTTGGTGGCAGCGAAATCGAGTAAAGAAGTCATGCAGCTGTTTGGCGCTGAAGAAGAAGTGTCAACAGAAGCAGCCCCTGAACCGGAAGTAGAAGAAGAGCAACCCGAAATGGCAAAGGATATCAGTCGTCATGCGTATCCACTTGTCTTGGGGGCGGGTGTTCTGATTTCTGCTTTCTTGTTCTTATTGCTTTAAGACGATAAGTCTTAGGGATTTTTATGTCTATTCAAAACTTCTTTGCCGACTTCCTCGAAGAAAACCCTGTTGATGTCGCCCAACTCACCACCTTTTCTGAGCACATTCCCGATAAGTGGGTAGCCAAAGCCGCTGTGCTCTCAGATAAAGCAACGATTCGTCGACGTCGATCACCCAGTGACATGGTCCTTTATCACCTTCGGTATGCCAGCCAAAATCGCTCCATTGAATCCAAGCGGTTATGGGCGCTGCTGCTGGTACTGTGTTTGTATGGCACGCTGCAATTGCTCCAGCCGCTCTACCTCTTCGCGTGGTTCGCCTGCCTCGGGCTCGCGCTATGCTTGGGTGAACCATCCCAAGAGGTGAAGGGTCTGAATCCTTGGTGGCAGGTGATGATCTCGGTCGCGATCCTCGTGGGGATGCTTTGGATGGCCGTCGGGGCGCCGAAAGTGAGTCGAAAGAAAGGCACAGTAGGCGTACCCTGATCCCAATGAGGGACCGAAGAAAAATGTTCGTATGTCCCTTTAGCACCGCTGACGACTAAGGGCGCTAAACACCTTGCTTGAGGTAGAGCCCCATTCTGATCAGTAGCTCTATCGTGTTGTTGTCACAGATGTAGGCCATGAACATTTTTTTGTTGCTGACGTTGAGCAACTCGAAGGCGCGCTTGAGGTGGGTTTGCACGGAACTGTCTTTGATTCTCAGCGTCGAGGCCACTTCTTTGACAGACAAACTCAGGGTCGAGAGCGACAAGCATTCGACTTGGCGGCGAGTTAAAAAAGGGGAAAGTAATTGCGGGATGATTGCATACAATTCTTCCGATGCGCCGCTGGGCTTAATTGGTTCAGAGCTCGATGCATAGCGGCCTATGAGCTGGCTGAGTAGGCCTTGTGTGTCCACTATAGAAGCATAGTGACTGACTTTATCGTTGACGAAAGTCAATTGGGATTGGCCCTGATAAATGACATCTTTGCCTGTTGCGGACACCCCTAAAAACTCCCCCAAATGTGTGCCTTTAGCGCTCCATTCTATCACGATGTTGTTATGCCGAGTGGCCACCCGGTTTTCCTTGTATTCAAGCGTGGGAAAGGCGCGCTGCCACACTCTGAGCGTCTCACAAAACGAATCGGAGCCGACCGACAGTTGCAGCGGACTTTCGATCACGGTGTGGGAGGTCATCACATCGGTCACGGCCGCTGTGACTTTATCATTCCAAATGCGATTCATGAACTGACGTGCGGTCTGAACGCACGGTTGACGATGAGTGAAGATACGCACCTTCCTTTTTTGTACGCGTCGGCTTACGCTTTTCTCAGACGTAGAGCGAGCGTGGTGAACTTGGTGGCAGGCAAACTGCCAATCAACAGCCCTAAGGCAATCAGAGCACAGCTTACCACTTTTTGAGTAGTAATCCCTTCATGAAACCAAACACTTGAGCCCAACAAGGCAAAAATGGGGACCAGAAGTGTAAACGGCGCAACATGTGACAAATGGTAAGACATCACCAACTTATTCCAGATCCAGTAGCCAAACAAGGTGGTGAAATACGCCTGGTACACAATGGAAAAGGCCCCAGACAGCGTCATGTGCTCTATCAAGGCGTCAAACCCCTGAGCGCCGACCTGAAGATAGGAGAGGAGACACAGCGGCAGGGGCGCAAAAAGCATCGACCATACACTGAAAGCGAATACCTGTTTCGTTTGGGATCGCTTAAGTATCACCCCAGACAGCGACCAACATAAGGCCGCCACCAGGATCAGTCCCACCCCCGAAGCGGTGACAGAGCCGTCAGTGACTGTCAGACTGAGCGTCAAGCCACATAAGGCGATCGCGGCACCGAGTGAGCGTTGAGGGCTTACCGACTCTTTGAGTAACCACCAGCCCAGCCCCAAGCCGAACACCACGTTGGTTTGGATCAGTAAGGCTGCCATACCTGGGGATAAGCCCTCACCAATGGCCCAGGTGGACAGCCCCCAAACCCCCACTGCAAACGTCAGGCCATACGCCGCGAGGTATCCCCAGTGGACGTCAGGCTTCTTGACAAAAAAGACCGCTGGGATCGCTGCCAACGCAAAGCGCAATGCGGTCAGCAACATGGGATCCAGCGCTTCCAACCCCAGTTTGACGACAGAAAAATTCACTCCCCAGATCGCCATGATGAGCACACATAAGGTGTAATCTTTTAAGCTCATGCTTTACTCCACGATTGGCATGGTATCGAGGGCGGCTTGCTGCCAGATCGCGAACTGTTTGGCAAAGTAGGTGACGATGAGATCCGCGCCAGCTCGTTTAAAACCGGTGAGGGTTTCTAACACGGCTTCCTGTTCATTGACGATCCCTATTTGCGCCGAGCATTTAATGGCCGCGTATTCTCCACTGACCTGATAGACCGCCAGAGGAAGCCGTGTTTGAGTGCGCAACTGAGCTAAGACGTCAAGGTAAGGCGTTCCGGGTTTGACCATCAGGATGTCGGCGCCTTCTTGCTCATCGAGTAAGGCTTCGCTGAGGGCTTGACGCCCGTTGGCGTAGTCAAGTTGATACGTGCGCCTATCGCCCTCTAGCTCACACTCCACCGCTTGACGAAATGGGCCGTAAAACGCTGAGGCAAATTTGGCGCTGTGGGCGAGGATCGCCACCTTAGTAAACCCAGCGGCATCCAACCCTCGGCGGATCGCTCCGACCTGGCCATCCATCATGGAGGAGGGGGCGAGCATATCGGCCCCAGCCTCGGCGGCATTAATGCATTGTTTGACTAAGTTCGCCACCGTTTGGTCATTGTCTACGTCATGTTTGGAGAGGGCCCCACAATGGCCATGTGTCGTGTACTCACAGAAACAGATATCAGGGATCACCAACATGTGTGGGCACGTTGATTTGATCGTGCGAATCATGCGACTGAGCAAGCCGTCTTGATGCCACGTATCACTGCCGATGTCGTCTTTGTGGTGGCTGACCCCAAATGGCATGACGGCGCGGATCCCCAACGCATCCAGTGCACGGATCTCATCGGTCAGTTGAGACTCCGGGATCCGCGTCAATCCGGGCAAGCCAGCGATGGGCACCGGTGATGCGAGGGCTTCTTCCACAAAGAGTGGATAGATTAAATCGTGCAACTGCACGTCATGCTCACGAACCATAGTGCGCATGATGGGGGTGGTGCGTAAACGGCGAAGACGTTGGGTGATCCCCAGTTGTGGGGAAGGAATAGAGGAAGATTCCACAGAGGTGACTCCTAAGTGTGGGTAATGAAAAAAGGCGACGAGGCGAGACGTCGCCTGAAGAAGATTACGAGTCAGACGCGCTCGATGATCATGGCCATGCCTTGGCCAACGCCAACGCACAGGCTACACAAGGCATACCTTCCCTTTTGTAAGGTCAACTGATTCATCGCGGTTCCGATCACCCGGGTCCCGCTCATGCCTAGCGGGTGCCCGAGTGCAATTGCGCCACCATTGGGATTAAGGCGCGGGTCGTCGGGGTCAATTCCTAAGTGGTTGACCACGGAAAGCACTTGAGAGGCGAAGGCTTCATTGAGCTCAATCACGTCCATCTGATCCAGTGACAGTCGAGTCAGTTCCAGCACCTTTTTTATCGCGGGTGTGGGACCAAACCCCATGAGGCTGGGCTCAACGCCCGCGCAGGCTGTCGCGACGATGCGCGCTTTCGGCACCAATTGGTGATCGCCCAACGCCGACTCTGATGCTAATAGTAGTGCCGCTGCCCCGTCGTTAATGCCCGATGCGTTGCCCGCTGTGACCGTACCTTGCGCTTGTACCACGGGCTTCAATTTGGCCAAGGTTTCGAGACTTGATAGCCTAGGATGTTCGTCAGTGTCGACCACCAACGGGTCCTGACGCCGACGCGCCACCTCGACTGGAACGATTTCATGGCGGAAAAAGCCGCGCTCTTGCGCCGCCACGTATTTGGTCTGGCTCCAGCGGGCAAACACATCCTGATCGTGTCGGCTGATACCAAATTTGACCGCGAGGTTTTCTGCCGTTTCAGGCATTGAACAGGCCCCGTATTGCGACTCCAGCCTCGCGTTGATAAACCTCCAGCCCATAGTGGTGTCATAGAGTTCCGTATTGCGAGCAAACGGAGCGTCGGGTTTGCCCATCACGTAAGGCGCCCGTGACATCGACTCGACGCCTCCTGCAATGATCAGGTTGGCTTCGCCCGTTTTGATGGTACGAGCGGCAATGGACACGGCTTCCATGCCAGAGGCACACAGCCGGTTGACGGTGGAGCCCGGTACGTCAGTATCCAGTCCGGCGAGCAGCAAACTCATCCGTGCCACGTTGCGGTTGTCTTCGCCCGCTTGATTGGCACAACCTAAAATGACATCGTCGACGCGACGCCAATCGACCGTGGTATGACGCTCTGTCAGGGCTTTTAACGGTATCGCTGCCAGATCATCCGCTCGGATCGAAGATAGGGCGCCAGCATATCGGCCAATGGGGGTTCTGACGAAGTCACACAGATAGGCGTTAGACATGGGCGGCCTCCTCATGCGTAGGCGCGTAGCAAGCGGCTAACAAGGCTCTGGCCTGTTCGATTTCCGATTGACTCACGTGATGCGCGCGCTCGGCAGAAATCTCAAGATGGACGTGTGCCCCGAGCTGGTCAAAGTAGGCGGCCGTTTGCGTGATGCGCTTGGCGGGCACCCAGGTATCAGTGTGACTTCCTGATAGCCACAAAGGCATGCCTTCAAACACCGCTTTTTGAACGGGGGCCACTGGGCACTGAGGACCGAACAGGCCGCCGGTGAACACAATGACACCGCCCAGTGGTTGCAATGCGCGTCGGACGAACTCGGCGGCCATACACCCACCCTGAGAGAAGCCCATGAGCCAGATCCGCTGGCGGTCGACCCCTTGTGAAAGGAGGGCTTGAAGGATCTGGTCGATGACTTTCAGCCCCTGATCTAACTGGGGCTGGTTGTCGTCTAGCTCGCGAGTGAATCCACGTGGATACCAGGTTGCCTCTGGGGCTCTTGGCAGGCAGTAGGTGGCATCTGGGATAGCCAGTTTGTCAATCAAGCTCGCCATGTCGTCGGCGGTTTGTCGGCGACCATGTAAAAGGATCACAACAGGGTTGTCGTCACCCAGCGGTGCGCCTTTCATGCTCATTGTATATGGGTGAATGTCAGTTTGAAGAGGTAACACAGTCGTTATTCCTTGTCTTGAGGGGTTATATTGTCGCCGCTGCGATAGGGTTGGCTTGGGGGTGGGGACGGCTGAGGCCTAACAGGGCTCTGGCTTCGTTCACGGTGGCTACGTCTCTGCCCAGCTCATGAGACAGTCGGACGACACGATCGACTAACTGGGCATTGCTGGTGGCGAGCTCACCTTTTCGGTAATAGATGTTGTCCTCGAGTCCGGTGCGCACATGACCCCCGAGTAAAATCGAGTAAGTGTTGAGCGGCAATTGCGCCTGACCGATGCCGATGGCTGACCACAAACTGTTGGCGGGCAGACTGTCCACCAGGTGCAGCAGATCTTTGCAGGTTGGGCGGACCCCACCGTGAATGCCCATCGCAAAGGCAAACACCAGCTTTTCACCAAGGTAGCCTTGTTGCTGGAGCGTGACGGCTTCGTGAATGACACCGGAATGGTAGATCTCTATTTCCGGCATGACCTGATTGGCTTTAAGTGCCTGTGCAAGTTTTTTGGCGAGCGCGGGGCTGTTGATGAAAGGCTTATCACCGTGATTGACCGAGCCACAGTTGAAAGAGGCGATCTCTGGACGGTACTCGAGGTGGTTCCAAGCCTCCTCTTCCGGGCTATTTTTTGGCAGGTTTAGGCCCGAAGTGCTGAGGTTAAGAAGGATGTCGGAACGTTCGCGGATTCGCTCTATGATCTCGCGCCACACAGCTTGGTCGTAGGAGGGCCGGCCAGCGTCATCCCGAGCGTGAATGTGGGCGACGCTAGCACCAGCTTGGCTGCACTGGATGACGGCGTCAGCAATCTCTTTCGGTGTGTGTGGTATTGCCGGTTGCTTACTTCTTGGGGTGATCCCGCCGTTGACGGCGGCGGTGATAATTAATTTGTCCATAGGTTTCAATTGTTTATATTATTCAATCACCTTCATAATAAATGTATAAAATTAAAGTAATGTCCCCAAAAAATGGTGACGCAGAAGGGTTTATTGAATGAAAGCGGCAAGGCGCGGCGATTCGAAGCGTCTGAGGCAGGGGAAGCGCAAAATGTTACGAGGAGAATGAAGACAATCCGTGTATGAGCGACGAAGCGGGCACAAGCGAGCCTTTTACGTCCGTGTTAATTGGAAGGGCAACAAGGTCATCAATAACTCGAGGGCTAATGTCGAGGATATGATTGTTCTGGATGAGCCATTCATGGATGGCCTCAGGTATGGCAAGGGAGCGAGCGCGGTGATACCTATGCGCTCACCAACAGCCCTGAGTGAAAGATACTTGGCACCCTAGTTTAAAGGCGCGCCAAAGAGACGGGCAAATTTTTCGAAATCGGTGATCACATTCTCTTCCATCCAGACAAAGTACTCACATTGCCAACGCTGTGTTCGCTTGGCCGACTTAGAAAACACTTGAGACTTCTCCTCACCCCGACTCGAAGTCCAGGGAGGGAAGACTCGCACGGCCATTTTCCCTTTCGCTTTCTCTGACCTGACCACCCCTTTCTTTAGCAGCACCGATAAGGGAAAGATAAACATCCCTTGTTTGGAGGTTTGGTGATCATGGACCTCCACAAACAGGTAATCCAAATCCGGTTTCTCAAAAGGCCTCGTCTTTTTCGAGTCGGGACCCTCCCCATCAGAGCGCTTCCAGATGGTGAGGAAGTGCCCCGGTCTATCGGGCGTAACATGGCCCTTTCTATACAGGATTTGTTGACCATCAATGGAGAACGCGAGCGCTTCATACTGACGATTCTGAGGGTAAGGGTCTAACGCGATGGGGCGGGTTAACGTGTAGCCATTCGCCAAGACGTTGTGACGCAAAAAACAATCCAACGCCTGGACATACGAATTCTGTGACAAAAGTATTTCCCCTTGAAAGACGCCCGTCGCGCACATTCATGATCAAAGGCGTGCAGGGCAAAGTGAATGGTAGAGCGCCCGCGAAAAGCATGAGTGGGGCGCTCAGTATGGTGACGTGACGGTCAACGCATTGACCTAACCTCCTTTTGCGTGTCTATGACACGGAGAGATCGCGCGATCGCTTGCGTTTATCTCGTGACCAATAATGCGCGAGTATTGAACCTGACAAGTTATGCCAGATAGAAAAGAGCGCCGCAGGCAGTGCCGAGATGGGGGAGAAAAATTTGAGCGCTAATGCCGTGGCCAATCCAGAATTTTGTAAGCCAACCTCGATGGCAATCGTCTTACAGGTCACATAATCAAACTTGAGCGCTCTGCAAACCCAGTAACCCAAAACAAGTCCCATGGCATTGTGCAAAATGACCGCCAGCGCGCTCCCCAATCCGACGATGGCAATCTTATCATGGTTAAGGGCCACGATAATGGCGATGGCCATGACAATCGAGAGCATCGAGACAAGCGGCAACACAGGGGCTATTGTCATCACTGGACGACGAAAGAAGTGGTTGAGGGCGATCCCAATGGTGATCGGGATAATGACGATTTTCACCAGATTGAGCACCATTGGTCCAACGGGGACGTCGACGTTCACGCCCAGAAGGGCATCGACTAAAAATGGGGTCATCACCACGCCTATCAAGGTGGAAAAAGCGGTCATGGTGATGGATAAGGCGACATTGCCCTTAGCCAGATAACAGATCACATTTGAGGCGGTGCCTCCCGCGACACTGCCTACCAACACCATACCAATGGTGAGCGCCATATCCATATCAAAGGCGTGAGCAACAAACAGAGCACTCAGTGGCATGACGGAGAACTGAAGAATGAGCCCGGCCGTCACCGCCTTCACACTGGATGTGACACGTTTAAAATCATCGAGCGTTAGCGTTAAGCCCATGGACAGCATGATGAGCATCAGCAAGGGAACGATTTGGGGTTTGAGTGGTGTAAATATCGCAGGTTGCAGGTAAGCGACAACGGAACCCAATACCACCCAGAGTGGAAACGCATTGATTATTATTCTAAGCATAAGTGATTCAATCTTTTCAACTTTTGGCTCTCAATAGTACATCGATTGTGTGCATTAACTAAACAATAATTCACCCTTTAGTATGCTGGGCTTCTTGCTTGATACCCGTGTAGCAAATTGGCTCATTGTCGAAAAGGCTGAAAGTTAGGCACCAACAACACGGCGATGGGATTTCCTATTAATTTGGCCTCACTGTAACGTTTCTGCTGCCTCTTTACTTCGGCAATGAGTATTGTCTTATCTAAATCATTAGAAAGCTTGAAGTTATCCTCGTTCAACGACCAGCCGAGATGGGAAAATTGCGTCATAATGGGTCCGTTGTGGCCAAAGCCGCTGTGCTCTCAGATAAAGCAACGATTCGTCGACGTCGATTACCCGGTGACTTGGTCCTTTGGCTCATCGTTGGAATGGCATTCTTCCGCAACGGACCTATCGCTGAAGTTGCAAGACGAATGAACGTCTGTGCTGAGGGATTAGCGGACGAGATGCTGTGAGCTAAAAGTGCATTAACACAAGCAAGGCAGCGCCTTAGGAAAGTCGCTCTAGAGTATTAACAATGTGGACGTACTCGGGGTTTAGAGCGTTATCCAAGCGACACGTGGCAAGGTTGACAAGTCTTCGCGGTAGATGGCGCTTTTTTTTCGGACGGCGGATCCCCCACTCAGAGAACATTTTGGGTCAGTAAATACCAGTAGTAACAGGCAGACACCTCACCCTATGTTAAGGGTAGTGACCATGATGAACGTTCGTTCACACATCATCGTTGAGGCCGCCATCAGTCCCTATCGTTGTGGCGAAATTTCCTAGCGGTGCCCTTCGTAGACGCTCTACCCGATAACTCAGTGACCTTATTAGATAAGGGGGGGTATGGTGCCGACTTACTGTTGTCTCTTGAAAACAGTGGTCTTAATAGGCATTGGTTAATACCTGCGAAAAAAAAGGTGAAATACACACTTCATCGATGATGAAGAAAGCGACGATATGCTTGTTGAGATGAAGACCTCTCAGCAAGTTTGTAAGAAGAATCATAACCTTCCAGAAACATGGAAAGTAAGAGCATTAGGTACAAGGGAAGGCCAAAACCGTGTTTACCTCGCTGCCTCGCGACCAGGTATCTGAGCTATACCATGAGAGGTGGGAGATAGAGCTTGGTTATAGAGACATAAAAAGCTCAATGCAACACAACGCTTTAGTGCTGAGAAGTAAGACCGTAGACCTTGTTGACCAAGAACTATGGGGGCTGTTACTTGGGTATAATTTGGTAAGAAGAGAGGCCAGTCAAGCTGCTGTTGAACACGGTCGTTCGCCGAATGAAATCAGCTTCAAATACGCTTGTCAGTTCATAGCCAGTCAGTTGAAAGTAATGAGCAAAGCAATATTACCAGAGAATACACCTAAGCGCCTGAAGAGCTTACGTGGTGACTAGACAAACGCCCTAAGCCGAATCGGCCTAGGGCGGTAAAAATATCAAAGACCCGCTATCCGGTTAATCGCAACGCAGCACCGCTTAAGTGAACTACGTTGCGGCATGACCGGGCTTTTTTGTGCTGAAAGTAAGCAAAACGGATTTGCTTGGCAGAGAGGACGAACTTTGATTTAACAGTTGGTATTTTCAACCCGTACGGTACAGACACAGCCCTCAGCTGGACAGGTGCTAGAAGACCTTCCTCCAAAGGAATCATAGATGACATAGCAACCCTGCGGCAGAGTGGTGATGTTGCTACTGTTAAGTTCAGTCTCAGAAAAAGAGTGTTCAAAACCAATCACAGTATGCCGATTGCCGATGGCTGTTGTGAGATCATCGTTTGTGCCAAGAGTTATAAAATCAAGCATGGTCAATGCGTCACCTGATTCCCCTTCACTTTCAGGGCACAGTGCTCCCCAATCGACCTCAACGGTACCGATACCAAAATCCAACACATAATCCTGTTGATTTCCCGGATTAGACGTACTTGGTGTTAATCCGTTAATGTAGGCTTTCGCACTAACCTGATTAATCACGCCTTCCATTGCGTTGGCAATACCTTCCAATGTGGCTTCACGAGCAGAGGATTGAAGGTTAAGAAATCTAGGCGCTGCCACGACAGCAAGAATACCTAAAATAACCACGACAACGACCAACTCGATTAATGTAAAACCAGTTTTTTTCATCAAACTCTACTACGTTTATTTGCTACCACATGGCAGGGTTACCTGCATGCAAATGTTTATAAAGAAGGGGGCAATTATGACTATAAATAATTGATTACAACAGAGCCTAATCCCTAATTACATTACTAAGATTAATAATTGAAAACCAAAAAAGCCACTGAAATATTGAGATATTTATTAGGAATACACAATCCACAGGTGAAATGCTCTTATGCCTTATTTAGATAGAAGTCCCTTCTCTTGACTGATTTTTCAGATGTTGAATAAACATCGGGATTTTTTTGGCTAAATGTTTTCTAGACGCGTAAAAAGCATACAAAACCAAGTCTGCAGGCTGATGCTCCATGTCTATCATGCCCAGCTCACCAGTCGCTAACTCATGTCGACAACTCTCAATTGGCAATAGGGCCGCGCCGAGTCCAGCTAATGTTGCTGTTTTGGCGAGATGGCCACTGTTGACCTTGAAGGTGGAATTGACCTTTTGAGTCACTAACTCGCCCTCAGCGCTTCTAAACACCCATGGGCTGCCATTTAAAACTGTGTAACTGGTGATGCAGGGAATATGGTTGAGGTCGGTAATTTGATACGGAGTTGGGTGGGTTTGTAGCCATTTGGGAGAGGCAACAACAGCACTGGGCCACCGCATGATCTCTTTAGCTACCCAGTTGTAGTCATCGAGTTTGCCACGGTGAAAACTGATAACAATATCAAACCCATCTAATGGATCGTCCTTTGGATTAATGCTTGTGTCACAGCATAATGAAATTGAAGGGTGCTCCAGACAGAATGAAACGACCGCTTGGGCTAAGACGGGTGAGTCTGGCATCAGCACTTTTAGCTGTCCTTTAACTTCATGAGAGTGCTGGGTCACTTCTTCGAGGGCGTCATTGAGTTTGTCTAAAAGAGATTGAGTTCTGACGTAAAGGTGCTCCCCTGCATCTGTTGGGTTGATTCTGCGTGTTGTCCGGTCAAACAGTCGAACATCAAGGCGCTCCTCCAGTAAAGCGATATGGCGACTGACATTGGAGGTTGGTAGATCGAGAAATTCTGCCGCTCTTTTGAAACTGTTGTTTTCGTAAACACAGTGAAAACTTTTGAGCCATTGTTGGTCAATTCTATCTAACATATTTATCCCAAAATATTGGATTATAAAACCCATTTTACCCACTTTATTACCAATAACTGGCTCATACAATGTTGGCTCTGCAAGTTATTGAAAGGGCTCTCATGGATTGGTTAGAAAACCTCTTTAATAGAAAAAACAAAATCAGTGCTCGTAAAGCATCGATCCCAGAAGGCATCTGGACCAAATGCTCTTCTTGTGAGCAAATCCTCTATCGTTTGGTGTTAGAAGAGAACCTAGAGGTTTGCCCAAAGTGCGATCATCATATGAGAATGAAGGCGCGTCACCGATTAGACAGCTTCTTGGATAAGGAGAATCGAGAGGAAATTGCCAGTGATCTTATGCCGAAAGATTTACTCAATTTCAAAGATCTGAAGTTATATAAAGATCGTATCTCGCTTGCTCAAAAGACGACAGGCGAAACCGATGCTTTGGTGGCCATGAAGGGGACTCTGTTCGGGATGCCAGTTGTTGTATGCGCATTCGAGTTTGCTTTCATGGCGGGCTCTATGGGGGCCGTGGTCGGCGCTCGATTTGTGAAAGCGGTTGAAGTAGCGATTGAGGGTAATTGTGGATTAGTGTGCTTTTCTGCTTGTGGTGGTGCCCGTATGCAAGAATCACTCATGTCTTTAATGCAAATGTCCAAGGCCAGTGCAGCGCTCAACCAATTGTCCCGTTGTGGGTTACCTTATGTTTCGGTGCTGACTGACCAGACATTTGGCGGTGTGTCCGCTAGCTTAGCCATGCTTGGAGATATTAATATTGGTGAACCTGGAGCGATTATTGGTTTTGCTGGTCGCCGAGTTATAGAGCAGACCGTGCGTGAACAACTGCCTGAGAACTTCCAGCGTAGCGAGTTTCTGTTAGAACACGGAGCCATCGATATGATTATTGATCGGCGTGAGATGCGACAGCGTATCAGTGGATTAATCGCGAAAATGACCAATACGACACTGCTTGATGATGCTAATGCGGTCTAGTTTGCCCGGCAAAGCACTCTTCAAAGCAAGGCTAGTTGCTTATTTTTCAAAGTAATAAGAATCAATTGCATTAACCTCATGTTATCACTATCCTAACAAGTTGATTTTGATTCTATAAATATCGCCACTATGAGCTCAGACGCTTTCTTCGATCACCTATTCGAATACGCGCAACAAGTAACGCCTTATCTGGCTGGTGTGATTGCACCGATCCCCGAAGATGCGCCTCAGCAAGACATCATCCACGTCGATCATCCGTGCAGTGAAAATATCCAGGATTTGTATGAACGCCTCAAGGCGGCTCATCCTGAAGCTGGCTCTGCCTATTGGCTAGCCCGAACGTGGGATCTGATTTGTTGGCAACCAGTTTACCTTTCATTCATCTCGATTTATGCGTTGCATGGTTTGCCTGATCTCACTCGTATTGGACAAAAAGTGCAGTCGGAGTTTGTAGCAGGCTTTCAATTCGAATCTACGGAGCATGTTCATGGCACAGAGGTGGAGTTAGTAGCAAAAGCTGGTATTCAACTGCAGACCTTGTTTGCTTTTTTCCGCGAAGAAATGAGCCAGTGGACGCGGATTCGTCCGGGCTTTACCAACCACTTGTTCGCTGATGGTGTGCTGGGTTGTCTGGTCAAGCTGAGTAAGTTTGCCCCTGATATTCCGAATGACTATCTGCTTGAACAGGCTTCACTTTGGTTGGATGCGTGTGGGTTGCCAGCTAAATTGGTTAAAGCACTGACCGTGGATGAGCAAAGTGGAGAGTTGAAACTGGTGCGTACCAGTTGTTGTTTGGTATACAAGTGTCACGGACGTAAACTCTGCGAGGATTGTCCGCGACATCCAGATAATAAAGCCTAGCTCTGCGTTCCTAACTTTCCGGCGCTACGTTGTTTCAGCGCGATGGTGAGGATGATCGCGGAAAGGCCAATACAACTGAGTGGAAAACCCCCTTTGTCGTTTTCTTGTTATAAAAAAATCCCCACTAACAAAGTTAGTGGGGATTCAAGATTGTTTAAGTCGCTTAAACGAGTGGTATCGGTATCACTTAAGCGTAGCTGAGCTTGTGATGTTGCAGCTCTGTGCGCATGCCCATCAACAGACTGACACACATGGTCAGCAGAATCACAGTAAATGGTAAGCCAGTTGAGATGGTTCCTGCTTGCAGCGCTTGAATGGCTTCTGTGCCACCAATCCAAAGCAACATTGCTGCGATAGCTCCTTCTACTGATGCCCAGAAAATGCGTTGTGGAATCGGTGCATCCACTTTTCCGCCTGAAGTTATGCTGTCGACGACAAGCGAAGCCGAGTCAGATGAGGTGATAAAGAACACCATGATTAATATAATAGAAATTACAGAAAGCACTGTCCCCATCGGCATAGCGTCAAAGGCATAGAACAGTGACAAAGTAATATCTGTAAGGCCATTTTGACCTAACTCACCAACCTGATTGATGACCTGTTCGATTGCGATTCCCCCAAAGGCTGACATCCAGACAAGAGTGATAGCGGTTGGTATCAGAATCACGGCCGTCAGGAACTCTCTTACTGTTCGGCCTTTGGAAATACGAGCAATAAACATACCGACACATGGTGACCATGATACCCACCAAGCCCAGTAGAAGACGGTCCAGCCATGCATCCAAGCTTCGTCTTCGCGACCATAAGGGTTACTCAGTGGCAGCATATTTTCAACGTAACCGGCGATGGTAGTTGGAATAGTGCCGAGTGCCGTTGCAAAACCAGCAATGATAACAAACATTAGCAGCGCAAAAGCAACAAGTAAGTTGGTGTTACTCAGTACTTTGACCCCGCCATCAATGCCGCGAATAACGGAGATAATGGCTAGGCTGGTAACAAAAGCGATCACACCAAGTTGAAGACCGAGTCCACTCTCGATACCAAAAACATGGCTGATACCACTGGCGGCTTGTTGAGCGCCAAGCCCAAGTGAGGTCGCGAGACCAAACAAGGTAGCGAGAACTGCAAGCACATCAATGATGTGACCAAACCAGCCCCAAGTACGGTCGCCCAAAATAGGATAAAAAACCGAACGGATCGATAAAGGCAGGCCTTTATTGAAGGCAAAGAAGGCCATTGCCAGAGCTACGACTGCGTAAATTGCCCAAGGGTGAAGGCCCCAGTGGAACATGGTTGCACCGAGTGCCACTTTAGCTGCTTCTTCAGTGTATGGCTCGACACCCAGCGGAGTTTCAAACCAACCAGTGAAGTAAGCAACAGGTTCTGCAACGCCCCAGAACATTAAGCCGATACCCATACCCGCAGCGAACAGCATGGCAATCCACGAAAGGTTGGAATGCTCAGGTTTGGCATCGACACCACCAATGCGAATTTTGCCATAAGGTGATAAAACTAGGCCAATACAGAAAATTAGGAATACATTTCCAGACCACATAAACAGCGTGTCAAAAGACTCGATGATTTGCAGCTTTACGCCATCAATAGTGGATTTTGCAACGGTGGGATCGGCGATAAGAAGGGCGACAAGAAAGACAATGATCAGGCCCGCGCTGGCTCCAAAAACAGGGTTATGTACGTCAAACCCCCATTTCTGAACGTTGTCTTGACCGACGGTATAATCGGTATTTTCAATACTATATCTATCCTTAGTACTACTCATTAATCCTCACTAATTATTTAGAGCTCGAAGTAAAATTCGTACAGAGGTTACCAGAATACTTGGTAAAACTAAATAAAATCAGGCTTATTAAAAATAGTTAAGTAAATAGTGGAGGAGGTATTTAGTAGAGGTCTAACTAAATATAGGGTAAACCATATGATCTCGTTTCTTGCAGTAATACGAGTGATACATGTTGCAATTCTTTATGGTTGATCGTCCTGAATTGTCTTGGCTGGGAGGGGGAACAAAACATCGTGTTATAGGGGTGAGTCAAGCCAGTTTCACCGTGTTTATGCGATCCTAAGTTGAGCCATCTGTTTAACAAAATGCTAGGTGAAAGTATAAGGACAGCCTAAAGGTGTGAAACTCCCCTTATTCTAGCGTTTTAAATGCTGGACTTGGCCTCTAAAAATACGCATATGGTCTACTATTATCAGTACGTTACTAATGTGGTCGATGGGGATGGTATGGCAATAAAACGAAGGCTGGCTAAATGGTTTTTTTTCCTAGTATTTGCCTTACTGGGTGCGTTGGCGATCTACTACTTTGTGACCAAAAATACAGAAAAAAGTCTCTCTCAAGTAAAAGACGCTTTGCAAGTGGAGGCGATGACCAAGGCCGACTACTTTCGTGAGCATATAGAAAGAAACATCGCCGCTGCTAAATTTCTTCACTCGACACCACCTATTTCAGGGATCACGAGAGCGCTCAGTAATGATGGTTTAGATGTAGCTGATGGCACCACATTGGAACAATGGAAAGCGCGTCTGAGTATTATTTTTAAAGGGATGATAGAGAACAACCCAGATGTCATGCAGTTGAGTGTGATAGTGGCCGATGAGTCAGGACAAGAGTTTATTCGAGTTGATCGCATTCAGGGGAAAGTACTTATCTTGCCTGACAACCAATTACAGAGTAAGAGTAAAGAATCCTACTACGGTGCGCTCAAAACGCTTAATTTCAACGAAATCTACATCACCCCGATTAACTTGAATCGTGAACATGGTCGAGTAGCGTTTCCTTTTCAACCAACTTATCGGATTTTTATGCCGATTTTTTATGAATCTGGGAAGCGCTTTGGTGCGCTGAAAATTAATATCGATGCGAGTTCTTTATTAACCTATCTGACCCAGGCACATGTTTTGGCGGACGATAACTGGCTGGTAGATAGTGATGGGTACTTCATTACTGCCAAGAACGAAAAAAAACAATTTACACGCCAGTTGGAGCCATCCGCAAATATCCATCTGCTATACGATATTCGAGAGGTCGAAAATGGATATTTTGAAATTACATCGAAAGCTGGAAGCGGAAGTTGGCTAGCAACCAAGGAAGAGGTTTATCTTGGTAACAATATTTCAAAGCAGCTTACCCTCTATAGTGTGATTAATCAGCTAACGGTACAAAACATCGTTCAAGAGGAGCTCACCGAGTTATGGCTAGTGGTGGGGTTTGTTCTTGTGTTTGCTCTTGTTGCTCTTGCATTGTTCTACCGTTCATACCAGTCAAGCCTACAACTCAATCAAATGAACTCTCGATCGAAAACGGTTATTGAAAATGCTTCTGATGCGATTATCTGCCTTGATGCTTCTGGAGCCATTACCACTTGGAACCGATCTGCTGAAAAGCTGTTTGGCCAAGCTGAGCACTATGTGATGAATAAACCTCTATCGAGTATTGTTACATTATCTGAGCATGATTTATCCGAAGTATTAGAGCGGGCTAAAAATACACAAGCGATACAGCTTATAGAAGACCAAATCACGACGGATGATACAGTATTTATTGAGGTAAGTGTTGCCCCTATTGTTTCTGATGGCCAGCGAAGAAGTGACTCCTTGGTAGTGAATATTCGTAACATCACTGGCGCTGTAAAAGCGCAAGAAGCATTAGAAAATTACAACTCTGAGCTAGAAGAAAAAGTTGCCCAGCGGACAGAAGAGTTGCAGGCGTACAGCTTTCAACTAGAAGACGCCCATGAAAAGGCGCTAGAAGCCAGTCAGGCTAAAAGTAAGTTTATTGCCACCATTAGTCACGAAATGCGAACTCCTCTCAATGGGATGATGGGGATGTTGAGTTTAATTAAGACCGGTGGCCTGAGCGCGGTGCAAAGTAACTACCTCACTATGGCTGAAAATAGTGTCAACACGCTTGCTGTATTGATTAACGATATTCTCGATTTATCGAAAATTGAATCCGGGAAGTTGGAAATTAATCACATCCTTTTTTCACCAAGAGATGTGCTAGAAACTCTAGTGCAAACTTGTGCGGTCAAAGCCCGAGAAAAGGGGCTCGAGGTGATTTTAGATACAGTAGATATCGACTACAAAAAGGTGTTTGGTGACCCAAATAGAATAAAGCAAATTGCGAGTAACCTGATCAATAACGCGATCAAGTTCACCAATGAGGGAGAAGTCAAGGTTCTGGTCTCAGTGACTCAACAAGAGCCCGGTGTGGTGAGGTTGGTTGTGGATGTTTACGATACGGGAATAGGGATTGCGAAAGAGAATCAGCATCGTCTTTTCCAACCATTCTCTCAAGAAAAGTCTGAAGTTTCAGAGCAATATGGTGGCACTGGGCTGGGGTTATCGATATGTCGACAGTTGTGCAAACTGATGAATGGCGAGATTGAGTTTGAATCTGAAAAAGATAAAGGCAGCCATTTTAAGTTCTTCGTTGACTTTGATGAGAGCCAGTGCGAGCAGGAAGAAAAAGCGTTGATTTTGTCGGGACAAGCAGTGGTAATCGCACTCAATAATGAATCTCTATTAGAATCGGTTACTCGCACGGTTCATTCATTAGGGGGAGAGGTCTTGCACATAACAGACACTGCCTCAGAGAGCCTGAAACAGTCTGATAGGGTAATTTTGGATGATGCTCACCCGTTGCGACAAGAGATAATCTCAATGGTTAAAGCTAGAGCTAAAACAGATAGCCCGCTACATGCGATTGAACTGTGCACACACTTAAACCAAGCTTCGGGGCATTACCCTAATTCTTTTAGGATATCGAAGCCAAGTACTTATTTGGACTTTTTGGTTGCCTTTAGAGGGGAGCAAACAAAAGATGTCAACGTTGAGATCATAGAAAATGAAGCCTCCTCTATTGATATCGATCTGTCCGGTACCCGAGTGTTGGTTGTCGACGATAACGAGATAAATAGAGAAGTGGCTCGCGGTTATCTGGAGCGAGTCGGTGCGTTAGTCTTTTTTGCTCATGATGGCGAGCAGTGTCTTGAAGTTGTTAAGAAGTCGTTTATGAAAGGGGTGCCTTTCGACTGCATCTTATTAGACTGTCAGATGCCAGTGATGAATGGCTACGACTGCTCCCGTCAATTAAGGTACAACAGCCAGACATATGGCAGTGGCAAGCTGCCAATTATCGCCATGACGGCGAACGCTTTCTCTGGTGAGAGAGAGAAATGTATTTCCTATGGAATGAACGATTTTATTTCCAAACCCGTTGATGCAGAGCTTCTCATCAAGAAAGTTGAGCAGTGGGTGGGGTTGTCTGATGAGGTGCTTTCCATGAATCAAGCAGAGGGTTTTTCCGAAGAGATGGTAGAAGGTGGTGAGCCTGAATGGGATAAAGATAATGCTCTTGTAAGAATGCGTGGGGACCATGAGCTTTTGCACACCATTGTTGAGATTTTTAGAGAGACGGCATCAGAGCATATTGAAGCATTAGGTCAATCTATTAAGGAAGGTAATTCACAAGAGATATTTGAATGGAGCCACAAGTTAAAAGCCGTTTGTGGCGATATAGGAGCTGATAAGCTAAGAGAACTCTTTAGCAAAATTGAAAGTGAAGCCCGTAAAACAGAAGGCATGAATATAAATTATATCTCTGAAATCTATAAAAAAGTACTGTATTCAGATATCCGTTTACGCAGGGAAATTGATGCCTACCTTGCGTAGTATGTGGGCTAGAATCGCTTGATTTAATGCCTGTATTATTAATCGTGTAGCATTTCTGTTCTTTGCGTTGATTCAGACGTTGGAATTACTAGAAGAATTATACGAATACATCCTGATGTTATCTCTAGGGAACCAGCCCAGTTTCTCATAGAATTTTTGTGCATTGAGGTTGTTGTCGTGGACAAACAGATGAGTTTTAGCAATGCCGATATTGGCTAGCGCGTTAATGGATTGGCTTACCAACTGATAGCCAATTCTCTGACCGCGAAACTGGGGTAAGACAGCTAGGTGTTGCAGATAGCCCCGCCTACCATCGGTGCCAACCAAAACCGCGCCGATAATGTGACCTTCACTGATCGCTACGAAGCTTAAATTGGGGTTTCTGTCGAGGTAGAGTGCGATGTGCTCACGAGAATCGGCATCCCTTACGGACATGCCTTCAGTCTGAAGCCACAACCGGATTACGGCGTCGTAATCTTCGATTGTCATTGGGCGAATGGTCACCAATTTAGCCTCCTTGCTATGCCGGTGGTTGTTGGACGTAAAAACGATTTAAATCAATACCTATCAATAAGTTACTGCTTTGTCAAAATAGGCATTTAATAGCCGTTTTCTGGAAGAGAATGAAACTGTGCTGAAAGATGGTTTTTACTAATCATACAAATAAGTACGCCTTGCTGCGCATTGTCGGATGTACCTGCTAATTCTCCTTGAGCGTTCCAAACACTGTTTTTGCCGCAAGTATCCCATCCACCTGTTTTTGATATGTGATTGCAGAGGAGGACTGGGAATGCATGGTCACGAGCAAGACCAGACAAAATACTAGCATCAGGGACGAAACCACTCGGTGAGATCAGGGCACTAACCAGATAAAGGTCTGCTTTGTTGTCGGCTGCGTCTTGGGCGTGCTTAGGTTCAGTAAAATCTGCACATACGGCAAGCGCAATACGCTTATTATTAATGTTGAGCACGTGATTGTTTTTTCCTGCAGCGCAATACGCGACTTCACCGTCATGCAGATACTGTTTGGAGTAGAACTCGATCTCTCCGTTTGGAAAGCAAATAACCGCGGCAATATGTGGCTTTGAGCCTGGCACTGCAAGCGGACAGCCCGCAATGACTGTTATGTTGTGCGCAGTAGCTGCGGATGAAAGTGCATTAATCGCAGGATTTGATGGGGCAAAGGCAAGCTCGTCGGCTAAATCCAGTTCGTACCCTGTTAAAGACAGTTCAGGAAACACGACGAGATTTGCTCCAAGCTGAGAAGATTGCTCCACATGTATAAGGTGAGTGCGCAAATTGGCTTCAATGTCTCCTCGCTTGGCTGGAGCCTGAGCCAAACCCATGATAAGTGTTTGTTCCATTTTTAGTTATGCCTTTCCTTTAATGGCTTGCTGCTAGGCTATTGGCAGCATTTTCCTGAAATCTGAATGGGTGGGCAGGGAATCGTGCCATAAGAACAAAATACACAGCAGTCGCCCGCTAGTGGTTTAAGGAGTTCGCCACAGTTTTTACATTCATAGAAGTAAACGCAGGCGTTATCTGGCATAGATTCTAGGCTCGAAAAACCGCACTTAGGGCAAGTCAGTTTGGATTCTGTTACTACTTCCATGGTTGCACCTCCACCGTTTGCACTATTTAAGCATAGGTGCGAATATCAGACTAGGGCTTCAACCACTTTAATCCACGGTAAGGTTTTGATTTTAAGCTTTTTAAGCGGCTTTCCAAACTTCCACAGTGAATCTCTAGTTTATGCCCATCGGGGTCGAGAATATACACAGATGAGCCTTCACTTTGGTTACTTTTCCGTTGCTCAACGTTGTGCTTCTTCAAGTGTTCGCATAGGGTAGCGAAGTCTTCCTCAGCAACATTAAATGCTATGTGACTGTAATCGTTTTTAGGGCAAGGGGAGTCTAGAGATAGGCACAACCACAATTCCCCTATCGAGAGGTAAGCACCTTTCTCCCATATGACCTCTCCCTCAAAGCCGAGAATGCGAGTGTAGAAGTCCAACGAGCGTTCTACGTTACTTACAGCGAGAGTGATGTGGTTGAGTCCGGTTATCATCATTATCCAACAGGTTTTGATTGATTAGTCTGCGCTTGGCTTTTCACAACGGAAGAAAATGAAATTAGGGTTGTTCTTCAAACGTTGATAGGTAGTTTCACAAACGGATTTCACTTTTTCATCCACGCTACCTTCGGTAATACGAGATATCTTTAACCCAGACGCACTAATTGCCTCACTGATTTCCATCAGAGAGCGTCGATAGAAGCTGACTTTGACCGGCGTACCGACCGTGTTCCACTCTTCTTCGATGTATTCTCGTTCAAAGTAATTGCCCGAGATTGAACATTCAAAATCTGCAAAAGGGTGGTGGGTTGAAAATACGATGTAACCACCGGGTTTAAGGACTCGATACACATCTGCGAAGACTGGTGTGAGATCTTCGATATAGTGCAACACGAGAGGGCAGACGATGACATCGGTGCTACTGCTTGACTCTTGAGGAAGGCCTTTTGCAATATCCTGTACGTAAGCGCTGACTTGATCGCCCAGTTTGGCCTGAACAAGATCGATCATATCGCTAGACGCATCGACACAAGTTAGTTGCTTCACCGATTGGCTGATAAACCACTCAGCATACACGCCTGAACCGCAGCCCATGTCAACGACATCAGCACCTGAAAGGTCATCGAGAAGCGCCATGGTTGAAGGGCGTTCTAGCAAAGCGTTGTAAATGTTGTCCTTGACGACAGCATCGTACTGTTTAGCGTGTTTGGTGTACATTTCAGACATGATAGAGACCTTTTGTGTGAGCAGCGAATCCGCTACAGGAGAGAAGCGTATTGTAAGCGCGAACGTCCGGCGTGAACAAATGTTGATCTTTTATTGATCGCGTAATGAATCGATCGCGGCGTGAATGGAATCAAATTGAATCTTTATAATACAAACCTGAGCTTTGCTGAATGCATGTGCCTGAATTAGGTCGGTTATTTCGGTCAAGTCGTATGTTTTTGGCGTCATATTTAACCCGATTGTTTCAGAGTCTGATGCCAGTTGGAAACACCTTCCAGCAGAATCGATGACCAAATCGTTAGTGTCGAGTATCAGTGATTCTAGCTCTCGAAAAAGCATATCTTGTGAAGCGAGGTAAACGAGTTCGTTATCACCTTCGAGCTTAAGAAAAGCGGGCCATTGGATCTCATTGTTCTCGTGGTTGATGGTATCTATCAAAATGAATTCCTTTGATTGACTGGCCTAGACAAATTAAAAGCAAGAAGGTAAGTAAACTATTGCTGGTGTTGCTTAACGTGGCCTGACATCATTAATTATCGCGTTATACCTTAAAAGTAAAAAGCGCACCACTGCTTGGGTGGGGCGCTTTTTATCTGTTGATTGAGCGAGAGTGTTAAACGCGTTCAGATGTCACAAACTTTTTGAAGAAATCCGATAGGTCAATGGTCGCAAGATCTTTGAATTCACCGGCATCATAGAAACGACCTTTACAAGTAGGGCAACTTTCAAACCAAATATGTGGCTGTTTTGGGTCGACGAGTCTTAACATCTGGTTGTTTGGGCAAATTGGGCATTGAATACGATCGATTGCGTTGTACGCTTTGCCAATTTCCTCATCACCGTTGTCGATGACATCTGCAAGTGGCTTCATCGCTTCAATTTCATGGGCATCTAACCAAAGCCCTTTACAGTCAATACATCTTTCTACATCACCTAGCGGTGTCTGAAGTTGCTCAAAGTTAGAGTCACATTTTGGGCATTTCATGTTCTTACCTTTTATCCAATCTGAATATCGTTTTGTTGATTCTTGTTGTCTTTGATTACCCGCGAAGTCGCTATGTGCGATAGAAATACACTCTAGGCATAATTCTCGGGAATCTAAGTGTTTATTGTATAATTTACCATTATATCAAACAGTAAGAATGCAAACGAGTATGTGTGCATCAAAATGAGTAATTGGACAATTGAGGATTTGAAGCTCAGAGATTCAATCTTGCACTGGAACTACTCAAGCTTATCTAGCGCTTGGTAACGATCAAAGTCCACTTTGTTGTAGGTGCCTTCATCGATCTTAATGGTGTGAAACTCTGCCTCACCTTCAGAGTTGATGAAATTAACCTCAAGCCACACCTGATCGTATTCGTCGATTAACCAGACTCGCCACAGCAAGTTAGAGTCGATGACACGTTGATAAATTTCATAGGTGTCGTACAGATGGTGATCCACATCCCCAGAAGCACTCTGTAGATCGCTCGGTAGCTTAGTGACTTGAACCAGGTAATCCAATTCAATCATGTCAGTGACCTCTGTTTAATGTACTTGGAATCGAGCTAGCCAGCTCGGCGGCAATACGACTAATACAACGTACTGCTGATTGACTGACAGCAGAAAGCTGATAAAAACCATGTATGACACCTAAATATCGTTCACAATGCGCTTCTACACCATGTTTTAACAGCTGACGGTAAAGCTGCTCACCTTCGTCTCTTAATGGATCAAATTCTGCTGTGATAATCGAAGTTGGAGGCAAACCTCGAAAGTCACCACATAGCAGCGGGTTGAGTTCAGGGTTTGCATCAATGTGCTCTGGGTTTCTTTCACTAAGATACATATCAAAACCAGACAGCAGCATTTTGTCGGTAATGATGTAGTCGGTTGCATTAACTTTGTAACTGGCCGATGAACCATGCGGATCGAGCATTGGGTAAATGAGAATCTGGCGCTCAGGTAGCCAGTTTTGTCTTTGCTTAAGGCGCATTGTTGTCACTAATGTGAGATGGCCGCCGGCACTATCGCCTACCAAGGAGATACGTTCAGTATCACCACCATATTTCGAGCCCATTTCTCGGATTGCGACAACGGCATTGTAGGCATCATCGTGAGCGGCAGGATAAGTGTGCTCTGGCGCTAATCGGTATTGAACGCTGATCACCACATTGTTAGATTCGGCCGCGAGTTGACGCAACTGCTGCTCATGGGTGTCAAAGCCTCCGCTGATAAAGCAACCTCCGTGGAAGTAAATCGTTATCGGCAGGTGAGAAGCGTCGCTGGGTCTGAAAATTTTGAGCGTAATCCCGTCAACGATATCGATATACACCTGCGCCATCTCTGGGCCTTTACCTGCCAGCTCAACTGTTGACTGATATCCTGCGCGTCTCGCTTCAATGGGTTGCTCAGAAGGACAAGGTTTTCCAGCGTCAATGAATCCTTCAACCAGTTTTCGGATACCTGACTCCAAGTGTTCAATCATTATTATTCCTTACCACTAGACTGCATAGTTTTGATTCTAATTTTATAAATTTAATATGTATATACATACAGTTCAGTTTTTGGGATATAGCGGTCAAATCGCTGTGAATATGGGATTAACGTAGCCTTAAGCAGTGATTGAGGGTAAAAATGTGTTTGATGTTATAGAGCACATTTGGGGAGATAAGGACCTTAGGTGGGTAAGGACTGAGTTATCTCAGCTCTTAAGAAGTTTCAAACAGATCGCCTTGAGCGGCCTCCAAACTTCGTCGATGATGATAGGCGCTACCCTGCGGAGTTTCATGAGAGCCAATGCCATGACCATGTTCCAGAACCGTCTCCACGGAAAAACTGGTGATCACGATTTCACCAATGTGGTCTAGCTTAGAGCGAATATTCATGACGCAGCGGATACAAGAGCCATGTTGGAAGCTGATCTGTTTGCTCAGAACATCTTGTTTGAAGCTGATATCTTTCATCGTAAAGCTGATGTTTTGCCCTTGCCAGATGCCTTTCCATCGATAGTTGCCTTGCCTTAATACTGGCGAAACTATTTCTATCACTGCATCATCTATGGTTTGCATCGGGAGGCGGTGAGTAGGTAAAACATATTGCTTAAAGGCGGATCGGCTGATGTGGGATTCGGGCAAAGCTTCCTCTCCGGATTCAGTGAGACTATTGACACCTAATTGGATCACTTTCGGGTAATTGTCTAAGTGCTTAAATAGGTTCGAGCGACGAGTAATCACCTTGTAGTTTTCGTTAACAACTTCTGCAACTTTGGAAATGGTTTCAGGTGTGACATTGTCAGACTTTACTTCAGCTTTGAGCTTTTCGATTCTCAACTTGCGCTCTTCAATGCTTAAACGTAGCTCTTCTTTCTGGAGGCGTTCAAGCTCAGAGTCTGATTTTGGGAGAAGAGGGAGGGCCAGTGAGGCAATACCGACGATCACTGAAAGCATGCCAGCATTGGCATTAGCTACCTTCCAGATATCGCGCAAACCGCCTTCCTGATGAGCTTCACTTTCTATCAGAATATTCTCTTCTAGTGCGTTAGCAATTTCCAACAGTATGGCAATGATCTCACACTCACACTGATTACGTACCATTGCATCCATGGAATGCGAATGATCATCAAAATAATAATGCACCTGAAATTTGCTTGCTAACACCTGTTTATCCATACAGTAATTTTGTATTTCCCAATACAAGATACGGACTAAATTTTCGATTTCAAATGCAACAGCGTGATTATGTTCAAAGTTTGGAATAAAGATAGAAAGTTGATCATACCGAGGCGGAATTTCTATGAATGATAAGAATGCTGATTTTACGTTTTGTGGTTACTTCAAAATAAAACTCCACACGATAATGTGTGGAGTTTAGATTTGAGCTAGATGTCTAAAGCGGCTTTATGCAGATTTAGGACACCTTATCCAACTTTGGGGACGGGGTGTCTTCCTCCGTTTGATCGGAGAAGATCTCTGCTACTGCGCTTCTTTCCAGCTCCCCTTGTAAATTGCCTTCTTCATCGACCACAGGGAGTGAGTAATCACAAGAGATACTTTCCATCAGGACTTCTTCAATGGCAGCATCTGGAGAAATGGATGGTACTTCTTCGTAGATCTCTTCATTGAACTCTTTGCTTGATGTGTCCTTTGCCGCATCTAGTAAGCTCTCTTTGGTGACAATACCCTGATAGCCTTCTTCGGTCACATGATAGGCGTAGTCTTGCTTGATGCCTTTCATTTGTTTGATAGCTTCTTGAATGCTAGTCGCAGTAATGCGATATGCTGGAGGCTGCATTACCGTTTCTACGGTCAGAGCTCGTGCACGGTTGACATCTTTCACGAAGGCCTCAACGTATTCATCTGCTGGGTGGAGCAGGATTTCGTCAGGTGTTCCTTGTTGAACCAATAAGCCATCCTTCAGAATGGCAATGCGATCCCCGAGACGAAGAGCTTCATCAAGATCGTGAGTGATGAACACAATGGTTTTATGCAACTTCTCCTGTAACTCAATGAGTTGGTCTTGCATTTCACTGCGAATCAAAGGGTCGAGCGCTGAAAAGGCCTCATCCATCAATAAAATTTCGGCGTCAGTGCACAGTGCTCGTGCAAGACCCACCCGTTGTTGTTGGCCACCGGATAATTGCGCAGGGTATTGGTTCTCGTACCCTTTCAAACCAACCGTTTCTAACCATTGCTCGGCTTTGGTCTGCCTCTGGGTTTTCTCTACGCCTTGAACTTCAAGGCCGTAAGATACGTTTTCCACGACAGTTCTGTGTGGTAACAAACCGAAGCGTTGAAACACCATCGACATCTTATGGCGACGAAACTCTTCCAATTGCTTCTGATTGAGTTGCATAACGTCTGTGCCTTCAACCAGAATCTGTCCTTCAGTTGGGTCGATGAGGCGATTAAAGTGACGGATTAATGTCGACTTACCTGAACCTGAGAGACCCATAATGACGAAGATTTCACCTTTGTTGATTTTAAGGTTGATATCCTTGAGGCCGACGGTATGCCCAGTATCTGCAAGTACTTCCTCTTTGCTGTCGCCGGCTTTCACCCGCTTCATAACTGACTCAGGTTTGCGTCCGAAAACTTTATACAAGCCACTAATTTCAATAAGAGGTTTAGTCATGTTTCATGTCTCCTAGGTGAGCTTGAGTACGTTTTGCGTAGGCTTGCGATGCTCGGTCAAACAGAATCGCTAAGGCCACGATAGCAAAGCCATTGAGCAGGCCTAGGGTAAAGTATTGGTTGGTAATAGATTTAAGTACAGGTTGTCCTAGACCTTTTACCCCGATCATCGATGCGATAACAACCATCGATAGAGACATCATAATGGTTTGGTTGATCCCTGCCATAATGGTTGGCATGGCAAGTGGAAGTTGGACGCCCCATAGTCTTTGCTTGGCGCTGGCTCCAAAGGCCGTGGCTGCTTCGAGTACTTCTTTATCGACCAACCGGATGCCAAGGTTAGTGAGACGAATAACCGGAGGAATAGCGTAAATTACGACGGCGATCAGCCCTGGAATTTTACCAATACCCAATAGCATGACTACGGGGATTAGGTATACGAAGGCGGGCATGGTTTGCATGATATCCAGCAGGGGAGTCACCGCTGACTGAATACGATCGGAACGTGCCATTGCGATACCAATAGGGATTCCGAGGGCGATGGAAAGCAGTGTACAGACGGTGATAATACTCAGCGTACGCATGGTGTCTTCCCACATACCGAAGTAACCGATGAGTATCAGCGACACGAAACAGCCGAGTGTTAGTTTCCAGGAGCGGCTGGCGAGGAACACAAGACCGGTACAAATAGCAAGAATAATGACCCAAGGTGTTGAAAGAAGCAGTTTCTCAAACCAGATGAGAAAAGAGAGGAGCGGGTCAAAGAGAGATTCAATGAATTCTCCGTATTCTCGAGAGAATTCTCGATAAGCCCCATCGAGTGTTTTTCTAATCGCTCTTAAATCAGAACGTTCCATTTCAGGAAAGCTGTTCAGCCAGTTTTCTGTAGACATCATTTAATTCCTTTTAAAACCAAAGCCAGACAAGGCTGGCTTTGGAGTACTTCATATCAGTGATAACGTCTTGTTAAAGAGCACTTTTTACTTTGTTAGCGACGTCTTGAGAAACCCATTTAGTCCAGATTTGCGGGTAATCTTCCAAGAAGTAATACATGGTTTCTTCACCATCCGCTTGGTTGTCTTCCATCCACGCTAGTAACTGGTTCATATCAGCATTGGTGAAGCCACGTTTGGTAAAGTATTGATAAGCGTCTGGTGCACGATTAGCGAAGGCTTCGGTTGTAATCGTGTGTACTGGTGATGGTGGGTACATTGTGGCTTTAGGTGCATCGCAGTCGGCGTTGGTGGTACAAGAGATAAACTCTTTTTCATCGACACCACTACCAAAATCAACTTTAACCATGTCATATTTACCAAGAACAGCTGTTGGTGCCCAGTAGTAACCAAACCATGGTTCTTTTCGCTCATAAGCTTTTGCTATGGCGCCCGATAGGCCCGCACTTGAACCGGGGTCAACAATGACGAAGCCAGAGTTATCGAGCTTCAGTGCTTTAAATAGGTTGCCAGCGCTAATTTGACAGTTCCAACCGGCAGGACAGCTATAGAATGCTGATTTATCAGGATCTTCAGGATGCTCAAATAAGTTCGCGTGCTTTTTAACACCTTCAATGGTTTTCATTTCAGGGTACTGTTTCACCAAATAAGACGGAATCCAAAACCCTTCTTCACCGCCATCAACCAGTGAGCGCCCTGCATAGCGAAGCCGCTTCTCTTCAACACCTTTATCTAGAGCATCTTTAAGGCTGTTACTCCATAGCTCAGGTGCGACATCTGGTTGACCTTTTTCGATCATAGATGTGCCCGTTGGCATCGTATCGCCTGGAATAAGCTCGGCTTCACAATCGTAACCGTGTTCAAGAATAAAGCGGTCAATGTTGGCAATTAGGCTGGCAGAGTTCCAGTTCATATCAGCGATGGTGACCTTGCCACATTCATTGGCAGAAGCATGAGAGATAAAAGCGGCGTTGGTGGCAATGAGGGCTAACACTGCAGTTGTGTATTTCATTTCAAATTCCTTTCTGAAGTATACAAGCACAGAGTAGTAAAAAATTAATTAGTGTTCAAATGATTAATTTATGAATATCAAGAAGTGAGATGTTGGTTTAATGGCTAATTTTCATGTTTTGTAGATAAAATGAGGGTTTTAAATAAAACCCTCTGTTAGAGTACTAAATATAAGGGTGCGAATCACTTACTGAATCATCCGTTGACCATACATTACGGATATCCGGCCAGCCCCAATTGGTGAGCTCGACATCCTTAAGAACACCATGAAAGCGCAAGGTTTGGCGGTGATGGAAAAGTGGTGTTAACCAGTATTGATTGATCAATGCGGAAGCTATGGGCTCCAAAGCATCAAGATATTGATTTAGAGGCGTTTTTGAACGAAGTGTATTGAGCGATTGAGTGAGCCATTGTTTTGAGTCTTGGCCAATACAGCTTTGTAGAACCGGATTATGGTACAGGCTGCTAAAAGCGGAAGCGTGTCGATTGTCATCTAAATTGATATTCGTAATGATCATGGACTGGTTGAGTTGTTGATTTTGAGCCAGCTCATTGAGCTGTCGGTAGGAGTAGGTTTGAACTTGAACATCGACTCCTAGCTCAGAGAGAATAGCTTTGACGGCAAAAGCACAGTTTCTTAGCACTGTATAGTCGTAAACAGCAATGTCGAGTTGTTTTGGCAATTCAACACTGGGTGCCTCGGGTCGAATAACTGGATGCCACATCGGTAACATATTGTGTGCTATTTCACAGCCAAATAATGTCTGACTTGATTTAAGCTGTTCAAACACACGCACAGAACTCAAGTGTGAAGATAGATAGCGCCGCTGAGCATCATTCAGTGTGGTGGAAGCTATTTGATTGAACAGTATGAACATACAGCCGTCTTCGATACGTGACTGCTGAGTATCATTGCGGACCTTAATGTCGACAGCATGAGAAAGGTAATAATGACACTCGCGGCTTTCCTGTGCACCTGGCTGATTAGTCTGAATCTGTTTGTTCGTTAATTCACTTTCATCTAGCTTCCAGATAGTCACTTGATCCGTGAGTGCTCGACACCCGTAAAATCGCTCGAATGCTTCCAAACAAAGGCGCGTCTGTGAATGTTCACTTACTTGAAAAGGCCCGGAACCAATCACAGCATAGCTGTGGGCATTATTGACTTGGCTGGTGGGTTGAATCGAATATTTGACACCTGAGATCAGGCCCCCAAACCCTTGATCGGGCTGTGAAAGCTGGAAGATCACCTTGTTCGCCATTGGAGACGTCACGCTGACTAAATGGGCTAGTTCACTTTGATAATTGGTCAGTGTTGAAAGTTTAGCAAACAGGCTAACAATACTGTCTGCATCTATGGCTGCCCCGTTATGGAAAGTGAGTGAAGGTCGAAGATAAAACGTCCATTGGTAATGTGTTTCATCATAGTGCCAATGATGAGCAAGCTGAGGTTCAAGGCTACCTTCGGCATCACTGCTGACCAAGCAACAGTAGATTTGGCGTAATAAGTATCGCTCGCTGGAACGCTGTAGTTGATGGGGAACGAGTCGTTCAAAAGAGCGTTTGTAGGTTAATTGGATATGGAGCACGCCTTCTCGAAGTGAGGCCCCTGATGTGCTCTGTAACAGACGCCCAAATGCTGTTTCATCGTTATCGAGAATACCCAAGGCCTTTTCATACTTTCCTTCCAATATGCGCTTCGCCGCCAGCTGTGACTTCAGCTCATTCAGTGGATGATTGAGTAACAAACTGGAGCGTTGGTTTCGGCCCACCTTTGGAGCCCACTCCAGCCACTCAAGCTGTTGCATCTGGTTGATTAAATTTCTTGCATGACGAGGGCTAGTGAACAGGAGTTCAGCCACTTGAGGTAGGGCTATTTTGATTTCTTCACCCACTCCTAATGGCTCGAGTCGGGAGTAGTAGCGCAACAAGGTTAAATCTGACACAAGGGCTCCAGATAGTAAAAATAAGCACAATACAAAATAATCATTTCCCTATTTTAATAATAAAAGTGAATTTTCGTTTCATTTAAGGCTGTGAATGACTTTATAGGGAAGTGATTAAATAAAAGTTCTCGGTTTTTCTGTTCCTATTATAGAGAAATAATAAGCAGGTCAACACAGGATTAAGAGAGAAAAGATGAATTACAGCAAACAGAAGCCACTAGTCTGTTATTACTATGAGAGATTGGAAAAAGCGGACTCTTGGCTGGAACGTTCCGCTATTTTGGCTTTAATACATCTTTGCCATTGGTAAGTGGCTAAAGACAGCAGCACAGCCAAGCAACATGCTCCAAAACCCCCACGAACATGATTGGCCGTGCTGCTCTTTTTATACCTTACGTAAGCGATTACCTCTTGTGATAGATATATTTACTTTATCGCTAACCCCTTACCATTGAGGTAAGGCTTGATGTGTGGACGGCATTCTCCGGCCAGTTTCCCCGTCACTTGTTCCGACCATGTGCTCTGTTTCTGGTTGCTGCTTCGAGCGGCATAGTAAGTTTGCATCGTCGTATCGTAGTCTTCAATATCTTGCAGGTTGAGAGGCTGGTATTCATTCTCATGTACGATTACGTGCGCAGGTAGGCGGGGTTTGATTTCAGGATCCTGATCGGGATGACCTAAGCATAATCCAAATAAAACAGCGCTATTGGCCGGCAAGTTAAGCACGTCATCCACTTCTTGAGCGCAGCTTCTTAGTCCACCGATGTAAACACCCCCTAAGCCCAGAGATTCTGCAGCAAGCAAGCAATTTTGAGCCATAATGCCGCAATCTACTGCACCAATCAGTGTGAGTTCAGTAAATTCAGGCTTTACCTTCGGGTTTATCTCAAAATGCCTCTGATAGTCAATACAGAATACAAGGAACTCAGCAGCGCTTGCTACGTATGGTTGATCTCCTGCTAAATGCGCTAAAGCTTGACGTTTTTCGTTATCCGTCACACGGATAATAGACACGACTTGCAACATGCTGGAAGACGAAGCAGCAAGGCCAGATTGAATAATGATATTGAGCTGAGATGAGTCAATGGCCTGATCGGTAAATTTACGGATAGAACGGTGAGACAAAATGGTGTCTATCGTTGGTGTCATGGCTGAGTCCTTTGTTCTTTATATAAGTTGCATGTGCAACATATCTAGTATCTTATTGAAAGTCGAGTAGAGATCATGCAGTTGTTACTTTTCTGTTTCACAGCTATTGTTCACATCTGGATGAAGTTTTGAAAATGAATAGAAATAAGAAGGGGTTATGAAAGAGTTAGTGCTACATACAGTGACTGTATTTATGGGTTTTTTCGCTATCATGAACCCGATTGCTAATATTCCAATTTTCCTTGGGCTGACCAGTGATGAGGATCGCCAGACGGTAAAGTCGATAGCCTTACGCTCAGTCTTAATCGCTTTCGGGATAGTTTTTGTCTTTGTGATCTCCGGAAAGTTAATTTTCGATTTGTTTGGTATTACCTTGTACGCATTGCGTATCACTGGTGGTATCTTGGTTTTCCTTATTGGTTTCAATATGCTGCAAGGAAACTCAACTCATTACAAAACGAAGGAAAAAGCCTATTCGCCAGAGCAGCAGCAAGCGGCTTTGAGTGTGGCTGTGTCTCCTTTAGCGACCCCGATACTGGCTGGTCCAGGAACGATTGCTACGGCGATGAACTTCGCAACAGCTGGAGGCTTTGATCAGACCATTATTACCATTGTAGCCTTTGGTGTATTGTGTGCCATTACTTATGTGTTGTTCTTGTTTGGTAATAAACTGGTAAAAGCGGTGGGTCCGAGTGCATTGAATGTAGTCACCAAAATGATGGGTTTGATCTTGGCAGTGATTGGTACTCAAACGTTAATAGAAGGTCTAGTCGAAGCCTACAAAACCGTTTTGGCTTAAGTTGTTTGAGTTATAAAACTAAGGCCACCCAGTAAGGGTGGCTGCATGATAAGCTGAGCCTTGCTGCAGCTGAATCATTATAAGGCTTGAACGATAGCTAATAACTGTTGGTTGAACGCTTGGTTAGTTACTACGCCTTCCTCAATGTCGAAATTGTCGTAAAAGTTTGGTAGTGACAGGGCACCTTTTACATCAGCAGCGAAGTAGGGAGCCGAACCTTGAGCTGTGTTCAGTACACTGCTTGCACCGCCAGCACCTGGAGAGGTTGCTAAGAGAATGACAGGCTTGTTTTGGAATACTTTCATATTGATACGTGAAGTCCAATCAAACAGGTTTTTATACGCCGCAGTGTAAGATCCGTTGTGCTCAGCAAAGGAAATAACCACGATATCTGCCTCTCCAATGGCTTTAAAAAATAGTTGTGCCTGTTGTGGGGAGCCGAGTTCTTTTTCTCTGTCCTCACTAAAAATAGGCATTTCATAGTCGTTTATGTCTATAAGTGAAATGTCTGCGCCTTCTATCTGTTTCGCCGCGTAGAATGCCAATTTTTGGTTAATTGAATGTTTGCTGCTGCTTGCGCCAAAGGCTAATACTTTCATCTTCATGTCCTCACTTACTCTTGGTGTTGAGTTAACTATAGTTTGATTCCTTTAATTGATTAATAGGGTAAATGTGTAATTATTATTTCCATATGACTTGTAATTAAGGTGTAAAATGAAAACGAATCTGCTGGATGGAATGGTGATCTTTGTTTACGTTGTGGACACAGGAAGTTTCACTCAGGCTGCTCAGAACACTGGCCATTCGACTTCTTACATCAGTAAAGAAATCTCTAAGTTAGAAGAGCGTCTTGGGGTTAGGTTGATGCATCGCACCACCCGTACCCTGAGCCTAACTCCTGAAGGCGAGCTGTATTATGAAAGCTGTAAGCAGTTGGTCGAAAGCGCAGAAGATATAGAAAACGCATTAGGTGGCAAACAAAGTGAGCCCCAAGGGCATTTAAGAATTAGTTGCCCAGTTAGTTTGGGGGTGGTGGAATTGAGCCCGATGTTAGCCAAATTTATGGCTCAATACCCGAAAGTGACTTTTGAAGTAAACCTAAGCGATCGCAGAGTTGATCTTGTCGCTGAAGGGATTGATGTTGCGGTGCGTGCTGTACACAGAGCCGAGGATTCAAGTTTAATCAGTCGACGGATAAAAACCACAGGCTCTGTGACGGTGGCAGCGCCAAGTTACCTTCGAGCCTATGGAACACCAAAGTCTCCTATAGAGTTGTCCCAACACAAAGCTATTACTTATAGCTACCAAAAGAATCCTAATTTATGGGAGTACATTGACGCTGATGGAGAATCCATCAAAGTCGAAGTCAATAGCGTTTTTTCTGCCAATAGCCCTGATATGGAAATGAGCATGTGCCTTGAAGGTGTTGGTATCACTCGCTTACCAGAAGAACATGCTCGGGATGCAGTTGCGACAGGCCGATTGGTTGAGCTGTTCAGCGATCTTCCCAAAAATAAAATCGACCTTTGCCTTGTCTATCCGAGCCGTAAGCATATGTCGGCGAAGGTTAGGACCTTTATTGATTTTATGGCAGAGAATTTCACTTAAATCTAGACAAATAATGTAGGGAGGCCAAGCCTCCCTTGGTCATAGAGCTTTGTAAAGTTGAACTCTGTCGCCGCGGTTAGTTCCGCTTATATAGACTCCTGTGATCTGGCTGGCTTGTGTGGCCGTTGAAGGGCTCCAGTCCAGCGTAACACCATGAAATGCCTGAGCAGCACTGGCTGGTGTTCCGGTTTGAGCGAGCACATATCCTAAGCTGGTTGAGTTCCAGTGAGAGGTGGACGTTTTTTCCCATTCCTCAAGCAGCTCTTTGGTCACCAACTGCGAAGCAACCTTTAACTTCGGGCCTGAGATATTGGCGAATTGGAAGTAATCTACCCCACTCCGATTAACAGTGATGGCTTTGTCATTTTGGACAAACAGATTGGTTGTCTGACTCGCATCGAAACTGATTTGTTTGGTCACTTCTCGCTTAATATTGTCTAGCAGGTAGACGCTGGTGGCAGTAATGACCACAGTGAATTTACCGTTGGGAGACGAGTCCATCAGCTTGGCTTGGCCATCAAGGTTTATTGAGTCGAGTTGCTGAGTATTTGGGCTTTTATCTGTCCAAATAACTTTGTTTTCTGAGGCTAACGCCATCACTATTTGCCCGCCTGCAGCGAAGCTAGCATTTAAAACATCGGTAACATTCAGCGCTAGCCTTTCCGTGAGAGTCTTAGTGTCAACAAGCTTAGGGGGGGACTGGCGGTTATCAGAAATAATCAGAATTTCATTATCATCTTTAGAGAAGATAATGGTTTTTTCGTCAGAGCGTAATGTGTAGGTGATGGGATCCATATTGAGTGTAGTAGCGTCTAAGCGGCGCAACTGGTCTCCATCTGCATTCAGGCCATCGTCTAGTTTCGCTATGATAATTCCCTGCTGATAAAGAGCATGCATCCATTCAAAGTTATCGTTGTAGCAGGAAGACGCAGACAGCGGAACGGTCGGTGGAGCAGGTGGTGGAGTAACAGGAAGCTCGCTTCCTGATGCACCTCCGTACGCATCGATTTGCAATTTCCGCGTTGTTGCTCTGACGGCGACGTTGGTATTCGGGTTGCCTGTTTTGTCCTGCAGGCTGGTCAGGAATATGCCGTTACCCCCTGTCGTATTACAGACGAAGCTCTGGTTTCGAACGCCATTAGGTTCGTACAATTTGTATGACTGAACACTATTGAGCGCGGGAACGACTTCCTTGAGTGTGTTGGAGGTATCCTGTTGATATCCAGGAAGTTTGTTAGCATTTCCACCATAATGATCATCATCGTCATGCTCATCTTCATCGTCGTCATCATAGGAAGCGATACTACGAGAACCAAATGATGAACTCGAAGCACCGATTGCAACCGATTGTTTTGTCGCCGTATCCAGCTCTCGAACATTATCTCGCGCGTCAACGTAGATTATTCTGCTGTTGGCTGGATTAAGGGCGATAGATTTCATAGCGGCCAAGCCAGCATCACTTTGTGACCCATGAATTAACAGTGAACCATCAAAACTGATATGGCGTGATGTTTGAGCTGCTAAATCTATTGCGGAAAGATCAAGCGTCTTGTGTTCAATCATTGCGTCAAGAGCTTGGGCAATATTCACCATTGGCGAACTGCTTGAGCCCTGGGTCTGAGCTTGTTTCAGCGATGCCATCAGAAGATTTGTCGCTTGTTGAGGGCCATGGCTGACGTCCACCGATGTGAAGTCGACACCTACGTGCTGGCCAAGCACAGACTGAAGGTAAACCTTTGATTTTTCGACACTGCCACTCGTCGATGGGTTGTATAGCATCTCACTGTGGAGCAGCGTCGTGAAGGGAGAGATGATGCTCAATTCAGCGGGAGAGGTAAGTATTGCCCCATTGGCATCGATCATTCTTGAATAGCCGCTCGTAACCGCCACTTGTTTTTCATAGTTACTACAACTGCCATCAAGGTCAGTATCTGCACAGGATGCCATACTTTGGTAGCTGTACGTGCTGGCTGTTGCCGCCGATGATGAACTTCCAGATTCTCCGCCACCACCGCACGCGGATAGAGCTATAGCACTAGACACAGCAAGGGCTACACTGCATATTGTTGTATTATTAAGCATGTTGAACCAATAATCTTGTTAATTAATATAAGACCTAGCATTTATCTCTATTATTTAATCATCATGTGAAATAAAAGATCAAATGATATTGATAATAAATATCATTTAAATTAATATCGCCGCCGGAATTTTGATTAGACCTACAAATTTAAGGAGTATCCAGCGGTGAAAATGCTGACCAAAAAGCTCAGTGTCGGGGCTATTTCCGTTGCACTTTTCGGTTGTGGCGGAGGAAATGAATCTGACCCAAAACTGACTTCAAATGAGACGCCTGCAACAGGCAACTCTGGCTCAGTATTATCTGGTGTGGTACTCGATGGTTATCTTTACAAAGCGAATGTTTGTCTGGATAAAAACAACAATGCGGTCTGTGATAGTGGAGATGGTACAACGGTTCAGACGGACAAGTCGGGTCAGTACACATTGCCTTTTGAAGGCAACGTCGAAAATTACAAGTTGCTGGTAGAAGCCATTGCCAATGTGACGGTTGACATGGACAACCCAAATCAAGCTGTCACTCAGGGCTTCACTCTGGAAACGCCATCATCACAACCGAGCATCATCAGCCCTATGACGTCGATGGTTGCCAGCCTAGCAACAAGTTCTGGGGCAACGTTTGATGAAGCTGCAGAAAGCCTTGCTAGCGAGCTAAGTGTTTCCGCTGATGTGCTTAAGTCTGACTATGCGGCAGATACTTCTCAGGAAAGTCGAGAGATACACATGCTGGCGCGAGGGATTACCCGAGTCTTGCAGTCTGCTCAGGAAAGCTCCGTCAACGACGGTGTCAGTCAGGAAGTGGCGAGAAAAGGCTCGATTCAAAGATTGGCGAATTTAGACGCCGCGCAACTAAAGCTTCGTACCGATCAGTTATCTCATGGCGCGAGCAATACGGAAGAAGCGTTAGCTCAGATCGGTTCTGATTACTATGAGCATCTTAAAATTAAGCCAGAAGACTTAGATGGTGACAATATTCTAACCAGACCGAGAGCACCACGCGGCGGGGTCGTCAATGACGCGGCTGACACGTTTGATTGGCAATTTGTTCCAGGTTTCACAGAGGTTAACGCTTACGAATTCTCGTTAGATAGAGGTCAAAGTTGGCAACCGGCAACGTCAAAGCCCATTAATGTCGGTGCTCCAGCAAGAAGTGTTGGTGATGTTCAGGTACGTATCATGGCAAAGCCAGCGAGATCTTTGGCATCAGGCATGGCACTTCTATCGACTAAAGTGTTCACGGCGACGCTTGTACCTGCCGCTCCGACATCTTTGACACTCAATGACGCTGATAATAACTTTGACTGGCAACATTCGGCAGATTTTCGGCTCGTCGCTCACTATGAGTACACACTGGATGGTGGTAAAAATTGGCACGATGTAGTGAGCAAACCACAAAACATCGCTGATATTGCGATTCCAGTCGGAGACTTAAAACTCAGAGTTAAAGCCGACCAAAATTCAGGCCGTCCTGCTGGATTGGTGGTGAAATCAGAGACCGCGATGACGGTCACTCCTGATGCGCCCGTCGCTCCGGTTTTAGTCTCTGCGAATGATGATTCAGATATCTTGGCTTGGGAAAACGTGTCTGGTTTCGGTAACGCCGCTGATTATGAAATCAATCTCGGCAGCGGATGGCAAGATGCGTCAGCGAACCCTTACCAAATTGGCAATGTAAACATTCCAGCCAACACCATTCAACTGAGAGTGAAAGCGAACCCGATTGATGGCCGCCCGGCTGGTAAAAGTCTGGTGGTGAGCAGCGCGTTTAACAAAGTGTTGAACAAGCCTGTTGCACCGACGCTTCCAGTCATCAACGATGCTGACAACCTTCTGAACTGGACGAACGTTGACGGTTATCCGAACGCGGAGCAATACGAATACTCACTTGATAGTGGAATCAGCTATCGCCCTGTAACATCAAAGCCCCAGGCTATTCCTGATGAAGTATTCAAAGTGGGACAAGTCTGTGTACGTATCAAAGCATCAGACGATGATGCTGTCGGTGAAAACTTGTGTTCAGACAAGGCATTCACTGTCACTCCGAGCACGCCAAGTGCGCCGATGAATGGACTGGTTAATGATGCGTTAAATACCTTCAATTGGGATTGGGTCGATGGTTTTAACTCGGATAGTGATTATGAATATCGCGTCGACGGTGCCGGTTGGGCAACAGTTCAGAGCAAACCTCTTCAACTTGAAGACAAAGTTTATACCGTTGGTAGTTTAGAGGTCCGTGTTAAGTATGATCCCGTCACAGGACGCTTTGCTAGTCCTGCTTTGTTTAACACTAAGGCTCTGACAAAGCAACCAGAAGCGCCAGCAGCGCCAACAGGTGTGGTGGTGGATGACACCGCTGATACCTTGGACTGGACCTTTGTCACTGGCTTTACCTCATTGTCCGACTATGAGTGGTCAATGAATCAGGGAACGGATTGGGCTCCAGTGCTAGAAAAACCTGTGGTAGTGGGCGATGTCGCCAAAAGTATCGATCAGGTTCAGGTACGCGTTCGTGCTAATGGTGAAAACGGTATGCCAGCGGGCGCACAAGCCAGTAATGATACTGTATTCACAGAGCTGCCAAAATTACCAGCGCTGACAGGTGGAAACATCGTTGTAGGGAGTGACCAAGCCAACACCAAGTACCCCAACTTAATCGCTTGGGATTTTCTCTCTACGACTATTGCCAATAAGACCGTTACGTTTGATCAGCCTGAGTACTATGAGTTTACCGTTGACCAAGGTGCTAGCTGGAAACCTGTCACATCCGTTCCTCAGTTTATTGGTACGCAGGCTTATGCCAAGGATAAGGTCGGCGTGCGTGTTAAAAAGAGTGCATTCCCAGGCTTGGAACACCCGGCGAGTAAGGTTCTTTGGGCATCTAGTTTAGAAGGTAAGTTTGTTGCGATTCAGTATCTTCCGATGGTGTCAATGCTGCAAGTACCAAGCTATGCGGATTACAATGGCTGGGTAGGTAACAATGTTAACTGTATCGCTGAATATGATACTGAAGGTAAAGGTACTCCTATCTTTTGGTCGAAATCTGCCTCTACCTCGAGTTCAGCTGACGTAATGAGCGTGATATCTGAACTAAACCATTGCGGTATAGGTCAATGGACTTTACCGACAGCTGAGGAGGTAGTATTACTGTCGAAGAGAAATCGTGATTCTTTGCCTTCAATAGTGCGAGGCCACATGATCAGTGATGCTTCTTCGTTTGTCTGGGCTAACAAATCCGGCGTGCCAGTCACTTATACAAAAGGCATTGAAACAGAGCCTCACTCGTATAGCAACGATGTCTATGCCAAATGGGAAACCATTTCTAGCGATAGGTTACTTGCCGCGTCAATCGCTCAGTTGGATAACATCGATAAGTTAATCTCTGACCAAAATGTTTTAACGACAGAGTCTGAGAATTTCTTATCCAACTGGCTCACTGCACTCAAGAACCAAACCAAAACGTCTCAAACATTACTCACAGATGTGTCAGCTCAGTTGGAGACGGTGAACAAGGCTGTCATGCCATCCAGTGCTCAACTCGCACAAATGGAATCTGTGTTGAAAGGTTTTAAACTACAGTCCAACCTCCTGCGCTACAACACTGATACGGCGAGCATTAGTTTCCTGGTCAACGTAAAAAGCCTTGAGACTAAACTCTCTACTGTTCGCCAAAATATAAGTGCTTTAGTCGCGACAAAACAGCTTCTGCAAGCTGCAACACAGATAGCGACACTGCATACTCTGAACAATAAGCTGGTTTCTGAAAAAGATCGTTTATTGGCAGCAAGCCTAGGTAGTGATATTCATTCTTCGTCATTGGCATTGAGCGATTTAGTCGCTCAAATGGAAAGTGAAATCAATTCACTTGAGGTTTTGAAGCAACTATTAGACACGAGTTTAGCGACGCTCCCTGAGCGCTTCAAAACACTGGGTTTGTTAATGACACCACTGACAGAGGAAATTGCTGTCGCAACTTCACTTCAAGATGTGTCGGCTTTGAAAGTGATTATTGTTGACGGATTAAATCGGGCACATGATGCTGGATATGTTGTTAGCGAAGGTGAAGCGACCGTATTGGGCCGGTTTGCCAAGTTGGACTCACTTGGTCGTTTCTTGCCGGCAAGTGCGACATACGCTCAGGGCTGGCGTTGTGTATTGGATGTGAGTTCTGGTGATAAGAAGAGAACATGGACTCTACTCCAAGATGGTCAAATGGGTGGTGTCGACCACGTCTCTTTCAATGCAGCAGGCGCTGACATAAAAACCTTGCTAGGTGCTGGTGGTTACTTAGAAGCGAGAAACGACCGTTCTTTTTGCGGATTCAGTGACTGGCAAGTACCGAGTTTACCTCAGTTAAAAGGATTGGCGACAGCTACCATGCTAGATGGTAAAGAGGCGACTTTAGATCTGGTTGCTTTTCCCCATCATCCTAAGAATCAAGACCAGAAAACGGCCACATTTTACTACTGGTCAGGTGCTGAAGACAGTGCTGACAAGCAGATGGCTTATCACTATTCCAGTCAAGCGAGCATAGGTAAGACGGAGAGCTTCTCACACAGCCATTACTCAGACCAAGATGTCACGTTAGCGCGTTTAGTTCGTGAAACGGTTCAACAGGTTAACTGGACCTATCTCGCGCACAATGGCGATGTGGTTCAAAGTAGAGAACAAGCATCGTGTGCAAGAAATGAATCTACCGGAGCCGTTTGGCAGATATTTCAAGACGACAACTCCAGTTCCCGCACTGTTAACTATCGAGAGGTAAATGAAGCACTTGCTGCACACCGCTCGTCTCATGTGTGCGGGTTGAACAACTGGAGGCTTCCATCGCAAGAGGAGTTACTGGGTTTACTACCAGTCGATGCACAGTTGTTCAAATACAATGCGGTGAATAACTTTGGTACAACCAGAAGATATCTGACCAACAGGATAACGGATAAGCAGTATGACTTCATTCATACTGGAACGGGTGAACATGGCGCTGTCAGAAGATCAAGCGTCCTAGACCAAAGCCTTTACCTATACCGATTTATCTCAAAATAATAATAACTTTCAGCCCTTTTATTGGGGCTGAACCTTCTCTTTTTCAGGAGTCTATTCATGTTAAATAAAAATAAGCAACGTGGCGCAGCTGCGATTGAATACGCGATTTTGGCAGCGGCAATGTCTGTTGTTCTTCTTTCGTTCGTTGGGGGCAGTGATGGCAAGTTGACCAAAGCCATTGTTGGTGCCTACGAGACAGTGATCGAATCACTGGAGCAAACTCAGGATTCTGGTAACTAAACCGACAAGGCTGAAGGAATAATCATGACGGCTAAGCGATTGATGATGTTGTCTATCTTATTGTCTAGCATAGGCATAGGATTGTTGCTGCTTGGGCAAGATAACTCAGAACATCAGACGAAAGAGCAACCTGAACAAGTGTTCCAGCGAGTGCTGGTTTCGGGTCAGGATATCGGTGTCGGCGATGTCTACACGCCCAATATGTTTCGTTGGCAATCTCTGAGTGAGGAGCAGCTTTCTGATTACGTTGACTACGTGACGGAAGATGAGATCACTTCCATTAACCTAGCGAGTGGTATTGCACATATTGCAATTAAACAAGGGCAAGTTATTGCTGCGGCTGACTTGATACCACCACAGGGTGGGGCTTCACTGGCCTTGAAAGTCAGAGCTGGGTATAGAGCGGTATCGGTGCCTGTTGATCAGGTAACTGCCAATTCTGGCTTTGTTCAACCGGGTGATAAGGTCGATATTTTACTGCTGGGTTCTAAGGTCAGCGAGTTGAAGAAGTACGATAATGTGGTTGAAGGCCTTTACGTCAGCACTATTGCAACCAATGTTCGTATTCTTGCTTTCAATAATCTCTCATCATCTGAAGGGTTCCAGGAAAAGCGTCACGACTACGGGGCGAAAATACCGGATAACAGCTCTGTATCACTGGAAGTGACGCCAGAGCAGGCAACACAAATTGTGCTTGCTAACCAGTTAGGCCGCTTGACTCTTTCATTGCGTGGTTCGGGTGAAACAGACTTTTCATTACCGCAAAGCCATACCATCACAACGACTCAGCTGAATCCGGAAAGCAAATTAATTGCTCCGGACGTAGACCTGATTCAGTTACGACCAAACAGCGACAAAAACTAACAACTTCAGGACGAAACAATGAACACATTACTGCGCTGGTGGAGCTTGTTGCTGCTTCCCGGTTGGCTTTTTGCGCTTCCAACATGGGCAAATGCCCTCGAAGTGAACATAAATGAAGCGAAAATGATTCGCCTGTCAGAAAAGGCAAAGTCGATTTTTATTTCCAATACACACATCGCGGACTACCAACCTATGACCAATACCAAAATCATGGTGTTTGGTATGCAGGCTGGCACTGCCACGATCACCGTTCTTAATGAGCAGGAACGAGTGATTTACAGCAACAAAATTCGCGTGGTCCATGATACTCAGGAATTGGATGAACTAATCAAAGCTCAGTTCCCTGATGCTTCTGTGAATTCTGAGTCACTCGGTGGCAAGCTGTGGCTTAAAGGGTCTGTACCGACTCCGGCAATGGCGCACAGTATCGTTAATGTGGCGAAAGGGTATTTGTCTCCGATCGTCGCTCCGCAAGAGAGCAATAACAATGACTCTTCAAAAAGCAGTAATTCATCGGAGAGTAACTCTGAAAACCAGCAAAACTCGAATGGTGATGAGCTGATTAACCAGTTGGTGGTGACGATGCCAACGCAAGTTAACATCCGTATTCGAATTGCAGAAGTCTCACGCAATGTATCGAATAAACTCGGCATTAAGTGGGGTTCTCTAGTCACCAATGGCAGCACCGTTGAAAATACGGTCGGTAGCTTTCTTTACAATAAACCTTGGGATGTAAGCAGTTGGGCCAAACCTAACCTAAGCGCACTGGTTGATGCGCTGGCGTCTACTGGTGATATGTCGATTCTGGCAGAACCAAACCTGACCGCAATGTCTGGTGAAGAAGCCAACTTCCTAGTTGGTGGTGAAGTGCCAATTCCTCTGATTCAAGGGGACACTGCGACGGTTGAGTACAAGCCATTTGGTGTCAATCTGAACTTCAAACCAGTGGTGCTTGGTCCAGATAGAATCAGCTTAAAAGTTGAGCCTGAGGTCAGCAGTGTCTCTGTTGATAATCAAGCGGTTTTAAATGGCAATGTGCTGCCTTCCTTCACGTCACGTAGAGCGTCAACAACGATTGAACTGGCCAGCGGGCAGAGCTTTGCACTTGGCGGTTTACTGCAAAGTAGTGAAATTGAGCAGTTGCAAAAACTACCGGGTATGGGAGATATTCCAATTCTAGGTGGTCTTTTCCGTTCTAACGAGTATCAACGCCGTGAAACAGAACTGATCATTATTGCTACCGCTTACCTTGTCGAGCCAACACGAAGCGATAACTTACCGATTCCTACCGATGCTCTGATTCCACAAAGCGATCTGGAGAGACTGCTGGCGCTGCCCGATGAGGATTTTGTCGGAACCAGTGGCAAAGCAACTTACACCGACAACCGCAAGCCTCGTTTACTGGGCGACAACGGATTTTACTACTGAGGTGCGCATGAAATTACAATCGTTACTTTTGCCTGTTTTGCTCGTCCTGAGTGGCTGTGCTTCTGATCAAATAGCGCGTCAGCCTGCCATAGATGTGGTCTCCGTAACTAATAAGCTTACTCTTGCGGTCGAAAAGAAATCGCTCACTCCGCAGCAGCAACAGGATATCCGATCCTTCATCGTTCAGCGTGGAAACCCCTATAGCCTAAGAGTGAAATTGGTGAGCTATTCGCCTAAAGGACAGTCTCAGGTTAAGCCTATTTCAGACCTGTTGCTCGGACAGGGGCTTGCAAAGCACCAGATTATGACTGAATGTGCTACCGGAACTCAATCTGGTGATGTGCAGGTCATCGTTGAGTCGTTTCGTGCCAAAGTACCTGGGTGTGGTACCGATAAATCACAGCCGGTCATCTTCAACCAATATAAAACTCATCAGGCATACGGGTGCAGTAATGCTGCGGCTTTAGCGCAAATGGTCGCTAACCCGAAGGATTTGGTTGTGGGTGAAAAGCTCGGTCCAACGAATGGGGCAAAAGCCGTTGCAGCCATTGATGCTTATGTTGCTCCAGCAAGCACCAATGAAAATAGTCAGGATAACGGCTCGGTGATTTCGATTAGTACGGGTGGTAACTAATGATGAAAAATCAGAACCTTTCAGTATTGGTGGCAAGCTCTCCGGCGCTGGACTGCTACCATCTAAGCCTTGCATTTGCAGAGCAAGGGATCACTCAGCTTACTCAGGTTTCTTTAGAGCGTGAGCAGATCATCAAACAGGCACTGATCAATAACCACAGCGTCATTGCGCTAGATGTGATTGGTTTGTCAATTGAAGATGCTCAAAGCCTTGTGAGTAATCTAGTTCATCGTACAGGCTGCAAGGTCATCGCAATTGGTGATGATGAGAAGATCGCTTACTACCGCAGTTTGCTATCGGCTGGAGCTCTCGAATATTTGGTGAATCCTATTACACCGGATGCGTTAGCGTCTCTCGATTTTGGTCACCATCACAATGGAAACCAAAGTGGGAAACGTATCTCTGTGGTGGGTACGAAAGGTGGCGTTGGCACTTCCACTGTCGTTGCGAATCTCGCGCGAATGATGAACAGTCGTGGCCAGTCGACAGCAGTGGCTGACCTTGATTTTGCCTCAGGGGATCTGGACTTGCACTTCGATGTTCAAGGGAATACCGCTTTGGTTGAAATGCTGCAGTATCCAGAGCGCCTTGAGCCAGTAGTTTTTGAACGAAGTGGCATTGCGGTTCAGCCAGACTTAACCTTGTTCACTGGCTATTTACCTTTGGATACTGACCCGTTTTGGCCGGACAAAAACGCGTTAGAACATTTCAGCAAATACTGTCTGGAGCACGCCGATAATCTCATCTTTGATATTCCCTCGTTCTCTCTGAGAGATCAGGTCGGTATGAGCGTGCTAAAAAGTGCAGATGTGCGCGTTATCGTCGTTGAACCAACTTTGTCGTCAATTCGTAATGCTGGGCAAATCTTTAGCTTCCTTTCTGCTGGGGCAGAAGCTGGTCTCGCTAAGGAAAACCTCTTAGTCGTTAATCACACAAAATCGAACAAAGCCTCCTTGATTGCATTGAATGACGTTCACCGTGCACTGGGGGTTGATATTGATGTTTCAGTGCCTTTTGCACCGAATCACTTCTTAGCTAAAGAGTCGTTGGGGCAGTCTGCCATCAAAGGGAATCGCAAGGTCAGCCAAGCGTTTTCTGACTTAGCGGATAAAGTGGAAGGCACACAGCAATCACGCTCATTCAGATTCTGGAAGCGAGGGGCGTAATGTTTAAGTCGACAAGAGCGAAAGAGCCATTAGCGATAAATCACGCGCACAGTGCCGTAGTAGCGCAATCGGATCCTATTCGTGAACATTATCACCTGATCCACTCTCAGGTGGTGAACGCGATTGAAGCCAGTGTTGTCATCAAGCTCAGCCCTCAGGAATTAGAAGCGAGGATTTTACTGCTGGTAACGGACGTGGTTGCGACTCATCAGCTGCCGCTGGGCAATCGTGAAGTCGCGCTAGTGGTCAAACAGCTGGTGGATGAGTTATTGGGTTTGGGGCCGCTGCAACCATTGATTGACGACCCTATGGTGAGTGACATCATGGTGAATGGACCCAATGAGGTTTACATCGAGAAGTTGGGTAAATTGCAAAAGACGTTGGTCGAGTTTCGCAGCGAAGAGCAGTTGCTCAACCTAGCTCGTCGAATCGTCAGCAAAGTTGGCCGTCGAATTGATGAAAGTTCACCACTGGTTGATGCGCGTTTAGAAGATGGCAGCAGGGTCAATGTCATGATCCCTCCGCTTGCATTGGATGGCACGTGTATTTCAATTCGTAAATTCAATCAGGAAAAACTGTCTCTCAATCAGATGGCGCAAAATGGCGCCATGTCAGACAGTATGGTGCGTTTACTGGATATCATTGTTCGTTGTCGGTTGAACGTTTTGATTGCGGGTGGAACAGGCGCAGGTAAAACGACGCTGCTTAACGCGATGTCATTCAGTATTTCGCCTCATGAACGGATTATCACCATTGAAGATGCCGCAGAACTTCAGCTTCAACAGCCGCACGTGGTTCGAGCTGAAACCAGACCTGCAAACGCAGAAGGGCTAGCTGCTGTCAGTCAGCGAGAGCTGGTTAAGAACGCATTAAGGATGCGCCCTGATCGCATAATCCTTGGAGAGGTGCGTGGTGACGAAGCCTTTGAAATGATGCAGGCCATGAACACTGGCCACGAAGGTTCTTTGTCGACCTTACACGCGAACTCTTCGCTAGATGCATTGGTTCGAATTGAAAACATGCTGATGATGGCGCAATCCACCTTGCCATTGTTTGCATTGCGTCGACAAGTGGCTGATACGATTGATGTGGTGGTTCAAGTAGAGAGAATGCGTGATGGTAAGCGTCGTGTCGTCGCTATCACAGAGGTTATCGGCTTGGAAGGTGAGCAATATGTCACCAACGATCTCTACCGCTTTGAGGTTCAGGGCGAAGATCATCAGGGTCAACTGCTGGGCAAGTACATGAGTGTCAGAAGTTTGCCTGCTTTTGCATCCAAAGCGCAATATTACCAACTTGACAGCCAATTACGTTCAGCCATGGAGCTCGACTTATGATCCTTGCTCTGGTCGTGATTTGGTGCCTGACCGTAGCGTTTTCCCTTCATTACTACAGCCAGCGTCGTAATGTGAAGCGACGCTTGTCGAAGTACATCCCTGAGGCGGGTACGAGTCATTTGAGCTCGATTGTTAAATCGCGCCAGTCTGGCGGGAGAGTGCGCGAGTTCTTGTATCGTACTGACGCCTTGTTGCCACGTCAGGACAAGCTATTGCTTGCTTTGTCAGCATTCGCTTTGCCGCTTGGCACGATATTCTGGCTGCAAGCGCTGGCATGGTATTGGCAAACCGCTGTTGTTTTAGTGTGTTTTGGTGTCTTGTTCTGCACGCTGTTTGTTGTGCGTCGTAAAAAGCAAATTGAAGAGTTTGATACCAATATCGTTCAGGTGTTGGGGCTTGTTAGTCGTGCGGTGTCCGCCGGCCTTTCTGTTCCTCAAGCCATCGAACAAGTGGCGAATTCTCAAACAGGGTTATTGGGGCGGGAATTTGCGCTTATTACAGACAATTTGGCGTTAGGTATTTCGCTGCGTCAAACACTTGATGAAGCCTGTACTCGCCTCCCTTACCGTACTTTTCGTTATTTTTCCGTCGCTCTGATTCTTAATCAGAGTAACGGTGGCCAGTTGAGGGAGATCCTCCACAATCTGAGCCGCACCATGCATGACAATCGAGCCATGCTCAAGAAAGTAAAAAGTATGACCGCGGAACCGAGAATGACGGCAAAATTTCTCTCATTGCTGCCTTTGTTGCTGGTGGCCGTTGTTGCGTGGATTGATGTGTCGTTGTTCGAGTTACTGGTCTACACCGAAAGTGGTCAGTCGATTCTGATTTACTGTGCAGCCAGCATTGCTTTTGGCGGTTTCACGCTCCATTCGCTGACTAAAAATAGGAAGTTCTCATGATATCTATGATTGCGACCTTGCTGATTGTGGTGGGCGTCATTAGCTCCGTGGTTTGCTTTCAGCTTGCACGTCAGCAGGACGTCATCCATCGCCGCTTGAAACAGGTCAGTATTTCGACACTGCACACTCGCTCACTAGGCGAAAAATGGCGATGGAAGTCGAACCCTGCTCGTCAAAAACAATTGGCATTACTTGGCTTTAGCCAAAATCATGCAGAAACCCAGTTTGTGTTGATTCGCTTTGTCTTGATGCTTTGCGGCGCTAGCTTGTGGCATTTTGGTCGCTCTTTAGGCTGGTCGGCGGCGGATATTGCTCAAGATATAGCGGTGGCAATCGCTTGTGGTATTGCGGTTGATCGACTGCTCGAATGGCGTGTTAACCAGATTCGTCAGGAAATCTCCAAAGTGGCACCCGATGCACTCGATCTGATGGTGGTCTGCGTCGCTTCTGGACTGACACTGGAAAACACTTTCCGTGTTGTTGGTGAAGAAATGACGTCAGTTTCTCCGGCCTTAGCCCGAGAATGGGCACTGACTGCAACGGAAATGTCAGTGCTGGATTCTCCGCAGCAAGCTTTGCTCAATCTGGATCAGAGATTGGAATTGCCAGATATCAACAACATGGTTGTGACCATGTCTCAAGCGCTTCAGTTTGGTACGCCTCTCTCGCAGGCACTGAGCCTGATTGCGTCTGATAGTCGTCAATACCAGTTGCTCGATCTCGAAGAATGGGTAGGAAAAATTCCAGCCAAAATGTCTTTCCCACTTGTGGTGTTCATCATGCTTCCAGTGGTGGTCATGATTGTCGCCCCTGTTGTTCTCAGCCTGTTTAATACCTTGGACACATTATGATTAAACCATTTCTCTCAGCCTGCTTTTGTCTATTGGTTTTTGGTTGTCAGTCTACAGACAGTCAGGTTGAGCAATCCGATTTTCAACTGGCGGAAACCGCACTGACAAACGGTCATGCGGATAATGCGCTTAGCATCTATAAGCAGAAACTGGAGATGACTCCAGATGATCCCCAGCTTTTGTTTCTGGCGGGCAGTGCCAGTAATCAAGCCGCTCGTTACGATGAAGCGCTGCATTATCTCAAAAAGGGCAGTGCACTTAAGCCCTCCCCACAGTTTGATCGTGAATTAGGTCGCGCACACTTAGCATTAGGAAATGTTCGTTTAGCGACGGAATCACTGCGCAGAGCGGTGGAAGGAAACGAGAAAGACGAAGTGGCGCTAAACAGTCTTGGTGTGAGCTATTCATTGCAAAAAAGCTATGAGGCTGCTCGTGACGCATTTCAGCAGGCGATTAACATCAGACCGGACAGCTTAGAGTACCGAAACAACCTCGCGTTGAGCTGGATGCTAGATGGTCAGCCAGGTCAAAGTATTCGGATTCTTTACCCAATTTACCAACGCGGTGAAGCGACAACTAAGTTGCGGCTTAACTTGGCGTTATCTTATGCATTGCAAGGTGAGGTCGATGCTGCACGAACGATCGCGATGGGCGATCTGACCAAAGCGGAGTTAGAGAACAACTTAGCGTATTACCAGCATCTTGCTGAGCTGGGAGCTAGCGCATGGTGATGAAGCGTCATTCTGGGAGCCAGACGATAGAGTTTGCAATGGTAATTGTTCCCCTGATGATTGTGCTACTGGCGGCATTTGAATTTGCTCGCCTGATGTGGGTCACCATGATCTTTGAATCTGCCGTCAATGCTGCGGTTAGGGATGTAAGAACGCTGCCACCTTCCACGACTTTAGACGGTCAAATCCGCGATCGCATCGCCTCGTTTCCATTGCTCGATCTAGAGAGGATCGACATTGACCCCCCACGTTATAGCGATAGCGTTCAATCTTTAGCTTTGGGGAGAACGACCACTTCTCTAACTGCGGTGATGGCCGAGTACCACATTCGATACCGTTTTACCTTTTTGTTGGTGCCAGCCCTGTCCGAAACGTTTCCTTCAGCGGCGTCTTTAAGTCGAACCGTATTGGTGAGTCATGATGCGTAGTGTTTCAAAGCAAAATGGCGCAACCGTGATCGAGTTTCCGTTTGTTGTGCTCGGAATTCTGACCATCGTTTTGGGGCTGTTCGCAGTGTACAAGCTGCTCTACCTTCAAAGTCGTGTCGATAGTACGGCGTATTCGATGGTGAGCGCTGCTGCAAGAGCGTTAGTGCCACAAGGTAGCGCTAAAGCCTATGAAGATGCGAGTGCGAATCAACTGTTGAGTGTCGCACAGCGTTCTTTACCCACAGGTTTTGAAGCAGAGCGTATTGGGCTTGTGCTTGAAATTCGAACCGTGACCGCTGGCCGCACAGAGCTCATCACCCAAAAAGCAGGCAGTGACTGTGAGGTAGAACAAACGATAGATGCTCTGTCTACACTCGCTCCAGTTAGCCGAAGCTCGATTGCCTCGTTACGTGGTAAGACTGCGAGCCTGTATCAGGTAACGCTATGTATCTCCGAGCCGTTGGAGTCGGATAGTGCCATTTTCAATTGGCTGCCATTACCGCTTCCAACATCTATGCGCAGCCAAGCTGCCATGATAGGGAGGCGCTACAGTGCTTAAGCAACATACAGGCTCTGTCTCCTTATCCTTCTTAGCGCTGCTGATTCCTTTGGTGGTGCTGTCTGCTGCGACCATCATGATCGGTTTTCAGGTACAACTGAGTAGCCGTGCGATGCAAGCCGTAGACGCGGCTTCTTTGGCGTGTGCATTTGCCGACTACTCCGATCCTAGCGTTAATCAGGCGTATCTGGAGTATTACCAGCCCAACGTCAAACTGGTGAAAAGCGAGATATACAGTGCTTCAGGCTGTGAGCTGAACATGGGGTATCAGCTGACAGGGCTATTCTCATCATTGAAATTTGCACAGGCTTCGTATTCAGCACAATCAGGCTCAGTAGAGCAAGCGCACGTCAATCAATCGGCCAGTGTGACCCCAACGGAAATGACTTTAGTGTTGGATATTTCCAGCTCCATGACAGGGTCAATCGACACGTTAAAGGGCATCCTTACCCGCGCAATAGAACGCATTGAGCAAGACAATGTACAAATCGATGGAAGGCGAGCAATTAGTATCTCTATTGTGCCTTTTTCTGATGGGGTATCTGCCCGCAATGCCGATTGGTTAGATGACAAAGGCGTCTTCTGTATCGATGGGCTGACCAAAGAATCTGGCGGCTCTGTATTGGTGAATGAAACCGTTCAAAACCTAGACCGAATCCATTCTGAAAAGGCGGTTAGTCATCGTGCACCGGACGAGTTTCTCGCAGATTGTAGTGCCTCAGCCACCCTTGTCCCGCTTACCGACAATATGAGCGAAGTGAAAACAGCAATTAATGCCCTGACTACGACAGGTGGCACCCGCTCCTATCAAGGGGTTATCTGGGGGGCTCGTCAACTGATTCCAAGATGGCGCCAAGAATGGGGATATAACCCTTATTCGCTCGTACCTAAGCAAAAGCTGATTCTGATGACTGATGGAGTTGATAGTGGTTATGTACTGGATGACCTGATTGACGCTGGCCTTTGTGACCGTTTAGCCAATGAATTTGCTATTGAGCTCAATTTTATTGGTTTCAATGTCCAAGACAGCCGCCTAGCTCAGTTTCAGAGCTGCATCAACGCCGCAAATACAGACGGAATCAAGGGGCAGGTTTTCTCTGCAACCAACACCGAGAAACTCGATGAGTACTTTTCAAAGATATTGGAAGTTCAGTATGACACCACGCTTAACTTCGGACAGAAATAAAACAACAAAATTATGGAGAAAATAATGATTAAACAATTGGTTGTGCTATTCGCCTTATGCGCTTCTTTCTCTGCATCGGCATTTAAAGAAGGAGACACCATTACAGATTCAGCGTCAACGGGGCTCAAGCTGGATCAAAGCCAGTTAACGATAGTGGATTTCTTTGCGGAGTGGTGTGTTTCATGTCGCCATGAGCTGCCATTGGTTAATCAGCTTTATAGTGAGTTGGAAGGTACTGGCGTGACCGTTGTCGGTGTGGATGTCGATGAAGAGGTCGAAGTTGGCCTTGAGTTTCAAAAATCGTTAGGTTTGACCTTTCCTGTCGTCAACGATCCAAAGCAACAGTTGATCGCCGAGTTCAAGCCGATTGGTATGCCAGCGCTCTACTACATCTATCAGGGCCAAGTACTCAAAGTTCGGTTTGGCGCCATCAACGATATCCGTAACGTTATTCTCACTGATCTGGCTGATATGGGAGTGCAGCTATGAAGCCAGTCGTTCTTGTATTTGCTCTCTGCTTTCCGGCGCTGAGCGTTGCTACACCCAAAGTGGATTTAAGTCAGTTAGGGAAAAAACCTTCCCAAGCTACGGAAACATCTGTCAGTGGTTCCAGCATTGAAGAAGAGGTGATTTCTGGTCAGGTCTACACCAGTGGCAGTTCTGAAATCGGTGCTCGTCGCAACGTTGAATTAGTCAAACCTCAGGCTAAGGATTTAACGCTGAATAAGCCAAAAGCCGTCGCAAATGAAAAGTCAGCACTCGCTTTTGTCGACGAAGCATTGGGTATTGAACCCGTTAAGCCGTGGGAAAAAGGTACGCTGGCTAAGAAAGAGATGAAACCCGGAGGGCCGGTGCCTGAGTTCGACTTATTTTCTGAGAAAGTCTTCTCATACAAGCAAGGTTCAGTGGGTGGCAGCGGCGTCGGTGGCGGCGGCTGTGGTTGTAACTAAATACTAAAAATTAATCAGAATGAAAAAACTACCTTTAACGCTGCTTAGTGCAGCGGCAGTGGCGAATAGTGCGCTGGCAGAAGACCATATCTCTGTTCACTATCTAAATTACGAAGAGTACGACGATAAAGTGGAAGCAGGCGACAGCGTTGTTTCTATCGAAAAGAGTTTTGGTCTCGATTGGACCATCAATCTTGAATTGGGCTACGACACGGTTTCTGGTGCGTCACCGTCTTGGGGGCCAACTACGCCAATTGGCAGTGCAGCGGATGCGGTCAACCGTGCGACGAAAACTCAACAGGCTCAAAATATGACGGATCAGGTGATCCGTGCTGGCTACGATCCCCACAGCAGTGGCTACAAAATTCAGAAATATGAGCTGGAAGATACCCGTAAATCGATCAATGGCAGCGCGACTTACCGAGACGAGCTGCGTAACGAGTGGACTTTCGGTGCTAACTTTTCCAAAGAAGAGGATTACCGCAGTATTGGCTTAAATGGTAAAGGGCTAATTTACGCCGACGCACAGAAAAACCGCTCATACAGTTTAGGGTTTTCTACCCTGTTTGATGAAACGATGACGTTTGGCAAATATCAAACCTCGACCAATCCACAATCTTGGGAAGACATCTTTACAGGGAATGTTGAGGCAGGGCTTTCACAAACCTTCTCACCAAATTACTACATGGTCTTCACCGGCTATGCGGGTTATCGTTCTGGTTATCTTAGCAATCACTATCTGACGGTGTTGCGTGAGGTGGATATTGATGGCGATGGCTCGATTGGTACTGACGAGGTCTTTCTTGGTCAGGATTCACGCCCGGATACTCGTTTGTCAGGTGGCGTGAATATTCAGGCGTTCTGGTCAATGTCCGAAACTCTAGTGGTTCGCCCTCGTTACAAATGGTTCCAGGACGACTGGGGTGTAGCCTCTCATCAGCTTGGTGGCAAACTCTCTTGGACGGTCAACAGTTGGCTAACGTTAGCTCCGGGTTATTTCTGGTACACCCAAAGCGCCGCCGATTTCTACCGTGACCCTAATGGCAGTGATCCTACGTTTGCTTCATCGGGTTATGCGACCTCTGATTTACGTCTTGGTGATTTTACGGCCAATGCCTATGAATTAGGCGCAAGCTTTAAAGTGCATAAGAAACTGCGTTTCAATCTGCTTGGCGCTTATTACGAGCAGTCCAACGGTTTTGAAGCTCAGTGGTGGGCAGTAGGGGCAACCTATGAGTTTTAATCCGCCGTTTGTTCACCGATTTCAGGCGATGACGGTTCCTTGTGAAGTTCAGTTATATCACTCAGAGAAAGCCGCAGATATAGCGGCTTTAATCGAGTCTAATACTCTGAGATTAGAGGAGAAATTTAACTTTTATGATTCTCACTCTTGGCTCAATCAGCAAGTGAATCAACGTCAGTCATCATCTGTGGCTTTGGATGATGAAAGCTACGCTGTATTTGAAGTGTTGAAGCGCTTGGTTGACGGCACGCAAGGTGTTTTTGACCCAACGGTCGGTACGGTCAAGTCAATGATGGCCAGCACGCCTCAATTGGACAGAAGTGCGGCTTATGAAGGTGCTAAGGCGTTTATGGGTGTTGATGCTTGGTCTCTATCAGATAAAACGCTCTCTATCCCTCACGCAGAGACTCAATTTGACTTGGGTGGAGTGATTAAAGAGTTTGCGGTCGATCAGGCGGTGATGATCGCAGAGAAATTTGGTGTTTCCTCTGCGCTGGTGAATTTTGGTGGAGACATTCGAGCGCTTGGCACTAAGCCAGACGGTTCACCTTTCAATGTGGCGGTGCTTAATCCGAAGAATAAGCATGAGCCATTTTTCTCATTACCACTGGCTAATGCGGCATTGACGACATCCGCTCATTACGAGCGAAGCTTCCAATTTGGCGATGAGGAAAGCTCACACATATTGTCGCAACGTGGGACACATCCCCAAGTGCTCTCTGTCAGCGTCTTAGCTCCAACGACACTGGAAGCCGGCGCCCTTAGTACGGCATTGACATTAGAGCCGACTTTACCAGTTCCTGAACAAGTCGGCGTTGTATTTATCGACGATCAATTAGCTATTCATCAAGATACGGAGTTTGTAGCGTGATCAGAATTTTCATCCTGCCATTACTACTGTTTATCTCTGCCTTTACGTCTGCGCAGGAGCCTGACTTTTTGCCTGTGGAAGAGGCATTTCCTTATCAATGGTCGGTCAGTGAACAAGGTGTGCAGATCCATTTCGCGACTCAGCCTGAATATTATCTCTATAAAGGCCGATTTAAGTTTTCAGCAGATAGCGGCATCGAGTTAACTGAGCCTCAATTTTCTTCACCGGGCAAACAGAAACAAGATAAGTACTTTGGTGAAGTCGTCGTTTTCGATAAGCCAGTAACCGTGCTGATTCCTTATGGTGGCGAAGGTCAACTAAAGGTTCGTTATCAAGGTTGTTCAGAAAAAGGTCTGTGCTACTTACCTCAGACGATCAAACTCGACTTGCCCGCCAATACACTGAATGACAGCAACTCCTCAATTTGGGATAAAGTGGGTGGCTTGGCAGAAGACACGGCGGGCCTGTCTGAGCTATTAGGCAGTGCGTCCAAAACTCAGGCTCTCCTCATCTTTTTCCTACTTGGGTTAGGGCTGTCACTGACACCTTGCGTGTTGCCGATGGTGCCTATTTTGTCGAGCATCATTGGTGGTGATGCCAAAATGACAGGCCGAAAAGGTCTAGTTTTGTCGACGTCCTATGTGTTGGGTATGGCTTCCAGTTATGCGCTAACGGGGATCTTAGTCACGACGCTGGCTAAAGGAGTTAACCTGCAAGCGGCGATGCAGCAGCCTTGGCTGCTATCGATATTTGCGGTGGTGTTTGTCTTGCTTGCTTTAGCAATGTTTGGCTTCTATGAGCTGCAATTGCCGGCATCCATTCAACAGAAACTGAATGCAAGCTCAGACAAACTGGGCGGCGGCAAAGTGGCGAGCGTGTTTGTGATGGGCGCGGTGTCTGCGTTGGTGGTGTCACCTTGTGTGAGTGCGCCATTGGCTGGGGCGTTACTCTATGTTTCCACCACGCAAGATTGGGTCTTAGGTGGCGTAACCCTGTTTGTGATGGCTCTGGGTATGGGTGTGCCACTGATTCTGATTGGTATGAGTGGCGGTAAGTTTCTCCCCAAAAGCGGCCCTTGGATGATTGCTGTGAAGCAACTGTTCGGTGTTTTGTTGCTGGCGGTTGCGATTGTGTTGTTGAGCCGTTTTATTCCAGATTGGTTGACGATGCTCTTATGGGCGGTGCTTGCCATTGGAGGCGGTATTCATTTTGGTGCGCTGGATTCAGCACAACCAGGTTGGGCGAGAACCCGTAAACTGGCCGCATTTATGTCTCTGTTCTACGGATTGATCTTATTTGTCGGCATGTTGACAGGCTCAAACGATCCTCTTAAACCACTTAATGTTGTGCAGGTTTCATCAGACAGACTATCCACAGTTTTACCATTTGAGAAAGTCAGCTCTGTTGAAGTTTTGGATCAACAATTAGTACTCGCGAAGCAGCAAGGTAAGCCGGTAATGATTGACCTTTATGCGGACTGGTGTGTCTCGTGTAAGGTCATTGAGAAAGAAGTGTTTGGCGACCAATCTGTACAGAATAAGTTTGCTGACTGGAATACGATCAAGTTTGATGTCACTGAGAGTACCCCTGAGCAGATGGCGTGGCTGGCAGAGCGTAATGTGTTTGGTCCACCGGCGGTATTTTTCTTTGACACCAAAGGAGCGGAAATTGCTCAGCAGAGAATTGTTGGAGCCACAGGGCTTGAGCATTTTCAAGCTGTGATGACCCAATTGCAGTAATTAACAGAAGGCGGCATTTATGTCGCCTTTATCTTATGCACGTTATGGGCGTGCTAGCCAAGACATTGGTGTCGAATCTGGCTACTATACTTATGAGCAAAGAATAACCAATCAGGCAATGATGGCACATGGAAGGCGTCGTAGATCTTAATCGTTGGCAAAAAGAACACATCAGAACGCAGCAAGAGTTACTTCATCTCTATGCTGAAGTCCGGGCTTTTTATTTAAGTGAGCCATTTTCTGGCTACAACGTTCGGATGAAAAGGCTAAAGATCCTCAAGCAAGCGTTACTTGAACACAAGGAAGAGTTGGTTGAGGCTCTGCAAAAGGACTATGGTGCGCGCAGTCGTTTCGACAGCATGATTTGCGATATTTTACCCGCAGTCTCTCACATCAATTACACCATCAAGCACCTGAAAAAGTGGATGAAACCAAGTCGACGTAAAGCGGGCTTGTTGTTGTCTCCTTCGTCAATCACAGTCGAGTATCAACCGCTAGGTGTGGTCGGAGTTATTGTCCCTTGGAACTTTCCAATCGTGCTGAGCATTGCACCTATCGTGACGGCGATTGCGGCGGGAAACCGAGTCATGGTTAAGTTGAGTGAGTATACCCATCATACCAATCAGGTACTCAGCCAGATCTTGTCTCGCTTAGACCGACACATTTACCCCATTGAGGGTGAAGCGGATATCGCCAGCTATTTTTCTCAACTCCCCTTTGATCACCTTATCTTTACGGGGTCGACGCCAGTCGGGAAGCTCGTCGCTCAGGCGGCGGCGAAGAACCTTACCCCTGTGACATTGGAGCTCGGCGGTAAGTCGCCAGTCGTGATTGATAATGACATTGATCTTCGCGCAGCGGTTGATGCCGTGTTACTTGGCAAATCAGTCAATGCCGGGCAAATTTGTGTTGCACCAGATTATGTTCTGCTGCCCCAAGGAAAAGAGCTGTTATTCATCAACCTGTATCTGAAACGTTATAAGGCGCTGTATATAGATGGCGATAAAGCGCCAACGGTAACCCACATCATCAATGAACGGCAGTATGACCGTCTTCACGCGATGTTAGCGGACGCAAAAGACCATGGTGCCTGCATTTACACCATAGAGGACGTGACGTTGGATGGGCGTCAGATGCTGCCGCATTTGATTACAGGAGTTACAGAAAACATGCAGGTGATGCAGGAAGAGATATTCGGCCCACTGCTACCCGTGATTGGCTATCGCCATCTGAATGAGGCGCTCAATTACATTAACGTTAAACCAAGACCGCTGGCTTTGTATCTGATGTCGACAGATCGCCTCCTTCAGCGGCAAATCATCGAGCAGACCCACAGCGGCGGTGTTGCGATTAACGATACTCTGTTACATGTGGCGGCTGAAGATGCACCGTTTGGCGGGATAGGGGAATCTGGTATTGGTCACTACCATGGCTTCGAAGGTTTTCAAACATTTTCTAAAGCGAAAACGGTTTTGCGTTCACCTGCTTGGTTGCCGAGAAGTCGCCTTCTGCTGCGTTTCAGGAAAGTGGCTGAGAAAGGCTTGAGTCGCTTATTTATCCGCTAGCCGCAGACCGAGTGCTTACACCACTTAATCTGAGTTGCTTAGGAGTTGGTAATGCCAGAGGCCAGATTTTTCTGGCCTCTGGATAATGTGACCACATGGTCGATATTGACTAGACTTTGAAAAAGCCCAGCTGCTGTTTTTGTCTTTCCGCTAGACTAGACAATTCATGACTTGCGGCAGCTGCTTGGGTAATTCCAGTTACGTTCTGGCTCACCAGTTCATAGATATTACTGAGGTTGCTGTTGACGTCGGAAGTTACTTGTCCTTGCTCCTCAGAGGCGACTGCAACTTGCGCATTAATGCTGGTCAATTCTGAAATGGAAGTGCTGATGTGGCCAAGCGCTTCGCTTACCTTTGCGGCTTGAAGCTGGTTATGGCTAATCATCTCTAGACTAGAGTTCATGCTATCATTAGCGACACCTGATTGGCGTTGTAACTCTTCAATGATCACTTGGATCTCTTTTGTCGACTCCTGAGTTCTAGCTGCAAGCATTCTCACTTCATCGGCGACAACCGCGAATCCACGGCCGCTTTCTCCCGCTCGTGCCGCTTCAATGGCCGCGTTAAGCGCCAGTAGGTTGGTTTGTTCTGAAATGCTCTCAATCACTTCGATCACTTTACCAATTTGTTCTGACTGCTCTTTCAGAGAATTGACCACGCCAGCCGCCTGGGACAACTGATGCGCCATTTTCTCACTGGCTCGCGTATTTTGTTCGAATGTTTCTAAACTTTCTCGAGCGAGTTTATCTGCGTTAATAGATGCAGAGTCCGCGTTGTTGGCATTTTGGGTTACTTCCGTGGCAGTACTTTCCATTTGGTTGATGGCGGATGCAACTTGCTCAACTTCATTTTTTTCCTGATCTGAGTTGGCGCTTGATTGTGTCATGACTGCGGCAAGCTCAGTCGAAGCTGAGGCAACGTCCACACTGATTCTGACTAGGGAATCAACAGTGCTTTTCAACTGGCTTACAGTGCTGTTGAAATCACGAGATAGAGCGGTGACTTCATTGTTCCCTTCTTCTTTTACCGAGACTAACAGGTTGCCTTGTGCGAGCTCTTTCATCGCGAGTTGCAGTTTCTTAATCGGTGTCACTATGATGCCAGCGAGCATCCAGCTAATCGTGAGTGCTGCCGCTAATATCAATAAGAGTCCAACAATACTGCTGTTCATTACTTTCGAGTGGGTGCTTTCGTTTGCCTGCACTTCATCAAGAGCCAGTGTATTTAACTTCTTTGAAAGCCTATCGATTGCCTCAACCATTTGGTTGCCTGCGGTTCGGTAGTCACTTGCCGCACGATCATACTTGGTTTGAAAATTAGAAGGGGGAAGGTCGTTACTGTGACGAATATTAAGCAATGGGACCATGACGTTAATTGAGTAGTTCACATAATGATCAATGGCGTGGTTCATGCCCGTGATTTCTTGCTCGAGACCTTTGACAGTGCCGAGTGAATGCAGAAGTTGGCGGTTTTCTTGCTGTTTGTTCCGCAAATGTGTTGCTAGCTGTTTAACATCTTCAGCACGAAACAGGCTATAGATGGCTTTAATTCGCATACCATAGGTGTTATCAATGATCTGAGAGAGCGAGTCTTTATGATTAATGACATTCTCTGTTGAGACGGTAACGTGATGAAAAGCATTTTTAAGATTGGTTGTACTGTAAATAATCCCGACTACGAGTAGTAGTAAAGTGAATATGACAGGAACCACTACTTGGAGCTTAATGGAAAGCCCGCTGAGTAATTGGCGCATCGATTGTCCTCTTCTATATTGTGATGAATTGTCTGTTATTGTTTTTATAATTAAGAGGAATGATTCTAAGTTTTCCCAGGTATAATTCAATCCAGAAAATGATAATTTTATAAAATAACCACTAAAAGTGGCTTAATTATTTTCCTTTTAAGTCATAGTGTTATTGTTCTAGTTTGTTATCTGTTCGTTTGGTTTTCACAGTTTGTTACATCGCTGTTGGACTTATCAGTAAAACGTCATCAAAAATTCCTAGCAAATCTCACCTGTCATATAGGCTTCAACGAAGTGAAACACAATTGTCATAATTGAGTCCTAAAGTGAGCACCGTTCAAGTGAAATATAACGGCAATGTTGCCAACTAAGGAAATTGTGATGAAAAAGACAGTTATCGGTGCAATCGCACTTCTAGGCGCAATGGCAGTGACTTCAGTTTCTGCTAAAGAAACTATCTCTGCAGTGGGCTCTAGCAGCGTAACTCCACTGATGGAAGTTTTCTCTGAAACATACATGAAGACTAACTCGAACGTATTTATCGAAGTTCAGGGTCCTGGTTCTTCTGCTGGTGTAAAAGCAGCGAAAAACGGTTCTGCTGACTTAGGTATGTCTTCTCGTAACTTGAAAGATTCTGAAAAAGAACCTGCTCTTAAAGAGCTAACGGTTGCACTAGACGGTATCGCTGTTGTTGTTAACCCTAAGAACGACCTTAAAGCACTGACTGCAGAGCAAGTAACTGCAATCTACAAAGGTGAAATCACAAACTGGAAAGAAGTTGGTGGTGCAGATAAGCCAATCGTTGCGATCACTCGCGATACTGCTTCTGGTACTCGTGGTGCATTTGAAGACATCATGAAGCTGAAGCAAAAAATCTCTGGCAAGAAAGTATCGGCTATCTCTCAACGTGCACAAGTGGCAAACGGTAACGGTGCTCTGAAAACTATGGTTGCGTCTAACCCATACGCAATTGGTTATATTTCTCTAGGTACAGTAGATAACTCTGTAAACGCTCTACCAATTGATGGCGTTGAAGCAAACGTAGACAACGTGAAGAACGGTTCTTACAAAGTTGCTCGTCCATTCCTTGTTCTATACAAAGAAGGTAAGCCTTCTGCAGAAACTCAGAAGTTCCTAGACTGGATGGTTTCTGATGAAGCACAAGGTCTAGTTGACAGCAACGGCTACATCTCAGTTAACTAATATCTAGTAAAACTCCTTAATTGCTCAGCCCACTTTGGGCTGAGCCTTTTCTTGACTTCAAACGAACCAAGTTCGTGAGAACGGTAAGAATTTTATGACCATCGCAACAAATAGTGACGAGCTTATGAATACTGAAGCGACTCAAGTTTCTAAGCCTAGTCTACGCGCGAGCAAGCGTGTTGACTGGAAAGAGCGTATTTTCCATGGCTTATTCCTTACCAGTGCAGTTATTGGCATTGTGTCTCTGGCGGTCATCGCCTATTTCATCGTTAAAGAATCTATCCCTGCGTTTCAAGAAGCGGGTGTTTCTGGCATCGTATTAGGCCAAGACTGGCTACCTCCTGCACTTTACGGTGTTGCAACCATGATTGTTGCTTCCATCGTATCGACATTTGGTGCGGTTATCGTTGGGGTACCAGTGGGTGTTTTAACGGCGATTTTCATTGCTGAAATCGCACCTAAGCGCCTCGCAGACATCATTCGTCCTGCTGTTGAATTGCTAGCAGGTATACCTTCGGTTGTATATGGCTTCTTTGGATTAGTGATCATTGTTCCCCTGATTCAGGATATTTTCGCAGTCCCAGCAGGTAATACAATTCTGGCCGGTATTATTGTTTTGGGTGTGATGATTCTGCCTACCGTGATCACGGTATCAGAAACCTCGATTCGCGCTGTGCCTCGAACGTACAAAGAAGGTTCACTGGCTTTGGGCGCATCAAAGATTTTCACTATCTTTAAGCTGCTGGTTCCGGCAGCACGCTCGGGCATCATGACCGGTGTGATTCTGGGTATTGGTCGCGCTCTAGGAGAAACCATGGCGATCATCATGGTGATGGGTAACGCCCCTGCAATGCCTCAGGGCATCCTAGATTCAGCCCGTACGCTAACTGCGAACATTGCTATTGAAATGTCTTACGCAAGCGGCGTGCATGCTAATGCTCTCTACGCTACAGGTGTTGTTCTGCTGGTGTTTATCATGATGCTTAACGCAGCCCTGCTTTATCTCAACCGCGAAAAAGCGAAGTAAAGTGGTTTAAAGGTGATGACTATGGATCGCGCAAAATTAAAAAAAGCACGCCAGTTTAAAGACAATATCTTTAACGGCTTTATCTGGGCTGCAGCAGCACTGACGGTCGGTTTTTTGTTCTGGATTATCTGGTACATCTTGTCGAACGGTTTGCAGCACGTAGACTGGAATTTCATTACTGACAATTACACCCGTACTGGCGAAGAACACGGTATCTTCCCGATGATTGTAGCCACTATTTATATGGTAATAGCGTCCATAGCCGTGGCGGCACCGCTTGGCATTATGACGGCGATTTATCTGACTGAATACGCTAAAGTGGGCAGTAGACTGGTTAAGGTTATCCGCTTCTGTACTGAATCGTTGGCGGGGATCCCGTCAATCATATTCGGTCTATTTGGTATGACTTTCTTCGTCGCAATCTTAGGCTTGGGATTCTCGATTCTTTCAGGCGCGTTGACTCTCAGTATTCTAATACTGCCAGTGATCATCCGTACCACGGAAGAAGCTCTAATGGCAGTACCGCAAACTTATCGTGAAGGCTCATACGGCTTGGGCGCTTCAAAAATCTACACTATCTGGCGTTTGATCTTGCCTAGCGCAATGCCAGGTATCTTAACCTCGGTCATTCTAAGTATTGGTCGTGTAATTGGTGAATCGGCTCCTGTCTTCCTGACAGCGGGCATGGTGGCACGTATTCCTGATTCGTTACTGGATTCAGGACGTACGCTGACAGTTCACCTTTATAAGCTGACTACTGAGCTGTTCACCATTGAAGAGTGGAACCAAGCTTATGGTACAGCTACCGTGCTGATTGTAGTTGTTCTCTTGATCAACATGATCACCAAACTCATCGCAAGTCGCTTCAATACTGCGAATTATTAACCAGCGACTTTAATTGAAAGCACAGACACGAATTTTAGATTTAAGAGATTGAGACAATGAACAAATTTGATATTGAAAACCTAGATCTGTTTTATGGTGAAAACCAAGCATTGAAAGCGATTAACCTTCCTATTCCAGTACGTCAAGTCACGGCATTGATTGGTCCTTCTGGCTGTGGTAAATCAACGTTACTGCGTTGTCTGAATCGTATGAACGATTTGATTGAAGGTGTAAAGATTACAGGTAAGCTGGACATGGATGGCACGGACATCTATGGCAACATTGATGTCGCAGACTTGCGTATCAAGGTTGGGATGGTATTCCAGAAGCCTAACCCCTTCCCAATGAGCATTTATGAAAACGTGGCTTATGGTTTACGTGCTCAGGGCATTAAAGACAAGAAACACATTGATGAAGTTGTGGAACGTTCACTGCGTGGCGCAGCTCTATGGGATGAAGTAAAAGATCGTTTGAAGTCACATGCGTTTGGGCTATCAGGTGGTCAGCAGCAGCGTTTATGTATTGCCCGTACCATTGCGATGGAACCGGATGTCATCTTGATGGATGAGCCTACGTCGGCGCTTGATCCAATTGCGACGCACAAAATTGAAGAGTTAATGGAAGAATTAAAGAAAAATTACACCATTGTTATCGTGACTCACTCTATGCAGCAAGCACGCCGAATTTCGGATCGTACGGCCTTCTTCCTAATGGGAGAGTTGGTTGAGCATGATGACACTCAAATTATCTTTAATGATCCCAAAGATGATCGTACAAAAGGATACGTAAATGGTGATTTTGGTTAATCACTGAGTCGTTTTACTGGCATTATCACTATAACAATAAGCGATGGTACTTTGCCCCTCTTCATGAGGGGCTTTTTTCTTGATGCTGAGTTGTTATGTTGGTTTATCGTTTTTTTAAGTTGAAGACGTTACCTTCATCGGATTTAGTTGAGAATTTTTCGTTATACATGTTCTGGTCAGCCATGGAAATCAACTGATTGAGACTAGTCGTATCATAAGGATAGCTGGCGACCCCTATGCTAGCAGAAAGCTGAACTGTCTGGTTTTGCAAAGTGATACTCTTATCAAAGCAGTGATTAATTGTTTGGATAAGAGCGTCTATTTCTTGTTTGTCAGTTTGCGTGGTTAAGACCGAGAATTCATCTCCACCAATTCTATAAATAGAGAGTTGGTATTGGCTCATTAGCTCAATTAAGCGAGCTGAAACGATTCGCAGGGCTAAATCACCGGCTTGATGTCCATGTGAGTCATTGATCTTTTTAAACCCATCGAGATCAAGCAATATCAAAGAGAAACTGGTCTTCTCTTCAATGTATTCTGTTAATTGATACATAAAAGCGAGGCGATTGGGTATGCCTGTGAGTGAGTCGGTGACAGAGGCTTGCTTATGGAACACGGCTTCTTTATGAATGATATAACTGACGATACCAACACACGCAAACAGTAATATCATTAATACAAACTGAGCATGTGTCAGTGCCTGAGCCAGCTGCATTTGAGATTGGTAAAGTGGGCTTTTAACACGAAAGTTGGTATTAATGTAGTGAATCATCAGCATGTACTGATGTTCAAAATCCTGACTCAGGTTCAACGCAGGATCGCCACTCTCTTGGAATTGTTTTAACTTGGGCTCTAAAGTTTGAAATTGATGAAAAAGTGATTCAAAAAATGATTCGGCTCCGGGTAATGAGATCAGCGATTCACTTTCACGGTTGTTGAGCAGTAGATCAAAGCGGCTCCATGTTAGTTCATATTTTAACAATACCTTATCTATGTAATTGTGATCTTTTTCAGCCAATAGGGTTGTGGACTTTAGTTCAGAAAACTCTTTAGTTAGTTGAAAAAGATACCAAGTGGCTTGGTTTTGTTGCTCGTTGTAGGAACGAGCTAAGTCGCGAGTTGCCGAGAGAAGGTATAAGTTTGCCACAATCAGTATTGCAGAGAGAAAGATCAGCAGTACTTTCGCTCTTGATAAAACTTGATTAAATCCACGTACTCTAGTCAGTATTCTCATTGGTTTTTTGATGAATCATGATCTCGTCAATTTGCCACACCATTTGAGAATGAAAAGCAGCATTATCAATCTCAGGGTATTTGTCTAGATTAAAGACCAACCAATATGGCCCTTTATTTCGCACTTTCATTTTTTTGCCATTCATTTTGTAGGCGATAATCGGATCGTATTTAATAATGTTTTCTATCGTTGTACTGGCTGCGTAGTCATTAAGGGCAATGAAAGATACGGCCATTGTCTCCTCTTTGACTAAGTTCGCTAACATGTCTGAGACTCTAAAGCCAGTGAATTGATTGGCATCCGGATACCATGGAAGCTTGGTTTTAAAGGAGGTTGGAGGGTATTGCGAAATCAACTGTTCATAAGCCAAAGTCTTTGGTTGGCTGTTTTCAAAACGGACGACTAAGTCAGCACCAAGGGTGGGCAGACTTACCAGAAGTAAAAAGGCGAGAACAACACCTCTCATAAAACTTCCTTAATGATTATTCGCTAATGATTGTTATGTTATTAAGTATATGTGCAGATATCCATCATGGAAATTAATTTGCCAATTAAGTTGGTTTGGTTTGACGCCATTGTTTGGGTGATAAAGGGAAATGCTTGGTCTGCATACAGGTGATTGCTCTGTGAGACTTAAATAAAAAAGCCCGGCTAATTTAGCCGGGCCTCTGTCAAATATTTTTAATTTAAATATCTGATGTTTACATGTCTTGTTTTTGCTTTGCTTTACAAACCGCGGCAGTAAACACGACGTCAGTCGAGCTGTTCAGTGCAGTTTCGGCAGAATCTTGTACAACACCAATAATGAAGCCAACCGCGACAACTTGCATTGCGATTTCATTTGGAATACCAAATAGGCCACAAGCCAGTGGAATCAGCAGCAGTGAACCGCCAGCAACACCAGAAGCACCACAGGCAGAGACAGCTGCTACCACGCTTAAGAGCAATGCAGTCATGAGGTCGACCTCAATGCCCATAGTGTGGACTGCTGCTAGCGTTAGCGTCGTAATGGTAATTGCTGCGCCAGCCATGTTGATGGTTGCGCCAAGCGGAATAGATACTGAGTATGTGTCTTCATCAAGCTTAAGCTTTTCACAAAGTGCCATGTTTACTGGAATATTTGCTGCGCTTGAGCGTGTAAAGAAGGCAGTAACACCACTTTCACGTAGGCATTGGAATACCAACGGGTATGGGTTCTCACCTGTCTTAACAAGGACAATGATTGGATTCACAACAAGCGCAATAAACAACATCGAACTTAATAAAACGCCCAGAAGTTGAGCGTAGCCAGCCAGAGCATCGAAACCAGTGGTTGCTAATGTAGAGGACACCAGACCAAAAATACCAAATGGTGCTAGGCGGATAATAAAGCGAACAATTTGAGATACGCCGTGGCTGAGATCTTCAAATACCGCTTTTGTTGTTCCAGAGGCATGATGCAGTGCTAAACCAAGGCCAATAGCCCACGCCAGAATACCAATGTAGTTAGCATTCATCAGCGCACTAACCGGGTTATCAACAATCTTGAACAGTAGGGTGTTCATGACTTCACCAATGCCCTGAGGCGGTGTTGCCCCTTCAGCACCGGAAACCAGTGTTAATGTGGTTGGGAACATGAAACTAAGCACTACTGCCGTCAAAGCTGCAGTTAAGGTGCCGAAAAGATACAGAACCACAATAGGACGCATGTAGGTGTGTTGGTTTTTCTTCTGGTTGGCAATAGATGCAGCGACCAGAATAAAAACAAGAATAGGGGCGACGGCCTTTAGTGCGCCGACAAATAAGCTTCCAAGTAAGCCGACACTTTGTGCATATTCCGGTGATACAGTGGCTAAACCGACGCCGAGAACGATACCGGCTAGGATCTGTAATACCAGATTTCCGCGCGCAAAGCGGGCAAAAATAGAGTTGTGTTGCATAGTTATCCCTGCAATGAATTATTTTATGAACTTCTAGTAATTTCAGTTATTGGTAACTGAGTGGGACAATACTAGCGTGTTGAAATAATGTGTCTAGAATTAATTGATTTTTAGCATGAACATTTATTAAAAATGTTAAAATGTGAATATTGTGTTATATATGTTGTCGTTATTGTACTAAAAAAGGGGCGAGTAGCCCCTTGTCTCGTTTTACGAACTTTGTTTTCGGCTCCGGCTGGCCGTTTGTATGTTCTTATACATCTTTGTCTGCTGTTTGTAGGCAGCACGACGCTCAGCGAGCGTCGCTCCGTTACGCTGTTGCTCCCGCATTAACTTGAGATAGTTATTCAGCCGACGATGCTCAAGTTGACCAGCTTTAATCGCATGAGTAACGGCACATCCAGGCTCGCTTTCGTGATGGCAATCAGAGAATCGACATTGGGTGGCTAACGCCTCGATGTCTGCAAAGGTTTCAGAAACCCCTTCGGCACAGTCAAACAGCTGTAATTCTCTCATTCCCGGCGTATCGATTAATACCCCGCCTGTGGGAAGAAAGTGCATCGAACGGCCTGTAGTGGTATGCCGCCCTTTGCTGTCACTCTCACGAATACCGCCAGTTAGCTGGACCGATGCGCCAAGGAGCCCATTGACTAACGTTGATTTTCCAACACCCGATGATCCTATGAACGCAATAGTGGAGCCTGTTTTACACCAATGCGTAAGCGGTGTGTATTGGTTAGCATCAAGTGCGTTGATCATCTCTACTATAAGTAAAGGGTCGAGCTGCTGAACTTGTTGACGTTTAGCTTCAGCATCAGCAACTAAATCCGCTTTTGTTAAGACAATCACTGTCTCGACTCCAGACTCGTTTGCAGTGGCAAGATAGCGTTCAATACGGCTCAAGTTAAAGTCATCATTCAGTGCACAAACGATAAATACGGTTGAAACATTGGCCGCAATTAACTGCTCTGCTACTTTACTGCCTGCTGCTTTTCGAGCAAATAAAGACTGGCGCTCTAACAGACGCTCGAAGCCATGCTCTTGGTTCAGTAACAACCAGTCACCGACAGTCATCATGGGTAGTGATTTACGGATCGGTAAAGTTATTTCACCTTGATCGCTGACCAGTTTGTAGCCACTACGGTGATGCTCTGTGACACGTGTAATAAGGCTATGTTCCAGTTCTTCAAGTGTAAGTTGTTGTTGAAATAAGTTGTTCCAGCCGAGTTGAGGCAAGCTCAATAGCTGTTTGGGATTGATATTCATTGTGTACCCCAGACTTGCAGAAAGACTTCTGCATTTGTAAAGTCAGCTAGGGTCTTGAGACCCCGGTTTTAATACACCGGGCAAAGAGAAGGGAAGGGGTAACGGATGATTACCTAGGCTTCTTCACTAATTCTGCCGGGTGGGTTCTTGCTACAATCATCATATCCTCCTAAAAGTGCTTGTTTACCTTGTTTACAAAGCGATCATACTCAGCCTGATTGATTATCGTCAATACTTTTCTACTAGGCTATTTTTTTTGAACTTTATATCAATAGTTGTCAATCAGACAGTAACTTTTCTTGCCGATACCGAGTGGTTGTTTATAAACTGTTTATGTGAGTTGGTTTATATGGATATCACTGCGTAATGACTGAAGCGACCCAAAGTGAGGCTGCGGAAGCGATAGAACTCTCTTCTGCTGAGCCTGAACAAAAAAAACAGCCCTCTAAGCCGTTGCCCGATAACATTAAGTATGGTGAAGATGCATTTAATGACGTCAAACCATTAAGTGAGGTTGCCTTTCTGATCACTACTCCAACGGGTAAAAATCTTAAAGGAAAAACCAAGTATATTGGCCTTCATTCGAATAATCTCATGCTGCTAGAGGTACCCAAAGCATCACCTAAAGAAGTGGCGGTGTTTTTTCAACGAGGCTATGCGATTAAAGCATGTGTCATTTCGGAGTCAGGAGAAGGGGCGAGGATATATTTCAAGAGTAAGCTTGAGTATGTGATTGATGCTGGTGGTAATAGCTTGTTCTTAATCACCTTGCCAGCGGCAACTCAGGTCGCTGCCGGATTGAGAGAAAGTGCTCGCTTGGAGCTGGCTTTGGACGGTGTGCTTTCGCCCCAGTCCCAAAATGTTCAGTGCCAGATCCGAGATATTTCGAGTACTGGCTGCTTGATCGTGGTTGAGCGCCACCTGACTAACCATAAAGTAGGCGATTTAATTTCCCTCAATATTTTAGAAACCGAAAGCGATAAAGTGATTGAGCCACAGATACTCGAAGCTGTAGTGAGAAATATCAAGATGACTAGCCGCTACGGTAAGCTTGGTGTGCAATTTGAGAAGGACAGTATTGATTCTGTTGCCAGTTTGATCGAGCGTTTGCACTTTTGCCAAATGAGTCAGAAATTTACTATTTAGCTTCATAGGAAGGCCTAGCCGGTAGACTAGGCCTTTTTGAGTTGTTATCCGAATAAATGGCCTAGAAGCCTTTGATGTTCTCTGCTTCCAGTTCAGTAAAATACTTGACTGTCTTAACTTTCAACTCTTGAGTGGAAGGTGCATCACATACGATGACAGATTTAGGATGAAGCTGAAGCGCAGATACTGTCCACAAATGGTTCACACTCCCTTCAACAGCCGCTTCAAGTGCAAGTGCTTTATTATGACCAGTGACCAGAATCATTATTTCTTCAGAATCAAGCAATGTACCTACACCGATAGTGAGTGCATACTTAGGTACTTGACTGATGTCACCATCAAAGAAGCGTGAGTTGGCGATACGAGTGTCTTCGGTCAGGGTTTTGATACGCGTACGAGAAGATAAAGAAGAGGCGGGTTCGTTGAATGCAATGTGCCCATCATTACCTACACCGCCCATAAACAAGTTAATGCGGCCGTATGATTTAATTTTGTCTTCGTAACGCTGGCACTCGGCTTCGTGATCCACCGCATTGCCATCTAACAAGTTGATGTTCTCTTCCTGAATATCGATGTGGTTGAAAAAGTTGTTATACATGAAAGAGCGGTATGACTCGGGGTGGTCGGCTGGAATGCCAATGTACTCATCCATATTAAATGTCACTACGTGTTTAAAGCTGACTTCACCTGCCTGATAAAGCTCTATCAGCGCTTTATAAGTGGCTAGAGGAGTTCCACCTGTTGGCAAACCTAATACAAAAGGACGTTCAGCCGTTGGTTGGAAGTTATTAATGCGTTTAGCGATATGTGCTGCAGCCCATTTACCGACCTGCGCTGCTTTGTTTAACGGGATTAGTCTCATTGGTTGCCTCTAATGTTGAAATTGTGATGCTCTGAAACATTAATTTGCATTATAAAATAAGCTTGTGGTGGCGGCTATTGTTTTCGGTCAATTTTTGCCTTTTCTTTGCCAAACTGCTTTATATCATCTCAAGCCAAGTGATCATCTCGTGATTTTTAACGAAAAAATTCATCATGAAAATTAAGGCCACAAATATATGCTCCTGTGGCATATTTTGTATTTTATTCATCAACTAATCGTGGGAGTGAGGTACACTTAAACAAAAGGAGGCATAACTCCTTAACTTTTGTTGTGACTGGCCGACAAGCATTTTAGATGGTAAACGCCAGTTGAAGGTGAAGAAAAGATATAGATGAATGTTATAGGGATCGCCATTGGCGCGACTGGTTTACTGCTGCTTTGTTTGTTCATGTGGATGCTTGCATTGCAGCTTCGTAAGAAGCGACTAGAACAAGAGCGTAAAGAGCGTGAAGTTGCTTACCGGAAAGCAATGGAAAAAAATCACAAGCAAGAGCAGGAAGAGCGAGTTTATAAAGCTGAAAATGGCCATGTTCCGACCATCCTTTTTTTGGCTAAAGAGGCAGAACGTTCAAGGCCTAAAGAAGCTCTGTATTGGTACAACAAAGCGGCCAGACTGGATAATGTCAATGGTATGTACGGCGTTGTACGTATCAGTAATAAAATGAATCAGGACCTAGTTTTGAGAGAAGAAGCCAAATTTTGGCAGACCTGTATTCCTGCAATGGAAGGCAGCATTCCTCATAAATTCGAAATGGCATTGGCCTTATTTTATGGTCGAGGTACTGAGCAAAATATTGGCAAAGCAATTCAAGTCATGAAGCAGGCGGCGGAACAAAACTACCTTGATGCACTGATATTCTTGGGTGACTGGTTTGCATCGGCCCACAACCCTGAGCCTAACCCACGCTTGTCTACGGAGTATTACCAGCAAGCGGCATCTCAGAGAAGTAATGAGGGTCGTATGAAGCTTGGGCTTAATTACATCCGTGGAATTGGCGTGACTGCGAATTTTTCACGAGGCTGTTATTGGTTAGAGCGAGCAGCTGAGAAAGGGTATACCGATGCAATGTATAGCGCAGGCGAAGCTTGGATGGATCAACGGCCTAATGGCAATTCCATTGCGTATATATGGCTATTTCTAGCGGGACAACTAGGGCATGAACAGGCTCGCATATTGCGAGATCAGGTTGCACTTAGTATTGGAGTCGATACCGTTGTTGGCCTGCAGTCATTGTCGAAACCGATTTTGAAAAAAATTCGCGATAACAAGGTAAGTAAGCACGCGGTTATCAAGGCGCTCAATAAGCTATACAAGCGTAATATCCCGCTTCAAGAACAGGATGTGTTAGGTGGGGAGGAGTTAGATTTAGTGAGTGAAGTGCCGCCTATTGTAGAAGAATCGGTTGAAGCCGTACCCAGCGAATCGGAAGTGAAAGAAAAGTTGGATTTCTCGCAATCCAATATCGATAAAGCCTAAACTAAGCCCCTTGATTTCGGGGCTTCTTGTTACTTGCTACGCTAAATTTACCTGCAGTTGTTCATCTGTCATGTATTTATGTTTATTACTGATATTTCTTAAATGCATAAACATGAATTCGGGGAAAGCTGGGGCAAGAATATCGTTTGGTTGCCAGACAATGCCTCCTACAAAAATATAGCGTCCTTGTATTTCCTCATGGTGGAGAGGGGTGTTCATAGGCGTTGACAATTCAGCTCTCACCCCTTCAATGACACAGACAACCTGCCCCTTAGCAACCCCAATAATACGTTGGACTAGGTTGGCTTTCACACCACAGCGCCATGCTTGCCTAGTGGCCATTTCAAACCCATATTCTCTAACATGCCGATTAATATTGACGATTAAGTTCATACTAGATTTCAATCAGAGAGAAAGGAATTAAGTTAAGGGCAACTTATCTAATAAGCGAGCGGATCAATGTGATGACTTCTCAGTAGATGAGAAAAGTGTCATATCTGTGTGTTTAGTTCTCTATTTTTATTCGCCACTTTCGGAAATGTAACTCATTTTATGATTGATTCTAGTTAACAATTGATTCACATTAGGCGCAAACAATAAGAGGGATAATTCATGTCTACTGCCAGCTTTTTACGTCTAATCTGTCTTGCGGCTATCTGGGGCGGGTCGTTTCTATTTATGAAAATAGCGGCCAATACTTTTGGACCGGCATATTTGATTGAGTTTCGAGTCGGATTTGCTGCGCTGAGTTTGTTTCTTATCTCTCTTTATCTACGTAAGAAATTGGCGTTTAGACAGCATTTCCAGCATTTTATGATAATCGGGTTATTTAATACCGCTCTACCATTTTTGTTATTTGCGTATGCTGCGCAAACTTTGAACGCATCAACATTATCGGTGCTCAATTCAACCTCTGTGATCTGGGGAGCCTTGATTGGTGCTGTCTGGCATAAGTCAATTCTGACAAGAAAAGCCGTGTTTGGTATGTTGCTTGGTGTCACAGGTGTTGGGATCTTAGTGGGGTGGGATGCGGTTAACATTGGTATCAGTGCGGCGCTACCTATCGTGGCAAGTGTGATGGCAGCATGCTGTTATGGTATTGCCACTAATTACACCAAAACCGCACCCAAAGTGGCATCATTTGAAAATGCACACGGCAATATGTGGGCGGCTGTTTTATGGATTCTCCCCCTGTTACCATTTGTTCCGATGCAGGGAGAGCCGAGTAGCTATGAAATGCTATCGGTTGTAGCACTAGGCGTACTTTGTACTGGTATTGCATATTTACTCTATTTCCGTTTAGTTGCGGATGAAGGTGCGGCGTCTGCCCTTTCTGTGACGTTTTTGATCCCAGTATTTGGAATTCTATGGGGAGCTTTGATTCTTGATGAGCCTATTGGCCTAAATACCTTTGCTGGCACAGTGCTCGTATTAGTTGGCACCATGCTCGTCACTGGTTTCTCTCCTGCTCGACTGTTGAAACGGTCTCGGCTTGCCGAGCAGGTTTCTAGCTAAACTTTACTTAACTCTAAGGTCATGAAGCGACTATTAGGATCTGGCTGATAGTCTGCAAAAGGGGAGCAATACTCAAAGCCGAATTTCGTATACAGCTCCCTGGCAGGTTTGAAGAAAGACATAGAACCGGTTTCAAGGCTGATGCGTTGATAACCCCTAAGCTTTGCTTGAACGATGGCAAATGACAGTAAACTTGAAGCAATGCCCTGATTGCGAGCCGCTGGTGTGGTACGCATTGATTTCAACTCCGCATGTGTTGCGGAAAGCGCTTTGATGGCTGCGCAACCTAGCAGTTGCTCATCTTTCCAGCAGGTCCAAAATGTGACATTCGTTGCTTTCAGTGCCGAAGTGTCCAAAGCGTGGACACTTTCTGGTGGTGAGGTTGCATTCATGTCTGCGAGGTGTTCCTCGAGCAGTTTGATCACTTCAGGATGATCAAGTTGATCGGTTTTAATATCCATCACTCCTCCTTGTCGATGGGTTTAAAATAATCTAATTCTGTAGGGTGGTTTTTTCAATCGCAATTCATCCATGAGTTGCTCAAAAATTGTGGATGTAACGACTTGTTGCGGGACGTCGGCCTATATAAGTGGGTTTTGGATCTCATAAATGACATTTCATTAGTATTACATTTCATTGTTACTTGATTCGTGTCTCATAAATTACTCTTATAGGCCGATAATTTTATATAGCCAACACCCAGGCATGGAGCCATTGTTAGAGGAGGCAGAGTTAACATGAAAGAAGTAGAGTTCAGAACGATAGACAAGCTTTTTATTAAGATGTCTATTAATGACAAAATGTGGGTGATTTTTGCCTTGTTTCTTGTCGCTGTAGGCAGCATAGCAGGCGGAAACTATTACTCTAAAATAAAATACATTGAAAGTTCGGCGATCTCAGCTGCGGTTCATCGACTTGACGGTGTGATGAGTGCAGGTACTGAAGCATCGATAGTGGGCCAAGCTAATATTAGCAAAGTGTCTAGTGTCGATGAACCGACGTATAACAATGGGATTGTGACGGTTTCTCAAACGGGTAAAGATGGCAATGTTTACCAACTGACCATGAACAATCAGGCACAAGATCAGCAAGCACGCTCTCAGGCTTTATCCACTTTTTTCTTTAGCTTTGTCTGGGCTGTTCCGTTTGCGGTGTTTTGTTACTGGGTCGCTACCTTTATTGGTGGGGCTCTTTGGGTGTTGTATACCACGACTCAGAAAATTGGTGAGGGTGATCTGACGTCTCGCCTTGGCTTCCACCCTGGTCGAGATGAGTTTGGCACTATTGGGTGTGCGCTTGATAAAGCAATGGATACCTTGACCGATTTGGTCAACAACGTAAAAGAGAATGCGAAGACAATGAGTGAAACGTCTGCGTCTTTTGAACAAGAAATGCGATTGAGTGAATCTCAGATCACCAACCAGTACACCTCTTTAGATTCGGTTGCGACCGCGATGGAAGAAATGACAGCTTCAGCGAAAGAGGTGTCGAATATTTCTCAGCAGGCGACAGATCAAGCAGAGCAAGATTCTCAGCATATCGATGGTAGTTACAAGCGTGTTCAGTCCGCGATCAACGAGATTGAAAAACTGTCTAGTTACATTGAGCAGGCGTCTAGCTCAGTTTCGACTCTGAATGACAATACCACTCAGATTAATGAAGTGATAACCACAATCAATGCTATCTCTGAGCAAACTAACTTGTTGGCGCTGAACGCAGCGATTGAGGCAGCGCGTGCCGGTGAGCAAGGTCGAGGTTTTGCCGTTGTGGCAGATGAAGTACGTACTCTAGCCAGCCGTACTCAGGCGGCGACGGTGGAGATCCAGTCTATGATCGAAAAACTGCAGTCGGAGAGCCAGAACATCGCCTCCATTACTCAACAAACGGTTGAGCAAGCACAAACCAGTAGTGATCTAATTGAAGACATTGGGAAGGATGTAAACTCAATTTCGGAGTCTGCGCGAGGTATCATGGATATGAGTATCCAGATCTCCACCTCTGCAGAAGAGCAAAGTGCTGTTGCGAACGATATCGCTTCAGAACTGAGTGATATACGTACCCAGTCTAATACTATCCGTAGTGTGGCGGAGAAGTCGTCTCAAGGCGTAGCAAATCTGACCAAAGCATCGATTTCTCTCGCTGATATTCTTAAACAGTATCGTACTTAAAATGTGATTGGATAATAAAAAGGCTTGGTGAGAACCAAGCCTTTTTATATTCGAAGGTTGATGCGTTTTATCGCAGTGTCAGTTTGGTGCCATCAAACTTGAGATTCGCTAGCAGTCGCTTGGCGTTTTCTGTTCCATTTTCATCGAACTGTACGCCATAGCGAGCATAGTGTGAAGAGCTTTGGAGGTTACAGATCTTGCCGAATAGAGGTTCAAAGTGGTTGGACTTATTCATACCAGAATAGACTTCCAATGCTATCACATCACCAACTTGAAAAGCTCGGCTCAGTGGAGCGGTAACAAAGCGACAACCACTTTTGGATAAATCTCGAATTTGGCAATCGAGTCGATGAGTTGATGCATTAACACGTGCGGCAAGATTGACATCGTATCTTGGCTCTTTTCGCAGTTGAGTAACCTGCATAGTGTTTGGGACCGTCAATGCGAATATCGGTATAGGTGCTGTCATCACGTGTTCGAGCTGGCTTCGGAAATGGACGATGGCGCCCTCACCACGGTGAGAAATCGCTCTGATCGTAGCCCAAAATCCCGGCTGAAAGAAAAAGCTGAGATCGCTATCTGAGACTTTAGGCAGCTCAGCGAGAACCAAATTTTGAGAGTGGAAGCCGATGAATGTTGTCTTACACCTAAAAGTGGTACCTACTGGGGTAGTGATACCAATAGTAAGTTCTCCGCCATGCTCTAACATTGCTAATGCATCAGTGCTGTTCAATGTTGAAACGCTTTTCTCCCTCGCCGATGATCGTGAAGATTGTTCTTTACTGGCAATCGCCTGAGTATTCATCTAGCCTCCGTTAGAGTCGCCATGCTATCGTTTTAGTTGTAGGCCAACTTATTCTTCATTGAGGATTTATTATTCTCTTTGATGGTTTCCGATTCTATGTGTGCTTTACCGTTTGTTCAAATATCAAAACGCTCAATAACTTTGAGCTAGATATCATTTTTAGGAGTCCGTATGTCACATAAGGTAGTTTTTGATGAACCAAACTCACTTTTTCGTGTTCACCTAGAGGGTGAACATGACGCCATCATGAAGTTTGATGTGCAAGGTAGTGTTTATGTCATTACTTCAACTAAAGTCCCAGAAGAGTTGCAAGGAAAAGGGTACGGTAAGGTGATGATGGAAGCTATTTTGCCTGAGATTGAGCGACAAGGAGTGAAAATCAACCCTATATGTACGTATGTTGTCCATTACTTGTCACGTCACCCAGAGTGGTCTCACTTGCTTGCTGAGCCGTCATGAAGCAAATCTATGATTATCAAGCGTTATGTCAGCGCTTGGGATACAGAAAATTAGAACATAGAGAGATTTTACAACCTTTGTGGGGTGGCTACGGTGAGTTGGTTAGGTTGTATGTCGATCAAACCAGTATCGTGATAAAACATGTTCACTTGCCTAAGCCTGATCAACATCCCAGAGGTTGGAATACAGCACTTTCACATCAGCGGAAACTTAAGTCTTATGATGTCGAGTTACACTGGTATCGACATTTTGCGGCACGTGCGCATGTTCATTGTCCGCAGCCACAACCCATTATTGTGGATCAAAAAGGAATGGAGCACCTTTTGGTGATAGAAGACTTACATCAGCTTGGTTATGACGAGGTGTGCCACAAGGCTGAAAAAGTACATTTGGAAGCGGTGCTCAAGTGGCTAGCATGGTTTCATGCTTCACATATCGGAGAGAAAGGGGAAGGATTGTGGGAAACAGGCACCTATTGGCACCTTGATACTCGTCCTGATGAACTTGCGGCGCTCGATGATATGTCACTCAAACAAGCTGCGAAAGATATTGATAAGGTGCTTGGTAATGCACCTTATCAAACCTTAGTTCATGGTGACGCGAAGTTAGCGAATTTCTGTTTTACTTCTGATGGCCAAAAGGCCGCGGCTGTCGATTTCCAGTATGTGGGTAGAGGTTGCGCGATGAAGGATGTCGTTCTCTTTATGAGTAGTGCTGTCCAGCCTGAAGATTGCAATGATATGGAGGAGTGGATTTTGGATACTTATTTTACTCACCTGAAAATAGCGATAAGTGATTTAATGCCCGAAACCGATGCGTTTGACGTAGAGCAAACTTGGCGACCGTTATTTGCTATTGCTTGGGCAGATTTCCATCGTTTTGTTAAAGGATGGAGCCCGGATCATTGGAAAATCAATGCTTATACGGAAGCTTTGGCTCATCGGGCTATTGATATGTTAAAGGCTTACCTATAAGTAAGCCTTTAACATAATGTCGTTACACGGCTATGGTTTGAGCCTTGCCATGTAATAAGTGTTTTGGTATTTGCCTTCTCTGAAAACCGAATTTTTCGCTTCGCCTTCAATTTCAAAGCCAAATTTTTTATAGCACGCGATCGCCGCTTCGTTATCCGTATTGACCTCGAGATGAACGCGCTTTATTTGCAGCCAGTTGTCTGCTAAATCAAGTACAGTTTCAATCAGCTTACTAGCTATACCCATACCATGATAGTCATCATGAACACCTAGACCGAAAGTCGCACTGTGAGCGGTACGAGGCCGCTGAGAATGCTCAAAACCTATGTTTCCGACCACTTTGCCATCTAATTCCGCGACAAAGCTATAAATACCGGTAGGCATGTTTTCCAGTCTTTGTGTCCACATTGCCACAGAGGGTTTGGGCAATTGGAGAGTTTCGCGTTGTGCTTTAGGTTGAGAGTAGATCTCACACATTGCGGCGGCATCACTGACTTGAGTCGGACGAATTGTTATTTCCATATTATTACCTTCTCGACTGGTTAAACATAGCTCAACAATAACGAGCAAGGACTTAAAGATAAAGCATTGTTTTAACTTATTTTAATTAAGTGAAACTTTACTCTGATGCACGTTGAACGCTATGAGTACTACGGACGTTTAATTTGTAAATAAGTTTGTCTATTCACTAGTGAAGAATTAAGGTGTCTCTGAGCGAATAAAAGGAATAACAAAATGGAACAGTCGGCTAGCTGGAAAACCCCTCAAAACTTCTTAATCATCATCTCTATCGTCGTTCCCATTGCATTTTCCAGTTGGATGGCACTACTCAATAACTTTGTGATTGAAAAGGCACAGTTTGATGGCGCAGATATTGGGCTTTTGCAGAGTGTACGTGAAATTCCCGGCTTTTTAGCCTTTACCGCAGTGTTTGTTTTAATGTTTATTCGTGAACAACGGTTTATGTTGCTGGCATTGGGGGCTCTCACTCTGGGCACCGCTATGACAGGTTTTTTCCCTTCACTTTTTGGATTGTTAATGACGACCTTATTGATGTCTACAGGGTTCCACTATTTTGAGACTCTTAAACAATCTCTTTCACTACAATGGCTTTCGAAAGATGAAGCACCGGAAATGTTGGGTAAGTTTATTTCCGTCGGTGCGTTAGCATCACTGGTGACTTATGGCGCATTGTGGGTCTGTCTGGAAATGCTGAAAATGGATTTCCAGTGGGTCTATCTTACTTTTGGTGGCATTGGTTTTCTATTAGTGGTTTGGATGGCTTTTTCATTTCCGCAGTTCCAAACTCAAGTCCAACAAAATAAAAAACTGGTCTTACGCAAGCGTTATTGGTTGTATTATGCACTGACCTTCATGAGTGGCGCTCGTCGACAAATCTTTACCGTTTTCGCTGGCTTCCTGATGGTGGAAAAGTTTGGTTATTCAGCAGCTGATATCACGATGCTGTTTCTGATCAACTATTTATTTAATTTCTTATTTGCTAAAAAAATAGGCAAATTCATTGGTAAAGTCGGCGAGCGTAAGGCGCTGTTGTTCGAGTACACTGGGTTGGTACTTATCTTCGTAGGCTATGGTTTAGTACAAAGCGCTGAATGGGCTGCGGCGTTGTACGTCATCGATCATCTATTTTTTGCGCTAGCATTGGCAATCAAAACCTACCTCCAGAAAATAGCGGATCCTGCAGATATGGCTTCAACTGCTGGTGTGTCATTTACGATTAACCACATCGCAGCGGTATTCATTCCTGTTTCTTTTGGTTTGATCTGGTTAATCTCGCCTTCAGTGGTTTTCTATATTGGCGCAGCGATGGCAGGGGTATCATTTCTTCTATCGCTTAATATTCCGGCCAAACCTGAAGAAGGTAATGAAGTGCGTATCCTCCGTTGGAGTTAGGCAAAAGCCAAGGGTAGAGCCTTCGTTTTTCCGTGAAGAGATGTTTAGCGACAGCCCTTTAGCTATGTGGCGCTTTACTCTATAATTGCCGCGCTTTAGTGTGGGGTATCACCCTCTTTCACCTTGGATACATTATGATTTCGAAAAACCAACTTAAATTACTTCGTGCCTTAGGCCAAAAGAAACAACGTAAGGCGCATGGTCTATTTTTGGTCCAAGGTGAGAAGAATGTACTTGAGTTGGCAAAGAGTTCACTAACGGTACAGCAGATCTTCGCTACGTCGGAGTTTCTGGCAGAGCATCATTCAACATTAAGCGATTTTGAATGTATCGAAGCGCCATTAGATGAATTAACGAAGGCAAGTACGTTGGTGAGCAATAACGCGGCGATTGCGGTAGTGAACACCCCTTGTGTTGACGTACCCAAAGCTCAGGGCTTGATGATTGCTTTAGATGGTGTCTCGGATCCTGGCAATTTGGGGACGATCATTCGTGTTGCAGATTGGTATGGTATTAAGCATATCGTTGCCAGTAATGATTGTGCTGACCCGTATAATCCGAAAACCATTAGTGCCACTATGGGCAGTTTTGGTCGCGTCACAGTCAGCCAATTAGACCTACCTAGCTATTTAGAGCAAGCTAACTTACCGGTTTATGGGGCATTTCTTGAAGGTGAGAGTGTACATAACGTCGAGTTTGCAGCCGAAGGTATTTTGCTGATGGGCAGTGAATCTCACGGTATTCGTGAGCAAGCCGCTCAGTTTGTCACAGACAAGATCACCATACCTGCTTTTGGTGGTGCTGAGTCACTTAACGTGGCGATGGCAACGGGGATCATTTTAGATAACTTACGTCGCCAGCATGGTGAATAAAAAGTCCTGAATGCAGAAAAGCGCAGTGATCCACTGCGCTTTCTTGTATCTGAAGATAGAGAATCTACTTCTCTAACATCCCTAATTTATCCGGTACGCCATTCCACTTCTCAGCGCCATCCATAGCTGGTTTTACTTCGGTTTGCACTGGCCATAATTCGGCGAGTTCTGCATTCAATTCAATGTAAACGGTTTGATCTTCCGGTACTTCATCTTCCTGAAAAATCGCATTAGCGTCGCATTCATCAACACATAAACCACAGTCGATGCATTCGATGGGATTGATCACCATAAAGTTTGGCCCTTCGTGGAAAGCATCTGCAGGGCATACAGCGACACAGTCTGTGTATTTACATTGAATGCAGTTATCTGTTACGACGAACGCCATGGTGATCCGCTCTTTTAGTTAGTCAAAATCGAAGAATGGGGATGATACTCATCCCAAGCTAAAATTCAATATCCAGCACGGTGATTGTTACTAATGTTGTCTGATTTAGTATGACAGACAATTTAATTTCTCGTAAAATGCGCGCCATTGTGAGCTGACCGTTTGTCAGACGGTTTTGGCTAAGACACCTATCTATACGAGACATCAACATGATACGTTTAACTGAAATTAAACTTCCTCTCGATCATGAGGAAGAGGCGCTGACTGCTGCCATTACCAAGAAGCTTGGCATCTCTGAAGACCAAGTCATCTCTTTCAATGTGTTCAGACGTGGCTATGATGCTCGTAAAAAAGCCAACATCCTACTTATCTACACGCTAGACGTTATCGTTGAAAACGAAGCTGCGCTTCTTGAGCAGTTCGTTAGCGACCCGCACGTAAAAGAGACTCCAGACATGGAGTACAAGTTCGTAGCGAAAGCACCAGAGAACCTAACAGAGCGTCCAGTAGTAATCGGTTTTGGCCCATGTGGTCTATTTGCCGCGCTGATTCTTGCACAAGCGGGCTTTAAGCCTATCGTTGTTGAACGTGGTAAAGAGGTCCGTGAGCGTACAAAAGATACCTTCGGTTTCTGGCGTAAGCGCACTCTAAACACGGAATCAAACGTACAGTTTGGTGAAGGTGGTGCAGGTACGTTCTCTGACGGTAAGCTTTACAGCCAAGTAAAAGATCCAAATTTCTATGGTCGAAAAGTCATTACGGAGTTTGTGGAAGCTGGTGCGCCAGAAGAGATCATGTACGTCAGTAAGCCACATATTGGTACGTTTAAGCTGGTCACCATGATCGAGAAGATGCGTGCGAAAATTATCGAACTGGGTGGCGAGATTCGCTTTAGTACGCGCGTCGATGATATCCACATGGATGGCGAGAAAATCACAGGTTTAACACTATCAAACGGCGAAGAGATTAAATCTCGCTACGTTGTTCTAGCCGTCGGCCACAGTGCGCGTGATACCTTTGAAATGCTCCACGATCGCGGCGTGTACATGGAAGCGAAGCCGTTCTCGGTTGGTTTCCGTATTGAGCACAAGCAGTCAATGATCGATGAAGCGCGCTTTGGTCCTAACGCGGGCAATCCAATTCTTGGCGCCGCCGACTACAAGCTGGTGCATCATTGTAAGAATGGTCGTACCGTGTACAGCTTCTGTATGTGTCCGGGTGGTACTGTCGTTGCCGCTACGTCTGAGGAAGGCCGCGTGGTCACAAATGGCATGAGTCAGTACTCGCGCTCAGAGCGCAACGCGAACAGTGCTATTGTCGTTGGCATCGATCCAGAACGTGATTACCCAGGTGACCCTCTGGCAGGCATCCGCTTCCAGCGTGAGCTTGAATCAGGTGCTTACGTTTTGGGTGGTGAAAACTACGATGCGCCAGCACAGAAGATAGGTGATTTTCTAAAAGGTCGCGATCCAAGTGAGCTCGGTGATGTTCAACCATCATTTACGCCGGGAATTCACCTTACGGATATTTCTAAAGCGCTGCCTGATTTCGCTATAGAAGCGATCCGTGAAGCGATTCCGGCGTTTGATAAGAAGATTAAGGGTTTTGCATCTGAGGATGGTTTGCTCACAGGGGTGGAAACTCGTACTTCTTCACCAGTGTGTATCAAGCGTGGCAAAGACTTCCAGAGTGTAAACCTCAAAGGCTTCTATCCTGCGGGTGAAGGCGCAGGTTACGCTGGAGGGATCCTTTCTGCGGGTATAGATGGCATCAAAGTAGCTGAAGCCCTATCCAAGGCTATGGTGTCCGATCTAGAAAAGGCATAATTCACATCAGCAAATTACTAAGCTCTTCTGTAATAACAGAAGAGCTTTTCCCCTTAGAAAAAATAGGTTGATATTCTGAAAGCCTGAGCCTGTGGCTATCCTTTGGTATTGGTTAATCTATTTCCCATTTTACCCCCACACTAAAATCCCCTTGTTCCGTTGATTGAATATGGGTTTCGATCCCTCTATCTGGAAACTCAGTGATATAGCATTCACTAGAGTTGCCGTTTTGCTTTGACGTTTCTCGATTTAATTGTGTCTGCGTTTTATTGGTACATTCGCTACCTGAATAGTGTGATTGTATTGGTGCAGCGTCTTCCGTGTATGGAGATGATTGCGACTGGTTGACACTTTCGGTGGGGAGAACATCAGTTATCTCATCAAGGAAAGTTCCTGCATTTACAAAGCTCGTTGAAAAGGCCAGCAAAATGGCCATGCATAAAAATTTGATCATAGTGGTGCCTGTTTAAAAGGGTTTGAGATATTGCGTTTTATAAAATATAGGTAAAAACAATATAGGGCAATAAAAAATTATCGTAAAACGATAATTTTTTATTGATAATTGATTTTTGTTACTTTAAGGTGTACTCAAATTAATGCTACCTAGGATGTTTTATGACACAACAATCGATAAGCACATTCAGCCGAAAATTATTAGTACTATTTTGGTTCTCTCTGATTTTTACTGCTGTGTTGAATACTGTATTTTGGTTTTCTGCAACTCTATGGAATGTGGAGTGGTTCGAGGCGAGCTTTCCAGTAGAGGTCGAGTTGCCTTTGAGTTTTACGCGGTCATTGATTGGTTTTCTACCAAGTATGCTGACAACATTTCTGACAATGGCTCTATTGTGGCAATTAATAGTTCTATTCCGCTTATATGAAAGAGGGCAGGTCTTTGAGCGTCAAAACACGCTATGTTACAAAAAGATCAGCTACTTGCTGATGGCAACACCTTTCGTTCAATTTATCATGGGTATACTTCTCAGCTTTGCATTGTCGTACAATGACGGAAACTGGAGCATGTCCTTTAACGTCAATGACGCTGATATCACAATGTTTGTTATTGGTTTGATTGTTCGCGTCATTGCAGTGGTAATGGAAAGAGCGGCAGAGCTTCAAAAAGAAAGTGAGCTGACAATTTAAGTGAAAAATTATGGCAATTGTAATTAACCTTGACGTCATGTTAGCTAAGCGAAAAATGCGCTCCAATGAGTTAGCAAAATTAGTTGGTATTACTGAACAAAACCTATCAGTGCTTAAAAATGGTCGGGCGAAAGCGGTCAAGTTAGCGACTTTAGAAGCTATCTGTAAGCATCTTGATTGCCAACCCGGAGATATTCTGGAGTATTCCCCGACTGATAATGAGTGCTAATGCTTGAAAATCGAGCAACAGAACAAAGCCAGAGCTTGCCTCTGGCTTTTAATTGGCTTATTCATTAAAACAATCTTGCAGATACTCAATGAAAGTTTTGATTTGACTGGGAATGTACTTAGATTGTGCATATTGGGCGATGATTTTTCCTTGATAGTTTCCTCCCACGTGCCAGTCAGGTAATACTTCAATCACTTGCCCAGAATCAATATAGGACTGAATTGCAAACTCAGGGAAAACCGATATTCCCACACCGCGCAATACTGCTTCGCGTCGAATTTCACTATGGTTGACTGCGAATGAACCACCGACGTTCATTGATAGCTTTTTGTTGTTGTTAGTGAACTCCCACACCCTATCCTTGGGATTTTCTCCTAAGCACAAGCAGTTGTGATTGGAAATGTCTTCGGGGTGAGTGGGGATACCACACCTCTCAAAGTAAGCAGGGCTGGCACACATGACCAAGCGACATTGACTGAGCTGCTTTGCAATTAAACCTTCAGTCGGCTTATCCGTAATGTGAATGATGACATCTACTTCATCACCAATAGGGTCGATATAGTGATCAGCGACTTTCAGTTGCAATGAAATGTTGGGAAAACGGTCAATAAAGCTGAGGATCATTGGCATGAGAACCTGTCGGGAAAGGGCTTTAGGTGCAGCGACACGCAGCACGCCTGATACATCAGTTTTATCTACTTGGGCAGCAGAGATAGCCATTTTTGCCGAGTTCATCATGTCACTGCACAAGCTGTAGACCTCCTGTCCTGTGGTGCTCAGACGCATCTGTCTCGTCGTTCTTTCCAACAGCTTTTCTTGCAATGCACTTTCCAGCCGAGTGATGGAACGACTGACTGATGAAGGTGACACACCAAGCCTCTGAGCGGTTTTTGAAAAGCTCCCAGATTCGACCACATTTACGAAAATTGCCATCTCGGATAGGAGAGGAATTAATTTATTTGTGTCCACAGTGCAATTATCCTTTGCATTTCAGCTATATTGTTTCGTTCAAGTTACTTATGGATACTAATTAAGTCAATTGACAGTATCCCAGAATATCCAAGGACGTGACGCGTGAAAAAAATAAGAAGCGTTGGTGATGTTAAGGCCGTCGCGAAAGTTGCTAATCATATTTTGACCTTATTTAGCGGTGGCTTAGACAGCTCCTATGTGCTGGAGCTACTAAAAAGCAGTGATGTAAAAGTCACCGCAGTCGCGGTTAACCTCGGCGATGGGATAGAAGAATCGAAACTCAAGTTAATTACGGATCATTATGGTTTTGATCTCAAGATTATCGACGCAAGGCAGGAATTTGTTGAACACAGTTTAGTCTCGGCAATACAGGCGCAAGCAATGTACCTCAATGACTATCCGGTCAGTTCCTCTTTATCACGGCCTATCATAGTGAAAAAGGCGGTCGAGTTGGCGGGGAGCTTAGGTTGTGATGCAATCATTCATACAGCAAACCAGTCCCAAAATAGCTTGCGTCGTATTAATGGTGCGATAGAAGCATCAGGTTTTGATGGTTATTACGGTTCCCCCTATGAGTACTCAGCACTGTCTCGTGAAGATAAGGCACAGGCTTTGTTTCATTCAGGCTTAGTGGGATTTAAGACCCGAAACGTCAGCGGGGATTCAAATCTATGGTGCCGTGAATTCGAGTCTGGGGTTTTAGATGACCCTGAAAATTTTGTAGTTTCAGATTCGTTGTTTACCTGGTCAAAGTGGCAGCCAGAAAAACATTTAGACAATGATCAAATTACGATCGGCTTCAGAAAGGGCTATCCTGTCACACTGAATGATAAGCCGATTAATTTACTAGAGTTAATTGCCTTCATTAACAACTACGTTGGCGCGTATGAGATTGGTCGTTTTGTAGGGTTCGATCATCTCGATCAGGATGAAAAGGTACTAGAGGTGCGAGAAGCGCCCGCCGCCTTAGTTCTGATAAAGGCTTATAAGTTACTGGAGACAGCAACTTTACCTACAGATGTTCTCAAAGCGAAGGCATTGCATAACGATATGTGGACTCAGGAGGCTGTTGAAGGCCGTTGGGGAAGTATGTTGCAGTGTGCAAGCTATGCGTTCATCGCTCACACTGCCGAGTCCATCTCTGGCAGTGTCTCTTTCAACTTATCCAGAGGAAGCTTTATCCCCTCTGGGATAGTGGCTGATGAGCCGAAGTATCTACGTGATAGGGACGAGTGGGAAATTGAGATTGCTCAGCAAAGGTCACAACGAGCGCTCAAGTTCAATAGTCAATCTAGATCAAATCGTCAGTGGGTATAGGAATTACCGCCGATGACTTCTATTCAGGACGCAGCCACCAAGACTTTGGCAGACATCAGCCACACACTTATCAAAGAAGACTATGTCTTTGTGTCGGGGCGAAAAATGACCGCTCTGCTGGATACCAATGTCGATGAAGTGATCCGTTTTAAGCAGTGTTGGAGCTCACTTGAACGAGACAATTATATGGCGGATGGCGGGACCTATCGGTACCGGCGCTATGGTCAATTCACTAAGCTGGCTGCTCAGCGTGAAATAACCCTGTTACCGCATGAGCCTTATGTTCAGCCGGCTTTCATTAATACATTGAACGGTGATGTTGAACGTCATTTTTCCCCACTGAGCGATAAGTTTGTCACATCAGATTTGCTAGCAAAGTTGCTATTTATGATGAGTGACATCTACGACGATGCCCTGGGGACCCCTGTGAATTGGAATATACGGCTGCACCCGTATCGGATCATCGCAAATAGCTCGCAGCAGGGGCAACCCACACCGGAAGGGCTTCATCGTGATGGTGTGACTTTCATTGCGTCTTTGATGATCAATCGAGTCAACATCGCTGGTGGTGTAACCAGTATTACTGACGCTAAAGGGTGTTTTCGTGAACAGATTATGTTGGATAAAACCTTTGATTTAGTTATGGCGGACGATGAGCAGACAATGCACGAAGTTACGCCGATTACACCAGTTTGTTCGGAAAAGTGCGCGTACAGGGACGTACTCGTAATAGCGTTTACACGGATGGAGGATTGAAATGACAACGGCTGCTGATTCGTTAAAGAAAGGAAATATAAGGTTTCCTATTACGGAATCGCTGCTACTACTGGTAGCGATTTTTTGGGGGACAAGTTATGGCTTGACCAAAAGTGCGTTGGCTTATACCAGTGTTTTGCTTTTTATCTCCATAAGATTTTCGATCACCTTTTTATGTATGCTACCTGTGGTGATTCGAGACTTTCGCCGAGGATTGAATAAGGATTGGAAAATAGCGATTCCCACCGGTTTTATTCTATCGGCGATTTTTTTCTGTGAGGTGTTTGGTGTATCCCAAACCTCTGCATCCAATGCTGCGTTTCTGATCAGTTTATCGGTCATTTTTACCGCTTTTGCCGAATTATTCATCAATAAGAAAAAGGTCAGCAACACGTTGTGGATATTGACGGTTTGTAGTGTTGTTGGAGTGTTATTATTGACCAGCAACAAAGGCTTTGAGCTTTCACTTAACAGTGGTGACTATTTTATCCTCATCGCTGCTGTTTTGAGGGCCCTAATGGTCACTATGACCAAGAGGTTTACGGAAGGCAAAGAAATCACTACATCGACCTTAACTTCTCTCCAGTCTTTAGTTGTAGCTTTGATCGGGATTATATTTGCAGTTGCGTATCTTCCCGCTGCGGAGTTTTCGATTCCCACTTCGATGGAGTTTTGGTTAACGGTCAGTTATCTGGTTCTGTTTTGTACACTATTTGCGTTTTATGTTCAGAATTATGCCGTGCGTCGAACGTCGCCAACACGGGTTTCTTTGCTGATGGGTAGCGAGCCATTATTTGGTGCTATATTTGCCATGGCTTGGTTACAGGAATCATTAACCCCAGTACAAGTTATAGGTGGGGCGCTAATTTTGTTTAGTGTGGTAGTGACATCTACCCGAGAGTCTTAGAAGAGAGCGGACTTATCAGTCCGCTTTTTTGATTATCGGTTAAGGCTAATTTTGTGACCTAGATGCTGGATATCTATGGTGGCATAGCCAAGTGTGACTGCCTCAAACTGGTAACTGAGCTCACGAGCATGCTGAGCATCTTTGGCTAAGAATGATACCGAGTAAATAGGACGTACAACTCCATTGGAAAGCTTTTGGGTATCAAGGTAGGAAGACGTGACTAATCCTGCTTGATTAAGGCTGATTACTCGTTGGAGGTCAATGCCCAGCACTCTATCCATTTCAAGAGCTTCTATGCCTTCTTTCCACGTGATAATAACGCCATAGTTATTATAAACTGGGGTGTTATCGAGCCATTTTGAACCGAGTAGACGAATGTTACTTATCTTTACTAACTCTTTTTCATACATGGGCAGATCTTTTAGCTTACTCTCTACATGAGTTTCATCGGTCGCTTCCAAAACAAATCTAAGTAATTGAATTGGTTTGTTATCAACTTTACTGTTGATAACAAACATATCTTTTACATCTCCTTGCTCAATGAGTTCGCCAAAAGCGGCTTTTTGTTCTGGTAGTGCTTTTAACACTTGTTCTGCATCGTTAGTATTCCAGATAAGCTCTACCCCGTAGTCGGCAGAGAGTACTGTGGGTGAAATGAGTAGAGAGGTAATGATTGCTGCAGATTTAATGACTTTCATGACTGTTTTCCTGATTTATTTTTAGGGATTGCTGTGTGGGTAATAGTTCGTGTAGTAAGGTTTAATCGAGCATTTTCTAGTGACTCATCTGAACTTACCAACGCGAGCGATAACTGCGATGACAGTTTCGACATGTATCTTGGGCATTTTTTAATCCTATTTCTGCTCGATTAATATCTTGAGCCAAACTTGCCTTATAGAGCTCCTGAAAGCCTTGGTTCATTTGGATTAACAGTTGATTGAACTTACTCGGCTTACTCCAGATATCAGATTTAGCTTTACTACCTACATGACTTCCTTGAGGAAATAGGGTTAGTAGTGCATGGCTATGGGCTTCCAACTTTTGACTGTGACGGGTTAGCTTTTCCCAGTCAGTTTTACTACCGCTTAGTGTTTGTTCTGCATACTCGCTGGTGACTTCGATACTTTCGAAAGTTGCTTGGCGCTTATCAATCTGTACGGTGAAGTCTTCTGCATAAGACGCTGAAGGCAGCACTAAAAAAAGCAAGCTAAAGAATATTTGTTTCATGTGTCTCTCCAATGATTAGGATTATGATGCCTTATTGTTATCGGTATAATTTAAATTGCAATAATTGCAATTGCAATTGTTTTTATGTAAATTGTTGTTGTTTTTTGTCGTAATTGGAGGTTGAAAGTGAAAGTTTGGGATTTGGCAACACGCCTATATCACTGGTTGCAAGCAATACTCTTTGCTGCACTAATGGTGAGTGGGTTTTCTGGTAATGGTCCACATGTTCAAACTGGATTGGTATTGTTCACTCTGATTATCTGGAGATTGCTCTGGGGGGCTGTTGGCAGCGAAACCAGTCGCTTCAGGCAGTTTTTACGCCCACCTAAAGCAGTTGTGCGCTATCTCATGGGGAAAGAGCGTGCCGCTCCGGGGCATAACCCCGCTGGAGGGTGGATGGTCGTATTACTGATTTTTGCTTTATTTTTACAATGTCTTTCCGGCTTAGCCGTATCGGGAATGTTAGATAACCTACCATTAGCCAATGTTTGGTTGAGCGACGATGTGTTTTGGGCTCTCGAATTCGTGCATCTTATGTTGGCAAAAGTTTTACCTACATTAATTGCTGTGCATGTTGTTGCCATTCTCGTTTATAAATTTCGTTCGAGGCCACTTACTTGGGCTATGGTGACGGGAGTTCAGGTAGGTTTGTCACAACACCAAAGGCTTGAGTTTGTTTCTCAACTTCGAGCATTGCTCGTGCTAGTTTTGGCAATATCAGTTACTATGACGATTATTGCCTTTACTTTTTAAATCTATTGGATGAGTGAGAAATTTGACAGACAAAGCAGTTTTGGCTGGTTGATCAACGTAATGGCGAATGACGCTGCCAAAACTTTTGATACAGAATTAAAGAAACATGGGTTGACGATTGCTCTGTGGCCGACTTTGATGTGTTTATGGGAGGAAGAGGGTGTAACGCAACGCGAAATTGCTCAAAAATCTAAAGTAGAAAACTCCACGACGACCCGTACTCTCGATAAACTTGAGAAATTAGGTCTAGTCGAGCGGCAAGCCGATCCTAATAGTCGCCGCTCATTTCGTATATATCTGACTGATGAGGGCAGAGCCCTAAGAAAAACTTTGACTCCCATTCCGGTGGCGATCAACAAAAAGATGCTGAGTTCACTTGAGCCTGAAGAGCAACGAGAAATCATTCGTTTGTTACAAAAGATGGTCGCTGCTATTTAAGGAAAGAAGATCAATGACGAAGCCGTTGAATGAGTGCATTGTGCCTATGTATCCGACTATACAAGCGTTGGATGTGGATACACTTGAACCGGGAGAACATAAGTTTTGGTTTGCGGTTGCGACGGACGCGATTGGTCACCCTCAAACGCTTCCCGTAAGAGTATTTAAAGGTGCAAAGCCAGGGAAGCGTATTATGATCACTGCGGGTGTTCATGGTGACGAGCAAAATGGTATTTTAACTGCGCAAATGTTGGCTCGAGAGCTGGAAGGCAAAGCCATTTCAGGTTGTATTACTATAGTACCAGCGGTCAATTTATCAGGTATTGCAAGACATAGTCGAGACTTTCATTCTGCGGCTCCTGATAGTTCATCGACAAACCTTAATCGCGTATTTCCCGGTAATCCGAATGGAGATGACGCCAGTCGCTACGCCAACAGCCTGTGGGAAAACTTACTCAAACCAAATGCCGATCTCGCGGTTGACCTTCACTCTCAAACCAGTGGTTCAGCATACCCTCTTTATGCATTTGCTGACTATCGACTGGATGATTCCATTCGAATGGCAAGACTGATCAATCCAGATGTTATCCTCAACGATCCGGGAGATCCGGGTATTTTGGAAACGGTCTATAACCGTGCTGGTATTCCCTCTATCACAATTGAAGTAGGGGTAGGTCGCTATACGGACTTAGACATGGTGCAACGCGCCGTTACTGGGGTATTGAATATTTTCAAAGATTATCGGTTCATTGTAGGTGAAGTGGTAAAGGTGGCTCATCCTTGTGTTGAAGGAGAGCGGATTACCAGTGTTCGTGCTGAGCAGGGAGGGTTTGTCATTTGTCACGTTGAATTGATGGAACTTGTCAACAAGGGCCAGATCTTAGCGACTCAGTACAACAGTTTCGGAGATCAAATTCAAACCTACTACTCCCCAATCAAAGCTACAGTGATTAGTCATAATGTTGAGTCGGTACGAGCGCCTGGATCATTGGTTGTCCGGTTGATTGATTAGTTATAATTTTCGGTTAGGAATAGATTATATCTTTTGGTTGACCAGAAGCGGAACAGTATTTAAACCTAATATTAAATAGTAACTTACTTTTATTTTTGTAATCTCTTCGTGACCTATTTCTCTGGTCAGGTAGCGCTACTTACCTAACAAAAATCCACCTTGTTACTATCCATGGTTGCTAACAAAGATTAGAGTGAGCTGTTTTTCAAGGCGAGCAGGTACTCGCTTCTGTTGTATAAGGAATTCTGAGTATGTCTGAAATTGCCTCTCTTATGGAACACTGCCCCACTATTCATTCACTTGACGTTGACACTTTAGCTGCTGGAGAACATTCATTCCTTTTTGCGGTTGCCACGGATGCATTAGGGCTTTGGCAGAAAATGCCTGTACGAGTTTTTAAAGGTGATAGGCCGGGTCGTAAAATCATGATCACTGCTGGTGTTCACGGTGATGAGCAAAACGGTATTGTGACGGCGTTGAAAGTGGCAAAAGCTTTGGCCGGCAAACCTTTGATAGGGTGCGTCACTATCGTTCCTGCGATAAATCTGAGTGGTATTCTTCATCACAGCCGTGACTTTCAGACAGTGGATCCGGATGTCTCTTCTTCTAACCTTAACCGTTTTTTCCCCGGTGACAAAGCTGGGAATGAAGCCGCACGTTACCTTGATAACTTATGGCAAAACTTACTAAAGCCAAACGCAGAGGTGGCGATAGATCTACACACCCAGACTACAGGAACCAGTTACCCTCTCTATGTATTTGCTGACTATCGGGTTGACCAAGCGATGAAGCTAGCAAAGCTCATGAATCCTGATGTGATTCTCAATGATCCCGGTGAGTCTGGTGTTCTGGAAACAACATGGAACGAACATGAAGTGCCAAGTATTACGGTCGAAGTGGGTTCAGGTCGATATCATGATGCAGACATGGTCCAACGAGCAGTTGAAGGAGTGCTGAACATATTGCGTTACTACGAAGTGCTGTCTGGGAAAGTCGTTGAAGCAACACCTTGCATTGAAGGCCGCCAGACCATCAGCATTCGGGCTGAGCAAGGCGGTTTTGTTGAGCCGCAGGTATCTTTACTGCAACAAGTTGAGAAAGGTCAGCTTCTGGCGGTTCAGTACAATAGTTTGGGTTTCGACGTCGCACATTATCACGCCCCAGAATCAGGCACGGTTCTTAGCTATAACCTTGAAGCTTTGCGCGCTCCGGGATCATTGATTGTGCGGATGATTAAATAAAACAAAAAAGCTTGCTGCCCAAAACAGCAATCTGGGACACTTTTTCTGGTTAATAATTGGTAATACTGGCGCCACATTCATTTGTGGGGTCAATAATGCTGTTCAATCAACCCATCACACTTCGGTCCGTTATCCGGCTGAGTCCTATTAAAGTCATGTTTACTTGGCTGATGGTTCTGGCTGAGAACGTATTTATGATTTTGCTGCCGCTGTTTATCGGTTTTGCTATTGATGGTGTGCTTAAGCAAAACTTGCAGCCGTTGCTTATGTTTGCAGCGATCTTGTTTGTACTGGTGGTCATCAGCGTTGCACGTCGTTTTTACGATACTCGCGTTTATGGCGGGATCCGAGTGCGGTTGTCCAATTTGGTTGAGCGTAATTTGCGCGGTCAATCGGTATCAGTCAAAGACGCCCGACTGTCCATGTCCCGCGAGCTGGTAGATTTTCTAGAAGAAGATTTACCATCGCTGATTACTGCCGTTGTGCAGTTGGTCGCTACCGTTGTCATTCTCGCCACTTTTCACATCAAACTTGCATTATGCGTGTTGATCGCAGGGCTGAGTATGCTGCTGATTTACGCCCTGTTCCATCAAACGTTTACGCGACTTAATGGCGCGTTAAATGATCAGTTAGAGCAACAGGTTCGAGTGCTCAGCGGTCAGCCTTTTGCGGCGATTAGAACGCACTTTGAACGCTTGAAACGCTGTGAAATCAAACTTTCCGATACCGAAGCGCTGGTGTATGGGCTGATCTTTATAGTCTTATTTGCCGCAGTCCTAACCAACCTTTGGATGGTGAGCATTCTTACTGATCCTACTGTGGGTCAGGTTTTTTCCATCGTAACTTACTCACTGGAATTCGTGGAAACAGCAGTGATGCTGCCTATCACACTGCAAACCTTGTCGCGTCTGATGGAGATCAGCCAACGACTAAATCAAACCCCCGCTCAATTGGCTGTAGAGGAGAAGCCCTATGAAATTTAAAAAGACTCTTGCAATATTAGCTGGCTGCGGGGCAATTTTCGCGGCATTGGTGGTTGTAGATGTTTTAGAGCCTCAGCCAGTTGTGATTGAGCAAAAAACGCCGAGCAAAACCCCCGTTTCGGTACTGCAAGTGACGCCGGAAGATCACGATTCCAATTTGACTTTGCTGGCAACAACCACCGCGCGTTGGCCGATCCAGCTTAAGGCCTCAAGCAGTGCTCAATTAGCGTGGTTGAACCCCGATATCGAACCGGGTGTACTGGTGAAAAAAGGGACCTTGTTGGCGAAGCTCAACACCAGCGCTTTAGAGTCTAATCTGGCTCAGGCGAACAGCAGCGTTAGGCAGGCAGAGCTAAACCTTAAACAGGCACAGCACGAACAAACGGTCGCGTTAAAAATGTTATCACCGACCAAAAGCTCACCGTTTGCTCGCCGTGAGCCACAGGTGTTGGCAGCCAAGGCAGAGCTGGCGCAGGCCAAACAGGCTTACACCAGTGCAGCAAAGTTGCTTGAGGAAGCAAGTATTGCAGCGCCGTTTGATGCTGTGATCATGCGTCGTAACATCAGCCCCGGTGAATGGTTGGAAGCTGGGCAGGTGACTTTTGAACTTGCCGCCAGCGACTCACTGGATGTCGAGCTGCCTGTTTCGGAACTTCACTGGCAACAGGTGCAATCCGCGTTGAATCAACCTGAGATTAAAATTGTGAATCGAGATGGCAGCGAGTGGCAGGCACAGGTTCGATATGTCTCGCCGCAGGCTGATCCAACCACACGTCAGCGACAAGTGGTTTTGTCTGTTTGCGAGCCTTATCAAGGAATGACTCGTTTGCTGCCTAATCAACAGGTGAAAGTCATCGTTAGTCTCGGCTTACGGCCTGAAATTGTGACCTTGCCACTCAGTGCGATCACACGAGATGGATACGTCTGGACAATTGATGAGCAGACCCGATTGCAGAAAGAGTGGATTACGCAAATAGGACAAGCGCGTAATCAGGTTTATGCCCGCTTTGATCAGGACAGCGCTAAGGCACGTCAGGTGGTGGTATACCCACTGCTGTCGATGCTACCGGGGAAGCAAGTCGCTCCTCAAGCTGCGCAGATATTAGTCGCGAAGCAGGAGGGTAATCAATGAGCTGGCTGACTAAGTGGTTTATCAACAACCCAGTAGGGGCGAATCTGTTGATGTTCGCGATCATCGCCAGTGGTGTTATGGCGTTTGGTCAACTCCGTGTGGAGTCCTTTCCGCAGATTGCGCCGTCATCTATTGTGATTAGTGTTGCCTACCCGGGAGGTACAGCTAAACAGATTGATGAGAGTGTCACACAGCGAATTGAAGAGTCGATCAGTGGCATTTCTGGTATTAAACAGGTGACCAGTGATTCTAGCGCTGGTATGTCGAGTGTTGTTGTACGGAAAACCAGCAGCGCCGACCTCAATAAGCTGCTGGATGATGTACGTAACCGAGTGAATGCGATCAATGGTTTTCCTGCTCAAGCTGAAAAGCCTCAGGTGGTTAGAAATGAATTTACTAACTTGGCCGCCTTTGTTGTCGTTTCAGGGCCACGCAGCGATGAGCAGCTTCAACCCATCGCAAGACAGGTCGAGCAAGCGCTGAAAAGTAATCCCCAGATTTCTAAAGTATCCAACTGGGGAAGTCGCAAGCCACAACTTATCATTGAGCCAGATCCAGCGCAGCTCAAGAAACTGGGTTTGAGTCTGGAAGATTTAGCCAGCACCATAGGACAGATGTCGCTAGAGTCTCGCACGGGTGAGTTGATCAGTGATAAAGGGCGCATGGTTATCCGTGGTGATGGCTATGCTGATGATGTGCAGAAACTACGTCGTTTGGCGATCGTCTCTCGTCCATCCGGTACCGTCTATTTAGGTGACATCGCTAAGTTGAGTCGTGGCTATGAGCGCAGTGGCTCCATCGTCCGTAATAATGGCATCAACGCAATCGCTCTGCTGATCAGTACCAGCCAGACTGACAACCTGCTCAAAGTGAGCGATGCAATTAAGAATACCTTGGCGGAGCAACGCAAAATACTGCCTTCAGACATTGAGCTGAACACCATGGCAGACATGGCGCCCTATATTGAAGAGCAACTGTTCAGGCTCGGTGATAATGCGTGGCAAGGCCTTTTGATTGTGGTGGTTTTACTGGGCATTTTTCTTGAGCTGAAACTGGCATTTTGGGTGGCCGTGGGTATACCAGTCGCTATCGCAGGTACCTTAGGAGCGATGCAATTGGCTAACTACAGCATCAATGACATCACGTTGTTTGGCTTTATTCTGGTATTGGGGATCCTAGTCGATGATGCTGTTGTCGTAGGCGAGGCCATTCACGAGCAGCGAGGCAAACATTTGAGCGGGCGCAAAGCGGCATGGCACGGTGTACACTCGGTTTCCGTTGCAACGGTATTTGGTGTTTTGACCACTATTGCGGCATTTTCGCCAATGCTTTGGATTAACAACGATTTTGCCAAGATTCTGGCTGGGTTTTCCGCTGTGGTGATATTTGCGCTGATCTTCTCTCTGATTGAAAGTAAGTTTGTTCTGCCATCGCACCTAGCACAGTTGTCCGTGAGTAAAAAATCTAATGGCATTTTCTCTCGCATTCAATCTGTGGCTCAAGGCGGTTTGGAGTGGTTCAATTTCAGAGTGTACAAGCCTACCTTGGAAAAGGTGTTGGATTACAAACTGGCATCACTGCTGGGCTTTGTCGCCGCTATCGTACTGGCGTATGGCATGTGGTCGACTGGGACGATTCGAAGTGCCATTTTCCCCGAGATCCCCGGTCGATACGTTACCGCGAAAGTTGAGCTAGAAGACGGTGCCCCTTTACCTTTACAAAAGAAAGCCTTAGATCAAATTGAACAGGCGATGATCAACGTCGAAGACGAGCTGATGCGAGACTATCCGTTGAGCCAGCCACCCGTGGTAAACCTGCTTGCGTGGTCGGATGGTTATGGAGAGGTGGAAGTGACCGCCGAGCTAACCAGTGAAGCCCTGAGCCTCTTGCCGGGTAATTTATTGACCGATAGCTGGCGTACTCATACTGGAAGCATTGAAGGAGCGTATTCCGTTCAGTTTAGTGCGGCTGAAGCGCCTGCTGGTGGAACATTCATCTCGATATCATCCAGCGACCGTGAACTTGCTAAGCGCGTCAGTAGCCAATTGGCGGACAAACTGGGTGCTTTGCCTGGCGTGGCGGATATTTATGATGATGGTAAAAGCGGCCAGCCTCAGGTGCGGCTAGTGCTGAATGAATACGGTCAGCAGCTCGGACTGACGCAGGACAAGTTGGCTCGATTGGCGGGTGAGGCATTTGGTGAGCGAGAAATTCATCGCTTGTTGGAACAAGGCCAAGAAACCAAGGTGCTGCTGCAGTATCCTCGTTCAGAGCGTAAAACCCTCGCTCAGCTTGAGCAGACTATGGTGTTGCTGTCTGAAGGGAAGAGTGTCTTACTCGGTGATATTGCTGAATTTCGTCATGAGCAGGAGCCTCAAATACTCTACCGACGTAATCGTGAGCAAGTAGTAAACCTCTATTGGAAGCAGAACCGAGACGTTCAGGCGCCTGAGCAGACTATGGCTCAGCTTAGCTCTGAGATCAAAACGCTGCATCAGCAGTATCCAGGAGTTCGGATCAAAGCAGGCGGCGAATTTGAAGAGATTGGTGAAGTCTCAGATGGCTTCCGCTCCGCGATGATTTTGACCCTTCTGCTGATTTACATCTTGTTGGCGGTTCCGCTGAAGTCTTACTGGCAGCCGTTCATCATCATGGCAGTGATTCCATTTGGTTTTGCTGGTGCTATTTTCGGTCACTACTTGATGGATCTGCCAATCAGTTTGCTGTCGATGTTTGGCATGATGGCAATGACGGGCATAGTGATCAATGACTCATTGGTACTGATCACGCGCTTTAATGCTGAGTATCGCAGCGGTGTGCCGCTTAAACAGGCTTTAGTGACGGCTGGTACCAGTCGATTGAGGGCGATTTTCCTCACGACTATTACTACGGTATGTGGTTTGCTGCCGCTACTCAGTGAGACCGCAGAGCAAGCACAGTACTTAAAACCTGCAGCGGTTTCATTGGTGTTTGGTGAGCTATTTGCCACGGCGGTAACCCTGCTCCTGATCCCAATACTGCTGGGGATGACCAGTCGTAAAGCGCCAAAGCCTGTCGAAGATGAATTGGCATTAGAGGGAGCCTAATGCTGAGCGTGATTGATTTTATCCGGTTGACGGGCGATAGTGATCTGGTCGCCCCAGTGAGGCCCGTATCTATGTCACAACAAGAGAAACCTGCATTTAAACTGGTGCCCGAAATTGCGTTATTAGAGCCATTACCAGAGCATCTTAGAAAGCGATTTGCTCACGCATTGAAGTTGATGCATGACGAACTGGCAGAACACAGATCGTGGGAGCAAATAGCTACTGAGAGCGCAATATCGCCTTATCATTTCCATCGTCAGTTTAGCGAATTGTTTCATGAGACGCCGGGGCAGTATCTTAGCCGATTACGACTGCAAGTCGCGGTGAATCTGCTGCTCAATGATGAACCTTGGAGTGTGATGGAGATTGCTCACTACTGTGGTTTCTCTTCTTCACAGGCCTTAGGCAAGGCTTTAAAGAGAGAGCTTGGAGTGACGGCGAAACAAATTCGCAAAATGGGTTATGAGTCCACACCGCGAGAGACCGCTGATTTTATCGCTAAGCTTGCTCATCCCGGTGGTCAGCAGTCGATTGAGACAGAGCTGGCTAAGTCTATGCCGACTGAGTTGATTTGGTACCCTCAGCGAGGTATGAAAAAGATCGCTCTGGAAGATCCTGACTGGGATTCGGTGATCGAAATCTATGGCAAAAAAACTGTCAATCTACTCGGCGCAACGCCGATTAACCAACTTGAAAAAGTATGGGACCAAATTGAGACATTTATTGGTGATTGGCAAGTCGACGAAGCTCTCTACGATTTTGTGATTCCTGAAGGGTACTACCTGTGCGCTGAGGTGTATCTGATTTCTGATGTTGCTTACAGTGCGGCTTTAGAAGCGCTGTTTGAGATTGTAGACGAGCAGAAGTTGGAAATTGATAGCAGTGCTTTTTTGATTGAAATGGTTCGTGATATTGAGTTGACCTTAACAGGAGGGGCAACGTTTTCATTTCAGATACCTATTATCCGCTAACTCTATTCATCGGTCCTACTCTAATCACCTTGCTTATAGGTGGTGCATAAATAATCATATTTATTCTCGATATAAAAGGAAGTAATTAAAGAGTCTGTGGTTATTGTTAAAGCACGTTCGTACAAAATGCCACCAATTGTCTTAGCTCTATAACGTATTGATTTATATTATTATGCGTTTTTAGTGAATTATTTTTCATTATTTGCTTGAGTGTGAAATCTTTGTCGTTATAATTGCGGCAAAGAGAACTTATTCACTAACTGTGAAAATATAATCATCTAGGGAGCAGTCAGATGAGTGATACACTTTTAGCCGAAGAGAACCACAAAAACAGTCGCAACATATTGATGTTCGCAATTCCGTCTTTGTTGGGTCTTTTCTTTTTCCTTGCACCGTTAACCATTGATGGCAACTTCACCTTTCCGCTAGCGCTGATGGCGAAAGGCGTCAAAGCGGTCCTTGGGGATGCGATTTTACCAACCGTCACCGCTGTGATTTGCTTCTCTGCGGTCGCTTCTATTCTTGCCAGTCTTATCAAGCCAACTTTTGTGACTCAATCTGCATTGATGACAAGACTGTTTGTTCTGACGCCAGTTTGGCTAGTCGTTCGAGTTTTAGGTGCGGTGTTCACTCTTATGGCATTGCATCAGATCGGGCCTGAAGTGATTTGGAACGGCAACACGGGTGGGCTGGTTCTTAATGACCTTCTGCCTTCTTTACTGGTGACTTTCTTCCTTGCTGGTTTGCTGCTACCACTGTTACTCAACTTTGGTTTGCTTGAGTTGCTGGGTACTGTTCTGAGCCGTTTTATGCGCCCAGTTTTCCGTTTGCCAGGTCGTGCTGCGATTGATTGCATGTCTTCTTGGCTAGGTGATGGCACCGTTGGGGTGATTCTGACCAGTAAACAATATGAAGACAAAAAATACACTGCGCGTGAAGCAGCGGTTGTCGCGACTATGTTTTCTCCGGTTGGGATTTCTTTCTCGCTGGTGGTATTAACTCAGGTTGGTTTAGAGAATTTCTTTGTCCCATTCTACTTCTCTATCTGTTTGTCTGGTGTGATTGCCGCGATGGTGATTCAGTATCTGCCACCGTTATCGTATAAGAAAGACCTGTACATTGATGGTACTAAGCCTAATCGTAATGACGAATTGGTGCCTGCGGGTCAGTCGGTTATGGGCTTTGGCTTGAAGTTGGCACTGCACAGAGCAAGCAAAGTGAAAAGCCTTGGGGCGGTTGCTAAAGAAGGTGTGCACAACGCACTGGACATGGTAATCAGCGTGTTGCCTGTGGTTATGGCGATCGGTACTTTAGGTCTGGTTGTCGCTGAAACGACGCCATTATTCTCATTACTGGGTGCACCGTTCATTCCGCTGCTAAACGCGTTGAATGTTCCGGAAGCAGCAGCTGCTGCGGAAACCATGCTAGTTGGTTTTGCTGATATGTACGTACCTTCGATCATCGCAGCGTCGACGATTAATGCCGATCTGACCAAGTTTGTTGTGGCAGCGTTGTCTGTAACTCAGCTGATTTTCATGTCAGAAACGGGCTCTGTGATTCTAAGCAGTAAAGTCCCAGTGAACTTTTTGGAGCTGGTCGCTATCTTCCTGCTAAGAACGCTAGTTACGCTGCCAATCATTGTGTTGGTCGCACATTGGATTTTCTGATGTCTTAATTGAACTTATTTGATGAAACAGCCCGCTAGATGTGACTTAGCGGGCTGTTTTTTTGTCTCTGGCAAAGCTGATGGCTCCTAGCACAGTTCCACTTCAACATCTGACTGAATTTGGCTAGAACACGCTAAGGTATAACCATTGGCGAGATCTTCTTCAGTCAGCGTTTCTGTGCTGGTTCGGCTGACTTCGCCCTTAGTCACTTTACATTTGCAGGATCCACACATGCCGCTGCGACAGGCGATAATAATTGGCACCCCGTTTTCTTCCAGCACGTCAGCTAAGGTAGCGCCTTGGCTGACTTCTGTTGATACGCCAAACGCTGGCACTTCGAACTGAACAACACCATCTGACGAGCTTTCATTATGAGCTTCGATAGGGGTAAAACTTTCCTGATGGAATTGTGCCGCCTCAACCCCCAGTGCCAACGCGTTGCTCTCCATATCCTGCATAAACAGAGTTGGTCCGCAGAGATAAACTGTGCGTTGGTTAAGGTCCGGGCAGAGTTTGGCTAACCACTCTCTGTCGAGCCGCCCTTGCGGGTGGCGTGTGCCTGTATTGTCTTTAAGCAGTAACTTTAGGTGGAAATTTGGGTATTGCGCATCCATGGACTCCAGCTCATCAAAGTAGATAGTCTGAGCAGCGCTTTTCGCCATGTGAATAAAGGTTATCTCGACGTCTGCTTTGGTTTTCAGCCAATGTTTTGCCATCGACATGACAGGTGTGATGCCACAACCTGCACTGAGCAAAGCCACTTTATGTTTCGGTGGGCAATCGATGCTGTTGAATGGTCCAGTCGGCGCCAGTGCCAAGACGCTGTCTCCGGAATTGAAGTGGTCAATGATGTAGTTGGATACTAAGCCATTCTCGACTCGTTTGACGGTCAATTTAAGATGCGATTCCCCCGGTAACGAAGAAATAGAATACGCGCGGTATTCCACCTTGCCGTCGAACTCAAAACCTAACGAAATAAACTGACCCGGTTTGAAATCAAATCCATTTGGTAGGGGAGTATCAGAGGTCAGCGTCAAGCTGACGGTATCTGACGTTTCCTGCCATTTATCAACACAACGAAGTTGGGCGGGTTGGTTATTTTGCCATTCGCGAATCATAATTCCTCACAAGTAAAAGAGCCCAGCCAAACAAACTGACTGGGCTATTAAAAGGCAGGGATTAAGCTGCTAGGATAGTTTTCAGATCGTCTTCAACATTGCCGATACTGCGCATGTCGAATTTATCCTGAATGATTTGGATGAGGTTATCGGTCAGGAATGCAGGTGCGGTTGGGCCTGTGTAAATGCCTTTCACACCTAGTGCGAACAGAGTGAGCAAAATCACGATGGCTTTCTGCTCAAACCAAGACAGCACGAGAGTTAGCGGCAGTTCGTTGATGTCGCAATCAAATTCTTTCGACAATGCTAGGGCAAGCTGAATGGCAGAATAGGCGTCATTACACTGGCCAACATCCAGTAAGCGCGGGATACCGTTGATGTCGCCAAACTGATTTTTGTTGAAGCGGAACTTACCACAGGCCAGTGTTAGGATCAGAGTATCTTCAGGCGCACTGGCGGTGAAATCGGTGTAGTAGCTACGTTCTGCTTTGTCGCCGTCACAACCACCAACTAGGAAGAAGTGTTTAATGTTACCTTCTTTGACCTGCTCAACCACTGCTGGGGCTGCACTCATCAACGCATTGCGACCAAAGCCTACGGTGATCATGTGTTCAATTTCATCGTGTTGGAAACCGTCTTGCGCCAGTGCACATTCAATCACCTGACTGAAATCATCACCTTCAATGTGTGCAACACCCGGCCAGCCAACGATGCTACGCGTGAACAAACGATCTGAGTACTGGCCCATGTTCGGGTTCAACAGACAGTTAGACGTCATGACAATCGCACCAGGGAAGTTAGCAAATTCTTTCTGCTGGTTTTGCCATGCGCTGCCGTAGTTGCCGACTAGGTGCGGGTATTTTTTCAGTTCAGGGTAACCGTGCGCAGGGAGCATTTCACCGTTGGTGTAAACGTTGATTCCGGTTCCTTGGGTTTGCTGAAGAATTTTCTCTAGGTCATGCAGGTCATGCCCCGAAACCAAAATACATTTGCCTTTAACTGGTTTAACGTTGACCTGAGTTGGCTCTGGGTGGCCGAAAGTAGTGGTTTCACCAAGGTCCAGCATTTCCATAACTTTGTAGTTCATCAGACCAATACGCATTGAACATTCAAGCAAAGCGTTAAGATCTTCTGGATCAGTGCCTAGCCACGCCATGATTTCATGATACTCAGCGTAAATATCGTTATTGGTTTGCTCCAAGACGCGTGCATGTTCCATGTAAGCGGCAGCACCTTTCAGGCCGTAAAGGCACAGCAGACGTAGACCAATCACATCTTCACTGATCTCCTGATAGCCACGGTTGACCGCAACCTGAGGAGCAAATTCTAGGATCGCTTCAGCACTCGCTGGTAACTCGAAATTAGCGACTTTAGGTGCGGGATCAAGCTCAACGTCAGCCAGTTTTGCCGCAGCGAGCGTCTGCTCTTTAAGTCGGGATTTAAACTGCGCAGCCTGAGCAGCGAGTTCAAGAATACGTTCAGGGTCGAAATTCACATTGGTTAAGGTCGAGAAGAAGGCTTTTGGCGCCCATTGATTAACTTCGTCATCAATAATGTCAAAGCGACGAGCTTGTTCTGCCCAGTACGAAACACCTTCAAGGGTATAGACCAGTACATCTTGTAGATCTGAAACTTCAGATGTTTTGCCACACATGCCTTGGGCGAAAGAACAACCTTTAACAGTTGGGGTTTGAATAGTCTGCTCACATTGAATACAGAACATTGCGCTTCTCCAGTAATAGTTTTTATGCGGTCACGCCGCTTGGATTTGTTTAGCGCTAGAATTGCAGAGAGCGTGCCACTATTTATGTGGTTGATATTTAAGAATTTTGTCTTTGTTTGGATATGAGGTTGTTGTTTGAATGACATCGATGTTGATGTAAATAACACATCAATGAATGCTGCTAAGAGCTAAACAGTAAATAAGATAGTCAGTAAAATGTATGAATTTTGAGCTGAGGATAAGCGAGTAAAACAGATAGTTAGATGATGATTGTCATGATGGGATGAGCTGGAACGCGCGATGTATTTTTAACATCAACTCCATTGAATGGAAGATGAGCCAGACCTGAATCTGGCTCATGGAGAAGATTAACAGCCGTACATTTTTGTTATGTAGTCCTCAAACTGCTTACACATCAGCTCATCAGAGGTAGCGTTGTCAGCTAAGCAATCAGCACCATCAACAATATTGATCTTTGCGTTCAACGGTTTGGCATCGGTTCGTTCACGGGAGTTTAAATCAGCAATCTTTTGTTTCTGAATTTCCCACGCTTGATCGGCGGTGAGGCTACATGCCTCGGCAAGATACTTGGCATTGAAGCCTTCACCCGTCAGGCTCTTGATGGTGTCATTGTGGGATAAGTGATTGCCTGCACGCCAATAATGTTCTGCCAGCAAAGGGCCGATTTCAGGGTTGTCAGTCAGGTACCCAAATCTGTCGAGGAAGTAAGCGCGTGTCTGATAGACGGCCATGTTGGCAAGCAAGTAACCGTGATAAGCACAGGACGCTTCATCAGAAAGCAAATGTGGAATCGCCATCAATGGGCGAGGGCTGCATTCTAGTCCCAGAATCTGCTTTTCACACTGACGAGCCAATGCTGTAATGTGCTGTGCCGTCAGTTCCTCGTCGCCAAGCTGATACAAGGCTCGCTCAAAGTAAGGTACCACCAAAATGCTGCGTTCCTGATACGCTTTAAACGGCTGGCTGCTATTAATCATCGATTGAATGAGCTCGTCTGGAACTGGATTTCCATTCGCATCCAGAGCGTATTGTTTCAGCCAGTCAGCATCATTCAGCAAACTGTCACAGAACATAGATTGAGTTTCGGCATAAGCCATGGACGTCGGTGCAAACTCCTGAGAAAAACAAGGTGCGTTCATTTTGACATTGGCAAAGTGCGCGGCATGTCCCCCTTCATGGAAAAGGGTGTTGATGCCATCATAACCGCTGCCGATCTGATCGGGTTTTGCATTACTAGTGAAATTGACCTTGGCCGCTATCCATCGCCCGTCGTCATAAAACGAAGGTATCGGGCCGTGGCAAAAACCGTTTTGGTATTTGCCTTGACGATCCAGCAAATCTAGGGTGAGTTCTGCACCAGAGTAATCAATGTTCAGCCGACCGAAAGATTCTACCCAGCGTCTGAGTGACTTGGAAAACGGAACGTATGGATCCAGCTCACGCATCGAATCGCCAGAAAAAGAGTAATTGAAGTTGTAACCTGTGAGCGCATTTTGGCCTTTCTCACTGGCGAGTTTATCTAAGCTGGTGAGATTAACTTGTCTGGTCCGCTGCTCGAAATCATCCAGAATGGCAAACAACTCAGCGGTGGTCATTTTTTCGTTTTTCAGTACTGAGTAATCGAAGAAATTGTCGTACCCCAACGAGCGAGCAAACTGGTTACGCAGTTTGACTAAATCGATAAAGCCATTGCCAAGTAGCCATTGCTCAACATCTAACAATGCTTGATGTGCTGACTGGCGCACGGCTTCATTCTCGTTTGCCATTATGGTTGAGCGTAGTGCTGGTAAAGAGGCGTCAACTTGTTCTCCTTCCTCGTTGACGTAAACCAGTGCATGATTTTGTTTTTTCTCAAATAGTTCCGTTTCAAATGCGATCAGTTCTGTCTTGAGTGCCTGAGCTTTATCTCCTTCGATAGCGTGTGAGCGGAAAGTGGCTAGCCAGCCTTCAAGCCCTATCTGAGTTTGTTTACGCTCTTCTAAGTCGGCTATTTCATTGAGCGTGCTGAGCTGTTGTTTGATGTCAGCAATTTGATCGGCGTTACTCAGGAAATGAGTCCATGCGGTTTGTGCAGTGGCAAAACGATCATGTTCGTTGCTGATCCCCATGTAGGTGTCCCAGAACAAATCTTCTTTGGTACGATGCACGTCTAGGTAACGCTGGTTGAGATCTTTGAGGTATTGAGTTGCAGTCATTTCAGTCCATAAAATGGTGGTGTGAAGCACTATTATGACACGACTTATATAATGAAATTAGTTACATAGGTGGTGTTTTTGATGTTTTCTCAATATCTAGTTCTGAGCGAGTTTACGTTTAACACTCGCCAACGTACTGTGCAGTGATTTCTTCCATAAAGTTGAGCATGGCTTTTAAACGAGGAGAATGGGTGGTTTTGCTAGCGTAAACGGCTGAAATATTCACATGCGGTAAAACGTTAAGATCATGGGCGATTTGTACCAGCTTACCGTCACGACACAATTGACGACAGTAAATGTCAGGTAGCAGGGAAACGCCACTGCCAGATGCGACCATATCTCGTACCAGAAGAACATCATCCAGTTGGTTGGCATGTTTAAACTCTATAGTTTGTTTACTGCCATCAGTCATTGTTGAGTACAGCATCGACTGGTTATTCTCCTGATCGTGATAAAAACTGACGTGCTGTTGCAAAGTCTCCAACGTAGCCGATTGGAGCTCTGGATTCGCCAGCAAGTATTCAGGTGTGCAGAACCAGAGTAGTTTCACAACAGTGAGCCTTTTGGCATAAAAACCAGAAGGGGCTAAATCACCGAGCTGAATCGCGAGATCAAGTTTGTCTTCCAGTAAGTGAGCACGGTGCGACATGCTGCGAATAGATAGCTGTATATCGGGGTAACGTTCGGTGAAGGCCTTAAGGTTAGGTGACAATATTTCCCGAGAAAAGGCGAACGTAGTGGCGATGCGGAGAGTGCCGCATAGACTTTGCGATGGAACTTGCTCTTTGATTGCAGACAGGTTCTGCATCAGCGGCTTAAGTTGATTGTATAGCTGTTCTCCGTCTGAGGTTAGGTTCAGATGTCGGCTGTTTCTCTCAAGCAGTTTAATATTCAACGACTCTTCCAATCTGTTTATGGCTCGGCTGACACTGGATTTTTGATTGCCAAGCCTTTTTGCTGCTTTTGAAACGCTGCCGGTTTCGATGACGGCAATAAATATCGGAAGATCGTTTAGGTTCCAGTCCATACTATCTGCTTTCTCTCTCAATTTGATTCTTTAATAACACATTGAAACCTATATCCAAAGCAACGCTGTGTTGCCAATTTTGCGCTATTTGGCTTGAGTGAAAACTTCTAACCTTTGGCCTATGTCAGCCCTACTTAAGGCCAATAATGAAAACCTCATCAGTTCCTAACTTAACCCGAGCCTGTTTACTACTTGGTAGCAGTTTACTCGTCATGGCCAATGCTGCGATTGCGCCGTCTTTGACTGAACTAAATCATGTGTTCGATGACCCATTTGGCGTTTCACTGTTAATGACGCTTCCCGCCATTGCGGTCATTGGCTTTGCGCCATTTGTGAGTCGTATGATTGACCACTTGGGGGAGAAGAAAAGCTTAATGTTAGGGCTTGGATTTTATGGAGTCGCGGGTAGTAGTGGCTTGTGGCTGGATTCATTAGCAGCGCTGCTTGTTGGAAGAGTCATTTTCGGGACAAGTATCGTCATCTGCATGACGGTGATCAACCAGTTGATTAGCGACTACTTTTCAGGTCAGGAAAGAGTGCATTTCATCTCTCAACAGGCCATTGCGGTCAACCTTGGAGGGATTGCGTTTGTCGTTGCTAGCGGTTGGTTAGCTTCCTTGCATTGGCGACTGCCTTTTACTATTTACCTGATTGCTTTGCTGACACTTGCACTGTCATTAAAAGGAATTCCCCCAAGTAAAAAAGGGCGTACTCAATTTCGGCCTAAATTAGGCTGGTTGGGATTTAGGTCGGTCTTGCCGTTTTATCTACTCGGGTGTGTGGGTATGTTGTCATACTACCTAGTATTGCTTGGCTTACCTTATCTATTGAAAACGTCTCAAGGTTTCAACAGCTCTGAAACGGGGTTGGCGATGGGGGCGATGAGTCTGTTGTCAGCCTTCGTAGCGTATTTCTTTAGACATGGCGTCATCAACTATGGTGAGAAACTTGTCATGGCACTTTGTTTCATGTGTTTCACCACCTCATTTTGGGCGTTGTCGCAAACACAATATGATTGGCGCGCGTACATAGTATTAGTCAGCACAGGTATTGGGTTTGGATTATTGCTGCCAGTGCTCACTCACCTGGTTATTCAGACGAGCATACCAGCGCAGAGAACATCCGTGCTGAGCGGTTTTGTGATGTTCTATTTTCTGGGGCAGGCGTTGAGCGCCTTCGTGCTCGATTTGCAAAACCTGTTTGGTACAGAGCGTTTTTTCCTATTGCTGGGTAGTTTAATTGGTGTGGTAAGCCTATTGTGCTTCAAGTTCGTCCCTGACCTCAGAGACACGGTTGTGGAGGAAGTGGCATGAATTTCCGCGTGATTGACTCAACAGGTGTGCCTCAAGCAATGAAAGACTTGGGCTCACTGACACAGGTTTTACGTTCTGCGAGTGAAGATTTCCAGATTCAACTAATACGTATGGTTAGACAAAGCTCGGTTTACACTCGGGAAGTGATACTTTGTGATGGTGCTTTGCCTTTGGTTTGGGCCAAATCAACTTTGTTTTCTAAACATGAAAAGACAGTCGCTGCGTATAGCGGCTTAGAAGGTCAATCATTGGGAGAGCAATTGCTTTTCTCCTATCATTCAGTCTCGCGCAGCCCTTATCAGTTTATTGAGTGTTCACTTCCTACAATCGGTCATTCGGAGCAGTGTGACCGCATTCAGAGCCAAGGTCGTATCTCCAGGTTTACATGGCAAGAGCATGATTCGACTCTGGTTTTGATCGAAGTGTTCTATCATCAAGCTCTCAAAATGATCAACACAACCCAGTTGTTGGAAGATTGAAGTTTCAACAACATAGGTTGGAATATGTAAATGCAGCGAGAGACAAAGAGCGAGCCGAAAACAGCCTAGCGATAAAATGTCGTGAGGACGGGACAATTATTCAGGTAGCTGTTGATGAACTCATTATTTATCTAAAGGAAAAGCTAAGGCAAGCACACCAGAAAGGGGGCTGTTCGGAGGCGACACTTTCTTTGGCTTAGTCTTGTTAGACGGTTGTGAGAGATCAGGTAGGCCTGCGGGCCTACCTATGTGTTATTGAACTTAGGCTTCAACGCCTAGTTTTTTCCCCATTCGGTACAAATTACCACGGTCCATTTGTAGAAACTCTGCCGCTTTAGACCATGTCCGGTTTGATTTTTCCAGAGCGTGAACAATGAGGTCTTTCTGGTAAGACTCAACGAGGTCTCTCATTCCTTGGCTACTTTGCGGCAGGTAGTGTGATGTGCTTTTTACATCCGTATTCTCAAAGCCGCCGTCAAAGTGATTGAGGTGAATAATCTGCTGTTGCTCCTGAATGGCTCTTAACGCTGCGCGGGTTAGCGTATGCTCCAGCTCTCGTACATTACCGGGCCAGCTCTGTCTCTCCAAAAGTACCAGTGCTTTTGGATGTAAATGCAAGTTAGGGATGTTGAACTGGCTGCGAACTTTTTCCAAAAGATAACCAGCAAGAACAGGGATATCACCCTCGCGCTTGCGTAGCGCTGGAACGGAAATCGGGAACACATTTAGACGGTGGAACAGGTCAGCGCGAAACTGTCCTTGTTCGACTTCATTTTCAAGTGAACGGTTCGTTGCCGCAATGATTCTGACATTGACCAGTAAATGCTTGTCACTACCAACACGTTGCAACTCACCTTGCTGAATCACACGCAGCAGCTTCGCTTGCAGAACTAAAGGTAGTTCTCCCAATTCATCAAGAAAAATGGTGCCGCCATCGGCCAGCTCGAATTTACCTGCTCGTGAGCTGTTGGCTCCGGTGAATGCCCCTTTGACATGGCCGAATAGCTCACTTTCTGCCAAGCCTTCGGGTAAAGCGGCGCAGTTAACGTAAATCATTGGTTTGTCTCGGCGGCTTGATTGCGCATGGACACTGTGAGCCACTAACTCTTTCCCTACACCTGTTTCACCTGTGATCAGAACGGCATAATCTGATTGAGCGACGGTGGCAATATTGGTTCTAAGTTGTTGAATTTGAGGGCTAAGGCCGACCATCTCACCCTGTTTTGAGCGAGCTTGCTGAATCAGGGTTTGGGTGACAGAGCGTTGTTTGCGATTTTGTGCTTTGAGCGCTTTAATTTGGCCAATATTGCGTAACGTGGCAGCCGCCAGTGCTGCAAACGTTTCAATGGTCATTGGTTCTATGGCGTCAAATGCACCGATGTTGAGCGAATCCAGTGTCAGTATGCCGACCAGTTGTCCATCCACGTATAAGCTGCAACCAAGACAGTCATGCACATCTAGCTCTGCTTCTTCGCTGAGTAGTATACCACTAAAGGGATCTGGTAGCTCACAATCGGCGCTAAACCGAACCGGTTGCTTGCTTGCCATGATTGCTTCCAGCCTCGGGTGCGCTTGAGGAAAGAACCGTCGACCGAGGACGCTGGTGGACAAGCCTTTCACCGCAACGGGGGTGAGAAATCCATCCTGATCCAAAATGAATAGCGCGCTGGCATCGCATGGAAATACCCGATCAATTCCATCAATCAAATGCTGATACTGGGCTTCGCTGTTGAGGTTAGAGCTCAGGTTGAGGGCTATTTCCAATAGAACCTGATTCATTTTTGCATCCATAGCTGACTTCGGTGGTGAACGACGTCAGCCATGCTATCAGCGCGTTGTCGTTTTCACATCGTCACAAAGGATAGAAACGCCATACGTTTGATTAAGGTCAATTTCTCTCTCAGTTTTGACCAAACTGCGCTCTGTATTTCTGTGGCGAAACGCCCACCAAGCGGCGAAAATGATGGCGCATGGTGACGGCGTTTTCAAACCCTGCTTGGTTAGCCAATTGTTCGATTGGTAGGGACTCGGTTTCCAGCAAGCCTTTTGCTCTCTCGATGCGCTGTTGGATTAGCCATTCTTTAGGGGAAAGGCTGAAACTGGCGCGAAATTTACGATCAAAAGTACGTCGAGACATGCTGGCTTGTTGAGCCCAGTCTTCGACAGTGATGGCTTTGTCCAGGTTTGCCGAAGCCCAGGCGATAGCTTGTGAAAATGTCCCCGGAACTTTGAGCATGGGTGTTTCAACAAACTGCGCTTGTCCGCCTGTTCGGTGGGAAGATATGACCAGCCTTTTCGCGACCTGATTGGCAATCTGATAGCCGTAGTCGTGACGGATAATTGCTAGACCAAGGTCGAGGGCAGATGCACTTCCGGCCGAACACCCAATCTGCCCGTCCAATACGTAAAGCACATCCTTCTGGTATTCGACATCAGGGAACTGCTCACGAAATGCATTTTCATACATCCAGTGTGTGGTGGCTTTACGTTCTTTAAGCAGTCCGAGTTTCCCAAGTAAAAAAGAGCCTGAACAGAGTGACAAAACGCGTTTACCATCGCTGACAAACTGACGAATTTCGCGCTGAATCAAGGGAGGAATCTCGTAGTCACCAGTTGGCCAGCCGGGAATGATCAATGTGTGGTAACTCTTTAAACTCTCGACGAATTTCGTCCTGAGAGTAACACCGCCTGTGCTTTCAAAATCTTTATTCTCCATATTAATGATCTCGCAGTCATACCAAGGATCGAACTCTGGTCGAGGCAAGGCAAACAGTTCCGCAGCGCAGGACATTTCAAACAAGGTGATGTGAGAGTGGGCAAGAATGGCAACTTTGATCATCTGAAAACTCGTTAGTGAGCGATAGTCTTTGGCTGATTATTATCGAATATTGACCTTTAGGCCAGTGTTGAGTTGCTCATTTGAACGCAATAATGATTCAAAAGACAAACAAGGAGACGTTATGACAAGTGCAGTAACTAGAGTTCCAGCCGCCAGTTGTGAGCGTGCGCTGGCGCATTTCAGTCGGTTATTGGAGTTTGAAACAGACTGTTGGGATGTTCATCATGCCATCACCAATGATCGTATGGATTTTGTGTTGCTTGATGTCAGAGGAGAAGAACTGTTTGCGCAAGGACACGTGAAGGGAGCGATTAACATTCCTCAACCGAGGTTGAATGAAAAGAGCCTGAGTGCCTTTCCACCAGACACACAGTTTGTGGTGTATTGTGCGGGGCCACACTGTAATAGCACCGAGAAGGCGGCTATTCGTTTGGCAAAACTTGGTAGACCTGTGAAAAAAATGATTGGGGGAGTCACAGGCTGGCTTGATGAAGGGTTTGAGCTGGTTAAACAGGAGGTTGAAATATGCGCTTAGTGGCTAGAGTTGATTCTGTGTGGGCTTAGCGTGCAACGGTTTATTGATGCATCGACAATAACCCTATGAGTATAGCGCATAGAGTCATTGTGAAAATGTCATTTGAGTCACATCGAGAGGCTCAATACACTTCGCGCTCTTTATTTTCTTGCTGAGACTATGAATCATGTTTTCTCAATCACTTTTTGCTCAGCTAGTGAGAATGACGGTATTGCTTTGCCTAACTCTGTTGGCCGTCCATCAATCCCCGCGTCTGATGGAACTGTTAGCCGAGCAGGCCATCAATAGCGGTTGCCACCAGCAAAGTCACGATATGTCCGGTGACCATTCTCATCATCACCATCATTAGGGTAAGTTCATGAGCATTTTCCGTTTTCCAGCAATGGTCTGGTTAGGCATCGCCATTCTGGTTATCTGCCTGGGTATCAGGCAATCATTTGGCATCTTCATGATGCCGGTTTCCGATTACTTTCAAACAGGACGTGAATTTTTCAGCTTTGCTATTGCGCTGCAAAATTTGTTGTTTGGTGTCTTTCAGCCGTTTGTCGGTATGGCTGCCGACCGGTTTGGTGCTAAACGCATCATCATTGCAGGTGCTATCGCGTATGGCGTCGGCCTGTATTTGACCTCTATCGCTGTCGAACCTTCAACACTTTATTGGACACTTGGTGTTCTCGTTGGTTTGGGCCTGAGCGCAACCAGCTATGTCATTGTCCTTGGTGCTGTTGCTAAAGTTGTCCCTGCGGAGCACGCAGCAAAAGCATTTGGCTTGACCACTGCTGCAGGCTCCTTTGGTATGTTTGCTATGATTCCCGGAGCGCAGATGCTGCTGAGTGATTTGGGGTGGCAAGGGGCATTACAGAGCTTCGCTATTCTCTGCTCAACAATGATCGCATTTGCATTGTTTATGCGAGCGCCGAAAACTGTGGCCAGCCAAGGAAACTCTGCTAGTGAAATAAAGGAAGATAATTTGACGCTTAAGCAGGCGTTAAAAGAAGCGTTTGCTCATAGAGGCTATTGGCTGATCCATCTTGGTTTCTTCGTTTGTGGCTTCCATGTGATGTTCATTGCGACGCACCTGCCTAGCTATTTGGCGGACAAACACTTACCAGCCTCAACGGCTGCGATGGCACTCGCTTACGTCGGGGTTTTCAATATCTTCGGTTCTTATTTTTGGGGAGTGATGGGTGATAAATTCAGCAAACGCCATGTGATGTCTGCGCTGTATCTGATGCGTACCATGGTGATTGGCGCATTTGTGACGTTGCCAGTCACTGAGCACACAGCGGCGATATTTGGTGCGGCCATCGGTTTTTGCTGGCTCGGTACGGTGCCGTTGACGTCTGGCTTAGTGAGGCAGATCTTCGGCGCTAAGTATCTGTCGACGCTTTATGGGCTGGTCTTTTTCACTCATCAGGTCGGCAGTTTCTTAGGGGCTTGGGCTGGTGGTCGTATTTATGATTACTACGGTTCTTATGAGCCCATTTGGTGGTCAACAGTTGTTTTCGCGTTTGCTGCGGCGATTATTCACCTGCCAATCAACGACAAGCCTGTTCGACGCTTTGCAGTAGCGTAATAAATTTATTCACCACAAGTCTTAGTTCCTGTTTTTCACGTACTAACGTGAAAGAGAAAAGTCAGGAGGTAAGTAAAATGACCTTTAATACTATCCGTCTCATTCTTGGTGATCAGCTCAATGCACGTCACTCTTGGTTTCAAGATGTTGACCAGTCAGTGTTGTATTTGATTGCAGAACTTCACCCAGAAGCTACTTATGTTAGGCATCACGTGCAAAAGGTGTGTGCATTTTTTGCTGCCATGAGGGCGTTTGCGCGTGAGCTTCAGCAAGACGGTCACCAAGTGTTGCATCTCAATCTGGACCAAACTTTGGAATTTTCTGATGTCTCGCAACTCGTTCATCACTATGTCAAAGAGTTTGGTGCAACAGTGTTCGAGTATCAAAGACCAGATGAGTTTCGTTTAGCAACGCTCCTCGATGAAATAGAGATACAAGGCTGCCGTATTCAACGTACAGAGAGTGAACACTTCCTTCTTCCTTTTGAGCAGATTGAGCAGCACTTTACTCAAGGAAAGCACATTATGATGGAGCACTTCTATCGTAAAATGCGAAAAAATTTCAGCATCTTAATGGATGATGGAAAACCTAAAGGTGGAAAGTGGAATTACGATGCGAACAATCGCAACAAACTCAAAGCAGTGGATATAGAGCGTTTGCCGACCCCTCTAATGTTTGGCAATGATGTCACCGAGATTAGAGCGTCGCTTGAGCGGCACAATATCAGCACCATAGGGCAACTTGAAGGCCCATTGTTATGGCCGATCAACCGCAATCAAAGTTTGACATTGCTTGCCCACTTTTGCTCCGTATGTCTACCTAACTTTGGTCGGTTTCAAGATGCAATGACACAGGCGCATGGATCAAAATGGTCGCTGTACCATAGTCGATTGTCCTTCGCCTTAAACAGCAAAATGCTTCACCCTCTCGAAGTGATTGATAGTGCGTTGTCAGCGTATGAGTCAAACCCAGACATTGATATTTCTCAGGCAGAAGGCTTTATACGTCAAATACTCGGTTGGAGGGAATACATCCGAGGCGTGTATTGGGCCAATATGCCAGATTATGCTGAGCACAACCACTTCGACGCTAAACGCCACTTGCCTGAGTATTTTTGGTCTGGAGAGACGAAGATGGCATGTATGAAGGAAGCCATCGGACAGTCGTTGGATTTTGCCTATGCGCACCATATTCAAAGACTCATGGTGACGGGCAACTTTTGTTTGTTAACAGAGATTGACCCAGCCCAGGTTGATGAATGGTATCTCGGTATCTATGTGGATGCGATTGAATGGGCAGAAATGCCTAACACCCGAGGTATGGCTCTGTTCGCGGATGGTGGCATTGTGGGAACTAAACCTTATGCTGCGAGTGGCTCGTACATCAATCGAATGAGTGACTACTGTAAAGGATGCCATTATAACCATAGTGAAAAAACGCAGGACAACGCATGCCCGTTGAATAGCTTGTATTGGCGCTTCATGCACAAACACAGAGAAATGCTAACGCAGAACCCACGTATTGGCGTTATTTATCGATCTTGGGACAATCTTGATGACCATGCACAAAGTGAGATTTTGCAAAAGGCAGAGTATTATTTAGAGCATATTGAAACTTTGTAGCCCTATCGCCAGCGTGTTGTGAAAAATAAAAACGTGCTAGAGCGCAAATTAGATTATGATGAAGGCCTTTGATTACAATGGTTTTTATCAATATGTTTGCTGAATGGATAACGGCAGAGGCATTGACTGCTGCCTTTCTGATCTTCCTTGGCTCATTCGTACAGACAGCGATAGGTTTTGGCTTAGCGATTGTTGCCGCACCACTGCTGTTCCTTGTTTCGCCTGATTATGTTCCCGCGCCTATCTGTTTAGTCGCCCTTTACATTTCTATTCTTAACGCGTTGAAACATAGAGCTAATGTCGAGATCGGTGGGCTTAAGATGGCCTTAATTGGTCGTGTACCGGGCTCTATAGCGGGTGGTGTGTTGCTGGTGATGGTGTCTACCGATCTGCTGGCATTATGGCTTGGTCTGTTGGTACTGCTGGCAGTTACGGTGAGCCTTCTTCCTTTTCGTATCGAACCGACCCCAATCCGTATGGGTATTGCGGGGTTCTTCTCTGGCTTTTTTGGCACCAGCTCAGCGATTGGTGGACCGCCAATGGCTTTACTGTTACAACATCAGGAGGCAAATCAATTAAGAGGCAATTTGTCGGCCTTTTTTGTCTTCAGTTCAATCATTTCATTGATTATCCAAATGCCAGCGGGTTTTTTGACGATGCACCACTTGTGGATCAGTATTCCGTTACTGCCTGCTGCGTGGTTGGGTTATAAGCTAGCACTAGCAACGACTCAGTCGTTGCCCAAAGAAAAGATTCGCCTAGGAGCGTTGTTACTTTGTACCGTCAGTGGTGCGACAGCAGTTTGGCAAGGTTTGGTATAAGCCATTTTTATTGATGTTCATCTTAGGTTAAGGAAAAACCATGATACTAGAAGTCGCAATTCTGGATGTGAAGCCGGATATGGAGAAAGATTTTGAACAAAACTTTTCAAAAGCTCAGGCCATTATTTCTAGCATGCAAGGCTATGTTTCTCATCAATTGCAACGTTGCATAGAAAACCCGAGGCGCTATATTTTGTTAGTGAATTGGCAAACCTTGGAAGACCATGAAGTCGGATTCAGACAATCTGCCGAGTATCAGGAATGGAAAGCGCTGTTACATCACTTTTATGATCCATTCCCGACCGTAGAACATTATGAGAGTGTGTTCGGCTAAGATTTTCTAAAAGGAGAAAATAAGGTTATGAGAACGATAGGCAATATAATTTGGTTTTTGCTTGGTGGCATTGTCATGGGCCTGATGTGGTGGTTCTTCGGCCTGCTGGCTTTCATTAGTATCGTGGGTATTCCGTGGGGGCGGGCGTGTTTTGTGATGGGGAATTTTTCTTTCTTCCCGTTTGGTCAAGAGGCGATTGCTCGAGATGAACTGACTAATGAAATGGACATTGGAACCAGCCCGCTTGGTTTGGTTGGTAATATCATCTGGTTTGTGTTTGCGGGTATTTGGCTTGCGATAGGCCATATCTTATCGGCGGTGGCGTGTTTTGTGACCATCATTGGTATCCCATTTGCGATTCAGCACCTCAAACTGGCGTATATTTCATTGGCGCCAATTGGAAAAACTGTGGTACCTAAAGAGCAAGCTGCAATGGCAAAATATTCTAAATAAAGAAAGCCCCGAATGGGGCTTTCTGCTTTCTTGATCCCAATATTGGATGGTTACTAAGAAACTCTTTCACTTCTCCCATAAAAGAGACAATCTAATCCGACATATTGCACTGGTATGACATTGACCCGATATAAATGTCATTTATAGTAGTGCGCTCGATTTGCTGCTGAATAATAGAATAAACACTCAATGCTGCGCTGGATAACAAAGATGAAAACTATCCTCAGTGCGTCAAGCTTGATCGTCTCCACTGCCAGTTATGCTGCTCCCCATCCCGTGGAGTTGGCTCTCTACACTCAGGATTTTCCACCGTTACAAGTGGAAGTCGATGGTGTGGCAGAAGGATACGTGATCAAATTTGTCGAAGCTGTGGTACAAGATGCTGCTCGAACCCTCCCAATGACACTGCATCAGGTCCATTTTACGCCGTGGAAAAGGGCAATGCGAATTACGCAAACTCGTAAGAATGCTTTGCTTGTATCTGTGTCACGCACACCAATACGAGAAGATAAATTTCACTGGATTGGTGAAGTTTCGCCATATGAAGTCAGTATCTTTCGCCACATTAATGGTCCAAGCCTCAAAACAGATCAACTACAAGCACTCAAGGATTATCGCTTTGGTGCTCAAACAGAAGGGTCTTTTGAAGAGTTGATCCGGTCTTTGGGCTTTAAGCAGATCATTCCAGTGAACTACGGTAAGGACGCGATTCGTTTGTTGCGAGCTAATCGGGTTGACTACGCCCCTTTAGTGACGGTCAGCTATCCTTACCGAATGGCGCAATACGGCTTCGATCCGAGTAATTTTGTTGAAGTGATGAAAGTAAAACCATTGTGTAAAGCGTTGTGGTTGGTCACAGGTAAGCAAACGTCACCTGAAGTAGTGGAAGCGCTGAGGCAAAGCTTTGAAAAGTTGAAGGCTGAGGGAGAGCTGTCTTCATTGATTGAGGCCTACCAGCCTGAGAACCCGATTATGCTCCGCTATCAGGAGCTGGCATCAAAGTGATAAAAAGGGGCCTGATAACAGGCCCAAATGGATTTACAGCTCTTCGCCGTAGATGTCAAAAGAGAAGTACTTTTGCGCAATCTTGTCGTAAGTACCGTTGGCACGGATAGCGGCTATCGCTTTATTGAATTTATCGGCCAACAGTTTGTCTTTCTGACGCAGTGCCAGAGCAGTCCCTTCACCGATGTAAGCTTTGTCGGTCACGGGCTTGCCGACAAACTCAAACCCCTGCCCAATGTCTTTATCCAAAAACGCCAAGGCAAGTTGATCAGAGTTACCAAAAGTCAGATCAAGTCGGCCGGTGGCCATATCAATATAGACTTCATCTTGACCTGTATAGCGTTTGATCTCGGCGACATCGCCGAATTTATCGGTCACATAGCGGTCATGAATCGTGCCACCTTGAACGCCTATAACTCTGTCTTTTAATCCTTTCTCCGAAATATCAATCTTAGTGCCCGTTGCAGTGACGAACCGAGCTGGTGTTTGGTAGTACTTGTTGGTAAATAGCACCCGCTTTTTACGTTCTTCTGTGATGCGCATCGAAGCCATGATCACATCCGACTTTCTCGCCAGCAGACTCGGGATGAGCGAGTCCCAGCTTTGAGCAACCCAAGTACAGTCTAATTTTGCTTCAGCACACAATGCATCGGCAATTTCGATATCGAACCCTGTTGGATTACCGTTTGGATCTTTGTAGTTAAACGGTGGGTAAGTGAAATCAGAGGCCAAGCGCACTTGTTTTGCAAAAGTGGGTGTAGACAGAAGAGTGGCTGCACAGGCAATCACACTAAGCACTTTGTTCATGGTTGAAATCCTTGTCTTTGTTTTTCGTTGATACTGGGTTTGAGAAGTGGCTAATGATGGTAGCGACTTCTTGCATAGATTCTTGTGAACCAATCGTGATCCGTACACAGTGTTTCAAGCTCGGTTCATGGGCTTGATTACGGGTCACAACTCCGGCATTAAGCAAATAGTTGAAAAGGTCAACATCAGGTCGCGTACGGATTAAAATAAAGTTGGTAGCAGAAGGGTACACCTTCTCAATCCATTCAAATGACTGAATCTGTTCTACAAACCACTCTTTGGTAGCGATTAGCTTCTCGGTATTCGCCCTGACTTGGGCCAAACCCTCTGAGCTCAGTGCGTTTAATACGATTTCTGCTGAGCTATCCGGCATTGGGTAAGGTGGTAGCATTTTATTGAGGTAGTTCATCACGGATGTATCAGCGATGATGAAACCACAGCGCACGGCTGCAAGGCCAAAGGCTTTAGAGAGAGTACGAATAACAACCAGATTAGGGTATTGCTCGATTAAGCTGACAACGCTTTCTTCAAGCTCAAACTCAATATATGCTTCGTCAACGACGATCAGAGCGTGTTCTTGTGTCTGCTCAAGAATGGATAAAATATCGTGTCGTTTCAGTAATTGTCCGGTTGGATTATTTGGTGAACAGAGAAAAATTAAACTCGCTGACTCGGCAGCCTTAACTACCCCCTCAACATCCAGAGCAAAGTCTGGTGCAAGCAAAGGGACGTCGATCGTTTCAACGGCCAGTGAATCTGCACAAAACTCATACATTGCATAAGTCGGACTACAGATAGCAATACGGCTTTGACCCGGTTGGCAGAACGTACGCACAAGTAGATCGATGGCTTCATCAGCGCCTCTGACAGCAAGAGCAGGGTTTCGGGTTTGGCAGTAATCCTGATAGGCGGAGGCGATATCATGAGGTAGAAAATCAGGGTAGCGGTGATACGCATTTTGCTGTTCGTTAAAATGAAGTGGTTGTTCTAACTCATTGGCGTTGAGCCACAGTCGACCAGAGCCACCAATTCGTCTTGCTGACTGATAAGGTATTAATTTTTTTATATTATCGGGTGCAATTTTATCTGCCAGCGACATCATGTTTCTATTCCTTTACTGCATAACTAATCTAGTTAAAGTTAGATCTATAACTAGAATTTCTTATTTTATAAAAAGGTAGTCAAAGTTTTGTTTGAGGAGAATCGAAATAAAGGCATACTAGCTATGCAATAAATGCATGGCTTATTGGATGGTGAAAAATGAGATTACCTTCGACGAAAAATTTGCAGGCATTTTTGGCTACCGCTGAGTACCTCAATCTCACCCATGCCGCCGAGTCGCTCAACATGACACAGGGTGCGGTCAGCCGACAGATCCAATCACTGGAATCTCTTATGGGAGTTAGCCTGTTTTATCGACGCGCTAGAGGACTTGCTTTGACGCCTGAAGGGAGTCTATTCCTTCCGCTGGCGCAAGACATTATTAAGCGCTTGCAACGCTCAGTTAGGGAAGTGTCCGAAAGTGCCAACCGGGTCAAATTACTTGCCCCGAGTTGTATTACCACTTGGTTACTGGCTCGCTTGGCAAACTTTCAGCAAGCTAACCCAGATGTGAATGTCGAGTTGACTTCAACTACTAAACATCAATTGCACCCTGATTTTGATAGCTTCGATATGGTGATCGTTTATGGTAAACCAGCTCGAAGCAAGCAGGTTTCGCAAACCTTGTTGTTTGATGAAATTTTAGCGCCCGTTTGCTCGCCTCAATTGTGGTCGCAGTGTGTTGAGGAGGATGACCCAGTACAAGATACCTTGGTTAATCGTTTTATGTGGTTACATGCAAATCAAGAGCAATCGGACTGGGCTTTGTGGTGCGACAGCAGCAATGAATCGGCATTGAAAGGAACGGGCAATCAGACATTTGCAACTTTAGATCAAGCAATGCATGCGGCACAGCAGGGGTTTGGGATGACCGTGGGGGATGTGACCTTGGCGGATCAGGATATTAAGTCAAACCGCTTGCTCTGCCCGTTTGATAAACGTATCCGCTCTGGCAATAGTTACTTTTTGCTTTCGGCAAATCAAGAGCCGAATGACTCGGTCAAAGCGTTATCTGACTGGTTGGCGCACAACTAAACTTTCTAATGTTTTGTATCGCTATCAAATGGTTCATAACCTTCAGCGAGTCACCTATTTCATCACTACCTGATTGAAGTCTATCCAGCCGTTAGCGAGCAGCGCGGGCGCTGTCACTGTGTCTGAGATATTGAGAGCTTGCTCTATACATATCGTTTGGTTTAGCAGCGTCAGGGTATATGGTTGCTAGCTTTGGTGAGCAAGCGGTGTTCGTTTCATGCTTTATACTTCAACTCTTGGTCGCACTAATATTATTATTCAGCCAAATTCGATTTATTCAATAATCATCATTGTTGTGTGGTTTATATTTTGAATGCAGTGTGCTATTTACGTGATTATAAATATTATTTTACTCATTTATTTTTAATAAGATTAATATTTAAATAAATATCCTTCTATGATGGTTTGTTGTCTAATCTCTTACTGCATTCAATAATTAACTGATTTTATTGATTGAATTGGAATTAGATAATTAAGTCAATAACGGTTATTTGTATAATACAAATAACCGTTATTTTTACTGTGAGGTTTTAATCTATACATTTAACAATATTTGTTTTTAGGTTGGATTTAATTGATTTATTGTATGATTTATAAAATAAATGCTAATTATATTGTGCGCTTGTTTGGTTTATTAAATAATTATTAAGAATGGTGAGTATTAATTTTAATTGTTAATGATATGTTTCTCCTCGGCATTTATAAAATGCCACGATAAGGAGAATCATAATGAAAATAGCCAAGCATTTTTTGGCAGTAGCCGTAGCCAGTGCGATGTCACTATCTGCACATGCCGGTGAGTCAGTTTATTTAAGCAAACCAATCAACTTTACATCATTTTCTGGGCTGAATTCTCAGCTTGGTGTCGACAATGCTTCCAGCTTCAAAATGGTAAAAGAAGTGAATCTGAAGAAGCGTGGCATCTACAAAGTTAAAGTCCAGCAAAACATCTGGGGAGTGCCTGTTTGGGGCCACTACCTAAACGCAACGCAAAGTGCCCAAGGTGGTGCCCTAAAAGCCGTTCAGGGCAAATACGTGAAGATGGCAGGCGTTGATCGCAAGTTCGTAAAGCCTTCTTTAAATCGCGCACAAGCACTTGAGTTGGCAAGCAAAGATCTTAAAGCAGGTGTCGCTGCGAGCCCATCTTTAGCGAACGCCAAAGACGATCTTTACGTGTATCAAGACGGCGATAAAACTCGTCTGATTTACGTAATCTCTTACCTGATTGAAGGTCAAGCACACCCATCGCGTCCGTTTACTATGTTGGATGCGCACAGCGGTGAAATCATCGACCGTTGGGAAGGTATTGCCCATGCCCAAATCGGTACCGGCCCTGGTGGTAACGAGAAAACAGGTCAGTACGAATACGGTACCGATTACCACTATCTTGATGTGACGGAAAACGGCACCGAGTGTGTGATGGAGTCCGATAACGTTGTCACTGTGGATCTAAACGGTGCAACATCAGGTACAACGCCTTATTCCTACGAATGTCCGCGCAACGAGCACAAAGAAATCAACGGTGCTTTTTCACCACTGAACGATGCGCATTACTTCGGTAACGTTGTATTCGACATGTACAAAGATTGGTTTGATACAGCGCCGCTGACATTCAAACTGATGATGCGTGTTCACTACGGAAACGGATACGAAAACGCCTTCTGGGATGGTCAGGCGATGACCTTCGGTGACGGTGAAAGTTACTTCTATCCATTGGTGAGCCTGGATGTGTCTGCGCACGAAGTCAGCCATGGTTTCACTGAGCAAAACTCAGGTCTTATCTACGCGAATCAGTCTGGTGGTATGAATGAAGCCTTCTCTGATATCGCAGGTGAAGCTGCTGAATACTACATGAAAGGGACCAACGACTGGATGGTCGGTCGTGACATCTTCAAAGCAGACGGTGCACTGCGTTATATGGACGATCCTTCACGTGATGGATCTTCTATCAACCACGCTTCTGATTACTACGATGGACTGAACGTTCACTACAGTTCTGGTGTATTCAATAAAGCTTTCTATCACATCGCTACTACTCAAGGCTGGGATACGAAAAAAGCGTTCGAACTGTTTGTTCTGGCGAACCAGATCTACTGGGCAGAAGACAGCGACTTCTGGCAAGGTGCATGTGGCGTGAAAAATGCCGCAAATGACCTAGGCTACAACTCTGACGATGTTGTCGCAGCATTTGATATTGTAGGCGTAGAACCATGTGCAGAGCCACCGCTTCCGCCAGAGCCAGAGTACCAACGTCTAGAAAATGGCCAAGCCGTGACTGTTGCTGGTGGTACAGGTTCGAAGACCTACTTCGACATCGAAGTGCCTGAAGGTAAAGATAAGCTAACGGTAGAACTTGGTGTTTCAACGGGTGATCCAGACATCTATGTTGGCCTTGATTATGCGCCAAACTCGCAGGAAAACATCTGTAAGAGTGAGTCGGTAACTGATGAAATCTGTGTCATTGAAAATCCAGTGGCAGGACGCTATACCGTCAACGTGTTCGGTTACTCAGAATATGCCGATGCAAACCTGAAAGCATCGTTTGACTCTGGTAGCACTAACGTTCCACCAGTCGCTTCATTCGACCATGTTGTCACAGGCAAGAAAGTTGACCTAACCAGCACAAGTAGTGATAGCGATGGTGACATTGTTTCTTACCAGTGGAACCTTGGTGATGGTAACTCTCAGTCAGGTGCAGTGGTTAGCCACACTTACGCGGCAGCTGGTGATTACGTTGTGACTCTGACGGTAACGGATAATGCAGGTGCTGCAACGACGTCCAACAAGACCATCACAATTGAAGATACGGCAACAGACGCGTTCCCACTCAAACTGCAATTTGGTAACAAGCAGCCTAATGGCAAGGCACGCGTTAAGCTGGCTTGGGAATACCTAACAGACGACTACTTTGTTGTGAAGCGTAACGGCAAAGTGGTGGGTGCAACTGAATTTACTTCTTACGTCGATAAGTTCCGTCACAACGGCACGATTGATGTTGAGTACCAAGTATGTACCTCAGGTGACGTTTGTTCTGAGACGAAGCGCTACCGCTTCATCAAAGCCAACTAATCCATTCTAAAAACGACAGGGCTCCGAATGGAGCCCTGCTTTGTATCACGTCTACAGAATTTACAAGGAACTCAGTTCTGCTATGAAAAAGACATTATTAGCTTTAGCTCTATTTGGGAGCGCTTCAGCCTTTGCAGCATCAGATGCTAACGTACTTAAAGATGGTGAAGTATGGATTACCACGGATGCAGATGCTCAGCATTTGATCACGCAGCATGGTGCAGCCGTGTACAGCGGATTTGCTGCTAATTCAAATGCCGTAGTCGCTCAAATTGATCAAAAACAGTTAGCGGCACTCTCCAGCCATATGCATGAAGCAAAGCACCGTTGTGGTGGTTATATGGTGCATGCAGACAAGGCAAGCGCAATGAAAGCGGCGGGTATGCCACTGTCGATGAGTACGTTTGAGAAGCCGGTGATCAGCCACCACGACACGGTCGAGTCGTTGATTGCACAGGTCGAGCCAAACAACATGGTGACTACCATTGAAAACCTAACCAGCTTTACTAACCGTTTTTATACCACTTCTACGGGTATCGCTGCATCGGACTGGTTGCTAGAGCGCTGGCAAGAAGAGATTAAGGATGTACCTTATGCTTCAGCTCAGCAAATCTCACACAGTGATTACCCACAGAAATCGGTTGAAGTAACTTTAGTCGGTGCCAAGCATCCAGACGAGATTGTTGTGGTGGGTGGTCACCTAGATTCAACAGTTGGGTCATGGACAACCGAAGGTACAATATCACCGGGAGCCGATGATGACGCTTCGGGTATTGCAACCGTGACAGAAGCGTTGCGTCTTATGATTGCTAGTGGTATCCAGCCAGATCGCACCATCAAGTTTTACGGCTATGCTGCAGAAGAAGTGGGCTTGCGAGGTTCTCAGGACATCGCTCAAACGCTGAAAGGCGAGCAGGCGGATGTGGTCTCTGCCTTGCAACTGGATATGACCAACTATAACGGTTCGGCTCATGATATTACTTTCATCAGCGATTACACAGATGCGAATTTAACCGAATTTCTCAGCGAGTTGATTGATACCTATGCGAGTGAAATTACTTATGATTTTGACCGCTGTGGTTACGCTTGTTCGGATCACGCTTCTTGGCATAACGCGGGTTACCCGTCAGCGATGCCGTTTGAAACCATGTTCAATGATTACAACCCGCATATTCACACTGAGCACGACACGCTGGAGAACTCCGATCCAACCGCAAGCCATGCGACTAAATTTGCTAAGTTAGCCATTGCTTACTTGGTGGAAACCAGTTTGGATGACGCAGAGTCGCCAGTGAAGGAGCTAGAAAACGGTACACCAGTGGAGAACCTAACATCTGGTTACTTCGACGAACAGTTCTTTGTTTTCCGCACTACTGAGCCGGGCGAAGTCACGATTTCCATTACAGGCCCACGCAGTGGCGATGCGGATCTATATGTGACCTATGAAGGTCCGGTTTCGAAAACAGAGTATGACTGTCGTCCGTTCCAGAATGGCAGCAACGAACAGTGCGTGTTTAACAAACCAGCTGGTGAGTTCAACATTATGATTCGTGGTTACCGCAACTTTGATGAAGTCGATATTGTGGCTAGCTTTAGCCCTGAAAATGCACAAGATCAAGACAAGTAACTATCTAAAAGTCTATCCATGGGAGTAAAGAATATATCATTCGCGTGTGAGTTATAGCCTTTTACTCACAATGCTTCTTGTGGCTCTTCAAAACGTACATACCAGGTATCATGGTGTGTACGTTTTTTTGATCCCTAAGGCTTAGCAAGACGATGGACTTACTGCGTTAAACTACCATCCAGTTAAAAGGAAATGATGATAAAACCATAAAGCCACTCCTGATGCTCGTATAGCTCACTACTCGCAAGGTATTTATGATTTTCTTGACCACTGCTTGTGACATGTTTTTGGATATAAATGAGTCATAGGAATTACTAAATTAGCGTTTAACGAATTAATTGGAATACTGCAAAATCTCTAGTGTATTGACCAATTTCACTTGTCCACTACATACAATCTCGAAGGCTACATTCAGCGAATAATAGAAAGTATGAAGCTCAACTAACCGCCCTATCAATATATGAAAGAAAAAATATGAGCTTGATAGCATATTCAAGAAATCACTTATAATATGATTTGCCTCAGCTCCCTCCCTCAAGGTACAAGTTTATGCAACAATCAATTAACACGGTTGTTACATTTCAATGAATCACATAAGGAATATGTCATGAAGAAGCTAGACAAATCGAAACTATTTTCAGTAAAAAAAAACGGCTCACCTGTACTGAAGGTCGTCGAGAACTAATCTAGTCAATGGAGGCGATTTGATGAACTATTATCTATATATTTTTTCTCACTTAGCCTCCATCGTTGCTTTTCGTAGTACGACAATTGTCATCATATGGGCGATAGTACAGTCTTTCGGTCAAGCTGAGAGCGTAGGCGCTTTAGTCGCGATCATGTGGATTGCGAATATATGCTTCTTACCTATATCCGGTTTTCTACTGGACATGTACTCAAAAAAAACTATTATTCTGGTCTCTAGCATTGGCTCTCTTTTAGCTTCAGCTCTATTGGCCTATTGTTATGAATCACTGCTAAGCTGCATACTCATTGTTTCACTCCTCTCGATTTTTAACAGTGCTATCTCAGCTGCTCCAAATAGTCTTATCCCCTTACTCGTTGGTAAAGAGAAGCTAACAAAGGCCATTGGCCTTTCTTCCACATTAAACTCGTTGCAAGTCATTATCGGCGTGGTCATCGGTGGGGGTGTTATTTATGCCATCGGGGTAGAAGTTTCTCTGTATGTTACCGCGACTCTTTACTTTCTTTCCCTAGTCTTAGTGCTATCTATGACATTCCCTAAAGCACCCATTGAAAGCAAAAAAACACCAAATAAAGCAACTCAAATCACTCAAGGGTTTCGTAGTCTTAGAAGACTAAAGCCGGAGGTCATGTTTTGCCTATCTGCGATGGTGGGCAATTTCATCTTGACACCCTTGGTATCGGTCATCATCCCAATTTATGTTCAACACGGACTCAATAACAACGTGGGTTATGTCGTTCTATTTGAATCAGCGATTGCAATAGGAATGATTCTTGGAGGAACGATATCGATCAGAGCTACCGCTTGGCTTACCCGATACCATCAAGTGTTATTGGGAGGATGTTTGATAGGACTTGGTGTTATCGGTTTCGCTTCACTTGAGCACGCTTATCTCAAAGCCTTCGCTCTGTTCTGCTCTGGGATGGGATTGACTATAAAAGGCATACCATTTAGCTCTTTGAGAGGTCATGCCGTACCACATGATTATAAAGCTCGAATTGAATCCGCTATTTTCACGCTATGTATACTCAGCATTCCGATCGGAAGCTTTACGTTCAGCTACATACTGGATAACACGCTCCTTGATATCAATAACCTTGTCATGTTCATGGGTGTACTCATTATCCTATCTCTCGCGTTTATCACTTTCTCAAAGGAATCAGTAAACGCTCTCAAACAGGGCGATGATGACCTTGAGCATTACTACACCCAAAACTACCCAAAGGCTTTCAAGTAAATGGACATTACAAAAACAAACTGGGCGACCCCTAATTCACACAATGCCAATACCATTATCGACCTTAACTTGGATGGAATTACAGACAGCTTTAACTATCTTTATGAATACTCTGGGCGGGATGATTCGAAGCTTAAGACATTCCTAACTCAAAACCGCTCTGCTTTACGTAAAAACATGCCGCAAGCCTTCCTATACCATGAGTATATGGCCAGGAATGTAGAGCGATCCGATTTCAAACTTCAGGATACATTCGATCATCTGTTCAAGGAGTTGGGTTCTGAGAGTCCGAGCTCTCTTGAAATTGTCCCTTTTGGTGAGCGATACCAGATATTTACAAACCAAGTTATTCAATCATTAATAGCCGCTGATCACATGGAGTGTTATGGCGAGCATTTGGTGGAAAGAAACCAAGGGATCACCACTCCTAATAGAGACCAGTTTCAGTATACCCTAGAGCAAGTACAGAAGTGTTTATCATACATAAAGAGCTCCTGCCCTGCTTTGTATGAGGAAATAAACACGGTTGTATCTCAAATACACATAATCAGCTCGCCGCATGTTAATGCAGGTAGCTACCTGAGTATGCTCGGTATGTTCAATATTCGCTATTTAAAAAGCGATGTTGAACACTGGAGTCGTTTAGCAGAACACATCATTCATGAAGCAGCCCATAACTTACTCTATCAACTGTGGCATCAAGAGCCAATTATCACCAGTGATGACGGAGTGTTTTATACCCCATTTCGAAAGGACGAGAGACCGATCAGCGGGGTATATCATGCGATGTTTGTGCTTGCACGAACCATCTATGGCTTTAACCATTTGTTGTCCAATCCTGATATTGAGCTCAAACAGAGTGATATTAGTAGTCACTATAATGAAGCGAATAACCAGCTTCCTTTCACAGAGAAGTTTTTTCAAACCGTTGAGGTGATTGAACAATCCGGGAGGCTTACACCATTTGGCCAAAAGGTAATGAACGATTGTGTTAGCTTGGTCAGAGAATGCCAGTATCGAGTTTAAATGCAGTTATCCATGTAATAGCTCTAAGATACATAGTCCTTTGAGTGTGTATGTAATGCACATTCAGTCAAAACCAAAAAAGCATCGACATGATACCTTTCCTATTCTATTTGCTTCTTAATTTGTAAGCGCGTCATGAAGCCCGCATTCAAATAGTTAGGCGTGAAGAATAAGATCAAGACTCCTACTCAAAGGAGAATTGAAATGGCAAAACCAGAGCCAGATATCGATACACTCCTGCCTCGGAACTTTAAACATTAGTAATATCGCCCTGTGGGTTCATGGGGCGCATACGCTTTTTCTTTCGATTACAGTAATTTGATTAAACGAGGTGCGCTAGCCTGTTCTGAAGTCATGGTCGAAACTCATTTCGGGGCACCAATGAGTTTGAAATACCTACTACAAAGGTTCTTTCAAGTAGTTATTTCGCTTATGAAAATGGTTAGGTGAGTCGGAAGTCTGCCTTATATCATCGACACCACCGAGGATATGAATTTCACACTCAAAGCCACATGGTTTGGGTTGAACGCTTACTGGATGAGCTTATTGATTTCTGTTACGAGCACCTTGGTAGGAGCAATGATACGACTGCTGTCAGGGTAATCATACTCGCCCAATGCTCACGTAAGCTTCCCATGTACTCAGAAGATATTTGATATAGATAACACGCTTTTATACCACGACTTAATCCCTCTCTGTCTCCAGTCACTCTAAATCGCTATTCTGAGCCAATATGTTGAATTTACGACTATATTAATATTTATATGCAATCACATGGGTGTAGATTCAGCTTTCTAATCTAATGGCTGAAAACATATAAGTATTATGAATTCATTGTTCGTATTTTTGTGTACGTTACTTGTCTTATTGATGCAGGTTGGCTTTTTGCTGTTAGAAGCGGGAACGGTGCGCAGAAAAAATACTGTCAATGTTGCTGCAAAAAACTTAATCGACCTAGCGGTGGTCTTGGGTCTGTATTGGCTGCTTGGCTACGGCATTATGTTTGGTGATTCTTGGCAAGGATTACTTGGGACCAGTCAGTTCATGCTCCCAGCATTTAACACTGTCGATGAAGGAGCATTTTTTTTCTATCAGATGGTCTTTTGTGCCACATCAGTCACCATTATTTCTGGAGCGATTGCAGAGCGAGGTAGCTTGAAGGGCTATATTGCGATTTCTGTCTTAATTGCAACTTTTATTTATCCGACTGTCGGTCACTGGATTTGGGCAGACGACGGATGGTTAGCTCAATACGGTTTTGTAGATTTCGCGGGTTCAACCGCTGTTCACGCAGTTGGTGGCTGGGCAGCACTTGCTGCCGTGATTGTGATAGGCCCTAGATTAGATCGTTTTAAGGACGGTAAAACCTTCCACCACAGTAGCTTAGTACAGACCGTCACAGGGGTCGTGTTCTTATGGATTGGGTGGTTAGGGTTCAATGCTGGCAGCTCACTCGCGTTTAGTGCCAATACTTTTAATATCATCCTCAATACTATCCTTGCCGGGGCGATGGGGGGGCTGACATCAGCGTTAGTTTCATTGTATTTGGTTAAGCGAGTACACGTCCCCCATTTCTGCAACGGTATTTTGTCGGGCTTAGTGGCGATCACTGCCAACTGTGATTTAGTCAATGCCCCTAGTGCGGTGGCAATAGGTATGATTGCGGCTGTGATTTATACCTTTGCCCACCATTTTTTAATCCGCAAAAAGATCGATGATGTAGTAGGTGCGATACCGGTTCATCTGGCGAATGGGATCTGGGGCACTTTGGCTGTCGCCTTTTTTGCTCCTCAAGACGCTTTTTCAGGATTATTGGTCGCTGAAGACAGACTCAGCCAAATCGTGATTCAGATATTTGGCATTAGCGTAACCAGTGCATTTGTTTTTCCTCTCAGTTATTTGGCTTTCTACTTAATTAATAAGTTGATTCCTTTGAGAGTGCCGCAGGATGAAGAGGTAGTTGGGCTGAATATCTCTTCGCACGAAGCCAGTAGCGAGCTCTATGACTTAGTGACGGTCATGCAGCATCAAGAAGCGAGTGGTGATTTTACCCAACGAATTAGCTACGACCCAACGTCAGAGGTTGGAATGATTGCACGCCAGTACAATCGAGTGTTAACGCGTTTCGAAGATGCCTTAGTCAAAGTGACGAAAAAACACCATTCTCTTGTTGAGTCAAATCAGCGTATTAAAGAGATGGAAGCGAGGTTAGAGAGAGATGAAAAGTTGTCGAATTTAGGTCAAGTCAGCTCTGGACTTTTGAGGGAAATCAATGGGCCTATCAGTTATGTCTTGAGTAATATTAATACGCTTAAAGATTACAATCGTTTTTTTAAAACTTTAGTGACGGAATACAAAACGTTTGCTGCTGCGGCATCTGCGCATCCTGTAGTCGCCAAGGAAGTGTTGAATCGGATAGATCGAATTTGTGCGGAGGAAGATCTGGACTTTGTCTTTGAAGATAGTGATGAGCTGATTAAAGCGACATCCGAAGGGGCTTTAAAAATTGATAATATCCTTTCCAATATCAAGACGTTTTCAGATTACAGTGATGAGCCGTTTGATTTGAAAGATGTTCATGTCATTTTATCATCTGCGATTGAGAGCCTGTCAGAACGCATCGAGTCTAACTGTCAGATTATTGAGTCTTATGGTGCTGAAAATGCACTGGTTTCATGCAGTTCTCATCAACTTGAACAGCTTTTCGTGAATCTACTTGTGAACTCTTTACAGGCTATTGGCAATGAACTGGGGGCAATTAAGGTAATAACAAGTAACTCAGAAAAAGAGTTAGTCATTCATATAGTTGACAGTGGTATTGGTATTCCCGAAGAAAATATATCTCAGATATTTGAACCTTTTTTTAGTACGCGAGCAGAGACAAGCAATACAGGGCTAGGGTTATCTATTTGTCATGGTGTCGTGAACAACCATGGAGGTAAAATTGATGTTGTGAGCAAAGTCGGTAAAGGGACTAAGTTCACCGTACATTTGCCAATATCAAACTAACTATCAATTGAAAGGGAAGTCCGTATGGATAAGGAGAGTTTAGTAAAACTGGTTATTGTGGATGACGAAGTACAGATAACTCGTGCGCTTTCACGTTTATTGAGAAAAGATTTCTGTGTTGTGGCATTCAATAATCCAGTCGATGCTCTTGCATACCTTAATGATCACGAAGTTTCTCTCATTGTTGCAGATTTGAATATGGTTTCTATGAATGGACCTAAATTCTTCTCTCAGGCTAAGCACGTTCAACCTAGTGCGGTACGAGTCGCTTTGGCAAGTCGTGTTGTTAATAATGATTTCATGGCTTTAATTAACGAAGGAAGTATCAGTTATGTACTGTCTAAACCTTGGGAAAACGAAGCGGTAAAGAAGACATTATCTCGACTCAAGTCCCAGTTTGAGATGATGGGGGGTATTGAGAAGTATGTGAAGCATCAAGAAGTCGTTAATACAAAGCTTCAGCGAGATAATGAGAGTTTAAAAAGGCAACTTGCGGAAAAGAGTCAGTATATTAATGGGCTAGAGCTGAAATCTAAAGGCGTAAACCATAAGTATAACGAGTTAATGCACAGCACATTAAACGTGCTGGTGAACGTTATTGTAGATAGTGGCTACCTTCAAAAGCCAGATCTATTGCGCATAGCGAATCATGCCAAGGAGTTGGTCAGCTACATGTCATCTTCTGATGTCTCTAGTGATCAGGCCTATAGAGCGGCCTTACTTCACCCGATTGGATTGGTGTTTTGCCAATTGAACCAGCAGTCGTCACCGGTATACGAAGCACATCATATCGGACCTTGTAGTTTTGGCCCCAAAGCTGCGGAACTGTTTTCCTCTAATGCTTTCTTTGAGCCGCTTCTCTCAGGTATACAGTATCAGGATGAAAATGTTGATGGCTCAGGGTTTGCCAAAGGATTAATAGGAGAGCAAATACCTGTTTTAGCAAGGCTCATAAGAGTGGTTAAGGATTATCATTATCTCACAGTGAATCATGGTGATAGAACAAAGCTTTGTTTGCCAGCAGTTGCTGAGAGTGTGATGAAAGAGAAATCAAAGATTCATTATGATCCTGTCATTCTTAAGGCCTATTTTCATATGTTGGAAGATAAACGTAGGAATAATTCGAGAACACTGGAATGTTGTGTAAGTCTTAGCGATCTAAAACCAGGAATTGAAATTAAACGAGATGTTTCTCTGCCCAATGGCAATATTCTTATTAAAAGAGGAAGTACACTGAATCAGGAAATGTTGGATAGATTGTTTGAACTTGAAGAATCTAAAGTCCAACACTTTGTTTATGTCATCTAGAGTTAATTTCATGACATTGACATGTGCATTTAGGTTTAAAAAATGCCTAGCGTGTATCAATTTCCCCCGTATGTTGAAGTCCACCTTTCTAAATAACCCATTCTTTTACGCTCCTATAACAGCAGTGGTCTGATGAGATACTGACTAGTAGCACAAGTATTTCCCTTAATAACTGTGATGGTTCTTTTTAAATTGAAAGTGCGTCTTTTTTGATCATTTTCCTTATCTTTATTATGGGTATGATGCGTATGCGCTTTGTTGCATTGGAGAGGTATATGAAATCTATTACAAAAAGAAACCAAGATATTACTAAGGTGCTCGATAAGCCCTTCACCATTAATGTTGATGGAAAACCGATTCCGGCGGTTGAAGGAGAGAGCGTGCTCAGTGCTTTATTGGCTTCGAACATTCGTCAGTTGATGACCAACGATTATGGTGCAGAGTCTGGTCCATATTGTGGTATGGGAGTTTGTCATTGCTGCCTTCTGCATATCGATGGTCGCCACAAACAAAGAGCCTGTCAGACTATCGTCAAACCTGATATGAAGGTTGAGACCAGCCGTAATTTTGTGCTGGAGCAAGGGGGTGAGCTATGACGAAGAAAGTGGTGATCATCGGTGGTGGACCGGCAGGCATGTCGGCAGCGACTGAATTGGCACGCTTTGGGATTCATACCACCGTTATTGATGAAGCCCCTAAAGCAGGTGGAGTGATCTATCGTGGTCCATGGCGCAAAACAGCAGACATGCCCCACCTAGATGAAAAATTAACCACTGCGATGGACAAACTGCAGGAGGATTATCAGAGTAACGCATCTTTTATCGACTTAAAAACCCAGACAAGAGTGCTTGGGCCTTTAGGAGAAAACAATTTATTGGTTACTCATGATCACAAGCTATCTCATATTGAATATGACCATTTGTTGTTGGCGACAGGATGTCAGGAGCGAAGCATTCCATTCCCTGGATGGCAGCTTCCGGGTGTTATGCTGTTGGGGGCCATACAGTTACAGTTGAAGAGTGGCTTAGTCCGACCTGGCAATAAAGTGGTGATTACGGGCAGTGGCCCACTGCTGGTATTGGTGGCTTGCCAGTTACATAAAGCAGGTTGTCAGGTTGAGGCCATTTATGAAGCGGCTAAGTTTTCATCAATAGCTAAAGAAACGCTGGCGATGCTTAATCGTCCTCAGCAAGCGTTGGATGGCCTGTCTATGATGTGGTACCTCAAGCAACATAACATTCCACTGCATTATGGGTGGGGGCTAGTCAAAGCAGAAGGCGTTCGCCAACTGAATGAAGTGACGGTCGCACCGTATGATGACAACTGGTACCCAGATCATTCTCAAGCGGTCACGCATGTCGTTGATACCTTGGGGGTAGGATACGGTTTTGCTGCGCGCTCGCAATTGGCTCAATTAATTGGGCTGGAAATAGAATATGACCACATGAGTGGTGCAATCCCTGTGGTGGATGAATGGCAGCGTAGCAGTCAGAAAAACATCTTCTGTGCGGGAGATAGTGCCAAAATTGCAGGTGCAGATGCCGCTATGTTAGAGGGTAAAATCGCCGCGAAAGCCATTGCTTGTGAGATGGGAAAACTGGGGGGCGCAGATGCAGAGCAATACATTGCAGCAATGCGCCGTAAGTTGTCTCGTCTCTATCGCTTCCGTCAAGCGTTTGATAATGCCGGTTTCCGCGAACTAGGGCTACTCTCTTTGCCTGATGAAGACACGGTGATTTGCCGATGTGAGCAAGTGAAGAAAAAGGCCATCGATGATGCGATTGCTCAAGGATGTCGAGACATTGTCACTTTAAAAATGCGTACTCGAGCGACTATGGGTGACTGTCAGGGTAAGACCTGCTCCCATTATTGTTACGACAGATTAAAGAAAGAAGGGTTCAGTCAGGAGCAAGGCTTAGTTCGCCCAAGGTTTCCACTTGATCCAATCCCATTTTCAGCGCTGGAGGAGGAATAATGAAAGCGTACGATGTAGTCATTTGTGGTGGTGGTGTTATTGGCGCATCCATTGCTTACTTCCTGAGCCGTCAGAAGGATCTAAAAATAGCCGTTGTTGATTTTAAATATCCTGGAAATGCTTCCCGAGCATCAGCTGGGGGATTATGGGCAATGGGTGAGTCAACAGGGTTAGGCTGTGGCGTTATCTTATTTAAGACATTGTCCAAACAAATGCAGGAGTCGGGGGCGAATGAAGCGCCGGAAATGAATCCTCATATCATGCCTGAACCTTTCTTCGATATGGCGATGATGTCTAACGCAATGTATCCGGCTCTCTATGAAGAGTTGGTTGAAAAGCATGGTGTTGACTTCAAGTTTGAACGCACAGGGCTAAAGTTTGTGATGTTCGATAAATATGATCGTATGTACGCTGAACAGATCGCAGCAGCGGTCCCTGATCGTCATGACCATGTTCGATGGGTTTCACAAGAGGAGTTGCATGCTGAGGAGCCTAACGTCTCCAAAGAGGCTATTGGCGCGATGGAGTTCGACTGTGATCACCAAATTAACCCATATCGCCTTAACGAAGCCTATCTGGAAGCTGCACGCCAAAATGGGGTTGAGTTATATCTCAATACTAAAGTGACTGGAATCGAGAGACAGGGCAACCGCGTCACAGCAGTAAAAACTGAACAAGGTGTCTTACCGTGTAAAATGATGGTCAACGCTGCAGGTGCTTGGGCGGAGACGATCAGTCAATGGGCGACAGGCTATAAGCTGCCGGTGTTCCCAGTGAAAGGTCAGGTCATTATTACTGAGAAACTACCGAAGTTACTCAACGGTTGCTTGACGACCAGTGATTGCTATATCGCGCAGAAAGATAATGGTGAGATCCTGATAGGTTCGACAACGGAAGAACGAGGCTTTGATACCAGTAATGACATCAAATACATCAAGCAGTTAGGACAAGGAGCCATGAAGTCTATTCCTGCGTTAAAAAACATGAACATCAAACGTTGTTGGGCAGGGCTGCGTCCGGGTTCTCCAGATGAGCTACCGATTATCGGACCAGTGCCGGGAGTGGAGGGTTACCTCAATGCTTGCGGGCATTTCCGAACTGGTATGTTGACATCAGCGATAACGGGGAGAATTCTCGATGAGCTTGTGAGAAGTTTGCCGACTTGCGTTGATATTTCACCTTTCTCCTATCAACGTTTCTTAAACAGCGAGGGGGAGATGATTGGTAAATACCAACTCGATCATGCTTTATAAACGAGTTTGTTTCTAAATAAAAAATGAGCCAGCACAATTGCTGTCTCATTTTTGCTGTTTTCCTAGTGAATATTGATGTCCCATTTTATCTCTTTGGCCTTGCTGCTAACATGGCGCTTACCCGTATCAAATATCTGATAAGACATACTCCAAGATGAAAAAGCGCTTTTTACCCATTCCTCTTATCCTTCTGATCCCTATTCTCTTATTAATAGTTGTCACTATCGCCGGCCTGTATCGATTTAGTCTTTCTGATGAAGAGATCATGGCTAAGTTTCCTAATCAAGCTGCAAGTAGCGACGCTGTTATGCATTCTGTCTTTGGTATTTCAACTACTAACCCATGGACAGTGAAAGTACCTGATAGTCAGGCATATTCCTTTATGAAAAAGCTTGACCCAGAGACGGGGTTAGCCAGTGGCACATATGAAGATGGTGCTGAGCGGGGTACCATTACCGTGAATACCAAGCAGATGGTTCAGGTGACACCAACTTTATTGGCTTCGATATTGACAGTCTCAAATCAAGGCTCCGGTGTGTTCTACTATCTTGCCACATTTCATTATGACGAGTTTCGAAAGCGCATGATTTCAAGAGAAGCGCAATTTTTGGGAGACAGAATAGTGGTGGAGACACTTGAGAAGCAGCAGCACAACCTCCGTCTCATTATTAAACAACGTGATGCTGATCAATCAATGGCGCAAGAACCAACGATTTCAACGGCTATACTTTTCGAACTGACTGGGCAAGATAGCCTAGAGCGTGTCGAGTAATCAGTGTTCAATACGGTATTGTGCATGTGGTACGGATTACTTATTATTTGGCCTAACAAGCTATGAGATGGATTTGTTATTGTCGTTAATGGAGTAAATCATGATTAATAAGCGCTTCTTTAAAACTAAAGATGAAGTTGAAGTGACGTTCGAGCTGTCGGAAGAGCAGGTTGGACAATCGGTGGCTATTGTAGCTGACTTCTTAGATTGGCAGCCAACGCAGATGAAAAAAGTGGCTAAATCAAAATCGTATAAGTTCAAAACACGTTTGCCAAAGGATAGTCAGTTCCAATTCCGTTACTTGGTGGATAACGAAAGATGGATTAACGATCCGAATGCAGATCAGTATCAACCAAACGGATTTGGTTCCGATAACGGGCTAGTTTTAACCTATAAGTAATATAAATACATATGAAAGTGAGTGATTACTATCATTCATGAGGCACATCTATAAGGCGCGTTTGCGCCTTTTTTTGATCCAAACATGACATTCCCTAGGTGACAAGCCGAGTAGAAATTCGTACCCTTATGCCTTTGTTTTAACCATGTAAAAGGTCAAATTGTGCAGTCCCAAAGATTGACATCTCGCTTTAGAGAGCTCTCCAAGTCGAGAAAAGTGATGCTTTTGAGTCTTCCTATTGTTGCCATATTGATGCTATCTGCAACAAACAAAAGCAGCCAATATCAGCGCACTATTGATCTTTCGCTACCTGAATCGACCATCGTTAATGATTTGCTTAACGATACGGATGTGGTTCAGGAAATGCCGAATTATGAATATGTGATTCGCAAAGGCGATAATCTTAGTACGATTTTTGATCAGCTCGGCTTCGGATATAGTGAGCTGATGAAGATAATGGAAACAGATCTGAACTATCTCGCTCTGGATACGTTAAAACCGGGAAATACCCTACGATTCTGGCAAGACGCCGAAACTAAGCGGCTTGCAAAAATGGAACTTGAGTTCAGCATTGTTGAACGAGCAGTGTATAGCCTACTTGACGATGGTAGCTATGCATTTACTGATGTGAAGATTCCGGGTACTTGGAAAGAACAGGCGCTGGTGGGAGAAATTGCAGGTAGTTTTTCTCAGTCTTTACATCGTTTAGGTTTAGGTAGTGTTGAAAACGAGCAAATTGTTACTTTATTAAAAGACAAGCTTAACTTTTCCCGTGATCTGCGTGCGGGTGATGTGTTCGAGGTGGTGCTTTCCAAGCAATATGTTGGCGACCAATTGACGGGTAACAAAGAGCTCCAGGCGGTAAAAATATATAACCGTGGAAGAGAGGTAACGGCTTATCTTCACTCAGACGGTCAATATTACGATAAGAATGGTAATAGCCTTCAGCGCGCTTTCCAGCGTAAGCCTGTGAGTGGTCACTATCGCCTAAGCTCTAATTTTAACCCTACGCGTAAACACCCTGTAACGAGGCGTATTGCGCCACATAATGGGACCGACTGGGCTACTCCAACAGGTACGCCAATTGTCTCAACGGGCGATGGTGTCGTTGTCATGACACGTAAACATCCTTATGCAGGCAATTACGTTGTCATCCAGCATGGCAGCCGCTATAAAACTCGCTATCTTCATTTGAGTAAGATTTTAGTGCGTAAAGGCCAGAAAGTTTCTCGTGGTCAGCGAATAGGTCTATCGGGTGCGACCGGCCGAGTTACAGGGCCGCATATTCACTATGAACTCATTGACCGAGGTCGACCAGTCAATGCGATGACAGCTAATATCCCAATGGCGAGCTCAGTTCCGAAAAATGAAATGATGGCTTTTAAAGCCCGCCGTGACGAGTTGGACACCATGCTTCGACAGCAAGAAATTCAACTGGCCAGCCAGAATGACTCTAAGACAACCAGTTAAATGGTTAGAGTCCCAAAGCTCCTTCGGGAGCTTTTTTTATTTGTGATACACATAAGCTTTGTATTACATAAACGTCATCAAATTGCACCGAAAAAGTGATCATATCGAGACAAATGTAAATCGATCATCCATAAATTTCACAAATTGATTTCCATCAAAATAGTAGGGTTATTGTGTGCTAGTTTGCACTCCACAATAAATAAGATTCCCTCAATCATTAATTAAAATAAGCCCTACGTAAGGAAATCAACAATGAAAAAAACTGTATGTGGCCTAGCAGTGGTTGCTGCGCTTGCTTCCGGTAATGTTCTTGCTCACCAAGAAGGTGACTTTATTGTTCGCGCGGGATTGGCGATGGTCTCTCCAAACGACAGCAGTGATAAAATCTTAGGTTCTGATAAAGAGCTTCAAGTGGACTCAGACACACAAATCGGTCTTACTTTTGGTTATATGTTTACAGATAACATTAGTTTAGAGGTGCTTGCTGCAACACCTTTCAAACATACCATTTCAACGGATTTGCTCAATCAAGATATTGGTGAAACTAAGCACTTACCACCTACGTTTATGGTTCAATACTATTTTGGTGAAGCGAACAGCGAGCTTCGTCCGTATGTCGGTGTTGGTATTAACTACACCACCTTCTTTGATGAAAGTTTTAACAGTAACGGTACAGCGGCAACCTTAAGTAATCTTAAGTTAGATGATTCTTGGGGGTTAGCAGCAAATGTAGGTTTAGATTACATGATAAACGAGGACTGGTTTATCAATGGCGCAGTTTGGTATGCGGATATCGATACAACCGCCACATTCGATCATGCTACGCTAGGTACTCAATCGGTTGATGTCTCTATTGACCCATGGGTATTTATGATTGGTGCTGGTTACAAGTTTTAATTCGTCTAGCAGGAGAAAGCCAGCGATTGTTACGCTGGCTTTTTTGGTTAACCCCTTGTTTGGAACCATTCACTCGGTACTTTTACGGCGACCACATGGCTCTGACAACAAAGTATGCCGTCAGAAAAAAGCTCACATTGAAGTTCGATCTTGCTATCTTTTGCTTCGATGATGGAAGCGATGAGCTTAACATCTTCATTAATTGGCACTGGTCTGAGAAATTTCACATCTAGGCTACCAGTCGCAAACCAAATGGCTTCCCCTGAGCCAATTTCTCTGTCTTGCATCTTATAGCCCTTGGCAATAGCGGTACAGACACAATGGCAGTCAATAATGGTAGAAATAATGCCACCGTTAAGAAAGTGTAGTGGCCCTGCGCTGTGATGAGGTAACGGTGTAAAGGTACAAATAGACTCATTGCTTCCATGCCAGTAACTCTTGATTTGCAGCCCGAGCGCATTTTCAGATCCACAGCCAAAACAATGGTTATTGGGGATCTGTTCCTGAAAGGCTTTGTTCTGTTCCATGCGGGACCCTCAGATGTCTTTGTCGAATTCATTCCACAGATTAGTACTCAGTCTAGTAAAGCAGGAGATGATTAGACTTCAAGCTAGCTTGGCAATTCTGTGAGTGTCTGCTCAAGTGTTGCTAGTGCAGTAGCAACAAACACTGATAAAGGATAATGAATTAAGAGAGATATATTCCATCATACTTATCTTTTACTGAGTTTTTTAAAAATAAAATTATAGAAATTAAATATAACGCCCTTTATGAGGTTTATGTTTGTAAACTGTTATTTTAATTGAAATGGTTAATGAGACGATTTATTTAATTGTATCAATGAAAACAACATCTTAATAAATGCCGTTCGTTATATAAGTGATTTTTTTGTTAATAGAATTTATCTCAAATTTTAGGCGGTAAATATCTATGTTAGTGAGATCTTAAACTCATTTAATTGATTTTGTGAATGATCTTATATGAGTTGCATTTTATCTTTTGTTCGCTTTGTAAGCACATAATTAAATAGGATGTAACAGAATGAAAAACGGATATAAGCTTTCCGCACTTGCTGTCGCTATCATGGCTTCAGCATCGGTTTCAGCCAGCGTCAGTGTTGAACCAGTTCCAGCAAACTCACCTTTTATCAAAGACGTAAAAGGCAATATTGTTGAAGATTACTCGCCCAAGCCAGTTAAACCTATCGCGCCATTTTCAATGCGCATGATGAGCAACCCGTCCGCCGATCGTGGAGACTGGTTCAATGCTTCAGCGAATTACTCAAGTCTTCAAGGTGTGGGTGCTGACTATGTTTATGAGTCTCTATTACCCCCTCTAAAACCGCAGCCTGTGATTGTTGCGGTGCTTGATTCTGGTGTTGATATTGACCATGAAGATTTAAAAAACAAACTTTGGACCAATGAAGACGAAATCCCGGGTAATGGTATCGATGATGATGGCAACGGCTACATCGATGATGTTCATGGATGGAATTTTCTTGGTAACTCGCTGGGTGTGAATGTTGATCAAGACACGCTAGAAGTCACTCGTGAGTACAAAAAATATTTAGAGCTTAAAGAAGGAGGTCATTGGATCCCTCGTAAAAAGCGTGAATACTACGAGGCCGTTGAAGCAGATTACTTAGAATCGGTGGAGTATAACCAGAGCTCACTGGATCTAGTCAATTCCGCTACTGAACAAGCCAATCAGTACAAAGATCAAATTACTCAATTGACTGACCACAAAGACTTCACTGTAGATGGCTTACAAGTTTTGTTAACGCACTCTAACCCTGAAGTTGTTGAAGCGGCACAAGGTTTACTCAATGTCTTTGATTCTTGGTACTCATTTGATTACCTAGAGTCACGCAGAAGCCGTTACCAAGAATCTCTCGATTACCACTACAACCTTGATTTCGATACGCGTCGTGACATCGTAATGGATGACATCAATAACCCGTGGGAGAAGGGCTATGGTAATAATGACGTTAAAGGGCCAGTTGGTGCGCACGGTACCCACGTAGCGGGTATTATTGCCGCAGAACGTCGTAATGGTATTGGTATTGATGGTCTTGCCGATCACGCGCAAATCATGGCGGTACGCATGGTACCAAATGGTGATGAAAGGGATAAGGACATCGCGAACGCGGTTCGTTATGCTGTTGATAATGGAGCTAAAATTATCAACATGAGTTTTGGTAAGAGCTACTCACCACGTAAGTTCATTGTTGACCATGCTTTCCGTTATGCTGCGCGTAAAGGTGTGCTAATTGTACACTCAGCAGGTAATAGTCGTAATGATAACGATATTAAACCAAGTTTCCCGAACCGTTTTGCTAAGCATTCATGGTCTAAGCCAATTTCAACTTGGATGGATATCGGTGCTTCAGCGAAATATGCTGATGATTCATTAGTTGCAAGCTTCAGTAACTTTGGTCAGGAAACCGTGGATGTATTCGCGCCAGGTTACCGAGTCCTTTCTTCAACACCAGACAACAATTATGCTGCGTACAGTGGGACAAGTATGGCTGCACCAGTCGTTTCTGGTGTAGCGGCAATGGTATGGTCTCATTACCCAGATCTATCGGCAGTCGAGCTTAAAGAACTACTGATGAGTAAAGCACGTACTTATCCTGAGTTGCTGGTTAAGAAGCCGTCTTCTCCTGAGGATCTTGTGCCATTCAGCACGCTATCTATTTCCGGTGGTGTCGTTGATGCAGAAGCGATTTTCGAAGAGCTAGAAAGCCGTTAATAGATAAAAATTTATCTAACTGGTTAAGTAGGACGCCCGATGAGTTTCATCGGGCGTTTTTCATTGGCCTTAGTAGGTTTGCGACAAGCCTATATGCTGAGCGGTAATGCTTTGTGCAGTTTGGTGACGGTTCAATTTAATCCATTTCGTTTGAAGCTATCTGTATAGGCTTTATCTTCCCTCATAATATGATGGCTTAACCAGTTTTTGAGAAAGCTCATCAACTCTTCACCGATGTCTTCCCCACGTTCAACCCGTTTCTGAAACGCTAGCACCTCATTGACAAGTTGGGCGTGCTTATCAATATGCTCCTGCGTTTGTTCATAGCCAATTTGAGCAAAAAGTGTTTCTTCGTACTTGAAGTGATTAGCCGTGTAGTCGATAAGGCCTTGAACGACACGCTTGATTGAAGGCAGCCCATAATTGTGTCTGAGTAAATGGTACAGCTCATTAATTAAATGAAGTAGAGTCTGATGCTGGCGGTTGATCTCGTCCAACCCAATATCCAATTGATCATTCCACTCCATCAGCTTGTCGCGCTTGGCTTCTTCTTGTTGGATTTGTTTGTGATCCGTTTCGAATCTATGAAGTAAAGAGTTAATCTCACCAGATAAATTACGAACAGTAATACTGGCACGTAATGTTTCGCGAGTAGATTGTACGTTGTTGTCTGACTCTTGGGTTATTTGCTGAAGACAATGATCAAGATCTTGAGTTTGATTCAGCTGAGCTTCTGAAGAGCTAGCAATCTGCTGGCCATATGAGCGCACTTCATCAATTTGAAGATTGAGCTCTCTGAATGTCTCCTCTGCTGTAGAAGCTAGAGCGAGAGACTTGTCCATACTAGATTTGTTTTCCTTCATTGTTTCAAGTACATCGTCAGTTTTTGCTTGAAGGTTACTGATCTTCTCATGGATTTCTTCAGTAGCTTCCTGAGTTCGCATCGCCAAAGTGCGGACTTCATCGGCGACCACTGCAAAACCACGCCCTTGCTCGCCTGCTCGTGCACTTTCAATGGCGGCATTGAGTGCCAGTAAGTTGGTTTGATCAGCAATACTGCTTATGGTCTCCATAACTTGGCTGATTTGTGTGGTTTCTTCCATTAAAGACTGAAAATGCTCATTAGAATTCTCGATGTGTTGGTTGGCGCTGTTGAGTGCTTCTTCCAGTGCCACCATGTCGCGTGAACCTTGATCGGCTTTGTATTTAGCTTCATTGGCTAACTTAGCGGTCGATTCACAATGTTCAGAGACTTGTTGGGTAATGTCTGAAAGCTGGCTGGTAATGGATTTCGCGCTGTCGACGTCTTGTTTCTGTCCGATAGCCCCAGCTTGTGATATTTCAGAATCTTCTTGAACGGTATTTGCAACATCGAGCAATCGGTCGGTCGATTTTCCAAGTGCGTGAACGGTGCGAGAAATATCTTCACCAATTCGATTGACGGTACGATATAGAGAGTGTGAGTCGGGATCGTCAACTGGGATACGAATCGTGAGATCACCCTCTGAGAGCTGTCTCGCAGCACTTCGTACTTGATTAAGCATCTGACTTAAAGCATAAAACATCGCTAGTATCACGCTATGGTAAAGAATAAGAAGTAGTAGCCCAAGCCAAGCTTGAGCATGAAATAAGTATATCGCGGCGGGTAAGGCAAGAAGAGAGAAGAGCACAACCCATTGGATAGGATTGTACTGACTGAACTTTTCGGCAACACTGTTAAACATGCACCAACTCCTTGGTGGTATATTCACTGTTCTACCTAATAAACTTAGGCGAAATATTGGGATATCCCTACCTAGTAGGTGCGTATTCTTATTATTTTTTGTAAAAGCCGTCTGAATTTCTCAGACTGCCTGATGAATTTTTAGTTTTGAACCACGATCTCAGGAGCAAGATCGTCCCGTTTGTTTAACTGTTTCATCATCAGCACAGCCCCAATCATGGTGACCGCAGCCAGCATGAAGCCATATTGTGTGAGGCCGTAATGGCTTAAGAATGCGATCACCGTATAACTTATGCTTTGTGCCATGGTCGCAAACATTTGTAGGCCACCATCGGCTCGACCTCTCTGCTCGACCCTAATTGTGTGGTGCATCCAGTTAGTTCGGGCAATGCGATTGAGTGCGTTAAATGAACCGAAGAACAGTGTGAATATCAATAAGTATGCTGGGTGGGCAGAGAAGCTCATACCAATCAGCATTACGGACGCTATGGCCATTGAGTAGAGCATGGTGGACTGGTGAGATGCCAGCTTGAGCAATTTGGCGACAAACAAACCTGTCATCAATGATCCTAAACCAAAGGCAATGTTGTAGCCCGCATACCAGTCTCCCGAGATCCCGACTTCTGAAAACCAGATCGGCACCAGCTTACCCAAAAAGGTCAGGATAGGATAACTCAATGCTGAGAGTAATAAGAATGCGTAAAAGCGAGGCTGAGCGGTGAATATCTCCTTACTCTCTTTCATTTGGCCAATAAAGGATGTGGTTTTGTTCTGACGCAATTTCTGACGATATGGCGTCACTAGATAGCTTAACGTTGATAAGCCAGACGCTGCCGCGGCAAACGCCGCAAATTCGAGCATGCCCCAGATTTGCAGTAAGACAACGCCCAACGCACCAGCACCCAACGTAGTACCCTGTAGAATAATTTCCTGTTTGCCTGAAATCGCCGCGTACTCATGTCGGTCATAGTTTTCCTGTGTAAAAGCGTTGTTTGCAGTCCAAGCAAGGTTGCTTGAAACCCAGAAGACTAATTGTGCCGTAGCCAGCAACCAGTTTGATTCAATGCCTAATCCGTAGGCCAACATGACGATGGCGGCTGTCGATGATTGTAAAATCTGAACCAGTACTAGTAGCGATTTTCTTGAATGCCTGTCGATAAGAGTGGAAAACAAAGGGGTCAGGAAAAAAGAAATGGCTGTACACGCTAAGGCGACCATAGCCACAAAAGGGCCCATGCCTGGCGGTTCGAGCATGACCCAAGGTAAAGCCATCATAAATAAACCGGAAGAAATTCCATCAAAGAAACGGCCACTCAAGTAGGGCATGGTTCTATTTTTCATAATTAATTGCATTGTTATTCTCCACTGCAAGCCAACTTGGTGTTACTCTAAAACCTCAAGTTAACTTAAGGTAAAGCGCTTTTTTGTGTTTATTTAACTGAAATAGCAGAAAGGAGGGAGAGGTATATGGAAATGACCGTCGGAGAGGTCGCAAAGCGTGCTGGGGTAAAAGTCTCTGCGCTCCACTTTTACGAGCAGAAGGAGCTTATCTTCAGCTGGCGAAATCAAGGCAATCAGCGTCGCTATCACCGCAGTGTGTTACGTCGAATCGCTGTAATCAAAGCAGCGCAGGAAGTCGGACTGACACTGGAAGAGATTGCCCAGTCCCTGTCTCATTTACCTAAACATCAAGCCCCCAATCGTCAGCAATGGGAGCGCATGGCCTCAGGTTGGCATGATTTGTTGGATCATCGAATTCAACAGCTTAAAGCATTACAGGATGACCTTGGAGGCTGCATAGGCTGTGGCTGTTTATCGATGGAATCTTGTGCCATTTATAATCCACAGGACGTCCGTGCTGAAACATTCAAAGGGAAAACAATGCTCACTAATCCCGAAGAATGGTCAGCCGAGGGACAGAGCGAAAGTCAATAATAGTGGTAAGGTTAGAATACTGAAGAAGTTGCCAAACAGTACCATAGATGCCACACGATTCGGCTCGATGTTAAATCGTTCTGCAAACATATAATTCATGACAGCGGGCGGTAGCATAGTAAACAGCACCATCATTTGTAGCTGCATGGCTGGCAGAGGGATAAAGGTATAAATTACCCAGAAAGCAGCCGCACCCGTTGCCAGAGACTGAAGAGTGCAGAAAATCCCCACTCTAAGCCCGCTCAAGCGCATATTACACATCTGTGCACCCAGTGAGAGTAGCATTACTGGCACTGCTGCTTGGCCAAGCAATGCCGTCGCTTCATAAAGCGGTTCCCACACACCGAACCCGCCTAGGTTAAGCACCATGGCGGCAAATGCAGCGAGAAAGACCGGCATACGAATGACTTGCTTAAAAGGGTTTCCTTCGCTTAGCAGCGCGAGTCCAAGACTCACGTGGATACAGGCTGAAACAACGAACAATAGCACTGCGGACGCCAAGGCTGTATCACCGAAGGTATAGGTGAAGAGTGGAATCGCCAGATTACCACTGTTGCGGAACATGTGAGGGGGAGCCCATGCTTTATAACGCAGGCCTGCAAGTTTACAGATGGGGATCATTAAAACCCCCGGCAAGAGTACCGCGATTAATGCAGCGCTGAGCAACGGGACTTGTTCGGTGTCCAACGGCATAGAGACTAATGACGAAAACACTAATGCTGGCGTAAACGCATCCATATTGATGCGATTGATTGGGCGAAAGTCAGGTTTGAGCCAGCGTCCAACAGAAAAACCGACTAAAACCAACGCGAAAACCGGGAATAAAATCCCGATAACCTGCTCCAACATATTCGTCCTTGAATGCGATTGAGTACTTTAAGCAAAGTACCTGATAAATGGATAATTTAACGCGATGAGATTAACAAAAGCTTTGTTGCGTCCAGATGCTTTACTTCTGAGTGTATATGTCGGTTGAGATTCAATGCCTGAGCGAAGAGTTGCTCAGGCATTGAGGGATAATTACAGAGAAGGGTTTAGGATTGCTTGAGTGCGCTCAAATACATCAAGGCCTTGTTGTTTCAGCCAGTATGGAAGATCAATCAAGACCCAGTTTTCAGATAGTTTGTCACCGTCACGGTAATACACGTCAACCACCTGCATGTCAGCACGGATTTCACCACCTGTCATTCCAAGGAAGCCTCCAATTGGCGTATTGGAAAGATTTGGCCAACCGAAGAAGCAAGAGAAGTTACCTTCTGCGAATCGACAAACGTGGCCGTTGAACTTCTTGTCCTTCAAGTTATTGCGGAATGGCAACTGGTGCTGTTGTTGGTAACGCGGAATTGTGTAAGAAGCGCCGATACCACACGGACCATACCAAATCATGTCTTTTGACCAACTCTTTTCGAGAACTTCTGGTGGGCAACCCATAGCGCCGCTATCGTTTAGTGAAGACAGGTCATCGACCATTTTGTTAACCAAGTCGAGAGTTGCTTGGCCTTCTTCCGGTTGTGCATCTTCAAATAGCAGGCCGTCATGATTACGTGGCCCAGGATAAACAAAATGCTGACCAGTTGAAGGAGGAAGTGGGTAACAGTCAGCTTGATCCATGACGCCAAGCAGATCGAGGAACAAACCTGTTTTTGTGATCTTACCGTTTTCTACGCAGTTAAACTCAGCGTAGCGAACGTTCATGATCTTCCCTGTTGGGCGCATCCCGAGATACTCTGCATCGAATAGGCCCATAAAGTGCCCCATGCTCATTACCCAAATTTCATCAGGATTGATTTCGTTGTTACCGCCAATAAAAATATCCTGACGGCGCTGCATGCGTGTCATTGATTTCATCAACGGCGCCCAGAAAACCTCGGCGACAGCTTGAGCTCCTTCTTGCTCGCGGAAAGGGTAGACTCCGCGCCACAAGTAATCTTCTGAGGTATGTGCTTTTAGTACTTCTGCAACATTCTCATGAGTCGCGTTTTCCATTGCGTTGAAATAATCACGTACGACGCGTTTTGCTTCTTGATATTTAGCCATAATTTGCTCTCTTGATACGTCGAGCCAGATGTTGGAACAGGACTCGAAAAGTTTTTGGAACCAGCCCGCCCAGTGTTCAGGCCGGAAAATCTGATTCAGTTATGCTTGAGCGGCTTGCGTTCGTTTCTTCTTGTCGAATAAGCCACCTTTCAAGGTTTCTGGCAGTGATAGCCAGAGCAAGCCTGCGACAATCCATACAATCGGTGAGCCCCACATAGCAGTTTGTAGGTCGGTACGTTCCTGAATAAAGATCAATACCATTGGCGCCCACATGCCGATGATTCGACCTCCATGGAACAGAGCGGCGCCATAGCTGCGAAGGTGTGCAGGGAATAGCTCAGAGAAATAGCCACCCCACACTGCTGACGAAGATAAGCCGAAGTTGTAGATTAAACCGAGGATAGCCAGCATGTTCAGGCTCCCGATCATGACGTCACTCGGCGCAATAAAGAATACAGAAGCCATCACGCCTGCGAGGATGAAACCGAATGCGTTCACTTTTCGTCCATATTTGTCGGCGATTGCTCCCCAAACCCAGGCTCCAAATAGAGACCCAAAAGCAGAAATGGAGAAGATGACTCCGATAGTGGCTCCATCAAACTGACGTACTTCTTTCAGGTAAGTGGTTACGAAGCCGCTGAAGAATTGGAAGCCATAGAAGTTAAGGCCTGCCAATAAAAGACAGGTGACGGTCAAGGTGCGATAGGGCTTGCTGAGCATTTCTCCCCAAGAACCTTGTTTAGCTGGAGTGGATGTGCCTGATTCAGAAACCTGCTCCTCTTCACCATAGGCGATGACCTTTTTGTCACTTGGTAGGACAAAAATCATCGCTCCTGCGGCGACTAATGGAGGGATACCGCCGACCCACATCAAGCTTTCCCATGGAGCGTCAATGCTGGAAATGAACGCTGCATAAGCCCCCATCACCATCAGAGCGACTGAGAACATCGATGAAGCAAATGCCGTTAGCTTACCTCGGACCGTTGGGGTAAATAGGCCAATCATTAAGCTGACTGCCACCGTGAAGTAGCCACCCAACGATAATCCAATAATGAATCGCATCGCTGCCCAGGTTGTATAGTCGGTAAACATCATATTGATGATGGTGGCACCGCCGTTTAGAGCTGTGATGGTAATCAAAGTTGATTTTTTACCAAACTTGGTAGCAAACCAGGCACAGCTCAACGCCCCGATCAGCGCGCCTACTGACTGCCAGGTGTAGAATTGAGCAGTATCAGACAGGCTAATGCCATCATAGGCTTCAACAATGTATGGGCGTACGTAGTCAATAATTACAAAGTTATAACAATAGAAAAAGTATCCGACTAGTATCGCTAGATAGGCGGTGACCCTTTGAATTATAGGAACTTCGCTCATGTGTTTTTTCGAATTCATGACCGATAAACCTCTATTTACTCGGTTTTTTAGTTTTGTAAGTCAGAATTAAAACGATCGTTCTCGGATCTGACCACTCTGTATTTCGCTGTGGATCATAGTTTTTTTGCTGTGATTGGATCCGTGATCAAAATCAACTTTAAAATGAGTGCGTACCCATTTTGTTGTTTTTGGTGATCAAGATCGATATTTTGAGTGTTCTAACAGTTGCTGTGTGAAAAGAAATCAAATCAAGTGACAGTAATCACAGTAATGGTGAAGAAATGCCTAGTATCAGATCCTTTTAAGTATGATGAGTACGTGATTTACGGCACTATGCTATCAGGTGAAATTTAAAAATGGTTACGTACTCAAGTTTTGCAGTTGTTGCTGTTTATATATTTATAACCATACTGATCAGCTACTTAGTTAATAAACGTGGCCGTGCTGGTGGGGACTTTTCTACTGGAGATAAGCAGTTTGGTTGGTTTACTGCTGGGGTTTCGATTCTCGCGACTTACATTAGCGCAATGACGTTTGTAGGAATGCCAGGTTGGGTGTACAGCTCGGGTATGGAAGCGATGAGTATTCACCTCAACTATCCCATCGTAATTTTCTTTGCGGTTATTTTCTTTGTTCCTGTGTTCTATAGGCTCGGTCTGACCTCAATCTATGAGTACCTAGAGCTGCGCTTCGGTGTTTATGCCAGAACGATCAACTCAATGGTGTTTCTGATTGTTCAGTGTATTTCTGCTGGCGTGATCCTGTATGCCGTCGCCCTGATTCTTGTCCAGGTTCTGCCCGTTTCTATTTCCGAAGCTATTATCTATATCAGTCTTTTTACTGCTTGCTACACCTATGCGGGTGGTATATCAACAGTCATCTGGACAGACATGCTTCAATCTGTGGTGTTAGTAATGGGAAGTATTGCCATACTGGTTATCTTACTGATGGACATCAATACTGCAGAGCACCTTTCGAAGCAGCACCTCAATATTATTAATGCAGACTTTGATTTGGGTGTTGATACGACGCTATGGGCTGGGGTAGTTGCTGTGAGCTTTCTACATTTAAGTGTTTATGGCACCAATCAGCTCATTATTCAAAGAACATTGGCAACCAAAAATGAGCACACTGCGCAGAAGTCGATGCTGTTGTGTGGGTATGGCGCCTTTTTCATTTACCTCTTTTTTGCCTTGATCGGCGTATTGCTCAGTGTGTTTTATCAAGATCAAAACTTTGATAATAGTAATGAAGTGATTCTAGATTTCGTTTTTAATCATACAAATCCAGTCGTTGTAGGTTTGATTATTTCGGCATTGGCTGCCGCTGCGATGTCGACGTTGGACTCTACTTACAACTCGATGGCAACAGTAGCTACATTCGATATCTATAAACGTTTTATTAAACGTGACGCAGCAGCTCAGCACTACCAGTCAGTTGCCCGTAAGACGAGCCTTCTTGCTGCGGCGATGGTCGTTGTGCCTGCGTTACTGGCAGTATCCAATGAGTCTGTGTTGAAAACTATTGCCAGCCTTACGTCCATTTTTGTCGGCATTCGACTAGGCTCTTTTGTGCTTGGTTTGTTTTGGTCTAAATCGAACGAGATAGGGGTGATTGTAGGCAGTATTGTCAGTGTATTTGCCGTGTTTGCAGCGAGGTATGCAGAGGTGGCTTGGCCTTGGTTTGCGCCAATAGGCACTGTAGTTTTTCTAGTGTTTGGTATTGTTGCGAGCCGCTTTTGGGGACGAAATTCTTCCGAACAAATCACCTTTATTCAAAATCAAAAGCATCTTTTTGCAACGCCTAACATCAGCCATTACGGTTTGCTGCTGTTTGCCATCATTACCATCTATGCCAGTTTCATTCTTCCAGACTGGTTGTATGCAGTTCTTCAATAGTATCTGTTATCGATTAATAGAATTTCTAGAGCATTACTGAAGTTACTTACTGGGGTACCTACCATCTCGTCGTAGGCACTGGTATGTCGCAAGAATTGCTTAGTGACATTTAACTTTGAACATTTCTTTTGCATTTCAACCACTGATAAGGCTTTCAGTATTTGCCCTTGCTCATCCGCTACATAATATTCTTCCTCATCTATCACAACAGATGCCTGATACAGCGACAAATCCAGAGAGTGAATAATCAACTTATCAATAAAGAATAACTTTTCTAGCTTACTCAAACTTATTTTCACTGCGCTCACCATTTGTGTCTAATTAATTGATGGGGTTATATCGATTGTTCGTACCAGCTTTTGATACGAAGAATACGGTGAAAAAGATTAACCTCATCTCGCTAACGTGACCTATGGTTCACAGTACATTCTCCGTTCAATGCAGCCGCAAACACGCGTGTGTAAGGGACCGTTGATCTGATGGAATACGTGAGCCGTAGAAAGAGTTCGAATTATGAATTTTGGAGAGTACATTATGTTGAAGCCAACCTTGGTAGTGACTGCGATATTGTTTCTGCTTCTTGCCTATTTAGCGGCTTAACTATGTGCTATTAACTGATGACGTAGAGGATTCAAATGATAAATAATGAAAGATAAAAATTTTACCAAGTCTCAACTCTCAGCCATGGATGAACGAAAGAGAGCTAGGCTAATAAACAGTTTATCTGGCTTTAAAAGCGCTAATTTGATTGGAACCCAAGATGAACAGGGCAACAACAATATTGCGATTGTTAGTTCGGTTGTCCATATTGGTTCTTCGCCTCCTCTTCTTGGTTTTGTCAGTAGGCCAAATACCGTTGATAGGCACACTCTTGAGAACGTCTTGCAATCTGGGTTATTCTCTATCAACTCGGTGGGATCAGACATTGCAAGAGCAGCACATCAAACATCAGCACGGTACTCAAGGACGCAGTCAGAGTTTGATGAGACAGGGCTAACTCCGTACTTTTCTGAGCGTTTCCCCGTTCCATATGTGTTGGAGAGCAATTTAAAAATCGGTTTAAAGCTCAGTGAATACATTGATATCACTGCAAATAATACGTGCTTAGTAATAGGGGAAGTGGAAGAAATCCTAATACCGGATCAGTTTATTCAACCTGACGGATATGTTGATATCGAATCTATGGAATCGGTCACGATATCTGGGCTAGATAGTTACCATGTAACACAAAGGCTGTATAGACTGAGCTATGCAAAGCCCGGTTTACCATTACACCCACTGACGTTAGAAGGGGATCCTTCTTCTTGGTTAGCTTTGAAATCTGAAACGGATTTATAGAATTCAATGATATTATTAATACATCTCTCAGAATAACGCCTAAGTTTTATTCACCATGTCAACTAATTAGTTAATAAGTATTAAATTGCTTCCATAAGTGACTTTTATATAAGTTGTTAATATGTATAATCATCGCGTTTTATAGCTATATTGTCAGTTGTTGGAGTAATAATGTTTAGAAGCTCTATGGTTGGTGCTTTAGTATTAGTCGCACTAGCGGGTTGTCAGAGCACGGGCGCTTCAGTACAACAGGATGCGTATGGCCTGAATAAACAGTTTGAGATTGATGTCAATAATACTACTTATAATATGGCGCTCGATCAGTCTCAATCTATAGTGACATCTGTTGAGTATATTTCCCGTGAACAATCGAAAGGGGTTAATAACCAAAAGGCGAAAAGTATTCTGCGCTTGCAAGAGAATAGTGAGCAGCAAGCGCAACTATTAAATTCTCTCTATTCAAATGGTGCATTTATTGTCCGAGTTTACGGTGAAACCATTAATTCAGTTAGTCGAGACTTATATAAAGTCTTGCTAGTTCAGGATGGAAAAGTCATACAGCGAGGTGTCTTTGATGCTGTTGGTGACGTACCGAATATGGACTACCCCTCACGCCTGTGGCGTAACGATTCAAAACTTGCTACCAAAGGCTTAGATACTAGTAAACCTTTTGAAATTCAGGTGATCACTGGTGAAAATATCGAAAAATATCATTATCAGCCGAATGTTAAAGGCTGATGTTTAGCTTAGATTCTTGAGCACGGATACACGTGCTCAAGCTTGCTCACCCTTTTTACATTCCGTATAAAAACGGCTTTCCTGCCTCTAGCATATCGCGATGGATTGGTTTCAATGCATGCGCATATGCAGACAATAGTTTGATTGTATATTCGCTCCGCATTTGAAAGCTTTCATGATTGACGCTTCCATCCTTGTTGAGGAGGCTTTCAACATTTCGGAAGATCAAGTGATCTGGAAGAAAGCATACATGATTGTTTTTACTGCCAGTTAAGCGTAGTTCACTGATGGGATAGACACCATTCACACTGGCTGACACACTGACGGCTAAAGCAGGTTTATGTGCCATCTCCTGAGCTGTAGAGAGCATCAAGAAGTTTTTTAAAGCGGGCGTTGCCATACCATGCCATTCAGGAGTAATGAAGATAAAGGCATCACTGCTGCGTAGCTGTTGTGCAAGTTCTCTCCAAGGTGCCCATTCTTCACTACCGCTCCATACTCCTTCATTCCAGAGGGGTAAATTCAATTGGTGAAGATCAAGAATGTCTATTTCTGCAAACTCCGAGTTCGCGAGTGTTGATAGATAGTGGGCAACTTGTAAGCTTTGCGAATCAGCACGTTGGCTGCCTGAGACAATAGTAAGTTTCATGCGAGTTCCTCTCGATTAAATGAAGTATTGGTTTTTTCTGTTGAATGTGATGGTGAAGATGTAGCCAGTAGAATAGAAATTAATACGCTTAACGCTCCGATAAGCTGTAGCCAAGTCAGTGTTTGGTCGAGAAATAGGTAGCCGAGCGTCACAGCTGAAACGCTACTGAGAAAACCAAGGAATGAGACCGAAACTGTACTGAGCTTTTCAATTCCACGGAACCAAAGTGAGTAGGCGAGCATGGCACCAATAATTGCCAGATAGCTGTAACCGACAACATTTGCTAACGTGATTTGCTGAGGTAACCCCTCGGCACTGATGGCAACAGGGAGTAGCATCAGCCCGCCAAACAACAATTGCCAGCCAGTGAAGCTCAGTAAGGACATATTTTCAGGTCGTCCCCACTTTTTTGTTAACACTACGCCTAGTGCCATGCTAACGGTACCGAGCAGCCCCATAACAACTCCCGAGGTATTGAGTTGACCAGGGTTATTGACGACGAGCATTGCGATGCCACCTATCCCTAAACCGCTGGCTATCAACTGAATCGCTGCTAGCTTGTTTCTTAGTAGTACCACACTCAGCCCCATGACCAATATAGGTTGTATGGACATGATCAATGCTGCCATTCCACCGGGTAAGTAAGTGGCGGCATAGAATAAGCAGTAGAAGAAGAACCCGATATTGAGCAAGCCAAGTAGAGCCAATTTGGGCCACCAACTTCCCCTCGGAACAGTGCGAGAAAATAACACTAATAATATTCCGGCAGGTAAAGCACGTAGCATTGAGGCCAGTAAAGGGCTGTTTTTAGGTAACAGTTCGGTTGTAACGATGTAAGTGCTACCCCAAACAATTGGAGCGAGGGCCGTCATCGCTAATGTAATGAATAATTGAGTACGCCTCATGTGTGCCTCCATTCGTGCATTTGCCTCTACAAAAAGTATCTCCAATAAAAGATACTTTTTATAAAGTAATGGAGTTTTGTCTTTTTATCAAGTATCTTCTTGAAAAGATAATGTTGGAGAGATAAAAAATGCAAGATCCTGTTGATCGTATATTGAGTCAGTGGAGTGATGTTAAACCTGAATTGGATTGTTCTGACATGGGGATTATTGGGCGCTTAATGCGTGTTCACGGACTGTGGCATAACCGGTTGGAACAGGTGTTTAAAAACCACCAATTAAGTATGCTGGAGTTTGATATTCTTGCGACATTGATGAGAAATCAGCAACCACTGACACCAACAGAAATGTACAAAACCTTGATGGTCTCATCAGGAGCGATGAGCACTCGGATTGAAAAGTTGGTCCAACGAGGCTTGGTTGAGCGATTAGCAAGCGGCGATGACAGACGCAGTTGTAAAGTAGCGCTTACCCAGCAGGGCGCTCAATTAGTCGATGATGCCTTGGCGTCGCACTTATCAAATATGAACGGAATGTTGAACATGTTTGATGAACAAGAAAAAGAACAGCTCGCCAGTATGCTGCGAAGAATCTTACTCGCCAATCAATAAACATCACATCAAATGAGAGCGGCTCGTATGGGAGTCACTTTGTTACTCGTGAGCTATGTTCACATAAACTCGACTTATTCTTGGGTGAGCAGGGTGGAGTTTGTGTGAAAGATCCTATTTCTTAACATTGAAACAGCTTGTTGTAATCCTACAGCGGTTGGTTTATTCGTCACTACAAAGTGTCAGATTTCTCACTGATTGCACATCATCTGAGTAATTTTTCGATCGTTTTCAGGGCTGTAATTGTGAGCCTGATTCTAAAATTTTTTCTCCTCCCCTCCGTCTACGCCTACTCAATCAGTTTTATAGGATGAGGAAATTAACTGTTTTAAAAATATAACGTTAGCTTGAAGCGATTTAACCAAACAGAAAAGTTTATCGCTCGTGGAACGTGAATATAAATGGAAATAAAAATGAACATCAAGCTAACAAAACTGAGCCTAGCTATGGCGTCACTTGGGCTTTTGGCAGGTTGTAATGACCCGCTAGAAGTCAACGTGATGGATGGCTACATCGAAAAGGCATCTGTCTGGCTGGACGTCAACGGAAATGGTCGACAAGACCGTTATGAACCGTCAGCCGTCACTGATAAAGACGGATATGCTGCCATTGACCTTGAAGGTCTAAATATCGAAGACGAAGACGTTTATCTTGTCGCTAAAACCCAACGAGGCGTATCGATTGACGCTGATATTCCGGGTGTCGCTGTGACAAGAGACTATACCTTGATGGCACCGAGCCATTACTCTTTGGTCACACCATTCTCGACTTACATTGCTGCGCAAATGCAGCAAGGTGTCAGCGAACGTAAAGCACTGCGTAAACTGCGTCGACAACTCAAACAGCCACACCTAGATATTGAAAGCGATTATATTGATCAGCAAGAGGTGGTCGTCGCAAGAAGCGCGAAGGCGTTAACACAATTACTGCCAGAAACCATTGAAGAGCAGGATATGGAAGTACTGGCGGATACGTTGGAGCTGGGCAGTAAAGCATTAGGAAAAGAGCTTAAACGTAGTCGTAATGAACTGCTTAACAAGACGTTAATGCTGGATGAGCAAGGTGTGCCGGTTATCGCGCAAGATAGCGATGGTGACGGCGTAGCCGATGCGATTGATCTGTTCCCAACCGATATTAAAGAGTCGGCAGATGCCGATAATGACGGAATTGGTGATCATGCGGATACGGACGATGATAACGATGGTTTCAGTGATGTTGTTGAGCTAGATCTTGCGAGTGACCCTTACTCATCGGCGAGCTTCCCCGCCGATCTTGATGGCGACAAAATCCCAGATGTGCATGATTCGGATATCGACGGTGACGGTTGGAGTAATGAAGAAGAAGCTCGTTTAGGAACCGACCCTTACTCGGCATCCAGTCAACCTGCCGATCGTGATGGTGATGGCATCACTGACAGCGAAGACAGTGATATAGACGGTGATGGTGCCGATAATGGCGTGGACGCATTCCCTGAAGATCGATTTGAAAGTAAAGACACCAATGGCGATGGGCTAGGAGACTTTGCCTCTAGCGACGATGATGGAGATGGGATCCCAGACAGCATTGATCCAAACCCAACCAGCCCGGATAACAGTTCATCTGAGCCTGCCCCTGTTTATTCTGAATCGGTCATTTACTACAAACGAGATGATGGTAATTACGCGGACTGGGGGCTTCATCTGTGGAATAACGCATCTTGTGAGGCAGTGTCGCCTGACGCCTTAAACGGCGTAGATTGGGGCAACCCATACGCCTGGGGAGAAATCGACCCGCAATATGGTGCTAAGTATGTTGTGCCGCTGAAATCCGATCACGGTGCATGTATGAATTTCATCGTGCATAAAGGTGACGAAAAAGCGCTGGGTGGTGATGATCTGAAGGCTGAATTTGCTAAAGGTAATACACTTTATACGACACACGGCAGCTCAGTCGTTAAATACTCACCAGATGAGCAAGTTGTGGTGAAACTTGATGGTGCAGCAGCTCACTGGCTCGATGTGAATTCCATTGCTTGGTTTGATCATAGTGAAGCAGCCAGTTATCAAATCTGGAGTCGTGCTGCGGGTAATGGTGATATCAACCAGCCAGAACAGTTTATCAAGTACGACATTTCATTTGCTGGCAACGTTGATAATCCTGACTTCCCACACCTGAAAGATCGTGTCGGTTTCTATCTGGATGTCGATTCTGAAACGGCCAAAGCGTTGCTGAAAACACAGCTAATTGCAGTGGCACTCGATGATGAAGGCAAACCGTTGGTCGCAACTCGTGTCCAGATTCCGGGTGTTGTCGACACGCTTTACACCGCAGGGACAAATGATGCGGATGAAGCAAAACTGGGTAGCTGGATGGAAGGCGATAGTGCGAACTTTGCACTTTGGGCGCCAACAGCTCAGGATGTTGAACTGTATTTGTACGATCAGGATAAAGCACTAATCGCACAATCGCCATTCAGTTTGACTCTCGACCCTGCAACCGGTATCTGGCATTACCAAGGTGATGCTTCACTGAAGAATGTGTTCTATCGTTACCGTGTGAAGGCTTACCATCCGAAAACCGACCACGTTGAGTGGATGATGACCACTGACCCTTATTCTCTCTCTCTGAGCACGTCCAGTCTGCACTCTCAACTGGTTGATCTCACTGATGATGAAACCAAGCCGGCAGGTTGGGACAGTCAATCGATTCCAGAGCTGGAAAATCCGGAAGATCATATCATCTACGAGCTCCATGTACGTGACTTTAGTGTCAGCGACACACAGGGTACGCAAGCGAACAACGGTAAGTATCTGGCCTTCTTAGAAGATGAGCGTGACAGTGTTAAGCAATTGAAATCGTTAAAAGAAGCGGGCCTGACAACGATCCATCTTCTACCGACTTACGATTTGGCTTCCATCCCTGAAGATCCGGCGAAGGCGGTGAACCTGACCGATACCGTAGAAAAACTTTGTGGTATTAATCCTGATGCCAAGTTGTGTAGCGATGGTACTTCACGCGGTGCAACCATTCTGTCTTTGTTAGAACAAACGGACCCTAACAGTGGCGAAGCGCAGGCATTGCTCGCAGATGTTCGTCCACTGGATGGATTCAACTGGGGTTATGACCCATTCCACTACAACGCACCAGAAGGCAGCTATGCTGTTGCAACAGATGGCATTTCGCGTATTCGTGAGTATCGTCAGATGGTGCAGAAGCTTCATGATATGGGCTTCAGAGTGGTACAGGATGTTGTCTACAACCACACCTACTCGTCAGGTTTGTATGACAAATCTGTGCTCGATAAAACTGTACCGGGCTACTACCATCGTCTGAACCCGATCACAGGTGCTGTCGAGAACTCAACCTGTTGTGATAACACTGCGTCTGAGAACCGCATGTTCGAGAAACTGGTGGCAGACAGTGTAGTGATGTGGGCTCAGGACTATAAGATTGATGGCTTCCGCTTCGATTTGATGGGACACCTGATGAAGTCGAGCATGCTGCACGTGTATGAGAAAACCAAGTTAGTAGATGAAGATACTTGGTTCTATGGCGAAGGTTGGAACTTTGGAGAAGTTGCTGATGGTCAACGTGGTGAAAACGCAACCCAATGGCCGATGGCGGGCACAGGAATAGGGACTTACAACGATCGTCTACGTGATGGCGTACGCGGTGGGGGTCCATTCGATAGTGGTGATGCCTTGCTTGAAAATCCGGGTTTTGCTAATGCGGGCAGCCGATTCAATGATGATCTGAAATCGAAGATGGATCTTATCCGTTACGGTATGACAGGCAATCTGCAAAACTACCCGTTGGAAACGTATAGCGGCGCGACTGTGTACGGACGTGATTTCCAGTATGGAGGGCAGGGTGCGGCTTATACGCTCGATCCTCAAGAATCCATTAACTACGTTTCAAAGCATGACAACCAAACGTTGTGGGATTTCAACCAGTACAAAGCCGATGCCAGCGCTACGCCAGCAGACCGTGCACGTATGCAGATAGTAGGCCTATCAACGGTAATGCTCGGACAAGGTGTACCATTCTTGCACATGGGGTCTGAATTACTGCGCTCTAAATCCATGGAGCGTGATAGCTACGACAGTGGTGATTGGTACAACAAAGTCGATTTCAGCAAGCAAACGAATAACTGGAACATTGGTCTGCCACGTGCTGACAAAGATCAGGCTAACTGGAGTGCTATCCAATCAATCATTAGCAACCCGAATACCGTGGCAACTCCGGAGCATATTGCTTGGACAGACAAGGTCTTCAAGGAACTGCTGAACATTCGTTCCGGCACGCCATTGCTTCGCTTAGTGAGTGAAGAGCAAGTCTTGAAGCGTGTGCGTTTCCATAATACTGGGCCGTTGACATTACCGGGCATGATTGTGATGTCGGTGAATGATGGGGTGAGTGCAGGCGCAGACCTTGATAGCAATTTCGACTCAATTGTTGTTGCGATTAATGCCAATACTTCAGCACAAACCATTCAGATTTCTGGAGCACAAAGCTTTGAGTTGCATCCTGTGTTGAAAGCCTCGTCTGATTCAGTCGTTAAGCAGGCGAAGTTTGAAGACGGCGCTTTCACTATTCCACCATTAACTGCGGCTGTCTTTGTCCAGACGCAAAATGGTGCGCAAGGAGAAGGGCTGAATATTGATAGTAAGCCAGTTGATGTTGCGCCTTACGGCTCTACCAAAGTATACGTTCGTGGCTCAAGGAATGGCTGGAGTACCAGTGATGAAATGGCCTATCAGGGTGACGGTGTGTACGCCTTTGAAGGCTACCTCACTCCGGGAGAGTATGAGTTCAAACTGGCTTCTTCTGACTGGAGTACGATCAATCTTGGTTTTGGTGGCTTCTCAACTGGCAACGGTTCAGTAACACTTGAGGATGCAGGTAATGGCAATATCAAGGTGACAGTGACCGAGCAAGGCGTATACAAATTTACGTTAGACGCTTCAGACCAATCCGCGTTGGTAGTATCTGTCGTAGATACAAATCTTGACTATGCCTGCTATCAGGATGACAGCAAAGCTTGTGATCTGAGGATCTATCAGGTGATGGTAGAGTCATTTGTCGATGGAGACCCAGACCATAACTATGGTGTGGGCTACGGCAATTCGCACCACAATGGAGACCTTCAGGGCGTCATTGACAGTCTTGATTACATTGCAAGCTTAAACGTCAATGCGTTGTGGCTAACACCTGTGTTTGATTCTTGTGCGGGCCAGGCTGGTGATGATCGCCTTGACGCCACGGGATATTTTGCTTGTGACTACTTCAATGTCGATCCTAAATTTGGCACCAATGAGAAGCTGAAAGAACTGGTTGATGCTGCTCACGCTAAAGGTCTATACGTGCTTTTAGATGGGGTGTTCGGTCATACTAACCTTACTGGTGTGAAACCTTCCCCAACGGGTAAGCTACCAAGCCTGAGAGGGGAAGAGGGTTACCCGGGTATGTATGTGAATTACCCAGATGCAGCGAGTGAAGCCTTCTTCACAGAGGTGGCAACTTATTGGGTGAAAGAGTTTGGTATTGACGGCTGGCGTCTAGACCAATCTTATCAGCTTCCACTTGAGGTATGGCGCAACATTCGAGCTGCAGTAGAGCAAACCTCACTGGACAATAAGAATGCTGGTAAGCAATGGGGAACACTGGGCTACATGGTCGGTGAAGTCTGGAAAGGTGCCGATGAGATTACGGCAACAACCTATGGCAGTGACGCACAACCGGGCCTTGCGTCTGCGTTCAACTTCCCGTTACGTTACGGCTTAGTTCAAGCTCTGGCGGTCGAAGAATCAGGGGCGAGCAACAATGCCCGTGTTTTGGATGCAGAGTGGAACAGCCGTGCCAAATCGCCTTACCATGCGATGCCAAACTTAATGCTTGGTAACCATGACTTGGTGCGCTTCGGTGACCTGATTCAGCGTGGCAATCTTGGTGAAGCAGTCAAGCGACACAAAGCCGCGTTTAGCTTTCTAGCTGCTTACTCTGGACCAATCACACTTTACTACGGTGAAGAGATTGGTGACGAAGTCGCTAACTTCTCGAACAAGGTTACATCAGATTGTGCCTCTCAGGGGCTGTGTGATGATCATGTCGCTCGCTCAAGCGCGAAAGTTCAAGGCGTGACTGGGGTGACACTGACTGCTGAGCAACAAGATGTGAAAAACTATCTGACTCAAATTATGCAGGTTCGTAGTGAACATCCGGCGCTTTATACGGGTGAACGACGCAACTTATGGTTGGATGACAACCTGTATGCTGACCTGAAAGTGAATGGTGATGAGCAGATTATCTATGTGCTGAACACATCAACATCGGAACAAACACTCAATGTCGATTTAACAAGAGTCAAATCGACAGACGAATTTGAAGACTTGATGAGTGGTGAGCTTATTAATGTTCAGGCAACATCCGGTGCGGTTTCTGTTCCAGCTCTGACAGGGCGACTTCTTTTAGTCAAATAACGTCGCTATGGTCACTACGACTGATATGAACAAGGCTTTCCTTGTGTGGAATAATGCCGACCGGTTTAGGACTTGAACGAACTTTAGATCGTATGATAATCCTCACTAACTTATTTAGTGGGGATTTTTTATATGTGCTCAAAAATGGTTTTGGTACATGAAACTATTTGGGCTCCACCGCTATTTTTAAAACTTATTTAGCGGTTGGGAGAGCAATTATCGATCCCGTATTCAGGTAGCCGGTTTGCGGGCCGAAGGAAAAAGTTATAGGCACCCCCACGTGCCTGCTAGGGGGGTAGCCAGTAGGCGAATATGAAAAACCACCGGCTATGCCGGTGGATACTTTTACCTGCTAATTAATAATGTAATATAAATTTAAGTTAGTTATTGAAACTAAAAATTAATTCAATTTCGTCATCAAGCCTTCTGCCTGTCGGGGTAAAGCCAAGCTTTTGATAAACAGAGAGCGCATTACCTTCTTCTTTATCCATTGTGGTCAGGGACACTCCTTGTAAACCGATAATTGAAGCATATCGCTTACTGAAGTTAATCGCTTGATTTCCCAATCCCTTACCTTGAAAGCGATGGTCAATCATGACACGCCACACGTACAAGTGCTCTTTTTGAAAGTGATCATCGAACTTGTCGAGTAGTCTTGGATCGATAAGGGAGATGAGCCCTGCCGGCTTTTGGTCTAAATAAATGGCGTAGCTGATACTGCTGTCGTTGAAACTTGCCTGCGCAAGCCACTCTGCGTTGCTAGCAATGAGATGTTTTTGAGATTCTTCCACCGTGAGATCAATTATATCATCGATGATGTTGCCGTTTACTTTTAAAAAGCTAGCGTTATTCATGGTTATTTTCCTCGGATAGGTATTTATCTAAAGCTATTTACGCAATATAAAGATCTTGATAGGCAATTCCTGAGCTATAAAAAGTAATATCTTTTTTCCTTTCTTTAATCGAAGTTTGCTACCGAACTGATAGGGTTCTTTATCTGTAGCATGCCGGAGCTCACCAATCGTTTTTGACCGAGATAAATGATCACAATAGAGGGTGACGTTCTCAAATCATGATGGTGGAAGCTCCTGTTTTCCTATTTAATCTGTTTCCATTGTAGAAATATGAGCTCCATATTTTACTCACAACTTCTCTTGTGAGGACTTGCTCTTCGCCTTCTTAGCTCTGCGCTAATTGGTTAGGGTAAGTCTGATTTCTACCAACAATCAGTACGCTAGAGAAGTCCTAACTTTTTAAATGGTAAGCGTTTAATATTTGGCTTTATGACCCGTGCCAAATAACGCGAGTACCGATGAATCTACTCAATATGGGTGATGAAACTATATTTGTCTGAGTCAGATTTGGTCATCCAATGTTCGCCACTTGCCGGTGCAGAATCCAAAGTGAAAATATAGAAATCAATACCCTTTTCTCCCAGCGTTTGCTTAAAGTAAGTTGCTTGTTTACGATGACTTTCGTTAGTGTAAGGGAACTCTTTGGCTGTTTTATTGCCCTCACCCCAGCTATGCACACCGATTTGCTTATTTAACTCAATGGCCTTAGTGTTGTCTGCTCGTTGTAACACTCGTGGATTACCCGCTGCGAATAGATCTGTGCCGCCAGAAAACACAGAACCCACTGGAGTAACGATTGTGGCCATATTATTTCTATTTATCATGAGACCAGTGTACATGTTGATATCATCATCAGCACTACCACCGATATGATTATTAAATTTCAAAGTCATCTCAAAACCTTGATATAGCTTAACGATATCGAAAAGTTGTGAATAAGTTGTCGCGCCAAGAGTAGATCTAATACGCTCAACAGTGCCTGTGTCCTGAAGTACATCACGATAAAATGCGTTGAAGGCAAAGGATGTAGTGATCGTTACCTTGTTTCCATTTTTGGTGTTATTCAGAATGGTAGACCCGAGGGTAGTAACGTATTGGATCCCTTCATTGTGATATTCAAGTGTCACTTGTTTTTTAGTATTCGTCGTTGTTTTAATTAACGTTGTATCATTTCCAATTGAGCGTTGAGCCGCACCACAATCAAAAAAATCAATAAAATTACCCTCACTATAAATTGCACAGTCACCAAATCCAGCATCAGGAAGGTATAGATCCACACTTTGACCTAAGCTATCCGCAATCTTAACTACTTTTTGCACACCACTGATATCTTCCGCAAACAAGATGGTCTTATATTGAACACCATCATAATCAAGCTTTATGGCTTCTTGTTGGAGCTCTTGTTGCTCTTTTAACAACTCTTCAAGTTTAGCTGATGAAAATACGTAATCAGCCTTGGGCTTCACTTGAGCTTTGGTTGTCTCTTTACCTGAATTACATCCAACTAAGAGAATAAAAGGTAACGCAAATAATATATTTCGAAAGTGGTTCATGTCGTTTTCCCAAAAATTTAAGTGAGGAAAACTCTATTATTTGTCTATTAAATTATCTGTCCTGAGAATGTAAGAGTTTGTATGTGTTTTTGGTCATTATCTTTTTTTCTGATTAAACTCATATCAGAATTGAATTCGTTGACTAGATTGAAAAGTATTTGATTGTTAATTTCAGTCACTTATCACGAAGATACTTAGCTCAATATGCAATATTGAATAACTAAAAAAAGACTTACTTACGTAGCTTCGTATAAGTTAAAAGTACTACAAGGGTATAATCTTAATGTTGACCGTAAGCAATGACGACTTGATTATTTCGGTGGTTTAGAAACAGAGACTGATGGCTGTGTAACCAAACCAAGAGTGACCATGGTTAGAGGATATCTGTGCTCAATACAATACAACCGTAAGGGCTTGTCAGGGTGAGGTATTTATCATTGTTATCTAGTAAGGGAATTATTAGCTATGTAACAATTAGTCTTACAAACTCATACAGTAATTACAAAACAGCTCTGGAATAATGCTCCACATTGATAGGGATACTGTTTCCTTATGAATTTATTTAGTCTAGATAATTATGCCTCTGTCGTAGATGTTTTGTCATTACAGCTAAAATTAAATATTAGCAAAGTAAACCTTTAAACGTTAATTCACACGTTGTTGGCAGTTGGAACCATAGACTTACTATCTTAACTCTCCATTATCCTTAAGGTATTTTTATGAAAAAGTTATTGTGTGTCTTAGGCATTGTATCTCTAGCAGGTTGTTCAGGTATTACTCATAACGATGAAGTTTACACAGCGCACGCTGAAAGCTTCAATATTGTCGGTTTCCAAGTTCCTGGTAACACTCAAGATCGTGCAATGGAATTAGTACCAGAAGACGCTACGGTTGAAACAATTCACTCAACAAATTCTGATACAAGCTCTGTTATGGGTATCATCAACCGTATTATTGGCATCGATTACGTACAAGTAAGCGGTAAGAAGCAGTAATTCGCCATAGTTGCGTACCTTAACCGCTAGCCTGTACAAACTAAGCACATATCAGCCAGTGACATCGTCGCTGGTTTTTTTGTATAGAGACCCTCAGCCTAGCTGAGTTTTTTCTCTATACAAAAAACCACCGGCTATGCCGGTGGATACTTTTACTTTTATCTGTACAGGAGCAATAACTTAGTCTTCGTAGTTCTCGATGCTAGGACAAGAACAGATTAGGTTACGGTCACCGTATACGTTGTCTACACGGTTAACGGTAGGCCAGTATTTCCAAGACTTAGTGGCAGGTGAAGGGAAACAGCCAAGCTCACGCGAGTATGGGCGATCCCATTCTGTAGCAGACAGATCAACTTGAGTATGCGGTGCATTAACCAGAGGGTTATTCTCTAGTGGCCATTCGCCATTCTTCACTTTGTTCATTTCTTCACGAATGGCGATCATCGCGTCACAGAAGCGGTCGATCTCTTCTAAATCTTCGGATTCTGTTGGCTCAACCATTAGCGTACCTGCAACAGGGAACGACATAGTTGGTGCGTGGAAGCCGTAGTCCATTAGACGCTTCGCGATATCTTCTTCGCTGATACCTGTTTCTTCTTTAAGCGGACGAATATCAATAATACATTCGTGTGCTACGCGGCCGTTCGTACCACGGTAAAGAACAGGGTAGTGAGGGCGTAAGCGCTCCATCATGTAGTTCGCGTTCAGAATCGCAACTTTAGTTGCATCTGTAAGGCCAGCTTCACCCATCATGGCGATGTAAGCCCAAGAGATAGGTAGAATAGAAGCACTGCCTAGGTCTGCCGCAGAGACTGCAAAGTCTTCGCCTTCAACACCGTTTTCGATGTGGCCAGGAAGGAATGGCGCTAGGTGTGATTTCACACCGATAGGGCCCATACCCGGACCACCACCACCGTGTGGGATACAGAAGGTTTTGTGAAGGTTTAAGTGAGAAACGTCAGAGCCAATGAAGCCTGGAGACGTCAAGCCAACCTGTGCGTTCATGTTTGCGCCGTCTAGGTAAACCTGACCGCCAGCCGCATGGACCATTTCACACACTTCTTTCACTTGCTCTTCGTATACACCGTGCGTAGAAGGATAAGTGATCATAATGCTAGACAGGTTGTCTTTGTGCTTCTCGATCTTAGCGGCAAGATCTGCCATATCAATGTTACCGTTGTCATCACATTTCACTACGACCACTTTCATTGAGACCATAGAGGCTGTCGCAGGGTTAGTACCGTGCGCTGAGCTTGGGATCAAACAAACGTTACGGTGACCTTCACCGCGGCTGTCATGGTAGCGTTGAATCGCGATGAGACCTGCGTACTCACCAGACGCACCTGAGTTCGGCTGTAGGGAGAAATCGTCGTAGCCTGTGATTTCACACAGCTTCTCTTTCAAGTCTTTCGCTAGAGCTGAGTAGCCCGCTGCTTGTTCGATTGGTGCGAATGGGTGAATTGAGCCAAATTCAGGCCAAGTCACAGGGATCATCTCAGCCGCGGCATTCAGCTTCATAGTACAGCTGCCCAGCGGAATCATACCGTGCGTCAGCGAGAAGTCTTTGTTCTCAAGCTGTTTCAGGTAACGCATCATCTGCGTTTCGCTGTGATGCGTATTGAACACTGGGTGAGTTAGGTATTCTGAAGTACGACGAAGCGCTTCAGGAATTGCTGCGAACTCGTTGCCTGCGATTTCAGAAGAAAGCGCGTTGATTTCTTCTTTTACGCCGAATACGGCAAATAGCGCTTCGATGTCGCCTGTTGTCGTTGTCTCATCGAAGCTCACACCTAGCTTGCCGTCTAGCTTGCGTAGGTTGATGTCTGCTGCTTGTGCTTTCGCGTACAGCTCTTCTGTCTTACCAGCAGTGTTGATAGTAATGGTATCGAAGAAGCTGTTGTGCGCGAGCTCATAGCCTGACTTAGTCAGACCAGCTGCAAGAATAGCTGTCATGTGGTGAGTACGACGAGCAATAGTACGTAGACCTTCTGCGCCGTGGTATACCGCGTAGAATGACGCCATGTTTGCCAGTAGCGCCTGAGCCGTACAGATGTTTGATGTCGCTTTCTCACGGCGGATGTGCTGCTCACGAGTCTGCATGGCCATACGTAGCGCTTGGTTGCCTTTTGTATCGATAGATACACCGATAACACGACCAGGCATGGTACGTTTGTGCTTGTCACGTGTCGCCATAAAGGCTGCGTGTGGACCACCGTAACCCATAGGCACGCCGAAACGTTGAGCGGAGCCGATGACAACGTCTGCACTCATTTCGCCTGCTGGCTTCAATAGTGCTGAAGCAAGTAGGTCAGTGGCGACGGCAACCAGTGTTTTGTTGGCTTGTGCTTTGGCGATGATGTCCGTCAGGTCGCGGACTTCACCCGTAGTACCTGGGTACTGTACCAGTGCACCGAAGACATCTTGTTCCGGAAGTGACTCAAGGGAGCCGATGAGTACGTCAAAGCCAATGTATTTGGCGCGAGTCTTAACTACCTCTAGCGTTTGCGGGTGAACATCATCTGCGACGAAGAAAACGTTGCTCTTGCTCTTACCGGCACGCTTACATAGTGTCATAGCTTCAGCAGCAGCAGTTGCTTCATCAAGAAGAGACGCGTTAGCGATATCCATTCCCGTCAAGTCCATCACCATTTGCTGATAGTTCAGCAGTGCTTCTAAACGGCCTTGAGAAATTTCTGGTTGGTAAGGGGTATAAGCTGTGTACCAGCCTGGGTTTTCCAATACGTTACGTAGAATCACGTTTGGCGTAAAGGTGTTGTAGTAACCCTGACCTATGAATGTACGTTTAATTTGGTTTTGATCTGCGAATTCACGCATCGCAGCCAGCATGTCTGCTTCGCTCAATGCTTCAGCCATTGTCATTGGCTGTTCTAGGCGAATTTGAGCTGGTACGGTTTCGTCGATCAGTGCGTCAAGACTGGCAACATTGATCGCATCCAACATTTTTTGTTGGTCAGATTTATTTGGGCCGTTGTGGCGAGCAACGAACTCATTTTGTGTGCTGAGGCTTTGAAGTAATTCAGTCATTGTCCTTTACCTACTCCATCATTCGGGTATCGGATATCATTACTGATATAAATAATTATACGTCCGAACTTTGAAAAAAAGCTGCCTCCCGTTCGGGGGCAGCTTTAAACTCGTCCTAATTACTCGTCTTCGATCGAGTTTAGGTACTCTTCTGCGCTTTTCAGATTGTCTAGCTCTGATGCGTCTGACATCTTCACTTTAACAATCCAACCGCCTTCGAAAGGTTCTTCGTTGATTAGCTCTGGGCTATCTTCTAACTCTTCGTTGATTTCTAGAATCTCACCAGTGATTGGCGCGTAGATATCTGAAGCTGCTTTTACAGATTCAACCAAAGAGAAGCTATCACCCGCTTCGATCTCTGCTTCAACTTCAGGTAGGTCTACGAATACAACGTCACCTAGCATTTCTTGTGCATGCTCTGAAATACCGATAGTTACTGTGCCGTCACCGTTGTCACGTACCCACTCGTGGCTATCTGCAAACTTCAGTGTGTTGTCCATTGCTTAATCTCCAAAAATATAACTTTGATTAAATTGTTTATTGGTAAAGTGGGTAGCGATTACACAGCGCTTTCACTTCTTTGCGAACGCGTTGTTCTACTTCTGCGTCACCTTCAGGGTTGTTCACCAATCCGTCCAGTACATCGCCAATCCAGTTACCGATGAGTTTGAATTCTTCAGCGCCAAAGCCGCGGCTTGTTCCCGCAGGCGTCCCCAAACGGATGCCCGATGTAATCATAGGCTTCTCTGAATCGAATGGGATGCCATTTTTGTTACATGTGATCCCCGCACGTTCCAACGCTTCCTCTGCCTTGTTACCTTTCAAGCCCTTAGGGCGAAGGTCCACCAGCATTAGGTGCGTGTCTGTTCCGCCAGTCACAATGTCACAACCGCGAGTTTGCAACACTTCAGCGAGAACTTTTGCGTTATTGATCACCGAATCAATATAAGTCTTGAACTCAGGGCCCAAAGCTTCACCGAAAGCGACGGCTTTAGCTGCGATAACGTGCATCAGTGGGCCACCTTGAAGGCCAGGGAATACCGCCGAGTTGATTTTCTTAATAATGTCTTCGTGGTTGGTCAGAATCATACCGCCGCGTGGGCCACGCAATGTTTTATGCGTTGTCGTTGTGACAACGTGTGCGTGTGGTAGTGGGCTAGGGTGAGCACCAGTTGCAATCAGACCTGCGATGTGCGCCATATCAACCATTAGAATCGCATCAACTTCATCAGCGATTTCACGGAATTTTGCGAAGTCGATAGTACGAGGAATAGCACTACCACCAGCGATGATCATTTTTGGTTTGTGCTCAAGGGCTAGAGCACGAACATCTTCGTAGTTGATTTCTAGTGATTCACGATCCACACCGTACTGAACGGCATTGAACCATTTACCAGAAAGAGCAGGGCGCGCACCGTGAGTTAGGTGGCCGCCAGCATCCAGAGACATGCCAAGGATAGTGTCGCCAGGTTGAAGCAGAGCAAGTTTAACTGCGCCGTTTGCTTGTGCACCTGAGTGAGGCTGAACGTTAGCAAAATCGCATTTGAACAGCTGTTTAGCACGTTCAATCGCAATGGCTTCTACGGTATCAACATGTTCACAACCGCCGTAGTAACGACGACCAGGATAGCCTTCTGCATATTTGTTGGTTAGGCAAGTGCCTTGAGCTTGCATCACTGCTTTAGAAACAATGTTTTCTGAAGCAATGAGCTCGATTTGTTCGTTCTGACGAGTGTTTTCCGCTTGGATACCTGCGAAAACCGCGTCGTCTGTAGCAGCAAGATTAGTCGAGAAAAAGTTCTCTAGGCTGTGATTTTGGTAAGTGTTGTTCATGGTAGATGACCTTCCATTCGTGCTAACGAGATTATTAATAGGGTTATCGTTCTCGTTAGTCCTCTTTCTGTTTACTGCCCTCAAAACACCGAAGACAGGGTGAATTCTATACCCCTAAGCGATGTGCCAAATCTCGGGGGAAAAGCCGAATCTCACTGTTAAATCAATCTATCAGTCAGCTCGGAAATCGCATCTCTACAACTAACAAGTTGGTAACATAGCGGTTGTTACAGGAACAATCAACCAAAAATTTCCTATTGGAAACATGGTTTCTAAAATTGTTACCAAGAGCACGGTTTATTTCCTGTGCTCATCTTTCCACTCTGATGATGTTCGGGCACAATGAAAATGGAACAGGAAGTGGACGTTTAATAAGAGGGAAACATGCCCGAAGATATCTATGATGAGTACCCATCTTTGACATTGGCGAAAGAAGCTGCCGATCAAAATATCGAACCCCTAAAATTGGGCGAGAGAATCAAGGATATTCGCGGTAAGTTGGGGATTACTCTGGAAGAGGCAAGTCAACGTACTGGGCTGGCGCGTTCTACCTTGAGCAAGATTGAGAATGAGCAGATTTCTCCTACGTTTCAGGCGATGCAAAAATTGGCGCTTGGATTGCAGATAGATATGCCTCAACTCTTTGAACCACCTAGAAAAAAGGTGGCAACAGGACGTAGGGATATCACTAAGAATAAGCAGGGAAAACCACACCCGACACCGACCTACGAACATGAGCTCTTGGCGACTCAGCTTTCCAATAAGAAAATGATGCCTTTTAAAAGCCAAGTTCATGCGCGAAACTTTGAAGAGTACGGTGATTGGGTACGTCATGACGGTGAAGAGTTTTTGCTGATTTTGTCCGGTTCAGTCATGTTCTATTCGGAGTTTTACGAGCCGGTAGAATTGAGTGAAGGCGACAGTGTTTACTATGACGCGAATATGGGGCATATGCTGATCTCGACCAGTGAAAAAGACGCTAATATTTTGTGGGTGACTGCTAAATAATGCGATTTATAAAGAATTTCGTATAGTGAAAGCAAACGATTGCCTTTGTCGTTTATATAAGTACAATAGCGCCATTTCAGGCAGAGATAGCCTGAAATGGCGCTTTCTTTTTGCCCCTTTGAATGTGAATATGATGTTAAATGTCACACTTTAGACTGTTCCCCTGTTGTTAATGGTGCAAAAATTCTCCACTCGTGTTTATTATTGGAAACAAGGTTTCCTTGAACGGAAAACGAACCTGATTAAATGGAGACAACAATGACTCAAGATCTACTCAAAACACCACTTCATACGCTTCACGTAGAAGCTGGTGCGAAAATGGTTCCTTTCGCAGGCTACGACATGCCAGTCCAATACAAACTGGGTGTAAAGAAAGAGCACTTACATACTCGCGACGCTGCGGGTCTTTTTGATGTGTCTCACATGGGACAACTTCGTTTGCACGGTGAAGGTGCCGCAGCGTTTCTTGAGTCGTTAGTTCCAGTTGACATCATTGACCTACCACAGGGCAACCAGCGCTATGCTTTCTTTACTAATGAAGAAGGCGGCATCATGGATGACCTAATGGTGGCAAACTTAGGTGACCACCTATTTGTTGTGGTTAACGCGGCGTGTAAAGAGCAGGACATCAATCACCTTGAAGCTCACTTACCAACGGGTGTTGAGCTAGAGATCATCGATGATCGCGCATTGCTGGCTCTTCAAGGTCCTAAAGCAGTCGATGTGCTTAAGCGTTTCAACCCAGAAGTAGCCGAGATGCTATTTATGGATGTGAAGAAGTTAGACATCCTAGGCGTTGAGTGCATTGTTAGCCGTAGTGGCTACACAGGTGAAGACGGTTACGAAATCTCTGTGCCGAACACGTATGCAGAAGAACTTGCGCAGAAGCTAACAGCGGAAGAAGAAGTGGAATGGATTGGCCTTGGTGCACGTGATTCTCTACGTCTAGAGTGTGGTCTGTGCCTATACGGACACGACCTTGATACAACGACGACACCTGTAGAAGCAAGCCTTCTTTGGGGTATTCAGAAAATTCGTCGTACAGATGGCGAGCGCGCTGGTGGTTTCCCTGGTGCGGATATCATCCTTAAACAGATTGAAACTAAAGACGTATCACGTAAGCGTGTAGGCCTAGTCGGCCAGACGAAGGCGCCTGTGCGTGAAGGTGCTGAGCTGTTTGACGCTGATGACAACAAAGTCGGTATTGTGACAAGCGGCACAGCAGGCCCAAGTGCTGGAAAGCCGGTTTCAATGGCTTACGTTCGCGCAGATCTTGCAACTATTGGCACTGAGCTGTTTGCAGATGTTCGTGGTAAGAAACTGCCTATGACGATTGAAAAAATGCCATTTGTTCCACAACGTTATTACCGTGGGTGATAGAAAAATTTAATTCTATGACGTCATATCAGAGAGTTCACTTAGGTGAACTCTTTTTATTGGTACTCATATCAACTGAATACTCTAAAACGAGAGGTAGCTTAGGTCATTAAATAGCTCGAAGTCATCTGGATGTGATAGATTATCGTCATTTGATATTAATGATAATAATTGAATGGAAAATTTGTATGAGAAAGCTATCCATACTTTTGCCTTTTGTCCTAGCTTCTAAGAGCTTCGCATTTGACGTCAACCCATATATTGTTAATGGTACAACGGCATCCATTAGTGATTACCCTTCCTTTGCTAGTCTTTACTACGATGACGGTAGTCAGTACGGAAATTACTGTGGCGCAACAGTCATTAACTCGCAATATATTTTAACGGCTGCCCACTGTATTTATAACGATAATAGTCAAAACCTACATACTTGGGTTGTCCCACAGTTAACTGATCAGTCGCAATATCCTTATGGTAGTTATCAATCATCGAGAGCTAAAGAGTTTTATTTCCCTGATGATTATGTTGATTCTGAAGAGCAAAGGTGGCCCAACGACATTGCCATTATTAAATTGGAGTCGCCGCTTAATACTCAAGATTATCAATACTTATTGAATACCACGGAAAATAATACTTATGCCCAAAATAACGGCTCTGATTCATTTAAGGCAATTGGTCATGGTCTGATAGAAGGTAATGTCTCTTCTGATGGTACGTTATTAGAGACAAGTTTGGAGTTAGAAGACAAGTCCGTTTGTAACTCTACTGATAAGCAATTGTGTTTTGATGGTGCACAAAGTGGTTCATACAAGAATTCGACGTGTAACGGCGATTCTGGAGGTCCTGTTTATTGGTATGATGGCAGCAAGTATGTACAAATTGGCATAACGAGTTTCGGACCTACTGACTGTGGTGATATCAATGAGCCTGCCACCTCTGTTTTTACAGAAACTTACGATTATAATTCATGGATCAACAGCGTAATATCCGGTGGTCAAACACCGAAATATTATATCTCAACTGACAGCAGTGGCACCCGCACTCTCGTTGATAATACTGCACAGAGTGGTGGTAGCGGCGGCGGTGGCTCTCTTGGCTTCCTATCTTTCTTATTTATCGGAGCAGCTCTATTTAGAAGAAAACTAACAAGTTAGAATCCAGCCCGTTGCCCTTTCGTAAGCTAAACTTAAAGTTGATGGTTGCGAAAGGGAGACGGGAAGATGAAAAAGCCAATTTGGTTCCTTAGCCTGATACTGGTTAGCTTCCGATTACTGGCGATGGAAATTTCGCCTTACATCGTGAATGGCAGTAACGCGGACATTACTAATTACCCTTCTTTTGCCAGCCTGTTTTATCGCAACGGCAACACCTACAGTACGTCGAGTTATTGTGGTGCCACTATGCTTAATAGCCAGTTTGTCTTAACTGCTGCTCATTGTATTTATGACAATGAAAGTACTATGTTGTATACCGTGGTGGTTCCCCAGTTGGAGGATGAATCGAACTTCTTGTCCACTCAGCAGGCAAAAGCAGAAGAATTTTATTATCCGGATGATTATATTGATTCAAGTTCAGAGCTTTGGCCTAATGACATTGCCATTATTAAACTTGAGACGCCACTTTCCGTATCTAATTACACCTCTCTCCTCAACACTTCGATCAATAACAGTTTCCCCAGCCCCGCAGATTACAAAGCAATTGGTCATGGATACATTGAAGGTAATGTCGCAGGTGGGACTCAACTTTTGGAAACCTCTTTGGAATATATCTCTCTGAGTAGTTGTCAATCTGAGTATGGTAGTAAGCTGACGGACAAGCAGATCTGTTTTGGTGGTCCTGAATCTGGAGGTTATCAAAACTCCACTTGTAGTGGTGATTCGGGAGGGCCTGTCTATTGGTATAATGGGAGCCAGTACATACAGGTTGGTATCACCAGTTTTGGCCCGAGTTTATGTGGTAATACGGCATTCAATGTAACTTCGGTATTCACGGATGTCTATGACTATACTGGCTGGATCAATAGCGTTATGAATGGGCAGGTTACACCCAAGTATTACGTCACCACAATCAATGGTAACCGTGTCTTGAATAGTAATGTCGATGACAGTGTGAGTGCTCGCTCTGATGGTGGTAGCGGTGGAGCCGTTAACTTTGCTGTATGGCTGATAATCGCAGTGTTCGCATTGAGAGGGAGGCGTCTCAACCAGCTTAATTAGGCATAATTGAGATTTAAATAAGTATCATAAATGAGAAATTACTATAATTATTTGAAACCTCCGCCTCAAATAGTGCGCGTGAGCATCTATTAATGATTTGTCGTGTTGACTATTTATAACTAAAAGATAATTTTAAATTACATAATAAGTTGAGCCGGAGAGTTCGCAGATGGCAAATCAATGTACTCACGAGATAACCTTTCTTTCAGATATAAGCATGCAATCCAAATTGTTTAAAGACTCTTTAGAGCAAGGCATTCAATTAAATGTATCGATTGTTCCAATTGAAGAGCTTGAAGCATGTGAAGGCAAGACATCTATCCTAGGCGATTACATTCTGTTTGACTACCACTACCTGAACGATGAGAAGTTTGATGTTTACAGTCAGATCCGCTCATTAAGCACTAAGAATCCGAAAGAAATCGTAATTAACTGTCCAAAAGATGTCCCCTCGACCCAGCTATTCAAATGGCGAAATTTAGTGGGTGTTTTTTATATTGATGATGATCTTTCTTTGCTACTCAGGGGCATGGAAAAGATTATGAAAGACGAAATGTGGCTATCACGAAAAGTTGCTCAAGATTATATCGAGCATTTTCGCTGTGCAAATAGTGTTACCACCTCACAAGCTTATGCCAATCTTACCAAACGAGAAAAAGAGATCATGCGCTTGCTTGGACATGGAGCTTCCAATCTCCAAATCGCTGACGAGTTATTCGTGAGTGAGAATACGGTGAAAACGCACTTACACAATATTTTTAAGAAAATAAATGCTAAGAACCGCCTTCAGGCACTGCTGTGGGCCAATAATAATGTGGCACTAGAAGAAAGAGTGTAGAGTTCTCTGGCGTGAGTAAAACGGGAGCTTTGAGCTCCCGTTTTGGTTAGTCGTATATGGTAGGGATCGGTTGACGCTTATGCTGAGTTGCTTGATAAATCGCGACAAGCTTATCTGAGACATCTTGAGAGACAGGCTTGCCTTCCAAAAAGTCGTCAATTTGGTCGTAGCTTAAGTTCAGTGCATCTTCATCCGCTTTTTGTGGGTCAAGCTCTTCCAAATCAGCGGTGGGCGTTTTCTTCACCAGTAGTTCAGGTGCTCCTAGCGTCGCAGCAACTTCACGGACTTGACGCTTGCTCAAACCAAACAATGGTGCCAGATCGCAAGCCCCATCGCCAAATTTGGTATAGAAGCCAGTAATGTTCTCTGCTGAGTGGTCTGTGCCTAGTACCAAGCCACCCACATAACCAGCAATTTCATATTGAGCGACCATTCGAGCTCGCGCTTTTACGTTGCCTTTGACGAAATCGATCTTGGAGGCTTGTGTTGGAAGAAGGTTGGTGTGTGCCAGCGCCTCATGAGAGGCTGCGTGTAAGCCATCAACGCCTGATTTGATGTTTACAGAAACCGATTGTGAGGGTTGAATGAACTGCAAGGCGATTTGTGCTTCATCTTCGTCTTTTTGCTCTCCGTAAGGGAGACGTACGGCAATAAATTGATACCCACCTTCTGTTTCTTCATTCAGTTCATTAATGGCTATCTGAGCTAGGCGACCACATGTTGTCGAATCGACACCACCACTGATACCAAGAACTAATGCTTTGCAACCTGCTTCCTGCAATTTGCGCTTAATAAATTCAACACGACGCGAGATTTCGAATTTAGGGTCGATTGACGGCAATACGCGCATCTCGTCGCGGATGAGCTGTTCCATGATGTTTCCTTCCTGCAAGCAATGATTTTAAGAAAATGATGGTAGTATCATACCTAAATGAACAAATTAGAAAACTGTGAACAATGAATTCACATTTATCAGGAAAGAAAATGAACAAAATCGCTGTATTCGGTAGTGCTTTTAACCCGCCCAGCCTTGGACACAAGAGTGTTATTGAATCACTCACTCATTTTGATCGTGTGCTTTTGATTCCTAGCATTTCACATGCTTGGGGAAAAGAGATGCTTGATTACAAAGCTCGGTGCGAGCTAGTTGATGTATTTATTGAAGATCTACAGTCGAGTAACGTCGAACGAAGTGGCGTAGAGGAAGTGCTCTATAAACCAGAGCAGAGCGTGACAACCTTTGCTGTGTTAACGGAACTACAGCGTCAGTTCCCTGAATGTGCCATCACCTTTGTTATCGGGCCGGATAACCTATTTAATTTTGCTAAATTTTATAAAGCAGATGAAATATTGAGGCGATGGTCAGTCATGGCATGTCCTGAAACGGTGAAAGTGCGTAGTACGGACATAAGAAGGGCTTTGAGCGATAAGAAAGACATTCACTCACTTGTGACACCAAAAGTTTACCAATTATTGGTCGAAAGAGAGTATTATTAAGGAATGTCGTACTAATTATTTTGGTGGTGAATGAAAGGGCCTTTACTGATATTTCTGATGGGGTTGGTTTCTTATGCTGCGGATGGATGTGAGCTGTATAGTACTGATTATCAATCGGATTCGGTGTTGTTTCATTCTCAGCAAGGCGTCTGCTTCTCGTTACTCGATGGTATTCAATACACGGCAGATAAGTTAGATGCTTTTGAACAATGGGTGTCTGAAGAGCCTTCGGCTGATTATTCCTCTTATTGGGCTGATTGGGTTCTACAAACTGAGACCAGCCCTATTTTAAGCCAAAGCCTTGCTTCTAATTATATCGGAATCGGGGTCTGGATGCCGTCCGAATTGGAAGAGCAAGTCCATGTGTCCGAAACTGAAGATTGGATTATGAGTCATGGGTTACAACTAAGCCTTGGCTTCGGTGAAAAGAAACTTGGTGAGCCAAGGTTACGCTTGGACTATCGCTGGCATGATGACTATGAACGTGATGTTATTATGCAGCTTGAGCTTCCCTTCTGACGCCTTCCACTTACCACTTTTTATGATTTGAACATATTTACTACCGCAGGCTGCTCACTGGGTACGGAATGTTTAGCTTGTGCTTTAATGATGGCCTTTGGTTTTTCTGGACGTGAGTAGTAATAACCTTGTATTTGGCTACAACCCATATCGTGCAACTTATCTAACGCTTCTTTGTTTTCCACCCCTTCGGCGACCAGATCGACCTTGAGCTGTTTTGCCAGCTGAATGATGAGCCAGACGACACGTTCAGAGGTTTCATTACTTAGCATGTTGCGAATGAAAGTAGCGTCGATTTTGATGCAGTCAATTGGGTAGTTGTGAATATAATTAAGGCTTGAGTATCCAGTACCAAAGTCATCCAAAGCGACGGTGAAACCAAGCAAACGTAGTTGCTCAAGTATGAATTTTACTTCATTGGTTTGTGACAGTAGTACAGTTTCAGTCAGCTCAATCGTGAACTCTTCAGGCTTAAAGCCGTGTTTACTTACTGTTGAAGTGAGATGTTCCAAGTAGCGATTAGTATCATTGAGTTCATGGGCGGAGCAGTTGATGCCTAGTTTGACTTTATAGCCTAGCCCTTGCTCGAGCTCTTTTTTTGCTTGGCAAGCAAGGTCGATAATACGCTCTCCCAACTCTATAATGAGCCCTGACTGTTCGGCAGCTTCAATGAATTCTAATGGAGAAATCATTCCTAATTCACTGCTCTCCCATCTGGCTAGAATTTCAAAATAATCCCAATGACTTTGATTACGGCGCACAATCGGTTGTGCTAAGACATAAATTTCACATGGGTTTAGGTTCGCTGGTGATAGTTCGTTACGTAACGCGTCAATCACCATAGTTCGTCGGTAGTATTGTGCACTTAAGTGGGTGTCATAGCATTGAACCTGAGAGTTCCTCGATTGTTTGCAATCTTTTAAAGCTAAACTGGCGTTGAGAATTAATTGGTCAGCAGTCAGCCTCTTATCCGTTCTGCGTGCAATACCTATATTGACACTGACTTTAATGTTGTGGGCAGGGTCTTTGTACCCCGACTCTAGCTTACTGAGAATGTTTCGGCATACTTCAAGTGGATCGCCGCTGTAAGTGATAAATGCGAATTCATCACCAGCAATTCTAAAGGCAAGTTGCTTGTCGTGTATCGATGACTCGATAGCATGGGCGACAAACTTAATGACCTGATCGCCAACGTAATTACCATATAAATCATTGATGGATTTAAAGCTGTCGATATCGACGTAAGCGAGTGTGAATGAATCACTGCTGGTTTCTGACAATCTTTCCAATTTGTCTGACAAGAAGCTTCTATTGAGTAAGCCTGTAAGGTTGTCATGCGAAACTTCATAACTCAGTTGATTAACCAAGCTTTCAGATCGGGCGGAAAGCCACTTCGCTCTCAAACTGTGCACAATGACGTGCGCAAAAAGAGTGTGGTAGTAAATGAGCTCTTTGCTGGTTTCAATAGGAGCCTTGAATGTAGAAAGCAATACACCGAGTACATCACCTGAACGGGTCCTCAAAGGCACACCGAGATAGGCTTGTAACTGGTGGTCTCGGATATACACATCTTCAGGGAAGTCTTGCTCCACATTACTGGCATATAGGACATAATCGAGCTCGGATTTACTGACATGGGCACAAGGGGTGCCCTGTAGAGAATATGAGGTCGGTTTATTCAGAGTCTGATTACATGCATAGGACAAGGTATGCGCATTAAAATTGAATTTATCAATTTCAATGATACAAGTGCAAAAGGATTCAAAATGTTTGTTTAGGACAAGGGTGACCTGATCCAGCAGCGCTGAACCATCGAGCTGGAGCGTTTTATTCACCACATCTAAATCAATAGATGCGAGTTTTCCTTGTAACCTAGCCATTTAATTAACCTACCTTATCGTGATTAAAATCACTTATTTGTTGGTATTGGTTCAATTAAAATATGGTACAAGTCTCATAATAATTCAAATCAATAAAATCTTTTTGGATTCAATGAGACTGTCCTTGCTCTTTGGCCAAACGTTCCTTTAAGTAATCCAGAAATAGTTTGGTTCGGGTATGTTGGTAGTCAAGCTTCGGATAATAAGCGTAAACGGTGGCTTCATCTGCGGTTATTCGGGGAAGAATCCGCTTCAATGTGCCGGTTTTGAGCTCATCTTTGATCATGACATCATTGGAAATTAAGATGCCCATGGCATTTTTGGCAGCATAAAAAAGCGCTTCCGGGTTAGTGGTCGCAAGATTACCCGATAACACTATTTTTTTGCCATTAGTCAATGTGATTTCTCGATGAGGCCGTTCTCCCCATATCAAAGCATTGTGTGCTGTCAGCTCTTCTATGGTTTTGGGCTCACCATACTTTTCTAGATAGTCTGGAGAGGCATAAAATCCTGCTTTATGTTCGAAAAGGGCTGAAGCTTTGAAACTCAGTGAGTTAAGTTGTTCAATCTCACGGCTGATGAACAGATCTAGGCTGAGCTCAGGTAGCTGGCCGGGAGTGGTGGTGATTAACTGAATGCGAATGTCAGGGTACATTTGCAGAAAATCATTCAGATACTGAACTAGAAATTTAGAACCAACGGCAATGGTTGCCCCGATCTTAAGCAGCCCAGCGGGTGTCTGATTGACTGAGCGGGTTTCATCTACGATGGATTGCCAACCTTCTATTTGGACCTTCGCTCGTTCATAAAATAAAGCACCAGCTTCCGTTTGGGTGACGGTTCGAGTTGTCCGCTTAAGTAACTGCACGCCAATACGTTCTTCCAGCCAATGGACACGTTTGCTGATCGCTGAGCTGGTAGTGTTCATCTTTCTGGCTGCCCCGTTGAAGCTGCCTTCATCCACTACTCGTATGTAGCTTTGAACACTTTGTATCCAGTCCATGGCATTCTCCAATTGATTCTTATTAGGAAATAATCAGTTTCCAATTGAGGATATTATCATTCATCAGCAACGAATTTAAACTTTATTGCATACAGATGCAACGAGGTGAGGCTATGAAGAAAACGCCAATTTTGCTGGCGATGATGATAATTGCAACGGGCCAAGTCGGCGTGAGTATCTATCTACCATCCTTACCTATGATCAGCGAAACGTTGCAGATCAATCAAGCTGACGTACAGCTTCTTGTGACGTTATTTTTAGTCGGTTTTGGGGCTTCTCAACTGTTCTATGGCCCGCTATCCGATGCGATAGGGCGTCGCCCCGTGTTTCTCCTTGGACAAGGAGTCTATCTGTTCGGGACGGTAATATGTGTGCTGTTCTCTCATAACTTGTGGATGCTGGTGTTTGGACGTTTGCTACAAGGACTCGGGGCGGGAAGTGCTTCGGTCCTAGGACGAAGTGTACTTCGCGACTGTTACGACGGTGCGGAGCTGACCAAGGCCCTTTCTTATGTTTCGGTCACCGCCTCTATTATGCCGGTGATTGCTCCGGTGTTTGGTGGTTGGGTGGCATTCTATCTAGGTTGGGAAGCGGTATTCATATTCGTTCTGCTCTACTTGGCGGCAATTTTTATATTGGGTTACCTCGTCTTACCTGAGACTATGAGTTATGGTCGTTCCCCATTTAAAATCAGGCAAGTGGTGAAGAACTACGGTAAATTGATGACGAACAAACAAGTGCTCAGTAGTGCGAGTTATAACTGGACAACTTACCTCGCTTGTCTGGTTTCTTTATCAGTTATGCCATTTATGTTACAGCATGAGTTGGGGTTAACCGCCGCAGAGTACGGTTCGGTAATGGTTATTCCGTCTGCAGGATTACTCGTAGGGACACTGGCTTTAAATGTTTTGAACCGTTATTTAAGTACCCAGCAGCTTATGGCGTTGGCCATTTTTATCATGATGGCTTCTGGAGGATGGTTAATCTTCACGGGCTTTACCCTGTTTAATGTTATCTGGTCTTTCACTTGGATGACCATAGCACAAGGCTTATCATTCCCTTTGTCAATCAGCCTGTTACTCGTTCCTCATAAAAGGCAAGCAGGTTCTGTGTCTGCCCTGACTGGCTCCATTCAGATGTGTCTTGCTGGTGTACTGGGGGGGTATTTAGTTGAAAATTGGATACAGAGTCAATCTGCATTAGGCATGTTCTATATGGTATCAGCCAGTATCATGGCAATGGTGCTTTACTCAAGCCGAGTTAAGGCTACTGCCCAACAAGAGTTTGCTTGAAAGGCGTTGGGTGGCTGATACAATGCGCCCCAATAATTGAAAAGACGATCTGAGAGGTCGACGATGGAACATAAACAGTTCGAAGAATTAGTCACGGCACTTTGTTCAAAAGAGAACCTACCGCAAGCTCTTGAAGTGTTGAAAAAACATGAAAATGAAGACGTTGCTGAGGCGGCGCAGTCTCTTACTGGTCAGTTTGCTTTAGCAGAAGTTGACGGTGAACAGCGTATTTACCATGTGACGATGCAAGAAAATGAGCAGGGTGAAGAACAAGAATACGTTGAGCATGTGATGAACGAAGGCGATGACGTGATTCGCTTTGTTGCTTGGTTCTTTGAAGTAATGTTCGATGTAAAGCGTAAAGACACCTATCAGGCCGCAGGTAAAACGTACCAACAACCCAAACGCGCTAAATAGTCGAGTTTACGTTTTCTGTAAAAACAAAGCCCCCATATTTGGGGCTTTGTTTTTTTTAACCAACGGAGCTTTGGTTGTTATCCATAGTGACCACATTGTCGGGTACGCCACTTAACCCTTTTTCCGCTAGCCAAGCTTGCAGATTGTCGGCGCCACCGATGTAATGACCGTCAAGCCAGATCTGAGGAACGGTTACTGGTGTTTTTTCTCCGATAATGGCTTTCACCTCCGGGATCATGCGATACAGAGCCGCACTGTCTTTAACGACATCGTGATACTGGTAGTCAATTCCAGCGTCATCAAGTAACTTCTTGGCTTTCACGCAGTAAGGGCAGGTCGCTTTTCCATAGACAATGTTCCCTTTCAACGTATCGCGTTTGGTCCATTCTTGGATAATAGACTGAACCAACACACCGCGATTCAAGGCTTCACCTTGGCTGACCACTTTGCCTTCGACCATAAGAATAGGAGCATGCCAAGCTCCAACCTTCAACGGTTCCCACCAATGAGAGAGCCAATCTTTCACTTCCAATTCAACGGGAACATCGGCCAATTCGTTCTCAAATGTATCTTTGAGAATGTCTTTGGTCAGGGTGCATTCGCCACATGGAATTTTTACACTGAACGGTCCCCAACTACCGGCCCAGCGATATAGTGTTACTTTGATTGGATCTGTCATAGAGCTCTCTCCCTTAAATGCCTTTAACTAATAGAACGGCGCGCGCTGATATTTATTTCAATTTGCGGGATTTTTTTGATTCCCATTGAGTAATAAAAGCGACAGATGCAATGATGATGGCGGCTCCTAACCACAGTCTACCTGGTGGTACCCAACTGAACACGATCCAACCTGCTAGCACATTGAGTGGTAATTTTGCATGATCAAAAGGTTGAACAAACGATGCATCGGCCACGGAATACGCTTTTACAATAGCCCATTGAGCTAATGCAGTCAGTGCTCCAGCGGCGAACAGCACAAGCCAAATAGTCCCGCCAGAGGGTGTTTGCCAGTCAGGGATAGCCAGTAGAATGTTAAAAGGGGTAATAAGAAGGAGCAGATAAACCACCATGGTAGAGGGGGAGTCATTAGAAGACAGTTTCTTAACCATTAAGGAATAGCAAGCCCAGAAGAAAGCGGCGCCAATGGGTAGTAATGCTGCCCAGCTAAAATCAGTAGACCAAGGCTCAAGAATGATCATTGCACCAATGAATCCAGCGAGTGTCGCGCTCCAGCGAGCGAGCCCCACCTTTTCTTTTAGGAACAGGCCAGAGCCAACGGTTGCGAACAGCGGTGAAGTCATCAATAGGGCAATGCCTTGCCAAATTGGGACAGGATAGGCGAGTGCCCATAGCCAAAGTTGAATACCAATCACAGAAAGAAAGACACGGAAAATATGCCAGCCGAGATGCTCAGTGCGTAAGGAGCGTCTAATACCTAGCGTTTTTAGGTAAGGTAGAATCACAACTAATGCGATCGCATACTGAATGAAAGCGACGGTTGTCGAAGATAAGCCAAAATTGATGCTGGCGATTTGTGCGAGGCTGTTTACCAACGCAAAAGCCAAGCCTGCAGTGAGCATCCAGCTCGCGCCCTGTATAGGGTGGTGGGATTTTGAAGCCATAATCGTTGTGTTAAAAAAATAATAGGCTGAATCATACGATGTTCTTAGGAGTACGTCATCAGCCTATCCTGTTGTACTTCATCAAAAAACTGAAGAAACAAGATTTGCATATTGCTTGGCAGCGTGTTGTATCACTCGTTTTGGGGCGTTTTTGTTGCCAGATAAAACCAAATGTGGGTAGCCGCAATCTGTTCTATTGTTCCAGCTTCTCTTCAATTTGCTTCAGGGCTTTTTGATACATTAGCCATGCACTCGCTCCAGCGAATATGTTCCCAGCGAGAGCTCCCCAAAAAAGCCCTTCAATACCACCTATTTTTGCACCTAACCATAGGCAAGGTAGGAAGAAGGCGAAAAGGCGAAGCGCTGAGATGGTTAAGGCGGTGTAAGACTTACCGAGTGCATTGGCAATGGAAACCATCAACATACATATTCCGAGTGGCCCTAAACTGAAAGGGACGATTAGTAGGTGCCAAACAAGGATCTCAGAGACCTGCGCTTCACTGGTCATTAGAGAGGCTAGCCAATCTGCCGACAGCCAAGTCAGCAACGCAATCAGCAGTTGAAATCCGACCACAAACTGGCTAGCAATGATGACCAGACGGCGAATATCAGCGATGTTTTTGGCCCCGAGTAATCGTCCGATCATCGGTGGCATGGACATAGTCAAGGCTAACACCGAGACAATGGCGAAGAATTCAAACCGGGAGCCCAGTGCCCATGCGGCAACCGCGGCAGTACCAAATCCTGCGAGTAATTTTGTAGCTAGCATCGACGAAAGAGGGGGAAGGAGTTGGCTTATCATTGCTGGCCCCATGATATTACCAATAGATTTCACACTCTTTATGATGTCGAGATCACTCCAGTCAAAGCTCATCCAATGTTTACGTGTGACCTTAGGTGCAACGATCAGGATACCGATACCAAAGGCGATAATGGTCGCGATGGCAGCGCCGTTCAGCCCGAGATCGAGAGTAAAAATGAAAATTGGATCCAGTATAAGATTAAGTACACTGGTGACCATCATCATCGTGCCTGGCAGCATAGTATTACCATTGGCTCGGCAAACACTGTAAAGGAAGTAGAGTAGAGCCCCGGTCCATGCACTGGCTAGCCAGTAGAGCCAATAGCTATCGATAACAGGGTAGATTGTTTCAGGAGCGCTGAGTAACTGAAGAATAGGAACACGTATCAGATAGATCAGAACTGAAATAATGGCAACACCGATGGTTCCTATCGCAATCACTAAACCGCCAAGCTGGTGGGCAAAGCGTGTTTTTTTGGCTCCTATCGCCTTCGCAATGACAGCCGTTGTTGCGATACCTAGCCCCACTTGAATACCGATAATGATCATTTGTATCGGCAATGTGAATCCTTGTGCTGCAAGTGGCAACACCCCGAGTTGGCCAATAAATGCACTGTCAACCAGTTGGAAGCTCATCAGAGACAACACACCAAATAACATCGGCCAAGTCATCTTGAATAGTTGTTGCCCCAGAGATGGGGATGTTTCAATGTATGTAGCAGTCATATTGTTTAATCATTCGGTAAAATAAAAGACCGAGGCATTGCCCCGGTCTGAAATCATTCTTCTTTGAACTCTTCAGCGTAACCTTTGGGGGGCGGTGTCCAACCTCGCTCACCAGTTTCGTGCTTGTCTGAGCGATCAGTGTTCATCGCCTGCTTTATTTGTTCTTCAAGGTGCATGAAGAGTTTTCGGTAATTGTTGTCAAATCGCTCGCCCTCAGAGTCGTCTTCCCAAGCTTGATAAAGCGCGTCAGATTTTTTGTCCTCAATTTGGCGATAGGCGGCTTTTTGTTGCTCTACATGAAATGGGTGGTAACCAAGATTTTTCAAGGCCTGGGATCCAAGTTCAAGGGCAGAATGGTAGGTTTCAAGCTCAATAATGTCAGCACCGGCTTGACGTAGCAAGTACCCATGGCCTCGGTCAAACGCCCGGGCTAACACAGCTACCTTAGGATAGGTGTGTTTGACATATTTAGTCAGCTCGACACTTGCTTCTGGGTTATCAATCGCGATAACCAGCATAGAGGCCTCTTCGATACCTGCAGTATGTAGCATGTCTGGCCTAGTGGCATCACCGAAATATGCTTTAGTTTCAATCCGACGTACAACATCGATTTGTGCTGCTTGATGATCAAGGACAACCGTTTTAACCCCATTGGCCACCAGTAAACGGTTAACGATTTGTCCAAATCGACCAATACCAGCAATGATAACGGTGCCTTTCTCTTCGATATTGTCTGTTTCACGATCATTCGATTCAAGCTCGAAGCGAGGTAAAATTACTTTATCAAATAAGATAAAGAGCCCTGGAGTAAGGAACATAGAAAGTGCTACTACCAGAGACAAAGTTTGCGCAATATCCTGTGGAATGACGTGATTTTGCACTGTGAAACTGAGTAACACGAAACCGAATTCACCAGCCTGTGCAAGACTGAGTGTGAATAGCCAGCGGTTGCTGTTTCTTATTCTAAAGATAAATGCTAACAGATACAGGATAGCCGCTTTTAGTAGCATAACCCCCAAAGTTAAGCTGATGATAAAAAAGAAGTCGTTGAACAGTATGCCAAAATTGATGCCTGCGCCAACAGTAATGAAGAACAGACCTAACAGCAGGCCTTTAAAAGGATCGATATTGGACTCCAGCTCGTGTCGAAACTCACTGTTGGCCAGAACGACACCTGCAAGGAAAGTCCCAAGAGCAGGAGAAAGCCCGACTAAACTCATTAGTGCTGCAATGCCAACCACTAACATCAAAGCCGTCGCAGTGAAAATCTCTCTAAGCCCTGAGCTTGCGACAAAACGAAATAATGGCCGACTTAAATAGTGTCCACCGACGACCAAACCGATCACTGAACCGACAATCACGAAGGCGTATGCCCATCCAGGCAATCCGGCAACCAAGCTCAATTCGTCATGATGCTTTGCCGCAGTGCCTACGGCATGCTGTGCTTGTTCGACCAACTCAGGGAGGGTCAATAACGGGATAAAAGCCAGCATAGGAATAACGGCAATATCTTGGAAAAGCAATACCGAGAAGGCATTTTGCCCGCCTTCGGTTTTGTTCAGCCCTTTCTCGTTAAAGGTTTGTAGGACGATAGCGGTTGAGGAAAGAGCGAAAATCAAACCAATCGCGAGGGCAATTGTCCATGGTTGCTCAAAGACGAGGACGATTGCCGTAATCACAGCAGCAGTGCCGCCTACTTGCAAGCCGCCTAAGCCCAATAGTCGGTTTCTCATTGACCAGAGCATTTTAGGCTCCAGCTCTAGGCCAACCAAAAATAGCATCATAACCACGCCAAACTCAGCGAAGTGTTGAATAGTGGTGGTCTCTTCGCCAACCAAACCTATTATCGGGCCAATGACTACCCCTGCAATCAAGTAACCGAGCACTGAACCAAGGCCCAGCCGCTTAGCGATAGGAACGGCGATCACGGCCGCAATAAGATAGATGAATGCTTGTAGGAAATAGCTGGTCATTGAACGCCTCCAACAATAATTTCATCAAGGCAGTGGCAAAGTTTCTCTACCTCCGCGGCCTTGTGATAATCAACTCTGTCATCGACTAAGGCGCCCAGTAAATGTTGCCAAGCCTGCACGTGGGATTTAATACGCCCATCTTCTTTCGCAGTACGTGAGCCAAATAAAGCAAATGGCGCTAGGTAATCCATTCCTGTGAGGGCTGCCATTTGCTCTAGAGGATGAAGTAGCTCTCGAATGGTAAAGTGGTTGTAGCCTTCGGATTGATATGCCTCTTCCTGACCACCAGCCGTCAGTGCACATAGGAATTTCTTGCCATGTAAGGCTGTACCGTCATGGCCGTAAGCAAACCCGTACTCCAGTACCAAGTCTTGCCACTCCTTTAAGATTGAAGGCGTTGAATACCAGTACAGTGGGAATTGGAACACAATAACATCGTGATCGATTAAGCGTTGCTGCTCACGATCAATGTTGATGTTGTAAGTGGGGTATTCGTAATACAGGTCTACAGCGGTTACCCCTACAATTTTTTGGCTGGCTTGAAACAGCGGTTGGTTAACTTCGGAACGTCGTTGAGAGGGGTGCGCATAGAGCACTAAAACTTTATTTTTTGACATTATCCAGTTCGCAGATCGTAGACTGAAAGTTTTATTGTGGCATATCGATCAACTTTTAACCATTGGTTACTTTTTGGTGGCTGACGAAATGGTTTCAACTGTCTGTAGATATTTGTCTGAGAACAAATCGAGGAGATCATGCAGATGATCCACGCTCAATGAAGCGTGTTGATTGAATGTGGTTGGCTTACCGTGAGTGACGAGACAAGATGGCATACGCGCATTGCTTGCCGCTTGCAAGTCATACATATAGTCACCCACATAAAGGATTTGCTCTGGGGGCAATTGCCACTCTCTGGCGAGTGCAAGCAATGAATCTGGCGCCGGTTTAGGTGGGAAGTGTTCACGGCTGATGATACGAGAAATATTGAGCTGATTGTGGTCAACTTTACGTTGGGAAGCCTGTTGGCAATTGCGAGTAATAATCGCAGTATGGAGATGATTGAATGCAATAAAGTCCAGTAGTGCGAGGCATCCAGGCATGGGAGTTGAGTGTTCGGCATCATCCAATTCGTGCTGCAGTACCAGCTGTTTCGCTCTAAGCGCCGAATGAGAGCAATCCAGCTTGTCGATAAAAGTGAGCAAGTCGACGTCCCTTGGGCAGCCGACTTGAGCTCTTAACCACTGAAAGTCTAGGTTTGAGCTGACCAAGGTGTTGTCCAGATCAAAGACAATCGCTTTAATTTTGGCAATGTCCAGAGGAATGACATCCATGGCACTTTCCTGATTGTGGTTTAAGCAAATTCTTGTTCCAAGTAGGCAACAATATCAGAAGACTCGTACATCCATTCCACTTTGCCTTCTTTTTCAATTCTTAAGCAAGGTACTTTCACTTTGCCACCACCAGCTTCCAACTCTGAACGGTGGGCTGGGTTTGCTTTCGCATCACGCAGTTCAATATTGACAGATTGACGCTTCATAGCTCTGCGAACTTTCACACAAAATGGGCATGCCTCAAACTGGTACAAGGCAAGCGATTGTGCTTTTTCATTGACCGCTTGTTGCTCTTCTTGTGAACGCTTCACCCCTTTTGGTGAAAATACAAAGTTAAGCAAGAGGATAATACGGCCAAGGAACCAACGGATAAACTTCATAATATTCCTTTAAAATACAGATAAATAGTACGACTTCAGTGTGGGTGTTGCCCCACTTTTGTATTGCTAATAATGAGCGTTGGCATTGTACCCAAGTTACCGATTAATTAGTACTTATCTTGTGCTGCTTAGTGACTGTTATACCCAGTCGTTTTGCCAGTCTAATTAAGTTTGCTCGGTCGGTTTTTAGTTGTCGTGCGGCTTTTGCCCAGTTGTACTCTGCTTCGGTCAGGGCAAGAGTGATGAGCTGTCGCTGATATTCTTCCGTTGACTCGCGCAGCCCTTTAGTCCAGTCGATGGTTGGCATGCTCCCAGTTGAGTTAGGGATTACCACGGAGTCTTCTACAGGGAGAGAATGGAGTTCGCCTATATCATCAATAGAAACGGTGATCAGCTTACGGTTGTTACCTCTCGCTCGAGCTTTTAGAGCGGCGCGGTTGATTACATGTTCTAGCTCTCTTACGTTACCCGGCCAGTTGTAGCGCGACAGTAACAGCTGAGCTTCTTTCCCTAGCTTGATTTGGACGATACCTAGCTTGCGACGAGCTTGCTCTAGGAAATAACCGGCTAACAGGACAATATCCCCTTCTCGCTGACGAAGCGGCGGTACGTTGATTGGGTAAACACTGAGGCGGTGGTAGAGATCGGAACGGAAACGACCTTGGCTGACTTCTTCCTTCAAATTACGGTTAGTCGCTGCGAGCACACGCACATCGATTGTCTCGACCTTGTCCTGACCAACCGGCTGGATTTCGTTGTTCTGTAAAGCCCGAAGGATTTTGCTTTGTGCGGCAAGTGGTAGTTCACCTATCTCGTCGAGAAACAGGGTACCACCATCTGCAAGCGCAAATTTGCCCAGCCGTGATTTATCAGCCCCAGTGAATGCGCCTTTTACGTGCCCAAACAATTCACTTTCAACTAAGTTCTCAGGGATGGCTGCACAGTTGACGTAGACCAGAGGCTGTTTACGACGATGAGACAAATGGTGAATACTGCGCGCGACCAACTCTTTGCCTACCCCTGTTTCGCCATTGATCAGAATGTTGAAGTTGGATGGAGCAACGACCTCTATATCGGACTTTAACGTAGCCATCTTATCGCTTGCGCCAATAATCTCCCCCCCTTCGCGCTCCCATGCATCTTCATTGAGTTCTTCAAATCGTTGTTGAGTCTGTTTGGCTTGCTGCTCCAACTGACTGACAGTCATCGCAACTTTGAGAGTTGAGGCCACGATTGCAGAGAGAGCGTCTAAACTGCGAGTAGGGATCTGGTCAAAAACATTGGGGGTCAAACTATCGAGAGTCAAAATGCCAAGTAACTTGTCAGCATACAGTAAGGGTAAGCCCATACAGGCGTGCATGGGTAAATCACCATCGCAATCAAGAAGTAAGTTATCGAATGGGTCAGGAAGTTCACAATCCGCATCGAAGCGTACAGCGGATTTTGAAGCGCAAATGGCCTCAAACCTAGGGTGTTCATCGACTCTAAAGCGGCGTCCCAATGTATCCCTTGTTAGTCCTTGAATCGCGAGGGGCACCAAGGTGTCTCCTTGTAAGGAGAGCAATGCAACGCTGTCACACTGGATAGCTTTTCGAATAGCATCAAGCAATTTATTGAAACGGTCATGTTCATTGTGACCTGTTGCTAGGCCGATTGTCATATCAATCAGAGTGGATACTGAAATATCTTGCATGGTACAGCTAGGCTCCTGAATACGTGGGTTACGTTGGCTGAGAATAGAATGAAGTAAAAGTAACCAGTATCATTATGTGATTATTTTATTATAGAGTCATTTAGACATGGTTCAACAGTGTCACTATGACTTTTTAATAACAAATAATACTTGATAATCCAATTGATTAGGCCATGTTCAAACTTGGCATCAATTGTGCTCTTGGAAGGGGAAAAAGATAATACCCATATGAGGAGAAAATGAAAATGCTCAACAATCAACATATCGAAGTCGTAAAAAGTACTATTCCTTTGCTTGAAGGTGCGGGCCCGGCTTTGACACAGCATTTTTACCAACGCATGTTTTCGCACAACCCTGAGCTTAAAGATATTTTCAATATGACGCATCAGAAAACCGGTCGCCAAAGTGTTGCGCTATTTGAAGCCATAGCGGCTTACGCGAAGAATATCGAAAACCTTGATGCACTGACTTCCGCAGTTGAACGTATAGCGCACAAGCATACTAGCTTTAATATTCAAGCGAAGCATTATCAAATTGTAGGGCACCACTTGATTGAAACATTACGAGAATTGGCGTCAGAGGCGTTTACTAAAGAAGTGGAAGAAGCTTGGACAGCGGCCTACCTATTTTTAGCAAAAGTATTTATTGATCGTGAAGGGGAACTGTACCTTCAGCGTAAACAAGCGGTGGGCGGTTGGGAAAACGCACGAGAGTTTGTTGTAAAGAAGAAGCAGCCAGAATCAGAATTTGTGACCAGTTTTGTGCTTGAGCCAGTGGATGGTAGTGATGTTCTAGATTACTACCCAGGTCAGTATGTGGGGGTAGAAGTGAAGCCTTCCTCTGGTGAGCACAACGAGATTCGCCAGTATTCTTTGTCGCAAAAAGCTAACGGCAAAAACTACCGTATTTCTGTGAAGCGTGAAGTGGGAGAGCATCATGGTCTAGTGTCTAATTTCTTGCACGCAGAAGTGAGTGAAGGCGATACGCTTCATTTGTATGCGCCAGCAGGTGATTTTTATTATCAGGAAAAAGAGGCACCAGTTGTCCTTATCTCGGCGGGTGTTGGCGCAACGCCAATTCAGGCGATGTTGCAAACATTGGCAGATATGGGCAAAAAAGACGTGTCTTACCTCTATGCATGTCACAGTGCTGACCAGCATACGTTTAAGCAAGAGACAGAGCAGTTGGTTAGAGAGAATAGCTGGCAGCAATATACCTGGTACCTGGATGGCCAAGCGCATTTCTCAGGTCAGATGAACTTGTCTGCAGTGGAAACCGAATTACCACTCAGCCGCGGCGACTTTTACCTGTGTGGTCCCGTCGCATTCATGGAAGTCATGGTTAAACAATTAGAGGAATTGGGCGTGTCGCGAGATCGTATTCATTATGAGGTCTTCGGTCCTCACGCCTATCTATAAAGGTCAAAAAGGGCTTCCTGAAAAGGAAGCCCTTTGAGGGATTAGCCGAAGATCTTTTTAAACCAGTCCCAAATCGGATGGTGAGGCTCTGATATCGGAGAATTGTCTGAACCGAGGTAATAACTGGCAAGAAACTGAGTTCGAATCGTGTCTACGTCCAAACCAGATAAGTCACCTTGTAATTGTGCTGTTGTTTCAGCATGGTCATTAGCAAGGCTGAAGTCCATTTTGAGGTAACCTTGGACGTAGAGCCATACATGAGTAACCAGAGTCAGCATCTGGTAATCTTGATATTCAAAGCGTTTAGCGTTGTCTGTACCGAGGTTTTCGTGCAGTGCTTGCCACATGACCTTGACGGCTTCGCGATTGACCTCAATACGTGACAGACATTCAATATGTGCTTTGGTCATAATACCGAGTAAATGGGATTCGTCCGCACTGTCTGGTTTATGCTGCTTCACTTTCTCGAATAAGGCAGTGTGTTGTTGCAAAAACTGTTGCCACAGGGCTGGGTTTTCGGCTACTGCGTTAATGGCATCGGCACCTATCGACGCAAATGCCTGATGAAGATCAGTCATTGGATTGTAGTGTCTCAATCTGAACTTCAAATGAGCCTTTATCACAGTCAATGAAGAGGCTATTGCCAGTAATCATGATTGATAAATCCATACCACGTTCAACCACTTCTGATAAAGACTCAATACCCTCTGAGCTGAGGCGATAAATATGAGCGTCGTACTGATGGGATTTATTCTTTGTTTGCTCCCACCAGACATCTGACTTACTTGTGAATGTGAATATATCCACTCGTTTGGCTAAGCGTGTCGCTTTCTTAATACGATCCAGCGAAGGCTCACCGATTTCAATCCAGTGCAAAATAGAATCATCTAGATCCTTTATCCAGAGATCAGGTTCTTCAATCGATGATAGACCTTTAGTAAAAGCCAACTCAGGCTGATATTTAATACAATAAGCCAATATACGAGCAACCATCCTTGGAATCGTTTCAGAGGGATGTTGCGCAATAGTGAGTTGTGGGGAGTCGTACACATCTCGGTTGGTGTCCGAGAGAGAGATACGAAACTTATAAATGGTGGGTTTGAGTGCCATAGTTATTTGCTACACATAAAAAAATAGCCAGCGTGAAGCTGGCTATTGTAAATCTTTTCCAGTTTAAAATTAAACTAGTTTGATGTTCTCAGCTTGAGGACCTTTTTGGCCTTGAGATACAGTGAACTCAACTTTCTGACCTTCAACTAGAGTACGGAAGCCGTCACCAGTGATTGCAGAGAAGTGAGCGAAAACGTCAGGGCCGTTTTCTTGTTGGATGAAACCAAAACCTTTAGTTTCGTTGAACCATTTAACTGTACCAGTAACAGTATTAGACATAATATGTATCCTTGATAAATCTTTGTAAAAGCCATGACGGCAACGATAGCGTGGAAAAGGAGATTGCTATTGCGCACGACGTTACGGAAGAGATACAAGAAATCCAACGAAACGGCGAAATAAAAACAAGAACCGTTTTCTAGCTGCCATCCAGTCTAAAGCTAAGTGGAACTAAGTCAATAAAATTCATATGATACTTTTCAGTTACCAAGGTCTTTTCATCCAAAATTTGCGCTAGGTAGAGTTTCGAAAATATTACTGATTAGGCTGTAGATAGTGTAACATTCTTTTGTATGGTGATTTATCCTGCTAAATTCAGGTTTGGTGAGTAGGTTGTCATCAGTATCTAGTTATTTATAAAACATCGATAGGACAAAGTTATGGGCAAGAGATCCAGAAAAAATAATTTGCCGAATGAGTCGCTTCAGGCACATTTAGAGGTCGGACGAGGTGAAATAAAAGACAATGCACTAAAAGCAGTCGTTACTAGTCCACTTTTTAAAACACGAGTTGAACAAGCGAAAAAAGGAAAAGGGAGCTTCTCACGTAAGACGAAACATAAGGGTAAAGAGCCCTATTCAAAAGCGGCTTAAAAGTCATTTTTGAATAGGGCTCTTTAAGAGTTAACGTTCGATTTTTGGAGAGTAAATTGAGTAAGCGGTGACCTGCCCCGCGACAATAGCTGAAAACATGAACAGTGCAGAAAGGCCAATACTTGGAATAGGCAAAATAGATTGTTCAAACACGGATTGCCCCGCACTGACAAGGACTCGACTTCCTGGTACGAGAATAATAATCCCTTGCACAATGTAGATGGATCCGGTTAAGTCCATTTTCTTTGCTACCCATGTACCATATAAGGTAATCAAAACGGTGGTTATCCATGTGCCGACGACCCACCCGCTTTCAAACCCTAGATAGAATGGCCCCCACATCCCCAACACCGCCACGGGTAAACCCAATAAAATGTCTGTTGGTCTGGCGTTAAAAATGATGCCAAGAGAGACTGAAATCAGAAACAAACCTGAAATATGGAGCCAAGTGGGTATCTCATTAATATAAGCAGTGACATCTGCTTGCCCCCAAATGGACTCACCTATATTCAAGCCCATGATAATACCGACAAAGAGCTTGATAAGAGTGAGTGAGCTTTGCCCCAGTAAACTGGTGCCGGAGACTAAATCATTGAAAGCGAGACATTCAAGTGAGTTAGCAATCGACAAGCCAGGCACGAAGAGAACGATGGCGGCGATACATAGAGCCCAGACTGGAAGATCGGAACTTGTACTGGCAAAAAACGCCACCAAGATGCCTGTGACCAACGCAGCAACAAACTCAACAGCTATAGAGCGCCTTGCTTTACAAACTTGTTGTGCCAACCATGCCAGGAAGCCAAGAAAAATGGATATATACACGGCCTCTAATGTACTGCCAACCAGCATAAGGTACGCAGGAGGAATACCCATATTCGCCAAAGCAGTCACCCATTTAGGGTAACCTACGGGCTCCGGGACAGGCTCTTTACTTGGCTGATTAATCCGAATAATAGTATTTGCCAGCAAACTAAGGTTAATGGACGCCGGCTGGTGCCGTTTCATGACCACCGCATTGTTATCGTCAGGGAATTGATAATTGACCGTTGTCGGTGTGGCCTGAATCATGACATCTACGCCATGTTTACGGGCATAAAATTGGGTATATTTTTCTAATTTATATGGCGCGCAGCCACTGCGATGTAGGGTGTCGCCGATCTCAACGATCTTTTTGATTCTGTACTCTGAAGGCATGGTATGTAGTACGAAATATTGAATGCGCGCAAAGGTAACAAAGCCCTATGGTCTATTCGAGTCTAAATCTACCGAACAGTGGCTAGAGTCACACTCTTTTTGATATTTCAAAAGATAGTGAATTTTAAAAGTGAAAACTTAGGTTTCAGCAGCCCATTTTACGACTCAATCGATGGCTAAAAATGCATCTGATCACAAAATTACCAATGAATATAGATGTAAACATTGTTACTTAAATGTAACTCTTTGTTTCTCTTTTGGCTTAAATTGTGTGCTTTGCGCTTGAGTAGCAAGGAACCTTACTTATTGTTTTTTTAACCACTATTTTACATATGTTACAGAGCCATCAGCTGTACAAAAAATGTATCATTTTAGGGGTTGTAATTCGTATTGGATAGGCGAAAATATGCACAAAATGAGTTTGCAAAAATGAAAGGAAGCTTTTTCCAAGTTTAAAAAGCGAGGCAATGATGAAACTATTTCTGATAATAATGGCGTCAATATCAGCAGGTGTACTATCCGCTGATCACCTTCACTCTTTCATGTTAGGCCTGTCTATCTCTGCTCTAGCGGTAGGTAGTTGTTACTGGTTTGCATTCAGAACGACGCGTTTCCCTCAGCTAGCGCTGTTGCTACTTATTTGTGGCATGCTTTCTAAGTTAACTATTACCGTGGTCGGTGTGAGCTGGAGCATGTCGGAAGAGTTAATAACCTCACCACTAGTATTTGCATTGTCGTACCTGTTCTTCTCTTTAGTAGTGACTTACTTGTGGTTCAGCTATCGAGACAGCATTACACCTAATCCGAAGAAGGTGCAGGAAGCACAAGCATAATCGTTAATCTTGCCCAAATTGATAAAGCCAGTGTTGTGAACACTGGCTTTTTTGTATTAACTTTCCGGTATATGGAGTCAAACTCTCATAATTTAATAAAACTTTTTAATAAGAGTAACGATTGATTACAAAGCAAATAAATATCATTGCGGTTTGTTTATATTCGGAACAATATAAAAACTCTAATTGTGACTTAAGTTGGTAACGTCCCATGAAAAAAACGTTTCTCCTCAAAGCAGCCCTTTTCTCCTCAATTGCTGTGTCATTGAGTGCACTTGCTGCACCAAGCATTATTCCTGATCCCCCTACACTAGGGGCAAAAGGGTATGTTCTTATTGACTATAACACCGGGCAAGTATTGGTCGAAAAAAATGCGAATATTAAGTTAAATCCGGCCAGCTTAACCAAACTCATGACCGCTTATGTAGCTGGGCAGGAAGTTAAAGCAGGTAATATCACGCTAGATGATCAAGTTGTGATCAGTAAAAATGCTTGGGCGAAAAACTTCCCTGATTCATCAAAGATGTTCATCGAAGTGGGTACCACTGTTCCGCTCATAGATTTGTATCGAGGTCTGATCGTGCAATCAGGTAATGATGCCAGCGTGGCGATTGCAGAGTACGTCGCTGGAAGTGAAGATGCCTTTGTCAACCTGATGAATTCGTGGGCTGAAAAGCTTGGCCTAGAGAATACTGCTTACACCAATCCACACGGTTTGGACAGTAACGGCCTATACTCGACACCGTTGGATATCGCTAGATTAGGCCAAGCGATTATTCGTGATTTACCGGATATCTACCCTCTCTACAGCGAAACCTCATACACATACAATGGTATTACCCAATACAATCGAAATGGTTTACTGCGAGATCGCAGTATGAATGTTGATGGTATGAAAACCGGCTATACCAGTGGGGCTGGTTACAGTTTGGCTACTTCAGCGACTAACGGGGATATGCGTTTGATTGCTGTTGTGATGGGTGCAAGTAGCACTAAAAGTCGTGAATCAGAAAGCAAGCAATTGTTAAGCTATGGCTTTCGATTCTTCGAGACAGTATCACCGACGAAAGCGGGTGATATCGTTACGGAAGCAAAAGTCTGGATGGGTGAACAAGATAAGTTGAGTGTGGGTGTGGAGCAAGACGTCTATATGACCTTGCCAAAAGGTAGTGCAGGCAAACTTACGGCGGCAGTAGAGTTTGATCGTGAGTTGGTGGCTCCTATTCGTTCTGGAGAAAAAGTCGGTAAGATAATCTACGGCGTTGAAGGAGAGGAAGTCGCTACGGTGGACCTTGTCGCCCAAACGGATGTGGACGAGGGAAGCTTGTTTAAAAAAGTACTCGATTGGTTTAAACGTTTGATCTCAAGTTGGTTCTGATTGAGAAGCGGATGTGTGCAGCATCCGCTTTTTAGTTCGCTTTAGATCATCAATTTGAGAATCTTGTTTTTTCTAATGACATGGTGATGAATCACGGCAAGGATATGAAGCGTGACTAATGAGGCAAGAATAAGGCAGGAGAATCGGTGTACTTTAAAGAAAAATGAGCTTACCTCGGGTTCGGTAATGAAGTGATTAATTTCAATAACCCAGAAAAAATAATAAGGGTGCTCTAACATAAGAAAGCCTGAGGTAAATACTCCAAACATTGTGAAATACATTAATGAATGTATCAGCTTAGCCATATTTTTCTGAAAGCTTGAGGTGTTTAGTTCATCATTAAAGCTTGGTCTAAAATATTTCCAAACCCATCGGGCTAAAAACACTGGAACGGCAATAGTGGCGAGAGACATATTTAATGTCGATAAGAAATTAAATGTCGGTGAGCCTACAGTCGTGAAGTGCATCCCATAGCCTGCTATTGTTGTGTATAAGATGATGATAGCCATCAGCCAATGAAATACCTTGGAAGCTCTATCATAGCTAAAATCGCTTATGTTCATATCTTCCCTCAATATTTACACCAGATAGAATCAATTATTATTTGCCCACTAAAATATAAAAATAACATATGATAATGCCATTATTTTATATTGTTAATTAAGTGAAGATCTAACGAAAAAAATTTAATATTGGCAACTGGTTGTTATTATTTTGGAAGGGTAGTCCCGAATAGATTCATGGAAGAATATCCATTAATAAACCTACAACTGGTTTTTACTGTTGATTTATTACTGGAGTTAATCATTGCCTTGTTAGTTATGTCTAAGTCAATGACTGACCATCAAAGTCGCTATGCTTTCAAGAGCGGTGCGTGTCGAGCCAACCAAACTTTTAACTAACGTTAACGCCTTGCTGACATCTCCGAGAAAGAAAGTGCACAGAATCCCCCTCATTAAGCAATACAAGGATTCACCAATGGAATTTACTGAGAAGGATAGAGAGGCGCTGTACAACACGTGGATGTCTCAGAAATCTAAAATGCGTCTCACACAAATGGAGTTTGCTAAAAAGTTAGGGATCAGCCAATTGAACTTTTCGCAGTTGTTGCGCGGAGAAGAGCCTTTGACTATGTCGTTTATTAGCCATTTTTGTCGATTGCTTCACCTAGATGCGAAACAGATTTTTCCTTCCCTCAAGGAAGCTAATGAAAACGGACCTAAGGTGGTCTACCTTCAAAGTCGCATGAGTGTTGATGGCGAAATTCAGAATGCTTACATCGAAGGTAATCAAATCGTGGTCGAATACGCTCACACGGTGAATTAAGCATAATGTTAGTTAATGGTGATCGCGCTTTGTACGACAAGCAGTTTCAATGATACCCTAAGCTAAGAATGAGTTCTGAGCAGCCCTACCATCATGCTAGAAAAAGAAAACCTTATAAAATTAGCCTGCGTCCAGATGCCATTTGGCAAATATGCTGGGCGTGCTCTAATCGACCTCCCTGAAGAGTATTTGCTTTGGTTTGATAAAAAAGGCTGGCCGAGTGGTGAACTTGGGCAGCTATTGCAACTTTGTCTGGCGTTGAAAATCGAAGGGTTAGACAGTGTGGTAAAGCCCTTAAAGCGAATGTAATCGACCAAAAAATCTCTTCATTGTAATGACAAAGACTGACTATGAATTTTGATATTGATGCATTGAGGCATCACCAGCTGGTCGAAGATGGCCCACTAGAAGGGTGCTACATTCATCAGCCTGCCCAAGGTAGCCATCAAGATGATAAGGCTGTGTTAGCTGAACGCCAAGCGTTGGAAAAGATGGGCTATCAAGTAATGCAGGTTCAGGCTAAAGGCAAAACAACAACGTTTGCCGAAGCAATGCAAAAGTTTGCGAGGCAGAGTGGTTATCAGCCGAAGTACCAATCTACCTAATTTAGCAGTTGCAACTAAAGCCTCTTTCTTACTCCTAAAAGACTCATTGTCTTCATTTGAAAAGTCCGAATATTGGGTTTGATTCATTTCTGCCCCAAAACGTTTCAGGCGGCATAGATCTGGAAAAATGCACATTACTTATTAAATAACTACCTAGGACCTTCAGTGGTTGCAAAATAAGCAACTACTGCCATCTAAGCCATTCTGTAGATGTTCTCGACTAGATAATCAATCAACAACCTCACACGTGTCGGCAAATACTCTCTGGATGAGTAATAAACCCAAATTGTGGTCGGTGCGCCCCAATATTGTTTCATAATGGGCTTTACCTCGCCTGAGACCAATTCGTCTCGAAATAACCAGCTACCAAGCATAGAGATCCCAGCCCCCGCTAATGTTGCTTGTTTGGCCGCAGCGAAGTTATTGACCACAAGTCTGCCATTAGGCTCGTAGAGTTTGGCATGCTCAGCATCGTTTATACGCCAGTAATGAAAACGTCCACTGGTGAGCGAACGCACAGGAATGCAGTGGTGATTGGCAAGATCCTCTAGTGCCTTTGGTTCGCCATATTGCGCTAAATATCTTGGGGCGGCATAGATACCGATGTCTTGTGTCAGTAGCGGTCTTGCGATAAGTCGAGAGTCTTGATTTATGGCGACACCAATCCCCAAATCAAACCCGTGTTCAACCAAGTCCACGTTACGATCATCAAAATGTAAATCACAATTGATTTGCGGATACTTAGCCATAAACTCGATGACCAGCGGCAGTATGTGCTCCTGCCCGATTGAACTGGAGGGTAAGTTAATTTTTATGGTGCCAGCGGCTGCACTGGAATGCTCGGCCAGTTGTTCAATAGTGGTTTGTATCGATTCCATTGACGGAGTGAGACTCTCTGCCAGCTGCTGTATTGCCCTATTTATCGTGGAATATTAGAGTTTACAGGCTTCTCAGTCTTGGCTCCGCAAAAGGTCTTTGGTCCGGCACGCATGGTCCAGCAAGAGCGCGAATCGAAGCTCGATGAGTACGCAGCAAGGTTAGCTACGATTTTTGATGAAGTTCAGATCCAAGTCTTTGAATATTAAAAAGGATTTATAGTGGCCAAAAACATTTTGCCACATACTTAGAGGTTCACCATAATTTAGCGAAGTCCCTGAAACACCTTATGCCCCGAAATGAGCTAGAACTGATACGCTACAAATTCGGAGGCGTTCGTTTTACCCTACAAAAAGTTACCCGATAGAATGCAAATCAAAACGTTTTTAACCTTCACTATGGTTGTTTGGTTTGTCAAAGCAACCGTTTGGGTAGTGAAATTATCACTGATCATTACTGGTAATTATAAATCATTGAAAACATTGTTATCATCCTCTTTATTTTTCAGCCAAGCCGATTCCCATGAGATATGAATCTGCTCCTGTAGCGCCAGAAGTAAGACAAGAAACGACAAAAGAACGTGCAGTACGCCAACGCCTAGAACGTAAGGCTGAATTAACGTATTCAGAAAGTGATGAACAACGATGGGCAGAAAACAGAAAAAGAGTGATTGCTGAACGTGAAAAAGCAGTACAAGTCTTTGAACTTGGTTGGATGCAATCGCCAGTAACACAATCCCAAGATGCGTTGTGGGCGAGCTTATTTACGGCTGAAACCAAAGAAGAACAAAAGCTGTATATCAAGCAGTGCAATACTCATTTGAATGAGCCAGTGCGTCAGGGAGAGATTGTTTTATTACCCACGACAGAGCCGAAAACACCAGATGACCAACGCTTATTTAATGAATGGCTAGAACAAGCCAAAATTGCCAGTGCTGAGTTAGGCAAGCTAGCGGATGAAGAAGTCGCCACACTCAATCGTCACTTTGATTTATTCTCTCATCAGCTCGATGAACGAATCCGTAATGATGGGTTGCCTACAGATTACTATGCACAAGTGGCCACAGGGGTGGGAGCGACATCAGCGCTGGTCGAACAGAATCTGAAAAATATTCAGAATGTGCTGTTAGAAATCAATACTCTGCATGTTCAGCACCTCGAAACCAAGCGAAAAGTAGGCTATGTCAATAATAATCGATTTTTTGAGCAGCGTGCCGCCTTATTTAAAAAGTTGGATGGCTCCTTTGCGAGGTTGTCTAAGCGAAGTGTTCAGCTTCCCATTCACACGCAAGTGAAGCGCAATCTCAAGCTCTCCTCTAGGTCAATGATTCATAATGCCGATGAAATTCTCAAGAAAGGGTTTGTCAAAGATTTAGGGAAACGGATTGGCAATATTGCGCTTGGGATTTCAGCGTCGAAAGGCTTAGGTTACATCGGTCTCACTGTTGGAGCGGTAAGCGGAATCGATAACATCTATGAAGCCTGTAAGGTGGATGGCTCAGGGAATTGTGGTAAGACGACGACTAGAGAGGTCGCTGGATTTATTGGTGGCGTTGTCGGTGGTGCTAAAGGTGGCTCCGTTGGTGCTGGTGCAGCGGTGGCAACGATTTCTGGTATTGCCTTAATTATTGGGGTAGCAGCCTCGGCTCCTGTCCTCGCGATTGCTGCAATTGGCGGAGCGGTTGCAGGTGGTGTTGTCGGTGGTGTGGCTGGTTCGACCGCTGGTAAATGGGGAGCTGATGTTATTTATGAAAAGGTTGAAGACGTTTTGGGTAATAAATAAATGTTTGATTGGTTAATAGTTGTTTTCGGTGTTATTGCTATTGTCTGGTGTTTTCCATCAGTGCTTGTATTGCCAGTGATCTCTTTAGGTAGTTTTAAGCACATTATTTTCATAGATAAGCAGTTAGCGAAAGATTTAAATAAATATTACGACGATAAAGGTTATATGCGACCGAAGTATCAAGCATCTTGGGATGTCGGAAGTCGGTTTATTAATTATTGCATTGCGTATCCTTTTATTCGGCATCGTGAAACAACGGATTCTAAAAAGTTTAAGGCTTTTATGTGGTGGAATGCTTTGGGGTTTTGGAGTTGGATAATAGTTTTCTTTCTGGCTATCCTCGAGAAAGGTCTAGGTATTGGAACCTGACTGAATACAACTACATTATCTGCACCTCAACTAAGCCTGTTTGCTAGTGCGATTTAATTCGTCGCACTAGCTCGAAAGTGTCCAAAAGTGAACGAAAGTGAACGAAAGAGTCAGACCGCTAGGCTGACTCTTTTTTGTCAAAGTTAGAAAGTAGCAATAAAAGAGGCTAGCTATTTAGCGCTTTGATTTGTCTATGTGAATGGGTCTGATTGTAATAATACATCAGGGTTATTTGTTCTCTGTGGGTTGTCTATACTTGTAACAACGACAACATTATGGCTAATACTCGTCAGGATATCTTATGGAAGAGACAAACTACCTGAAGTCAGAATTATACAATCTCGTATCCAAAGATGACTCCATCTTTGAGTTCATATATCAGTATGCCCTAGATGGTATTTGGTATTGGGATACGGTCGATGGCAACAATGAATGGATGAGCCCTGGCTTCTGGGAGTTACTTGGCTATGACCCTCAAGAAATGGAGCATCTGGCCTCTGAATGGCAAGACATTATTAATTCTGAAGATCTAGAAACGGCCATCGTCAATTTTCAAAAGCATTGTGAAAACCCTGAACACTCTTACGATCAAGTTGTACGGTATCAACATAAAGATGGCTCAACCATTTGGGTTCGATGTCGTGGTGTTGGAATACGTGATGAGACAGGTAAAGTCATCAGAATGCTTGGAGCTCACACCGATGTCACTCAAATTAAGCTAGCTGAAGAGCAACTCAAAGAAGCGAATGAGCAGCTCAAAAAAGCGAATGCACAGCTTGAAAAAATGAATTTACAAGATCACATGACTAAGCTCCTAAATCGTAATGGGCTGGAAAAGAAATTTGAAGAATTATTAGCCTTATGCAAGCGCAAAAAGTTACCACTTAGTATTGCTGTCATAGACGTCGATAACTTCAAGGCGATCAATGACAAATATGGGCACCTTGTTGGCGATGAATTTCTTATTATCATTGCGGATTCAATTAAAAGGGCACAGAGAACAACGGATGCATGTGCTCGGCTAGGTGGGGATGAGTTTATGGTACTTATGCTGGATGCCGATCTGGATCAAGCAAAGCAAGGTGCGGAAAGAATTCGATCTACCATACAAAAACAGTTTGTTGAACCCTATGCACTAACCGTGAGTATTGGCGTGTCTTCTATCAACTATCAAGAGTTGGCTTCATGCCAATCCGATAAAGAAAGCATACAAAATATCTTGCGACATATGATAAAAATAGCCGATAAAGCAATGTATCAGTCTAAGGCGTCAGGTAAGAACACGGTATCAAGCCATGCAATTAAAACTATCTCTTACGTTGTTCCACCACATATATCGGACTTGTATAGCCGTGAGATAAAGAGCTGAAAAATAATAAACGCTTATCAGGACAATTTGCCGTAATAATGTTCAGAGATAGCAATCATCCAGTGTGAACAGATGATTTTTTATTTATTGGTTTTATACAAATCTGGCGCTGATAATTGCAGGTCTTGATAGTGTTTTAAACCACGAAAGCGAAGGTATTGCGCTATGTGGGGAGTTTAATCTCTAGGTGACTTACCCAAGTGTGCCGTGGCGTTTCTGCTTGAGACTGTATTGCATCAACGACAAAGTCTACGAAGAGCTTTACTCGTAAAGGCATATATTCACGTTGATGGTAGAGAAGGTAAACGCCTTCGTTTTGTGGGCGAAAGCTGGGAAAAATAGGAACTAACTCTTCACTTTTAAGCCAGTCTCGGGCGATAAAATGAGGAATTTGGGTGAGCCCTAACCCTTGAGCACAAAGCTCTGCCATTGATTCACCATCATTAACGACAATGCTCCTGGCTGTTTCGATTCGGTGAGTATGTTCAGTGGTAGCAAGTCTCAGCCCGAGTAATTTTCCGGTTTGTCTAAAGCGAAAGCGTATCCAAGTGTGTTGGTGAAATTCCTCCGGTCCTCTGGGTGCACCGTATTGCTCAAGGTATTCTTTGCTCGCACAAATCAAGTAATCGATAGGACTCAGTTGTCGAGCGATCAGCTGCCGATCTTGCACAACACCTGACCTAATTGATACATCAACGCTTTGATCAATCATATCAACGTAAGAGTCATCGTAGCAGATGTCTAAGTCAATACTTGGGTATTGACGACGAAACTCTTTGAGCAAAGGCTGGATATAACGGCGCCCATAAGAGACAGGCAGGTTAAGTTTTAATGTACCTGATGGTGAACTGTTTGCATGTTTTAAATCTTTTTCACAAGTGCTGAGTTCTTCAATAACTCGTCTTGCGGTTTGTTCATACTGCTGGCCAGCAAGTGTTAACTTAAGTCGCCGGGTTGAGCGGAGAAATAACTGTACGCCAAGTTCGGACTCCAACCTATGCACGGCTTTACTGACGGTCGATGGGTCGCTGCCGTACTTTGTCGCTGCTGCCGCGAAGCTTCCTGTGTCTAACGTTGCAATGAAAAACCGTAACGAGCGTAGTTTATCCATGCCAACTCCATTATTTATTCGTGAATATTATTCACTATAGATATGTAAGCATGCCACTTCAATCATTAAAGATGCCCGATAAGATAGTGATAACTATTTTGTTTCAACAGTGGAGTAAACAATAATGATTGGAAAACTTAAAGTCCGTATGGCGGCACTATGTACACTGATTCTCGCCTTAATTGTATTGGGGCCAACCGCATCGGCAGCAGACAAGAAGATTGGTATCTTGGTCTATGATGGCGTTCTCACATCAGATGTGACAGGACCACTGGAAGTATTTGGGGTTGCTGACCGATTAACGTGGTTCAGTGACTATGATGTAGTGACGGTTTCCGTTACGAATACGACTACAGTGACAACAGAAGAAGGATTAAAGCTGGGGGTGGACACTTGGATTGGAGAGTCCCCTAAGCTTGATGTATTAATACTCACGTCGAGCTATGATATGGATCCATTGATCAACAATAAGGCTTTGATTAACTATATTTCCTCTACCGCCAAAAACGCAGAATGGATGGCAAGCAATTGCTCAGGGGCGTATTTGTTAGCTGAAGCTGGTGTGTTAAATGGCAAGCAAGCGACGACATGGGCAGGAGGTGAGGGTGATTTTCAAAGTGACTATCCAGAAGTTAAGGTACTGAGCGATAAAAATTATGTTGTGGATGGTAATGTACTTACATCCAATGGCAGTTTGGTTAGCTATCAAGCTGCGTTAAAGCTGCTACATTTAATGAGCTCTCAATCTAAAGCTCAAGAGGTGGCGGATACGTTACAATACTCTCGCTTCTCCAATCAGGCTTTTTAGGAATAGCGTGCAGGGTTCAGCAATAGGCTAAGAACAAGGTAATCACAATGCAGCAAATAGGTAATCAGAGTTTAGTGTCTTTTATGGTGTCGGATCAGGACAGAAGTGTCGCGGTGCATAACCCCGCGACGCAAGAGCTGCTGGGTTATGCACCGATTTCCACTCAGGAGGAAATCGAACAGGGAATTGTTCGGGCTCACAATGCTCAGAAAGAGTGGGCCAAGCTGACTGGTAAACAGCGAGCGGCCATCCTGCAGTGTTGGTTTCGATTACTGGTTGAAAACCAAGATGACCTCAGTCGTTTAATGACACTAGAACAAGGTAAGCCACTAGCGGAAGCGAAAGGTGAAGTGCTCTATGGCGCGAGCTTTGTTGAATGGTTTGCTGAAGAAGCGAAACGCACTTACGGTGAAACCATCCCAGCGCCAACGCCGGACAAGCGTATGGTGACTATTAAGCAGCCAGTGGGTGTCGCAAGTGCGATTACGCCGTGGAACTTCCCCATAGCAATGATTACTCGTAAAGCTGCGCCAGCTCTTGCCGCTGGGTGTAGCTTTATCGTCAAGCCCGCTGAACTGACTCCTCTGTGTGCATTTGCAGTAGTGGAACTTGCCTATCAGGCGGGTATTCCTCGCGATGTTTTGCAAGTGGTTGTAGGGGAGAGTGCACCAGAAGTTGGAGCGCTGTTTACCTCTCATCCGCTGATTCGCAAACTGTCTTTCACGGGTTCAACTCGTGTCGGCAGTCTCTTGATGCAGCAGAGTGCCCACGATATTAAACGCACTTCAATGGAGTTGGGTGGTAATGCTCCTTTCATCATATTTGATGATGCGAACATAGACGCTGCCGTAGCTGGAGCCGTGGCATCTAAATTCCGTAATGCAGGCCAGACGTGCGTGTGTGCCAATCGCTTCTACGTTCATCGCGATGTATACGATGAATTTGTGGCTAAATTTGATGAAGCGGTAAAACAGCTCAAACTTGGTAACGGCTTGGAAGAAGGCGTCAATATTGGGCCTGTTATTAGCCAAGCAGCCAAAGAGGGTATTGAGAGTTTAATTCAAGGGGCGATTGAACAAGGGGCGCAGCCTGTTTCTCCTATAGTGTCTCAAGCTGGACAGTTTATTGCGCCGGTTATCCTGAAGAACGTGACTCAAGAAATGGATATTGTCTCGAAGGAGATTTTTGGCCCTGTGGCACCGGTATTGGCGTTCGAGAGCGATGAAGAGTTGATAGAGATGGCCAACGACACCATCTATGGTCTGGCCGCTTACTTCTACAGTGATAACATTCGCCGTATCTGGAAGGTGGCTGAAGCACTGGAATACGGAATGGTTGGGATTAATGATGGGATTATCTCATCAGAAGTTGCGCCCTTTGGTGGCGTTAAACAATCCGGCATTGGCCGCGAAGGAGGCAAGCAAGGTATTGATGAGTATATGGATGTGAAATACCTGTGTTTTGGTGGTCTGAGCTAACTGCTTAAACACCTGAATTAAAATAGCCCGCAATTGCGGGCTATTTTAATGGCTTTTCTTCGGTCCGTTGCGGACTAAATCCTGACCTGTCTTGAAGATTTCGTCGGTCACCCAGCGAGCTAGCAGCAGTTGGTGATTATCATCCAGTACTGCCACAAAGTGGCGGCCATCAGCATTGTTTGTCGCAAGTGCGATACCCGCAATGCCTTCCAAACCAAAACTGCCGCTTTCTACAGCGAGGAGAAAAGCTTCAAGCTCTTCCAGATTATCAATGATGCGATCATCGCTAAACATAATTTCTTCTCTCTCGTCACATTGAATTTCAATGCGATAACTAATCATGGCGCTACTTTAACGATCATAGCCGTTGATTTCCAGATAAGCCGCAGAGGCTGAACAAAATCTCACCATTCACGCTCTATTTTTACCATTCACGTCTTCCAACCACCGTTCGTCGCATACCCAAGCAGCCTTGCTCATCGCTGATTAACCTTTGAACATCAGCTAAGAAGAAGGAACGACAAAATGAAACTGACGTATCAATTAGGTCTGTGTTTACTGGTTAGCGCTCAAGCGGTCGCAGCGCCAAGTGACAAGTTAATAGAGCAATATAATCAAGCCGCTCAAGGCGATGAAGATCAGGTTGAATCCGTCTATGAGCAACTGCAAGGTCAGATCGAAAGACAAGGTGGTGATGCTCTGGCATTGGTCTATCTCGGTAGCACACAAACCTTGATGGGACGCGATGCTTTTCTTCCTTGGAACAAGATGAAATACGTCGAGCAAGGGCTCGGTACGATTGCCAAAGGGTTGGATATGCTATCGGATGATACAACGCCTGTTCCACTGCAAGAGATTCGTCAAGGGCTGCCAGAGTCACTATTGGCAAGAGCCGTTGCGGCGGCGACCTATACATCATTGCCCGACATGTTCAATCATTTCGAACGTGGTTATGAACTGTATTCGGGGCTTCTCTCTGAACAAGCATTTACGTCTCAATCCTTTGATGCGATTGCCTGGGTTTACATCTACGCCATTCAGGCGGCCATTCGTGCAGAAGATAGCTTACAGGCGCAGAAATGGGCACAGGAAATGTCAACGCTCAATGGCCAACATCCGATGACGTTACAAGCGATAGCGATGGCCAATAACGCCTAAGGAGCGAGCATGTTGCAGTTTCAAAATCTAGCCAAGCAGTACCAACTCGGTCAGCAGCGAGTGGAGGCACTCCGCAACGTCACTGGCGAAATCAGTAATGGTGAAATGGTCGCGCTTTGTGGCCCGTCAGGCTCTGGTAAAAGCACGCTACTGAATATTCTTGGTTTGCTTGATAGTGAGTATGAAGGTCAGGTTACGTTCGACGGCTCGTTATACCCGAGAGAGGCACAACAATCGGCGCAATTGAGGCGGACCAGCATGGGCTTTGTATTCCAGCGCTTTAACTTGGTTCCCGTAATGAGTGCATGGGAAAACGTGGCGTACCCACTAATGTTGAACGGATACTCTGCCAAACAGCAGCAACGGCTCGCCATGGAAATGCTTGTCAAAGTGGGGTTGGAAGAGTGCGCTCACCATCGACCTGACCATCTATCGGGTGGTCAACAACAGCGCGTCGCCATTGCGCGAGCGCTAGTGCATCAACCCAAGCTGGTTATTGCCGATGAGCCAACCGCCAGTCTGGATAGCCATACCGCACAGCGTGTGATTGAGCTGATGAAAACCCTTGGTCATGAGTTGGGAACGACCTTCATTGTGGCTACGCATGATCAGCGAATGGCGAATCAGTGTGACCGCACACTCTCGTTGGTGGATGGCAGAATAAGCGAGGAGGCGATGAAATGGGCCAGTTAGTTCCTCAATCAGTGCGCATAGCGTATCTGAATTTGCTGCGAAATCGTCGTCGCAGTGTGTTGTCCGCTCTTATCATCACGATTGCCGTTTTTGCTTTGACGTCAGCGGGTGGGTTTGGGCTTTACACCTATGAATCACTCCAAGAATCAACAGCGCGGGATACGGGCCATCTGACAATCAGCATTCCCGGATTTTTCGAGAAAGATGAAGACATGCCATTGACGAATGGTCTGGAAGACAGCGCTGCGATCTACAAGCAACTGATATCGAATCCGGATATACGAGGCATTCAGCCTAGGATTGAGTTCACAGGGCTGGTCTCAAATGGCAATAAATCGACCATTTTTGTCGGTACTGGTGTGAATGAGCGTGAGTTCGATATGAAGGGGCCGTTTCTCGACGTGCGTCAGGGTAAAACCTTGTCTGATATTCGCTCTTCGCGATATCAACCCTCGGAGCCTGAGGTGATGCTTGGCGTCGATTTGGCGCGTAATCTCAACGTATCAGTTGGTGACTGGATCACCGTGCTTGCGACGACGAGCGACGGCGCACTGAATGCACTCGACTTTAAAGTTCATGGTATCTATTCAACGGGTGTGCCGGACTTAGATAAGCGCCAGCTATACCTGCATATTGAATCGGTACAGGAACTGCTGGTGAGCGATAAAGTGAGTACCTTATCGGTCTTCCTCTACGAAACAAAAAACACATTGAAGCTTCAGAGCTGGCTGGAAGAACAACTCGCTTCTTTGCCACACCGTCAAGCACTGGAAGTCACGCCGTGGCAGCAAAGAGCCTTTTTCTACACCAAAGTGAAAGACTTATACGATCGAATCTTCGGCATTATGGGAGCGGTGATGTCGCTGGTGGTGTTCGTTGCTCTGTTTAACACCATGACAATGTCGGTGACGGAAAGAACGCGTGAAATCGGAACCTTGTCCGCATTAGGCACATATCCTGCGGAAATCGTGGCGGGCTTTGTGCGCGAAGCAACACTGTTAGCTGGTATCGGCACACTCTTGGGCGGGCTTTTAACAGGCGTCACCAGTATTGTCCTGATGGTGGTGGATGTGCAAATGCCACCACCACCGGGTCGAACCGACGGTTATCCACTCAATATCTATTTTTCACCCGAGCTGCTGAGTTATAGCGCATTGGGTGTCATGGCGATTTGCATTCTCGCTGCGTTTCTATCCGCCCGAAAGGGTGTCAATAAGCCGATAACGGAGGCATTGACCTATGTTTAAATCACTTTCTATCGTCATCGGATTGAGTCTGTTGAGTATTGGTGCGTTCGCTAATGACACGGCCACCATGGTCAAAAATGCAGATGCCTATCGCCTTGATACGGCGTCCGCCAAAGTGGTTTCTCTCGTTACCTTGTATAAAAACGGAGAGCTGGATAAAACACGCCAATACAATGTTTATACGCGCCCCGAACGAGAGTCTTTGGTTGTGTTTAAGTCACCGGTTGAAGCGGGGCAAAAGATGTTGATGTTGGGAGACAACTATTGGCTAGTGATGCCTAAAAGTCGTCGCCCGATCCGTATAACACCAATGCAAAAGCTACTCGGTGAAGCCTCCATTGGCGATGTATCTACTCTCACTTGGAGTCAGGATTACCGAGCGACGCTGACGGCTCAGGAAACCTTGACCATCAATGAGCGGGCAGTGCTGGCAAACCAGCTTTCTCTGCAGTCTGTAACTCCAGGTGCGAGTTACGATCGCATCGAATTATGGTTAGAATCGGAGAGCGATTTCCCGATCAAAGCCGACTTGTACTTAAAATCTGGCAAGCTGGCTAAGCAGGCATTGTTTGAGCAGGGTGAGCGCGATGGCCAGCTGAGAGTTGTGAGCATGACCTTGATTGACAAAATTCAGCCCGCGAAGAAAACGGTGATTGAATATCAGCAAGTGACGGCTCATCAACTTGAAGATAAATACTATATTCCGGCATTTTTGACGCGTAACGCACTGTCGGAGCTGTAACGTGACTTACCGTTTGATTTTCGCGTTGGCGGCAATGGTTCCAGGCAGTGGCCTTGCTCAGCCAAGTTTCAATTGGGACTGGACGGTCAGTGGTAACCAGAATCAGCACAGAGACTCCGTTTGGTTTGAACCGCATACGGCCTCTCACACTGAGCAGCTAGACGTGTTGCTTCGTGTGCAAGCCGAGTGGCAAAGCTGGAGTGGCTTGCTCGCAGCGCAAAGTAGTCAACTAGCGTCGAGCGACTCATCCGACTCAGCTGATAATGAGTTGATTGTTCAGGAGCTTTTTTGGCAAGGCGTCTGGGAGACAGGCGTACTACCGCTTGATATGACGCTGGGTAAAATCCGCCTCGACTGGGGAGTCGGGTATGGATATCGCCCCTTAGACTTGTTCAAACCTTATCGGCGCAACCCAGTGGGAATTCAGGTAGAGGAGGGCGCAGGTGTCGCAATGGCATCATATTTTGACCTTTCGGGAGAGTGGAGTTTGCTTTACAGCGATTCCAGCTGGACAAAGCAAGAGTCTAGCGAGCTTGAACAAAGAACTGAGCAACAGGGCATTGGTCTGCGTCGTTACTGGCTGACAGATGAGACGGAATGGCAGGGCATTGCTTACTATGACGATGTAAGACAAGGCTTAATTGGCGGCTCCATGGTGTCTGTTTATGATGCGTCATGGGCGTACCACGCTTCTTTTGTGTACCAGAGAGACTACCTAGGGTTTGAGCAGCAAGGCCTCTACTCACCAGTGATTCTGGCTAACAAAAGTAGTGGCTTTCAAGGTTTGGTTGGGCTTAATTGGGCTAGCCAAGCCGGTAATCAAATCATTGTCGAATATTGGTATGACAATCGGGCATGGAGCAAAGAGGATTGGCGACAGGGACTGGAAAGAGCGACTGCTTTATCAGAAAGCGCCAACACCGCTGGCCTGTCACATTCGTACGCTCAGGGGCTCAACCATATCAATCTGGTGCAGCATAATGTCATGTTTCATTGGAGTTTGAATCCTACTAGCTGGAGTCAGTGGCAATGGAGTAAAAATGCCTTATGGCTGGAGAGTGTAGAGCCTACTTTTGATCTCTTATTATCGCCACAAGACGGCGGTGTCATTGCAACACAGTGGATTAACTACAGTGCTTATGACTCGGGACAGACTTCGGTCGACGTTGAACTTGCTGCCCGTTTTATGACGGGAAGCCATGAATCTGTATATGCAAATTTAGCTGATAAGCGTATGATTTTTATAAATCTAAAAGGAAAATTTTGATGACTGACGTTACTACTCGTACGGTTGATTTCTTAAAAAGTCTTGTCTTCACCTCGGTGTTTTGCTTGATTATTGCGTTTGTGACACAAACGATTTGGCCGAGCCCATTTTGGGAGCATATTCTGATTAGCTTTGGTTACGGGTACAGTGCGGTTTTGAGCTCGCACTTGTTACAGTGGTCGAGTGAGCGTTGGACTCGGCGTCAACTCAGCATCATGGCCATTGGTAGCTCAATGGTATTTGGCACACTAAACGCATACTACTGGCTGAGTAGGTACGATAAGTTTGCAGACTTTAGTCAGATGAAGCCAGTGATTATCCTTGGGTTTATCTTCTCCACGGCGTGTTTGCTTTACTTTTATATGCATGAGCAAAAATTACAGGCTCAAAAGGAGCTCGAACGGGCTCGTCGTATTCAAACGGAGCAAGAGAAGGCACTGCTACTAAGCCAACTGAAACAGCTGCAAAGCCAGATTGAACCTCATTTCTTGTTCAACACATTGGCGAACATTATGGTGCTGATTGATGACGACACTAAAGGTGCCAAGCTGATGCTAGAGAAACTGACCGAGCTATTACGCGGGACGTTGCAGCAAAATCGCCAGAACAGTACGACCTTGAAAGGCGAACTAGAGTTGGTGGATGCTTACCTTGCCATTCAAAAAATACGGCTCGGAGAGCGCTTGAATTATGAAATATCTGCCCATTGTTTGGGTGACCTCAATATACCGCCTCTGTTGGTTCAACCGCTAGTGGAGAACGCAGTACAACATGGCATTGAACCCAGCTCTGTCGGTGGAAAAATAACAGTAGAGGTTGCTGAAAATCAGGATAGTGTGACCATTTCTGTTATCGATAATGGGATTGGTTTTAGCGATACGCCTAGTCATGCTGGGCAAGGTATTGGGCTGGACAATATTCGTCATCGGCTCACCACTTTGTTTGGTCAACATGCGTCACTGAAGCTGAAAGAGAATGCATCGGGTGGTGTGATTGCTCAGTTGTCTGTACAACGTCGTTCATTGGAGAAACTTGAGGAAAACATGGATGCAAACTGATCTTCTTACCGCCGTCATTGCCGACGATGAGCCGTTGTTGCGTCGTCATCTTAATCAGGCGCTTGCTGAGTATTGGCCAGAGCTCGATATTGTCGGGCAGGCTGCAAATGGTGAGCAAGCCCTTGAAATGATCGAGCAACATCGGCCTCAAGTGGTATTTCTGGATATAAAAATGCCCGGGCTGGATGGTATGTCACTGGCGAAGAAGCTCTCTAAGCGTGATTGCCAACCTCATATTGTGTTTGTGACGGCGTATGACGAATACGCTGTCCAAGCTTTTGAAACTAATGCGGTGGATTATCTGCTTAAACCTGTCTCTGATGCTCGTCTTACTCAATGCGTTGAAAAACTGAAAGCGAGGTTACATAGAGCTGAACCCGCGACGGAACTTGGCACTTTGCTGAATCAGATTCAGCAGCTCAATGCGCCTGCTCAGCCGAAATATTTAAGTTGGATTAGAGCAAGCAAAGGTGAAGAGATCCATCTCATTGCTTTATCAGAGGTTCTTTACTTCAAAGCGGAAGACAAATACGTTTCTCTATACAAGCGAGAGCAGGGCAACAAAGTCGAGTATGTGCTGCGAACGTCACTTAAGGAACTACTGGCTCAGCTGGATCCGGAGTTGTTTTGGCAAGTACATCGATCGAGTGTGGTTAATGTCTCGATGATAGACAAAGTGAAGAAGGATTTTACCGGCAAAATGGTGGCGATAATGGGTGACGACAGTATTCCCATCAGCAGAGCGATGCAAAGCAAATTTACCAGTATGTGGTAATCATGTCAGGAGAGAGTGGCTAGAGGCTTAGTCACTGTGTTGTCTATTTAGGCATTGTGTTTTGAGTCAATAATGTTATTTTTCTGTGATGAAAACTGATTGAGGTAGAATCATGACCGTTGAAAGTGCGATCACCTTTTTTATCGCTATGTTGATCTTTAGCATCACACCTGGGCCGGGCGTATTTGCCATTGTTGCTCGTGCGATGGTTTCAGGCGCAAAACACTGTATTTCGCTCTCTGCTGGAATGGTTGCCAGCGATGTTATCTATCTCCTTTTAGCCTGCTTGGGGTTGGCTGCAATAGCAGAAAACTGGGCGACACTGTTTGTCGTGATTCGCTATGTCGGTGCGGCTTACCTCATCTATCTCGGCTATAAGATGATCAAAGCACTGCCTCAGGCCAGTGAAGCGATTCACCAAGATCAAACACCAAAAGCACCGTCTCATATCGCCGGATTTGTACAGGGCTTTCTGATCTCGGCTTCAAACCCTAAAGTGATCCTATTCTATATTTCATTCCTGCCAACGTTTATGGACTTAACCGTTCTTAATAGTCAGGATATTACACTGGCTGCGGTATTAAGCATTGTTGCTCTGATGACAGGGTTAATGATGATAGCGATTGGTGCAGGGCGACTGGTTAAAGTGTTGAAAACTCCAAGTGCTCAGCGCAAGCTGAATCAAGGGGCTGGTGGTGTAATGATTGCGGCTGGTACTTACCTCGCAATCAACAAATAGACAGATAAAAGCAAGCGCTTAGCAATGAGGGTTGCTAAGCGCTTGCTGCTTAAACACTCTGAATCAACAGTTCAATTAGTTCGTCTTCTGTTTCAGGTATTTTGCTAAATTCTACACTCACGTCTGCGCCGCCCTTGAGCATATACGCTTTACTGGTACAGTGATCATGGTGAAACCATTTACCACCTACACAAACGTCAGTGTAACATCTTGGGTCTTTTTTCAGTTCCATGGGCATCCCTCTTGTTAATCTCCGTAACATTATGTCAACATAAATGATGTAATCACTTTGTTAAAATGATCTCGATCAAGCAGAGGGTACAATTACCTCTATGGGGCTAAGAGAAATAGACGAATTGGTGATGTAGACCCTGATTCGCTACTCAGTATTATAAGGATGAACTCATGCAAGCAGCCAAACTCTACTACGTTTACGACCCTATGTGTTCTTGGTGTTGGGGTTACAAGCCCACTTGGGAAAAAGTCCAGAACGAGTTAGCTGATGAGGTGACAGTGCAGTATGTGGTGGGTGGATTGGCGCCAGACTCCATGGAGCCTATGCCCATCGCCATGCGTGAACAAATTGCCTCATATTGGAAAAAGATCGAAAACTATCTGGGCACTGAGTTCAACTATGACTTCTGGACGAAAAACACTCCTAAGCGCTCAACTTATCCTTCTTGTCGAGCAGTGTTAGCGGCACGTAAGCAGGGAGCGGAGAAAGAGATGCTACGTGCTATTCAGCACGCTTATTATCTTCAAGCACGAAACCCGAGTGACAGCGAAGTATTGATCGCGATAGCAGCGGAGATTGGGCTCGATGAAGCGCAGTTCTTGCAAGATTTTCAGTCTGAAGCTCTGAACCAACAATTTATGGAGGAATTGGGTTTCGCTCGCTCTATCGGTGGTAATAGTTTCCCATCTTTGTTTGTAGAGACGGCCAATGGTGTGGTCGAGCTGCCCGTTGATTATGAATCTGCCCAAGATACCATTGAGCAGATCCATCGTTTAATAGCCTAGAGTATTGCGCATTAAGTCTTAATACAGGTGAGAGCAGAGGAACAGCGATCGCCTTATTCTAAAGTGTGTGATGTAAGCTCTAGAAGCAGGCTTGCCAGTGGTGAAAGCAGCATAGAAATGGAAGCTGATGTTTGAGTCACATTCAGGGTGTACTCCGAGTTACCCATCCTATCTATCCAACGATATTGTCCGGGAAGCAGCTGCCACTCAGTAATGAGTGAGTAAGGGAGAATCAGTTCGACTTGTTTACCTTGTTGCGTGCTGAAATTGGCAACAACAATCAGCTTTTGTTCTTCACTGGATCTGGCGAAAGCGAACAACTGATCTTGCATTTCGCCGAAATTGTCAAAGTTCGCGGCGTAAAGGTCGTGATAGCCACCCAATAGCGCAGGGCTTTTTAACGTCAGGTTAAGCAGCTTTTGGTAGAAGGCTCTGAGCGCTTTTTCATCCTCACTCAGTTGGCCTCCGTCAAAAGCGCCATGGTTCATCCAACGCTGATGGTGAGGGACGCCCACATAGTCGAATATCGATGTGCGGCTAGGTGTACCAAATCCACCGAACTCCGCTCCAGGCTCACCGACTTCCTGACCAAAATAGATCATGCTAGGAGAGCTTGATAGGCAAGTAGACACCAACATAGCGGGTTTGCCTTTTTGAGCACATCCCGCAAATTCAGGCGAGGCAAGTCTCTGTTCATCATGGTTGTCGAGAAAGTGCAGCATATGGTGCTCAATATCGCGTAGCTGATATTCAATGCGGCCAATCTCTCGCGTAGAACCGTGACCTTGTATAATTGATTTCAACAGGTCATAGAGATCAACCTTGTCGTAAAGGTAATCCATTTTTCCGAGCTGGATATAGTCGCGATAAAGTTCCGGCTGATAGACCTCAGCCATTAGAAAGGCATCTGGGTTAGACATTTTTATCGAAGAGTTGAGGTAGCTCCAGAACTCGACAGGCACCATTTCGGCCATATCGTAGCGAAAGCCATCGACGCCTTTTTCAAGCCAGTAAAGTGCTATATCCCGAAACTTTTTCCATGAATCTGGAACGGATTTATCCTGCCAGAATTGATGGTGCTCCGAATGAGGCTTAAAGCGGTATTCTTCCGGTAATATAGGAAAGCCTTTGCTGCCGTCAGGGCGAACACCATAATTGATTTTTACGGTCTCGTACCAATCATCAATGGACGGTTGAGCTTTCCTTGAGCCGTTGCCTGTCCATTTCGCTGGAAACTCCTGATAAGGCGTCTTCAAGTGAGGATGTGCCTCTCCTCCAAGGATCTTTTCAGGCGATAATTCGCTTGGCAGTTCAAAAGGAGCACCTGGAATATAGTAGAAGTTGTTGTCTTTGTGATAGCAGACATTGGTGTCATCGTGAGCCCCAAAATCTTCCACACCCGAAGGATTGTTTAATCCTTTATAAACACGAGCTACATGATTAGGTACGATGTCGATGATCACTTTGAGGCCAGCATTGTGGGTGCGACTGATTAAATCGTCGAATTCCTGATTTCGTCGACTGGGGTCATCAGCTAGATCTGGGTTGACCGAGTAGTAGTCCCTTACCGCGTAAGGAGAGCCTGCACGGCCTTTGACAACCGAAGGGTGGTCATTATCGATTCCTACATGCGTGTAATCATTGACTAGGGCATGGTGTGGTACGCCAGTAAACCAGATGTGTGTGATGCCCAAATCACGAATTTCATTTAAAGCCTTTTCAGTAAAGTGACTGAACTTGCCAACCCCATTGGTATCTATGTTGCCCCATGGCTGATTGGTGGTATTCGTGTTGCCAAACAGACGGGTAAAGACCTGATAAATATTGTACTTCTTCATTCAACAATCTAGCCATTCTTATTGAGGTTGATTTAAGGCTAGTGGAAGTTGATGGGGTTTGACTCCTCCTTTTGGCGAGAGTGTGGGGCGTAGAAAGAAGCTCAGTGATGAAAACGTGAGATAGAACGAAAAACGCCGTGCGAGGCACGGCGTTTGTATTACGAAAGGTGATTATTTCAGGTCTTGATCAAAGTCACCGTGGAAGTGATCGTGGTCAGAGACGCTGTCTGCCGCTTTGAGTCTTTCGCCAATGCGTAGTTTCTCTTTTGGCGCCTCAGCTGTAGAGAAGGCACGTAGTGCTTGCACTTCCGGCTCTTCTGGCTGCTCTGGGAACAATTGCTTGCTCATTGCGTAGTAAGTGGTTACATACGCAAGTGATTGAGTGTTGGTAAACAGTGCTGTTTGGCTGACGTTGTTCACGTCATCACAACTCTGGTGGTAACACTTATCGTAAGCGACATCGATGTCGCCACCAAATTTCTCAACTTCTTCAGCTGTTTTTACTTTCTCAGCACCCGTGAACAGACCGCCAAATGCTACGCCCCAATCTGCAAATCCAGCGTAGTCTGAACGTTTTGACAGAGCTTGAGGAATGGTTGCTTCTTCTTTTTCAGTAAAGAACTCCTGGAAGATAGACTCAATATCAGAGGTGCCATATGGCGGTTTGAAATCGCCAGTGTAAGCGTTATCTGGACTATCTTTGGTATCAGACAAGTCACCATCCATCACACCATAGATGTAGTTCGGTGAGCCGATCATATCGAAGTTGAGGTACAGCTTCACTTTGTTGAGTTCAGTGTAACGGGCTTCAACCAGCTCAATCTGTTCCTCAGTCAGCTGGCTAGGATCCTCTAAACCAAGCTCTTCAAGAATTTGAGCCTGTGCATCATTGTAGATTGGTTGGAACAAGTCATTGGTGTAGTACTCAGAGCCTACTAGACCTGCTTCTTCAGCCGCCCACCACGCGAAACGAACTTTGTTTTTAACAGGCACTTTAAGCTCAGACAGTGTGACCGCGTATTCAAGCAAACCCGCTGTGCCCGTGCCGTTATCATTGATCCCTGGGCCTTCTGGAACAGAGTCAAGGTGTGCACCGAGCATGACCACTTGATCAGCGTTACCACGAGGAGTTTCCGCAAGAATGTTTTGTGTTACTACGTCTTCATCCTGAACGTTGACCGTCAGGTTTGCCAATACCGCTTCAGATTGTGCTTTGTTGTACCACTCTTGACCAAGATCGAAACGTGCGCCCAAAGCGGCGATGGTCGCTTTAGTATCACTACCGAGCGTGCCGTTAACGACAGATTTTCTGCCTTCATCATTACCTTGGTTGAAAACAATGACCGCTTTTGCTCCTGCATTTTCGGCGTTAACCACTTTTGCGTCAAATGAGCAGCCACCACGTTGTATTACCGCTATTTTTCCAGCCACATTTTTGCCTGTGAAATCTGAGGCTTCACAGCCATCAGTGCTGTCGTAATCAGGGGCATCAAAACGGAAGTCTGGTGTCACGAAGGCAATCTCACCGCTCACTGGCCCATTTGAACTACCTGAGTAAGACATGACGGCAAAATCGGGTTCAACACCGTCATCGGCCTCACGTACGCTAATAAGATCTTTACCATCGATATTGGCTTTCGTGCCAGCCAGCTCTTCCCAAGCACGGAAGTCAAACTCTTGCGTTGTAACTATGTAACCATGCTTTCTCATGGTTTCAACAATGAACTCAACCGAGTTAGCATAGCCTTGTGTACCTGCTGCACGAGTAATAGAGTTGCCATCGGTAGTCGTAGAAGCTAAGCCTTCAAGTGTGACTAAGTGGCTAACGACTTCATCTCTGTCGATATTTTCACTGACGTATTTTGCCACCTCACGTGGGTCATCCCAGAAACACCCTGATAACATGGTGGTACTGATAACAGTTGCGAGAATGGATTTTTTTGTTGTTATGCTTACTTGCATGTGTGACTCCTTGTTAAACAATCCATTCCATTCTTCATAAAAGATTAAGTTATTAAAATGTTAAAAAATACATTTTTTATAAAAATGAATGCATATCAAATAATAAAAATGAGAAAGATGTAATTCATAGCTAGAGCTAATGTTCTAGATCTCAAAATCAACAGTTTCAATTAGTTATATAAATTATAAGGTCTTTTAATTGATAGATTTAGTATCGGTAATTTCGTGATGTATCGTTATTTGATATGTGTGTTGTTTTCTATTTGTGGGCCTTGGTCGTTGGTGGTGGTTGATGAGCGTTTTACCAGCTTTGACAGATTGATTTTCTTTTCTACGCTTAAACTCGTGTATACGTAAGACGAAAAGGAGAATAGAAAATGGCGACATTTAAACAGGACATTCCACATCGCGTTACCGTTTACCATGATGATCTTGATCAGGAGAACGCGTTGAAAAATGCCATGCTGCCTGAAAAACCACGATATTTTAATGGCTCGCCCACTTATCAGGCGGACAGTATTGAAGAGTTTAAGACTAAACTCGGCCAGGTAGGGATGTCGCTTGATGAGTAAGTCATGTTAGGGGCAGATTTATTGTGATTCTACAAAAGCCCACATAGTATTAGTGTGGGCTTATCGTTTCTTGAAACTTAACTTGATTTCGCCCTTCCTTTTTAGCCATGTATAAGTGTTTATCAGCTCTCGAGAGTGCTCTGTCAAAGTCATCATCCAGCCACTCGACAACCCCAATACTTACTGTTACCTGGCTACTTACTACCGAGCGTAAGCTGGCGACAAGCTGTATTTCTACTCGACTTCGAATTCTTTCCGCTAGGTTCACTGCTTCTTCAAGCTGGGTCTCCGGTAAGATTAATGCGAACTCTTCTCCACCGAGTCGGCCAAAGATATCCGATTCTCGAATTTCGCTCGTAACCAAAGTGCAGAAGGTTTTCAGCACCGAGTCTCCAATAGCATGGCCGTAGTTGTCATTAATTTGCTTGAAGTGGTCAAGATCCATCATACAAATACAAGAAGGCGCATTATGGCGGCTGATATCTTCAGCGTGGTCGACTAATGCACGTCGATTAAGAATGCCAGTTAGAGGGTCTTCACGTACCAGTTTAACCAGTTGAGACTCTTTAGTCTTGATGCTGTAAGCCATGTCGGAAAAGGCACTAAAAAGTTGGCCAATCTCATCATCACGGACTGAAAAGTCAGTATTTGCTTTTCCTGTTCTCGATAGTATGGAAATACGGCGGCGCAGGTCAACAATTGGTGATGCGATATAACTGGAGAGAAAAAGTGTCAAAGAGACGAATAAAAACAGTGCAATCATTAAGTAAAGTAACACTTCACGTAGTAACAATAGATTTCTCGATTTCAACTCGTCCATCGATACAAATACTATCAAACTGACACCCTTTTGGCTGTTGGGAACCTTAGGGAGATGGTTATTGACCGAGATGAGGTGGTTCTGAGTATGGAGAACAATTGGTTGATTGATGAGAATTCCTCCAAGGTCATTTCTCATCTGTGGCTTATTGGTTGGGTTCAGCCCCGTTGTGGCAAGAGAGTCCAGCGGTAAGTGGTTGACAGAGGATAATGAACGAAGACCTTGGTTGCGAACCATAAGAACATCCACATGTTCAAGTCCACTTTGGGTAAGAGTATTTTTTATTTGGTACAGATGATCTTCAACAATAGTGCGATCCAACACGGCGGTATAGAAGCCGATGATTTGTTGATTACAGTTAATAAGGGGGCGAGAGTAGAAGTAACTTGCAGTATCAAAGATTAGACCAAGCTTTGAAATGGTTTCTGCACTGGCTAAGCTGATGACTTGGCGAGGAAGGCTCCGTCCTTCGCGAATCTTTACCAATAAGTTACTCAAATTTCGGCTTGCCTGAGAGTTGATTTCGCCACGTTTGTTTAGGGCGAGTAATTGTTCGAGTGTTTCTTTTTCCAGCCTGAGGTTTTCAGGGTAGGTGGTTTGCCATTCTTGGTAAGAAGTGTGTAGCAAGGCTAGGACATGTTCGGGAAGGAGAATCAGTCCTTTGATATTTTTACGCAGCACGTAGCGATTACTTTTATTTGATGACAGGCTAAAGTGTGTCACTTGACCTGATAAATCGGAAATCGCGAGTGCGGAAAAACCGCTGGTGAAACTTAGAGCGTCTGAAGCGGATAAAGATAGAGACGTTTCCCCTTCTTTACAGGTACTTATTTCATTACTGAGTCGATCAAACTCAGTGAAACGACCCTCAACATAATGGCTAATTTCATTCGCTCCTAACGAAGCAGAAAGCTGTACAGATTGATAAATATGGTCAATGGTGAGCTTTTCTCTCGCGTTATAATAGGCGTAACTGAAGATCAGCAATGAAATTGCTAGAGGCAAAAGTATGATGAAAATCTTTACGCTGAGTTTATTCATTGCCTATAGATCTTTGATCCTCAGGTTTAATGGTCCCTAGTCGCTCGATGACGTTAAGCTGTCCAGCCGCAAATTGGCCTAAGTACATTGGTAGCTCAAAATGATGGTCATCTCTGAGTTTAATTGCTAGATCTTTTTCGTATAGGGTTAATCCCGGTAGCTGATTGATGACGGCTTCTTTATCAACAACCCCAGCTTGTTCAATCGCGGCTTTTAGCAAGTAAATGAGGTCATAATGAGCTTTACTAGAGTAGGTCACAACAGATTCGGCGCCATGATGAGCTTTGTAGTCATTGACGAATTTTTGCAGAATGGGATCGTCGTTGCTACTGAAAAAGTGCAGAGCTGTCAGTATGCCTTCCAGTGAATCGTTATCGAGATTGGACAGATAGGTTTCATCAGCAGCGAAAGCAACAACCTGAACATCGCGGCCAAAGTCAAAAGATTTCATCTGTGATAAGAACGTAAAACCGTCAGCCCCTGGCAGGGTGAGCATCAATGTTTCAGCACCAGATTCTTTTATACGTTCGAATACGGGAGTGAAGTCTTTTATACCAAATGGGGTAAATTCAATATCGGTGACGTTTCCCTGATGTGTACTGACTGACTTTACAATACTCTTAGCCATCCTGTGCGGCCAAATGTAGTCATAGCCAAAGATATAGAAGTGTTTACCGATATTCTCTATCAAATAAGGGACAATGGGTTCAATGTAGTGCTCAGGTATTGTGCTGTAGCAAATCAAATATCGGCTGTAATGACGTCCTTCGTAATCGATCCCATAAAAAAGGGGCGTATAAAAAGTTTCTGCAACTTCTGCCATCGCGTAACGGGCTGCACTGCTTACAGGGCCAAACAAGGCAAATACTTGATTTTGCTGCACAAGCTCACGGCTGTATTTCACGGTTTTCGCTGGATCGGTTTGATTATCACGGATAACAAGCTCCAGCTGGCGATTGAGTACCCCACCTTGTGCATTGATTTGGTCTACTGCCAGTTGGGCGCCTTTTAGTGCTTGTTGACCGTATATGGAAAAGCTTCCTGTTAGGGGTAAAACAACACCAAGTTTGATATTGGGTTGCTGGGGAAGGCAACTGACGGTGAACAGCAAAATCAATGCTGTAGAAACCAATTTTATCTTATGCCTAATCCGTATCACCATAAGCTACCTTGAGAATCCTTTCTCGTATTCTATTAATAAAAGTTTAAAAAGCGCATTAAGTAAAGTGTTGTAAGGCAATGAGATATATTACTTTGCTAACAGCAAAAATCGCTCAGGAGATAGCGAAATGCATTCATGATTCATTCGCTTGAGCAGGTCGGCGCCCTTTTGACGACGACCTGCGCCTTTTCATCAGGTACATGTTTTTATCTGCTCGTGTAATTGCCGAAAATAATTCACCATTCTTGCTGCCGGAAACGCCATAGCTGAATTCAATCTCGGAGTTTGCTACATAATCTAGTAAACGCTCAATAAAATCACTACTGCGACCTGGCCGGACATAAGCAATAAACTCATCACCTCCGTAACGAACTAAATATTCATTCTTCAAAACACAGTGTGACAAATATCGTGCGAAGAGTACCAGTAGAGCATCTCCATAATCGTGCCCTAATGTGTCGTTAATCGTCTTGAAGTTATCAATATCCAAATAGATCACATCGTAGTTTTTTTCCGGTATCTTAGGCATGAACTTTCGATTATGAAGTTGAGTAAGGTGATCTTTCTCAGATTCTTCTTTGAGTTTAAAATATAACGAAGATACTCCAGATAGCATCAATGCATGAGCTATAAGCAGCGTTGTCGATGAAATCAGTAAGATGACATCTTGATGCTCAAAAGTAATCGTTGGCCACGATAACTGATAATAGTTGATGTATAGCTCAATGATCATCGAGACCATAGCTAATACACATCCATATAATATTTTATTGCTCACTTGATGGCGCAATAAAAGGTAGGAAATGTAGAGAAGAATTATGATTTTTATCAGTTGTATGGCGAGGTCGAGTTCAGAAATCATTGTTGTGTCTATCCAAAACCGCAAAGATGCTAACTTATTGTTTTTGAATCCCTTCTAGTATTTTAAGAATATCAAGCTTTGTTGTTTCACTGTGGCTGGATGCTTCTATTATGATATTTGCTAGTGTATCGTCATCACAGTAGAAGTAAGCGACGGTTATACCTAATACCGCAGATATGCGTTTTACAGTCGTGTAATCAGGAGCATGTTTACCAGTTTCGTATTGACTAATTCTAGCGCTAGCGCTTCCTGACTCCATTCCTAGTTTTTGTCCCAGCTCTTCTTGAGTGATCCCTCTTTTCTTTCTTATGTCTCTTAGCCTTCTAGGTAATGGGCTGGTCATGCAGTGAGTACCTCCACTATCAAAGCAGAGCCATTTTAACCTTATAGTATTAGATATATTACTAAGGAATTTTTAGATTCTAAGTTTTTAGGTATATCTATTAAATAAGTAATGACTTTTTCACTGTTATCGACAGGGATTTTATGAACTTGAGAATAATGTTTTGTCAATTTAGGGTTATATTTGAATAATGTATCGTATGAATTTTTTATAATTGTTTTTCTAGTACTTTAATATTAGTTTTGCCTAGTTACTTTGGGTTATTGATTGATCAATAAGTGGGCAATAACCTCGCAAAAAACAAATAATATTTAATGCGAGCTTATAATTTCTAAAAAATAAATTATTTGATTTATTTGTCTAGACCTAAAGTGCCAGATTGGTATTTCAAGCTATCAAGAATATCAGTACCTAATAAAACAGGGCCATCTAAGTCAACGATGTCCGCACGTGTGGCAATAGGCAGAGCGGCTTTCATTGCTAGAGAAGTGCCCAGCATGCAGCCCACCATGATGTGGAACCCCTTGGCTCTGGCTTGCTGATCCAGAGCTATCGCTTCAGTCAGGCCTCCTGATTTATCAAGCTTAATGTTAATCATCTCATAGCAGCCTTCTAGTTTTGTAAGATCGTCACTAGTGTGGCAACTCTCATCAGCGCACAAAGGAATAGGGTGAGGTATCCCTTTCAGCATATGGTCGTAGCCTTTAGGCACGGGTTGTTCAATCATGGTGATGTTGAGCGTGTGGAGTGCCTGAAATAGAGTCGTTAGGGATTCATTTTGCCATGCTTCATTGGCATCAAGAATAATTTTACTTTTGGGGGCGGCTTGCCTGACGGCTGTGACCCTTGGCAGAATTTGCCTATTATCCAGTTTGACTTTCAGTATAGTCGCGCCTTGAGAGACGTATTCTTTGGCTTGCCGGGCCATCTTCTCTGGTGTGTCGATCGAAACTGTCATCGCTGTTTCTATTTTAGAGCGAATATCAAAGTATGGAGATGGAAAGTGTAATCCGTCCTCTTTTGCCATCAAATCCCATAGTGCACAGTCGAGCGCATTCCTCGCTGCACCTGCAGACATGTATTGCAGTTTAGTTTTTGCTTCTTTAGGTGGAAGCGTATTGAGTCTTGGGATCTCCTGTTGAATTTGTTCTAACACTGATTCAACACTTTCGCCATACCTTGGGTAAGGCGTACACTCACCTAATGCGACATGTGAACGATAGCAAATCTTGACTCTGACGATGTCACAGTGGGTTCTGACACCACGTGAAATAGCAAACGGTTTTGCGAGAGGGATCGATTCACTCCAAGCGGTAATGTCCATGTTACCCTCTCAGAGTTTTAATATTGGCGGCAATGGTTGCTATACCAAAGCGTACCGGATCGGTGACAGGCACTTGATATCTGTCCTGCCAGTCTGCACATAGTGTTTTTGCTTCTTCTTCACTTATTGCTGATGTATTGAGGCTGATCCCCGCAAGCAGTACCTGAGGGTTGGTTAGTCGTGCAGCGGCTAGGTTCGCCTGGATCGTGGTTTCAATACTGGGTAGTTGGCAATGAGGTAAATGGCGAATGTGCGGGCGGCCTATTTCATGGCACAGCACAAGTGCATCGGCTTGTGCACCGTGAAGTAAACCAAGGCTGACACCAGCAAAAGAAGGGTTGAACAAGGAGCCTTGGCCTTCGATGATGTCCCAATCATGATCGACAAATTCCGGACTGATTTTTTCTACGGCGCCTGAAATGAAATCCGCAACAACAGCGTCAATTGAGATACCTTGGCCGTCAATGAGGATACCGGTTTGTCCAGTTGCCTTGAACTGTGCTGAGACCTCAATGTCTTTTAATGCTTTTTCTAATGCGAGTGCTGTGAACATCTTACCCACGGAACAGTCAGTACCTACCGTTAATAATCGCTTACCTTGACGTGGAATGCCTTTGCCCACTTCAAGGCTTTGATCGTAATGACGGACATCGTGAAGGCGAGTTATTCCTTGCTTTTCCAACTCAGCAAGCGGTGGGATCTCTTTTAGCTTCTGATGCATGCCTGAGGCAATGTCAAAACCAAGTTCTGCCGCTTGGATTAGGCAAGTTAGCCAGTTGTTGGGTATGTAACCACCAGCGTTGGTAGTACCAATCACCAGAGTTTTTGCTCCTTGGTTTTTGGCTTCTTGTAGAGATAGATTAGGTAGGTTGAGAGTGACAGTGTCATCTGTCAGGCGGAGCTCACCGACACACTGTTCCGGTCTCCAGAGTGCAATACCTCGTGCAGTTTTGGCGGCAATAGGGTCAGTGACATCGCCTAGGAAGAGTAGGTAGGGTTGAGTGATAGACATAAGCATCCTGGTTATCGGGTTAGAGATTCTCTAACTCTATTAAAACCAGTGTTTAGAGCCGAATACTTATTCGTTTGTAGGGTATAACATCAAGTTATACGTTTAAATCGTATCTTTCTTAAGTTGCTCTGCGAACCATTTGGCAGACACTGACAGTGGCGAGTGCTGGCAATAGAGTAACGATACCGTCACTGGTATAGCAGGGGTAAGTGAGGCGCAATGAACCTGAGGGTTGAATTGATAATGCTGAGCCGTCCAAGGATCGACAACGGCGTTTGCAGCGCCATGTACTACCATTTCTGCGGCAACGTTATAGCTTCTCACACTGATTTTGGGATGAAAGCTGGGGAAAGTGGCAAGGATACTTTGATGTAGTTGAATTCCAAGTGGGTCTCTTGTGTCGAGGGTGACTAATGGCAACGAGCTTTCAAGTAAATCCGCGAGTGTGACCGAAGTGTTTTCGCATGTTCCTGTGGGAAGTAATGCTTTCATTTCGGTATTATATAGTGTGCTTTGGACGATGGGGGACGCTGTCTCTTCTCCAAAACATACTGCGAGATCCCATTCATTTTTGACCAAACCTTCAATGAGCTCATCTCTGTTTGCTGTACACACCTCTAAGGTATAATCGGTATACTTACACACTTGGGCGATCATTGGAGAAAGAAACCCCGATGCTAGGATGGGCGGAGCACCAATACGAAGATGATGTTGACCGTGTTTGAGCTTACTGGTTAAGCGTCGAAACTGTCCGAGCTGCTGATATATTTTTTCGGCTTCTGCAATCAGAAAGTGTGCTTCTTGAGTTGGTATTAGTCGACCTTTAATCCGCTCAAATAAGGTGAAACCAAGTTGTTGCTCAGTATGCGCCAGTACTCGGGTTACATTGGGTTGTGAAACATGAAGCTGCTTCGCTGCGCCCGAAACTGTACCAGTCTGCATGACGGCATAAAACACTTCTATCTGACGTAGGTTCACAGCCAATTTCCCTCTAAGAACGTGAATAACTTAGCGTCACTTTAAAACAAACAGAACAAGTTAAAAAGATTTAACCAAACCGGGTTGACCTGTTTATGCGGGTAGGCTTTACTGTGCGGCCCTATTTTGGCAGAAGCATAGAGAGGTGATTAATGGCGATTGGATTCGATTACGGAACGGCGAACTGTTCGGTGGCAGAGTTAGTCAATGACGAGGTCAGACAAATCCCTCTTGTTGGAGATAACTACTATATTTCGTCAACACTGTGCGCACCAACGGCAGAAGTGGTATCGGAGTATTTATTTCGCTGCTTGGATATTTCACCTGGAAGTGATATCAGCGAAAGTGTTTTGCGTCGGGCGATTAAGCTAAACCGTGAAGAAGGACTGGAGGTACGTTTTGATGATGTGCGATTTGGACAGCAAGCATTAGAGCTTTATTTGGAAGACCCGAAAGATGTCTATTATGTCAAATCACCAAAATCTTTTCTTGGTGTCACTGGCTTACGCGATATGCAGTTGGCTTTCTTTGAGTATTTGGTTTGTGCCATGATGGCCAATATCAAGACGCAGACTGAGTTCGCACTACAAAAAGAGGTTTCACAAACCGTTATTGGGCGTCCGATTAACTTTCTTGGCCGAGGGGGTAATGAATCGAATGTTCAAGCGGAAGGCATTTTGCGTCGTGCTGCTTCACGAGCAGGCTTCAGAGATATTGAGTTCCAGTTTGAGCCTTTGGCGGCTGGCTTGGATTACGAAGCGAGTCTAACAACCGACAAAAATGTACTGGTTGTAGATATTGGTGGCGGAACGACAGACTGTTCATTTGTTCAAATGGGACCAACTTGGTGTGGTAAACAAGATCGTACCCAGTCATTGATTGCGCATTCAGGTCAAAGAATAGGCGGCAATGACCTAGATATTTTCACTGCCTTTAAATGCTTTATGCAGGCGTTTGGGATGGGGTCTACTAGTCAGTCTGGTTTGGATATACCCACTACTCAGTTTTGGAACCCCATTGCAATTAATGATGTTCAGGCACAGCGAAAATTTTACGCGCATGACAACCTCAAGCTACTACGACAAATGTGGAAGGAAGCACGAGAGCCTGAAAAGCTGGCTCGACTAGTACAAGTGCATCAAGAGACGCTTGGCTATTCAGTGATTCGTGAAGCAGAGCGAACCAAGATAGCACTGGCTGATGCTGAAACGTATGACGCAAATTTAGATCTACTTTCTGAAGTCGTTTCTCTTTCTGTGACGCGCGAACAAATAGAGCAAGCGATCTTGAATCCGACCGAAAAAATTAAAGCGTTGGTGGTTGAAGCTATTAAACAAAGCAGTACAAAACCCGATGTGATTTATATGACAGGAGGTTCTGCTCGCTCACCTATTCTAGCAGGAGCAGTAAGATCAGTATTACCCGAGATACCTTTGGTCAGTGGCAACTATTTTGGCTCTGTGACAGCGGGACTTGCACGTTGGGCGAATACCATTTTCAGATAGTCTATTAATGGATAACGAAGTTTGCTTCTTGTTGTTACATTTCGTCTAGTCGCTATCCTGTTAATTTGACTGGATTTAGCTTAAAAAGGCCTCTATTGATAGAGGTCTTTTTACTTTTTTTAAAAAAGTTCCGATTAAATTTTTAAAAATGTGAAGTCGATCGTTCAAAGTGAAAGTTTATTACCTCTCTTAAAAAAGGTAGGTTTTTCATGTGGTTAAAAATTGTTCATATTTTTATTATTTGAGTATTTGCTAATAAAATCCTGCTATAAGCAATTAATTGCACTTAATTTTTGAATATTTCGTACTACGTTTTAAATGTTCGTGATGCTTTGGTCCTTCAGGCCATACACGGACAGAGGTTACAACCCTAAACGGACGTTAAGTTATGAAAATTAAATTATTAGCCGCTGTCATTGCGGCAACAGCATGTGGTACTAACGCTTTCGCTGCAGAAATTTACAACAGCGAAGGTTCAACAATCTCTATCGGTGGCTACGTTGATGTAGGTATTGGTGAGTATGACTCTGCAGATGAGGTTGAAGTGCATGATGTCTCTCCTCGAATCAACATCTCGGGTACGCAAGATCTGGGTAATGGTGTGACAGTCGATGCAAAAGGTGAATGGGCACTCGATTACTTGGATGGTGGTGATACTTCCTTTACTACCCGTCTGGGTTACATAGGCGCAACTCATGATCAGTTTGGCCGATTTGTTGTTGGGACACAGTGGTCTCCATACTATGACGTAGCAGGTGTTGCGGATTTACCTATCGCGTTTGCCAACGAATACCTATATGACGATCACAACAATCTAGGTACGGCTCGGGGCGAGGACATGGTCAGTTACCGCAAGGCGATCGAGCTTGGTGACATGGGAAGCTTAAACTTAGGTCTAGCTTGGCAAGGAGAGCACACTGACTCGACGTCTAGCACGCTGTATGATGCTCGTGGACAAATTGCACTATCAATAGGCGTGTATGGTTTCAACCTAGGCTATTCATACAATGGCGGTGACGTTGCAAATGTAGACGCGCATTCGCATGTGTTTGCATTTAGCTCAGGCTCATACGGTGATGGACTATATTCGGCCGTTGTTTATGCAATGAATGAAAACATGAACGATGATGTGGTGAGTAGCGGAACCATGGCTGAAAGCGATCAATATGAAGTTTTATTGGCTTATGCATTTGGTAACGGCTGGAATTTAAGTGCTAACTATGAAGCAGAGATTAACGATAAGACCAATAAAACTCAGTACAGTGAGTCTGCATTGCAGGCGGAGTATACCTTCACACCTAAGTTTATGGGGTTTGTGGGTTATCAGTTTGACCTAGGCAATGATATCAACGTGAAAGAGGAAGACAATTGGACTATTGGTGCTCGTTACTTCCTATAAAATAATAACATCTACTGCCTCAACACATACTTGTGTTAGCGCCTATCCTGTATTGGGTAGGCGTTTTTCTGTTATTTAGGCTTTGAGTGCATCAATATTGGGTATTGGATCTTAGTTTCGATACGCAATTGGTCAATTCATCAATCGGTTGAATTAACATGGCCGTCAGCGTTAATCATCAAGGAAGAAGCATGCATTCGGTTAAAATTGGCGAGAAAACTATCCACCCGACCAAGATCCTCTGTGTGGGACGAAATTATCTTGAACACATCAAAGAGCTGAATAATGCGATTCCTGATGAAATGGTGATATTTAATAAACCTTCCTCCTCTATCTCTTCTCAGTTGATGGCTCATCATGGTGAAACTCTGCATTACGAAGGGGAGATCTGCTTTATTGTACGCAATGGTCAATACAGTGCGGTCGGTTTAGGGTTAGATTTAACTAAGCGTGGGTTGCAATCCAAACTCAAAGACAAAGGCTTACCTTGGGAGCGTGCTAAAGCATTTGATGGTTCTGCGGTGTTCAGCCGATTTATTCCATTAAATGGTATTGCGATTGAATCACTTGAGCTTGAGTTATTCATTAATTGTGTCCGTGTTCAAAAAGGGGCGGTAACACAGATGCTCTATCCTCCTCAAACGATTCTTGAAGAGCTGAAAACTTACACGACGCTTTGTGACGGTGACATTATCATGACGGGGACACCACAAGGGGTGGGAGAAGTTCACTTGGGTGATGTATTTCTTGGCCGTTTGATCGCTAACGGCAAGACTTTAATAGAAATTGAGTGGGTAGCGCAATAGTTCTCTACCGTTAAGCCATTGGGAGGGATAGCCTCTGAAGGAAATGCATTCAGAGGTTATCATTATGGAATGCTGTCACTCGCTACCAAAAGGTTTCAGTCAGTCGCAGGGGTTCTCGTCACCTGAATGATGACATTGAGCTGCTTAATTGTATTGCTGGCCTCGATGTTGGGTTAAATACATTGCAGAACGACAAACACAACCATGCTTACTAAGGTTGTCAGCAGCACATTTTTTGTCTTCCATGCCAATATTGCCGCTAACATAGCTGAGATTAGATAAGGGTTGTCTGGTGCTAGCCAGAGTTGATTTTCGGGCATGAATACGATCGGTGCCCAAATGGCGGTTAAGACAGCTGGGCTTGAATAGCTGAGTAAGCGATGTGCTTTAGGATTTAATCTAAGGGGTAATTTAGGTTCAAGAAACAAATAACGGCTGAGAAAAACCAGCATTGTCATTGCGAAAATGGACAGCATAACCATTAATTTTCCCCTCTTAACGTCTCGCAGCTATAGCCTGCTACCATGCCACAAACGCTTGCGACCATAAGACCTGAATCGATCATCAAATAGTGACACAGAACAGAGACAACCAGGGAAACCAGAACGGCGATGAGTGTTGGCGAACTCTTAATGTTTGGTGTCACGATTGCGATGAAGGTTGCGGCGACTGCAAATTCCAGCCCAAGCTCATTCATTGCGGGTATTTGGCTTCCAGCTACAATACCGGCCAATGTCGCTAGGTTCCAGCAGACATAAAAGCTCAGCCCCGCCCCAAGTGCATACCAAGGATCAAATTGTTTCTCAGATTGTTGACCGCATATAGCGAACAGTTCATCTGTTAATAAAAAACCAAGCGCTAAGCGCCAATTGAGTGGTAATGGACTGACTTTGCTGCGCATAGAGACGCTGTATAAAAAGTGGCGTGAGGTGATAAAAAATGTGGCTAAAAGCATAGTGGTGAGCCCAGCCCCAGCTTTTAACATGCCAGTAGCGACGAGTTGAGCGGAGCCGGCAAAAAGAATCGCTGATAGCGCTTGGCTTTCTGCCACACTCAGTCCAGCATCTATCGCAAAAGAGCCGGCCAGTAGTCCCCAAGGAATAACGGCAATGCTCAATGGCATCATAGCCAAGGCTCCTTGTATGAATAAGCGTGGTTTGCTTGGCGAGTAAGAAGGGTTCAATGTTGTGCTACTCATAAAAATCAGGTTAGTTGTTAGACTTGCTATTTATTAAGGCATACGTCAAAGCGTGTGCCTTGTATAAAATTGCTCAGTTAAATACTGCTGGAGTACTGCTTTGGTGTGACGCCCATCGCTCGTTTGAAGTGGCGATGGAAGTGGCTTTGATCGTGGAACCCGGATTCCTGAGCGACATCGGAAATTTTCATCCCTTGCCTGAGAAGCCGTTTTGCGTATCTCAGCCTTGACTGAATTTGGTACGAATGCGGAGGCAAACCATACAGCTTTTGAAAACTTCGAACCAAATAAAACGGGCTTAACTCGGCGAGTGTTGCTAAGTCTTCAAGAGATACATCGGCTTGGGGAAAATCATCAAGAAATTCTTTCACTAAGCTGAGGCTGGCAGAGCTTGATGTGATCAAATCACTGGAATGACGGTTTTTACTGTGTCGAGCCATCAACTTAATGAGAGTGCCATAAACTAAGGTTTCTCGGAGAAGTTTATTCTCTGATTTCTCCAAAACATCAAATACAAGCCTAAGCTGCTGCGCCATCTCTGGGTCGTAGACGACGGGATCAGGGAAGTAGGGAGTAGACAAATTTGAAGCTAAGCCGCTTGTTAATTGTGTGAATTGTTCAGGAAGAGGGTACATGGCTTTGTATTCCCACCCTCCTTCAGTGGCTGTCTGACCGTTATGAACTTCATCTGCATTGACCAAAATGATGCTGTCTTGTGGAGCTATATGATTGCCACCAGTTCGATAGAACTTTTGCGCTCCTCTTTCTATGACACCCACGGTATAGCCTTCATGACTATGACGAGAAAAGTTTTGATTCGTGTATTTTGCGTCTAGTAATTCAAGCCCGCCAAGCTCAGAGGCAAGTTGAAAACGTGCCGATTCCTTTTTGTTCTTCTCAGCCATGAAGACACCCTGTTATTAATCCCTCACCAGTCTAGCTTATAAGTTTCATTTATTTTTGTACAAAATTGCTGTCTGACTAAGGATATATGAAGGCTTTATTGTTAATTTATGTGTCGATTTTTTGGGCATTTTATGAATTAAAAATCTGGTTATTGATTTTAGGTTGCTATAAAATTCCGCCTTTTCTTTTCTGGCTAATATAATAACTATGATTGATATTTCAGTGCTTCCTGTTTATTTAACCGCGGTGGTGGCACTTTTGTTACTGCCTGGCCCAGATATGCTTTTGATCGCTAGCTCAAGTATGAGTTATGGCCGCAGGGTCGGTGTGTTTGCCAGTTTGGGGAATGCTACATCAGGCGTGATCCTGACCCTTCTCGCAGCAGCGGGTGTTTCTGCTTTGGTAGCAATGAGTCCTTTAGCACTCAAAGCACTCCATCTTTTAGGTGGGAGTTATTTGCTAAAAATGGGTTGGGATTGCTTGCGTGCCAATGACAGTGGAAACCCTGAACTAGAGTCATCAACTAAATTGGCAGGGGCTTTTTATCAAAGAGCGCTGGTCAGTAATTTACTCAACCCGAAAGCGTTAGTCTTTTTTGTTATGTTCTTGCCACAGTTTGTTTCGGCTAAGATTGAAGCATCATCTGGTGAGCAAATGTTAGTCTTGGGATTATTGCTCAATGTGCTGGGGTTGCTTTTCAATTTCCTGCTCGTGGCGTTGGTCGGTACCTTGGGCAAACCCTTGCTAGAAAATGCAAAGTTCAGGACTTATCAGCATAAATTTATGGGAATGATCTTTGTCATTTTAGCAATTTGGATGCTAAGCTCGTTTATCGCAGATTTGTAAGGTAAGGCCGGCTTTAGCTGGCCTTACTTATTGTTAGGAAAGGAATTCTATGCACATTAATTTTATGCTAAACCCGCCGAAAAATATTAAAGATGCCATCTACAATGGTTTGAAGTCATTTAATCTTAAGCATTTTCCAGATGAAGATATTGTCTCATTGGCTTGTATTGCAGAAGATGAAAGTGGCAATTTTGCTGGTGGCTTAACGGGAGAGATATTCACGAATACTTTATTTGTTGAATTTTTGTGGGTTGATGAAGTCAAACGTTCTGCTGGAACTGGTTCAAAGCTGATGGCGCGTGTAGAGCAAGAAGCCAAAGCTTACGGTGTCACGGATATTTATCTGGATACTTACTCGTTTCAGGCGCCAGATTTTTATCTTAAGTTAGGATTTAAAGAGGTTGGACGTTATGACGGCTTTCCTACCGCTGGTGTTGATAAGATTTTTTTACAAAAGAAAGTTGTCTAGTAAAGTTCTGACACTACACTAACACTCACTTTGACCGCACACCGATAATGGGGCGGTTTAACACTCGGATTTAAAAGAGTTGATGATCAAGCGTTTGAAATCTGCTGCAATGGCGAGAATTACCCTACTTTTAGTTGGGTGGGTTTTTGCTATCTGCTTTATGCAGAATACCAGTATCATCAGTATGTGCTCGTTTAAGCAGTCTGTGGTTACAGACACTATCCAGTTCAGCGATAATAGTGACGAGATTCAAAAACAATGCGATCTGACAGAAAAACTGCTCAGTAGTGCCAAGGTTAACCTTGATAACATGATGGTACCGATGTTTTTGCTCTTTGTGATTATCGTTGCTTGGCTGACCCAGGTACGGCCAGAGACTCCTTCCTTTACTGAACCCATTATTCCCAAGTCTAGGGTTCACCTCACCTTGTGTGTTTTTAGAGAATAAATTTAGTCACTGATTTCTGACTTTTGTCAGAGGATTCAATACGTCTGTTACATCAACCATTGAATAAAATGGTGACTATTTTGGAAATACACATGAGAAGTTTATTTAAAGGCACCGCTGTCAGCATAATATCTTTGTTGCTTGCGCTGAGTGCGGTGCTGTCTATGGCTTATGCGTCAACACCAGTCGATACAGGCTGGATGAGTAAGGAAGAGCACCCGCCACTCAAAACCCGCCTCGTTCTTACGGGTCAAATTGACGAATCGGCAAAAACAGTCGAGGGGTTACTTGAGGTCGAGCTTGATGATGACTGGAAAACCTATTGGCGTAGCCCTGGTGAAGGGGGGATAGCACCTTCCATTGACTGGGGTGAATCAACGAATTTAGCCAATGTGAAATGGCATTGGCCTTACCCCGATCAGTTCAGTCTATTGGGTATCAACACTCTCGGTTATAAGGAAAAGGTGACCATACCGATGACGTTGCAGGTTGAAGATTTCTCTCAGCCGGTGTCGATCGATGCTAATTTAACGATGTCATCTTGTACGACGATCTGCGTGCTTACCGATTATCCATTCTCGCTCACGTTTATGCCAAGTGACTTAATGATTAATCAAGAAGCGCTCTATAAACATGCTCAGGCGATCAGTCAGGTACCTAAGTCTTCTCCTTTATTATCTAATGCAACAGCGACTTGGGATACGAGCGAGAATGTTCTTCAGGTAAAGATGACTAAGGCGCTGGGCTGGCAAGAACCTGAGCTAATTGTGGATGGGCATACCGATGAGGCTAAAGAGTATAGCTACAAGTTAACCAATGTTAATGTTGATGAAAACACGGTCATTGCTACGTTTGAAGTGTCGAGTTGGCTCGGGGAGATTGAGTTTGATGACCAGAGCGTGTTTGTCACAGTTCAGGACAAAAATTTCCTTGCTGAGCAAGATGTTGCTGTCGTTAATGGTGCCATCGTTAAGCAAGATATATCTCTGTTGCCGATGATCGGCTTTGCCTTATTTGGTGGCCTAATCCTGAATGTAATGCCCTGTGTATTACCTGTTCTGGGGATGAAGCTGAGCAGTATCGTTGCGGTTCAGGGGGTAGAGCGACGCCAGATTCGCTGGCAATTCTTGGCGTCTTCGGCAGGTATTCTTACTTCGTTCTGGTTACTTGCGGCATTTCTTTTGGTGCTCAAGCTGACGGGCAATGCCGTCGGTTGGGGAATCCAATTCCAAAGTGGATGGTTTCTTGCCATTATGGTGCTGGTTACTGGTCTGTTCGGTGCCAATATGCTGGGTCTGTTCGAAATTCGTCTTTCATCACAAGCCAACACTTGGGCGGCATCAAAAGGGGATAACTCCTACACCGGACACTTTACCCAAGGTATGTTTGCCACTCTGTTGGCAACTCCGTGCTCGGCTCCGTTTTTAGGCACAGCGGTTGCGTTTGCTTTAGCCGCCAGCTCGTTGGAGTTATTGGCTATCTTTACGGCATTAGCGTTGGGTATGGCGCTGCCATGGATTGGTGTTGCACTTTTCCCTGGAATCGCCAACTTACTGCCTAAGCCTGGCGCATGGATGAACAAGCTCAAACTTTTGTTTGGCATCATGATGCTAATGACCAGTGTCTGGTTACTATCACTGTTAAACAACCATATTCCTTCGTTCTGGATCGTCTTAATAGCGTTGCTTTCAGTAGTGCTGATTCTGGCCCGCGTTAAGAAGGTTTATGGCGATAAAGCGATGGCAATTTCTGGCGCAGCAGCCGTACTCTTGCTGGCAGGTGGATTTGTACTAGCCAGCTTGACGACCGAACATTGGGCGACACCATTACCCAATGATCTTGTTTGGCAGCCTCTGTCTGACGAACGCATTCATCAAGCTGTGGAACAGGGGCAAACCGTATTTGTGAATGTCACGGCAGATTGGTGTGTCACCTGTAAAGCAAATGAGATTGGAGTCATCCTTCAGGATCCAGTTTACTCTGCACTGAAGCATCCTTCGATGACTCTGATTGAGGGAGACTGGACACATCCTGATGGCTCAGTCACTGATTACCTAAGAGCGAATGGTCGCTTTGGTGTTCCTTTCAATATCGTCTATGGCCCTGAAGCACCTCAGGGTATCCCTCTGCCCGTCATTTTATCAAGTGACGCGGTTATGGAAGCGATTGCAACTGCAGGGGGAAACCGCTAGTGAAACGTTCTGTACGTTACTGGCTTAAAGAGGTTCTGATTCTGGTGGTATTGGGTATTGCCATTACCTCTGCTATGGATTGGTTTCGTAGTCAGAGTCTGCCTACGGAGTCTGCGCCACCGATTATGGGGAGGACTATGGATGATCAATTCGTTGACGTTATTGCGATGAGCTATGAAGAACCTGTAGTGGTTTATTTCTGGGCAACATGGTGCCCTGCATGTAAGTTTGTCAGCCCTACGGTTGATTGGCTCAGCCAGTATTATCCAGTGGTCGGTGTTGCCGGTTCGTCAGGTCCTTCAGAGCGTGTTAAGCGGTTCATGCAGGCAAAAGATTATCAATTTAGCAATATTAATGATCAAAAAGGGGAGATATTCAATCGTTGGAATATCTCTGTGACCCCAAGTATTTTTATAGTCAAAGAGGGCAAGGTGGAAAGTATTACAACAGGAATCACTACACCACCAGGAATGCTGGTTAGGCTTTGGCTAAATCAATAGGAATAAAAAGTGATGAAAAAATTAGCAATTATCTTAGCGATGAGCACTTTTGCTATCGCCCCCTTAGTCCAAGCACAAACGCAGGATGAGAAGATCAGTGAGATTGTCGAAATGCTTAACGCCAATCCGAGTATTGTCGATGGGCTTCATGAAAGTTTGGGTTTGTATGTCAAACAACAGCAGCAGTTTGATCAATTTTTGTCGAGCAGCAAAGCGTATATTAATGACCCGAAACACACTTCTATGGGGGCAGAAGACGCTGAGCTGACATTAATCAATGTGACGGATTACAGCTGCCCTTACTGCAAAAAACTTGATACTGAATTGGAGAAGTTAATTGAGGATTATCCTCAGGTTAAAATCATTAACTTATACGTCCCTCTAAAGGAAGGGATGTCTAACGTCAATTCAGCAGGCTATGCCTTAAATGTATGGCATAACGCACGGGAGAAATACCCGCAGGTGCATGAATTGTTGGTTGCAAAACCCGGAGTTCATGATGCGGTTTCTCTGGCTAAAATTGCCAAGAAAACAGGCACGGAGCAATACTTAAATAATCCTGAAGACGTCGAACAACAGTTAGAGAACAATTACGCTTTGTTCAATGGTTTTGGCTTGCGAGGAACACCTGCATTGATCGTCGGACAAGATGTTATCCCAGGGTACGTACCATACCAAAAGTTAGAAGAAGTGGTTGAAAAACACCTGTAATTAAAAAAGGAACACTCCTTCATTGAGAAGGAGTGTTCGCTTACTCGCTAATCATTTGGGCGTTTACGCTTTACGGCAGGGATGGTAACAGCCCAGTGAGCGATGAGTAGACAAAGTAAGAAATAGAGAGTAGTAGCAGGTGCTTGCAATGGAAAGTCGACACTCATATGGATTAACATTCCCAAGATAGCCATAAAAGCTCCTAGCCCGGCCCCTTTCATTTGGCGGCTGCGACGTTGTTTAAATGCCACTATAGATTTACGAAGAGAGGCAATAACGATAAGAGCTAGTATTGAGCTACCAATTAGTCCATATTCAAAAACAAACTGTACATAGTCGTTATGGGCATGGTCATAAAATAATTGGATGTTTCCATTATTAAATGCCTGAAATGAAGAGTAAAAGCTTCCTCCACCATAACCAAGCCATGGTTGTTGCTGAATGGCCTCCAAGGCAGCATAAATCACATCGTCTCGCGACTCATTACTCAGGCTGGTTTCGACTAAACGCTGCTTGACCTTGTCTAAACCAAACCATGTACTCACGATCACAGTATCAATCACGAATAGGCTGGCAATAAGAACATACATACTTTTAGGTTTATTTTTATACAGCAGTAATAGGAGTAAGCTGCCCGTTGTTAAAGCGACAAAAAAAGCGACGTTCCCCATTCGCGACCGGGTCAAAACTAAAGCAATGACCATAATGATCAAGCCCAAACGAATAAAAGCCTTATCGGATAAGAACACGGCGAAAAAGCGTTGTGCAGACAGGCGAATACTTTGCTTTTGGCTATCTTGCAATTGTGCGATTAGCAAGCCAAAGCCGATACAAAGATTGATCAATAAGAAGTTTGCCAGATGATTGTGATAAACAAAACTCCCTGAGGCTCGATGACCCACGGGTAAATCAAACATGGGTGAGAGAGGCAGGTCGAGCAATTGAATGACCCCCGCATAAAAACCTTGGCACACCCCGCTGCTGACCATGACGATGAGCAGGGTTTTGAGTCTTGGCATGCTAGTAATGACCACTGATGCGACTAAGCAAAGCTGTAAATAATGCAGTGTTTTAACGGAAGAAACGAGTGCCAGCCCTGTGTCTTCAAAAGACCCAAAAGGGAATAGAGGCTGAGCAAAAGCCCATACCGTAAAAATAGTTAATGGTACTAACAGCGACTGAGTTCGTTTAAGGCTATGTCGCCAACGATCGCTGGAATAACAAATCACACAGAGAAGCAGCATTCCCGCGATAATAAATTCATTAATCGACCATGCCCATGGACGGTTACCTCCCAAAGGAATTGGTAGCCAAAATACAAACAGAAGAAACGCAGGATAAATGAGTCGTTCAAGGAAACGTGTCATATAAAAAGCACAAAAAAGAGGCAGGCTCAAGGCCTGCCTTAACAATACAAATTCAACTTAATTAGGCGAGGCAGTACCGCCGCCACTACCGTTGCCCGTGCCAAGTGCGGTCGTAGCACCCGGATTCACCGCCAAAGGTGGAGCTGTCGCAATACCTGCTGCGGTTGGTTCACTGATTAACGCCGGGTCGGCACCACCTGAAATAGCAGCGACAAGAATGTCGGTTGGGTCAAGAAGGTTGAGCTCTGCAACGGCATCCACAATGTCTTGCGCGTAATCTGGAGCAGCCAGCACAGCTTGCTGGATAAGTTGTTCGTAGGCATCAGGCGCTGCATGGCTGACAATAATTGCTGTCGCTTTAGCTATTTGTTCTGGAGCGAGTGTTTGAATGGCTGCATCCAGAACCGCAAGGCTCTCACTTGTATGTGTTTGTGAAGCCATTGCCAAAATATCAGTTGATTGTTCAGGACAGCTCGAGAGTAAGCTAATCAGTGTCGAGGTGACATCTGTCGTGTCGTTTAATGAAGCCTCAATGGCATCAATATCTGAACAGGCAACGTTAGAGACTTCTTCTGCCATGCTGTGTGTTGAAAACACTATGCTGGTTATCAACATCCATATTTTGTGGTTCATTATGCTAATTCCTACTTACTCATAGTGAGGCGACAATCCAGCCAGTATATGGCTTTACGCTGATTAATCGACAAATATTGAACTAAGATTCTGTTTTTCTTAAAAATGATTCTCTTGCTTACTCATTTTTGAAACACTTATATGTTTAGGTAACGACATGAGGCTAAAGATGCGTAGTCGATATCCGGCATTTGCTTCATTACGATACAAGCGAAGCGGAATTTCTTGTTTTGTGTCAGGTAGTCACGAAATCTCTGTCGGACATCTTTATGCTTAATCGCCCTATAGATGTGGGGCATCGCTAGCTTGCGCTCATTGGGTGAGAACTGTTGCCAGTTGGACAAAGCTAAAGTGGCGATTTTAAAGTTTACCTGAGGTATGTAGGGACCTTTTATATCCGCTTGATGCAGATACTGCTCTCGGTTAGATCCTAGAAGCTGAGTCTCTAAAGTCGCTAAATCGGCCCAAGTATTGGGCCAGTTGGGTCGAAGCTCAGCGCTAATAAGATAAGCATTTTTCGCGAGTTCAAGATAAGCCTGTTTCTCTGCATCATCGCTGATGTAAGCTTTCCACTCGTACACTTTTCCTTGTAAATCGAAATAGTGTGGATGTGAAGAGTGGTGCTTAATGCTCGATTCAATGAGCATTTCAGCCTGCTCGATGTCACTGAGTTTAGGTTTATCGGCTGATTTATCCCATAGCTCAATCTGGTTCGATACCGCTTTGGCGTAGAGAGACGCTACGCCAAAGTGATATGAGAGATAAAGGACAAATATAGCGGACAATGCCAATCCTAACTTAGACAAAGAAGCGGCCAACTTACTTTTCATTAGGCGTTCTCGACCCCGTAGTATGATTGGTACTGTTTATAACCGCTATAGGCTGAAGCTTTCTTTACATTAAGCTTGTTGAGGATAACGCCATCGATTCTTGTTCCTTGTTGAGCGAGCTTACCGACGACATCACGTACTGTCTTGGTTCGGGTTTGAGACGCGTTGATAACGATAACAGCAGAGTCGACATAGCGAGACAGCATAAATGCGTCACTGACGGCGAGGCATGGTGGTGTATCGATGATAATGCGATCGTACTTCGTTTTTAATTGCTCAATAAAGTCAGAAAAGCTGGTAGAAGAGATCAGCTCAAGCGGGTTGTTGGTGTACGTGCCCGCAGCGAGTATATCCAACTCTGACTCATCATCCCGATATACACAATCTTCAATGGCGTGGGTTTTCGTCAATACGTTTGTCACCCCAGGCTGCGCTGATGGCAACCCAAATCGACGTGCGATGGTGGGTTTTCTCAAGTCGCAGTCGATTAATAAAGTCTTTTCCATCTGAGCCAGAGATAGCGCAAGGTTTAGTGCAGAGGTGGTTTTCCCTTCATCAGGCTGCGACGAGGTTACCATGACTACAGAGCTAGGCTTATTTGAGTTTGCCAGTAGATAACCCGTACGAACAGTACGTATAGCTTCTGTTAACTGGCGATTACGCTCATCAAAATAAGCTTTGCTATCCAGTGGACGTTTGTTTTTTAGTGACGGCACAATTCCCAGAATCTCCAGAGACAGTTGCTTGGATACCTGCTTGATATCTGTGAAAGTATCATTTACTGCATCCGCGACAAATGCCATTACACAACCAAAGCTCAGAGAGGCCAAAAACGCCAGAATCACGATCATTTTACGATTTGGCTTACTTGGTGCTAACGGAGGGCTAGCGTAGTCCGTAAAGCGTGCAATATTGGCGTTGAAATCGCTTGATGCGCTGGTTTCTTTTTGGCGACTTAAGAATAAATCAAATAGCTCACGGTTGGTCTGTACCTCACGTTTAAGCTCTGAATATTTGGCATTTTTAACCGTTAGTGCCTGAAACTCGACTTTGCGATTTTCGAGTTCTCGACGAATGGTTTGCTCAGCCTGCTTTGCAGCTTTAAGCTCATTATTGATGCCGTTCAGTAACTGGTTTAATTCTGAACGAAGGTTTTTCTTCACGGACTCTCGCTCGGCGATCGCGGCTTTGAGTTTTGGGTGTTTAGGCCCGTAGCGCTTTGAAAGCTCAGAGACCTTTCGCTCTGCCTGTACTTCCGCCACTTTGACGTCACGAATCGTCGGGTGATTTGAGATTTCAGGGACCGAGGCAAGTGCTGATAGCTGGCTTGAATCAGATTTATAATTTCTGGCCACTTGGTATAAGGTTTCCGAAGCGACTCGGCGATCCCGAGCTTTGTTGAGCTGGGACGTCAGCTCTGCGAGTTCTTGCGAAGCCAGACTCTCGACCCCTTGGATATCAACCAGCCCTTCAGCCTGCAAAAAGGCTTGGAGCTGAGATTCCGATTGGCGCAACTTCTCACGTAAATCACCAATACGCTCATTAAGCCAGCTGGAAGCTTGTTGAGTGACCTCGATTTTGGCTTCTATGTTGCTATCCATAAACACACGGCCAATTTCATTGGCAATTTGTGCTGATAATTCTGGATCTCTGCTGGTATAAGAGATCTGTACGAGCTGAGTCTTTCGAATCGGATTGATCGCTAAACCGCGTTTGAATTTGTACAAGACTAATTTGTTTCTGGCGTACTCCGACTTTTCAAGATCCTGCTCTGGTAGGGATTTTCTAAAGGCTTGTAATACAGGAAACCATTCAATTAACTTGTCTTTCAGTGAAGTGTCAGATTCCTCTTGTGCACGAGGATCAAACTCAGGATGGTTAGCCAAATTCAAGCGACGGATCACCTCTTCAGACACGCGATCCGATTTTAGAATCTCGATTTGAGTGAGGTAGTATTCTTGGCTTTTGGTATCTAAGCCGTAAAACTCCTCGATTGAGATAATATTAGCCTGTTTGGACTCAATTAATAATGTGGCTCGGGCGGTGTATTTTGATGGTAAAGACAATACAACCAATACCGCAATAGCAGTCACCAATAGTGAAAAAACAATGATGCGCCACTTGTAGTTAAGCAGCACTTTGAAATATTGGCGGATATCAATGAGCTCTTCTTTGCTCACCGGAGAATTCTGGGTATTTTCCATAATATTCAATTAAAAGAAGCTTTCTTCAACGGTGATAATGTCACCAGGTTGGATTCGGTGAAGTAGGGAAACACGAGTCGGCTCAGAGTTGGGTTCATCACTGGATGAGACAAAAATTTTGGTTTTTGACGCACGCTCGGTGAAGCCTCCGGCAATAGTGATCGCTTTGTTGACGGTTAACCCCGGATGAAATGGATAGCCACCGGATGCGATGACTTCACCATTGATAAAGTAAGGACGGTACTCGACAACGCTGACATAAACGTTAGGGTTCACTAAGTAACCATCGAGTAGGCCATCATGGATCGATTGTTTTACTTCTCTGAGCGTACGGCCTTTGAGAGCGATGCTGCCTAGAAAAGGATAATCGATGGAACCGCTGTCACTGACTCGAGTTTCAAGTGACAGTTCAGGTTCATCATAGACCTGAACTTTGATCAGATCACCAACGCCAAGACGATAAAGCTCATCGCTAGCCATAGCTTGAAATGAAAGACATAGCAGCAGAATTGAAAATAGAGACTTCATGAGCTTACATTACACCTTCTAGCGCTATGTAATAGACGGATTGGTCATAGCTAAAGTTGTTTAGGTTTGAATCACGTGATTCATAAGACACCCCGCCTTTGAACGTCAACCAACGACGGAAATCATAATCAAGATAAACGCTGGCTTTCGACGTATCGTCTTCTCGCGTGCTGTCCGTATAGTCCTCTGACATATAAGAAAGCTCAGTGTTTGTTGAGATGATCTCCGTCCAGTTATGAGACCAGTTCGCATTGTAAACTGAGGTATCAATTGCACCGCCAAGTCCATTAGGGTCGGTCGACTTGCGGCTGGTTTTCAGTTCTAGTGCCGAGTAGCTTCTTAACAAGTAAGCGACATCAATATCCCAAGAGAAAGAATCGAAATCTTTTCGCTGTGAGGCATCAAACTCTTTATTTTGATAACCTACCTTCACACTCCCGCGAAGTTTTCCTGTTGCATCCCAAGATGTGCCTAGATAAATGAAGTGATGCAAGCTATCACGTTCACTAGAGCCAGGAGCGACTTCGTTGTAACTTCTGTCATTGACAATGTACTGTGCTAACAAAGAGGTTTTTGGAAATGCCTTGTAGAAGAAAGCGGTACTGAATCGTCCTTCATCCCAATCCTGGTAACGAGTTACATTGCGGTTATTCTTGTACGACAAGTCCCCCCAACCGACATTGGCCTCTATTTGTCCCTTCGCTTCGGTACTGCCATAACGATAACCAAGATTGAAAGAATTCGAGACATACTTGTTGTAGTCGAGGTCAGTCGTTGTGTCGTTATCACCACGATTTTCATGCGTTTTTGCTAAGCTGTAACGTAGGTCGAGTGCGTTTCTTGAATTTGCTTCCCAGTAACTGGTGAGATCCAGAAAATGATCGGTGTAGTTATCCCGCTGAGAGCTAAAGAATTCACCGCGTTGGATACGGTATCCTAGGTTGTGCTTTTGTTTGCCATTTTCAAGCTCGAACCCAACGCCGGGCTCGTACACGCTAAACCAAGAACTGGTTTCATTGAATTCTTCTTTTGCTACGTTGCTGTTATGGCCACTGTATAGGTTCAGATAAGGCACAATAGCGATGCCTGACTCTGTTTCGATCGGCACCGGTGTTGGTGCAGCACAGATGGAATAAGACATCGCAATCGTCAGAAAACCGCTAGTGGGTGAGATGAGTTTGTTGAATCTATTCATAATAAAATCATGTCCATGACTTAGTAGGCGTTTTTGCCGACAAAACCTTTAAAAACAGTGAGGAAAACGATCTTTATGTCGAACCATAGTGACCACCTGTGGATGTAGTCGAGATCGAACTGAACTCGCTTCTCCATTTTGTCGATAGTATTCGTTTCGCCGCGCCAACCATTAACCTGAGCCCAGCCAGTGATGCCCGGTTTAACCTTATGACGTAGCATGTATCGGTTCACGATCGTACGATATTCTTCATTGTGCGCCACGGCATGTGGACGCGGGCCAACGATAGACATGCGTCCTTGAAGGACATTGATAAACTGAGGTAGTTCATCCAGTGATGTACGACGAATAAAAGCCCCAAACTTAGTGACACGTGGGTCGTTTTTCGTCGCCTGAGCCACTTTTTCTCCGTTATCCATGACCTTCATACTGCGAAATTTCCAAACCTTGATTGGTTTTCCATCTAAGCCATATCTAAGCTGTTTGAATATGATAGGTCCTGGAGATGAGATTTTGACGCCTATCGCAACGGCAGTGAGTACTGGGCTTATCAGCACTAGGATCAGGCTGCTTAGGACAAGGTCTTCTAGGCGTTTAAGCCAGGTTGATAAACCATTAAATGGGGTATCAAATATGCTGAAAGCGTTGACGTCACCAATGGTATACCAGCGAGAGTGGAGCAAGTTAAAAGTAAAGAAGTCCGGTACGACATAGGTGTTAACGGTACTATCCGAAAAAGCTTCTAAGATATCGGAAATGCGCTTTTGTGCCTGCATAGGTAAAGCGATATAGATATTTTGTACTTCCCCGTTCTTTGCTAATGCCAACGCATCTTTTATTGTCCCTAGTATAGGCAAATCGCTAGAGAGTCTTTTAGGTTCTCTGTCATCATAAAAACCGGTAAGTTTAATGCCTAACTCTGGGTGATTACTCAGGTTTTTCGATAATTCCAAACCTTGAGGCGTCAAGCCAATAATAGCGGCTTTTTTGGTATGAACCCCTCTCTGATGAAGATAATAAAGAGCCATAAAAGCGAACGTTCGCCAAATAAGCAAAGTGGCAAAGGTCAGTACGATCCAATAACCAATGATCAGGCGAGAAAAGTCGGGGCCTGTTTTCGAAAAATAGCTAAGTAAAGTGAGCCCACCAACGGTCGAGAACCAGCAAAACGAGGTGTAAAGCGCAAGGGAACGAAGCTTAGCTGTGCGCCAATGGCTGTATATATCTAGGCTTTCAGCGATGAAAGAGTAGATGATGACACCTAAAAGCCCAGCAGAAATGTAGCCTAAAGTAACAATGTGATCGTTGGCTTTTATTGCAATATACAACGCGCTGAGTATTACCAAGCAGTCAATCAAACGGTAAAAGACTTTACCGTGATAATTGGTAATACGTATCCTGCCTCGTTCACTCATTGGGGCTCCTGAAATACATGTAACCTCTGTAAGGTTTTATTGATGTGAAAATAGCAAGGCGCATTTTTATAACATCTTTATATATGTTGCAATGATATAAGGTGGCTCATTATTAAGACTGGCGATGTATTATTTTTGTATAGAGGGAAATGGATAGGATAGTTGCTAATAAATAATCACTTAGAACAATATTAGGCTTTTTACTCAATAATTTACGGGTTATTTTAATGAGAGAATTTTATTTAAAATTTTTCTCCTATTCTTAAATTGAAGACGAAAATGGAAATTCTATTTTCTCATTTATAAGAATTTGGATTGATTGGTATTTACTTTTTATTAAATACAGTATTGGTTTTTAGGGGCGGTAATGCCTAATGAGTGTTCTAAGAGAGGTGCTAGGCAAGAGCAATGGTTAATACACTTGCCTAATTTAGGGTTATTTCTTGGTGTATCTGGCAACAAAAGTTTGTGCTGCGTACTCAACCGTTGATTTCAGCTGTTCGCAGCTTGCGGGTGGCTGGTGTCCCAATAATTGTGGCCAGAAAACGATGGCCTTAATACTGCCTATGAATTGCTCGATAGCCATGGGGATGTCCTCAACCTCAAGAGCACCGGCATTAATTCCTTGCTGCACCCATTGATTCAAACCGTACGAGTCCTCTATGGCTGCAAACTGTTTCATCAGTAATTGAGAAGTATGAGAGCAGCGAATGCACTCGGCCATCACTAAGCGAGCAGTCATTTGAAAGTCTTCGGTGTTGATGTAACACATCTGCTTGAGCGTGATATCAACAAGCTGCTCCGCCACTGACACAGAAGGTTCAAATTTCAGCTCACATTGTTCATTAAAGCGACACATTAGCTTATCTACAATGACCTCAAACAGAGCATCCTTGTTTGGATAATATTTATATAACGTGCGCTTGGAGACTCCAGCGTGTTTAGAAATACCTTCCATACTCGCTTGCTCAAAGCCTTTTTGAGAAAAAACTTCAATGGCGGATTTGATGATATCTTCTTGTTTTATATCGCTTCGTTTAATCATGCATTCATCTCAAAATACTTAAAGTAAACGATGGTGTTTACTTTTAATGCTGCAGTAACTAAAGTATACACCATCGTTTACTTTCTTGGGTAGCCAGTAGGTCATGAAAATGAGCAATATGATCAAAGCATCGATAGTTTCAGCACTAGGTGTTATGGGGTTCAGTCAGCTTCTTAAAGCGGAGAACAATGTTGAGTTGCGACAAAGTGAGCGTTTAAGAGCTGAACGGATTGTCAACTCAAAGCAATTTCAGAACGGTAAGGCTATCGCTCGAATGCCGAACGTTCCAAGCTCCGAAAGTCTGTCTTCGGTTATGTGGAAATTTTTCTTTGAAAGAGCAGCCTTGAAGCCGAATTCACCCTTGCCACATACACCTGTCGATGCTGATAAATTGGCTCATCGTAGTGATGAGATACGCGTAACCTGGTTGGGTCATTCAAGCTTATTTATTGATATCGACAGAACACGAATTTTGATCGACCCTGTGTTTGAATATGCATCCCCCTGGATTGCCAAGAAGCTATTTTCACGAAACGTACAAGCTCCTGTTGAGCGCGATAACTTACCGCTTCCAGACGCTATCGTTATTTCTCATGATCATTATGACCATTTAGAGGAATCGACGGTCCGCTACTATGCCAATAAAGACGTAATGTTTATGGTTCCGCTGGCTGTAGGCCGACACCTTGAAAAATGGGGAGTTAACCCAGACAAGATTCAAGAGCTTGATTGGTGGGAGTCCACTTCAATTAATGGTGTCACACTTACGGCAACGCCAGCTAACCATAATTCTGGTAGAACGGGGCTGGATTCGAATAGTACGCTATGGGCTTCTTGGGCCATTCATGGCCAGTCTGGCTCTATGTTCTACAGTGGTGACTCTGCTTATGATTCACATTTTAAAGAGATAGGTGAGAGGTTAGGCCCTTTTAATATGGCATTTATTGAAGTCGCCGCGAACGTGAAAGATGGTAAGGGCTTCCCGGTGGAAAATTGGGGTCATATGCAGGCTCGTCATACGATGCAAGCCTTTAAGGACCTAGAAGCAGAAAAGCTCTTCCCTGTGCATTGGTCTACTTTTGAATTGTTTGCTCACAAATGGGACGAGCCGATGACAGATCTGATTGCCGAGGCGAATGACATAGGAGCGGATTTAGTCACTCCTATGGTTGGAGAAACGATTGAACTTAATAATGAGATTAATACATCATTCTGGTGGGAAAATCATGATGAAATCTTGGCAAAATCTGACTTAATCTTGCCAAGTAATACATTCTAACTTTCTAAAAAATAATGATATTTAATAAGAAGCCCACAGATTGTGGGCTTCTTATTAGGCTTTGTCTTGTAGATCTTCGCCTGAAATGGGTGGATCAAACTTCAGTGTTTGAGTTGGGTAGGCGATATCAGCGTCATGTCGGTGAATAATAGACATGATTTTAAGTAACACATCTTCTTTTACTTCATGATAGCGAATCCAGTTTACGGTTTTAGTAAAGGTATACACCATCATTTGTAATGAAGACGGTCCAAAAGCGTTGAAATTCACGATTAAGGTTTGCTTAGTATCAATGTCAGGATGATTTTTGAGCATTGTTTTGATGTCTTTTACGATTTGAGCAACCTTCTCGCCATCGTCGTAGCGGACACCGATTGTTTCTTTGATTCGTCGGTTGAGCATACGCGATGGGTTCTCTACCACGATATGACTGAACACTGAGTTTGGGACGTATAGAGGGCGTTTATCAAAAGTACGAATGATGGTCATTCGCCATCCAATACGCTCTACGGTACCTTCGATTTGACGGTCCGGAGAGCGAATCCAATCCCCGACTTTGAATGGGCGATCGAAGTAAATCATCATTCCACCAAAGAAATTCGAGAGCAGATCTTTCGCGGCTAAACCCACAATCAAGCCACCGACACCACCAAAGGTCAACAAGCCAGATAGACTCAGGCCAAAGGCTTGCATGATGGTTAGCATACCTATAATGATGAAGAACAGCCTTGATACTTTAGCGATCGCTTGAACCGTTGTTTCATCACGAGAATGCTGCTTTAGTACGTACTCTTCAACATTGTTGATCAACCGCATGATAATCCAGATGAAAATGGCAATCACAAGAAGAAGCTTAAGCGTGCTAAGCCAATTTAATTTGGAATCCAAGTAGTCTTCGAGAATGAAACCGAGTGAAACGGTCGCAGGCCAGCACCAGATAAGAGTACTGATAGGGGTCTTTAGAGCGTGGAGAGTTAAGTCATCCCAATGGAAGTGGGTTTTTTCAACAAGAATATCTAATCGGCTATAGATAATACGCCAAGCTACCCAAGCAAAAAAACTGGCAGCGGTAATAAATAAAACATTGGTATCCCAGCTTTGCAGTAAGGTGACAAGATTCTTAGGCAAAAATGCAACTAACTCATTCATTAAACAGTTCTTATTGTTAATTTCACTGAGTCCAGTATAAAGGCTTGAAGGTAGGGAAACTACCGTCAATTTATGAGATGGCAACTGTAAGAGTGTATATGGCTTGTTATTGGACTGGTATTGTTACTTTTTACTGCTGAAGTGCTCTGATAGGGCTGCCCGACGGTTTTTCGCTGAACCACTACTACCCCCCATATCGACAGTATTTTCGTAACCCGCTTTGATGAAACGTTGAGTTGGGCTGTTGGGTTCTAAACGACGAAGTTGTGGAGATTTGAATGTGCCAGCAACCTGATAAATAGAAATGCCTCCCCCCGTAGTCACTGTGATAACCTTACCGTCAAAATCAAAGTTGGTCGTGACCAATCGATCGTTACGATAAACTCCTCTCTCATTAAAGGTTAGAACCTCGGTATTATATTCAGGTGTACCAATTTCTATCCATCGCCCATAAACGTGTTTTGGGTGGACGTAATCTTGATAGCTGAAGAAAAGAAGAGACGAGAAAGCTACCGCCAAAGTGACTAGTAGCGTAACAAAAGACAATTTTAGAAAAGCTTCTTTTTCCATATAAGAGCGCTTTTTCCATCTTGGTGCATTGGTTGCTGCTCTGTTTAATGCCACATTCAACTGCTCTGATCAGTAAACTGGTTGAGAAGTTTACCTGTATTTCGCTGAGTCTGGTGTAAGAGTTTAAACATTGATGTTTACTATCAATGATAAGTTTGATCTTAAGCCCAAAAAATGCACGGTTTATTTACGTTAATATAAGGTTTTACCAATGCCTTATATTCTATTTTACTGCCAGTAAGTATAGCCTGTCAGTCTTATGATGCTGCAAAATACAATGAATGATAAGATCTACAAGGTGCTTAAGACACTGATAAGAGTTCTACCTTCCTGTTTGTGCAGCGCTCGATTAGCCATCTATACGAGATAATCTCTTGGTTGGAATCTAAGCTTCATCTTTAGATATCAAGTTCCTTCTTGCCTATGGACGTTTATACGGTGACTTATGGCTTTTGTATTACTTTATAAACTTGCCGTCTAATACGGGAAGCTATTTCGAGCTTGATTGGGGAGAATGATTCCGTTACAACAAGTCCTAGGTTACAGAAACATAAAGCAATTTTCATGGAGGATACATGATCAAAATAAATAAGTATTTTGAAGGCAATGTTCAGTCGCTAGGATTTGAGCAAGAAGGTAAGCAATCGAGTGTCGGTGTTATGGCTCCTGGTGAGTATACGTTTGGCACTGCAGATCCAGAGCGTATGACAGTGGTGAAAGGTAGCCTGACGATTAAGCGTGTAGGAGAAGATGCTTGGACGACTTATTCTAGTGGGGAATCATTTGATGTTAGCGGAGATTCTTCTTTTGATTTAAGAGTGTCTCTAACGACGGCTTATTTATGTGAGTATCTATAAATCCCAACTCCACGTGTGATAATACACGTGGTGATTTTCTTTTGATCTTGCTTCGATAGGTAATAAATTGGCAAAGAGTTTGCCTAAATTATTTTTAATTTAGGCATGAATACAAGGGAACGTGAGGTTTTTGTCGGTCTATTGTTCGGGAATCCCGAAATGTCCCGTAGTAATAAACAAATTTATCATTTAGGACATTGGCTATACTTAATCTGACGGAACCGGTTCGAGAGGAGGTCGATGATGGCTGTAGTACCTAAACACAAAGACCCACATGCTCGTTACGATCCCAGTCAGGAGCTTACTGCAGATCAGTTGCACCGATTTGGTAAAGTAGCGAATAAAGCACAGCAACGCCGAGATGAAGTTTCTCAGCGCAGTTCACTTAGAACCGCAGCGAGAGCGGCTAAAGAAACGGCAATGAAACCTGTTGTGGTACCCAAGAAAGACAAACCTAACTCTACCCGTTATGCAGCGTGGATGCTCGTTGTAATGGCGTTCTGCCTGTGGCTCATGTTTATGAGCCGTTAAACTTTTTTATTGGCGTTACTTTATTTGGGTCAGGGTTTTCCACGCTTTTAACCATGTCCGCATGGTCAAGTTGATAGTAGCGATACTGATTCTTGCCCCCGTGTTTTGCCGCGTACATCGCCTTGTCTGCACAGCGAGTTAGTTCGGGTAACGAATCCCCATCTTCAGGAAAAATAGCGACCCCAGCGCTGACAGTGAGCTTGTTGATTCTTTCCGTGCTTTGGTAACTGTCTTCAAATAGATGACAAATACGATTCAAAATACCATTAAGATCTTTGATGCTGCGTACGTCATAAAGGAGCAAAACAAACTCGTCTCCAGCGTAACGTGCGATTGAATAATCGTGCTTCTTTGTTTTCCTATCTTTGGAGCGAATATTATTTCTTAACCTTTTGGAAAAGTGTTGTAAAACACGGTCACCAACTTCATGCCCGTATGTATCATTAATAGCTTTGAAATTGTCTATGTCGAGAAAGACCATTGCAGTAATAGTGTTACTATCTCGCACTTCTTCTAGTTTCTCCAGCGCCCAACTTTCAAAACTCCAACGGTTAGCAAGGCCAGTTAACTGATCACGATAAGCGAGATCCTCTATACCTTCCTTATAGAGAGACTGAATATAGTTAACGACTTTTGCGTAAAAGTATGATGATGTATTACATAATAGATAGAGAGCAAATAGGCTGATGAGAAAGCGGTCGATGGAAATCGGTAGGGGAACCGTAATGATATTGGTAAACAAGCAAGTCGAAAAGGTAAGTAAATAAAAAGCAGAGCTTAGTATTAGACCAGTACGAAAGTCACATACAAAAATCACGGCAGCAAGTATTGGATATAACCAAAACAGCCGATCAGATGCGTTGTCACCATATACCAATAATAGGGTTGCCTGAAAGAGTAAAACACCTGAGAGTATTAAGTCTGAAAGGTTGTCTGATTGGTTGAAATTCAAATACCAAAGATTGGCAATTAAGATACCCACACACAAAATATTGAGTGTACCGAACAGGTAATTCTGATTCGTGATGTGCATGAAACCATAATAGGCAAGAATAGCCAGAGTGACGATCGAACAAAGAAGAACGACTTTACACTTACGAGCTGAGTGCATATCGGCCATTTCTTCTAAATGTTGTCCTACAAATCCCGCCATTTAATTCCCTGCCTGTAAATTCACAATCCGGCAATTAAAGTCTAGAAGAAAAAATGAAGTTTGAATGAAGGTATTATTCAAGGAAATTTAGTGAGAAGAAATAATCATATGAACCCTATTTCTTATTATATGGCTGACTAGTATTAATCACTAAATTTTGGCGCTTATGTAACTAATTGTATTTGATGCTTAAATACACAAGGCGTTAATATTTTGTCGTTTTTAAATCTATGATTAAATTGAAAAAATAAAATGCTAGGTCTGTTCCTTATAATAAAATAGTCTATAGAAAATACTAAGCACTGAATTCATTTCTCAGCCAGTTACGCAATGTAAGGACGTGTTCATTTTTAAGCTTTTCTCGCTGACAAGCGAAGTAAAAGTCTTGATGAGGGTTGAGTACGGGGTTTCCGACTTCGACTAGAGAACCATGATGAACATCGTCACGAATGAATTGTCGGTGGGTCACAAATACCCCTAACTGACGGATTGATGCCTGAACCGCCTGAATGGAAGCCGAAAAGCTTAAGTTATTGACGGAGCTTGGTATTGGTAGTTGGTGGCTCTCACACCATACTTGCCAGTCATACTTTCTTCTATCATTTGCAGCGATAATTGCGGGGTAGTGTGCGAGAAGCGACTCTGGCGTTGTGCCCGTACGGACCAGTTCAGGGCTGGCGACCATCACTAACTCATCATGAGCCAGTAACTCGCAATAGTAATCTTGCCAGTCATCCGTTTTGCCGTGAATAATTGCGACGTCAACACCTTCATTTTCCATTACAAAGTGGCCAATTAAGTTAGAGATACGAATATCCAGTTGAGGCGCGTATTGATTAAAACGGTTCACTCGCGGAATCCACCAATGCATTGCTAATGAATTGACCATGTTAAGTGTTATCCGCTGACTTTGCTGCTCATCAATTAGGTGTTGAGTGGCGGTTATAATTTGCTCTATTGCTGGCGCGACTTGTTTGTAGTAACGGCGACCGGCAGCGTTGAGTGTAACTGTTCGTCCAGTACGAATAAACAGCGCTTGTCCAATCTGAGTCTCTAAAGATTTAATCGCTTGGCTTACTGCTGAGTGGCTCACATTCAGCGTTTTTGCTGCTTCCGTCATGCTGCCAGTCTCGGCAATTGCGATAAATGAATAAATTGATTTAAGAGGCGCTAGTTTTCTCATTTGTAAGTTTTTCTTACTTATTGTGTCAATATTACTCGTTTTTAATTTGTACTGACGGCTTCTAAACTAAGTGCTAAATACGGAGGAGTTATGCCCAGTCAGTTGTACCCAGTTTTATTCATGTTGTCTTCTACATTCAGTTTGTCATTAACCGGATTATTTTCCAAGTTTTTGAGTGAGCACTTTGACGCTAATCTACTCAGTTTTCTTAGATTTATCCTGCCTGCAATGGTATTAATTCTAGCGTTTTGTGGCAAAGATGTGCGTTGGCCAGACCGCAATGAACAGAGACCAATTTGGTTGAGAGCCTTGTGTATCGGGGCATGCCAAGTTTGTTTTGTTTACTCACTCCAGCATCTGACCTTGGTGGAAAGTGTGGTTCTATTTGGGACGGGCCCGTTGTTTATCCCATTGTTAGAAAAGCTTATATTTTCTATCAGTATTGGAGCAGTGAACCTGTTAGGGCTCCTGACTACCTTTGTTGGTGTGGTTCTACTGGCGGGAGATGTCAGCGGGTTCAACTTCAGAGCTGAGCTTTTAGTGGGACTTGCAGCGGGCGTGTTTAATGCTGGATCCCAACTCAGCCTTTATCGTATTAGTCAAAGTAGGTTGAATGCATTTGAAATCAATTTGTGGACTTTCCTATTCGCCGCTGTTGTTATCACACCGTTAGTCGCATTCAGCTTAGTGGATCATCATGCTATGTATCAAGCATCGGACGTAAGTCCTTGGCTTATTGTGATGGCGCTTGGTACTTTATCAGTGCTGATCATTAATACGCAGGTGTTTCGCTCAAAAGCGTACAAACTGGCTGAGTCAGGCTCACAACTTGCGCCACTTATTTTTACCAATCTGTTGTTTACCGCGGCCTGGCAGGTGCTGTTTTATAACGAGCGTTATAACTCGTACCAAGTATTGGGGCTAACTCTGATTATTGCAGCCAACATTGCCTGTGTTGTGTTACCTAAGTGGTTAAAAAGTAAAAGTTTAAAAGCCGCATAAAGCAAGGACTAGTAGATCATCCTGAAAGTCAGGTTTATTCTTTCTCCAATCTGTTGATTGGTTTTCGGTAAGCTGTGTTTCCAGAAGTGTTGCATTTCACCTGCCATGATTAATAGGCTGCCGTGAGACAACTCTAAACGGTAAGTTTGTCCTGTGTGAATGTGTTTCAGTACGAAGCGACGCGTGGCTCCTAGACTAAGTGATGCGATGGTCGGATTGCTTCCAAGCTCTGGTTCATTATCCTGATGTGCTCCCATCGAGTCCTGGCCGTCTCGGTATAAATTGAGTAATACCGAGTTAAAAGGTTGACTCGCAACGTCTTCACATCGTAATTTGATCGAGTCTAGTGTTTCTGTCATGGGTATCGCTGGCATGGTTAAGCCGGAGTAAGTGTAAGCTTTATCGCCGTACCAAGCTTGCAAACGGGGTTGTTTGACCATACGTCCAAACAGCTGTATTTCTTCTTGTGACCAAGGTGTGACCTGCTTAAGGCAGGACATCAAACTATTGGCTTCATTGGGTGGCATAAAGTCGTTAATCCACAACAAACGGCCATTGGGCAGTTCTATCCACCTTTGTTCATAAGGTAGAGCATTAAACAAATCCAAAATCTACTCTCTTATCAATAATTTTATCTTTAATCGATGAAAACTTACCCAAGTTCATGTAGTTTTTATGTAAGTGCTAAAACAATAGCCATAATAATAATTATATACCTCTAACAGGTTAGGACTAGAAGCAGTACTTTCATTAGTATTGAAATATGGTTCAAACAATGTGTTAGAGAGCTTGATCTGGGGGTGGAATGAAGTATCGATTTAGCAGTCGTGGGTCCGTTTTTTTGATGGCACTGACACTGCTTTGTTTTGCAACAGGACTGATAGAGTGGGCTGACCGTAGCCAAAAAAACTTCCTAAGAGGTAGCCTGCTCGATAAAGCAAAAGAGGAGCTGTCTATTGTTCGCTCAGAATTAGAGTCAGCTATTGTGTACGATATTTTTGCTGTGAATGATCTCACAGCATTGGTTGCAGGTCACCCTAGCTTCGAGTATTCAGGGTGGGATTTACTCGCTTCCAGTATTATGCGTAAGGCCAGTCACATCACGATTATTGGTTTAGCACCAGATGATGTTATTAAATACATTTACCCGTTAGAAGGAAACGAAAAAGCATTAGGACTTGATTATCGGACCGTGCCAAGCCAATGGCGGACAATAAACAAAGCCCGTGAAATTCAAGAAATTTTCATTGCTGGTCCCGTCAACCTGGTACAGGGAGGAAGGGCTTTAATAGCGCGTATTCCTATTTTTACCGATCCGCTTTATAACCGTGACTATTGGGGGGTATGCAGTGTTGTTATTTCCCTCGAGACTTTGTTTATTGATGCCGGCGTGGAAGAGTTATCCTTCAAATACAATATAGCGATGCGCGGAGTGGATAGCTCTGGGCAGGATGGGGAAGTTTTCTATGGTTCGCAGAGTACTTTTAATAATGCTTTTGCGACTGAAACTGTTCACTTCCCCTATGGTAGCTGGACGATTGGAGCCTCGACGAAGGACGATTTGCTGCAACAGAGTGAATGGTACCGAGTACATGTTGTTCGTCTGCTAGGTTACCCAATGGTCCTAGTTCTTTTGATTGCTTTTGTCGCAATTTATCGCCTTTACCAAGCTGCAGATCAGCGTTCCTTGCATGATGAGTTAACATCTCTACCTAATCGAAGGTATTTCATGTACACCCTTGAAAGTCATTTTGAGGCTGTGTCTCACTCTGAGAAAGGCGAGACGTTTGCCATCCTCAATGTAGACCTTGATAAATTTAAGCTGATTAACGATACCTATGGCCATGTGGCAGGGGATAAGGTGTTGATTGCCGTAGCAGAAAGGATTAAGAGCGTGCTTAGATCTTCAGATGTGGTAGCCAGAATCGGAGGGGATGAATTTTTGATCATGTTGCCTCGGATGTCTGTCGCTAGTGATGTAGATGTTCTCAATATTGAGCTACAGAGAGCCATTTGCCATACACCTGTTATCTATGAGCAACACCTTATTAATATTCACGTCAGTGTCGGTTATGCGATGTATGTTCCTGAGTTTAAAAATGTAGATGATATGTTGAAAGTCGCTGATGCCAGAATGTATGAGGAAAAACGCCGTCAAGCTCAGCGTAGCGGAATGTAATCACGAATATAGGTCAGCAGAATCTATGAATTCGTGCTATAGACAATACTATAAGAGCATGATTTAGAGAGATAAGAATGCGAGATCTGACCCAGTGGCTAAGTGATTATGGTGAGAGCCATCAAAATCCAGTGAACCAGAAAATCCACAAAGTAGCAGTGCCAGGGATTTTCTTATCCATTGTTGGCTTAATCTGGTCAATTCCATCGATTTCGTTTTTTGGTTTTACCCTAAACTGGGTTTGGGTTGCGATGCTACCTGTCATGATTTTCTACTTTAAGCTGTCGCTGAGCGTATTTCTTATGATGCTTGGTTTTACATTGGCGTGTATTTCTTTGATCTGGTCTCTGGAAATTCTTCAGGTGCCTGTGCTCCTCGTTTCGCTGATCTTATTTGCCGTATTGTGGATGTTGCAGTTCATTGGACATAAAATTGAGGGTAAGAAGCCTTCATTCTTTGAAGATCTTCTTTTTCTTCTTATCGGTCCTGTCTGGGTATTTCGCCAGAAATAGCACACCCTTCTTCGACAAAACGTTTGTCTCTAACAGTCCCTCAACTGTTGGAGCGTCGTATGTGTTTTAGCTCACACTTCTTCTGCTCTTAAGCCATCTTGCTATTAACAAAATTGAAACTTGTGACTTTTGTCATGGAAAACGTTTTCTTGTTACCGGTAACATTGGCGTCAGAGTTACCGGTAACATAAAATAATAAGCCGGTTTCATACCGACAGCTTAAAAGCTGTATTGGAATAAATGAAACAATCTAAGGACACCCCTACTATGAAAGCGATGACAAAACCTTTGCTTGCTGCCACTTTGACAGGACTTTTTGCGACTTCGGCCTTGGCCGCTGACTTCAAACTGAAGATTCAGTCTTCTGACCCATCTGGTGATTTGAACTTTAAAGTTCAACAAAAATGGGCAGAGCGCGTAGAGAAAATGTCGAATGGCCGAATTGACATCGACCTTCTACCAGTAGGGGCAGTGGTGAAACACACTGAAACTTTGGGCGCGATAAAAATGGGTATTCTAGATGGGCAAGTGACAGCAACGGGTTACTTTTCGGGTAAGGATCCTGCTTTTGGCCTAATTGGTAACATGGTCGGTGCATGGTCAGATACGACCCAGCTTCTGCAGTACATGAACTACGGTGGCGGTAATGAACTGATGACTGAGCTTTATGCACCGTATGGTGTGAAGTTTGTTGGTGCTTCAACAACGGGCGTTGAATCTTTTATCTCTAAAAAGCCGCTTAACGGTGTTGATGACTTGAAAGGTTTGAAATTACGTGCGCCAGAAGGTTTGGTTCAGCAAGTGTTCGCCGCTGCCGGTGCAACGCCTGTCAACCTGCCTGGCTCTGAAGTCTTCACTGGTTTGAGTAAAGGTGTTATTGATGCAGCGGACTACACGGTATTTTCAACCAACCAAAAAGCGGGCATGAATGATATTGCTACGCACCCAGTTCAACCGGGCTTCCACTCATTACCACTGATCGATATTTCTGTATCTCAGAAGAAATGGGACAAGATGCCTGAAGATTTGCAAACTATTCTACAAACTTCAGTCCGTGATTTTTCTTACGACATGACAACTCAGTTGAAAATGGCGGATCAGGCTGCAGTGAAAGAAGCACAAGCGAACCCATCCATCACTATCCATAATTGGTCTGACGAAGAGCGTAAGAAATTCCGTGAAATTGCTAAGTCTCAATGGAAAGTGTTTGCTGAGCGTTCACCAAATGCGAAAAAAGTGTATGACTCAGTGACTGGTTTCCTAGAAGAAAACGGCCTTCTTTAAGCTGAACATGTGTTCTAGCTTCTCTCTGGAGGGCGTAGCCCTCCTTCTTTTTGGAATTGATTGGTATGAATGACAACGTCACACATCCACCTCAACAGCAGGGTGAGCAACCGAGAAACTTTCTCGACAGAGCCATTATAAAAATCAGTAATTTGCTCAGCTGGTTATTCATCTTCACTGTATTTATTTCGTTTTATGAAGTTCTGATGCGTTATGCCTTTAACGCGCCAACAACTTGGGTTCACGAAACGGCGTCCTTCATTGGTGGTTCACTGTTTATTGTTGGAGGTATCTATGCCTTTGCTGCTAATAAGCATGTGCGAGTGGTATTAATTTACGATTCTGTGTCCGAACAGACACGTAAATACCTCAATATTGTTCACCATCTCGTGGGGCTGGCATTTGCTGGCATGCTGGCTTACGCGTCTTTTGCGATGGCGAAAGAGTCTTGGTATGCCCCGTGGGGTGAGCTTCGCCTTGAAACATCTGGTTCTGTTCTGAATGCACCTTACCCAGCGCTACTCAAGGGCCTGATTTTTGTCGTCCTTTGTATTCTTGTTATCCAGTTTGTCTTACACCTCATTCAGGAAGTTATGGGGCTAAGGAAGAATAACGATGTTTGATTTATCTTCTATTGGCATCGCATGGGGTAGTGTACTCATGCTGCTGATGATGATTGCCTTGCTGCTCACAGGTATGCAGTTGGCCTTTGTCACAGGCTTTGTCGCCATTTTCTTCACTCTTTGCTGGTTTGGACCAGATGCACTGCCTTTGATCGCGAGCCGCACTTACAGTTTTGCTTCAGGTTATGTGTTCCTTGCTGTGCCTATGTTTGTTCTCATGGCTGCGCTGCTTGATCGATCAGGCATTGCCAGGGACTTGTTTGACGCGATGAAATCTATCGGCCGTAAAGTACGCGGTGGTGTGGCTGTGCAAACCTTGCTGGTGGCGGTTCTTCTAGCCTCAATGTCAGGCGTGATTGGTGGAGAAACAGTCCTGCTTGGTATTCTTGCTCTGCCGCAGATGCTACGTCTTGGTTATGATCGAAAATTAGCGATTGGTACCACCTGTGCAGGCGGCGCACTGGGCACTATGCTTCCACCAAGTATTGTTCTGATTATCTATGGTATGACGGCGAGTGTATCAATCGGTGATTTGTTCAAGGCTTCTTTCTTACCTGCATTTATTCTTGCTGGCTGTTACATCGCTTACGTATTAGTACGCTGTAAGCTCAATCCTTCATTAGCCCCTATTCCAAGTGATGGTGATGAAGAAGATGAAAGGCAAGTTAGCTACTTCAAGGCTCTGTTTTTCCCGCTGTTGTCTGTAGCGGTTGTCCTTGGGAGCATTTACACCGGTGTCGCCTCTGTAACTGAAGCTTCTGCACTGGGCGTTGTGGGTATTATGATTTCAGCAATCATTCGTGGTGAAATGAATATCAACATGCTCAAAGAGAGTGCAATCGCGACCATGCGCACTTGCGGCATGATCATGTGGATTGGTATTGGTGCGAGCGCATTAGTTGGAATCTACAACTTAATGGGCGGTATCGACTTCGTTGAAGAAGTCATTCTTGGCCTGAGTGGCGGTAGTCCTCTCGCAACATTGTTGATCATGATGGTAGTTCTGCTGGTTCTCGGTATGTTCCTTGACTGGGTTGGCGTTGCCCTGCTGACTATGCCGATTTTTGTGCCGATTATTACCAGTTTAGGGTATGACCCAGTTTGGTTTGGTGTGGTGTTCTGCCTCAATATGCAGGTTTCATTCTTATCGCCTCCGTTTGGGCCGGCAGCATTCTATCTTAAGTCCGTCGCACCAAAAGACATCAGTTTAGGGGAAATCTTCAGCTCACTGTTGCCATTTATTGGCCTGCAGATCTTCGTATTAAGCCTAGTGATTATGTTCCCAGATCTCGCTATGTGGTGGAAATAACCGCAAAGCATTTTGAATTAGTAAAGTATTGAAATTGGTATTCACAGCCTTCTGATAATTGGAAGGCTAAGGATAGTATTACCCAATGAAAGTGAAAAAAATATTAGTAATGGGCGTTTCAGGTTGTGGTAAGAGCCTGATTGGTAAAGAGATTGCCGATAAGTTGTCTCTGCCTTTTTATGATGGTGATGATTACCATCCAAAAGCCAATGTGGAGAAAATGGCGCAAGGAATTCCACTGGATGATTGCGACCGCTTAGGCTGGCTAGAAACGCTAAACCGAATTTACGTTGAGAATGATGCTGCGGTGATTGCCTGCTCTGCACTCAAACCAGCGTACAGAGATATTCTTCGTCGTAACAATCAGCAACTGGCTATCGTCTATTTGAAAGGTGACTTCGATACTATATGGTCTCGACACAAGCAACGTGCTAACCATTATTTTAATGGCGAAGCGATGCTCAAAAGTCAGTTTGAAGCCTTAGTTGAACCAAGCGACGATGAAGCGTTGTTTATCGATATTAGGTCGGATGTCGATACCGTAGTGGAATCAGCACTTATAGCGCTGAAGGAGCGAGCGTTATGAGCCAGTCAAACATTGCGATGATTGGCCTTGGTGTGATGGGTAAAAGCCTCGCGTTGAATCTACTTGACCATGGCTTTAATGTCACAGGGTTTGATATTGATGAAGCTAACCGTCAACGGGCTGCTTCGGAAGCGGATCTCGTTTCATGCATAGCCAGCAAAGGTCAATTTGTTGCGGCGTCTAATCTCTCTGAGTTACTGAAGACTTTGGAAAGACCACGTGTGATTGCCTTGTCTGTTCCAGCCGGAGAGATTGTTGATAAGGTGATTGATGATTTACTCATTGCTGGTATCGATAGCGAAGATATTGTGATTGATACCGGCAACAGCCTTTGGACGGACTCTGAGCGCCGAGAGGCTCACTATCAAGGCAAATTGCGTTTCTTTAGTACTGCGGTTTCTGGAGGTGAAGTCGGGGCTCGAACAGGGCCGGCTCTTATGGCTAGTGGTGACCCAGCAGCTTGGGAATATGTGCGTCCGATGTGGGAAGCGATTGCCGCCAAAGTGGATGAAAAAGGTCTGCCAGTCGGACAATTTGAACAAGGTGAATCATGTGCAGCATACCTAGGGCCTGCGGGAGCTGGGCACTACGTTAAAATGGTTCACAATGGTATTGAATACGCTGATATGCAGCTTATCTGTGAAGCATTTCATTTCATGTTCGATGTTCTTGAGATGTCGGCTAGAGAGATCAGTGCAGTATTTTCAAGTTGGAACAAGGGTGTCCTCAATAGTTACTTGATGGAAATCAGCGCAGAGATATTGCAGACAGAAGATCCAGTAACAGGAAAACCGTTTGTTGATGTGGTGCTTGATAAAGCGGGCCAGAAGGGGACTGGGTTGTGGACGGCGGTGAACAGCCTACAAATGGGTGCGCCTGCGCCCACCATTGCTCAAGCGGTATTTGCCCGAGCACAAAGTGCACAAAAGCAACTAAGAGTGAATGCGGAACAAGTGCTGAAAACGCACACCAAGCCTGCGGGTGGCTTTGACAAAAAAGCTATGCTCGATGAGCTGCACGACGCATTATACTGCGCCAAACTCGTGGTATACGCACAGGGTTTTGACCTGCTGAAGACAACCTCTGTTGAAGAAGGCTGGAATCTAGATTTTGGTGATATTGCTAAAATTTGGCGAGCAGGGTGTATCATCCGCGCCATCTTTTTACAGGACATCACCAAGGCCTACCAAGATGAACCTGAGTTGGAACATCTTCTATTCGCCAATGTTTTTATCGAGCAAATCGCGCTGAGATCATGTGGCTGGCGAAGCAGTGTGTCTAATGCGGCTATTCATGGCGTACCAGTGCCGGCTATCTCTTCTGCATTGAGCTATTTCGATTCGCTCCGTTGCGGTGTTTTACCAGCGAATTTGCTTCAGGCTCAGCGAGACTACTTTGGAGCGCATACCTATTCCAGAGTGGATAAACCAGAAGATGAAAAGTTTCATTTAACTTGGAGTGAGCCAAACAAAACGCAACTCACGGTGTAAAAACAGAGCGTTCGCTGCAAAGCGAGCGCTTTTTTGTTATCTGAACCAATAAATTCGTTTTGTTTTATGAGTAAAATGTTACCAGTAACATAAAGAGCAGAAAGAAACATCATCAATGGCCAATAAGAAAAAACGCCCTACGTTGCAAGATATTGCAGATAAAGTTGGGGTGACAAAAATGACTGTCAGTCGTTGTTTACGCGACCCTTCTCTTGTCTCTCAAGCAATACAAGAAAAGGTTAATCAGGCGGTGGAAGAGTTGGGATATATTCCCAACCGCGCACCGGATATTCTGTCCAATGCGAAGTCGAATGCTATCGGTGTGCTGGTTCCTTCCTTAACTAACCAGGTTTTTGCTGAAGTGATACGTGGTATTGAATCGGTGACCACACCAGCAGGTTACCAAACGATGATCGCACACTACGGCTACAGTGAAGAGCTTGAAGAAAAGAGCATTGCTTCTCTGCTGTCGTATAACGTTGATGCCATAATCCTTTCGGAGAATGTCCATACCGACAAGGCCCGCAAGATGCTGGAAACCGCATCAATCCCTGTGGTGGAAATCATGGATTCCTTCTCGCCTCGCATTGAGCAGGCTGTTGGGTTTGATAACAGGCTTGCGGCTCGGGACATGACAAAAGCCATGTTAGCGCAGGGAAGAGAGAACATTGCGTATTTTGCTGCGCGGATGGATGAACGGACCCGACTAAAGATGGACGGTTATCAGCTGGCACTTCAAGAGCAGGGAAAAGTGCCAGTTACTCTCCAGACGGAGGAAGCTTCGTCGTTTACCTTGGGCGCTAAACTATTAGGTGAGCTTTTACAAAAGCACCCTGAGGTAGACGGTATCTTCTGTACCAATGACGATTTAGCCATTGGTGCTTTGTTTGAATGCCAGAGACGTGGAATAAAGATCCCAGAACAAATGGCGATTGTTGGATTTCATGGTCATGACATCAGTCAGGCAATGACGCCAAAACTAGCGACAGTGATTACGCCACGTGAAGAGATCGGCCAAGTTGCAGCACAGCAATTAATTCAACGCCTTAAAGGTGTTGAAAGCTGGAAAGCGAGTATTGATTTGGGATATCAAATCGAATTAGGAGAAAGCCTGTAATTTGCAAAATGCATTTGTTTGATATTTGCATTTTGCAATTAAGTGCAATTTAGAAATGGATTATGCGCATGGTTTTCATGCATCTGATGCAGAAGTGAACAAAAACAATGGTTTTTATTGATAATTAAAGTTGGCACGCTTCATGCTTTAGTAGTGATGACCCTTATTAAGCCGAGGGTCACCTAGCCAACTGACGTTGTTAGTGAACCTTATTTTTGTTCACATTCATATATAGCCAATCACGATTATTGTGATTGGCTTTTTTTCTTTTTAGGCCCTTACAACTCACATCAGTACATTTTCCTGACATCCGTTATAGCAGCTTGGTTTTCGAGGGCACACAGCGCCTCTGGAACAGATCACCCTTGCGTCGGTCTGAATACCTCGCTCAATCCAGTTAATATTGAGAATCTTGGCAATCGTGGTGAATTCTCTCTGGATATGGCGAGGAATCGAAGCACTACCGCCGTTATCAACACACAAAGATTTCAGTTCTTCGGCGATACTGCGTGAATCACCACCTTGAGCATCTATCGCTGGGTTCAAATCGATACCCGCGCAGAGAACTCGATTGTTGCCCGCAGGATCTGTCATGTTGACTGACTCACAGCAGTAGATTCTTGGCTCGTCACCAACATTGAGAATAGAGATTTGCGCTGAGCTGCCGTTTTGAGGCTCAGAAAGCCTTCTGAATACCGCCCAGTGCTGACAAGGGTCGTTAACCTTACGCATGTTTCCCCAAGGAAGTGGGATGCCATTACCGCGATAAACCGCTTTTAGTTTGTTCTGGCCATAGGCATCAAAGTAATGCCAGTGTGGATAAGGTGACACCACCGTCATTCGGCGCATTGCTACAGAAGGGGAAACCCCTGCTTTGAGGTGAACATCAATCTCGTAACCGCTACGGTCGAGCAACTGGCGGAAAGGCACCTTTGGACATAACAGAGCACCAGCAAAAAAGCTCGATTCAAAATCTCGCCATGCTTGTAAAATATCCTGAGAGTTGAGATCTGAGGTTGGTGCGGCTTGGTTGTGTTCTTCCCAGCTATTGGCGTGACCAACAGACAAGACGCTCTTTAATCCCTCTTTACTATGCAGGACACAATGGCCGATGTAGACGGCCAAATCGTATTTCAGGCGAGTCGGGTATTGTTTCAGAATCTCGTTTAAATAGATAAAACCAGGCGGTTCAAAGAAAGAGGTGACGACCTGCTTTGCGCTAACTCCAAGTTCATCGACAATATCTTGTGGTGGACGTGACACCCAGCGTATCGTTAGCCCCATACTACGAGCAATATCCATTAGATCTTCTGCAGACAAATTAAGGCGTTTCAATCCGACTTCTTCCGCAGCACGTTCTAGATCAGGAAAGTGGTTTTGGTTGCTTTCCTGATGGGCACGGATCAATAAGTGAGCAAACTGGCGGCCAGTAATACCGGTTTGAGAGAGCATTTCTGGAATAGCAATTTGTAAAATCTCATTCGAGAAGAGGAAGCTTGGCTCAAGTGCCATTCCACTAATGCCACCTCTATTACCTTTATCAGGTGTGATGTCGGCCTGCTCAGGTTCATCATCCAGAAACCAGGTCGGATCTTTTTGGAAGACTTCAGCGATGACCTCCAACATATCAATACTAGGGACACGCTTCCCACGCTCAATCATTGATAGATAGGAGACAGAAGGGGCGTATTCTGGATTAACCCGTATACAGCGAGCCGAGAGATCTTCCATGGTTAAATGGTTGCGTTTACGTAGGTTTCGAATCTTGGTCCCTAAAAAGTGGGACTGACGAATTAGACTTTTTGACAGCATCATTTTGTAAAATTCACATTGTAAAATTTTTGTTGTGAAATTGTAGTCAAAATTTCACTAGTATACAAAGTAAGCAAAGTCACAAATCTGCAAACAGTTAAACGCAAGTTTGAAATATTTGCTCTAGGACAGAAAAGTTGTGAAATATCCGCGAGGGAAACACTATGAATATGCTTACTTTCGATAAAACAGAAATCCAAAAACAAGACAAGCCATTTATCGCTGAAGCAGTCTTCGCGGTAGAAAAGATGAATTCAAATCAAACCACCGAGAAGCAAGTAAAAGCAAAACAACTGCTAGATCGTTTATTTCCACTTGAGAGTGGATCACATAAAGATGTTACTGCATATGTTATCGACTATCGCCATGTAATGGCTTATTTCAAAGATGGTAGTCACAGTGGTTTGAAGCACTCTAAACACTTTGTTGCTTACACTGGTGAGAAAGAAGACCCTGAATCTATCTTGTTTAGAGATGGTACAGGAAGCCATGTTGAACTGACATTCGGCAATCAAAAAGGCACAGGCTGTGTCGAGTTGGTTGAAATTGATGACATCCAACTAGAGACCTGCACTATGTTTCCTCAGGAAAGCAGTGAAATTTCCGCGATGCGCCATTGGATCAGCTTGGTGAAAGGGGATGAGAAAGGCAAACCACGTGCATGTACTGAAGCAAAAGAGTATACGGCAAAGAATGGTGACGACTATGATTTGGAGTGCTGCTACACACTAAGTCGCTAATCTAACTACAATTTGTTATGTCATTAAGGCTCTACAGCGTGTCGGGCCTTTATTATATCTGATGTTCTGTAAATTTATGAAATGAAAAGGAAAAAAGTGACTGAGCATCACGTGTCACTAATGATAAAAATATGTCCTCTTTTGATTGCATAAAATTATCATTAGTTGCTATCTGTTTGTTTTTATGATCACTTTCTGATCGAATTTTCTTTAATTAAAATTTTAATGAGTAATTGGTGTGGATTTTTGTTGCCACCTAATGAATTATTTTTCTGTATGTAACTTGCTTGAATGTGTGGCTATCACTCATGTTATTGGTGCGATTTATCGCAGAGATACTTCCTATTGAGCCGTTGGGGAGAAGGATTTTATACCAATAACAGGAAAGTAAAATGAAACAACGTCAAATGCTTTATCTGATTGCTGCTGGATTAGGAGCTAGCCTACCAGCAACAGCCGCAGAGATGGTTAAAGTTGAAAATGATGCATTACTACAGCAAGTGTTAAACGCTCAATCAAACAGCGTCGTCCCATTGGAAACCGGCTTCGCTGAAGTGAAACGAGTTGTTTTGCCGAATGGTAAAGTGAAGGTTCGTTATCAACAAACCCACATGGGTCTTCCGGTGTTCAACACCTCAGTGGTCGCCACTCAGACAAAAAGCAGCCAGAGTGAAGTTTACGGCGTCATGGCACAGGGAATCAGTGGTGACTTGGCAACCGTTGCCCCCACTCTGGATGAGAAACAAGCGCTCGCAGCAGCGAAAAACGCGTTTAAGAAGCACTCTCTCGGGGCTTCTGATGCTCCGTTCGAAAACTCCCAATCGAAGCTGATGGTGTGGCTTGATGACTCTCAAACTGCAAAAGTCGTTTACATGGTAGACTTTTTTGTTGCGGCAAAGGTACCAAGACGCCCATTCTACTTGGTTGATGCTACAACTGGCGAAGTGCTGAAACATTGGGAAGGCATAAACCACGCTCAAGCGACAGGTACAGGCCCTGGTGGTAACGAAAAGACAGGTCAATACAACTACGGTACGGACTATCCGGGTTTTATTGTCGATAAAACAGGTACAACCTGTACGATGAATACCCCAGCGGTAAAAACGGTGGACTTGAATGGCGGTAAGTCAGGCAGCTCAGCATTTAGTTACCCATGTAGTGATGATACCAACTACAACGACCACAAATATGTGAATGGTGCGTATTCGCCTCTCAATGATGCGCATTACTTTGGTAAAGTTGTTTTTGATATGTACCAAGACTGGATGAATACATCGCCGTTAACTTTCCAGTTAACCATGCGTGTTCATTATGGAACTGACTACGAAAATGCTTTCTGGAATGGTTCATCCATGACATTTGGTGATGGCAAGAACACATTCTACCCGCTGGTTGATATTAACGTAAGTGCACACGAAGTGAGCCACGGTTTTACAGAGCAAAACTCAGGGTTAGTGTATTCCAACATGTCAGGTGGTATGAACGAAGCGTTCTCTGATATCGCAGGTGAAGCAGCGGAATTCTACATGAAAGGCTCGGTTGACTGGATTGTAGGTGCGGACATTTTTAAGTCTGAAGGCGGTCTACGTTACTTCGATCTGCCATCCAAAGACGGTCGCTCGATCGACCACGCTTCTCAGTACTACGATGGCCTAAATGTTCACTATTCAAGTGGTGTGTATAACCGAGCATTCTACTTGTTGGCGAACAAAGCGGGTTGGGACGTACGTAAAGGTTTTGAGATCTTTACATTGGCTAACCAGCTTTACTGGACGGCGAACAGCACATTCGACGCAGGTGCATGTGGTGTAGCAAAAGCAGCAGCCGATATGGGTTACAACGTGTCTGATGTTGAAGAGGCATTTACTACAGTAGGCGTAAACGCATCTTGTGGCACACCTTCTCCAAACGTTCTGGTAAAAGGCACTCCAGTGACTAACCTATCAGGCTCTAGTTCTTCTGAAACGTTTTACACGTTTACGGTAGATTCTGCGTCAAGTGTTGTTGTTTCTATCTCTGGTGGTACTGGTGATGCGGACCTTTATGTTAAAGCAGGTAGTCAACCTACAACTGGCAACTATGACTGTCGCCCATACCGTTACGGTAACAGCGAACAGTGTAGCTTATCAGCAACACCGGGTACGACTTACCATGTGATGCTAAGAGGCTACTCTAGCTACTCAGGCGTGACATTAAGATTAGATTAAAAACACAACTTCTTAAGTGAAAGGGCCCGCGATTGCAGGCCCTTTGTTTTTATTTAGGCTTTATTCCCATAAACCGAGAGCATGAAGCCGAGTATTTAGTCTTAGTCTAGTTCTGAAGTTTTGCTTTTGCTTCTTCGACTTTAGAGAAGTCTAACCCAAGCTCTTCAACGGCTTCCTTGATGAGAGCCGGGTTTTGCATTACTTGGCCCATAAGAAGTTGTAGCTTCTCTTGTGGCAGACCAAGTTGGCTGAGGGTGGCCATTGCTGCTAGAGGGTTTTGGGTCAATGTCTGAAACAGTTCGTTGATTTGCTCGTCGCTGATGTTGTTCTCTTTCAGCGTCTCTAAAATTGGGTTCATCGAAATACCTTTTAACCACTAATTGAATAGAAGGGCAGTTTAACATCAAGCCGGTTGGCGTTGTAGAGTCAGCTAACTGACTTGAGTGAATATTACCTCTGTGAAATGTGGGTTCTCTATGAGAGCTGTCATGGATACCAAACTTTCAGTAGGTACGTGACGATCGCCTGTAGAGGATACTATAACGATACACTCTCTGCGGTGTTCATCGTAGCTAGTGGTTTTCGCTTTTCCTTCAACAATCTGGCCTGACTCCATTACCAACCGAACAGGGATATGGTAGAGACAAGCTATTTCGATGTAATCGTATTGGTTACAAGAGATCATGCTCAGTCCTTATAAAAGATGGCAAGCCAGATCGTTTCTTCATCTGGCGTGGTATAGCTGACTCTATGCTTAGTATGGGCCGGAATCTTGAGATGGTCACCGGCTTTCAACTCGATTTCTTCACCCGTTTGATACTGAAGACGAGCATAGCCTGTTAGTACGATGACCCATTCATGTTCGTCTTGATCATACCAAAAACCTTGCTCGGAACTTTGCCCCTTTGAGACGATACGCTCCAGACGAAAGCTACTTCCAGACAACAGATCTTCAAACACTTCTTGAGATAAATCTTCAGGGATGGATTGCAGAAGGTTCATCGCGCTATACCGTGTAATCAAATACAACAATGTCTTCTAGGATAGGTCTGAAGATGTCTTTCAAAGCCTCATGTTCAGGATGTGGCAAGTAATGGTTGCGACCATCTTCATCAGAAAATGTCATCATTACACAGTGTGTGTAATGCTTGTTTTTTCCTTCTGGGCTGTCGTTGAGCCCCCACTCTACGCTATCGACACCTTCGACTTTGGTTGTCATAGATAGGAAAGATGTCTTCAGATCCTCCACCTGTTGTGGTGTAGTATCGGGTTTAAACTGAATGAGAAGAATATGTCTGATCATGATTATTCCTGAAGTAAGTGTGCTCTATATTTTTTGACGAGTTTGCCACTTTGCGATTAGCAAAATGGCAAAACTGAAAGTTAGTTTGGTGATTGGAGCATAGTCGTTATTCTATACTGCTATGGCGTTAGTTTTGCCTTGAGCTCGACCACATTGCCTTCTGGGTCATAGACATAGATTGAACGACTGAAGCCTTGTGCCCCATAACGCTCGGCAAACGGTTCGTAATTTAGACCACATTGATCGAGGTAGCTCAGCAGTTCATCTTCTTCGAACGGGGCAATTTGTAGGCAGAAGTGATCGACATTACGGCCATTCTGGCTGGGGGCCTTGCCTCCTAGTTTACCCAGCTCACTATTAACACGAACAAGATCGATTAGGGCGTCACCAGCTCGGAGCTGTGTTAGGCCCAGTTCTGGAAGTTCCCGTTCAATAGGGCAATGAAAGATGTCTTGGTAGAAGTGGAGCATATCTTTAATCTTGTTTGTTCGTAGGACGACGTGATCTAATCCTTTTACTTCAATCATATTTGGCTACTCCATAGCAATCAGAATAATCATTCATACGCTAACACAAATTAAGCTGGTCAGAAAATAGAGCCCTGTTAATGACTTGCTTTATAAAAAAGGGCTTTACTGCCCATCATTAAGCGCTGTGATGGGCAAAATGCAAGTTGAAAAACCAATAGGATCAAAAGCTAGAGTCTGGCTGAGTTAGAAACTCAATTTCTTCTTCAGTACTTTCGCGACCTAGTATTTTATTTCGATGTGGGTAGCGGCCAAATCGGTCAATGATGACTTTATGCTTGATTTCGAACTCGTAGTTGTTTTCCATTCCTGGCGCTTGAAATAATTCCACCGCACGTTCGTGGATTAAGGCAGATTCACTGTGCATGAAAGGCATGTAAAGAAAAGCGCGCTGCTGGGGCGTTAATTCAGCGTCTTTTCCTAAAGCGATAGCTTCTTGTGCTAATGAAAGAGCAAGAGGATCTTGCGCGAAAGCACTCGGAGTCCCTCGGTAAATATTACGTGAAAATTGGTCGAGTACTATTACTTCAGCTAGGCGACCTAAAGCATTGGTTCGCCAGCTGTACAGTTCGCATTGGGCTGCACGCTTTATAAGATCGCCGAAGCGTTGTTGAATCTTATTGTCTATAGTTTCACTACTAATGAACCAATCTTTTGGCTCTAATTCCTCAAACCAAAATGACAGTACTTCCTCTGCGGTGATTGGAGTCATAGTGTTTGTCCTTGTGATGAATAGGCTTGTATGTCGTTTCAATATACGAGAGAGATAACTAAATTTAAATGTTTGATCAGAGGTTTATTGCTGTTTCTTTTTTACTATGGCGGGTGAACTGTTGATAGACCAGCTTTGCGAAAAGTTCGAGACCTCGCTGCCATACTAAGTTATCTTCAAAATTGGCGCAGCTTAAGCGAATGCAATGGCTAAACTGACCTTCCGTGTCAAAGACCGTGCCGGGTAAGATGCTGATTCGGTGCTTCTTACATTGCTGATAAAGTTCAAAACTGTTTACCGACTTTGGTAAAGCCAACCAAACTAGAAAAGAACCTTGAGGCTGGGAAAGATGATAGTGGTTTTTCAGTTCAGAGTATTGATTTAATGCCTCTATAAGCTGCTGGCTGAAACGCCGTGTGTTTTGTTGATAGATGCGTTTCATTTTATTAATGTGCTGGCGATATTTACCACTAGAGAGAAATTCTCCTACCGCGGATTGCATCAAATTAAGGCTACCCATGTTATCGCAGATCAGATACTTCTCAATTGCAGAGTGATATTGACCCGCAAGAATCCAGCCAATTCGCAAGCGAGAATCTAATACTTTCGATAGTGAATTTACGTAGATGACACGATCTTGAGTATCGAGTGTCTTTAAAGGGGGGATTCCATCATCAAAGGTAAGTGCGCCAAACACATCGTCCTCGATAATTGGAATATCCCGAGAAACTTTGAGTAGCTCTAATCGTCTTTCTTCTGGGATCCGAGAGCCAGTTGGGTTAGCAAAGTTGGGTGTGATAAGAATCACTGCGATAGGCCATTCTTGTATTGCATTGGCTAACGCTTGTGGCTCCATTCCGCGGCGGATACAGCTTGGAACTTCAACGACTTGCAACCCAAGAGATTCCATTAAAAGTAAGTTGCCAAAATAGCAGGGAGACTCTACAGCTACAATATCTCCGGGCTTAGTCAAGGCTCGTAGAGCAAGGCTGATAGCTTGCTGGGCACCGTGCGTAATGGCAATGTCATCCAAGCTGGTTTCTACTCCGAGGTCGCGGCTGATTCTAGATAGTTGTTTAATCAGTTTCTTGTTGCCCGGCGGTAATTGATAGTGGCTGGGCATATGGCTCTGTATTCGGCTGTGGCGACCGATTTCGGCATAAAGTGTTTTGATCGCTGGCGCGTTAATGTTTGGATGAGCTGAGCCCGTTGGTAAAAGTTCTTTTTCCTCCGGATAGCTAAGTATCTCTCTGGAAACGGACAGTAAGTCGACTGATTGCGGTTGGTGTCGCTGTGTTTGCGTTGAGCGCACGGCTTTAACACGATAACCAGACTTTGGTACAGCATAAATGAGTTCAGCGGCTTCCATCTCCTGATAAGCACGAATCACGGTATTTTTGCTGACATTGAGATCTGCACCCAACTGTCGGATAGAGGGAAGCTTGTCATCGGGTTGATATACACCTTTGCTAATTGCCAGCCGTATATGCTGTTCCACTTGCGTGAACTTCTTGTCGGTTTGAAAATCTGTACCCATTTAAAATGCCTAATCTGTGTCTTTTTGTATTTTCTGTCCCTTATTAAAGTAGCGCTAATTAGAGTATAAGAGCCAGAGGAAATCACATGTTGGTGAAGTTGATCCCGTTTGTATTTGTCGTGCTTTGGGCATCGGGTTTTGTTGGAGCAAGATTTGGCTTGCAGTATGCAGAACCGGCAACATTATTGACGCTACGCATGTTGGCAAATGTTGGATTCTTTTGGTTACTGGTTACCTTGCTTCGACGGTCCATACCGAAGGGAAAGTTATTCTGGCACAGTTGTATGGTCGGTGTTTTGATTCATGGTTTTTATTTGGGTGGCACTTATATAGCAATAAAACTCGGTATGCCAGCTGGTTTGAGTTCATTGTTAGTAGGAATACAACCCATATTAACTGCGGTATTACTGGTCGTCTTCCAGCGGGAGCACTTCAAGCTTTCGCAGTGGTTTGGTTTAGCCTTGGGATTCGTTGGTATTAGCCTTGTACTGATAGGCAAAACCCAATGGCAAGATGAAACCCACAAGGTGGTGGCAATTGGCTTGTGTATTCTCTCTTTAGTTGGTATTACGCTAGGCACTCTTTATCAGAAGCGTTTCTGTCAAGGTGTCGATATGGTGGGTAGCGCTTTGATTCAGTATTTAGCAGCGGGATGTGTATTTCTGCCTTATGCGATGAGCTTTGAAACTATGCAGGTTAACTGGACGCTTGAATTCATTCTAACGTTAGGATGGTTGGTGGTCGTACTCTCTTGCGTCGCCATATTACTGTTGCTCTATATGGTGGAAAATGGCGCATCTTCAAAGGTTGCATCGGTGTTTTACCTTGTACCACCGATGACGGCAATACAAGCATGGTTCATTTTTGATGAGTCGTTTGATCGCTTGGCCATGTTAGGGTTTGCGCTAGCAGCTCTCGCTGTTTATCTCGTTGTTAAAGTGCCCAAACATCAATGCCCGAGTAAGCCGCGTTCAAATATGGCAACCAGTAATTCTTAGTGGGTATTGGCAGCCATTTCTCGAACTTTATAATGCCTGTTTCAGAATGACCACCATGACAAGCTATGAATCAAAAGCCAGATAGAGTGAGTGCTATGCTTGCTATCATAGAACAAGTGAAGCAGGAACTACCCATTTACGCTCCAGAGACATTTATTTGCGGCTCAAAGGGGAATTGTGTGGGTTGCCCTAAAAAATTGTTGGAGTTGCTAGACTCCGAACTGTGTTATTGGGAGTCTGCGATAGCCCGAGGTATTATTCCACAATTCGATGAAATTCGTCGTTTCGGCAAAATGTGTACTGGCGTTCGTCGCGGGTTGAAGCGTAGCGGCTTACTTTAATTGCTCTATTTTCTTTAGAACTCCCATTTGGTGGGCTAAATTTATAAAGTACTCACTAGCGGGAAGTTTGTCATGAAGCGAATAATTTCTCTTCAGTCACTAATTATTGCATGGTCAATATTCTTTTCTTCGGTCTCTGTCTCCGGCTCAACAGATGACCTACGCGAGCTTTCTTATTTCACCGAATCTTATCCTCCTGCAAACTATATTGAAAATGATCAGATTACAGGATATGCGGTCGAAATTCTGCGTGCAGCAAGCAAAATGGTAGGCGAAGAAGTTGAGTTGTCACAAGTGACTTTACAGCCTTGGGCTCGTTCCTATCGAACTGTTCTAACACGGGATGATTCAGTGTTATTTTCTACCACTCGCTCCGAGCATCGAGAGCCTTTATTTCATTGGGTTGGACCAATAGCAGAGATACAGATTGTCGTGATGGCTCGTAAAGACGCCGATATTAGCATCGATAAACCGATGGATATGGCGAATTATCGCATTGGCGTTATTAGGGATGATATTGGGGAGCAGACATTGCTAGCCATGGGGCTACCTAGAAATTCGATGCAAGAAGCCAATTATGTCACCACCTTAGCAGAACAACTGATGAAAAAGCGGATTGATCTTTTCGTATATGCGCATCGTGCAGCCATATGGTGGGCTAAGCAGGCAAATGTGGATCCTGATCTCTTTGAGTCAGTGTATGTGGTCAGAGAGGGGCAGGTCTATTTCGCATTTAATGTAGATGTAAAGCCAGAAGTCATTGCTAAATTGCAGAAGGGTATGGATATGCTCAAAAGCACGAAAGGAGAGTCTGGTCAGTCTTTGTATCGAGAAATTATGGAAAAATATGAATAACAAAAATGCAGCTATTTAGCTGCATTTTGAGATTTTAGACTTTAGCTTTTTTTACGAAATACGGATTGTCGAATTTCTTTTCCGGGCCAAGCTCTGATTTGACCAATTGGTTCCAAAGTGCTTTATCGAAGCCACCTTTAGGGATGGACGGATATAATGTTTCTTCCTCTTCACGAGCGTAGCGTAGAAATTCCTTTTTCTTAATTTGGTTGTATTTGCGTGCAACGTGGTTATGTTTAGAAATCCACTCGAGCTTAAATTGGAGTAATGCAGGCTCGGCTTCTTCGATAGGCATACGTGTTAAATAAATACGTTTGTAGGAAACTTTCCTGTCCACCATGGTTCTCATCGCTGTCTGGATATACTTGCCATGATTGGTAATCGAAATGTCTTCTTTGTTGAACAGACTTACACTCCAGCCTGTCGGAAAAAAATTAGGCTTACGATATTGCTTATTCCGTGTTTCTATCGCCTGATGTAGCACCAAATCCGAAGTGCCATTAAATGTTTGCTGCCATTTGGCTATGCGAATTTGAGTCGCGGTCGGCAAACGATAGATATGAGTAAACTTATCTTGGTCCATAAATGAATACACTAATTGCTTCTAGTTTATGAGAAAACCTATTTCAAAGGTAAATGAACTGAGTGGAGCTTCGAAATAGGGAAGAGTGAGATGAGGTACGCACCCACAACAGCGATAGTTTAGTGAAATCTTAAACAGGCTGCCACACTTTATTGGTCAATTTTTGGTAAAGACCTGTTACGGCTTAAATGTGCGTTTTGAAAATTATAACCCTTAGGTATCAGTGTGGAACGTCATTGACTACGCTACGCTTACTGGTAAGTAGGGAATATAACTCTAAAGGTAAGTATGGCTGGGACAGAATTTATGTCTCTTCTGTGGTTGCTAGTTTGCACGTGTATCGCCTTTTTCATGCAAGCTGGTTTTACTCTGATAGAAACAGGCTGTGTTCGTGCGAAAAACTCCGTTAATGTCGCAATGAAGAACATGGCTGACTTCTTGGTTGTGTCTGTGGTTTATGTGCTGGTCGGTTTTCATCTAGCTCAAGGTCGCTCACTACTCTCATTCGATACTTTCCCACTTGCGGCTGATGATTTACCTGTTGTGATGTTTAATCTGATGTTTGTTGCAACAGCGGCCACTATTGTCTCTGGTTGTGTTGCGGAGCGGATGAGTTTTCGCGGCTACATTTATGCTTCTGCGTTTATAGGTATTCTCACTTATCCGGTAGTGTCGTATTGGACGTGGAATCCAAACTCTTGGCTTTATACATTAGGTTTTCAGGACTTTGCTGGCGGTGCTACTGTTCACGTTGTGGGTGGAATGATTGGTTTAGTCGGTACTATGATCATTGGCCCTCGTAAAGACCGGTTTATTAGCCCTCAACAAGTCAATGAAATCCCATCCTATAACCATACGTTAGTCACAATAGGCGTATTTCTTATGGTATTTGCATGGTTAGGGTTCAATGGAGGAAGTTTCTACCAGTTTGACGCCCGTGTGCCAGTGGTACTGTTTAACACCCTGCTATGCGGTGCCGTTGCAGGGTTTGTTACGCTTATGCTTGTTCATCGGTCTAGGTATGTACCTGTTTTTGTTACTTTGAATAGTGTTTTAGGCGGCTTAGTCATCGTGACCGCAGGCGCAAATATCTTAAGTACTTTCGAGGTGGTTCTGCTCGGAATATTGGCATCCTTCACCGTTTATTACGGAGAAAGAATACTTGTCGCCTTGCGTATTGACGATCCCGTTGGTGCTATTCCTGTCCACCTTTTCTGTGGCATGTTAGGTGTCCTTTATACAGGGTACTCATTGAGCCTAACTCAAAATGGTGATCTATTGTGGGATGTGGCAGTGCAAGTTATTGGTCTATTGGCCATTTTGCTTTGGGCTGGTGCGAATTCCTATCTATGCTTCCGGCTATTGAAATGCTTCGATCTTGATAGAGTCTCTCCTGAAGATGAACAGGTGGGTTTGAATGTCACTGAACACGGGGTTCAAATGAGTTGGCTGGAGACCTTAAGAGTGATTGAAGATATTAGCCGAGATGGTGATTACTCTAAGCGTGTCCCTGTTGAGTTTGGTACGGAAGCTGGAGATGTTGCTATTTCCTTTAATCGTTTGATGGATAGACTGGAAGCGAATATTGAAGTTTTACACCACGTAGCAAAGGGAAATCTCGATGATGTTGCCGTGGTTCCAAGTAGCGATAAAGATGTCATGGCTAATTCACTTCATTCGATGATCGTCAGCTTACGCTCTTTAATAGATGAAGTCGAAGATGAAATCGAAAATAAGGCGATGCAAATTGAAACCAGTGAACACTCCATTCAGACGCTGATTGAGAAGTTTAAGCGCACTCAAGACCAGCTGATGGAAGCGGAGAAAATGTCTGCTTTGACAGGAATGGTTGTCGGTGTCGCTCACGAGCTCAATACGCCGTTGGGTATTTCAGTCACAAGCCTTTCGGTACTCAGTGAGCAACTTGATGAAGTGGCCAAGAAGTTTGTTCAAAAAACCATCACTACGGAGGATTTGAATCGGTTCCTGACTGTGGCGAATGAGTGTGTTGAAATGGTTGTCAATAATGTCGAACGTTCTGTCGATTTGGTCAGCAAGCTGAAACAGATCAACCAAAAAATGACCACAGAGGAACCAAAACTGGTCGATTTAAAGCAGATGATTATCGATGCTGTACTCCATGTGAATGAGACACTCTTGGATAAATCCATTGACGTCGATATACAATGTGACGAGTCACTTCAGGTCTTTTTGCCGCCGATATCACTTCAGTGTGTGATTGAAGAGCTACTCAACAACAGTGCACTTCATGGCTTTGATGGTGAAGGGCTCAGTCATGAGCGGGTTATCATCGTTAATGCCAAAGAAATCAATGGCAAAATTAATATTGTAATTGAAGACAATGGCGTTGGGATCACACCCGAAAATCAAAAGAAAATCTTCCAACCTTTCTTTACTACGTTGAGAGCTAGAGGAGGGACTGGACTCGGTCTACACATGGTTTATAACATTTGTACACAAAAATTAGCGGGTGCGATTAATGTTCAAAGTGAAGTGAATAAAGGCACTCGGATTGCCCTTTCTCTGGATCCTCTGTCTGCTACTCAGTGAGTCAACGAACTATCATCAACTGTAAAAATACTGCCGCAAAACCTTAAGCGTCATGTCACGTTTGCTCAACAAACTGAATATCAGTGTGATAAACATTGGTGTGATGATGAAAGTAGCAATTTTTGGTAGCGGTTATGTTGGCTTAGTTCAGGCCGCAGTCTTGAGTGAGGCCGGTCATAACGTTTTCTGTATTGATGTGGATGAAGATCGTGTTGAACAGCTTAGAAAAGGGGTCATTCCAATATATGAACCGGGGTTAGAAAAGTTAGTTGAAGAAAATGTATCGGCAGACCGACTCACTTTCATGACTGACGCTGAAGAAGCGCTTGCTCTGGCTGATGTTATTTTCATTGCCGTCGGCACCCCTCAAGATGAAGATGGCTCGGCGGATCTCAGCCATGTGTTAGCAGTAGCCTCGCAGATAGGGTCTTACATCAACACCGATAAAATCATCATCAACAAGTCCACGGTTCCCGTTGGAACTGCACAGGCTGTAGAGTGTGAAATCCAGCAGCAACTGAGCCGTCGCGGCTTAGAAAAGCTGGACATTGCGGTCCTGTCTAATCCGGAGTTTCTCAAGGAAGGCAGTGCCGTGACGGATTGTATGCGTCCAGACAGAATTATTATTGGTTTGGATAAACATCATCCTCGGTATCTGCTCCTTAAGGATTTGATGCGGGAGCTATATGCTCCTTTTAATCGCAATCATGAGAAGCTGATTTTTATGGATGTAAAGTCGGCTGAACTAACGAAATACGCGGCAAATAGTCTCCTTGCGACCAAAATAAGTTTTATGAATGAAATGGCTAACATTGCTGAGCGTGTGGGGGCCAACATCGAGGATGTTCGCAAAGGGATAGGGAGTGATGAGCGTATCGGCTATCACTTTATTTACCCTGGCTGTGGTTATGGCGGTTCATGTTTCCCGAAAGACATTCAGGCGTTGATCAAAACCTCTGAAAGCTTTGGTTACAGTAGTGAGATTCTAAAAGCTGTAGAGAATGTGAATTTCTATCAGAAACGCAAGTTGTTTGATTTAGTGCAGGCCCATTTTGGTGGTAGAGAATATCTACGCAACAAGACATTCGCCTTGTGGGGGCTGGCGTTTAAGCCGCGTACCAATGATATGCGTGAAGCGCCTAGCCGTGTTTTGATGGAATCATTATGGGAAGCGGGCGCCAAGATTCAAGCTTTTGACCCCAAAGCAATGGAAGAGGCGCAGCGAATTTATGGAACTCGCTCAGGTTTGAGCTTGATGGGAACCAAAGAAGCGGCTTTGAGTGGGGCTGATGGGCTTATCATTTGTACCGAATGGCAGAATTTTAAAGCACCGGACTTCGATTTCATTAAACAGGTGCTTAATCAAGCAGTGATCTTTGATGGCCGAAACCTGTATGACCCAGAACGCCTTTCGAGTCGAGGGATTCAATATTACTCTATAGGTCGTCCTGCGTAGCCAATGATAGAAGGGGGGATTCCCCCTTCTGTTTGCCTGCTTAGCCAAGAAATTGTGTTTGTTTTACAGGTTCGGTTACTTTGCGCACGACAACCGTTTTGGCGATCAAGTCATGCCAACCTTGTTTCTTTCCATTAAAAGCAATCCAAATAAAACCGAGACAGAGTGGAATTGCACTGACGTAGTAAGCGAGATAACGAAGGAGTGACTTAGACAATGTCAGTCGGTGGCCTGTTTCTTCATCCAATACCTCCAGCTTGAGTGCCATTTTTCCCGGAGTTGCGGAGCGGTAGACCCAAAATGCGACAGTCGCAATGAGAGGGCAAACCCAATTGAGCACCAGATCCCAACCACCCAGCAGGAAATCATCTGAGCTCCAATAGAGTTCCCCATAAACCCAGTGCATAAGTGGTGTAATGAGGAGTAACAGTAGTATCGTGTCGATGATTGATGCCGCTAAGCGGATCCAAAAACCTGCGTATACCATGGATGTATTGTTCATTTTTTACCTTCTAGCCAGTTGCCGAGCCTAACGATAGATAGACTTGATGGTTTTATTGTCATTAATAGCAAAGGAAATGTATCAGAAGTTGAGGGAGAAGTATTCTCCCTACAATTAATCAGATACCCTCTGATAAACCTGTCTATTGAGCTATTGAGCTATTGAGCTATTGAGTGGTCAAATACTCAGAAACAGCTCGGTGAGTTCTGCTAAAGGATACAATGCTTGGCGTAGCTGGTGGCTTCATTTGCAGTCCAGTCGCCTTTTGGTTTGTCTGATATGCTCTGACACCAAGCTTCACTGCCAACTGTATTCTGAAATACACAGTGCTTGGCAAAATCTAATGCCCCTTGTGCATTCCACTCACTTTTGGGCTTTTCTTGCATATTGTCACACCAATCTTGTGTGCCGACTTCGGCTTTGCAGGCGTTCAAAGCGAAACCAGTAGCAAGGATGACAATTAGTCTCTTCATTGTTTTTCTCTGTAATTTTGTTTGCGACACTATACCTAAAATCATAAACCAAGTGTGTAAATTACGAGTGATAAGTCGCACTTTAGATGCTTTCTAAACGTTAAATTCGGTGAATTAGGTCACTGTTTGGTGCTGTCAGAAACATCAATTAAAGATCCGTTTCACACTCTATGAATGAGACTCTCGCAAAAATGCCGGTAGAGCTTATGATTTCATCGAAACGTTTCGATGAGTTTTTTGTTAATAAAAGTTAAGGTTATTGCAGTTTGAACGTGCATTCGATAGGTCAATGAAATGAAAAAAAGTACCCTGATAAATTCTGAACTTTCCTACTTGGTCGCATCACTAGGCCATACTGATGAAATCACGATATGTGATGCTGGCCTGCCAATCCCAGAGCAAGTTCAGCGTCTAGACCTAGCCTTGACCCATGGGGTTCCGAGTTTTCTAGAAACGGTTCGAGTAATTCTTTCAGAATCACAGATTGAAGGGGTAGTGATTGCAGAAGAGTTTGCGTCTGTTAGTCCAACACACCATGAAGCTTTGATTTCGGAACTGCGTGTTGAAGAGGAAACGACAGGAAAAGCAATCACAGTGACTTATGTATCACATGAAGAATTCAAAACACGCACGCAACATAGCCGTGCTGTTGTCCGAACTGGTGAATGTACACCTTATGCGAACGTTATTTTTCAAGCGGGCGTTGTGTTTTAAGCCGTTTGAGACTGAGGACCAATTATGACTCAAGCTATCCTACAACTGAGCGAAATTGAGAAGGCATTTCCCGGTGTGAAAGCTCTGGATAAAGCCAGCCTGAACGTTTACTCCGGAAAAGTTATGGCTTTGATGGGAGAAAATGGCGCGGGTAAATCCACTTTGATGAAGGTGCTAACTGGGATCTACAGTAAAGATTCAGGCAGCATTCATTACCAAGGTCAACCAGCTGCGTTTAATGGCCCACGCGATTCACAGGAAGCTGGCATCAGTATCATTCACCAAGAGCTTAACCTGATCCCTGAATTGACCATCGCTGAAAACATTTTCCTTGGCCGAGAATGTACAGGCGTAATGGGGCGTATTCTGTGGGATAGGATGTACGCCGAAGCCGACAAGCTTTTAGCGAGGCTCAATGTTAAGCACAGCTCTAAACAATTGTTGGGTGAGCTCAGTCTCGGTGAGCAGCAAATGGTAGAAATTGCCAAAGCGCTGTCATTTGAATCTAAAGTCATCATTATGGATGAGCCAACGGATGCGCTAACCGATACAGAAACAGAGTCTCTGTTTAGCGTGATTCGCGAACTGCGTGAACAAGGCTGCGGCATTGTTTACATCTCTCACCGTTTGAAAGAGATCTTTGAAATCTGCGATGACATCACAGTGCTTCGTGACGGAAAGTTCATTGGAGAGTGCTCTGTAGCGTCTACCAACGAAGATGGACTGATTGAAATGATGGTTGGTCGTAAGCTAGATGAGCAATATCCACGTATTGACGTTCAACACGGTGACATCTGCCTTGAAGTGATTGGGCTAACGGGATCTGGCGTTCACGATGTCAGTTTTAAACTCCAGCGTGGTGAGATACTCGGTGTCTCGGGTTTGATGGGGGCTGGACGGACTGAGTTGATGAAAGTTATCTATGGCGCTCTACCCAGTGAACGCGGGGTAATCAATCTGAATAACAAAACCATCAACCCAGTGAGCCCACAAGATGGCCTTGCTAACGGTATCGCTTATATCTCTGAAGACCGTAAGGGTGACGGCTTAGTCTTAGGCTTGTCAGTAAAAGAGAACATGTCGCTTTGCTCTCTGGATAAGTTAACCAAAGGTGGTCGAATTCAGCATAGCGATGAAGTGGTTGCTGTCGAAGACTTCATCAAACTCTTCAACATCAAGACCCCAACTCGCGATCAGATCATTGGCAATCTATCTGGTGGTAACCAGCAGAAGGTGGCGATAGCGAAAGGTCTGATGACTAAACCTAAAGTACTGATCCTTGATGAGCCCACCCGTGGTGTCGATGTCGGTGCAAAGAAAGAAATTTACCAGCTCATCAACAAATTCAAAGCCGATGGCATGAGTATCATTCTGGTTTCTTCAGAAATGACGGAAGTCTTGGGAATGAGCGACCGCATCATCGTGATGCATGAAGGCCGCATTAGTGGTGAGTTTGATGCCAAAGACGCCGATCAGGAGAAGTTGTTGGCGTGTGCAGTAGGCAAAGAAATAAATGAGGAAGCAGCATGAGTACTAATACCATGAGCAAACCAAACGAAGCGGGCAGCAAGAAGCTGTTCAGCAAAGAGTGGCTGATTGAACAAAAGTCGCTCATTGCACTTATCTTCCTGATTGTTGTTGTATCGTTCCTTAACCCCAATTTTTTTACGGTCGATAACATTCTTAATATTCTGCGTCAGACCTCCGTAAACGCAATTATTGCAGTAGGTATGACGTTGGTTATCTTGACCGCAGGGATTGATCTGAGTGTCGGCTCGGTTCTGGCCTTATGTGGTGCCTTTGCCGCCAGTTTGATCGCTTTGGAAGTGCCTGTATTGGTCGCGGTTCCAACAGCCTTGTTTGCTGGAGCGGCACTGGGTGCGATCAGCGGTATCATCATCGCCAAAGGCAAGGTGCAAGCGTTTATCGCAACACTGGTAACCATGACCTTGTTGCGTGGCGTCACTATGGTTTACACCGATGGTCGTCCAATTTCGACAGGCTTTACCGATACCGCTGATGCTTTCGCATGGTTTGGTACAGGTTATGCGTTGGGCATTCCGGTCCCAGTCTGGTTGATGGTCATCGTTTTCGCTGCGGCTTGGTACTTACTTAACCACACACGCTTTGGCCGCTATGTGTATGCATTAGGCGGTAACGAATCTGCGACACGCCTATCTGGCATCAACGTCGATCGCGTTAAGATTGGTGTTTACGCTATATGTGGCCTGTTGTCTGCACTGGCAGGCATCATTATCACATCTCGTCTTTCTTCTGCTCAGCCAACGGCTGGTATGGGCTATGAACTGGATGCCATCGCTGCCGTTGTACTTGGTGGTACTAGCCTTATGGGCGGTAAGGGTCGGATCATGGGCACATTAATTGGTGCGCTTATCATCGGCTTCCTCAACAACGCTCTGAACTTGCTCGACGTTTCATCTTACTACCAGATGATCGCTAAAGCTGTGGTTATTCTGCTGGCTGTACTGGTCGACAACAAGAACAAGTAATTCATAAAAAGGCTTGGAGGTAAGTACTCCGAGCCACCCTACATAAGGACTAAACACAATGAAAAAACTCGCAACTCTTATCTCTGCTGCACTTCTTTCATCCACCGTTTCTGTTTCGGCGCAAGCGCAGGATACGATGGCTATCGTACTGTCAACGCTAAATAACCCTTTCTTCGTTACGATGAAAGATGGTGCTGAAGCGAAAGCGAAAGAGCTGGGCTATGACCTGATTGTTCTTGATTCACAAAATGACCCAAGCAAAGAGCTATCAAATGTGGAAGATCTCACGGTACGTGGCGTGAAGGCAATTCTGATTAACCCGACAGACTCTGATGCCGTTTCCAATGCAATTCGCATGGCTAACCGCTCAAAGATCCCTGTATTGACACTAGACCGTGGTGCAAGTCGTGGTGATGTCGTTAGCCATATTGCTTCTGATAATGTGATTGGTGGTGAAATGGCAGGTCACTTCATCATGGAAAAAGTGGGTGAAAAAGCAAAAGTGATCCAGTTAGAAGGTATTGCGGGTACATCAGCTGCGCGTGAACGTGGTGAAGGCTTTATGAACGCAGTGAAAGGCAGTGAGATGGAGCTGCTGGCCAGCCAGCCTGCTGACTTTGACCGCACCAAAGGCCTAAATGTAATGGAAAACCTCTTGGCTGCTAACCCAAATGTGCAAGCCGTTTTTGCTCAGAACGATGAAATGGCACTGGGTGCTTTACGTGCTGTTCAAGCATCAGGTAAAGACGTGATGATTGTTGGTTTTGATGGCACTGAAGATGGTATTGCAGCAGTGAACCGCGGCAAACTGGCGGCAACAGTCGCACAACAGCCAGATCTGATTGGCTCACTGGGGATTGAAGCTGCAGACAAAGTACTGAAAGGTCAGGCTGTAGAAGAGTACATCCCAGTACCACTTAAAGTGATTGCCAAGTAATCGTTATTTTGCCCTTTTCTCCATTTTCAACCTGTCGTTTCGGGGAAGAGGGCAAATAAGCTTGCGCTTTTGCGAGAGTGCAAACTTATTATTCCCGTTCCAAATTAGTAAGGTTCAATTGAACCGAGGATAACCGTATGAATAAGTTAGTGGTATTAGGTAGTGTTAACGCTGACCATGTTCTCCAAGTGCCTTCTTTTCCTCGCCCGGGCGAGACGTTACATGGTCGCAATTATCAAGTTATCCCTGGCGGTAAAGGGGCAAACCAAGCCGTAGCGGCTGCCCGATTAAACGCAGATACTGGATTCATCGCCTGCGTTGGTGATGATGCGTTTGGTATCAACATTCGTGAAAACTTCAAAATGGACAACATCAACATTGCTGGCGTCAAAATGCAGCCAAATTGTCCGACCGGAATTGCCATGATTCAGGTAGCTGAAAGCGGTGAGAACAGTATTTGTATTTCTGCAGAGGCGAATGCGAAGTTGACTGAAGACGCGATTGAAGTTGATCTAGAGCGAGTCCGTCAGGCCAACTATCTTCTTATGCAGTTGGAAACGCCGATGTGTGGCATTGAAAAAGCCGCGAAAGTCGCGAAAGCGTCTAGAACTAACGTCATCCTTAACCCAGCGCCTGCGCGTGAGTTATCGGATGAGCTGCTTGCTTGTATTGATGTGATTACCCCAAATGAGACTGAAGCAGAAGTGCTTACTGGTGTGACGGTTATCGATAACGAGTCAGCCCAAGAAGCAGCAAATGCACTTCACCGTAAAGGTATAGAAATCGTATTGATCACGCTCGGGGCTAAAGGAGTATGGCTAAGTCAGAATGGCCGTGGTGAACTAATCCCAGGCTTCAGAGTTGAAGCAACAGACACAACCGCTGCAGGTGATACCTTTAATGGGGCCTTAGTCACTGGTTTATTGGAAGATTTACCACTAGAATCGGCGATAAAGTTTGCTCACGCTGCCGCGGCCATTTCCGTCACACGTTTTGGCGCACAGACTTCAATCCCTAGTCGAGCTGAAGTTGACGCTTTTCTGGAGCAACACAGTTAGTCAAAGATAAGGAGATAATTACATGGCTACAATGAAAGACATTGCCCGGCTCGCCGGTGTTTCCACTTCAACTGTCAGTCATGTCATTAATAAATCTCGTTATGTGAGTGAAGAAATCTCTGAGCGGGTGAACAAAGCCGCTCAGGAACTCAACTATACGCCTTCCGCGCTTGCACGTAGCCTTAAGATGAATCGTACCAAAACCATTGGTATGCTCGTGACCACTTCGACGAACCCCTTCTTTGGTGAGGTCGTGAAAGGGGTTGAACGTAGTTGCTATCAGCAAGGGTATAATTTGATCCTTTGTAATACTGAAGGGGATAACGAGCGCATGCGTGAGTCGATCAACACCTTATTACAAAAGCGTGTAGATGGCTTAATTTTGATGTGTTCATCATTGGAAGGTGAACGTATCGATGTCTTCGAAAAGTACCCTGATATTCCTGTTGTTGTCATGGACTGGGGACCGATGTTATTTACCAGTGATAAAATTCAGGACAACTCGCTACGCGGTGGCTACATGGCTGCTAAACATTTGATTGAAGCTGGTCATAAAGAAATAGGTTGTATAACCGGCCCTTTGGTTAAACACCAAGCACAAATGCGTTACGAAGGTTATAAACGTGCGTTAATTGAAGCGAGCTTAGAATTTAATCCAAATTGGATTATTGAAGCTGACTTTGAATGTGAAGGCGGCCATGAGGCTTTTATTAAAATGCATGCCAAAGGCCCGCTTCCAAGCTCTATATTTGTGTGTAATGACATGATGGCAATGGGGGTGATCAATGCGGCTAGTGAAAAGGGGATTCGTATTCCTCAAGACCTTTCTATTGTCGGTTACGACGACATTCAAATTTCTAAGTTCATGACACCAGCGTTAACTACCATCCATCAACCTAAATATCGATTAGGTAAAGCAGCCGTTGAAGCATTGCTTAAAAAACTCGATGGTGGCGAAACAGAGCCACAAGTCGTTCAACTAGAACCTACACTCATTGAGCGTAAAACCGTATATCAAATTCAGTAAATAAAAATAGTGGCCACCCGAGCTATCCGATGTTCAAATTTGCTGAGTTATCAAAAACCTGAGCCTACCAACAAAAAAGCAACTGTTTGATTTACTAGGTAAGCCTTTTCTATAAGTTTGTGCTAAACCTTAAGTTAGAGAAATGTAATTAAGGGGTTAGACAAGAAATGGAATTGTTTGCGGACCATCGACAGTCAGAACAGCCTGAAATCAGTGAAGATAACCGTGCTGCTGAGCGTTTGGCTCCACCTTGGAAAGTGCTTCTCATTGATGATGATGAGCAAATGCATCAGGTGACGAAACTGGCTCTGTCAGATTTTGAGTTTGAGGGCAGGTATCTCGATCTCATCTCTGCCTTTTCCGCAGCAGAAGCGAAAGACATTTTCCGAGAATCCGATGATATTGCACTTGCTCTTGTCGACGTGGTGATGGAAACAGAACATGCGGGCTTGGAATTAGTCAAATATGTTCGTGAAGAGTTAGGTAATGGCTTGGTTCGCCTTGTTTTGCGAACAGGGCAGGCAGGGCAAGCACCGGAAGATACGGTGATTCGCGAATATGAAATCGATGACTACAAAGAAAAAACCGAACTGACGACACAAAAGCTGAAGACCTTACTTTACTCTATGCTTCGCTCTTATCGGGATTTGTGTCTGATTGAGCAGCAAAAAAAAGGCTTAAGCAAGGTGATAGAAGCTTCAGCCTATGTTCAAAACACCAATACTTTGCAAGCTTATGCGACTTCAGTGTTGGAGCAACTGACCTCATTACTCAAGCTGGATCAATCTGCTCTTTACTGCATTGTTCAACCAAGACCGAATGGTGAAGAATCTCGTGCTTTAACACTTGCTGCCACGGGGAGTTTCGTCGATTACTACAGTGAATGCGCCTTTGAAAAGTTACCAGAAGTAGTGGCAGAACGATGCAAGCGGGTTTTTGAGGGGCAGAAGTCTGAGAATTTTGGTGATGCCTATGTGCTCTATACGCATGACGATCAGGGTGTCGATTGCATCTTATATGTGAATGTCAGCAGAGAGTTGACCGAGCTGGATATGCAGTTGCTTGAAATCTACATGCAGAACATAGGGCTGACTTTTGAGAATCTCAGTTTGATGCTTGATATCCGTGAAACGTCCAAAGAGTTGGTTTACAACTTAGCAAATGCGGTGGAAGCGCGCAGTAAAGAGACAGGTGCCCACGTGCAACGTGTTTCTCTTTTCAGTGAAAAGTTGGCATTGCTATATGGCTTAAGTGAGTATGATGCTTCAATGATTAAACATGCCTCACCTCTGCATGATGTGGGTAAAGTTGCGGTTCCGGATTCTATTCTGCATAAGCCCGGAAAACTTAATGCAGAAGAGTGGGAGATCATGAAAAAGCACGTCGATTATGGTGTGGATATTCTCAGCAAGTCCAAGCGTCGACTGATTACCGTTGCTAAGGAAATTGCAGGCTATCACCATGAAAAGTGGGATGGCACTGGGTACCCAAATGGTTTGTCTGGCTTAGATATCCCGGTCACCGGAAGAATTACGGCATTAGCTGACGTGTTTGATGCATTAGGGTCTAAACGCAGCTACAAAGAACCATGGAGTGATGAAGATATTATGGTCGAACTGGTGGCGCAAAAGGGTAAGCATTTTGAACCAGAACTGGTTGAATTACTTGTTCAGCACTGGGATGAATTCATCGAAATCCGTAATTCGCTTCCTGACTAAAGCGCTACTTTTATTCGGATTCTGAAGGTAAGTTCATTGGCAAAATGAGCTTGAACATTACACCTTCTCCTGGTTGAGAGCTGAATTCCAGCTCTCCTTTTAATTTTTGTTTGACTAAGTTGAACACCAAGTTTAACCCGAGTCCTGAGCCACCCAGCCCTCGTTTGCTTGTATAGAAAGGTTCAAATATTTTTTGATGGAGTGACTCTTCAACCCCACTGCCGTTATCACGATATTCAAACAAGACCATGTCATCAACTTGATAGAAATGAATGCTGATCGCCGCATTAGGCTGCTGCTCAAAGGCATGATTGATACTGTTCATCACTAAGTTGGAAATAATCTGCGTTAGTACACCGGGTAAGCTATTCATTAAAATGGTGTTATCTCCTGTCAAAAGAGGTTCGACAGGGATCTTGCGAGTTTCAGGGTGTAAGCTGGCTAATAGAGCTTCCAATACTTGCTGTACATTAAATTGAGAACGTGCTTCGGAGACCTGATCTACGGCGGTTTGTTTGAAGTCCTTAACCAGTTTGGCAGCGCGGCTTAAGTTGTGTTCCAACATTTGGCTGCTGTCTGACATCCGTTTCATTAATATTTCAAACTGACTGCTGGTCAAAGTTTGTGCGGCAAACGCGGCGTTGAGTTCACGTGTCGCGTCTCGTATTACTGATGTTGCAGTTACAGCGATGCCGAGTGGCGTATTCACTTCATGTGCGACCCCTGCAACTAACCCACCGAGTGCAGCTAACTTCTCTGATTCAACTAACTTGTTTTGCGCCTCTTGTAACTGCTCCATACTTTGTTTGAGGTCCAAGGTTCTGGAAGCCACCATACGCTCAAGGTTTTGGTTGAGTTCTTCTAGCTCAATCTGGGTTAATTTAAGCTCGGTGATATTGATTGCCGTGCCTCGAAAACCTAAGAAATGACTATTCTCATAGCGGGCTTTGGCTTGGAATAGAAGGTGTCGAGTGATGCTGTGGATCGTGACACTTTCTTCAACTTGAGTGAAGTCATTGCGCTTTGCAATGGCTTTATGGAGTTTTGTCGCTTCTTGCAAATCAGGAATATCAGAAAAGCTAAGTCCATGAACCGTCGTCAGCCCGAGGACTTCTTTCATAGGCTCGGAACAGTAGGTGAGTTGTCCAAGCTCATTGGTTTCCCACAGCCAGTCTGAAGAGACATGAGTAAAATCGGCTAAACGTTCTTGCTCTTCTTTGATGTTGTTGTAGAGAAGGGTGATATTGCTACTGATCTTGTTTGCACCTTCGCCAAGCCAGTCGAGCTCATCGTTTTTCTCTGTTATCCAACGCTTGTGTTTTAAAACTAAAGGTGGGCTAGGATGACGAGGGTTAAAGGCTCTCAAATATTGTGCGATCTGAAAAACTCGACGATTAACACTGGCGTGGAAGATAAACATCATCACTGAGCACACGAGTAAGGTTTTGAAGGCATTTAGAAGCAGTGTAGAAATGAATTGCTGAATAAGATAGTCATAGATTTCTTGAGCATTTGACTCAACATAAATGGTGCCGATATCCTCGGTATGGCCATCATCAAGATCGTGATAGGTCAGTAAATAGGTGGCCTTCACCACATTGCCTGTGACTTTTTTTCCTGAGTTGAATGTGTAATTGCCCGAGTTCACTTCAAGGTAGTCTATTTTAGGTAAGTTAACTAATCCATCCAACCTCTCCTGCAGAACCACCAAGTCAAACGACCATAAAGAAGAAGCTAACAAATTTGCATGAACATCCCGTATTTCGACGTGCCTTTGGTCTACATCATCGAACTCTTTGTCATAGTCCCATGACAGTTGCAGCAGTGTAGTAAGCAGTGTTACTACACTGCTTAATGTCACCATGAGTAAAATGATGCGACGACCAATTCGGCTATATAACGGGTTGTTGATACTTTCTTCTACTTTTTTGCTGCGGCTCATAGGGCTCTAAAGTCGTGTTTTTACTTGAGTATAGCTTGCGCTGATTAAGTTTTATAATGACCTATTCACACTAAAGATGGTTTCTGCTTCTAAACTAAAGTGTGAGGTGTCAGTTTCAGGAGGTGCCCATGAGGGTACTTGTTTTGTGTTTATTGTTTTATGCCAGTGTGTCACAAGCGGAAAAAGTCCTGCTGATAGAAAGTTACCATGCGGAATACCCATGGGATGTAAGCTACGTGAAGGGGATTGAAGAGGCCTTAACACAATCTGCGGTGTTGTACCGATTCCAAATGGATACCAAAAGGTTACCTAAGGAGGAGTTTGAAGCTAGAGCGGATCAAGCCCTGTCTTATTATTATAGTTTGCAACCTGATGTAGTGATTCTGGGCGATGATAATGCTCTGAGCTACATGCTCCCTAGATTGTATAAAGAGTCTATTCCTATTGTGTTTTTAGGTGTGAACGCCAATCCTCGTTATCTACTCTATCAGTATCGAGGCAGTGCTAAAGTGACAGGGGTCCTAGAGCTTCCTCTTTATATTAAAACTCTTGGCGACCTCAGCGTAATATATCCGGAGCGGTATTTTAAAGTACGGGTCATGTTTGATTCTGGAATTACTTCCAAGATTGCTGCCAAATACATAGAGCGACAACATGACATGATCAAAGATAACTTAGGTATTGAAACTGAAATTTTACTTCTTTCTACACAGCATGAATGGGAAAGCGCCATTAAAAGTGCTGCTGCCGACAATGTATCCATCATTATTATTGGTCTTTACCATACTTTGAAAGATGAGCATGGAGAAAGCGTTCCTTCAGAGCAGATATTACAATGGACCAATGAAAATTCGACGATTCCTTTATTTGCTTTTTGGGACTTTGCTGTCGGTGAGGGGAAAGCAAGTGGCGGTGTTGTGCTTTTTGGAGAAAGCCAAGGTAAGCAAGCAGCAAACTTAGTGAATAAAATATTAGACGGAGAAAGTGCCGATCAAATCCCTATAATCATCGGAGAGCAGGGACGAGCGATTTATTCAGCTACAGAAATGCAGCGTTGGGGGTTAGCTCCTCCTTCACATTGGCAGGCTATCGATTGACAAGATATAAAAATCCCCACGAGCTTGCGCTGGTGGGGATTTTAAAAATCAGCTAATTAAGCTTCGGTGCGACGGTCACGGCTGTGACCACGTTCACCACGGTAGTTGCCACGGTGATCGCCACCACGGTTGCGGTCGAAGCGACGTTCACCATCACGACGGCCGCCTTCTCGATTGCCACGACCACCTTCGCGGTTACCACGATAGCCACCTTCACGATTGCCGTCACGGTTACCACGGTAACCACCATCACGACGGCTGCCATCGCGACTTCCACGACCTCCATCACGGCCACCACTACGACGTGGTTCGCGGAAATCATTGAAGTCACACACTACAGCGTCAACTTGCTTCTGACGGATACGCAGTTTGCGTAGCTTACCTGCAGTGTCTGAAGACATCGCTTTTGGTAGCTGAACGTAAGTTTCACCTTGTGCAAGTTTGATTGCACCGATAGAGCCTTTCGTCAGGCCAAGTTCGTTTGCAAGCGCACCAACGATATCTTTAACTTGTACGCCTTGCTCACGACCCACTTGAAGTTGGTAAGTATCCCAATCTTGAGTATTGAAGCTACGGCCACCGTCACGGCCATCGCGACCATTTTCACGACGTTCTTTACGGCGTTTCTTGTCACGCTCAATCGCTTCAATCATTGGGTCTTCGCCAATGTAGAATAGCGGGCGCTTACCTTGCTGGCGCTTAAGAAGAATCGCAGCCAGTGTTGCTGCATCTAGCTCTAGAGATTCTTGCAGTTTTTCAACTAGCTCAGAGAACTTCTCTAGTGCTTTGTGTTCTTTATCTGCTTCAAGTTCTGCCCCCAGTTTTGCAACGCGAGCTTCTGCAACTTTGTCACGATGTGGAAGTTGGATCTCTTCCATTGATGACTTAGTTACGCGCTCAATAGTGCGAAGCATACGTAGTTGGTTAGTACGAACTAGAAGGATCGCTTTACCTTTACGCCCAGCACGACCTGTACGGCCGATACGGTGGATGTAAGACTCAACATCGAATGGAATGTCGTAGTTGAATACGTGCGTGATACGTGGAACGTCAAGACCACGTGCTACAACGTCAGTTGCAACTAGAATGTCGATAACACCTTGTTTGATGTGATCAACAGTACGTTCGCGTAGAGACTGAGGAATGTCACCATGTAGGGCAGATGCTTTGAAGCCACGTGCACATAGCCAATCCGCTAGACGCTCAGTGTCTTGACGAGTACGTACGAATACGATGGATGCGTCAGTCTCTTCAGTTTCTAGAAGACGAGACATTGCTTCGTCTTTTTCTACGCCTTTAACAACCCAGAACTGTTGCTCTACTTTGTCTACTGTGTGGTTTTTACCCGCAACGTCTACTGTTTCTGGATCACGTAGGAAACGTTCAACAATGCTCTTAAGCATAGGAGGCATAGTCGCAGAGAAAAGTACACGTTGTGCTGATTCAGGCGCGTGCTCCATGATTTCAGTCACGTCATCAACGAAGCCCATGTTTAGCATCTCATCCGCTTCATCAAGAACGAATGTGTGTACTTCGTCTAGGTGTAGACGGTCACGGTTGATAAGGTCTTGAACACGGCCAGGTGTGCCGACAACAATGTGAGCACCGTTTTTAAGGGCACGCATTTGATCGACGATAGACGCACCACCGTAGATCTCAAGTACTTTAAGGCCAGAGATGTTTTTGCCTAGGTTCTTAATTTCAGCTGCAACCTGAATCGCAAGTTCACGCGTTGGTGCAAGCACAATGGCTTGAGGCTTACGTTGTGCTAGGTCAAGCTTGTTAAGAAGAGGGAGAGAGAAAGCTGCTGTTTTACCAGTACCAGTCTGAGCTTTACCTAGTGCGTCTTTACCAGCCAATAGGTGCGGAATGGCCGCTGCCTGAATTGGTGTTGGTGAAACAAAACCCATACCGTCAAGAGCTGAAAGGATAGAGTCGTTAAGCGCTAGATCGCTAAACTGAATTACAGAATCTGTCATTGGGATCCTACTATATTATGTCAACAAAAGGTCCCATGAGCTCTACCAATTCCAATACCAATCCAGTTGAGAGCTGATTCCATTCAGATGCGGAAAAGTCGTAAATCGCATCAAGCCACTAGGGACATAAATTCTCTCGATGCCGCTCACTACTTTGCATTGTGTCACGTGGTCACTTTGCCATAAAAGTAGTCGCATCGATTTGAGGGAGCGAATTATTCCCTAAAAGCATAAAAAAAGCCAGAAAAAATTGAATTACATCACATATTTTTCTCACTATGGACAAAAATGAGTGCTCAGTGAGCGAAAGTTGGGGGCATGTGAAACTATTTGTGTGCAAAGTAGCCATCAAACGTTTCCTTGGTAGAAGCAACTGATGATAAAACAGTTCTGCAATATACATTGATCACATTACCTAGTACCATGTGCGGCAACAAATGGACTCCAAAAAATGAGTGGTCATTGCGAAGTGCTGATGACTCGTTGACTAGGAAGAATATAGCGTCGAATGCGACTGCATTCGGGATATGAACGAATTAGTTAGAAGTTAAAATGTTCCAAGACAATCCTCTACTGGCTCAACTCAAGCAGCAAATCCAAGAAAACCTTCCTAAAAAGGAAGGCACAATCAAGGCGACTGAAAAAGGCTTTGGCTTCCTAGAAGTCGATAGCAAGACAAGCTTCTTTATCCCGCCTCCGTACATGAAAAAATGTATGCATGGTGACAAAGTGAAGGCGATTATTCGTACAGAGAAAGAGCGTGAAGTGGCTGAGCCAGAAGAGCTTTTGGAGCAGGGCGTCAATCGTTTTATTGGTCGAGTAAAGTTATTCAAAGGTAAGTTGAACGTTGCTCCTGACCATCCTCAGCTTAAAAAACTATCTTTGAAAGCAAAAGTTCAGAAAGGCTTGAAAAGCGACGACTTTAATGAGGGCGATTGGGTTGTCGCTCATTTGACTCGTCACCCTTTAAAAGGGGATAACGGCTTCTTTGTAGAAATTTCACAGAAGATTACTGACGCTGACGACAAGATCGCGCCTTGGTGGGTAACATTAGCTGAAAACGACTTACCAAACACCGAACCGGCCGGTATCGATAATTGGGAAATCAAAGATGACGCAGAGTTAGAGCGTATCGATATGACGCACGTCCCTTTTGTCACTATTGATGGTGAATCAACCAAAGATATGGATGATGCGTTGTACGCTAAGAAAACGGAAACCGGCGATTTTGAGCTGACGATTGCGATCGCTGATCCAACGGCTTATATCACACCGGATAGTGATATGGACAAAGTGGCGCGTGAGCGTGGCTTCACGATTTATTTACCTGGCCGTAATATTCCTATGCTGCCGCGAGATCTTGCCGATGAGCTATGTTCTCTGATTGAAAACGAACAGCGCCCAGCTTTGTGCTGTACTGTTACGGTGAGTAAAGATGGGGTGATTGGTGATGATGTTAAGTTCTTTGCTGCAAATATCAAATCTCATGCTCGTCTGGTTTACGACCATGTTTCAGATTGGCTTGAAAACGGCCATTGCGATGCCTGGCAACCAAATGATGAGATAGCTGAGGTCGTCCGAGATCTTTACGCGTTTTCTCAAGCTCGAGCAGAATGGCGTGAAACTCATGCCGTTGTATTCCCTGATCGACCAGATTATCGTTTTGAACTGAGTGAAGATAACGATGTGGTTGCGATTCACGCGGATATGCGACGTTCTGCAAACCGCCTTGTTGAAGAGTCGATGATCACTGCTAACATCTGTGCGGGTAAAGTACTAAAAGCGAGCTTTGATTCTGGTGTGTTCAATACCCACGCGGGTTTTAAACCTGAGAAAGTAGCTGACGTTATTACATTGATTAACCCAGAAGGCGACTTACCATTTACGGTAGAAAGTGTTACTACTCTCGAAGGTTTCGCTCAATTACGTCGTTGGTTAGCAAAGCAAGAGACGAGTTACCTTGATAACCGAATTCGTAAGTATCAAGCGTATAGCGAAATTGGTAATCAGCCATTGCCTCATTACGCGATGGGGCTAGAGTTATATGCGACTTGGACATCCCCAATTCGTAAGTATGGCGACATGATTAACCATCGTATGCTTAAAGCACACATTCTGGGTAAAGAGCCGGTTCAAACGGCAGATGAAACTGTGGGTGAAGAGCTAGCTTTACATCGTAAGCATCATAAAATTGCTGAGCGTAGTGTTGGGGATTGGTTGTATGCTCGAACTCTCGCAGAAGAACCAACAAAAGGCACCATCTATAATGGTGAAATTTTTGATGTCTCACGTGCAGGTGTTCGGGTTCGCTTAATTGAGAATGGCGCGGCGGCATTTATTCCGGGCTCTTTAATTTTGGCGAACAAAGAGCGCTTGGAGTGCAATGGTGAAGCTGGCACTGTTTCTATCGATAAAGAAGTGATCTATCGTCTAGGGGATGTGCTTGAGCTAGTGCTGAATGATGTTAATCAAGAAACACGCAGTATTGTGGCAAAACCAACTCAGGTGTTTGAAGATGTGAAAACATCCGAACCTCAAGTCGAGTCCTAGTCCAAGCGAAAGTTGCAGCTGAGCGATGACTTTTAGACTACCGATCCCCAAGCGTTTTTAGCTTGGGGATTTTTTTCGGGTCAGGGAAGGTGAACTTTAGTCAATGCATAGGGATGAGAGGTTTATGCTACGGCGCGACTGCCCCACCTAAATCTAGAGAGGTTGGCCATTTAGTGATCCGATTCCCACCTAAGAAGATATTGCCTTTCACAGTCATCTTATTTGGGAATTCAGTAATGTTTGACCCTCCAATATAAAGATTACCTTCGACGACTAATCCTTCTGGGAGCTTCTCAAGCGGGGTTCTTATCACGCTCAAGTCACCTTTGACTTTGAAGCGCGGAGGGAGCTTAGTAAGAGGCGTGTCTGTCAGATTGACATAGCCTCCGACTTTAATGCCTGATGGCCAGCGAGTGACTTGTGAGGCAAGTAAATTAGCGTAACCTCTGATGTTCACGCCTTTAGCTATCTTTTTGAGCTGGCTGTTTGAAGCATCCAAGCTACCCTGTATCTCAACGCCTTGAGGAATTTCTTTGATGCTGGTTTTGGCAATGTTGAGATTGCCTTTAATCACTAAGCCTGATGGAAGTTCTTGATAAGGTTTATTGCGAAGGTCTAGATTGCCATAGTTATCAAGGTGATTGAGAATACGATAATGATCTATCGGCTCACCAAGTGTAGGCGCAGACAGTAGAGCGATAAGTGAAGGCAGAAGCCAATGCTTCATAAGACAGTCCAGACGATAATTTGCCTTAAGTATTAATGAGGAGTCTGTCCTGGGTCAATATTGAGAGAGTAACGGCACCAAAAAAGCGGACTAGATGTCCGCTTTTTACATATCTTAGCGTGTCAGTGAACGCGTTTTTAACTCAAAAATAAGCTTTTCTGCGCTGACTTCGAACTTGAATCGAGCGGTTAGCTCTTTGGACGTCTCTTCAATTGCTGTGACTTCATACTCTACATTCTCAGAAACTTGTTTTGCTAACTCTATATATTTATTCAGCTCCGCTTCGAGTAGGGCTTTTCCCTCGGAAAAAATCGTGACTTCTGCGACGTCATCCCCTTCTTTGATAATAAAGCCCATCTCACCAGCGCAACCACATGCTTCACATACGTCAGCTTGTTCTAGTTCTGTGCTCATTACGACAATCCTCTTACAAAAATTATGGATATTTTATCGAGTTATTTGATGGTAATCCACAAAAATGAGCAAGAGTCCAGAAGGTATAGATAAACGAAATGTTATCTTATAAATATATTGTGGAAACAGCTGAGAATTGATAAACCTGTCAAATAGTGTGACATTAGTCATGTTGTTGCGAAATATCATGTCATTATCGAGTCAGGATGGTGTGCAGTTAGTTGTAAGCGAGTTCGATTTGTATGATTATCGTGAGCCAAATTATATAAATGAAAGATAATGCCTGTTTCTTTTATAAATTGCACGGATGTGGTGATTTATAAAAAGTATATCTTACACGACATTGTGTACCCATCTAAGACGCCGTTTGTATTATATGGTACGATGGTTTTATTAGGTTCCCTATAGGGATCTGCTGAGACTATAACGGGTGTCTTGTAAGATATCTAATAGGCGACATTATTGACTCGTTTGAGTTAGATGGATTTACAGAGAGAAGAGCCTGAACATGCCAAAGCGTAGTAAAGAAGATACTGAAATCACGATTCAGAAGATTATGGACGCAGTAGTGGATCAACTTTTGCGTCTGGGCTATGACAAGATGTCGTACACAACCCTAAGTCAACAGACAGGTGTATCGCGAACAGGTATCAGTCACCACTTTCCGAAGAAGACAGACTTCACGGCAGCGCTAGACGGTCGAATTTTCAAAATGTTTGTTGAGCATTTGAATTTTGACGGCAGCTTGCAAGAGTTCTCAGACAGTTGGGTGAAAGCGTTAGACAACGCAGAGTTTCTAGCGATTTTACGCCTACTATTCCACCATATCGTAACCTCTCAAAGCACACATGAGTTTGCAATGAATGGAATTGAGCGCCTATACAAAACGACAGAAGCACAATACGGCGCAGAGAGTGCTAAAGAATTAGAGTGGCTAATTGGTAAGTCACTGGTTCGCATGGCTAAGTAAACGCGTTGTAGACGACGATAATAAGCCTTCTAAGATTTGAAGGCTTTTTTGTGCCTAGAGCTTCCTGAACTGATTCACCAGTTTCCCTTGTGAATTTAGGTTTTTAACTAACCCTTCACATTCATCTCGCGTATCGCTAGCCAGAATATTTGTGGCTGAGCAGACTTCACTAATTGATTGCACGCTGGCGTTCATGTCTTCTGTTACTCGTGCCATCTCTTCAATCGCTGCCGCGATTTGATTGTTGCGATCTGAAATATCCGTCACTTGCCCAAATAGAGCATCCAGTTTCTCGCCAGATGTGCTAGCGCAATCTACGCAGATATCAGAGAGTTTGCTACCTTCGTCCATGGCTTGTACGGCTTTGTCAGTGCTAGTTTGAATGAGGGTGATAATATTTTGTATTTCTTCTGTAGATTCATGGCTTCGCTGGGCGAGTTTTCGCACTTCATCAGCGACGACTGCGAACCCACGTCCTTGATCCCCGGCTCGTGCGGCCTCTATAGCAGCGTTTAAAGCAAGTAAGTTGGTTTGTTCAGCAACGCCTTGAATGACAACTAATACTTCTCCGATGGTACGACCATGCTCTGCGAGTTGTTGAACCACATCTGCTGCTACGCCAAGTTGTTGTGAAAGCTCGTTCATCGAAGTGACGGTTTGTTCAACAGAGGTTTTCCCTTCACCTAAAGCAGAATTAGCGCGCTCGGTTGCTTCCGAAGCACTTTGAGCATTTTGAGCAATTTCATTTGCGGTGGAGTGCATTTCATTGATCGCAGCAGCGACTTGTTCCGTTTCCGCTGTCTGGCCAATCAAGTTGTCTGCTGTTGTTTCACAGTTTTGTGCTGATGACTGAGCGGCGTCTGCAATTTGCTCGTTTGAGTTTTGGATTCGCCCCACTACAGCGTTGAGCTCTGATTGTCTCATTTTTAACGCTAAAGAAATTTCAGAAAGGTCATCAACGTGCCCATTATAAACCAGCTCCATTAGGGGGTTATCGAACACTTTACGTGCCTCTGCTGAAAGAGCCTCTAATCGTCTGGTAAATAAGAGACCAGTACCAGTTGCTAGGAGGAAAAATAACCAGATTGCAGCAATAGGAGAGACAGATGCAACCAATGTGGAAATTACAGCAGAAGCAAGAAATGCGGCACAGAGCCTTTGCCATAGACGGGTGCGAGGCATTTTGAGCTGAAAAGGTGTTTGACCTGCTTTGAGTTGAGCGTAAATTTTTTCGGCGTTTTTGACATGTTTACGATTGGGACTGAGACGAACGGATTGATACTCAACGATTTTGCCATTTTCCTTTATCGGCGATGCAAAAGCATCAACCCAATAGTGATCGCCATTTTTACATCGGTTTTTTACTATCCCCATCCAGGATTTGCCAGACTTTAGAAACTCCCACATATCCTTAAATGCCTCAGGTGGCATGTCAGGATGGCGAACGATGTTGTGTGGTTGCCCAACAAGTTCATCCAAACTATATCCAGCAACATCGCAAAACTCTTTACTGGCATAGCTGATGTGACTACTGGTCTTGGTGACGGACAACAAATTGTATTCAGGAGGATAAGTGACTTCTTTCTGGGTCACAGGTTCGTTTATGCGCATCGAGCAACCTCGTACAAAATAATAGAAATGACTTGGTACTTCTCAAACAGTATAAGTACAAATTTTTAAACGTGAGAGAATTGTCTGATTTTTATTGATATTAAAGTAATTTGTTTCTAACTATTCAACTTATTGCTCACAGTCTTATTTTATTGACTATCCTGATACTAATGAGCTGTGCAGGAAGGAATCAGCTCGACTAAGGCCTTGAATACAATAATCATGGAGGTTATTGGTATGTCTCTTACTTCTTCGACAGGAAACTATAACAGTGCCCAAAGTTTACTTGAGCTTCACGATCTGAATGAGGCTGACTTGGCGCTGATCAGAAAGTTCGGCAGCATGATGGTACCGAAGCTCGATGATTATGTTAGGCACTTTTATGATTGGCTCGACAAGCTACCAGAATATAAACAATTTTTTGGTGATGAAAAGAAACTCGTACGAGTGCAAGACTCCCAAGTACGTTATTGGACCGTATTCTTTGAAGCGAAAGTCGATGAAGCTTATGTAAAGCAGAGAAGAGATGTCGGAGAGGTACACGCTCGGGTTGGATTACCCTTACCAACGTACTTTGCTGGCATGAATATCTCAATGGTGATTTTTACTAAGCGAATGTATGACGGCAGTTTATACAGCGATGAATACAGTTCCTTGGTCACTGCATTCACTAAATTACTTCATCTTGATACGACGATTGTCGTGGATACCTATTCGCGCTTAATTAATAAAAGGATCGCTGAGCAAAGCGAAGCTCTGCTAGCGATGTCGACACCGGTTACCATGATCTGGCGCGACATCTTAATGCTTCCCATAGTAGGGATTATAGATTCTAAGCGTGCGCAAGACATCATGACTGCGGTATTGAATAAAATCTCTGAGCATAGAGCTAAGATTTTCATCATGGATATTTCTGGTGTAGCAGTGGTGGATACTGCGGTAGCTAATCACTTCATTAAAATAACCAAAGCAACCAAACTGATGGGCTGTGATTGCTTGGTTTCAGGTGTTTCTCCTTCTATCGCTCAAACCATGGTTCAGTTGGGAATCAATGTAGGCGAAGTTTGTACCAACGCGACTCTTCGTGATGCGTTAGAGAATGCCTTCAAAATGGTTGGGCTCAATGTTGATGCTTTAAAACAGCTCTCTGATGAGTCGTGACAGGTAGGCCAGAAGATGCATAAATCGATTTCCATCAACCGAATGAAGCAAGCGCTTATTGCCAATATCCAAGTGGATTTAAGTAAAGCGGTGTTGGATGAGTTCAGGCAAGAGCTGTTGAATATGGTGATGAATTCAACCTCGATCAAAGGAGTGCTTATTGATCTATCTGGTGTCAAAACATTAGATAGGCAAGACATGGACTCGCTTATGCAGGTTGTCAGTGCCGTCGAAGTCATGGGGCGTATTTGTATCTTCGTAGGAATTCGTCCGGGCATTGCCATGGCATTAGTCAACATATCTTACCAGACAGAATCCTTGCGCTGCGTAAGCAGCATAGATGATGGTCTGGCGATAATAGGGAGTTAGTGAATGACGGCGTCGAGCATAGTGGAAGACATAATTGAAACATACGAAATTCGCTCGGAATCCGATGTTATGAGCTCAGTGATCGCCACGTATACCTTAGCTGCACAATTTGGATTCAGCACTCCAGCCGTCAGTGAATTATCAACCGTTGTGTCGGAACTGGGGATGAACATCGTCAAATATGCTGAGTCTGGGGTTATCTCTGTATGGAAGCTAGAAAGGGAAGAAGGGCGAGGAATGAAGGTGGTTGCTCAAGATAGTGGCCCCGGAATAGAAGATGTCGATAAAGCGTTAGAAGAAAATTATTCAACTGGACGCTCTCTTGGTTTGGGGTTACCAGGTGTGCAGAGAATGGTGGATGAGTTTGAAATCGACACCTGTATTGGTCAAGGAACCCAAATTCAGGTAGTGAAATGGAGAGAGTAGATGGGATTTTCATACAGCTCTCGCGCTGTTCCCTACTTTGGTGAGTTAGAAACGGGAGACGGCTTCTTTATCCAGGAGTTCAGCGAGGCTCTTCTCGTCGTGATTATTGATGCCCTTGGGCATGGGAGTAAAGCTGCAAAGCTGGCGCGTGAGATTGAGCACTTTCTCGAAGAGCATGGATGTGAAGACGTGGAGTGGTTGATGACGGAGCTACACCGAGTCTTCCTTGGTTCAATAGGCGCGGCAGTAACGATCGTCTTTTTTGATGCTGCTCATAAGTCTGCCAATGGTATTGGGATTGGAAATACGCTTGTACGTCAGCTTGCCAGCGAGAAAAGGTCCTTTCCTGCACAGCCTGGCATTGTTGGTGAAATGTTGCCTACTCTGCGTCCGTTTCAGTTTACTTTTGCTGATGGGGATGTATTTATGTTCACCACTGATGGCATTAAAGAAAATATCAACGGTGATTTACTGCCTAATGTGAATTACGAAACTGTCGAGTCACTTTCTTCCAAGTTTATTGAATCTTTTAGCAAACCTTATGACGATGCGACCGCTATCGCAGTGAGGTATACCGATGGATAGGCCGCATGTATACCGCTTAACGAACAATGATGAATCTCGAATTGTGCTGCGCAGAAAACTCATTGCTGTGCTTGATTTGATGGGTTATGAAAGGCATTACAGAGATCAAGTTATTTTCCTATGTGGCGAGATACTTTTCCAGTTATTCGCAGCCTTACCCTCTATACAACTTAAAGTTAGGGTTCATGACAACGGCATTCAAGCGTTGTGGTGCTCAACGGACGGTGAAAGCTTACCTAATGTCTCTATTCCTCTTTTGACGCTTACACAGACCAGTCATGAGTTGGCTTGGACGCTCAATGCGAATAAGCCACTTACCCCATCAGATTTTGCTGAAATCAAAAACGTGCTGTCTGAAAAAACACGTGATGATCTCATGCACGAACTCCAAGTTAAAAATCGAGAGCTGGCGACTCATCAAGAGGGATTGGAAGCAGAAATTGAACGACGAACTAGAGACTTGCAGGCGAGTGAAGCATTGTCTCGAACGATTATTGAAGGAGCGCCGTCCAGTGTCGTCATCGTCGATAAGCACAAAAATATTGTTCTGTGGAATAAAACCGCTATCGAGACCTATGGCTATAGCGTGGAAGAAGCTGATGGAAAAAACCTATTTGATTTATTAAATGCAGAACTGCCAGAGGATTTAATAGAGCTGATTTCAAGAGAGATAAGTCTTGATGAGCAGGACAAGGTGAGTGGCTCGTTTTTTGAAGTACAGACCTATACTCGCGATGGAAAACTAATTCCCGTTGATCTCGGAATGACGATATTTTTGTTCGATGACGAATACCGTATAGCAATGTTTCTTCGCGATGTGACGTCGAGAAAGCAAGTAGAAAATGAGCTAAATGAAGCGAGAGCAAAGGCTGAAGAAGCCGTTGAAATCAAATCCATGTTTTTGGCTAATATGAGCCATGAAATTCGAACACCGATGAACGCCATTATTGGCATGTCTCATCTTGCTTTGAAAACAGACTTAACCCCTAAACAACATGACTACATCTCCAAAATACACAATTCAGCTTCGCTTTTATTAGGCATCATTAATGACATATTGGATTTCAGTAAAATTGAAGCGGGTAAGTTATCTATAGAGGAAATTGAGTTTTATCTCGACGATGTTCTGCATAACGTTTCTATGGTGACTGGGCAGAAAGCGTTCGAAAAAGGTTTAGAACTGCTCTTCGATATTCCTAGAGGCGTTCCTAAGATGCTTTATGGTGATCCACTTCGGCTTGGGCAAATCATTATCAACCTGGTTAACAATGCGGTGAAATTTACCGAACAAGGGGAAATTTCTGTTGCTGTTAAAGTACTCAGAACCCTAGACGACAAGATTGATCTGGGATTCGTAGTAAAAGATACGGGGATTGGGATGAGTGATGAGCAGTCTAGCAAGCTCTTTAATGCTTTCACTCAAGCTGATGGCAGCACGACGAGAAAATATGGTGGTACGGGTTTAGGTCTATCTATTTGTAGGCGATTAGTCGAATTAATGGGGGGAAGGATTTCCGTTGAAAGTGAACTGAATGTGGGGAGTAGCTTTCATTTTAATATTTTGGTCGGTGCGTCGACTGAGGGGGCATATACGCCTGTCGTTGTGCCGGATTTGCTCAATCATGTCAATGCGTTAGTTGTAGATGACAATGAGCACGCGCTTATGATTATGGAAGACTTGCTCGATATGTTCCTTTGTAAGCCTAAGTTTGTCAGTAGTGGTGAACAGGCCTTGGATGAATTGAAACGTGCTTCAGCCTCTGGGAAGCCCTACGATTTAGTCTTTATGGACTGGAAGATGCCGACAATGAGCGGCATTGAAGCTAGCCAGCATATTAGGCAGCAGATCAGTGCTGCGCACCAGCCCAAGATAGTTATCGTCACGGCCTACGATAAAGATGATATCTCTGATGAAGTGTCAGCATTGGATATTGCAGGTTTCCTCTCTAAGCCTGTGGGACAGTCGTATCTGTTTGATCTCATCATGGATCTCTTTGGTCTTCAAAGTGGTAACGAAAGGCCAGCCAGTCCGTCTCGTCGGCATTATAAGGACAAAGACCTTGAAGGCTTGTCAGTTCTTTTAGTGGAAGATAATGAGATCAATCAACAGATTGCAGTTGAACTGATGGAAGAAAAAGGCATCGTGGTTACGGTCGCAAACAACGGATCTGAAGCGTTGGAGTGTTTGGAGCAAAGAATAGGCACGCCCGATATGTTTGAGATAATCTTCATGGATCTTCAGATGCCCGTGATGGATGGCTATGAAGCGAGTAAGCGTATACGCAGTGATGCTCGATATGACGCGGTTCCACTGATTGCAATGACAGCCCATGCAATGGTTGAAGAGCGTGACCGTTGCATGAAAATTGGAATGAACGATCATGTCTCTAAGCCGATTGACCCTGAGCACCTATTCGCGACGATAAAACGTTGTTGTCCGCAAGGGGGGCAGGAAAAAACACAAGCGTGTCACAGTCACCCATTTCCTAGTCCTGTCGATAAAGCCGTTGAAGAAAATCAATCGACAGCATCACTACTTGAGGCAATTGAAGCCCTAGATACCCACAATGGTTTACTTAGAGTAGCCAGTAATGAAGCCCTTTATCACCGTCTTCTATCTCAACTTGTGGACAAAGAACACGACTTTGTAAAACGACTCGATGTTGCTTTGGATAAAGGGGACTTCGACTATGCAAAACTGAGCACCCACACCTTAAAAGGTTCATCAGCTAACCTTGGTGCTATTCGGTTATCTGATACGGCGGCCCGTCTTGAACAAGAGTTGGAAGGCGAGGAGTTATCTGAGCGGCTGGTGCAACTTAGAAATGAAATGTCAGATTATCTCGCGGTCTTTGTTCATGACGTATGCCAGGCACTACATCGACCACAACCCTCTGATTCAAAGGGAGATTTAGACGATGAAAGCGTGAAAATCATACACCATCTGGATGTGCTTCTTCAGGAGTTAGATGCGCAAGCACTCGATTACCTTGACGAGCATTATTTGTACCTCAATACTTTACTTGGGTCGGAAGAATTCGACACTTGCTGTAAGTGTATCCACGATTGTGACTTCTTGTCTGCAAGTGTTGCCCTAAGAAAAGCAGCCAGCATTTATCCCTTAGATGTGGATAAAGTGTTTGGGGGAAACCATGGATGACCATTTAACCAGCGTCTTAGTTGTCGATGATAATGCTGAGAACAGAGTGTTACTTAGCGGCTTACTGAAACCACACCATCGCGTTCTCGTAGCAACGGGTGGGATGCAAGCAATAAATATCTGCAAGCAAAGAAAACCAGATATTGTTCTTTTGGATATCATGATGCCAGAAATGGATGGCTATGAAGTATGTACACGTTTAGCGGCGGATCCCGATACTTGCGATATTCCCGTTATTTTTCTCACTGCGAAGTCACAAATTGAAGATGAACAGAGAGGCTTTGCCGCGGGTGCGGTGGATTACATACTCAAGCCCATCAGCCCACCAATACTAATTTCTCGGATTAATACTCACCTAAGATTGCGTGGTGCCATGGATGAGTTAGCTGAGCAAAATGAAGAGTTGGAGAGAAGAGTTAAAAAACGCACGAGAGAACTGGAAATGTTGCAAGACGCGACCATTGGTGCGATGGCCTCTCTTGCTGAAACTCGTGATAATGAAACGGGTAACCACATTCGACGTACACAGCATTACGTCAAAGCCTTAGCTGAAGAACTGGTACGTGGAGGTCATTATGTGGAGGACCTTACACCAGAAGCGATCGAGTTACTTTACAAATCGGCGCCTTTGCATGATATCGGTAAAGTTGGCATACCTGATAGTGTGTTACTCAAGCCTGCTCGATTAACCGATGATGAGTTTGATGTCATGAAGTATCACACAACTCTTGGGCGAGCAGTGTTAATGACAGTAGAAGAATCGATAGACTTCAAATGCGATTTTTTAACCGTTGCTAAAGAAATTGCATATAGCCATCAAGAAAAGTGGGATGGAAGTGGCTATCCAGAGGGACTGGCCGGATTAGACATTCCTCTCAGCGCAAGACTGATGGCATTAGCTGATGTATATGATGCATTAATTTCCGAGCGAGTCTACAAACCAGCATTTCCTCACGAAAAGGCTTTGGACATTATATCTGAAGGCTCAGGCAGCCACTTCGAGCCTTTAATCGTGGACGCGTTTTTGAACATTGAAAACACTTTTAAAGAAATTGCATCCACCTATCAAGATGAAGGGTTTGATGAAAGCACGTTTCAGTTAAAAGCGAGCGGTGAAGAATAACGGTTCGTGGTAAGTTGCTCTTTACTGCCTAGCTTGGCTTGTATCATTTGGCAACATCACACTGTCTGATCGGAGTTCCCATATCAGATGTGTTTTATCTCGTTGGATTCGTGTCTGATGAGTTAACTATCTGTTACACTTAAACTATTAGTAACAAGAATAGCAGTAGGTATATGCATGGCTTTTCCTGTCCTTATCTGTGACGACTCTGCGTTAGCCCGAAAGCAAATGGCGCGCTCATTACCTGCTTCTTTGAATGCAGAGATTACTTTTGCCGTCCATGGTCTGGATGCACTAGAACAACTAGAACAGAATGACTTTAGATTGATGTTTCTCGACTTAACCATGCCTGAGCTTGATGGCTTTGGTACGTTAGAAGAGATAAGCAATCGTGACATCAACATACAAGTTGTGGTGGTTTCCGGCGATATTCAGCCTAAAGCGAAAGAGCGGGTCATGGCTCTTGGGGCCAAAGCTTTTATACAAAAACCGATCGATAAAGACGCGTTAAACGCTGTATTAAAAGAGTTAGTTGAAAAGCCCACTCAGCCACAAATAGTCACGCCTGTGTCTGTTGATTTACCCGTATTACGTCGACGCGATATTTATATGGAAGTGGCCAACGTCTCTATCGGTAGAGCGGCTGATGCCCTTGCTCGGCACTTCGATGTCTTCGTACACCTTCCTCTTCCTAATGTTAATATCTTCGAAGTTAGTGAATTGCATATGGCGCTGCGTGATTTGGCTGAGAACGATCAGGTGTCGGGAGTCTGCCAAGGTTTCAGTGGAGAAGGCATTGCCGGAGAAGCATTGGTCTTGCTCAGTGATTCCAGTGTTTGTGATTTAAAAAAATTAATGAAAGTCCCGGCTGATAGCGAAGAGCTGGAAGAGTTAGAGCTGTTGATGGATGTGTCAAATATTCTCGTCGGTTCTTTCTTGAATGGATTAGGCAAGCAGGCAGAGGTTCGTTTTTTCCAAAGTTCACCAGTATTGCTCGGTCAACATATTTCGATCGATTCAGTTATCCAATCGACAACGGGATCGTTTAAGAAAACCATGACGTTTGAGGTGAGTTACAACATCGATGGGACCTCCATCCGCTGTGATCTATTGTTTATGTTTGTTGATGAGTCTCTTCCATTGCTCGACAACAAGTTATCTTACTTGATGGAGGACTTTTGATGCTTAACCTTCCTGCCGAATTTGAGCAATTCCACTGGATGGTGGATATGGTGCAAAATGTCGATCTCGGGCTGATTGTGGTTGATCGTGAGTATAAAGTTCAAGTTTGGAATGGCTTTATGACTCACCATAGTGGAGTTCAGGCTCATGATGCGATAGATAAGTCACTTTTTGAACTGTTTTCTGAGATACCTGAAGACTGGTTTAAATTAAAGAGCAAGCCTGTTTATGATTTAGGATGTCGGAGCTTCATTACATGGCAACAGCGTCCGTACTTATTCAAATGCCGAAACGTAAGACCTGTGACACAGCAAGCGGATTTTATGTACCAAAACATCACACTCAACCCGATGAGAACGCCGACAGGTGACATTCGCTCAATGTTCCTATCCATTCAAGATGCAACAGCTGAGGCTTTGGTTTCGCTGAATCAAGTTAAGTAGAGTGAATTTAGCCTAATTTATGTATAAAGCCAGAATCTGTCTGGCTTTATTTTTATCTTAAGGAGTCACCATGTCATCCCCCATTCCTCTTTATCGCGCAGAGCAGGTGAAAGCAGGTGAAGTGGTTGCCGCGAAAAGCCAATCAGTAACTTTATATCAACTAATGATTCGTGCTGGTCGTGCCGTCTTTGAATTGATCCAAGAACAATACCCCACATGCCAAAGTATTCTGGTTGTGTGTGGAGGAGGAAACAATGGGGGAGACGGTTATGTGGTGGGTAGATTGGCGATTGAAGCTGGGTGGCGAGTGACGGTCTGGCAAAGTGTCGAGCAAAGCAAACTCAAAGGTGATGCACTACAGGCATACCAAGACTTTAGTGCAGTTGGCGGGTGTGTTGAGGTGCCGGACCTAGATTCAAAGCTTAACTATGACTGCATTGTGGATGCTTTGCTTGGCACGGGCCTTTCTGGCTCTGTTAGAGCTCACCTTCTTTTGGTTATTAATAAACTCAATCAGAGCGATATCCCCATTGTCTCAGTGGATGTTCCTTCTGGCCTTTCCAGCAATACAGGGCAAGTGCTAGGAAACTGTCTTAAGGCCGACCATACGGTATCTTTTGTCGGGCTAAAGCAGGGGTTGTTTACAGGGCAAGCTCGGGATTATACGGGAATTGTGCATTTTCGAGGACTAGGAGTGGAAGGTGCATTTGAACAACAGAATGCTCCGTCTGCGCAGCTGCTTAATAGAGTAGAAGATTATGCACCAATGCTTTCTCGATCAAGAAGTGCGCACAAAGGTTTGCATGGCAAAGTGACGCTTGTGGGAGGCAATCAAGGAATGGGAGGAGCGGCGGTACTTTCTGCATTGGCATGTCAACGGGTCGGGGCAGGTTTAACTGCATTACTTACCCATCCGGATCATACACTACCTGCTTTAGTGTCATGTCCAGAGGTCATGGCATCATCATGGCTGGATAACAAGGTTAATGCGTTGAGGTTGAACCAGTGGTGTGACTGTTTTGCCATTGGCCCTGGTCTAGGTACGGATGTATCTGCAAAGAAGATGTATAAAGCCGTTGTTGATACCACATTGAATAAAGTGTTTGATGCAGATGCTCTTAACTTGCTTGCAGAAAAAGCAAATTATGACCCTAATCGAATCCTGACCCCCCATCCTGGTGAAGCCTCTCGGCTTTTAGGGTGCTCAGTTCAAGCTATAGAAAGTGATAGATTCAATGCAGTACGCAAGCTGCACAAGAAATATGGTGGTGTCATCGTTTTAAAGGGGGCAGGAACGCTCATTTGTGATGGACAAAAAACCTATATTTGCAATGCAGGCAATCCGGGAATGGCAACTGGAGGAATGGGGGATGTTCTTACTGGTGTGATTCTTGGTCTGTTAGCACAGGGAGAAAGTTTGATCAGTGCGGCAGTAAAAGGTGTGATGATACATAGCCAAGCTGCTGACAGAGAAGCTGAAATCAACGGTGAACGAGGCCTTTGTGCGAGCGATTTACTGCCTCATATTCGTCATTTGGTGAACACATAAACCCAATACAACCTTTTTCACCAAAAATAATGAAGTGAACGATTTCGGAAAACGATTGCGGGATGCGTGATGAATTTTTATCAGTAGACTCTAAGTCTTTGTTTATTTGAGTTTCTTTTGGAGAAAGGGATGGTGTGGGGGAATCGAATTTGCAAGATGACAAAATGGTATCACAAAAAAAATGCAAATATCAGTCTTGCGGGAAATAAATCCCAGCCTATAATGCTGAAAACCGGAGCGTCTGCCAACGCTCCGGTTTTTTTGTGTCCGAAACTCAGTAAAACGTCTGCCAACGTTTACCGAAAACGCACGACACGTAAATTTGCTTACAGGAAAATTTATCATGCGTATCGAACAAGAACTTAAGTTAGGCTTTAAAGATGTACTGTTCCGCCCGAAGCGTTCCACACTAAAAAGTCGTTCTCAAGTTGAATTAACCCGCGATTTTACATTCAAGCATAGTGGTCGTCAATGGTCTGGCACACCGGTAATTGCGGCAAACATGGACTCAGTGGGTAGCTTCGCGATGGCAGAAGCTCTAGCTGAACATGGTGTGATGACTGCAATTCATAAACACTACACTGTTGAGCAGTGGGCTGATTTCGTAGAATCAGCCGATCAGAGCACATTGAACAATGTATTTGTCTCAACTGGTACTTCTGAGGCTGACTTTCAAAAGACTCAAGACATCATGGCGTTAAGTGATGAGCTTATCTTCATTTGTATTGATATTGCTAACGGCTATTCAGAGCACTTAGTCGAGTACGTTGAAAAAGTGCGTGCAGCCTTTCCTGATAAAGTGATTTCCGCAGGTAACGTTGTGACTGGCGATATGTGTGAAGAGCTTATCCTCGCAGGCGCGGATATAGTGAAAGTGGGTATTGGTCCCGGCTCTGTATGTACCACTCGCGTTAAGACAGGTGTGGGTTATCCTCAGCTTTCAGCCATCATCGAATGTGGTGATGCTGCGCATGGCCTAGGTGGCATGATCATCGGTGACGGTGGTTGTTCATGCGCAGGTGATGTAGCAAAAGCCTTCGGCGGCGGCGCTGATTTCGTTATGCTAGGTGGTATGCTTGCCGGACACGAAGAGTCAGGCGGTGAACTTATTGAGAAAGACGGTGAGACTTTTATGAAATTCTATGGCATGTCTTCTCAGTCGGCTATGGACAAGCATTCAGGTGGTGTTGCAAAGTACCGCGCAGCTGAAGGAAAAACCGTACTATTGCCATTCCGTGGTAGCGTTCACGGCACTATCTCAGACATCCTTGGTGGCGTACGCTCAACGTGTACCTACGTAGGCGCAGCAAAGCTTAAAGAGCTAACCAAGCGTACGACTTTTATCCGTGTACAAGAGCAAGAGAACAACGTTTTCGGTAAAGAGAAGTAATTCTGCACTTCTGAAAACTCGAAATATTAAGAGCCGCATTTTGCGGCTCTTTTTATATTTCTTTTCTGAAGTTAGTTGCTTTTACAGAGTGAGGCATTGGCAGCAAATTTTTTCGCAAATAAAGGGAGGTGACTTGCCGGTATTCCCTCACAAGCTTGAAGTCCAGCGTTCTCAAGACGAGTTTCATATATTGAAGGTGTCAGCCATGTAATCAAAAACGCTAAAGCAAGTGACCCTATAAGGGTGTAGCTGAGGGCATTTCCGTAGACATCATCTAGTCGCTTGTTCTTAAGATTAAAATATATAACTCCAATTAAAGTAGCCAACAAACCTATACCACACGGTATCATCGCTAATCCGAACCTGTAGTAGATCACAACTTCACCGACCTCAGTTAAGAGCATAGAGATAGCGTTAAATCCGATATACAAGCTAGCTATGGATAGGATGATCAGCAAAACAACGCCTACGAGTGTTTTCATTAATTGAGCTGTTTTATCTATCGAGAGTTTCATGTTCATAATGATTTCTGTAATAGCTCGTTGAGCGACTTCTGCAAATAAATTTTAACCTCTTCTTCAACTACCTTTTTGCCTTTTTCAAGCAGGCCTTCAACTAACATAGCGGCCAAGTCTAAAAAGCTATCGTACATATCTTGTTGAAGCTCTTTGCCTTTTTGAACAGTTTCCTGCTGAGCTTTTTCCAATAACTCGATCACTTTAGGGGTGATGCCATAGTGTTCGTCTATCATGTTGAGTACCATAGCTGTTGCTAGACCAGCTAATACTACAACTGCAAGTTGTCCAGCTACGAAGGCTACTGAGCCTAATGCCAGTGAACCGAGTAAAGCTGACACTGCCGAGGATATACCTATCTTAACAATATCCGTAGCTAATGAGCCAATCAAGTCAGCTAAAAATACTTCATCGTTGAGCGCATAATCTAGGATTCGATAGCCTGCGGCAATATAGATTGTCAGAACTGTTCCGGATTTTATGGAGTTGGCTAAACCGTATTTTCCTATACCTAGCTGAACAACTTTTGGATTATCTAGCCTATAAGCCGATGCAGTTAATATCCGTCTCAAGCCCGAGTAACCGGAAAGTTTAATCATCTCCGTACCAATTTTGTTGTAGTACGTGGACATTTTCATACCAAATGTCGCTTTGAGCCCGAGCTTTGTGGCTTTTAATCCATGAATATTGAATTGAGCAATCACCATCGAAGTAGAAACGACGTCCTTACCATTAACACCGTAGTTAATCATCACTTGAGCCCCAGTTGAGGTCGTCATTGATTTCCACGTGTCCTTAGTATCTTTCCATCCCCATCCTTGCAGAACTTTAAACGCTTCCTCAAGCGTTAGATACATGACTTCTATGTGGTTATTTTCTAAGTTCTTCCTTAATGCATGATCTGGAAATTCCTTCGTATTGATATATTCGCCTGTTGTAAAGTGATACGGAGGCCAATACATATTTTCTGGAGAAATATTTGCTGTTGAGGGTTGTGAAGTGGTGGCGCTTTGAGTTAATGGTTTTCTCTTTAATGGAGGTAAGAAACCTTTCCCTATACCTGGAGTTACACGAGTTGACTTCACTTCATTTTCATAAGCAATCGAAGTCTGAGGAAAAAAGTATCTTCATCAGCGTTGGTGTTAGTTACTGGTTGGGCATTTTTTCAGCCTCGAAGGCCATGGATGTTTTGGGGAAAATACTCTTTCTGTTGTCACTCATAATGTTCTTGTTGTTGGTATACGGTTAATGAAAGATTGTAACCATTACAAAGAGCAAAAGATGACTAAATGAATGGGCATTTTTACTAAATAATCCTATATGGAGTTAGTATCACAAATTTTTCCATGTGATTGATTATTTTTTGTAGTATGCAGAATAAAAATTGCGATAAATAGAGGTATGAGTTTCCATTTTTTAATTTGAAATTAATACATGTTAGATTTTTATCCAATGTTATTGATATCGCTTAAATACTACATTCTTTTGAGAATGAAATCGTAACAATTTACTTTAGATTCTTCACTAAGGTCAGCGGCTGTTTTGTTCTGCCAGTTTCAAGCCTTTGGCTTTTTAATTAGTCAGGGTAATAACTTACGGCTTACTTATCAAAGTTCATTGGTAGGCGGGTCACAGAATGAAAATCTAAAGTGGCCCACAGTAGATGAACATTAGATCTTTTGTAATTATGCTGGTGCAGAATTATTGGAGGAGCTATGGATCTATTAGTTAAGTTGTACGATATGCCCCAGTTAGAACGAACTTGCCCAAGTGATGTACTGATTCGACCTGCTATGGTGCCGGAGAGGCATATAGTTGTCGATTTTGTTCGAAAACACTTTAGTGAATATTGGGTAAGTGAAGTTGAGTTTGCCTTATCACAACATCCTGTTCGTTGTTTAGTTGCCATTCAAAACGGAAATGTAGTGGGTTTTGCTTGTTACGACACCACTTTTAAAGGTTTCTTTGGACCCACTGGCGTGAGTGAGGCGATGAGAGGTCGAGGCATTGGAGAGTTGCTTCTGCATAAAGCACTCAATTGCATGAAGGATCAAGGCCATTGCTATGCATTTGTAGGAAAGGCTGGCCCAAAAGAATTTTATGAGCGCTCTGTTAATGCTATCGAAATTGAAGGTTCCGTTCCTGGTGCTTACAAAGGCATATTACGAAGAGAAAATCAAAATTAAGTGATATATTATCTAAGTGTGAGATGGTGTGGTTTTATTATTTTTGTAAATTATGATGAATAATATTATTGAACTATAGTTATTAAAATATGAAACACTAACTGATTAGGGCCGTTATTAGCGGTTCTTTTTATATGTAGAAATTAATTTTCATATAACGGTTCTTTAATAATAATTTTTTTCGATTTATTACTGCAATTAAACTCATCTTCTATACAGAATAATCTAAAATTATGTTTATTTAAATGTTTTTCTAAAATTAATAAAAATAAGAATAATCTTATTTTAATCGTTTTCATGTTAGCTATTATCTTAAAGCTAGATTTTATGATGTTTCATATTGATAAGTGAGAATGATGAAAGAAAAAGAGCATATAGATGAAATTTTGAGTAAACACTCAGAGTTTGAATGCCAGAATCTATCTAGTAGCGTATCAAGTGAAGAGTTTATCAATAATCAAGCCTTATTTTTTGATAAAGAGTCTCACTGGTACGCATCAGAAGAATCTAGACCGGGGTTTACGGAATTAAGGCTGCAAGATATTGCTTTTAGCCCTCAAAAGTACTTGGAAGAAAAACACACTGATGCTCTTAATATCTTAGATGTCGGGACAGGTTCAGGAGTGCTGATTAAATATATAGAAGATGCATTCCAAAATATTTGTCTGCATGCTTTGGACTTGTCCTACAATCAACTGAGAATCGTTCAGTCTCAATATCCACATGTCTATACTCATCAGGGAGATATATCTAGCTTTGTTAATCCAGTAGCATTTGATGTGATATATTGTAATGCTTGCTTTGGAAACTTTTTAAACCAAACGGCTGCGTTAAAGAACATGTCAAATATGTTGAGTAATCATGGCATTATTGTAATCAGTCATCCTCTTGGGTCCGACTTTGTTGAACACCTTCATCTGAGTAATAAGTTCATTGTGCCGAACACTTTACCCACTAGCATAACAGAAATTCAAGAGTTAATTTCAGACACCAAACTAATAGTATCTGACCTGATAGATACTAAAGATCTTTACATATGTGTTTTGAAAAAGACGGTTTGTTGAGAGTAATGCTATTAATTTATCCACAGTTGGCAGCTAATAAAGATAGCCCTTTGTGATTAAAAACATGAGGTGGTCACTCCAATAGAAAGCGACACTTAAAACCAATATTTGATCAGCACTTCTTAATTATGACAAGTATGCAGTTGTAATCTTTTGTTAAGTACACTGACCCTCACAGGGAAGGATAAACAACCTACTTGATTTTAAAGAAATTTCTTTGTCCTTGTTCAACTTAGATACTATTATTTCTTTAGTAAAGTGTTAAAATTGCTTATAATTTCAGATAATTAACCATTGCTTGTGTAGGGGAAGCTGAGCGTGGCGAGTGTCGCTTCAAAGATAAAAATAGCAATACTGGATGATCATGAACTTGTGTTACAGGGTATAAAATCCTATTTAACTAATGAAGAAAGCTTCACTATCCTTGGTGCCTATACAAAAAGTAGTGAATTGCTTAAAAGCTTTATCCATAACCTACCAGATGTGCTTGTTGCTGATTATGAGCTGACACCCGATGAGAACGATGGTGCTAATTTAGTTCGTTCTATTCACGCGAAATTTCCAAGTATCAAAATCATAGTCATGTCCAGTCATTTTAATACAGGTATCGTTTCGTTAGCGTTACGTGCTGGGGCAAAAGGATTTGTTGGGAAACATCAAAGCCAAGAAGAACTGATTAAAGCAGTTAAAATGGTGTGTAAGGGAAAGCTGTATTTAGAACGAAATATGGCAGAACAAATCTCTGAAAATAGGGGTGTTTCTCTAAGCCTCAATAATGGCTCTTCTCATACATCATTGCAGATTACCCCGCTGATTAAACAAGGTGAGCTCACCACCCGAGAGAGAGAAGTAGTTCGATGCTTAATTTCCGGAATGACTGTGTCTGAAATCGCTGCTAAGTTTTCTCGGAGCATTAAAACAATCAGCACACAAAAGGTAAATGCTATGAAAAAGCTCGGTGTGAGTAGTGATAAAGAGCTTTACCAAATAGAATTTAAAGAGATAGATAGACAAGAATAAACCTACTATCCTGAACTAATTTAGCTCTGAACTAGCAGAGTAAAGCGGAAGTTTAGATCGAATCTGAATTAGCACACTTTAGGTAACTTACTCTTCTATCTCATTTTTGGTCGGTAAAGGATGAGCTAATAGGTCACTATAAAATCTAGATTCCGAAAATTTGAAATTTATAATGGATTCATCGGATTGAAATATAGAACTCTTAAATTCTAACTCAGTGTTTTTACCAGTCACCATATAATCATTATGGACAACTATGGAATCAGAGGAAATGGTGCTTAATTCACTGTTCTTAAAGCTTAATTCTACACCTCCAGACATAATATGGTTACCATAGTTGTCTAAGAATTGATTTTTCGTATAAATGATTTTTGGATACAGGTTATATGAGTCGCAATCTAAAGCTAGAGTGAAGAATAATATTGTTACTATTTTTAGAGCTCGATGGGTTTCAATATTATTTTTTGATTTCGGTAATAGTGTAAGAGTGTTAATGTCTAAAGTGGCTTGTAGAGATTGAATAGTTTCTTTTGATGCTATACCTGTTTTCTCTACTCTTTGGATAGTACGAATACTCAAGCCACTCATCATAGCAAGACTCTCTTGAGTCAATAATCGCTTTTCTCGAATCTCTTTAAGTTTATTACCATCAACTTTCATAACGATTACTGTATGTAAGTAAGCCCAGAGAGAATATTCGATTCCGGGCTATTTAAGAGTTATTGATACTTATTGAATATTACTTCCCCCAAATCCGCAACAACTTTGTCTCGCTCCTCAAGGGATGTTTCACCTTTTCTCACATACATCGAAATGAGCACCGGGGAGCGAGTATCAGACCACGCCATGGAAATGATTCCTCGGACACCATAACTGCTTGCACCGGAGCGATCCGCGATTTGCCATCCTTGAGGCAAAGAGGCTCTAAGTAGTCCATCTGCGACTTTGTTTCCTTCCATCCAAGTTAATAACTGCTGCTTTGATGTGTCAGAAAGCGTGTCACCAAGCAAGAGCTCTTGTAAGCTTTTTGTCATTGCATTGGTGGTGGTTGTGTCCCTGTCATCACCAGCCACATTGAGAGTCAAATCCGGTTCGTATCGATCGGAGCGGAATGTCTCGTCCCCTATTGAACGCATAAACTTTGTTAAGCTCAGTGGGCCACCAACGGCGGATATTGCATAGTTAGCCGCTGTGTTATCACTATATGCTGTTGTGGCATCACAGGCTTGTTTCAAGGAAAAGTCTTTCCCTACATAATCTTGAGTGATTGGAGAGTACTCTACGATATCTTCTTTACTCAACTTGATGCTATCATCAAGCGACAATTGCTGATGATCGACTTTATATAATACATTTGCGCACGCTAAGGCTTTGATAGTGCTGTTGAAATGAAATCGCGTGTCACCATTTATAGACTCCATTTCGTTTGAGCTCGTATCTAAAACCGTGACCCCGACTTCCCATCCTTTTTGCTCATAATATTGAACTCTCTCCTCCAAATCAGACGCTAGTGCGTTTGTTGACATCAATAAAAAAGTTGATAAAACGGCTAAGCGCGCCGATGTATAGCTGTAAGGTTTTTTCATAATTAGTTATTTCGAGTGTTAATCAATCTATTTTATCTAATTTTTCAGTGGCTTAGGAACAGTCTTCATGCAAGAAGAAGGGGACGCATTATCAGGAACATCGCTACAAATGGGATGATCAAGATACTCCAGAAAGCCTTATTTGCTATTGGAATGCCTTTATGGGCAGAAATTACGACTCTTAACCCCAAAAGCACATGCACTAATAAAGCTAAAACACCTAAGCTATAGTGCACGACCAATCTAACATTCCATGGATCTTTCATTAGACCCGGAGCATAAACCAACCAATCCCAGTTGGTGTCAAGTGACAGCACTCCTCTGCCTAAACCAAGAACGGCGGTGACGTGTGAAGCTAAAAAGACCATGACTAATAAGCCAGTAGCGAGTTGAGTGGTTCGGTATCCGTCACAGGCCTCTGCCGCATGCCTAGAAAGTAAAACGAATCCAGAAGCCATTTGAAAAATAAACATACCAATTAAGAAGATTTCCACGATTGGGTGTCGATAATAGTGTCTGAGATTTTCCATCAATTGGATATGAGTTTCACCGTCCCAGTTTGCAGAAAGGTGATTGATAAGGTGTGCAGTAATGAAAACAAGCAGTACGAGTGCACTTATGCCATGAGCTACTCGTAGGCCGGCAGGTATAGGCTTACTCGGTGAAATGGACGTGCTAGAAGGCTTGAGTAATACTAGCGCAGCAATGAGCCAGAACGTATAGTAAACCACTAGTTCTGCCGTCATTCCTAGGCCAATCATATATAGAACAACCCCGATCAGCGTAAACAAAGAGGGGATGATGACGCCAAGTAGAGCAAAGTTTCGCTGTGCTTTTTCGGTATCATCCAAAGCTGGTTTCTGTCTGATCGAAATCGAGAGGTAAAGGGAGTACAACGGAGTTGTAAACGCCAGAATCAATCCAATATAAGAAAAAATGGAGCTTATCTCGCCTACATTCCCCAAGTAAAACAATTTAAGGAACCAAGGGTAGAAAATAATGAGTAAAATTAATTTATAGAAGGGGATAGGTAATGGGCGCATTTAGTGATCTCCTTGCAAATTGATCTGCATATTAGTGTCACATTTCTCCCCCAAACAGATCCAAATCCTTGCAATCATTTAGAACCACTTTGTGTATTTTCAGGAAAACCTATGCCACTTTCGTTGCACTTCCAAATGGGAAAAATTACCAGTAAACGTTTGTACTCCTCTTTGCATCAAGCCATTGTTGAACACAGGCTAAGGCAGGGGGAAAAGTTACCCTCAACGCGAGTTCTAGCAAGGAAGTTAGGCATTGCCAGAAATACGGTGATTTCAGTTTACGATCGGCTTGAGTTTGAAGGTTTGGTGATACAAAAGATCGGATCCGGTACGTACGTCAGTGTTGCTTCTCACGGCAGGAAAGAACCCTTTGAAGGGAAGCCTCGCGACTACTCGTTAGGCATGTTTGGTTACAATTTAGATGATGAGCCAACAATAATGGCAGCCAAACATCTTACCTACGACTTTACGCTTGGCATTCCTGATCATCAAAGAATAGCGAAACATATCTGGCGGCATTCTCGCCTAAGCCGCTTAGATACATTGACGCCGGAGTTTGCCTATGGTGGAGATATCCAAGGGTTGGCATGTCTAAGAGAGTCTATTTGCGAATATGTCAGGCATTCGCGCGGCGTGATTTGTGAACCAGATGACATTATTATTACTCAAGGGGGACAGCAAGCTTTAATGACCACGTTAATGACGCTTTTGTCCCCGGGAGATCAGGTTGCAATGGAAGACCCTGGCTACCCCGTTTTTAGGAAGCAAGCTCAACTGCTTGGTGCTAAAGTTGGATTTGTGCCGATGGATGGAGAGGGCGTTGTCGTAAATGCACTCCCTTCCAATGCAAAGTTATTGTACACAACGCCAAGCCATCAGTTTCCGCTTGGTTTCGGTTATTCTATGGAGAGAAAGGAAGCGTTACTTAAATGGGCAGAAACGGCAAATAGCCTAATTGTTGAGGATGACTATGACGCAGAATATCATTACCTGAATACCAATAAGCAGGCACTCAAAGCACAAGACAGCAAGGGCAGTGTCATATTTATAGGTAGTTTCTCAAAAATACTGTTTACAGGTATACGTATAGGTTACTTAATTCCTCCGAAGCCTTTACTTGAACCAATCAAGAAAATGTTGTGGCACCTTGGTCGAAGCACGTCTGTTGTCTCTCAAATCCTTCTTGATGAATTTATGCGTGATGGTCACTTTAGTTATCACTTACGGAGTATGAATAAGTTGTATGAGGAAAAATATCATCAGCTGACACAGTTAATTGATGGTGTTGACGGCTTTAGCCGGATTCCAAGTCAAGGTGGATTGCACGTAGCGGCAAATGTTACGACGTGTGCTGTGGAGCTATCCCGCAAATTAGAATCCTTAGACGTGGCGGTATATCCAGCTGCTCATTTTTCAGTAGAAAACCAATCCAATGCTGTCTTGTTTGGATTCGGCAAGATAAGCCCACAGTCAATGGATAAAGCATTTTCAATCATTAGATCATTAGTAAACTAGCTTTGCTTGTATCAATAATCAGCACCCTGCGTAAATGATTGACAAGGCAAATCACGATCAATATGAAGTGAGAGCAAGAAAAGTACACCACTGACATCACATGCTCAGCTTGCGGCCTTAGTGAGGTGATTTTGTAAAATTAGGATTATTCCTATTTTTTTTATGTGAAGGGAGATCTAAGTTTAGCAAACTTTATTGAATAGATGGCTTGTCAGGCCGACCAAGGATGTAAATTAGTCGTGCATACTTGTCCTTCTGGTAACGACTTAAAATAATTTTTCCGAAGTAACCCTTAGTTGTCTGATCACGCTGCAGATAACATTTAAAAATTGAGAAGATGGTGAATAAAAGAATGAAATTGCACATCACGTTAGCCACTATTTGTTCGTTAAGTACTTTTACGGCTTTTGCGAGCTCCGAAGCGACCATAGATAGCAAATTAAAAAATATCGTAGATGGAAATGCAGCAGAGCTGATGAAGGAATATGATATCCCGGGCTTGGCTGTGGCAGTCACGGTAGATGGTGAACGTTACTATTACGATTATGGCGTTGCAGATAAAAAAACCAACAGCCCGGTAACCAATGAAACCATCTTTGAGTTGGGTTCAGTGAGTAAGACTTTCGCGGCAACTTTGGCTGGCTATGCCGAGCAAAAGGGTAAATTGAATATGGGGGATAAGGTTTCGGCTTACATGCCAGAGCTGAATGGTAGTCCTCTAGGAGAGGCTAAGTTACTACACATCGCCACCTATACTGCGGGTGGGCTACCTCTTCAATTTCCTAGTGAAGTGACCGATCATCAGGGCATGATCAATTATTACCAATCTTGGCAGCCTGAGTTTGAAGCAGGTGAGCAGCGGAGGTATTCAAACCCTAGCATCGGTTTGTATGGTTATATCGGTGCCTTGAGTATGAAGTCTGACTACGCTGAAATGATGGAAAAGGTCATTCTCCCTAAACTTGGAATGGCCAATACGTTCGTAAATGTTCCTAGTGATTTAACGCACAAATATGCTTTTGGATATAACGCAAAGAATGAAGCAGTGCGAGTAAGCCCAGGAGTGCTTGACGCTGAAGCTTATGGTATTAAATCGACTAGTGCGGATATGCTTCACTTTATCGAAGCGAATATGGGAAAAATATCTCTAAGTGATGATATCGAGAAGGCGATAGAAAGCACACATAAAGGGTATTTTGATGTTGGCCCATTCACCCAAGCCGTTGGTTGGGAGAATTATGACTACCCGGTTTCACTTCAAGATTTATTAAAGGGGAACTCAAGAGAGATTATGTTCGCTTCTAATCCAGTTACTGAAAGCCAATCTAGTAAACTAGGAGGTGCTGCTTGGGTCAATAAGACAGGCTCAACAGGTGGTTTTGGCGCGTATGTGGCGTATGTACCCTCTGAAAAAATTGGAGTGGTGATTCTAGCCAATAAAAGCTATCCAATTAATGAAAGAGTGGAAGCGGCTTACGACATTATTAGTGCTATCACTCAATAGATAGAAAGCGCTCAACGTTAACAGCTCAAATTAACGTTGAGCTTGCTCACACACTCCCCGATATTGAACCGATAAAAGATCCATGAGGTGTTGAGTAACATATAAATTCACTGACAAGTCGATATACGCTTTGGTAGGATTGATGCTATATCTACGGTGATTAGAAAAGTTCAAAATCTCTATTTTTATCTGGAGTTAAAATGAAAAACAAGCACTGGTCGAAGACCACTTTGCTGCATGAAGTCGTGACGAACCCTAATATCACTATTAAGGGTAAACATAGCTATTACAGCGACTGCTGGGACGCAGGGTTTGAAGAGTCTGTCGTCAGATATTTACAAGGTGATGAGGGCAGCCGAGATTGGGAATTAAAATGGAAGGTTGATAAGTTACATATCGGTGACTTCGTGTGTATTGCGCCTGAGGTTGTGATCGTGATGGGTGGTAATAGTACCCACAGAGCAGACTGGCTATGTTTATATCCGTTTATGGACTTTATCGAAGAGGCGTATGTCGGAAAAGGCGATACACATATTGGTGATGGAGTATGGATCGGCATGAGAGCCATGATCATGCCTGGTGTCAATATTGGAGAAGGGGCGGTTATTGCTGCAAATAGTGTAGTTACTAAGGATGTAGAACCTTATAGTATGGTGGCAGGTTCACCTGCTCAGCATGTAAGATATCGTTTCACCAAAGAAACCATTGATGATTTAATGGCGTTGAAAGTATATGACTGGCCGGCAGATAAAATTGAAAGCCTAAAAAGGTTACTATGTTCAGATGACATTGAAGGTTTGAAAAAAGCCAGCGCAGAATATGATAGCAGAGCAAGCTGAACACAAGACCACCATTATTTTTTGATCAAACAAAGGAGGCTGAATATATTCGCCTCCTTTGTTTATTTTTGAGCCTTAAATATGATTATCAAACAAGCCAGTTAGGGCTGGCTTGCCGATTTTCAATAGGGTCAACACACACGTTGGTAACTGTTGTGTTTGAGCAGAGTGAGCAGATCACCTTGGCCATGTTTCTCAACGGCTGCTCGTTGTTGATGACGAATCACTTGGTCATAGGTTGGGCGGTTAACTGACCGCAAAACACCGACTGGAACAGGAAATTCAGGATGACTCAAGTTAGCCAGAGCATAAGCATAGTTTGGGTTATCACTATTGGGTAAGTGCATCAGAAGATTAGTAGTATCGGATTCCACGACCTCAAACCCAAACCCTTTGTTGGCCAGTGCTTTGGAGTGGTGTCTGCCATACAATAAGGGTTCATTCTCCTTGAGGTAAAGCAAATGTTCATTCCTATTTGCTGGCCCGTTATAGGGCTCATGGACTTTGTCATTGAAAATAACGCAGTTCTGTAAGATTTCAACAACCGCTGTTCCAGTATGGGCGGCAGCGGCTTCTAGAACCATGGTCATATGGGTAGGATCATTGTCAGAGGTTCGTGCAAGGAAAGTGGCACCTGCAGACGCTGTTACAGCCAATGGTTTTAGTGTTTGGTCAGGCGAGCCCTCTGGGCTTGATTTGGAAACAAACCCTTGCTCACTGGTTGGAGAGTATTGCCCTTTCGTTAACCCATAAACTGCGTTATTAAATAGCAAGATCTTAATATCTTGGTTGCGTCTAATTGCGTGGATAAAGTGATTACCTCCAATACTTAACGCATCACCGTCACCGGTCACGACCCACACATCCAGATCTGGATTGGTCGCCTTAACACCTGTCGCTATCGCTGGCGCTCTGCCGTGAATAGTGTGAAACCCATAAGTTTCCAAGTAGTAAGGAAAGCGAGAAGAACACCCGATACCAGAAATGAAGACGGTATTCTCTCTGGACCGTCCCGATTTTGCGAGTACTGACTGCATGGTTTTTAGAACATTGAAGTCGCCGCACCCACGACACCACTTCACTTCAACATCAGACACGAAATCTTTGCGGTTGAGTTCATTAGTCTTCATGTTTGATTTCCTCTTGGTAATGCTGAATCGAATCTATGACATCTTGAACCTTAAATGGCAGCCCCTTAACTTGAGTGATGCTGTGTGCGTCAGTGGAAAATTGAGCTCGAATGACATTAACTAACTGCTGATTATTAAGTTCGAAGACGATTATGTGCTCATACTGACTGATGATGTCCGCGAGGTTTGCAGGAAAAGGGTTGAGGTATTGGATATGGGCATGAGCCACTGAGGCGCCTTGCTTTCTTAGTTGTGATATTGCGGTTGCTATTGTGCCCTGAGTGCCTCCCCAACTAATGACTAAAACAGAATCTTGAAGATGCCCGACTAATGACTGCTCTGGTATGAAATGTTGGATATTACTAATTTTGTGGGCTCTTTCCTCGGTCATACGTTGATGATTTTCGGGATCGTGAGAAGGCTCACCTGTGATTGATTGTTTTTCTAACCCTCCAATGCGGTGCATTTTATTTTGGGTTCCTGGAGTCACCCATTCGCGGCTGAGGTAGACCTCATCACGCATATAGGGCTGAAATGGTGTTGAGTCTGAATGTGACGTTTTCGGACTTAAAGTGATATCGTCAGGGTTAGGGATGAGCCATGACTCTGAACCATTAGCTAGATAACCATCACTTAATAAAATTACAGGTGTCATAAAGGTTGTAGCAATACGACTTGCTTCTAAGGCCATTTCAAAACAATCCGCAGGTGACGCGGCAGCCAGAACGGGCAGTGGAGAATCTCCGTTCCTGCCATATAAAGAAAGTAATAAATCGGATTGCTCGGTTTTGGTTGGCAACCCTGTTGAAGGGCCACCGCGCTGAACATTAACAACCACAAGCGGTAATTCAGCCATGACAGCAAGGTTAATGGTTTCTGCTTTTAAGCATAACCCGGGGCCAGATGTTGATGTCACGCCAAGACCTCCGGCATAAGATGCGCCTAAAGCTGAGCAAGCGGCAGCAATTTCATCTTCGGCTTGGAAAGTTGTAACACCAAAGTGCGCGTAGCGAGACAAGGTATGGAGAATATCTGATGCTGGTGTTATGGGGTATGAACCCAAGAACAATGGACGTTTTAGCTTTTCGGCGGCGCATATCAAGCCTAATGATAAAGCCTCATTGCCAGATACAGTGCGGTAGAGACCATGCTTTTCAGCCACGGGGGCAACCTGATAGCATTCACTGAATATTTCTGTGGTATCGGCGTAATTGAATCCGGATTTTAGTGCCAGGATGTTCGCATCACGAGCTTGTGGTTTATCAGAGAACTTATCATTCAACCACTGGATGGTTGGCGCCATTGGGCGATTATAAATCCAGCACACAATACCAAGCATAAAGAAATTCTTACTGCGCTTAACTATTTTTGGCGCAATATTCAGCTCAGCAAGCGATTGCACTGTCAAGCGGGTAAAGCTGTCGGCAATGACCCGGTAGTTTGCCAAACTGCCATCGGTTAATGGATCAGATTGGTATCCGGCAAGCTCAAGGTTCTTGTTATTAAAGCCATCCACATCAATAAGGACGAGTCCGCCACAGGCTAACTGTGAAATCTTGCTTTTCAGTGCCGCTGCGTTTAAAGCAATCAAGACGGAAAATTCATCGCCCGGTGTAAATATCTCGGAAGAAGCGAACTGCATTTGGAAAGCTGACACACCCGATGTGGTACCGGCCGGAGCGCGTATTTCTGCTGGGTAGTCAGGTAATGTCATTACATCATTACCTTGCTTTGATGAGTTATCTGAAAAGCGCTCTCCTAGCAACTGGATACCATCCCCTGAGTCTCCGGCAAAACAAATGACTTCGCGTTCAAGTTGAATTATCGTCATAAAACCTCTGACTTTCATTGTTCAATATAGGTATAGGTGTTGCGATTTTTTTGACCAGAAAAGCAATAAGCGGCAAGGACGAATACAACTCTGAGTTTTCAAGGTGTAGTGCAGTGCTGACTTATGAAATATCTAGCCTAAAAGCAAAAATGTTAAGGTGTGGAATTGAGCCTTGTCACGGTATACTAGGAAAGATTACGGGGCACAGAAATACATTTTTCATCACATTAGATGTGAACTTATTTCACTAATTATTGGTCGGTATGGATAAATTAAATTTATTAAAACTGTTTATATCAGTCGTTGATTTAGGCAACTTCACCTCGGCTGCGAATCAGCTCGGGCAGTCACCTTCGACCATCAGTAAAGCCATTGCCAGGTTAGAGCAAAACTTGGGTGTTCGCTTGATTCACCGCACAACGCGTCAGGTAAAGCTCACTGAAGCTGGTTTTAATTACCTAAACACGGCAAGAGAAGTGGTCGATCTTCTTAAAAACAGTGAGGAACAATTAGCTCAGAGTACGAGTTCACCTTCGGGGACACTTCGAGTGAATCTCCCTCTTTCATTCGGCCAGCACTATATTGCTCCTCTGATGCCCGAGTTTTGTCGCCTCTATCCAGAGGTGAAGCTGGATCTTAGCTTTTCGGATGAATATACCGACATACTGGAAAGTGGCATGGACATCGCCGTACGAAGCGGAAAGCTGAATGACAGCAACCTCATTGCTAGACGGTTATGTCCTATTGATTTAGGTATGTTTGCCAGCCCAGAGTACTTACGGGAAAAAGGGCGGCCTGATAGCGTTGAACAGCTAAATGAACACAAATGGATCATGTATCGCTTTAAACAATCTGGGCGTTTACTGACCATGGTGATGACGCTCAACGGACAACAGATAGAAATCAATCCAGAATACCAAATCACTGTAGATAACGGCTACGCGATGGCCACATTGGCTAGCCTTGGAGCGGGCATCGCTTATATGCCTCATTACCTTGCGCGAGATTTAGTTCAAGAAGGAAAGCTGGTGTTAGTGTCGCAACCACAAAGAAACCCAGAACAGGCCGTATACCTATACTATCCGTGTCGTGACTTTGTGCCCGCTAAAGTGAAAGTGTTCATTGACTTTGTGGTTGAAAAGTTAGAAGAGCAGGGCGAGTCTATGAACAGTAGTTGGATGTACCGAGGTGGTTAAGCGCAATAAGTGAATATCCCAGCTTTCAATTCGTTGTCATGCGCTCAATGCATGACTGTACTTAATTTCAAACTCTGACGATTTTAAAATACCCGTTATGCTCGTGAAAACATAACGGGTGTGGGTTTCACTCTACGTTCTTGAAGTCAGGGGTCACTTAAGATTCGATTGTAAGAACTTGGCGAGGCCTTGATACACTTGCTGCCCCTCAGGGGAGTTGGGAATCATTGTGTATTCAACATGTGAAAGCCCTTCTAAGATGTGTAGCTCCACTGGGATTTCTTTTTCCAGCAGTTTTCGGTGTGTTCTTAGTGTGTCACTTAACAGTAGGTCTCGTGTGCCACTGACTAAGTAAGTGGGCGGGTAGTTTTCAAAGCTACCATATATTGGTGATAAATATGGTGTCTTTAGATCTGTGCCATTTGCATACAACAAAGCGGAAGCTTCTAGCCACCCATCGTAAGTGTTTAATACGCGGTCAATTCCATCTAAAGTATGGAGCGTGTCGCTGCTGTCAGAGAGATCTGACCAAGGTGAACCTGCATATAAAGCTCCCGGCATTGGCAGCCCCATTACTTGGAATTTTTGTAGTGCCGCCATACTTAGCCCAGCACCGGCAGAGGAGCCGCCAATTGCGATTTTGTTAGCTGGGTATTGGTTCAACAGGCTTTGATATACCTGGGTAGCATCATTGAGTGCAGCAGGGTAAGGGTGGCTTGGTGGCATTCTGTAATCCACAGCAATAACCTTTATATTGGCTGATGCAGCGATGAGTGCGCCTTCATACGCGCCAAGAGGGCCTGCATTAAACACATAGGCACCGCCATGCAGATATAAGAAAACAGATTGCGGTTCTGTCTTGTCTGCTTGTGGTGGGGAGAGCTCATAGGTCAGTACGCCTCCCATATTACGCTCTGTTGCTTCAATTCCGAACCAGTCTTCTAAATTTTCTAACGTGATCCCTGCTCCATCAATAGTTTCAATTAGCTCTTGCCATTCTTGCTCATTGGTTGGTTTGCTCGCCGTAACTTCTTCAGGGTAAACGTAACCTTGCTTTATGGCGTTTTGTAGCTCTTCGCTAGCAGCACTTGGGATAGGGAATTTGTCTAAGCCTGTTGTGTCTGCAGCACAACCAGAAGCGTAGAACAGTGCGGTTGTAGAAAGAAGTATGTTTCTCACTAATGAATACGAGATTAAACTTTGCATATAAATGGTTTCCAAATGGTTGAGTTAATATGCGGTGAATGAGGTTAGCATTAAACGTAAATAGTAAAGGGTTGAAAATAAGAAGATTCTTAATTTTATGGTTTTCTAAGTTAAATGCTTTAAAAAACAAATGCATATATATAAATAAATGTAAAAATAACGACTGTCATATAAAAGTCATAGGGTAATTCTAGATGTGAATAGAACGTGGGAATTAATATCGTAAAGCGACACAATATTTCATTTGTGTCCTTTTAAAAACACAGAGTTCACCTTGGAGGAATCATGAAAAGAAATGTGATGATGAAAAGCATGCTAGTGTGCTTTTTGTTCTCGGCACCGTCATTCGCAGTGGAAATGAGCGCAAATAAAAACTATCAAGTGCAAAAGTATATTGGAAATGCCGAGATTTTATTTGGACCTGAAGAAAAGTTTGAAATAGAAGCAGACTCTATTTCTGAAATAGCGGGAAAAACCATTTATTCAGGTAGTGTATCTATCAAGATATTGCGTAGCGGTGAGGCTCTAGGAAAGATGGCTGAAGTGGCTTCGAGTCAACAGAATGAAGGTGCTGAGTACCTAGAAACCATCACAGTAGAGGATAAGTATCTGATCGCTGAATCGGATCGTGTCACACTATATCGATTGGCAAATGGGGGAAACTTGTTAAAATCAGATGAGTTTACTTTGGTTCGTCGTCATTGAATTATATGACGTACCGATAGGCTGATATTTTTAGGCCAAAACTGCAGTGAATGTAGTTTTGGCCTCGTTAATTTTAAGGGGATGACGCGGCAATAAGCTCAGTTGTTCCTGTTTACTATTGATTGCTCTTCCAATCGCTATGACTGGTACTGGCTCACTTCTATGATTGCACTTTTATTCAAAATCGCTCGACTCTGTCGTAACCTTGTTACGCTGTTAATAATGATACTTTGGGTGATGCCGACCCAGGCTCATGAGTTGTTCAGCCAAGAAGAAAAACAGTGGATAAGGGCTAACCCTGTTGTTTGGTACGCTTATCCTGATAGTTGGCCAGTTGACTTTGAGCAAGAAGGGCATCATGTTGGGTTGTCAAAAGATTATCTGGATATTATCTCTGAAATTTCTGGTTTAACGTTCCGCGCAGTGTCAGATGATACGGCCAATGGTAACAGCCAAACCGTTGATTTGATTTCGCTAGTTTCACAGCGTTTTGCAATGGAAGATAAACACTGGCTACTGACTATCCCCTATCTAAATGTTGGGGCCTTAGTGGTTTCGAAATCAGACAAAGCTACCGTTTATTCCCTTAAGCAACTCTATGGTAAAAAACTTGGTGTACTGAAAAATAATCGTTTCTTTAGTGATTGGTTAACTAAGCATCATCCCCAAATCATATTGGTTGAATTCGAGGATGCTCTTCATGCCATCGAAGCTATTGAAGAGGGCGATGTTTATGCCGTTCTAGATACAGAACTCACGATGCGTCCAATTGTGCAGCGATATGCTCCGATGAGCCTATCCATTACGGGTAGCCTACCTGAAGCTTCTATTGGTTTGAGTATGGCTGTAGATAGTTCAAAGCCTGTGTTGCTCTCTATTTTGAATAAATCGCTTCAAGCATTGACCGCTGAGCAAACGGAGAAGATTTTTAATCAGTGGGGTAACACTCTCCAATTGGGAGTTCCTCCAGTAAAAACGGTGCTGTATTACTATCGCTACGAGGCTGTTACATACAGCATTTTAATCTGTGTGCTTTTGGTTGCCATGCGTCAGGTTTGGATAAGCCGACGACGAGCGCAAGCCAGTGAAAAGAGTAAAGCCCGTTTTCTTGCTGTCATGAGTCATGAGATTCGAACGCCATTGAATGCGGTAATGGCTTCTTTGGACTTACTTAAGCAATGTGATACACCACAACAAGAGCAAAAGTACCTAAGCTTAGCGCGGCAATCTGCGAACAACCTAATGGAACTGTTAAACGACATTCTGGATTATTCGCGTTTAGAATCTGAAAGTATGACGATTCGCAAAGAGGCTATTGATGTTGGGGAACTATTAAAGTCGGTTTGTGATAGTCATCAGCCCTCAGCAATCAACAAAGGTTTAGTGCTGAGGTTGAAAGAAATGACTGACGCCGAAAAACTTTTCATTAAAAGTGATGCTCAACGATTAAGGCAAATTCTCCATAATCTAGTATCAAATGCGATTAAATTTTCTTCTAGTGGAGAAATTCTTATGTCGTGGGAGGTTGTAAGAAATAACGGTGAACCCTCTGTAGTCATCGATGTCTGTGATGAAGGGCAAGGTATCGAAAAAGAAGCGCAAGCCAAAGTGTTTAAAGCTTGGGAGCAATCAAATAGTGGAGTGAGCAGGGGTGGAAGTGGGTTAGGGCTATACATCTCAAACCAGTTTGCGCAGTTAATGGGAGGAAAGTTAACTTTACATAGTGAGCTGGGCAAAGGAACGCGAGTATCGCTTTCATTGCCTTTAGAACTGGCGTCCGAACAAGAAATGCACGCTTGTTCTGTTGAACAAAGCGGTGTTCAATTTAATGATGAAACCTCTGTCTTAGTCGTTGAAGATCATCCGGTAAACCGACAACTTATTTGTGAGCAGTTGCGCTCTTTAGGATGTCATGTGGAGAGCGCTGACACTGGGGAAGCCGCACTGGCACTGCTTGAAGATGAAAACTATTACAGTATGATTTTACTGGATTGTCATCTTCCTGGTTATAGTGGTTATCAGGTGGCTGAAAAGATACGCGATAGGGAAGCACAACTTGAATTAGATCATACTCCCATTGTGGCCATCTCTGCGCTAAACGAGCAAAAGCATGTTGAAAAGTGTTATGCCAGTGGTATGGATGACGTACTTCATAAGCCGATAAGTTTTGAAAACTTAGTTCCGGTTTTAAATAAGTGGTGTGAGCAAGCGGCCACGATGGCTACGGCCTTGTCTTCTACACAGTTATTTACCCAAGAACAATGCACACTTGTCGAAGCCGATTTGAGATCGTTGGAACTGGCATTTAACAATGGAGACATTAAGCATCAGTTGTATTACGCGCACCGCCTTCATGGGGTTGCTCTGATGTCTAAAAACGCGGCGTTTATAAAGAGCGCCGCGCGCTTAGAGAGTTTGCTGCGAGAGAAAAAGCCCATATCGGCGCAAGAAGGCGCAGCATGGTGCAGCAAGTTAGCATGGCAAATTTTAGCCTTATCTCAAGATAAGACTGAATAATACGCTATTTAAAGCAAACGAGGTTTATGTCGGTGTTAGGTACCGCACAGCACGCCAGCACCTGACCTTGTGCTTTTTCACTGTCTTGAATTGCGGGGGCATCGGCTTGGTGCACGGAACCTGATTTAACGGTGCATTTACAGGCTCCGCAGAATCCGGCTCTACAGCTGTTGGAGATGGAAAGACCAGCAGCTTCGGCTTGCTCAAGGATAGTGCTCTGGTTGTCACCTTCAAATACCACCCCATCTAGGCAAACTTTAACCTTTTTATAGGGCGGCAATGGGGCTCTTGAAATACCAAAGGTTTCTTGGTGATATTGTTCTTCTCTTAGTCCGTTGGTTAGCATTAATTTTTTAATATTTTCCATGAAGCCACTAGGCCCACAAACAAAGACTTGTCGTGAGCTAAAGTCTGGAATTTGCTTCAAATGGGAAAGATTAAACCGCCCTGCTTGTCCTGGCCAATGTTCTGATGGCTTGCTGAGTAGGTAGGTAATGGTCACATTTGGGTGGTGCTTGCTGATGAGTCTCAGCTCTTGTTTGAAAGGTATATCCTCTTCGGCCACGCATTGGTGATAGAACACGATGTCACGAGTATCATTTTTATCTGTTAAATCACGCAGTATCGACATCATAGGGGTTACCCCGCTACCCGCTGACAGTAATAATAAAGGGGCATTTGACGCTTCTGAAAGGTGAAAACTCCCTTTTGGTTGGTCCGCGATAATTGTCCCCCCGGTTTGAAGATGATCAAGCAGCCAATTGGACACTTTACCGCCATGGACTCGCTTCACCGAAATGGCCAAGCGTTCTGGCCGAGTTGGACTAGAGGAGAGGGTATAGGTTCGTTTTACGCGCTGATTATCGATCAACACTTCAATTGGAAGATGCTGACCAGCTTTGTAGCTTGGCGTGTGATCTGTCTTGGGCTTGAGCCAGAAGGTCTCAAAATCTTTTGCGACGGTTTCTCTGGCCACACAAATAAACTCTTGTTGCTTCGCATCGAGATCTTCGTAGCGTTCTTTGGCTTTATATTCAAGCACCTCAACGATGTCATTGGTTGAGATCATCCCTTCGTTTTTTGCGATAAGATTCTGGCCAAAAAATATTTTTCCATCCTCGTTGGCTCTAAAACGAGAGAAGGTCTTGAGTGGCTCCTTGTTTGCTCTGAATGTGCCTTGATCAACATTGAGTGTGGTTAATATACAGCGCTCACAAGGTTCTACGGTTTCAAACTCCACGTCACCGATTTTAATCCGCTTCCATGAATCTTCGATAAAAGGCTCATCGGATTGAACGACCAGATTGGTACGAAACTGCGCCATGTTATGTACCTCACTACTTCGCCTATTGAGCTCATCCAACGAGGCGGAACTAATGAGCAATAGTGGAAAGCCATCAGCAAAACTGACGGGCTGGGCCGTGTTTTCTCTTATCCGGTTGGACTGTTCCCCCGTGAAGATGAGTGTCACTCGTTTGCCTATTACCTTACTGAACCAATCATCAGCTTCATCGGTCGTCGTATAAGCAGAAAAGTGATCTCTCCATACGATTGCGTTGGTGTTGTGCATATTGAAATTAGCATAATGCAATTCAAGTGGAGGCATGCCGGGATAGGTAAAGACGATTCCCGTAGGTCGTAAGCTTGATGCCACCTTAACCATGTTCGGGTATTGACGTGCAGTGACCATCGTCGGGTACTTAGCACTCATTGCTCGGGAGTCACCCACTAGCATTAGCATAAAGCGGCGATCAAAACAGAGGCCTTGCTTTTCGACCCATGATGAAGACAGGGAAATTCCACCAGTGGACTTAACTGGGTAAACATTTATTTGAGAAAGTACAGTAGGATTGACCACAATGTGCCCTTTTAAAATGATGTTTTTGAGGAATGAAATAAAAAGTAGGCTGACGCTAAGAAAATGCCTATCTCAGCCTACAGAGCATAATCAATAGAAAGTATGATCGTTAGCTGCGACAGAATATGGCTTCATAACCGAAGACACACTTACTTAGGATGAATGTCATCGAACCCAATACACTCGATATCGTTCTCTTTCAACCAGTTGGAAAACGCGTCACTGGTTAAGATCTCCCATTCTTGGCGTCGATGACACGTATAACTAGACAGTTGCTCCAACTCTGCGCTGACTGAATTAGCAGGGTGGCACATTAACTCAATGGTGCCATTCGGCATGGCTTGCTTGTAGGCAGTCAGTATGGCTTTTAGGTGTTCGATAGTGGCGCCTTCTGCAAAAAATCCAGTGTCAAATGCATCTGGTGTAGGTACAGAAAGTCGATCTTGACCAAGAATAAAGGTATCAATCCGTCTTACTGGAAGGCCGATTTCATTCGCTGCTTGGACAAACCCCGCTTTTAGAGGCCGGTATGCGCTAGCAAAATGATGGCTGTCGATGTGGCTGATTTTTAACCCTGCGTCTAGCGCGGCTTGATATTGTGCCAGTAACTCTCTTTTTATATCGTCAGCGGACACCTCTGACTTACTAAATAGCGCTGTCCTCGAGAAAAAATTACCATTTTTGTCTACGAGAGTCGGTATGGCTTCAGGCTTGGAAATAGGCTTGCCTGATGTCACTGTAAAATGGAGCCCAACATGACGAATTAATCCACTTTTGTAGAGTTGTATTGCGTGGTTTACCCCTGGCTGGTTCATCATGATGGTTGTGGATTTTACCGTTCCCGCGCGAAAACAGTCGGCAATACCTAAATTTACTGACTCTGTAAGACCAAAGTCATCTGCATTCAATATAAGTTTCATACGTCATAACCTGAATGATTAAAATGAATAATACTGGCATTAAGCATGATCACAGCAACTCTTTTCTGTAGTGACAGCTTCGAGCTTCTCTCTTACGCCAAACTAAGTGTTTTTATGGTAGGTATTAGTTTGATTAATTTATAATGTAATTTTTTGTCTAACAAACTAATATAATCCCAATATAAATTAATTGAGTTAATGCATGGGTGTGCCAGCTAACCAACAGCAACTCCTTTCGCTACTGTATACATTCAGTGTGGCTGCTCGTCATTTGAGCTTTACCGATGCCGCTGAAGAGCTTTTCTTAACGCAAGGAGCGATCAGTCAGCGAATAAAAAAGCTTGAGGGGTTACTTAAATTCAACTTGTTTATCCGAAAAACAAGAAGGCTAGAACTTACACCAGAGGGGAGGAGGGTATTAACTACACTCAATAGTTCGTTCGAATCTATCTTTTCCGTATTATCCGATATCCAAACGGGGGAACTTACTGGCGATTTATACATAGCCACCTCACCTTATTTTGCTTCGGCATGGTTGATCCCTCGCTTACCCTCACTTCGGCGGCAATACCCAAGTTTAAGTATTAAGTTGCAGACGAAGCAGAACCAATCTGATTTTCAGTTTGAACCATACGATGTAGCTATTTTTTATAGCGAAGGGCGTTACCCCAATCACTATAGTGAACGACTTTTTTCTGGCATCAGGACTCCAGTATGCAGCGCCTCTTATGCTCAAGAACTTAACCTTCATAGTGGAATTGAGTCACTTTCTCGGGTGAATTTTATTCATAGGGGGGATACGAGTGCATGGCAGTATTGGCTAGATGAAATGGGGGCCAATATTGACTGTAAGAAAAAATGTGACTTTTACAGTGATAACCGCCTAGCAATGGAGGCAGCAGAGTTATCTCTAGGGGTCTTTCTAGCACGGCTAGAGTTTGCTCTTCCCTTAATTAATGCAGGAAAGCTGGTGGCACCTTTTCCAAGGATTGAATCAGGGAAAGGCTACGACCTGGTATGTCCTAAGGGGATGGAAACAAGAGCAAAATTTCAAGCCTTCTCTCGTTGGATTCACGCTGAGGTGAATAGTAAGAATAATCATATGGGCTAATGGGATGGAGCAGTAGAGCCTGGTTCGTTATAAACTAAAAAAGCCTAGCATCGCTGCTAGGCTTTGAGTTGGGAATAATGAAATCAACGATTTCTTGTATGTAACAAAAAAGCACAAACCGTTGCGGCGACACCGCACAGCGTCAAGACTAATCCCAGCGACTGCATGGCTCCAGCCAGACCTAGCCCTATACTTAGCAACAAGTAATAAGCTAGGCCAAATAATGCGCCAGCGCTCCCCGCAACCTCTTTGTAATCGACTAAAGCTTGGCTCAAGATATTTGGTATTGCGATACCAAATGAGATCACAACGCCCATCATAGGTAACAAGAACCACAGTGATGATTGAGTCAGCCATACCGCTGTTCCACAAATGAGCGCGATACCAACGGCGAGTTTGGTCAGTGCCATGGGTGACCATCCCTTATTGAGAAGGTGCTTATTCATCATGCTACCAATAAATGTCGCCATAGCAAGCACTACACCGGAGTAGCCAAAGTCTTTTGCTGTCATACCAATATCTGAAAACAAAAATGGTGCGAGGCTGTAATACCCAAACAACATTGAGTTGAAAATAGCAACCAGTAAGGCGTTTAGCCAAAGTGTTGAGTCTTTTGACATTCGCTTTATCAAGGGCCACATCTGTACCTTAGAGGTTGTCATAGGCCTAGTTTCAGGTAACCCCCATACAGCTATGAGCAATAGAACCATTGCGAGTAGCATCAAACCACTGAAAACACCGACATAGCCATAGTATTCAGCAAGCAACCCACCGCTCAATAGGCCTATGACAGGGCTAATTGAGAGAGCAACCCCCATGACGGAGAATACTTTTGCTAATTCAGAGCCATCATAGCAATCACGCAGCATCGTCTGAGTAATGACCGAACCCACTGCGGCACCAAATGCAGAAATGACACGCGCCAACAACAATATTTCAAACTTGTTTGTGACTAAAGCGAGTAGTGCACCAAGTCCATACGTCAGTAAACCTGCAAGCATAGCTGGGCGTCTTCCGATTAAGTCACTTAGTCTTCCCCAAAACACCACTCCGATAGCAAATGCTAAAAAGTAGACGGAAAGTGTTTGAGATGCTTTAGCATCGCTAACATTAAACTGATGAGCGATATCAGTAAGAGCTGGACTGTAGATTGTCTCCACGATTTGTGGAAACATCATTAATACCACCGCTAGCCATAGAGGCGGAACTTTAGAAATCATAATAACCTCCATTAATTAAGTGGCGGCCATTGTAAAGTTTCGCTTAAAGCTCTGTTATAATAATTAAGACTAAATACATCAAAAATAGGACATTATGGCAATCATTCATCCGCAGCAAGATTTTAATCCTGATTTAATCGATGCCATGGTTGTAGGTGTGGCCTCAAAGCTCGCAGTGCATGACTCTGGCCCACATACGCATCGATCTCACCAGCTGCTGTTTGCTCAAGCAGGGTGTATGAGTATTGAATTGGATCAGCGGATATGTCTGCTTCCTCCTAGCCGCGCTGTTTGGATTCCTGCTGGGATGGTACACAGAGTGTTAATGACTGGTGTCGTTGAGTACCGTTCACTTTACTTCTCGCTTGACACTGTGTTGCCTGACTTTGACAAGGTCCAGATAATGGAAGTCAATCCTTTACTGAGAGAGCTGATTGAAAGGATGGCTCATTGGCAATGGGATATGCCTGTGGGTGACCAAAAAACGGTACTTGCTCTTTTTTTGGAAGAAATAAAGAGCGCACCACGCGAATATTGGCAGTTAAAAATGCCGAAACATCCGAGGTTACAAACTTGGTTATCAGACCTTAAACAAGATCATTTGTTACCTGAACAACTCAACATATTCTCTAAACAAATTGGAATGAGTACGAAGACGGTCAGCCGTATTTTCAAAGCTGAGACGGGCATGAGTTACCAAGCTTGGCGTCAGCAATGGCGGTTACTTAAAGCAATGAATTTATTAGCCGATCACTTACAAGTTAACCAAGTCGCTGATAAATTAGCCTTTTCAAGCGATAGTGCTTTTATCAGTTTTTTCAAAAAACACACAGGCCATACGCCACTCCATTATCAAAATAATGAGTAAGCGGGCGCGAGAAAGAAAATCATACCTGACGGCTCGCCCCGTTTAGAGTGAGCGCTTGCCCAATATGGATTCAAGTTCATCTTTTGGCATTGCTCGATAAAATAACCAACCCTGAGCTTTGGGGCTGTCACAAAGCTGTTTGATATGTGCCAGCTCCGATGGGTGCTCAATGCCCTCAAAAATGAGCGGTTTATTCAATTGGTTTATCATTACAATAATATGTGTAACCAACTCTCGCTTGAGATCATTGGATAGAGATTGTGTAAAAATACGGTCTATTTTTATCTCGCTAAAATCTATTTCCGTCAGCCACACCAAGTTTGCTAACCCTGTCCCAAAATCGTCCAGAGCCACAATAAAACCGAGTCCTTTCGCTTTTTGTGAAAATGCCCTCAGGTAAGGAATATCCAGTTCCACTCTTTCAGTAATCTCAAGTTTAATTTGGCTAGGGTTAATCCCCTTTGAGGCCATTTTATCGATCAGGGCATCAAGATAGTCCAAGTGAAGTATCTCGTAAGATGAAACATTCAACGCGAGGAAAAACAAGGAGTCCGAACGTAGCAGGGCTTCCATCTCTGATAATGCGGTATCGACGATGAATTCAGACAATTGAGCATAAAGTGATAGCTCCTCAGCCATCTGAATGACAAATTCTGGCGATACATGGCCTAGTCGTTCATCGTGCCATCTAAGTAGCGACTCAACTCCGACAATATGTTCAGATCGGGCATCAACAATAGGTTGGTAGGCTAAATGTAACCGCTTATGCTTGAGAGCTTCTTGAAATCGATGCTCCATGGAGGCACGTCGCTTTTGAACGGAAGCCCACCAATAAGTGAGTAAGGCACTGAGCAAAGCGCATATCAGAACCACGACAATGAGCGCGGGAGCTGATAAATACAAGATACCAGAACGCTTGTTATTTGTGTCTATACAAATAGGCAGTGTGTCACTGCATTGCTGAATCTGTTGATATAGGAAAGGTAGCTCAAAGGCTTCTGAGTCGACGGCTTCATACGAAGCAAGAGTCTGAGACGGGCCTTGGGATAAAATGCGATAAGAAAAATCAGGAGCCAATCGCGAATACTGAGCATAAAAATCCAGTGATGCAAATGCAGCAATGGAGCCTACTCTAAAGGCAACCAAAGGTAAATCTGCCGGAAAAAGGTTGTTAGTATCTGTATAAATTTGCAGCGCTGAAGTCTCTTGGCTTTGCTTATCAATCAAAGGAGGAGGTGAATCTAAGAGACCCCAGTTGGCGGTGCATACGAGTGTGTCTTTATCGATCAAACCAATGTCATAGACAAAATAATGGTAATTCGCGAGAAGTTGAAACTCATCAATGCTAGCAGAAGAGCATTGCTCAAGTGGCTTTTCTTGAGCTTCATCGATAGCCGTCATCACATCCTGCACAACACGTTCAGTATGGGCGAGTAACCTTTCAGTAAATGCTGACTGCTTGGACAGTTGAAATTGCATAATAGAAAAATTAGCCAGTGCAAGCAGCACCAAAAATGTCACCGTCGCAATGCCTAGTATTAAAGTGCGCATCGTGTTTAGTGACATAGTTTACCTCGTTTCTTCGTGTTAATGATTGAGTGTATCGCTTGTAAGCCAATGCTATTTAAGCTGGGCAGCCCCCCAACTATGTTGGGAAGCTTTGAATGTCTCAATAACGGTGACACGAAACTGGTGTCCTGAATACGTCATTGATGCGCATAACTTGAGTCCTGATGATTTTAGGCCTGCAAGCAGTTGATCTCAATATGTAGTCGGAAATGTTTTATCATACGTAAACCGAGATTTTATGTTACTGATTGGGTTGTGGGTAGGTATTAGGCGAGACAAACGCAGGAGAGGTAACGGTTATCTCATGTTTTCCTTCTTTATAGTTGAATTCAATAAACCTAGACGTCCAACCGGCGGTATTTGTCACTTTGGGTAGAGTAAAGGTACACTTTTTCTCATCACAGCGGCCTTTTATCGTATTGGCGCTGTACCTAATGTTGGTAGGGAATATGCGAAAATCACGCCCATTGGGGTTGTATGCAGACCAAAGTGTCGCTTGCTTTTCTGGAACAAAATCTGTCGTGATTACGATATGTTTTTTGTCGTATCTCCATGTCACTGAGGGATAAGAGTGATTATCAAGGAACATAGCGTAGTACTCATTAAGAGCCGTGCTGATGATTTTGGAATCAATCGAATGTGATTGATTGGGTAATATTCGAACCATGTTTTCACCTGACAGTTTATCAATGTATTGAAGCAGAGAGTCTGGAGTAAAAAAGTCATCTGATGAGGCATTGATAATATATTTTGGAATGGAAAGTCGATCTGCGTATTCAGGTAAATTTGAGTAAGCAAGGGGGTCCTCAATACGCATCAATTTAGTGAAGTTTGGCGTATCAATTCTATCGACTACGCCTTGAGATACGTAATCATGAAACGCAATTGGCCAGTCCCCAATGCTGTCATGAATGTGGCGAATGTTATCGTCGGTATTTAAAATATCAGCGGCAATTGGAACCAGCCCGCTGACGCGAGTGTCAACCAGTGACGTTAACCATGCTACCCACCCTCGTTTGCTTGCTCCTGCTAATACGAAGTGTTCAGGTTTCGTAAAGCCCTGATTCCTTGATGCTTCTTGCACAGCGTTCATTGCTTGAACAACCGACTTAACCATGGGTAAGTGTGCAGACCAATAGGCATTGTTTGCTGGATCATCCATATAACGATTCCAGCTATAAGCCACAATGCTATCTTCCTTTCTCGGTATTCCATCGTTAAAAAACAAATACTGGTTCGGCACATCATGTAGATCCACAACTATCGAAGCGTTGTTCGAGGCAATCTCTTGTAAAGCTAAGGACTCTGGCTGAGGGTTCCCGTGAGCGTCTTGAGGAACATTAGTGCCGCCATTGATATACAGTAAAGCCTGATGGTGCTTAATGGTGTGAGGGACATAAATGATAAGAGTATGTTCCCATTCTTTACCAATGTTCTCTAAAGGCGTATTTGGCCAGTATTGGCTAATTAGCTTGAAGTGATGGATATCGATAGAATCTTTTGCTTCCGACTTGATTAGCTCAATGCTAGCCATGTTCTGTGATGGCTCTGAAAGAAAGCATTGCAATACATTTTCTGGTTTGTCGTTGAGCGCATGTAGGGCACATATGTCCTGCGCTGCTGCGGGTAGGACGACAATACTGAGTAGTGTACAGATGAAGTGATGAGCACTTAAAGTGCTCAATCTTTGAATCTTGAACATGCATGTATTCCTATAAGTTGCGACACAATGGGTAGTTCACGGCAGAGAGTCGACTAGATAGTAAAAGGAACAGTTGCATTATAACTATCAGATAAATCTTATATTTTTCATCCGAAGGTTTAAGTCTTGGCCTTCTGTCATACCCCGAAGGAAGGATGCGTGAGCAGCTTTGACACAGCGGATTGTGCTCAAGAGTGAACTATGATTGTTGGCTTATATGAATTGACCTAACCTGCCAATTAAACCGTGGCATTCTTCAGCTGTTCGAATGTTGGTAAAACCAAGAATTAGGCTTGGGTGCATTGGCTTTGAAGAGCACTGTGACAGCGCTTGAGCAAATAACCCGGTTTTCATCATCTGGCGAGAGAGCGCTAGATCGTCACATTTAGGGTCATTTAACCTTGCTATCATATGCATTCCCCCCGGTTGGGGCTCAATAGATAGCTTGTGGCCTAGCATTTTGGTGAACAGCTCAGATGTTAATTCTCGCCGTTCGCGATATAGCTTCCTCATCCGTTGAATATGGCGAGGAAAGTGACCTTCTTGCATGAAGGTCAGAATACAGTTTTGTGTAAAAGTGGGGACGTTTCCAGCGAATAACTCTGCACATTGTTCAAATTGAGAGACCTGACTTGGTGGAACTACTATGTATGCCACTCTCAAGCTTGGGAAGAGAACTTTACTGAAAGTACCCGAATAAATCACTCTGTCATGAGTATCTAAACTTTTTAAAGCGGGTAGGGGCTGCCCTGTATGGCGGTACTCTCCGTCATAGTCATCCTCTATAATCCAGCTTTTATTGCTCACCGCCCAGTTTAATAGCATCTGTCGTCTTTGTAGTGAAAGTGATACACAGGTCGGGCTTTGATGCGCTGGTGTGACAATGAGTGCTTTCACTTTACTATTGTCTGGAAGAGCTAGTCCTTCCTCGTCAACAGGAATCGGTTCAGGGTGAAATCCACTGCTTGCCAGTACCTGACGAGTTAGCGGGTAACCGGGGTCTTCAATGCCAATATGAGAGTGTGTTTTGAGCAGTACGTTAGTGATCCAGCGAATTGAATTGACATAACCTGATGTAATAAAAACCTGTGCCGGGTGGCACTGAACACCTCGGTATAACTGCAGATATTGGCTTATTGCGCCTCTTAAATCCGGCAGCCCGCAGGTTGGAGGATAGGCAAGGCTGCTCTTGTGTGTGTTCCTCGCACATCGCGCCGAAATTCTTGACCAAGTGTTGATAGGAAAGGCATCTAAAGCGGGAATGCCTAGGTGAAACGGTAAAATATCAGAGTGATCGTTCTCTAAATTGAGCGGAGAAGATGGAGCTGATGGATTCCCTTTAGCTGGGGTCAATAGTTGATGACTGACGACAGTGCCAGCCTGCCCTTTCGCCTCGAGGTAACCTTCCGCTTTAAGTAATGCATAGCCTTCTTCGACTGTCCCTCGTGAAACTCCCATTTCTTTCGCAAGTGCGCGAGCCGAAGGTACTTTCTCACCCGGTTTTAGTATCTGTAGTAAAATCGCGTCGAGAATACGCCGATACACACGCTTATATGCAAATTGTTTTGGTTTTTTCATTACTATATGGACCATAAAAAAAGATAACTTATGGTTCTTAAACTGAACCATTGCCTCTTATAACATACTAAGTAAAGCAGCAGCAATTACCCTGTTTTTTGGGAGAAATATATGAATATCCTGCTAGTTAACAGTAGTCCTAGAAAGCTTCAAGCATGTACGTATCAATTGGCGCAACTTATTATTCAGCAGATGTCTGAGAAGGTAGACGTTGAAGTGGTTGAAGTCGATACAGCAACCTTGCCTCATCTTGATGCTGATTATGCTAAGGCACTGAGTACGCCTGATCTCATGTACGATGAATCAAGCGGTAGTTTATCATTGTCGAATCAATTAATTGCCCAGCTAAATAAAGCTGATCTCATTATTATTGCATCACCAATGCACAACTTTACTTTACCTTCCAGTCTTAAATGCTGGGTGGACCATGTGGTGAGGGCTGGAAGGACATTTGAGATTACAGACACTGGAAAGCGTGGTTTGCTAATCGATAAACCTATTTATGTTCTTGTGTCTGCGGGCGGAAGGTTTTCTGGGAAAAACGCTTATCAGCCAGATTTCTTTACTCCGTACCTGACAGAAATTATGGCTACAATAGGGTTAAAAGATATTAAGTTCTTCACCATTGAAGGGACTGCTACAAATCGCGAAACCGTACAAGAACAAATTGATTTACTGCAAAAACAATTAAAAGACCATTTAGAAAGGACTGAGATATCAAGAGAGATGTTTGTCGCGACTTAATGGTAGTCGCTGACTAAGACATTGATACTTTCTTGTAGTATCGTCGTATATCTCTGAGTTATGTTTTTTTTAAGAGTCGTCTGATTGTTGTAAGTGAGACATATCGATAAATTAGCTCTGCATTCTGGGTCTTCCCTGTAGCCCTTAATGTGATTAACTAAGGTTAGTTTGAGCCTCATTCATTGTTTTGTGTGAGGCTTTTTTTATTGTTTCTCTTCAAAGATTATTGATGGTTGGTTGTCATTTATTAACTCGATGCCATGTAGGGTGTGAACCTAAAACACACAACGGCAATGTACTCAGTTTTGATTTTAGAGGAAATATAAGAGTATGAAATCACGTATGAATTATTACACCACAGCTCCGGAAGCGATGAAAATTCTGATTGGACAAGAAGAGTATTTGCGTGAGCAATTTAAAACATCTGAAACTCTTACGGTTCATTTATGGGAGTTGATTAAGCTTAGAGTGTCTCAGATGAATCAATGTGCGTACTGTGTGAATTTGCACAGTAAAGATGCGCTTGAGCAAGGAGAAAGTGTGGAGAGATTGATCGGCCTTAGTGCATGGCGTGAAATGCCTTTTTACGATCAGGTCGAATCGATAGCACTTGATATGGCAGAAGTTCTGACCCTAGGGCAACCATTGGAAGACGACAAATACAGCCAAGCAGTGGAAATTTTGGGTGATAAAGCGGTAGTCGATTTAGTTGTAGCGATCAACGCCATTAATAGCTGGAACCGGATAGCGAAAACGTTCAAACCGCAAATAGCAAAGAAATAAACAAGATAGGCTGAATGCAATGAATAGACGCGGATGAATCCGCGTCTTTCACTTTTTGAGCCCGAAATCTACATCTTGGACGGACTAAATAGCAGGGCTGAAAAGTGAAATTTGTGTGAGTACCCTGACGTGCTTATTAATTGATTGAAAGCTCATGGTCGACGGCTATTCACGATAGGTTGTCAGTGAGTTTTCCAAGTCAATAATTGTGCATCGAATAGAAAGCATTTGCATTGCTGCGCCCGGAGAGAGCTTTCTGATAAAGCTAACGGCTTGATGTAGATCCCCGGGTGATATTTTTAAATCGTTTTTGATACGTCCATCATTGGTCATGTCAGTGTCCACGACGCTTGGACACAGGCAACAGACCTTGACACGAAATGGTAGGCACTCATCATATAGGGAGCGGCTGTAACTCACTATGGCGGCTTTAGTCGCGGAGTAAATAGCAATTTTAGATACTGGTTCTAAACCTGCAGTAGAACCAAGGTTATACACCTCACCAAATCCTTGAACCTTCATCTTTTCAACCACCATATTACAGATCAAAATATTAGAGATAATGTTGGTATTTATGAGTTCAGTGAGATCATTTAATGAAACTTGAGTATTCCCTGATTTCAATATTCCAGCACAATTGACTATCACATCAATTTTTTCGTAGCGAGATAATAGTGACTTTATGGATTGCTGAAGGTCCGATGGATTACGAAAATCAACCGAGACAGTTTCAATCTCACAGTGAGGATACCGTGACAGAATGTCGCTTTTCGCTTTACTTAGATTATCTGGATTGTTCGCGACAAGAATAAGAGAGAAATGTTGCTTTGCGAAGTATTCCGCTATGCTTTTCCCAATGCCTCTACTTCCTCCAGTTATAAGTGCATATTGATGCATCCTTTCTCCAGTCATTACTTAAGTATCTAGGCCAAAGGATACAAGTTCGAGATGTTTTTTTTCTTAGGAATTATCTGACTTTTCAATGAACTTAGGCAATCGAGCGTTCATATTTTCCTTCTCATTAAAGTTGGAGTTGATTGAACGGTTCTCTTAAGTACCAGAATGGTTGTTGATGAGAAGCGTATGTAGCCAGTAAGAGCAACCTCATGCTTCCCGATTTCCTTAGGTACATCGCCTTGTTATGAAAAGGGATAATGAGATTTTTGTTCTCGCTCATTAATTGAGCGTTTTGATTTTTATAGATCTAATGAATTTACTTGATTAGAGCTCTAATGAAAGATTTTCCTCAAATACATCGATATCGAGTTAAGTGTCTAAGCTTGTGAGGGTGTAAATTCATTTCTGTATTTTGCTTTATTTGTTGAATTTACATTAAGTTGTTGATTTAAATTGTTTTTATTTTGTGTTTTTGTTTCTATTTACCTGGCGATAACAACGAAAATAACTTCGACTTGGGGGAATAGACTGAAGAAATTATCATCACTATTTCTGTGAAAGCTAAGTGGTATTTGTCGGATAATTAAAAAAATAGTTTGAGTGCTAACTAATTTTCTGGCATCTTATATTTAATTGAACGTTCAATTAAAAAAGGAAAGAGTCATGCCTAAGGTAGGGATGCCAGAAGTCAGAAGGCCTCAGCTCGTTCAAGCCACAATGGCGGTGATTGATAGAGTTGGGTTGCACGCAGCGAGTATTTCGTTGATCAGTAAGGAAGCGGGAGTCTCGACTGGAATCATCAATCACTACTTTGGCGGCAAACAAGGTTTGCTGGAAGAAACAATGCGAGAAGTGCTTCGGCAGCTTTCGCTTACCGTAACGAAGCGCCTTAAGAAACTGCCTACCAGCGCACATCAGCAACGTATTAACGCGATTATTGATGGAAACTTTGTTGGTTATCAGGCTGAGAACAAAGTGGCCAAAACTTGGCTCGCGTTTTGGGCTTACTCAGTACATGAACCTCAGCTCAAGCGCTTACAGCGTGTCAATGAGAAGCGCCTTTTATCGCACCTTCGGATAGAGTTGAAAGCGCTATTTGACAAAGAGCAAGCGGAAATTATCGCGCATGGCATCGCAGCATTGATTGATGGCATTTGGCTGCGAGGCACGATGAACCCTCATGGCATTGATGCTGATAAAGCCCGGTTAATCATCAATGATTACCTGGATAAGCAGCTCACTTTTTATTCACAAAAATAACGAAAAGTCAGAACTATCAAATGGATATGAAATCACTATACATCGATGGTAACGCCTGTAAGGCGACATCGGGTGAACACTTTACTACTTACAACCCCGCTAATGGAGAACCATTGGCTGAAATTGGGCAAGCTAGCCAACAGGATCTGGATCGGGCCATTGAGTCGGCAAAGCGAGGCTTCAGAGTTTGGTCTTCGATGTCACCCATTGAGCGTAGCCGCATACTGCTTAAAGCAGTGGCTATATTACGCGAGCGAAATGATGAATTAGCCGCTCTAGAAGTAGCAGACACTGGCAAACCTATTCAGGAAGCGATTGAAGTCGATATCACAACGGGCGCAGATGTGATCGAATATTACGCAGGTCTTGCTCCTAGCATGCAAGGTGAGCAGCAACCTTTGAGTGAGAACCAGTTTTTCTATACGCGCCGTGAACCTTTGGGGATTTGTGCCGGCATCGGTGCTTGGAACTACCCCATTCAGATTGCGATGTGGAAATCGGCTCCTGCACTTGCCGCAGGTAACGCTATGATCTTCAAACCTTCAGAAGAAACACCACTGACTGCTTTAAAGTTGGCGGAGATATTCACTGAAGCAGGGCTACCTGATGGTGTATTTAACGTTGTTCAAGGTGATCACCGTGTAGGACAAATGCTTACGGCACACCCCGACATTGCAAAAGTATCATTCACGGGTGAATCAGGTACTGGCAAACTGGTTATGGCGGACAGCGCTAAAACGCTGAAGCAGGTCACCATGGAGTTAGGTGGCAAGTCACCAATGATTATTTTTGACGACGCCAAGTTAGACCATGCGGTATCAGCGGCAATGGTAGCGAACTTCTATACCCAAGGCGAAGTGTGTACACATGGTACACGAGTCTACGTTCATGAAGATATTTATGATGCTTTTGTTAGCCAATTAAAACAAAGAACAGAAAAACTGGTGGTGGGTGATCCAATGGATATGGACACTCAAATCGGTGCGCTGATCTCCAAAGAGCACCTAGGTAAAGTTTTGAATGCCATCGAAGAAGCAAAGCACAGTGGTGCTACTCTTCTAACTGGCGGTGAACAGTTAACGCATAACGGTCTTGAAAAAGGCAATTTTGTTGTGCCGACTGTTTTTATTGATTGCTCTGATGATATGCCACACGTCCAGAACGAAATCTTTGGGCCAGTGATGTCTGTACTCAAGTTCTCAGATGAACAAAATGTTATCGAACGAGCCAATGATACAACCTACGGCTTAGCTGCTGGCGTGTTTACACAAGACCTTTCTCGTGCCCATCGAGTGATTCACCAACTACAAGCGGGAATTTGCTGGGTAAACACATGGGGTGACTCACCTGCTGAAATGCCTGTGGGCGGTTATAAGCACTCAGGTATTGGCCGCGAAAACGGTCCTGAAACGCTTCGTCACTACACCCAGACAAAGAGTGTCCTAATCGAGCTGGGCGATTACGTCAGCCCTTACGCTTAAGCAGCAACGGAGAAAGAAAATGGAGCAAAGCTACGATTATATCATCGTTGGCGCGGGTTCGGCTGGCTGTGTTCTGGCGGATCGGCTTTCTGAAAGTGGTGAACATCAGGTGCTTCTATTAGAAGCCGGTGGCACAGATAAGAGTATTTTTATTCAAATGCCGACCGCACTTTCTTATCCGATGAACACCGAAAAGTATGCTTGGCAATTTGAGACGGTTGCTGAAGATGGCCTAGATGGACGTAAGCTACATTGCCCTCGCGGCAAAGTGCTTGGCGGAAGCTCTTCAATCAATGGCATGGTTTATGTTCGAGGACATGCTTGTGATTTCGATGAGTGGGAAGAGAACGGAGCCAAAGGCTGGAATTATCAATCTTGCTTGCCGTACTTCCGTCGCGCAGAGTCTTGGAAAGGCGGAGAGGATAAATACCGTGGAGGTGAAGGGCCAGTCGGTACCTGTAACGGTAATGACATGACGCTTAACCCATTGTATCAAGCTTTTATTCAAGCTGGCAAAGAAGCGGGTTACCCGGAAACTGCCGATTACAACGGTTATCAGCAGGAAGGTTTTGGCGCGATGCATATGACCGTGGATAAAGGTGTACGAGCATCCACGTCTAACGCCTACTTAAGGCGCGCTCTAAAACGCAAGAATTTGACGCTGCTTAAAGGTGTAGTTGTTCATAAAGTTTTGTTGGAAAACAAAAAAGCCATAGGTGTCGAGTTCGAGCGTTCGGGTAAAGTAACGAAAACCTTTGCGAAAAAAGAAGTCATTTCTAGCGCAGGATCCATTGGCTCAGTGCAATTACTTCAATTGTCTGGAATTGGACCAAAGGCCGTACTCGAGCAAGCGGGAGTAGATGTAAAGCACAACCTACCGGGAGTCGGTGAGAACCTGCAAGATCATCTTGAAGTTTACTTCCAATATCATTGCCAGCAACCCATCACTTTGAACAGCAAGCTCGGCTTGGTGAGTAAAGGTATGATTGGGGCGGAGTGGATCCTGACACGCAAAGGTTTAGGGGCGACTAATCACTTCGAATCTTGTGCGTTCATTCGCTCACGCAAAGGGCTTAAATGGCCCAATATTCAATACCACTTTTTGCCTGCAGCAATGCGTTATGACGGGAAAGCTGCATTTGATGGACATGGCTTCCAAGTCCATGTCGGCCCAAATAAACCAGAAAGTCGTGGCCGGGTGGCAATCAAGTCTGCAGACCCGCAAGACAAACCCATGATTGAGTTTAACTACATTTCGACAGAGCAAGATCGACAAGACTGGCGAGATTGTATTCGCCTGACGCGTGAGATCCTCTCTCAACCAGCCATGGATATGTACCGTGGGAGTGAAATTCAACCGGGAGAGAGTGTCACTACTGACGCTGCCATTGATGAATGGGTTAAACAAAATGTGGAGAGCGCATATCACCCATCTTGTAGCTGCAAAATGGGTTCAGACGAAGACCCGATGGCAGTGTTGGATGAATATTGCCGAGTACGCGGTGTTGAAGGGCTGAGGGTGGTGGACTCGTCGATCTTTCCTACCATCCCTAACGGTAACCTGAATGCCCCCACCATCATGGTTGCGGAGCGAGCCGCAGATTTGATTTTAGGGAAGCCTTTGCTCAAAGAGGCTAAGTTACCGGTCTGGATTGCGCCAGATTGGCAAGAAAAACAGAGAACCGAGACACCAAAAAGAGACGTATCTTCTGTCTCGTAAAGTCAGTAAATATTACAAGGAAAACATTATGTCTATGATGACAAAAACATTATCAACGGTCGCGCTGAGCGTGATGACAACGACGGCTTATGCTAATCAGTGTGAAACCGTTCGATTTGCAGATGTGGGCTGGACTGATATTACCGCTACAACGGCAGTAACCAGCGAATTACTCAAGGGGCTAGGTTATAAAACGAAAACCGACTTGCTCTCTGTTCCGGTCACCTATTCTTCTATGGCGAACGGTGATATCGATATCTTCCTTGGCAACTGGATGCCAACCATGGAGGGAGATATCGCTAAGTATCGTGAAGCTGGAACGGTTGAAACTGTACGAGCAAACCTTGAGGGCGCAAAATACACGCTAGCTGTACCCAAATATGTTTATGATGCGGGTGTGAAAAGCTTTGCAGACTTAGCTAAAAATGCCGACAAATTCAGAGAGCGTATTTACGGTATCGAGCCGGGTAATGATGGCAACCGTTTGATTCAGTCGATGATAGACAGTGATGCATTTGGCCTAAAAGGTTTCAACTTGGTCGAATCGAGTGAAGCGGGCATGGTCTCTCAAGTCTCCCGAGCGGTCCGTCGTAATCAGTGGATTGTTTATCTTGGTTGGGCGCCGCACCCAATGAACAATAACGTGGATATGGAATACCTTGACGGCGGTGATGACTTCTTTGGACCGAACTACGGCGGCGCCAACGTTTATACCAACGTACGATCTAACTACCTAAATGAGTGCCAAAATGTTGGCCAGCTCCTGAAGAACCTGAAGTTTAGCCTAGAGATGGAAAACGCTTTGATGGAAGAGATTCTGAATCAAAATGTTAAGCCTTCAAAAGCAGCATTGCAGTGGCTGAAAGACAACCCAGAACAAGTGAAAACTTGGCTTGATGGAGTCAAAACGCTTTCAGGTAGTGATGCAGCAGAAGCGGTATCAAACTACGTTAAATCTAACGCATAACGTTATCTGGCGGGCAATCTTGCCCGCCAAGCAATCTAAGGTTTTATTGTGAATTTTATTACCAACAACAAAATCCCTTTCGGTGAATGGATGGAAACGGGTGTCGACTGGCTAACCATGAATGCAGCGGGCTTTTTTGACTCCATCTCATATTTTCTCGAAACTATTATCCTTTTTGTTGTCGACATCTTTAAATGGATGCCACCAGCACTACCGATTTTACTTACCGCTGCTATCGCTTGGTATTTACATCGTAGCATTCCATTGGTTTTGTTTATTATTGGTGCATTGCTAACCATTCTTAACCTCGGCTACTGGCAAGAAATGCTGGAAACCTTTGTCCTAGTGTTTGCTGCGACAACGATTTCCGTATTAATTGGCGTTCCATTAGGGGTAATGGCAGCGCATCGCGCTTGGCTGTATACCTTACTGCGTCCTATTTTGGACTTGATGCAAACTGTCCCCACTTTCGTTTATTTGATTCCAACCCTGGTTCTGTTTGGTTTGGGGATTGTTCCTGGGTTAATTTCGACCATTATTTTTGCTATCGCAGCTCCGATTCGTCTTACGTATCTTGGGATCATTAAGGTTCCAGAGGAGCTGATTGAAGCGGGTCAGGCATTTGGCGCGAGTAAGATGAAATTACTCTATAAAGTCGAGCTACCAGCGGCGTTGCCAAGCATTATGGCCGGTGTCACTCAGTGCATTATGTTGTCACTTTCAATGGTGGTAATTGCTGCACTAGTCGGCGCTGATGGCCTAGGTAAACCAGTGGTTCGGGCACTAAACACTGTGAATATCTCTCAGGGCTTTGAAGCCGGACTGGCCATTGTGCTGGTTGCGATCATTCTTGACCGCCTTTGTAAATCACCTAATCAGAAGGAAGTGTAATCATGGATGCGATTAAGATTCAGAACCTTGATGTTGTATTTGGTGATCAGCCGCAGAAGGCTTTGTCGCTGCTGGATGAAGGAAAAGTACGTCAGGAAATTATCGATCAAACAGGGCAAGTCGTGGGCGTTGATAACGTCACTATGAGTGTCAAAGAAGGCGAGATTTGCGTGTTAATGGGCTTATCTGGTTCAGGTAAATCAAGCCTACTTAGGGCGGTGAATGGTTTGAACTCTATCAGCCGTGGTTCATTGCAAATCAAGGATGGCGATAATCAGGTCGAGCTCTCTTCTTGTAATGAAGAAACGTTAAGACACCTTCGCACTCATAGAGTATCCATGGTATTTCAAAAGTTTGCTTTAATGCCATGGCTGACTGTGCTCGATAACGTTGCATTTGGTCTTGAAATGCAAGGAATGCCGAAAGCTGAACGAAGAGCAAAAGCACGTGAGCAGCTGGAAATGGTCGAGCTGTCAGACTGGGAGCAAAAATATCCGCATGAGTTATCTGGCGGGATGCAGCAGCGTGTAGGGCTGGCCAGAGCGTTTGCAATGAATACTGACATCCTGTTGATGGATGAGCCCTTTTCGGCGCTTGATCCTCTGATTCGTGCTCAGTTGCAGGATGAGTTGATCCAGCTTCAGAAAAAGCTTAATAAAACCATATTGTTCGTCAGTCACGACTTGGATGAAGCACTTAAAATTGGTAACAACATTGCTATTATGGAGTCTGGTAAGCTGATTCAACATGGTAAGCCAGAGCAGATCGTACTCTCACCAGAAAACGATTACGTGAAAGACTTTGTATCGCATACGAATCCGCTTAACGTGTTAAAGGGCCGCTCACTAATGCAACCGGTGAGCGAACTAGAACAAGAAAACGCAAGATGGCAAATTTGCCCAACCCAAAAAGTGTGGGTCGAAGGGCGTGACAATCAGTTGCATCTTGATAGTGGCATCAATCTAAAGCTGGTGGATTGGCGCGATGATTCGATTGAGTTGAATGATATAAATAAAGAGTCCGTCGTGATTGCAAACCCAGACATAAGCATGAGAGAAGCGATTAAACTCAAGCAGAGAAGTGGCCAGCCCATTTTATTGGTTGAAAATGGTGAGCTGATTGGCGTTTTGGATGACAGCGACTTTTACGCTGGTTTGCTGGGAAAGCATACTAAACCTCAAGCTGCTTAAGTAGGCGTTAAAATTTTGTTATGAAGCCGCAGCACTTTATGCTGAGACATAAGTGCTGCTTTTTTTGGATAAGAATCTACGCGATTTAGCTGGTTACCTTACGCCACGCTGAGATCGCGTTAGCGATAAAAGTGGTTAGTACGAATGAAATGGTCAATTTGCTTTGGGACGAAGGCGGTATAAATCATACTGGTATGTGCACTTCTCATCTCTATATGATCGGTCATGCCTTCAATTTTTGTCTCATCAACCGTAACCGTACCATCTGATAGGGTTTGATTTCCCATCATCAAGAGTGCTCTCGCTCCGACAGCTAAAGTGCCAGCAATGCTACCAAGCTTCTGGGGAAAGCACCAAACGTCATCATGCTCCTGTAAACCAAACTCTGCTGCATTGCCGAGCATCGCACCCATACCAAGATCTTGAATACGGCTAACAATCGAGGCGCCTTTTAAAGGCGATCCGACAGTCACAACATGCGAGATTTTCTGCTTAGATGGTTGTCTGGATGAGAGATAGTGCTTGATGATCAACCCTCCGAGGCTATGGCCAACTAGTACGTTACTTTGTTGTGATGACAATGCTTGGTCTATGGCCCTGAACACTTTGTGCTCATCAATGGCAACACTGTTATAGCTAATAGTTTGAGTATCGTAGCCGTAAGAGCGTAACTTTTGGCTGAGTGGTTGCATTGCCAGCCCATGCATGTACAGCCCATGGAGAATGATTATTTTCATCGGACTTCTCACTACAAAATCTTAGCCTTATTCTGCCAATGCTGGGGTGGTTTAACCAGCAGTGAAAGCAAGATTTGATAATCCGTCGGCAGTATTTGTATTGCTCAACTGAACAAAAGCAATTGGCGGGGACAAGAAACCAGAGCAAGACAGTTGTTGTTCAATAGGTAGAAGCAAAAAACGGATGACACCCTGGCTACTTATACATAGATTTTGCTGCGTGAATATAGAACCGCATCACCCGAAACAATCACCTTGTCCTCTTCCACGTGACAATATAGAGTTCCACCACGTTTAGACGCTTGATAGGCTTTGAGGTTGGACTTACCTAGTTGTTTCGACCAATAAGGAGCCAGTCCAGCATGAATAGAACCCGTGACGGGATCTTCACAGTCACCGACATCGGGCCAAAAGTAGCGAGAGACAAAATCATACTGTTGGCTTTGGGCTGAAATCACTAAGTCATAAGGTGCCAACTGTTCTAAATATTCACGACGAACCTGAACCTCAATGATATCTTGCTCACTCTCATAGAAAGCGAAATAGGCCTGTGGGCTTTTCAGTACATGGCTTGGTTGAATGGAAAGTGCTTCCATTACTTCCGGCGGTACTTCAGATTCTATTGGCTTCCGATTTGGGAATGTCATTAATATTCGCCCAGACAGGTCTTTTTCAACTTCTAATGAGCCTACATGTCTTGTTTCAAACTCGATCTTTCCATTCAGAGCGAAAAATTGGTAAAGCACATACGAGGTGGCGAGTGTCGCGTGGCCACAAAAGTCGACCTCTGCAACGGGAGAAAACCAGCGAATCTCATATCGGTTAGCGCCTGTGGGTTTAACAAAAGCGGTTTCAGAAAGATTATTTTCTGCTGCAATGTTTTGCATTATTTCATCGCTGAGCCAATCAGCTAAAGGAACTACTGCCGCGGAATTCCCTTTAAAGCGTTGAGTTGTAAATGCATCGCAGGTGAACATATCCAGTTCCATACTTCTCTCCAATTCTTTTTATGTATTAATTGTTGAGAATATATTCTCATAGGTAATTATTTGTAATGCTTTACACACCGTGAGTGGGAGTGTCTTCGCAAAGGATAATACTTTTGTTACATGCTGTTAATAAGAACTGGGATGAGCGTAAGAATCAGGGAAGGGGAAAATTAGGCAGCACAGCATGCTGAATGTACTGCCCAAGTTGTTATTTGAAGCTAACTAGAGATTCCCTAGTCAGTTCTTGAATGTTTTTCGCGCCAGTAAGTGTCATGGCAACGCGCATTTCTTTTTCGTACAGGTCGAGAAGGTTTTCTACGCCTGCCTGCCCCTGTGCTGCAAGTGCATAGATGTAAGAACGGCCTAGCATGGCACAATCTGCACCCAAGGCGAGCATTCGGACTACATCAAGACCAGTGCGAATACCAGAATCAACAAAGATCTTAAGATCACCTTTTACGGCATCAGCAATACTTGGTAATGCTTTAGCAGATGACATCACTCCATCTAACTGGCGACCGCCGTGGTTGGAAACGACAATGCCATCAGCGCCAAATTTAACGGCATCTTTTGCGTCCTGCTCATCTAGAATTCCTTTGATGACCATGGGGCCATCCCAGAAGTCACGAATCCACTCTAGGTCTTTCCATGAGATGGAAGGGTCAAAGTTTTCACCTAACCAGCCAATGTAGTCTTCGAGTTTTGTTGGCTCACCGCGGTAGGTTGAAATGTTGCCTAGATCGTGCGGTTTACCAAACAGGCCGACATCAAATGCCCAAGAAGGATGACGCATTGCTTGAAAGACTCGTCGCATTGCGGCATTTGGTCCGCTCATACCAGAATTCATATCACGATAGCGAGCCCCCGGCACAGGCATATCAACTGTAAAAACGAGCGTTGTGACTCCGGCTGCTTTTGCGCGTTCTAGTACGTTTTTCATGAACCCGCGGTCTTTCAAAACGTAGAGCTGAAACCACATGGGTCTTGCGAGCTCTGGTGTGACTTCTTCAATAGGGCAAACGGAAACTGTCGACATCGTAAATGGGATGCCTTTGTTTTCCGCAGCAATAGCGGCCTGTACTTCACCGCGTCTCGCGTACATGCCAGTTAGACCAACTGGAGACAGAGCAATAGGTAGAGCGAATTTTTCACCAAAGATTTCGGTTTCCAGATTCAGATCAGACATGTTTTTGAGAACACGTTGTTTTAGGGCAATATCCGCGAGATCTTCGGTATTGCGCCTTAACGTGTGCTCTCCATAAGAGCCACCATCAATATAGTGGAATAAGAACGGCGGAAGTTTAGATTTAGCCGCTTTGCGGTAGTCTGTTGAAGCTGAGATGATCATAAATTCAGTCCTACATTTACATATTGGGGGCCTAGATAAGGCTGGAACGACATCTTTTAGATTAAAAAGGCGTTAATACCCGCAATTATTCGACACTAGTGTCCGGTCTTGTCAGGGACAGGTATTAACGCGAAAAGGTTTACTTCATTAGCGCATCGGTAATTTGGATACCATAAATGGCTACCAAGCCAATAACGCCAGTCACTACAAGATAGTAGAACGTTGGGATAACGGTCTTGCGCAGCGTCGCACCTTCACGACCCAGAAGACCGACGGTTGCTGAAGCCGCTACAACGTTATGAATCGCAATCATGTTACCTGCTGCCGCACCGACTGCTTGAAGAGCGACGACGACTGCACTTGAAATAGATAGCGTCTGAGCAACTTCAAACTGGAACTGGCTGAACATCATGTTAGAGACGGTGTTTGAGCCTGCGATGAATGCACCCAAAGCGCCAACTGTGGCACTGAGTGCTGGGAAGGCTTCACCCACCAAACCTGCAGCGAAGTTTGCGGTAGTCACAGGCATACTTGCTAAATCAGCACCGTTGATTCCAGAGTTGATAAAGATACGTACCATTGGGATGGTAAACACAAGTACGAAGCCCGCACCAATCAATGTTTTGCTCGATTCACCAAACGCTTTCGTCAATGGGGTAGCACTGCGTGCTTGAAGAAGTACTGCAATCAAAGCGACAAACACTAAGATGCCACCAGGCAGATATAAAGGTTGGATAGCAGTACTGATACCAGCTTCGCCAAGAATGTTGCCAAACGACAAACTCACGCTACGCAGCATGGCTTTAAACTCAGCGCTGACGCGACTTGCTACTAGGACGACAGCAAGAAGCACGTATGGCAGCCAAGCCATAACCATGCTCATTGGCTTGTCTTTAGAATCCGCCAGATCAATCTTAAGAGAGCCTAACCATTCTGCAGGCCATTTCTTCTCGTCTTCAAAATCCCACGTTGATTTAGGAACAAGGAAACCACGCTTAGCAGCAGAAACCACGATCGCTAAGCCAACCAGACCACCGATAAGTGATGGGAATTCTGCGCCCAATAACACACCTGTTAATGCGTAAGGAATGGTAAAAGCAAGGCCTGCAAAAATGGCAAATGGAACAATGTCTAGGCCTTCTGTCCAGCTTCTGTTCTTGCCAAAGAAGCGTGTTAGCATCATCGCCATCAGCACAGGAATGAGAGTACCCACAGAAGCGTGGATCAGCGCAACGCTGGACGTTATCTGCTGAAGGTATGCGTCCCAGTTTGAACCGTTAGCCACAAGCGCTTCAGTAATGTTATGTGTATCTAGGCCTTTGTTCACGCCGACAATGATCGGGGTTCCTACGGCACCGAAAGACACGGGTGTAGACTGAATCATCATGCCCATTAAAACGGCGGCAAGAGCAGGGAAACCAATCGCGACCAGAAGCGGAGCAGCAATGGCAGCGGGGGTGCCAAAACCAGAGGCGCCTTCAATGAATGAGCCAAAACACCAAGCGATGATGATCGCTTGAACTCGACGGTCTGGCGAGATATTGGTAAATCCATTGCGGATGGTTGATATCGCACCAGTATGCTTCAGCGTGTTGAGCAGGAAAATGGCGCCGAAAACAATCCATAGAACAGAGACAGTGATGCCTAATCCTTGGAAAATAGAGGCAAGAACTCGGGTAGTAGACATATCCCAGAAGAATAGGGCAATCACAACCGTCAATCCGAAAGCGACAGGCATTGCGCGTTTAGCTGGCCAGTTGAGACCGACTAATAATATAGCCGCAACAACTATCGGCGAAAAGGCCACTAAGGCCAGTAAAGTTTCACTCATTGGTACATCCTCGTACAGGCTTTTACTTTTACAAATCAGGATTCTCCAGAATCTCTTAGATTTTATAATTGTGATATTTGTGTTAACTCGAGGTGAATTTACCCCTTTCTTTTTTATTGATATAGGGAAATAATGAAAATAATTAATTCCAAAAATGACATAATGGTATGCGTGCGGACGATATAATCTTGTTTTCTCAGGTCGTAGAACTGGGTAGTTTTAGTAAGGTGGCAGAGATAAATAACCTTACAAATTCGGTAGTTAGTAAAAGAATCGCTCGATTAGAAGAAGAAATTGGCGTTCAACTATTATATCGAACTACGCGTAAATTGACGTTAACTGAGGCTGGTAAGGCGCTGACCCACGGCGCGAAAAATGTGAAGCAAGCCGCTCAGGAAGCGATGGACGCGGTATCTGGGTTTGGTGAGAATATCAGCGGCCACATCAAAATGTCGGTTCCTTCAATCTCTGGTGACCTAATTTTGGCTGATGCAGTGGCGGAGTTTTGCAACTTACATCCAGGCTTAACGGTTGATATGTCCCTCGATAATCGCTTTGTCGACTTAGTAGAGGGCGGTTATGACTTAGTGATTCGCACGGGGTATCTTGAAGATTCCAGCCTGATTGCTCGTCATATTCTTGATTCTCAATGGGTGGTTTGTGCGTCACCTTCTTACATCGCACGCAACGGAAAACCGATCAAACCTGAAGATCTGGTTACCCATAACTGCCTGCAGTACGCCTATCAAACCACAGGTGCCTCAGAGTGGGAGTTTAAGTCAAAATCGGGGAACTATATTGTGAAGGTATCTGGGTCTTTCTCGACCGACAACGCGACAGCATTAAGGAAAGCAGCGTTGGGAGGCCACGGGATTGCGTATGTGCCGCGATGCTTGGTTTATCACGATATTCGCAATGGTCAGCTGGTGGATCTGTTTCCCGAGTTGGTCGGCAAGCGGTTAGGGATTTACGCGGTGTACCCGTTTACTCGTCAGCCACCCAATAAGGTTAAGCTGCTGATTGAGCACATTCGGGCGCGCTATCTGGCCATTTCACACTATTTCTAATGATCTGATCAGACTAAGCAGCATGGCATACAAAGTTGCTGTCTTCACTCTGTCCATTGTTGAAGAGATAAAGGTAGTTACCTTCGATATAGTAGTTAATATCTATGGATATTCCCTCCAACCTATCAACGCTATTCACAAATACATCCAAGCTTGTGGGTTTGTTGGCCCACATGATTTTGTCGTACAACATCCGTAGCCTATTGCCAGACAGAGAGTAGCGAGTCGTATAGCTGACCTCGAAAGGATGAGGTTGTTCTCCATCGATGGATATTTGACCTGAGTGATATTGGGTCATCACATCATTGGAGGTAAATAATAAAGTATGTGTCTCATCAATCGAGAGGTATTGACTGAATGAACTGCGTAAAAAATGACTTTTTTGTTCTGAACAAACCCAGCGAGTACCATTAAGCTCGCTTTCAGCTTGTTGTGTTTTGATAAGAAATGAGAATGCGATAGAGGCCATCAATACTATTGCTATAACAATGAGTTGCATTGTGTCTTCCTATTAATAGCGACACGGTTTAACGTTTCGGCTAATGAGTGTGTCGTTGCGTTTAAGTGGTGATAGGTTTTGCTGTTAGTTGGATCTTGTGTAAACACAAATATTTTTGAGGCAAGCCGGCTTTCATCATATAGCGAGCGATAAACTCTTACGTAAACACTGATCTTACATTGTTTAATGTTCTCAAAGTTGCGAGCCTCTAAACTTTCTATGACTTTGTTGATATCGAAATTCTTCCCGCTCACATTACTAAAGTAGAGGCTAAGATGGCTCATTTCGAACTTGGAGTAGTTGTCTTTATTGATAAAATTCGGCTTTGGAGGTGAGTGGAATATGCCAAAGCCAGTTAGAAAAATCGCAGTAGAAACAGTGATAAACAAAGCCAACTTGAAGGTATACGCGAACTTAAAAAACTCAAGTAAGCTCATCTGAGGTAATTTCTTTTTAGTAACACTAGGTACTTCAAGCACCTCAGTGTTCACCGGATAACTGGCAGGTTCGTAAACGATAGGAGAGTTAGCGTTGGGCAAGCTCAAATAGTAGCCTATCTTACTTACAGTTTTGATCTCTACGCTTGTCGCTTTAAGTGAAATCAATACTCTTCTTAACTCTGAAATTACGTTGGTAAGTGCTTGGTCAGTAACAATACGTCCAGACCAACATTCCTCGTAAATCTTCTCTCTTTTAACCGGCGTACCATGGTTTTCAATCAGCAAGCTAAAAACGTTGAATGTGAGAGGACGTAGCTCAATAGATTGACCATTGTGATTACTGAGCGTCCGTGACGCAGTGTCCAATTGCAAATTGGATATTGTGACTATGTTCATTTCTACAACTTAAGCATTGACGCTGCGTGTTAAGCGATTCGATTCTTACTCAAAGGCGGGTTAGTTTATAAATTAAACGTATAAAATCAATGTTTGCATTTATAAAATTAATCACACAAAAATATTTGCAACAAAAACAGTTATATAGAAAATATGAGAGTTAGGTCAAATTTGTAATGTGGACAGTTATGAGGAAAACCTTTGGTCGATATTTAGTTTTATGTGGTTTGCTTGCTTAAAGTAGGCGCTTCTTGTTAACACATTAAAAGAAACTATGAAAAAACTATTATTAGCAACAATCATCTTCTCTTCTTTGGCTTCTGCTCAGGATTTTAAAGGGTTTTATTTTGGAGCGGGTATCGGTTCGACAAACTACTCGGATGATGGCTACACAGAAGATATGCAAGAATCCGCGTCTAAGTTACCGGGTAATTCATCTATGACCGCGAGTAATGATGCCGATGGGCAAACCTATAAGCTGATAGCCGGCTACATGTTTAACCGAATCATTGGTGTTGAAGCACAATACACTAACTATGCTCCTATTAAGATTAATAGCTCTAATTCCACTTTTAATCATGAGCTGGATTTATTCTCTTTCACGGTTAATGCAAATATGGGTTATACATTTGACAACGGCTTGAGACCATTCGCTACCGCTGGTATGGGCAGTATTGATTTGGGTGAGAGCGGTTCAGAAGCTGGCTCGACAGTTCGAATTGGAGCTGGTGTCGAATATTTTGTTCCTCAGTTAGCAGGGCTATCTATCCGCGCAGCGTATGAGGTTGATCACTTTATCCTAGATTTTTACGATAAAGAGTACAGCCAATCCATCGGTAGCTTTTATGCATCCGCAAGTTATAACTTCTAAACACTCAAAACAAAAAGCCGATGCATCCTTGCATCGGCTTGTGTTGGCGGCCAAACCAATGTTAATTACGCGGCTACAACCTCTTCTTCGTCGAGATCAAACGACGCTTCAATGAGTTTCTTTGTATAGTCATTTTTCGGTGAGTGGAATATTTCATCCGCCGTGCCTTCTTCCATTACTTCGCCTTTCTGCATCACCAATACGCGGTCAGAAAGTGCTTTCACTACACTCAGATCGTGGCTGATAAATAGGAAGCCGATGTTGTGCTTTTTCTGAATATCTTTAAGCAGGTCGATAACGGTCAGCTGTACTGAGCGATCCAGTGCAGAAGTCGGCTCATCCAGCAGAATAAAAGAAGGTTCTAGGATCAAAGCCCGTGCAATTGCAATACGTTGACGTTGACCACCAGAGAACTCATGTGGGTAACGGTTGATTGAATGAGGATCAAGTCTTACCTCTTCTAGCGCCTTACGAGCACGCTGCATACGCTCAGAGCGGCCCATCTGAGGCTGATGTACTGTTAGACCTTCGGTAATGATATCACCGACAGTCATACGTGGGGATAGAGAACCATAAGGATCTTGAAAAACCATCTGAATGTCTTTTTTAAGCCCAAAGCGCTCTTTCTCACTCAGTGCCTTCACATCCTGACCTTTAAATTCAATGCCTCCCGTACAGGGCAGTAGCCCGATAAGTGCACGTCCTAGTGTCGATTTTCCTGAGCCAGACTCGCCGACAATACCTAAGGTCTCACCTTGCTTAAGCTCAAGAGAAATACCTTTAACCGCTTCAAAGTACTGGTTTTTCCTTTGAATGAAATGGGACTTTATCAGGAATTTAACGCGAATATCTTCTGCTTTTAGCAGAGGTGCAGCACTCTCTTCTATAGGGTCTTTACTTCCCTTAGGTATCGAGTTGATGAGCATTCTTGTGTAATCATGCTGAGGATCGTTAAACAGTGCCTGACATTGCCCCTCTTCAACCACATCTCCTTTACACATGACGATGACACGATCTGCTAGGTGCTTTACAACACCAAGATCGTGAGTAATAAAGAGAATCGCCATACCCATTTTTTCTTGGATCTCTTTAATTAGGTTAAGCACTTCTGCCTGTACAGTAACGTCGAGTGCAGTGGTTGGCTCGTCAGCAATAAGAATGTCTGGTTCGTTGATCAATGCCATCGCAATCATGATGCGCTGTAGCTGACCGCCTGAGAACTCATGAGGATACTTTGTGTAAGCTTGCTCTGGGTTTGGGAGGTGAACAAGGTTAAACAACTCTAATACTTTCTGTTTTGCTTGAGAACGAGAAACAGGACGGTGGCACATGATGGCTTCCGCCACCTGAATACCTACGCGCATAAATGGATTAAGTGAAGTCATGGGCTCTTGGAAAATCATTCCAATGCGGTCACCACGAATAGACTGCATTCCCTTCTCCGCTTTATCAACGAGTTGTTCACCTTCGAAAATGATGCTTGATTGAGCGTGAACAATGGCATTATTTGGTAGTAATTGCATCAAAGCGTTGGTTGAAACGGATTTTCCGCTTCCCGATTCACCTACGATGGCGAGCGTTTCTCCTGGAAACAGCTCAAAATTAACATCCTTTACCGCGTCAACAATTCCGTCATTAGTAGTAAAGCTGACAGAGAGGTTTTCTACCTCAAGAATTGGCTTCTGTGACATTTGCATTCCTTGTATTAATTTATTGAGTGAGAGCTTTCCATTGCACTGCCATAGCTCTTTAATGTCGCAAAGTGGTGGTGGGCTTTCTGAACTTGCTCAAACTCCAACATCCACTGTGCATTACGCTGAGCACTACAAAATGCGCCCATATGGCGTAAAAGATCCTCACAGTTTTTATCTAGAATCTGGTGGGTGGCTTGAACCAATTCAGTAGGCTCAATCGACAGAAACTGAAGCAAAGCATAACTTTGGTTGAGCAAATCGAAGGCATTATGATACTGCCCCATTTTATTTAGGATCTCAGATTGAGAGATGGCTGCATCACGTAAGCCGGTCAATAAACAACTGAATTGGCATGGTTTGATTTGGTCATCACTGAGCGCACTTTGAATGTGCGTAGGTAAATGATGCAGAACCTGATCGTACAAATAGTGTGCTTCTGGCCAATGACCTTGTTCTAATAACTGCTCAGCTTTGAGGTAATGTGTCCAGCACTGTTGTAGATCCATGTTCAAATACTCCACCAAAATTGTAACAATGCACATTTAAATGCAATTTATTATCTATTGCAAATGGTTATCATTTAAAATATGTTTGACGTCATAATTGATGGATATTTAATCAGTTGAACTCTAATAGTACCTAAGTCACTAAAATATATAAAAAACTGGCCTACACTAGGTCGTTATAGAGTGGATGAAAAATAACAATAAGGAAAGAAAGATGGCAATTCAACGGCTTGAATCGAGCCAGCTGTACCATGCTGCGGAGCTGGAAATGCTACCGAGTAAGTCTACAAAAGAGCTGGCACCCATTGACGAAATCGTCGGTCAAGAACGCGCCCAGAAGGCGGTAGAATTCGCAATGTCCATTAAGGAAAAGGGCTACAACATCTACGCCATTGGCCAGAACGGCCTTGGTAAGCGAACCATGATTTTACGTTACCTTAATCGCCACCAGCATGACGTAAAAGCACTCTATGATTGGTGTTATGTGGCAAACTTTGATGATATTAGAACACCAAAAGTACTTGCACTGCCTTGTGGTATTGGTAGCCAGCTAAAGCAAGACATTGAAAAGTTAATGTCAAAACTGGTGAATGCTATCCCATTAGCGTTTGATAATGAGCTGTATTACAGCCGTGCTGATAAACTCAAAAATCAGTTGGCCCAAAAGCAGGAAGCTGAACTGGCAGTGATCACCAAAGAAGCGAAAGCGAAAGGCATTAGCCTGACCATCACTAACCAAGGTGATTATCAGTTTGTGGCCATGAATGGCGAAGAGATGCACACCGAAGAGTCTTTTGAAGAGCTGACAAAGAAAGAGCAAGAGTATTTTGGCTCAACCATTGACGAGCTTGAAATCAAGCTAAGAGATATGGTTCGTCAGTTGACCGAGTGGGAAGAAGCATACAGTGAGAAAATCAAGAAGTTGAATGATGAGGTGACTTTAGAAGTCATCACACACTTTATCAAGCAATTGAAAAAGGATTATTCTGGTTACGCGGAAATTAAAGCGTATTTGACGGAACTCCAGAAAGACATTGTTGAAAACGCAGATATTTTTCTTGAACAAAGTGGAGAGCAAGGTGAAGTTGCCACGGCATCATTGGATAAGAAACTCCCTCGTCGCTACAAGGTTAATGTCCTTGTAAGCCGTAAAGGTGACGAATTCCCAATCGTTGTTGAAGAGAATCCCAACTACCACAGCTTGTTTGGTTACATTGAAACGGCAACGTTTAAAGGAACTGTATTTACAGATTTCTCTTTAATACGCCCTGGTAGCCTGCACAAAGCGAATGGCGGCGTGTTACTTATGGATGCTCAAAAGGTATTAGAGCAACCCTATGTCTGGGATGGGATCAAGCGAGCATTGAGAGCACGCAAGCTGAGCTTTACCTCGCTAGAAAAAGAAGTGACACTCACTGGCGCGGTTTCCTTGGATCCGGAGCCGATTCCATTGGACGTGAAAATTATCTTATTTGGTGACTATCGCACATACCAATTACTTCAACATTATGACCCAGAATTCAGCGAGCTATTCCGTGTGACGGCAGATTTCGAAGACGAAATGAGTCGTAGCCCAGAGTCTGAGCTTCATTATGCTCGCTTTATCTCCAGTGTTGTGAATGATAACAACATGCTGCACTGTGATAAAAAAGCCATAGCTCGAATTATAGAGCACAGCTCTCGGTTATCCGGTGATCAAACTAAATTGTCACTGCACTCTGCTAACATCGCGAATCTTATTCGTGAGTCCAACTACGTAGCGCGTCAGGCTAACTCAAACATGATTCGCGCAAGCCATGTTGAAGAGGCTCTGGCTAACCAAGAACTGAGAGTTAGCCGACTCAAAGATAGTGTGATGGAAGGCTTCATTAACGGTACCACCTTACTTCAGACTGCAGGTCAAGCTGTAGGGCAAGTTAACGCGCTTTCAGTGTTAAGTACCAGTGAGTATATGTTTGGCGCACCAAACCGGATTACCGCGACCACTTGCTATGGTGATGGTGAAGTCATTGATATTGAGCGAAGTGTAGATTTAGGTGGTAGCATTCACTCCAAAGGTGTCATGATCCTGACCGCCTATCTTTCATCGGTATTCGGTAAAACCGCAAAAGTCCCTCTCAAGACGACCATTACTTTTGAACAATCATACGGTGGAGTGGATGGCGACAGTGCCAGCATGGCAGAGTTCTGCGCTGTGGTATCGGCATTTTCTAAGCAGGCAAATCGACAAGACATCGCCATTACTGGCTCGATGAACCAGTTTGGGGAAGCTCAGCCTATCGGTGGGGTTAATGAGAAAATTGAAGGCTTCTTTGACGTGTGTAGCATTAAAGGACGAAGTGAGACACAAGGCGTTATCATACCAAGAGCCAACATGCACAATCTGATGTTACGTTCAGATGTTGTTAAGGCGGTAGAGCGAGGGGAGTTTCAAATCTGGGCTATTGATCATGTTACAGAAGCGATAGAACTGTTCATGGGCAAGCCTGCAGGCGAAGCCAGTGATGAGGGAAGTTACCCGATAGATACGGTTTTTGGCATAGCACAAGCCAAACTGAATGCATTAAGGAAATAAAAAAGAAAGGGCTTTCATATGAAAGCCCTTTTTAATCGTTACAACTCTAGCAGCTCATTACCTGAGCGCTTTGCTTCACTGAATGCAGCAATATTACCCAGCGTTGTATCTGCAATGTTGCCTAACGCTTCGTCCGTCAGGAACGCCTGATGACCAGTAAACAGTACATTGTGACACGCCGATAAACGGCGGAAAACGTCATCGACAATCACATCGTTGGATTTATCACGGAAAAACAGTTCTTTCTCGTTTTCGTATACATCCAGGCCCAGAGCACCGATTCGACCTGTTTTAAGAGATTCAATAGCCGCGGCAGCATCAAGTAATCCGCCACGGCTGGTATTGATGATCATGACGCCATCTTTCATTTGTTCAAAAGCTTTTTCATCAAGCAGATGATAGTTTTCTTCTGACATTGGACAATGGAGTGTGATGATGTCACTTTTCTGGAAAAGTGCTTCTTTTGAGCAGTAGCTTGCCCCAAGTTCAATGGCGAGTGGGTTTTCAAACGGGTCCAAGCAGAGGATATTCATACCGAGTCCCTTCAGGATGCGCATCGTAGCAATCCCTATTTTACCGGTACCAATTACACCGACAGTTTTACCGTGAAAGTTAAAGCCAACTAAGCCGTCTAAGGAGAAGTTGGCATCACGGGTACGTTGATAAGCCTTATGGAAACGGCGATTCAGGCTCATCATTAGGCCAACCGTATGTTCGGCTACCGATTCTGGAGAATAGGCTGGAACACGAACCACTTGAATGCCAAGACGTTTTGCAGTGTTGAGATCAACGCGATCAAAACCAGCGCAGCGCATCGCAATTAACTTTACGCCCTGTTCTGCAAGTGCTTCGAACACTGGGGTGGATAAATCATCGTTTACGAAAGCGCAGACTACTGTACAACCGTGTGCCATTTTGGCGGTCTTCTTAGTTAGCTGAAATTCATGGAAGTGGAGAGCAAATCCATATTGTTTATTAACTTTAGCGAAAGATGCTTCGTCGTAAGACTTAGCACTAAATACAGCGACATCTAACATGATGGGCCTCTCTCAAAATATTACGGGAGGAAATAAAACTGACTCTATTGAACCGTGATTTAAGAAAAAATTAAACCACAAATATTTTATGGCAAATGAAACACTTATATTCGTCAGGTGCTTGTAGTGACTTTTTTGTTATTAATAAAAATGTTTGCAATGTTTGGCCTATTTTCATCTCAAGGTCACTTTTTTACTGCTAAAGTGGTATTTATAAATTAAATGACTCTTAGCTTATTAATCATCGTGTTAAACGAGGGTTAGGCTAGGAGTTGATGAGGTTTTGTTCTCCGGCTAGGAAATATGGATATGATTAAACAAAGGCTTTCTGAAGTGTCCATAGCAGCACGAGCGTGGTCTATATTAGGCTTGTTTGCTATTGGTTTATTTGCGAATACTCTCCTCAACATTGCCCAGTCTCGGGAGCACATGCGTGAAAATTATGAACGTGGTGTCTCAACTTTGGTGGAATCAGCTTCCGGTGTCGTCAAACATTATTATCAACTTTATCAGGCGGGTCAGCTTTCGGAAAGTGAAGCTCAGGGTCGAGCTCTGCAAACTATCTCTTCAATGCGCTTTGATGGTGACAATTATATTTTCGTCGGTGACTCTAATGGAGTGCAACTTGCCAGCGGAGTACTCTCCTTGCTGGGTAAAAATATTCTTGGCTTAAAAGACAGTGAAGGTAAGTTTTTCGTTCAGGATCTTTATCAGGTTGCTCAAAACGGCGGCGGGTTTGTTGACTACAGCTGGAAAAATCCAGACAGTGAAAAAACGGACCCGAAAACCAGTTACGCTCTGATGTTTCAACCATGGGGGTGGATGATCGGTTCTGGTATGAATATGGTTGCTTTGCAGGAAGATATGCATCGTTCTGAGGTCGCATCGGCAGGCTACGCCATCGGCATCCTCTCGATTCTTTCTATCGCAATTGGCTTTTTCATCAAAACCATCACATCTCCAATCAAACGCACGGTTCGGGCGATGAAAACTCTTTCTAAAGGGGAGGGCGATCTGACTCAGCGACTTCCTGAAGAGGGTAGTAAGGAGTTGGTGCTTCTGGCTCGTTACTTCAACCAGTTTGTCGCTTCTGTACAAGGGATTATGCTCAGTATTAGCGACTCGGGTAGCCAGGTTTCTAGTGCTGCCAATCAGCTCGCTAATTCCGTTCACCATATTGACGACAGCCTGAATCAACAACAAACCGATGTCGACATGTTAGCAACGGCTATGACCGAAATGTTAGCAACCGTAGAGGAGGTTGCGGCTCGCACAGTAGAAGCGAACGATGCCAGTCGTTTAGCTGCGCAAGAAGCCAATCATAGCCACACAATCATTGATAAAAATGTCCAAGAAGCTAACGAACTTGCCGAGCAGATACAGTCTGCCAGCCAAGTTGTCCAAAAACTGGCCTCAGATGCTCGCAACGTTGATACGGTTCTTGAAGTGATTCGAGGCGTGGCTGAGCAGACCAATCTACTGGCGCTGAATGCTGCCATTGAAGCGGCGAGGGCGGGTGAACAAGGACGTGGATTTGCTGTGGTGGCGGATGAAGTAAGAAGTTTATCTTTACGTACACATGAGTCTACCTTGGAGATTCAAAACATTGTTGAGAAACTGCAGGTGGGCGCGGAGAATGTGGTTAAAGTGATGGACCAAGGTACAGCGAAAGCTACCAATGCTTCTGAGCTTTCAAGTCAAGCAGGTGAAGCGCTAAATAAGATCAATAAAGAAGTTCATACCATAGAAGAGATGAATCAACATATTGCTACGGCCGCAGAAGAGCAGACAGTAACGGTCAATGACATAAATCGCAATGTTGTGAGTCTGAGTGATATGGCCTCGACCGTTTCGAGTGAGTCTGCGCAAATGGCCAGTTCTAGTAAAGAGCTCGGGCGTGTGTCAGACGGCTTAATGGCAATGATCAATCGGTTTAAACTCGCCTAGCTTGAGGCATCAGGGTGATGTGGTAGAATCGCGGCAAATTTTTCAATGCAAAGACTTCATGCGACACCTTAAAACAGCCATTCACCCTGATATTGATCATCTTGATGATAAAACCGTTTTCCAGCGTAAAGCTGCAAGAGCGATTGTCGTCGATGGTGAAGATATCCTCCTGTTATACACTGAGCGCTATCATGACTACACTATCCCTGGTGGTGGTATTGATGATGGTGAAGACATTATCGCAGGTCTGGTGCGTGAACTTCAGGAAGAGACAGGCGCGCAAAACATTCATAACATAAAGCCATATGGTATCTATGAAGAGTTTCGTCCTTGGTACAAAGACGACGCTGATGTAATGCACATGCACTCTTATTGCTACACCTGTAAAGTCGATCGTGAGTTAGGTCAAACCGCGTACGAAGACTACGAGATAAAGAATGGTATGAAAGCGGTTTGGTTGAACATTCATCAAGCGATCGCCCACAATGAAAAAACGATCGCTGAAAGCCCGAAAAAAGGCATGAGCATTGAACGTGAGACATTCTTGTTACACATGATTGCCAAGGAAATGCTTTAAAAGATCACTAACCCCAAAGCCTGCTTGATTCAGCAGGCTTTCATTTCTCTCTATCGAATAACTTTCCCTCTGTTATTAGCATATCCTTCGTGAACTCTGCGATAGGTTTCAACTGAACGCCTATACTTATTCAAGTAATTGAATTATTAATATTAATTAATAGTATAGTGTGAAAAGAATTGCGAATTCAGCCGAGGGAACAGGGAATGACAAGAATGCGCCACGCCCTATTAGGGGCAATGATTGCGAGTTTAAGCTCAATCGGATATGCAAAAGTAATTGAGACAACCAGTTTGGTTGGGTTTGGCGAAGCTAAGTATCCACAAGACTTCACTCATTTTGATTATGTGAACCCAGAAGCGCCAAAATACGGCAAAATCACTTATGGTCAAGTCGGCACATACGACAATTTCAACCGTTTTGCTTCAAGAGGTGTTGCTGCTGCAGCGACAGCAGAGCTTTATGACACCTTGATGTTTAAACCTAATGATGAAATCGATACTTACTACCCACTGATCGCTGAGCGAGTCAGGTATTCGGACGACTACACTTGGCTTGAATTGGATATCAATCCTAAGGCGCGATTCCACGATGGTGAGCCGATCACCGCGCATGATGTCGCATTTACATTTGATAAATTTATGAAAGAAGGCGTGCCGCAGTATCGGGTGTATTACAAAGATATTAAATCTGTTACCGCCAAAAACGATATGACGGTTCGTATAGAAATGGCCACGCCGAATCGCGAAAAAATGTTCAGTTTTGCCCAATCAACCCGTGTGTTACCAGAACACTTTTGGAAGGATAAGACCTTCTCCGAACCTTTATCAACCCCACCAGTCGGCAGTTCCGCGTATAAAATCATCGATTACAAGTCTGGTCAGAGTGTGACTTATTCGTTAGTGGATGACTATTGGGCGAAAGATCTCCCAGTGAATGTTGGGAGAAATAACTTTAAGCAAGTTCAATACGATTACTATCGGGATGATACGGTTATGCTAGAAGCTTTTAAAGCCGGAGAGTTTGACTTCCGCTTAGAAAGTTCAGCGAAGTTTTGGGCCAACTCTTATACCGGTGTGAATTTCGATAGGGGCTACATCATTAAAGAGGAAATTCCTCATCAGAAGCCTGAAAATACGCAAGCATTTGTGTTCAACATTCGAAGTGAAGTCTTCAAAGATGTTCGAGTTCGCGAGGCATTGACTTATGCGATGGATTTCGAATGGATGAACAAGAACATGTTCTATGGCCAATATACTCGTACACGTAGTTACTTCCAGAATACTGATTATGAAGCGAAAGGTCTGCCAAGTGCAGAGGAGTTAACCGTTTTAGAGCCTTTTAAAGATCAAATTCCACCGCGAGTGTTTACCGAAGAGTATCAACCACCAGTCACGGATGGCTCAGGACGGATTCGTTCGCAAATGAGAACTGCGTTCAAACTGTTAAAAGATGCAGGTTGGGAGTTAAAGAATAAGGTCTTAACCAATACTAAAACAGGTCAGCCTTTCTCCTTTGAACTATTGATCTATAGCCCTACCGCTGAACGTATTGCGATCCCGGTACAGAAAAATATGAAGCGTCTGGGTATTGATATGAAAATACGTTCTGTTGATACCACTCAATATATCAAACGACTGCGTGACCGTGACTTTGATATGGTCTCTTCGTCGTATTCTGCAAACCCTTATCCGAGTCCGAACCTGATGATTGTCTGGAACTCTAACTACATAGATTCGACTTACAACACGGCAGGTGTTATTGACCCTGTGGTCGATAGTTTGACGATGCAGATATCGAAAAAGCAGCAAGACCCAGACGCATTACTTGCGTTAGGACGTGCACTGGATCGTGTGTTGCAGTGGAATTTTTATATTATTCCTCAATGGCACGTAAGTGAATATCGTGTGGCGATGTGGGATAAGTTTGAGCGGCCGACCACAATGCCAAGATACGATTTAGGCGTCGATACTTGGTGGATCTCCAAAGAGAAAGCCGAAAAACTTCCTGAAAAACGACGCTAGTGAGGGATAGATGGCTGCCTATATATTTCGTCGCTTACTTTTGGTGATCCCCACACTGTGGGCGATCATCACCATCAATTTCTTTATCATCCAAATTGCACCAGGTGGCCCTGTTGAGCAGGCAATTGCACAGCTTGAAGGTCATAGCTCTGGGATCATGGAGCGCTTTGCTGGTGGCGGGAGCGAAGTCGAATTGGACGTAGGAAGTGATGCAACAGCAAGTGGTTATAAAGGTTCGCGTGGCTTAGATCCAGAAGTCGTGGAGGAAATCAAAAAGCAGTTTGGATTCGATAAGCCGCTCCATGAACGCTACTTTGATATGCTCAAAAACTACGCCACTTTTAACTTTGGAGATAGCTTGTTCAAAGGTGGAAATGTGATCGACTTGATTGTTGAACGGCTACCTGTGTCAGTTTCTCTTGGCTTATGGAGTACCTTGATTATTTATTTAATCTCCATCCCATTGGGGATAATGAAAGCCATTCATCACGGTTCCAGGTTTGATATTTGGTCGAGTGCCGTGGTCATTGTCGGCTATGCGATTCCGGGCTTTTTGTTTGCCATCATCTTAATTATCTTGTTTGCCAGTGGGAATTACTTTAGCTGGTTCCCGCTAAGAGGCCTCGTCTCCAGCAACTTTGACCAGTTGGCTTGGTATGATCAAATTATTGATTACTTTTGGCATCTTACCTTGCCAATTCTGGCGATGGTGATTGGTGGTTTTGCAACGTTAAGTATGCTGACTAAAAACTCTTTCCTTGATGAAATCAATAAGCAATACGTTGTCACAGCTCGAGCCAAAGGTCTTGATGAGAGAAGTATTCTTTATAAACATGTGTTTCGTAACGCCATGCTGATCATTATTGCAGGCTTCCCAGCCGCATTTATCAGCATTTTCTTCACAGGCTCAATGCTGATTGAAGTGATGTTCTCCTTAGAAGGGATCGGCCTGCTGGGTTTTGAGTCGACAATCCAACGTGACTATCCCGTGGTGTTTAGCTCGTTATACATCATGACGCTGCTTGGTCTTATTTTGAGTATTATTTCCGATTTAACCTATACCTGGGTTGACCCAAGAATTGATTTTGAGGCGCGTTAATGCTGACAAAGAAAAGACGTAACCCGTTAAATGAAGTGCGCTGGCAGAGGTTTCGGGCCAATAAACGTGGCTATTGGTCTTTGTGGATCTTTATGGTCTTGTTTGTGATCAGCTTGTTTGCGGAACTGATCGCGAATGACAAACCGCTGCTAGTCGAATATGAAGGCACATGGTATTACCCTATCGCCACGCAGTACGCCGAGACGGAGTTTGGTGGAGAGTTTGAGACAGAAGCTGATTACACTGACCCATACGTGATTGAGTTGATTGAGGAAAAAGGCTACATCATTTGGCCTCTGATTCGGTTTAGCTACGATACCATCAATTACAACATCTCAGGTTCGGTTCCTTCTGCTCCAGATCACGTTAACTGGCTCGGCACGGATGATAAAGGTCGGGACGTCTTGGCGAGAATTATTTATGGTTTCAGGATTTCTGTCTTGTTTGGTTTCGTCCTTACCATTATTTCCAGTGTTATTGGTGCCATTGTTGGTGCAACTCAAGGCTATTATGGCGGTTGGCTAGATTTGTTAGGGCAGCGGTTTATCGAGGTTTGGTCGGGGATGCCGACACTCTTTCTTCTCATTATCCTTTCCAGCTTTGTTGAACCCAATTTCTGGTGGTTACTTGGGATCATGGCACTGTTTAGTTGGATGAGCTTAGTAGGAGTTGTGAGAGCTGAGTTTTTGCGCTGTAGAAACTTTGATTACGTGAGGGCTGCCCAGGCATTGGGTGTTAATGATAGCCGCATAATGAGCCGCCATATGTTACCTAATGCCATGGTTGCTTCACTGACGATGATGCCTTTTATCTTATCGGGCTCTGTTACTACACTCACGTCACTCGACTTTCTTGGCTTTGGCCTTCCTGCTGGCTCTCCATCTTTGGGAGAATTGTTAGCGCAGGGGAAAGCGAACTTACAAGCGCCTTGGCTCGGCTTTTCTGCTTTCTTTGTCTTGTCAGTCATGTTGACTCTACTCGTTTTTGTCGGTGAAGCGGTTCGCGACGCCTTTGACCCGCACCATCAGGGAAGCTAACCATGATTAGAAAAGTATTAACTATTGATGGGTTGTCAGTCGGATTTGGCCGTGGGAAAGAGGTCGAACAAGTTACTCATCGGGTCTCTTTTTCGATTAATCAGGGTGAAACCCTAGCGTTAGTTGGCGAAAGTGGCTCTGGAAAGTCCGTTACAGCTAACTCGGTATTAAAGCTCTTACCCAAGGGCTCTTCTCACTATTTAGAAGGCAGTATTCACTTTGATGGTATAGACATTCTGAATTGTTCTGAGCGACAGCTAAGAGGCATTCGGGGTGGTAGAATCGGTATGATTTTCCAAGAGCCTATGGTATCGCTCAACCCACTGCATAAAGTCGGTAAGCAGCTGGTGGAAACGCTAGCGATTCACCGTGGTGTTCGGCAGAAGAAAGCTGAAGCTTTGGCTATTGAATGGCTGGGTAAAGTAGGAATCCGTAACCCAGATGTAAAAATTAATGCCTATCCACATGAGTTATCAGGGGGTGAGAGACAGCGTGTCATGATTGCAATGGCTCTCATCAACGAACCTGAGCTATTGATTGCTGATGAACCCACGACTGCCCTTGATGTATCAGTACAGACACAAATTCTAGACCTCCTAAAAGAGCTGCAGCAAGAGCTAGGCATGGCCATGTTATTCATTACCCATGACTTAAGTATTGTGCGGCGTATTGCTGACCGTGTCGCTGTGATGCAAAATGGTAAGCTGGTTGAAGAGGCTGACTGCAAGTCTCTATTTTCCACTCCCCAGCACCCCTATACACAAAAGCTGATCAACTCGGATCCAAGAGGTTTACCCGTCGAAGTTCCGGTTGATTCAAGTGGCCTTTTGTCTGTTGATAATCTCCGAGTTTGGTTCCCAATTACCGGCGGCCTATTTAAACGTGTGGCATCGCATATCAAAGCGGTAACCGATATGAAGTTTGATCTTAAACGCGGACACTCCATTGGCTTAGTCGGAGAAAGCGGATCTGGCAAGTCGACAACAGGAATGGCTATTTTGCGTCTTGTTCACTCTGAAGGTTCGATTTCCTACCAACAACAAGAGTTACAAGGCTTGGATCGCAAAGGAATGCTGCCGTATCGCAGTAAAATGCAGGTAGTGTTTCAGGACCCGTTTTCAGCACTTAATCCGCGAATGTCTGTGGCTCAGGTCATTGGAGAAGGGCTACGTGTCCACCAAGACTATGACGATGAGACGGTCGATAGAATGATTTGTGATGTGATGGAAGAAGTGGACCTTGATCCGGAAACCCGCTTTCGCTATCCAAACGAGTTTTCAGGAGGCCAACGGCAGCGAATTGCAATTGCAAGAGCGTTGATTTTAAAGCCAGAGTTTATTTTATTGGATGAACCTACTTCCTCTCTAGATCGAACTGTCCAAGCACAGGTACTGGACTTGCTCAAATCTTTGCAGGAAAAGTATCGTTTAACTTATCTCTTTATAAGCCATGACTTGAATGTGGTTAAATCTCTGTGTCATTACACCATAGTGATGAAACAAGGAGAGATTGTTGAACAAGGAGAAACTGCGGATCTATTCCATAACCCGAAGCGGGAGTACACCAAAGAACTGGTGGAACTATCCAGTTTTTAACCATGCTAACTAGATGTGGCGACAAAGAGGCTGCATGCAGACCGCCTCTTTGTCTAAACGGTTTTAATCGTTTTGTACAGGTTTGAAAGCGCTGACTAAGTATTTGCGTAAACGGCATTTCGACCATTTTGCTTTGCTTGATACAGAAGCTCATCGGCGCGTTTAAGAGATTGCGATAGTGTACCTGAGTAAGGGTATAGTCCCCCAGAAATGGTCACCTTAGGTGCTTGAGTAAACTGGGATACATCCATGCGTATACGATTCATGGCTTGTTGTGCATCTTGCATGGAGGCTGTCCGGATCAGTATGACAAACTCTTCACCCCCAATTCTAAATGCATAGTCTGAAACGCGGATACGTGACTTGATAATAGATGCGACTCGTTTGATCACTTGGTCTCCGACATCATGGCCGTATTTGTCATTGACGGATTTAAAATGGTCTATGTCGAAAATACCCAAGTAGTAATTGCCATTAGCGAGATTTTGCCTTTCTACTTTCTGTAAATAGTGTCGGTTGTACAAGCCAGAAAGTTGGTCGGTGTAAGTGATTTTGCTTAACTCTCGTCGTTCTTGCCTTAACTTGTACAAGTAGTACGAAGCACCAATACTCACGCCCAGAAGAATCATAATTAAATACAGATACTTAGGAATAAACTCATCTTTTCCTATCACTTTCATCAGGTAGTAAGGTTTATTGCCAAAAAAGCCAATATTACGATAGATGAAGTAGAGTTCATCTTGTTCGAGAATACCTTCAGAACGTTGAGTTCTGCTTAGATCCCGCCAAACGGTCGAGTATGAATCGGATAGGTATTGGTAGCGTTCAATCGACGGGTGAGAGCTTGAGTAGATAAACCCACTCTCATCTGCAAGGAGGATATCTTTTCTACTGGTGCTGTTGAACTCGCTCATATTGATGTCGACAACCAAATAGCCTATGTGTTTTGAGCCCTGATAAATAGGCGCAAACTCTGTGAGAAGACCCAAATCAGGCTGATAGAGAATTTGAAGTAAATCAGCATTGAGGCTAGAGGCGTAAAAAGGCGTGTAGGAATCGATTAAGTTTTTATATCGATAGCTGTGTTCTGGGTTTTTGGTGACGATTTCTATTTTGTCGATCAAATCTTGATTGGTAAGCAAGTGCCTGATCACATCATTGAATGGCTCAGGGTGTTCAAAGTAGTTTTGCGCAAGCTGGGTTTTACGTAGGGCTAGGTAGTTACTGACTTGTTGTTTTCGAAGCTTCAGTGTTTCATCGATGGCTTTGAGTTGGAAAGAGATATCTTGTTTTTGTGCGTCTTTAATGAAACTCAGAGGAGTATTGATCGCGAAGACAGCAATGAGCATGATGGCCAGACATTTAAGCTCAATATTGCCGTTAGAGCGGGGAGACTTACTGTAATGGAGAATCATTGCTTGTATTTAATTTGGTCGAATTATCATCAAGAAAGTTGATGTTATTGAGCATTGTCACAAAAGTCTATTTCCCATGGTGAACCTTTTGTGACAAAACGTTTGTTGGCGAGGTGCGTCAAACTAAGGTGTATTGACTGGCGCTAGCGAGAGAAAGTGGCTTAGAGAACCAATACCCTTGGAGGAATGAAGCACCCATATCAGTGAAACATTTTTGCATCTCAGCATTTTCTATACCTTCAACAACGATATCCACCTTGTGTGATTGGCATAATTGAGTGATAAATGTGAGGTATTTTAAAGTAGCGGGGTTGTCGAGACATCGCCAAGCCATGGTTTTGTCGACTTTAATTTGCTTAAGGGGCAAATCAAAAAAGCTGTTGAGTGAGCTATATCCTGAGCCAAAGTCATCAAGGGAAAGTAAAAAACCGTATTCGCTCAAGCGGCTTAATTGAGAGATGGCACTTTTGTTGCCATCAAGAATGATCGTTTCAGTCAACTCTAAGACAATATTTTTTGTGTCGACTCCGTGTTGGTCGGCAATCAGTTTTATTCGATCTGGAAACTGATGGTTCAACAACTGTAGAACAGACACGTTCACATTCACACGAATGTTTGTTTTGTGGGTTGCTAAGTACCTTTTAATGAATTGGCACGCTTTGGAGAAAACAAGGTAACCTAACTCAACAATCAAGCCTTTCTTTTCAGCCACTTCAATGAATTCATCGGGGTAAATTTCACCAACCGTGTTACTTTTCCAACGTACCAGTGCTTCGAAGCTGGCGACACGATTTGTTTTGGCACAGATGATAGGTTGGAACTTAACCGTCAGAGTTTCGTTATGAATGGCGTTGGCAAGTTCCCGCTCGATGTAAAAGTGCCGATCAACTTTGCTTTTCGTCTCATCATTGTAGACACCAACGCGATTATGTCTTTTTTCACCTGCAAACTGACAGGTACGCGCAGCGATTTTAATCACTTCTTCCGCTGCGAGTCCAATGTCAAAGCGAGGAAACATCCCGATGCTAATATCTGCACCATACAGGTATCCACTGGCTTGAACCGATTGTTGGTAAGTCTTGGAAATGTTTTCTCCTAGCAGCATGAGCTCATCAGTCGAATATTGGCCTCTTATCAAGACAGCAAAGTCATCGGATCGGACACGATAGATATCAACAAAGTCATCGGTAAACGAATTTAATGCCGTGATAAGGTGTGACATCACATCACGTAAAATATGGGGCCCGTAAGCGCTGAGGTACGAGCGAATATCGCCAATTTGGATATAGACCAGTGAATGTAACCCCGGTAACTGGTCAGCTAATCCATCAATATCGATGATGAGTTTCTGACCATTAGATAGCCCAGATGCATTGTCTCTAAATGCAGCTTGCTGAACGTAGGTTTCCATCAATTTTCGGTCTGAAATATCACGGTGGCAGCCAATCATAAAACGTGTACCGTTAATGGTTTTGGTCACCGCCGTTCCTTCAATCCAAACATATTGACCGGATTTGTTTTTGACTCGGTATTGAGTCGATAGCTTACGATCATCCTCTTGGAAGTGTGTGTCAACTTCACCTTTTAGCATGGCTTTATCCAGAGGGTGTACTAGGTTAAACCATGCATCTAGATGACATTGACCAGAGGCAATATCATATTTTTCATAAAAAGTAGGATTGTAAAAAAAGATCCGATCATCATCGGTCATATAGAAAATACCATCATTAAACACATCAAACATGTGCTTAAAGTGGTTATCCATCAATTCGTCAAGTTCGGCGCCACTCAGAGAAGCGGAGCTTTGTCCTGGTAAGTTCTCATTGGCAGAGCGGCTACCTGAGATCGACGAAGCGTTCGATTGCGACGTTTTGTTCTTAATGATATGTGACATTTAATTCGACGTACCTAATCCAACACTTGGTAAGCCTTCCATAAGCTTTATTGTTTAAATTTATAAATATCTTCCGTGTAACCTATATTTGTAACATGAAATATTTATTAAGCTCCAGCAGTCAAGCCAGTATCGGGCAGTAAATGTGAGCTTTTATTGATGTGTGTTCATATTTTAAGCTGAAATGTCGTTTTCAGAGGTAGCGAATTGGAGAAATGAGAAGCTGCGCTTCTAGAATTTGACTGTAATAATTCGTCACTTGCAAAGTCAACTTCATTTGAAAAATGAGTGGGTTTGTTAGGTGATAATGTGCCAAAAGTATTAAATGCATTGCTCTTGTAAATACTGTTTTATCAACTATTCCCCTCGTTTTTGTGAACGGTAAATCCTGACGAAACTCTGATAAAACTGACGTTTTAATCAGCTTTTCCTTTCTATACCCTAACGAGCAATTTCACTCTAGTCAAAGCAGTTGAATATGTTCGGCCAAATCCAAAACATCAGCCAAGCGGGAGTCTTGATCGCAGACGACTCTCCATTGGTCGTAACTAATTTAAGAATTTTGCTTAGGGAGCTGGGCTTTAGTGACCGTTTAATCTTTACGGCTAAAGACGTGCGATCGGTCTATCAAACTTTACGAGAAATCTCGATTGACTTATTCATTTGTGATTATAGATTTGGCAAGGAGCTTAACGGCAAACAAATATACGAAGAGTGTTGCCATTATGGTTTGATTCGCTCTGAATGTGCATTCGTTATGTTGACGAGTGAAACAGGAGGAAACGTTGCGCGCTCAATTTTGGAGGCGGAACCTGACGAATACATTCTTAAGCCGTACTCGATTTATGACTTCAAGAAGCGAATTCTACGCGCTTACAAGCAAAAGCAAATATTGTCTTCTTTACTGCGATCTACCAAGAAGGCGAGTTTCAAAGAGATAGAACACTCCTTTAGCAAAGCTAGGGAGCAATACCCTGAATATTCAACCAGTTTTGTTCGTGCTCAAGGGGCTGTGTACCTGAGAGAGCAATACACCGAACAAGCATTTTCACTTTTTCAGGCTTGTCAGCTAAAGTGCACCAGCCATTGGGCTATCGTTGGTTGCGCAATGGCGTTAGTCATGGAAGGTAAAGAAATCAAAGCACAAGTATTGCTTCAGCAATGGATGGATGAAACAGGTAAAAAGCCATCTGCAGTGTTAGACGTGCAAGCGTTATGTTGTTTGTTACAGAAAGATCGTGAGGGAGCCCAACAAGCGCTACTTCAAGCGATTAAATTTTCAAAAGGAAGCGCATCTCGTCTTTTGGCTTACATTCACTTATGTGAAATGGAAGAAAACTATCAGAGCGTAATGAGTCACTTAGCTGTGTATCGAGATCAAATCGTCAATACACACCGTAATACAGTAGTGAATGCCACTCACGTTCTGCGGTTAAAATTGCTCACAGCAACAGCGCAAGGACGATCTATTTCGATGTCTGCTCACCATGAGTTGTCCAATATAATGAAGGCAGACTTGTCCGATCATGATGCATTGGCGCTCACTTTAGTCGATGTACATATTGAGTTGCATGATAAGAACTATAAAATTGCTCGGATAAAGTTGGCAAATTTACTCAAGAACTACCAGAAACTAGACCTGCCTTTACTGGATTATCTTTTATTTCTACTTTACGAAACAGACAATTACTATTGGTTTGACAAAGTAACTCACCATGTTCGAAGTCATCGCTCTGGCTCGACACCATTGTTGGGAGAGGCTTCCTTGCAATTATTAATAGAAAGCCGGATTGAACGCGGTAGAAAACGTAAGTCCGATTTAGTGAGACTATTGTGTCAAGTTGACAAGTATGCTGTTCAATCAGTAGATAAGGCGATAGCTCTGTGCTTAGAGGTGTTTAAGTCTAGACTGCAATGTGTGGAGGTCGCCAGCAAACTGTTATCGCTCCTAAGCCGAGAAATCCCAGCAAAGGTGAGTCCTGCTGACGTGAGAAAAGCGATCTTTGACTGCGAAGCCGCTATTAGCCATACATCGAGTTTGAGAAGGAGCGAGCGTATTGAAGCGCAAAAGAAGCTCAATTTAGTTAAGCACAAATTTAATCGATCATTAGCAGCTGTGACAATGTGAGAGTGAAGCCAATATTTGAGTTGATACTTTGTACCCCAGCAGAATTTCGGTCATACTTCGTCTTGGTAGCACATGAATGACCTACAGGCTACTATCGAAATAGGCTTTTATGATGGCTTCAATCTCGCCTTGTTCTTGAAGTTTCACTAGGTTGTGATTGAATTGTTTGACAAAATCTTGCTTGAATGGATAGTTATCGGGTTCACGATTTGTAAATCCTAAATAGCCCTGTTCAGCACTAACCACTGCACCTAAGGTTAGCTGCCAGTCTTCTGGTAGTAATCCTTCCTGGGTCATACGTTTAATTTCCCATAAAATAGACAATCGGTCATTCATGTAACAATCGATTTTTTTGTCATGAAGATTAGTCAGATTAGGTCGGTTACCTTTGGCTTCGAGCAGAGTGATTTTCCCTGCTTTGACTGCATCCCAAAACTGTTTGCCGCCAAGGGCAAAGGCCTCATTGACACCGACTTTTAAACCAAAGTAATCGCTTGGCCAACGACTTAAAGAGCGTGTTTTTACACTGTCTGAGTTGCAGAACACAACCACTTCTTCATCAAGAATCGGTTTAGAGTAGGGGGAGATATAAAGGCGTTTGTCGGAATAATAATAGGGCGGATAGAGCGCAAAACCTTGACCCACTTTGAGCATCTTTAACCCACGCTTCCACGGAATTGGGACTAGTTTAATCTCATAGCCCGGCATCTCTTCAAAAACACGACGTAAAATATCACTGTAAATGCCTTTTGCTATGCCATTTTCACTATAGCTATAGGGTGGATAAGAGTCGTCACCATACACCAGTACTTTAACTGGGGGAGAATAGGCGACTGCCTGACATGAAAATAAGAGCAGAATGAGTATCCATCTAAGCAAAGCGAGTACCTTTAAAATGCTTTTTATATGATTAACTTTAGTTTATTTATTTAAGGATAGGCATTAGACTCTGCTTTTTTCTAACTGCGGCTGAAGTAAAACATGACGGATGACTACCAAAACGAGCAAGAGATTGAAATTGAAGCGATAGGAATTGAGGTTTCAACTCAGCCCATAGAGCTGTATAAGGTATTCAAGATCGCTAACCTTGTCGGTGGAGGCGGTGAAGCGAAACACATTATTGCAGAAGGCTATGTTGCGGTTAATGGTGAATTAGAAACTCGTAAACGCCGTAAAATGTACGATGGTGATTTCTTCGAGTTCAACCAAGAATACTATGTTGTGGTTTGCGATGCCCCAGTGACTGAACCAGAAGAGCGTTCAATCACTAAATCGGACTCAAAGCCGGATAAGAAGCGTAAGCCACCTAAGACAAGTCAAGAAAAGAAAGACAGTGAACAGAAGAAAAAAGGTAACAAGAAAAACGAGATAGGTCGTTCAAATATCGATTTTCTATAAAGCTCACTGCACTGCACTGCACTGCACTGCACTGCACTGCACTGCACTGCACTGCACTGCACTGCACTGCACTGCACTGCACTGCTCTGCACTGCACTGCTCTGCTCTGCTTTGACCTGAGCTTTTGAGCTAGCTCAGGCCGACGATGTTGCCTGCATCATCCAGATCTAGGCTCATGAAAGCGGGTTTTTCTGGCAGGCCAGGCATGGTCATCACGTTACCACAAAGCGCGTAAATGAACCCAGCACCAGCACACAGCTTTAGTTCTCGGATTGGAACATCAAAATGCGTTGGTGCCCCCTTCACAGAGCCGTCGGTAGATATGGACAGTGGTGTTTTTGCAAGGCATACCGCTAGGTTATCGAACCCTTGCTGCTTGTATTCTGCCAACTGCTGTTTTGCTTTGTCGCTTAGTGTGACTCCTGCGGCGCCGTAACCGGATTCAGCTACCGCCATTAGCTTTTCTTCTGTTGTCTGCTCGAAATGATACAGGGGTTTGAAGCCAGTTTTTTGCTGACATTGCTTGACTACTTTTCTCGCCAACTCAGTTGTGCCTTCCCCACCATGGGTGAATCCTTCACTGATAGCGACTTCAACATTGTTCGGTAGAGCTTGAATCATGTCAGACAGTTGCTGCAATTCATGTTCACTATCCTGTGGAAAGCGGTTGATCGCCACCACTGCTGGGATACCGTATTTGTTGACGTTGTTAATGTGCCACTTGAGGTTATCGAACCCTGAGGCGAGTGCGACAGGATCTTCCTCAAAGAGTGAATCCGGTAAGGCTTGGCCGGGCTTTAAGTCGTAATGGCCCGAATTTGCTTTCAATCCACGTAAAGTGGCAACCACGACAGCACAATCTGGTGCCTTGCCGGAGACTTGCGCTTTGATGTTACACGCTTTTTCAAACCCCATATCAGAACCGAAACCACCTTCCGTTACTGTGAAGTCACACAATTTCGTGGCAATGTTGTCAGCAATGATTGAAGAGTTGCCATGGGCAATATTAGCAAATGGGCCTGCGTGGACGAGAGTGGGGACTCCTTCGAGTGTTTGCATCAATGTGGGTTCAATCGATGCTTTCATACTCACTGCCATTGCACCAGCAACTTGAAGATCTTCTGTTGTGACAGGTTGACCTTCAAGATCATAAGCGACAACAATTCGTCCAATGCGCTGACGCAGGTCTTTTAAGTCACTGGCCAGAGCCAGTACAGCCATAAGTTCCGATGCTGCCGAGATATCAAAACCGTCTTGCCTTTCAAAGCCATTAATATTTTTGTCATGGGTATTTCGGCCGACAGTGACCATACGTAGGGCTCGATCATTATGGTCCATGACACGTTTCCAAACGACACGCTCTGGATCTATACGCAGTGCCTGTAAACCTGAACGCTGCTCAAAATTCTGATAGCCTTCTCGCTGCTCATGATAAATCCTTGCATCGATAGCTGCCGCAGCTAGGTTATGTGCAGCGGTAACGGCATGAATATCGCCAGTCAGATGCAAATTTAACTCTTCCATTGGAGCTACTTGCGAATAGCCACCGCCAGCAGCTCCACCTTTCACACCGAAAACTGGGCCCATGGAGGGTTGGCGAATACATGCCATCACGGATTGATTGATTTTAGCCAGTCCTTGAGCGAGGCCGATAGTGGTAACGGTTTTCCCTTCGCCCAGAGGGGTTGGAGTGATAGCTGTGACTAATACCAACTTACCCGAGTTATTGTTTTGTAATCTGGTTAAAGCACTCAGTGATACTTTCGCTTTATATTCCCCTTGGCTTTGATATTCGCTGTCCAGTAGTCCTGCATTTTGGGCAACTTGGTTAATTGGGTGTAATGTTTGAGAACGGCAGATTTCAATGTCCGACAGCATAAAACCCTCCATGTGTAAGAGTTTGAAGAGAAATCAACGCGACATGGCGTTAAGGGTGTCGATAACGATTAGTCGTTACCTTATTTTGCAGTAGGAGGATTATACGTGTTACGTGATGTGGAAGGCAAAAGAAAGCCCCGTAAAACGGGGCGTTCATCGTTAATACCAATCGTCCTCGGGGATTATTTTTCCCTCAGGTGCGTAAGGACCATCATCGAAAGGATGTTCAGCTTTGCCGCGCAAACTTTCTAATTGATGTTCAAGCATTTGGACAGTGTCGTAATCACCCTCTGAGCAAGCCACATAGATTTGTTGCTCGATAGCGCGAATACTATCTCTAATACTCATACTCACCTCCCGCGTTAGAAAACGCTCGGTTGAACAGTTCTACCTATTCTCAAAACGATTATAGTCAAGTAGACCAAATTCGACAGGCTGATTTTCTTTGTACCAAGCATGTATTTTGTCGCTGAAAGGCCAGAATTTGTCTGAGCTTCGGCGGATTGCGAATCGATCCAATAACTTAACGTAGTCGTCTTCCGAGCGGACATTTTTTATCATGCTGACGAGCTGAGTAATCTCGTCTTCATGTAATGAAAGATACGCAGCGGGGTAACTTCCGATCACTCCTCTCACTAGAGTGAAATCATCATTTTTATAATCGCGATTACTTTCTTCATCGAATAAGCTAGAGATGTTGGTATGTGCATTATTGTGAAGCAAAGTAAACAACTGCTCTTCACCAGCCTCAGACTCAATCATGAGCATAATAATTTGAGGAAAATTAAGGAGTCCTTTTCCTTTGATGTTGTCGATAGTTCGCAAGGCAGATTCATTAGCAGGCTTGAACCCGGTTTGCTCTATGTCGTAGCGATTGCTCAGCACCGGTGCAAGTTTTGTCTGTAAAATGTCGTAAAGCTCTCGCTTAGGGTTGTCGGTCTGATATGGAACCTGTGTTGGCTGATCAAAGGGCTTCACATTGTTATGTAAGAAATCACTCAGCTGAGGGCTTTGGTTTTGATACCAACTTGATTGCTCAATGTGGCGCACATCTCGCGGGAGGAGAGCGATAAAATTACTTTCGCCTTCAAGCCTCAAGAAGTCCATAAAAAGTCGCGTCATGAGCTGGTGGCCGAAGTTTCCATAGACATCAAAGCCAGCAACGAGTAGGTAGTGAATGCGCTCAATCAGAGCATAATCTAGAATCCAAGCCGTCTTTGGTGGCTTTCCAACTAAGCCTTGAACCACTGATGCGCTGTCAAAATGGCGGAACACGGTCAACGCGGCATTAGGATTGGTGCCATCACCACTCCAAAGAATATCCGTTGTTAAGTGCTTTCCATCTTTGAACCAGTGGTTAATAAAGTTGGACTTGGCTGTTAAGTAGCGAGCTTGCTGGCGTGAGTATGCGACCCAGCTTGTGATAGGCAAAGTATTGCTCTCCAACTCGGCTGGCAATTTTAAGTTTTCAGCTTGTGAGCGATAAAACTCATTCACCTCTGGAATATCTGATTTCTCAGGGTCAAGAAAGAATACCCAAAAACGATCATTAATCACGTTGAGTGCCAATTGCCCACGACAAACGGGGCCTTTTATATAGGCGTTAATAGTGTTTTGTGCATTGTCCAACATGAACTTAAAACGAGATTTTACGGGTAACTCAATAAATGCCGTCATTGGGTTAGCCGCTATTTCAGGTTCATACCCGGGGAGTTGAGCGACGTCATAATCTGCTTCGAGAAACCATTTCTGCCATTTATCCATACGTTGGGTGTTGAGAGCGAAGGGCATATGGGTCTTATCGACAATAGTGGCCTGTACAGGAATTAGGCGGTAGTAAACACGCTTGGCTTGTGGATCATCGTAAGGTCTTCTCGTTGTGATACGTTTGAGTGGTTGTCCCGGAGGCGTTTTTGAACGAACCAAAGTGAAAAAACGCGGTGTGGTTTCATTTAGCTCTGAGAAATACAGATGGGATAAAAACAAATGTTCATAGATGTAGCGTGCGGTAAGCTGTGCTTTGCGAGAGCTTTTGTTGAGAAATTGTTCGTATTCGTTGACCAAAGCTTGGTGTTCTGTGGCCAGTGGGATTGGCGCATTCATTAAAGCGCCATCTTGCAACCAGCTCATGAGTGTTGAGTATTCATTTGGTGATAGGTTAGGCATCCCAAAAGGCATGCCCCAACTAGGGTAATCTTGAGCATAGCTGTCATACTCTTCGATGGTTGGGCACTCCTGAGAGCGATCGATTGAAAAATCAAATCCTTCAAGTTGGGCTTGATCTGGTAAAGGGTGAGCTTCTTTTTGCATCAACAATTTGGCCATTAGGCCGGCTTCGATGTTAGCTGTTGGTGTTTGATCTCTCTCATTAAGTACGGGATGAAACCCCATAGAGCGCCATTGCTCTGTTGTTTGAGCATCTTGGAATAGCCGGGTTGGTGTTGCTGCGGTTAAGCGTGTTCCTTGATAGACGAGTTCTTTGCTCCCGCCTCGGTCAATACCCTCCACGGAAGACATCTTAAGTTGGCAGGGTGCATCGTAGCAGGCGTGACAGACGACACAGCGGTTATCGATGATGGGTTTGACTTCGTTTAAGAAAAAATCACTAGGTTGGCTGACCGTACTAGCTTGCCTGTCACGGATCTGAGCCTCGCCAAACAGTTGGTTGTAATTGAAACCTGCATAAGTGGCACAACCAGCGAAGGCGGTAACGACAGTGAGAATAAAAAAGGAACGTAAATTCATTTGGATAATAACTATATTGACGAGGTTTGATAATTTCAGCAGAAGGATATTAAATTGGCAAATAAATAAGAGCCTTGTAAGGCGTCTGTCTTATCGGTGAGCTAACGCTGAGTATTCGTTACATAGCAAACCGAAAACGGAACATGGAGCTTTTGGAAGTGGTCAATCCAACGCCACTGATTGTCTTGGAGGCGATCCCCCGGTCCTTTGACTTCCATCCACTCAAACTTCCCATCTTTAAAGAGCACCAGATCAGGTAAGCCATTCCTATACAGTTTGAGGTCTTGCAACATGATCTTAAAAAGCTGGCATAACAATGAGCTTGGGATACAGGTGAGAGCGTTTTCTAATAATTGCGGGGTAAACACATTCCAAGAAACAAATGGATTGTTTACGCCTACTTTGTCTTGATAAATTTGAGTTAGATTCGAAAGACCGTCTTCTTCTAAAACAGTGAAAATATGACTGATAAGAGACTGACGCTTGAGCGAGAAATCAGGCTGGTAGAGATCCAAGGGTCGATATTGATAACGATTGATAAATGCGCCTTCTATGGGACTAAATATCACCTCCCAAAATGCCAATCCAAATAAACCGTTGAGTAAGGTATTTTCAGAGTAAAACACGTTATAACCTTGCTGTTCGAAATGTTCTTTAACCGCTAGTTCAACGCATTGATGTGATAAATCTAGCGATAGGTGTCGCTCTTGAAGAGTGGGCTTGCTCACTCTTGGGACTTTCAAGCCCTTAAGGCGTTGCAGACGCTGCTGTAGCCTGTTCGCGACCTCTTGCTCTGATACATCATAAGGGGTATGCAACATATCAGTGACAATGTCACTCATTGCATTTAGGTGACCTTGCTTATCATAGATTCGTGCGCGACGTTCTCGCGACGGAGGTAATGACGTGTGCTCAAACCATCGGTTAGCAAGTTCGTACTCTTGGAGCCGCTCTAAATCACGTGCGATGTCGTTTATGAGGTGCTGACGTTTTCGCTCCACGTAGTTATGCGGGATTGGCGTGGCGAGCTGCGCAAGGTGATTCATCAGTGTTGGGACACATTGGCGATCTCCATTTAGATAGCTCTCCTGAGTTCGCGATAGAGTAAGCAGTTGATCCAATTCACCACGCGAAGCAAAGAATCGGCGCTCACGGCTAAGTTGGTAAGGCTCAAACTGATGTAGGCCAAGCTCATCTAGGACAAACTGGCTGAGATCTTGGTGGGTATTAGCAAAGAAAAGAGCCAACAGAACATCAATAACCTGTGGAGATTCAAGTCTGATGATGATGAAGCCTAAAGCGTTATATTCAGAGAAAGCTTGGGGAGAGAGTGCCTCTATGATGGCTCCTTTTTTGGCTTGTTTATTCGTGATATTAAACAGGCGGATCAACTCCGGCTTTGTGAGCAAGCTGGAGGCTAATGTTGGGATTGATATATCAGGATTGAGTGTGACGAAATCCGAAGTATTGAGTTCATCTAGAGTAGTGTCAAGGTCGTCGATCTCATCGTATTTTAACTTGTCACTTCGAAACCATTCACCCTTGCGCGAAAGCAGCCTAACCAGTAGACATTTAGCTTGAATCGATAAATGCTCAAAGTTGTCTAACCATTGCTTTTCTGATGGAGAAAGTAAATCGGGGTACATTTCTTGAGCATGATGCGTCAACTTCAAGAAGTTATTTAGGTAGTAATCAGCAGGTAATACGCTAGGTTGATGCATAATAGATAGAGACAAAAAAGGCTTAACCGCAAGGTTAAGCCTTTTAAAGAAATTTTCAAATTATCAAGCGTTTTTAAGCTTAGCCGATTTGGCTTCAGTGATTGGCTTAGTCACCAGGGCTAATACGATACACACTGCCATCATGATTGCCGAAATGGTGTAAGCAAGACCGTAACCATCACCACTTGTCATGGAGAAACCAACGACAGCTGCGCCGATCGCACCACCAATACCCCATGCTGTGTATAGTACGCCATAGTTAGTGCCGTAATTCTTAAGGCCATAAAACTCAGCGGTCAGTGTTGGGAAAACCGCAAGTAGGGTGCCGTAACCAACAGCGGCAATAGCTGTGCCGATGATCAACGTGAATTCCGTTTTAAAGGTGGCAAACAGCACCATGTTGATACCTTGCAACACGAAAGCAAGGAGGAGTGTACGTACACCACCAATCTTATCTGCCAGTATACCGGCGGCTACACGACCACCTGAGTTAAATACCGCCAAGATGGATGCAAGATAAACCGCATTGGGTAAGTTAGCTTGAACACTCGCGATGGTGGTGATGTTACCGATGATCATTAGACCAACAGAAGCGGCAAATGCGTACATGATCCATAGTGAATAAAACTGAGGCGTCTTAAGCATCGACTTCCACGTTAAGTCCTCTGTTTTCTTTGTCGCTTTTGGCGCTTGGCCTTCTTTTAGGTTAGGTTCCGCTGGTGTATAGCCCGCTGGCGGATTACTGATAGTCGCAGCAAGAGGAACAGCGATCGCTAAAACGCCAGCGCCCAATATCATAAAGCTGGTTTGAATGCCCATACTGTCAATCAATGCTGAAGTGACAGGTGCAAGATAGATAGCGGCAAGACCAAAGCCCGCAGCAATCAGGCCGTTGACCATCCCTTTTTTAGAAGAGTGGAACCATTTCATTGCCGATGGCGAAAGGCATGCATAGCCAAAACCGATACCCGCACCAGTGATCACGCCAAAGGTAATGTTCAGCATTAGTGGCGTTGTAGCAAAGCCAGAAGCAATCATGCCTAGCCCTGTCAGAGCAGTACCTAAAATCAATATTTTGCGTGGGCCCATACGATCTTGAAGGATACCCGCAACAAGAAGACAAACAGAAAAAGTGATGGTTGCGATCGCATACGGTGAAGAGGCTTCAGCTGCGCTCCAGCCAGACTCCGTTACCAATGCTTTGTTAAACACACTCCAAGCATACAGGATGCCAAGACAAAGGTTGATACAGAATCCCGCTAGCAGTATACGTGTCGCTTTATCAATCTTGCTCATTTTTCTTCTCAATTTCACCTCTAAATAAGAGGTATGGTTAACAGGCTATTTATTCAAATTAAGTTTGCGTTTATCAACACAAAGCGTAATGGGCGCGAATTATAACCAATCTATATGTGATTGGAATCTCTTTTTGGGGGTATTTTAAGATTATTTTTGTTTGTTAATTTGATGTTTTTATTGTTGTTTTTATGTGTCTGCTTTTGAGGGTTTTGGCAACCTAAACAAAGTCGTGTATTGATACGAAACCTCCTAGGGGAAATAGAGACTGAAGGATGAGAATGTGTTGGGAATCAGCCGCTAACAAACATGGCTGGGTTTGTCTGTAGTCAGTCTTTCTCATAAACCTGAGCGGTATGGGATCTATTCATTGAGCAAACAGTCAAAAGTTCATGAAAATGCTTAACTTATATTTAACAATAAATAGCAAGGCGCTATAGTTAGGGGATTATTAAAATAGGAGTTATTAGGATGAAACTCACGATATCAGGGAAGTTGCAGTTGAGTTTTCTGTCGCTTGCGGTACTTTTTATCGTTGCTGCGCTCTTTATCTTCCGTAGTGTCAATACTGTTGAAGAGCATACTACATTTTTATTAGAGTCCGACCTGCCGACCGTAGATACAGGACGTTCCCTACAACAATCGCTACAAGCGACAGTCTCGACTCTCAGAGCTTATATGCTGTTGGGAAGAGATGAATCTATCGGCTCCCTACAACTTGAGCAACTCAATGGCGTTATTGCCTCGACTGATGAAGCTTTACCTACACTTGAAAATTTGTTGGATGAGTCTTCTTACCAACAAGTGTTAAGCCAATGGCAATCGGTGAAAGCTTTAGTAAATCAGATCTCCGAAACCAGTCATTCAGATGAGAACCTACCGGCACACTCCTTGTTTATCAATGAGGCTGCTCCAATTGCTGAGGTGGCATTGGATCAGTTGCAGGGGCTGATTAATGATGAGGCGGGCAATAAAGAAGGTGGGGAAAGAAAGCGATTATTTCGTTTGTACGCTGATAGCTATACCTCTCTTGCTAATGCACTGTCTTCAATGCGAGATTTTCTCCTGTATGGTAAAGAGGAACACCTCAGTAAATATCAGGACTTCCTAAAAGCTCACGGCAAATATGTGGCTGAGATAGAAAGCAAAGTGAGTTTAATGAGTGATAGTGACCGGGGGCTGTGGGATCTTTTCAAAGAAATGCAGCAGCTTTACTTTCCTCTGGCAGAGCAAGTCATTGCTCTAAGAACCACCAGCGGTTGGAACCTAGTGAATGAAAAAATGGCTAAAGAGTTGGTTCCAGCAGTGGATGTTCTGAATACCAGTTTGGAAAACTTGATCCAAAAACAGCAGCAGCAAGCCGATATCAGTGGACAAGGTATTTTCAGTTCATTGTCCAGCGTCGTATCGCTCCTTATAGCCTCTTCGATTATTTTTCTCTTAGCCTCATTCACGGTTTCCACATTCATGGGCAGAAACATAGGGCGACGGATTAAAATCGTTTCAAAGCGCGCTCAGCTGATTGCGGCCGGTGATGTTTCCCAGCCTCCACTTAATGTTGAAGGCAGTGATGAGTTGGCAAGCTTGACAAGCTCTATCAACAAGATGAATGTCGCACTGTTGGATATTGTACGTGGTGTAAGCGCTAAAGCGAGGACTGTTGGTGACAGTATGACATCACTACTTGAAGCGAACATGAATACTTCCAACAAAGTCGACAGTCAAATGTCTACGATGACATTGGTTGACCAACAACTTTCCGAAGTCAGCCTATCAGCAGATGAAACAGCGAATCAAGCCAAGCTCTCTGCTAGCAATCTTGCTGAGTCTAAAAACCAAATAGAAGTCGGCTCTCAAGCGTTGGAGCAAAACATGCAAACTGTTACGTCCTTACACCGCACGATAGAAAGTGCGAGTCAGCAAGTTACAGAGTTAAGTAAAGAAAGTGAGGCCATTGGCCGTGTTACTGAGGTAATAGAAGGACTTGCTGAACAAACCAACCTCCTAGCACTTAATGCGGCAATTGAGGCTGCAAGGGCAGGGGAGTACGGTCGAGGCTTCGCGGTTGTTGCTGATGAAGTGCGTCTTCTGGCAACAAGAACCACTGAATCAACGACAGAAATTAACAACATTGTTCATGCAATCCAATCTTCTACAGCTGCTGTTGTATCAGAAATAGATAAGAGCAAAATACTAGCAGAAGAAGGGGCAAATCATACCAAGCAAGCGCATGGTACACTCGGTGCGACGACCGATCAGATTGAACGTTTGGATTCGCAGATGAAAGAGTTACTGCACTCAGCTGAGAGTCAATCTTTGGCTACTCAAGAAATCCACAGCTTAATGTCTGATGTGACCAGTCGAGTAAAGGAAGTTGCCGATATTTCAAGTTCATCTTCCCAGGTCTCTGAACAAGTTCGTCATCAGGTCGAGGAGCTCAATGAAGAGATGAAGCACTTTAGAACAGAGTAAACTAAAGTAAATCTTTTTATGTTAAATGAAGTGAGGGCTAAAAAGCCACTTTAAGGTCGATTTGCACATAAAGTCAGCACTTAAGCCTGAAAATGAAAAAAAGACTTTTCTTTTCAGGCTGATGTGGCATATTGGCTCTGTCTTCACGATGATGCGTGCATCGTATAATGGCTATTACCTCAGCCTTCCAAGCTGATGATGCGGGTTCGATTCCCGCTGCACGCTCCAATATTTCTTGTCTAAGACTCTAACTCACCTATCCAAGAACACATTACTCTGTTTCACTACAAATAAACCAAACCAAAGCTAACGTACGTAATCTGTCTTACGCACGCTAACTTAGTGAGCCTTAGTTTATCTGTTGCTCAAGCTGTGAGAAAACTTTCTGAGCCTCTCGGGATTGAGAAGATACAAGCTGTACGGCGACCTTTTCAGCGAATGCTCGCTTCTTTTCAAAGTCGATAGGCCTACCGTTTTTCCATAACTCAAAGTGAAGGTGCGGGCCGGTTGTTCTTCCCGTATTACCGCTTGTACCTACTGTTTCCCCTTGTAAGACAACATCCCCCTTACTGACATAGCGATTAGACAGGTGAAGGTATCGCGTTTTTAATCCGCCAGGATGCTGGATAACAATGTAGTTTCCCGCTATCGGGTGATAGCGAGAGGCGATGACTTCGCCTGAAGAGATACTGACAACAGGTGTTCCGACAGGCACAGCGTAATCTGTTCCAAGGTGGGGAGCCATAGTGCGAGTCACAGGGTGAAAGCGCGAATGGCTGAACGGCGAACTGATTCTAAAGCGTCGTGATACTGGAGAAAGCAGGTGCTTATCTTTGTAAAAACGCTCACCATCGGTGCTAAATAAAGTGCCGGCTTCTGTACTATAAACATAAAATGCCTGAGACTTGTCACGATATAAAAAAGCAATAAGCTGATCTTTCTCGTTAAGTTTAAAAGCAAACTGTCCAGAACCAGATACTGAATTGATGAAGTCAAACTTACCGGCAGATAAAGATATAAGATCTTGGATAGTATTTGGTGCAATGCCCAAGTTGAGCGTCGTCCCATAGAATGAGTAACCCACATGGCTACTAATTAACTTATCTTTTTTTACCGGTGTTTTTAATACCAGATCATCTTGCTTAATAGTGTTATTAACTTCAGGTGGAGTCGTTTTGCTTGAATGTCTAGTTGATGTGTCACTGAGTGGTGATATTTCAACTAGGGCGCATAAACTTAAAGGAATAAGAGCCAGATACCAGAAGGACAAATAGTCTCGGTAACTTTTCGCTGGAATAGACGTTGAATGCATTTTAATAGTTATTTGATATTTTCATACAATGATAGGGCTTTAAAGCATAAAATCCATATAAAAAATTAATTAATAATAGTGATAATAAGTCGCTTTGAAGGCTTGTATATACTTTATGCCATTAGGCTAGGCAAACAAATATTTAAAAGCGTTTTATTAGTAGTAAATGTGATGTTTTATATAGTCAATATGCCATGTTGAGAAAATTAATTTCCTAAATATAATCGTTGAAAATTTAACTTGTCATTGGCATTGGCTTCAAAAATGAAACACTATAATTATTTAGCACTCAGTGCATCTCTTCTACTTGTCGCATGTGGTGGCGGCGGTGGTGGCGAGGGTGATAGTTCGCCACCGTCAAGAACGATTGGTTCAATTTCTGGCAATGTTTATGATGCGCCAGTATCGAACGCGAAGGTCTATATTTGGGAATATGATAACGGCCAGCAAGGGCGGCTCATTGCTTCGACCAAAACAGACTCAAGAGGTAATTATAGTGTTTCGGTCGAGTCTGCTTCACGCCCCGTATTGATTCGTGCTGAGGGGGGATCATATATTGATCCTGTAACAGGGGAAGAGGTCTCTATCAGCGCGAACAAAGTCCTCAAGTTAGATAGTGTAGTCAATTACGTTGAAGGCTCACAGCAGTCAGTCATGGTGACACCTCTCACCAATATGGCAGCAGGCTTAGCAAAACATAAGCTGAGCAAAGGTATCAGCGATTCATCAGCGGTTTCCCAATCCATTAGTGCTATAAGTGATATGTATGGGTTTGACGTTAATACGACTGAGCCGATTGATATCACGAATGGCGCTCAAAGCGCGTATGCGACTGATGGCCATAAATATGGCGCGTTGCTAACGGCCTATTCTTCCTACGCTAAGGACCTGATCACTCAGCATGGTGGTAACACTGATAACCAATACACTTCAATTAATTTAGCAAGCATTCAATATAATGACATCAGTTCTGATGGCTTATTGGATGGAATGGGGAAAATCGGTAACCATGATCAGCCATTAGATTTTGGTGCGGTGAGAGTCACCAGCGAGCTATACACCAATGAGTTAGCTAAGCATGTGATGATCGTGGCCAATAGCCCTGAGCTTAATAAGTCGAGTATTGGGGCCGAGGAGTTTGATTCTTTTGGTAAGAAAGTCAATGCTATCGGCTCCGGTGGAGATACTAATGTCATTCCTAAACGTGATGAAACCGCTATCGACTCGACTCCTCCAGTCGCAAGTCGACCAGCTGAAACTGAAAACGATGTTATTGCACGTACAGGTAGTGTTGAAGTCAAACTTGAGGATGAAGTTGGGGTTGATGTCCCTAAAGTCGTACTTGAATCATTTTTGAGTGGCACTTGGACTGAATTAGGTACGTGTCAAGTTGGTGAGACAGGTTCTGGTCACTGCGCTATAGATGTTACTGGTTTCGAAAAGGGCTTAAGAAGCTCGAATGTTAAAGTCAAAATCGATACCGTTTCTCTGGACCAGCTCAACATCAGTTCTGGTCAGGCGCGCCTTGTGTTTTATACCGTAGACGTACTTGGCAACACAATCGTTAAGGATTCTGCGGAACACAACCCTCATATCATTAATTTTTCTTGGGATAACCAAAAGCCAATCATTAAAGTGATTTCTGGTCAGACTATCCGTAGCGACAGTACTGAGACCGACTATATTTTATTTGGTACCGTCACAGAAAGTTCGCCTGGTGGAAGTGCTGTTACTGTTTCATTTAAAGGGGATACACCTGAAGAGTTAGTTTGTTCTCCAACTGCAGAAGAAGGCACATGCGAGTTTTCTAACAAGTATCCTCTTTCTCAATTTTCAACGACATCAACCAAGTTTGAGATAAGAGCAACGGATGCTCAGGGCAATATTGGTGAGAAGACTCACACGGTAACTAAAGATGATCAACCGCCGAGTCAGGATATCTCTTATCCAGCCACCCAGTTTAACTTTGTACTTGAAACGGCGTCGGGTGATCGTACTAGCTACCCTGATGCGTATACACGAGATACATACGATGCCACATCTGTAATCACATCAAAAAACTACCTCAAAATCGATTATCAATATGCGGCTAGCAAGATTAAGAATAATACTGATCTTAATTTCCAGTCGTTTACTACTAACTATCTAGATGTTAACAAAATCCCATACATTAAGGTGGTGGTAGAAGATGCTCGTTCGTCAGATGGTGTAGATGTTGGCTCTCCAGCCAATAAGTTGAAGTTAGAGGTGCGTTATTTTGTCAAAAAAAATGGCCAAGGCGAATACGAGCTCAAAAATACGACCACGGCTAATGCCTTCCTTGACCAAGACACTGTACGTATACCACACGAAACCATAGAAGAAGAGGCTCAAGAAGGAGAAGATAAGTGGGTATCATCAATGACCTACTACATCCCGTTGACTAGGGATATATTAGGCGATTCATTTAGTAATGTGTCTGAGCTAGACGCGCAAAAACTTGTCATTCGCACTTCCGATGATTCAAAGAATTACTCAAGTGAAGAAACGGTGTATTTCAAAACTACCTTTGATCTTCCCACTTATACGGTAGTGACGCCCTTTGTCGGTGCGTTAGCACAGCTAGAAGGATTGAATACAGCGGATGGGGAGTTTATTGGTTTAACCACATGTCAAACATCAAGAAGATCTGAGTCTAATTCTGTATTAGCACGAGATGTTGCGACTTGCTCTTTAACAACTGACATTATCGGCTATGACTTCCTGCGAATCAGACTAGCAAGCCCTACTGCATTAAATACACACTATTTCAATTGGACTAATGACAGCAGCGATCCCGTGTCGGTTAACCTAGACGATGCCAACTTTGGGGTCTACTTTAAGCCTGATGGTTCAAGCAGTTATTATGTGACTGAGCTTTCTGCCTACCACACTGGGTTATTTGACTATCGTTGGAATAATTACCAAGGGGCGAAGGACGTAGAAGCTGCAGAATCCATTCTTGCCGAGGTCAAAAATGCATTGGCGTTAAAAACACCAGGCAGTTTTTTCGGCTTTGACCCTACCACCACCAGTTATGCAACCAACGAAATGCTGTTGAATGGTACTCCTAGCCAGCTAAGTGTTGAGTACCAGCACCGCTTCCTTGCTGAATCAATTGCAAGTTTGTCTGAAAAGGCGCTACGTTATGATTCAGCAGGCTTTGCCACCGCTTTTTACGACGATCTAAGCGCAGATGGCAAGCCTGATGGTAAAGGGAAAAGCGGTAGTGGCATTAAACTTGATAATTACGAGTTTAATGCAGAAACTTATCGTACCGATTTAGCCCAAGCATACTTTGATTTACTTACGGGTAAGCATACTGGTAAACCTTGGGTAACAGACAGCATTGCACAGTTGTTTGCGGATGATATATCCAAAGCTAGGCCCATGTTAGGTACTCTGGACCTATTTGGTAAAGATGGGGTAAGTATCGACCAAGACGCGCCTAACGTGGAACTAACGGTAGCGGGTAGAACTTATACTGACAAGAATCAACAATATGTCGCGGGTCCGATTGAAGCGAAATTGGTTGTCTCTGACCCATCGGGCATAAAAGATGATGCATCTACTCGGTTAACTTTCGCTCCGATGTGGTACAAACGCTCAACCCCTAATGACGAAGAACCAGCCAATGACATTTCGTTCACACCAAACGTGAACAATGATGAATACGTAAAACAGTTCGCTTTTTCTGTAAATACCGCGTTAAGTGAGCATAAAGACAAAGTGGAATTGGCTATCCATACCAGTGCAATGGATAACCAAGGGAACGGCTATGGCTACCCAGATAATAAGCGTAAAGATTCTCTCTTCATCGATAACGAACCTCCTAAAATCTCCTTGATTCGCCCTGAGGATCCAAAAACCGAGAATCAGCTTGAAGACAGCGTATACCTTAATACCAACAACGAACTGAAGCTACAGTTTAACGTTGTGGATACTGTCAATGACCAAAAAGAAAAGCGTGTTCTGCTATTCAAAGATAGCTCGGGTAAAATTAAGAGTTATGATGCCAATAAATTTGCTATTAATGACCCTGATAGCTTTGTTATTAACCTGTGTAAGGAAGTCGTTTGCGATAATAAACCCGTCTATCCAGGTGAAGGTGATTGGGAGGTTTATGTAAAAGCGATCGATAACTTGGGCAATGAGGTAAATGAGAACTCAATATCAGCACCGAAGTTTACAGTTCGGGTTGACTCAGTACCGCCTGAAGTTGAAAACAGGACCGCAGAAAAAATGCTGGGAGGCAATACCACATTAAAACCTGCGCCTATCTGGGGCGATCATAGCCCAGGTGACAAACTTGATGTCAGACTCCAAATAGGTAGTGGTGGTCCATTTACCATTTTAGGTCTTTGTAGTGATGACGATACTGTGCCTTGTTTGGAAGGGGCTCAACCTAACGTTGGCGTCAAGCTTATTGCCGATGCCTTTACGCATGGTCAAACCAATACCTTACGTTATACAGCGACAGATAAGGCATACCCGCCTAATACCAGTAAAGTAGGGATAATCAAATTTCAAGTCGATAAAAAAGGGCCCGTTATCAACTTCCAAGACCCATGGTTAGTCGACTATGTCTCACAAAAGACAGGTGTATTGGGAGCTAAGTTCTCGGCGAAATTTAATAGCGTCACAGATGACTCCGGCGTAGAGAAAATCTCGCTTTATCAGAAAACAGACTCCGGTGAAACCTTCTTAAAAGATTGGACAGCAAGCGAGTGGAGCTCTAGCTTTGAGGGCACATACCCGGAAAGCAATGACGAGAACAAGATTGTTACAGACGACAGTAACCGCGCTAAGCTTTTTGTTAAAGCGACCGACATTCATGGATTTGTATCAAGTTCCAATGTGTCTAATGTGATCATTGATACGCAAGGCCCATCACTAAAATTGAATGGGCATGAAGAGAATGATTTTTATGTGCCCGGTTATGAGCTCACGATCATTGCGGAAGACTATGACGACAACGGCTCGATAAACTCAAATGGTGTAGATAAGAACAAGTTTGAGTATTGGATATTCAAGGGCGATGTTGCGCCAAATGGAGAAGGAACCAAGCCAAACCTAGATAAATCTAGTGGCCAATATAAGATCCCACTACCGTCAAATCTCGATACAACGGGTGAAGATGCTATTACCGTAAAACTGAAGGCGCAAGATATCCGCGGCAATGTTTCCACGGTGCCATTTAAACTGCATATCAAACAGAAAGCACCAGAAGGAGAAATAACTGATGTTGTGTACGTAACCAATAATGAATCCATTGGCGTTGGCAATACTATTACTAAGTCTGACGGTATCAAACTCCTTCTGAAGATTTCAGATATTAGCGGCATAGATGAGATAACCGGCTCTTACCACTTTAAGAGTGAAGAAGCCGGAACTACGACTGGTGAAGAGGCCGGAACTACGCTCAGCTTTACTTACAAAGGTGAGGATCAATGGGAATCTGTTATTCAAAAAAGCGCGCTGGCTAAAGACGGTATCTACACTGTATCTATTTACGCATATAATAACGCCAAATACTTAGATGGAGGGGATAACGCACAGCGAAACCCTCTAGAAATAACAGAGACGTTAAGTGTTCAAAGGCAAGGGGTAAGGCTTAAGGTTAAATCGCCGGAAGATTTCCAAAACTTTATAGCCAATGGCGAGCTAAAGGTGGATTTTGAGGTAACAAGCGCAGTCACACCAAATGAGCTCCAATGTTGGGTTCGTGAAAACTATACGTTGGACCAAGCACCAACAGATAATTTGGGAGCGACCTCTGGGCTACTGGAAGGTGAGCTTGGGAAAACCCCAAGTTGTACGGTGAAGTCTAACCAGAACTTTCAAGACTCACCTGTGGTATTAATTGTTAAAACCAAAGGCAAAAATGGAACTCCGAACGTGCAAAGGTTTACGTTCAATCAAATGGATGTCAACCCACCAACGTCTGTGCAAAAAGACTACTTATTAAAGGGTGAAAACGTTATTCCAGCGAGTCCATCTGCAAATAAAGACAAGCAATTAAGCATCCAGCTCGGATTTACTGACAACCAATCAAGGGTCAATATTAATACAGATCCGCAAGACTTTAGACCACAGCTTGTTAGAATCAACAATATTGATCCAATAAAGCCTAAAGAGTGTGTACGCAATTCTGATGGTGTGACATGTCGCTATATTGAGAATTACACAACTTTCATCGATCCACGTAACACGGAGCATATCTTTAACGTTAAGAACTTAAGTGATAATGCAGGTAATACGGCCGATTTTTCTCAGCTTTCATTAAAGCTTCCGGAAGGCAAACCGACAATTGCAATCACCAGTACAGACGATATTGAGACCCCCCTTGTTCAAAACACCGTCGTTAAGGACCTGATAAGCATCAACCTTAAAACGCTGTTACCTAATGGCTCGAAGCTGGAAGTGTTAACTGTCAAGGTAGGTGACACCACTTATTCTACTGCCAATACCAATCATAAGGATAACTTTGAGGCAGTAACAAAGTGTGGAGAGAATGACGAATACCTATGTGCGGAGTTTAACGCTAACGTGCCTGACACTGACGTTCAATCCTTGGAGGTTACAGCGAGAGCGATGGATGTGTTTAACCGCAAAAGCACTGTTGATACGAAGCTTAATAAGGTAACGTTTATCGTTGACAAAAAAGCCCCTGAGGTTGGTGACACTAATGTGGTAGTGGAAAAAGAGGGTGACAAAGTCAGGTTCACTTTCCCCATTACCGACAGCGGAAGCGGGTTAGCTCGAGTCACTTACACAGTGAAAGAGCTAGGCCAGACTTTCACCAGAGATGAAGGGCTCAATAATGAGTCTACCTACTTTGAGGTCAAGGCATCGGAACTGGCCAACAAGAACAAGTTGACCGTAACCTTCACCGCTGAAGACAAAGTGGGCCGTACTACAACTGTGTACAATAAGGAGGTCAATATAGCGCTACCTACTGTAGTGTTATCTCTGGCGGATAATGCGCGTATAGAAGGGGGATGGCTTGTACTTGGCCGTACCAGTCAAGAAATGACACTAACAGCGAATGCTACGAGTAGTATTACTGCAGAAAGTTACCGTATCACTCTTATGCCTGTTTCACCTGGAGAATCAATCGAACAGTCGGCGTTGTTTGGCGACACGTCTGCGACCAGTACATTTAGCTTCAAAGACACGGATCAAGGCCAGTACATGTTGAAAGTGGCAGTAACGGACTCGATTGGTCGCACGCTTGAAACGTTCACTTACGCGGGTAATGAATATGGCGTTGAAGGCATAAAGTCTGTCGTTGATACCCAAGACCCGAGCGTGAGTAACCTAAAAGCCGAGCAAACAACCTTCGCACCAGATGATAATGGCGAATACTTAGTCGAGGTGACTGCAAACGTCTTGGATACGAACTTGAAAGAGGTGAATGCAGAGCTTGCGTTGAAAGCAGGTGGCAACAAAATACTGCCTAAATCTGTAGAAGAACCGACGGACGATAGTAAGCCGTACGTCTTCAGTTTCTCCGTCCCAGCGGGTGTTTATCGGGTTTCGATTAACGCGCGTGATCTTGCCGGAAAGGTCAATTCATCGCAAGAAATCGAGACCACGGTAGTCGCCGCTACGACCCCAGAGGTAAAAGCAATATCAGCCACACCGCAAGGTCCGATTGGAGGTGATAAACAGACTCAGCTGAAAATCGAGTTTTCTGAAAAGGTCCAAGACTTTACGCTGAGCGATATAAAACTCACCCAAGCGGGTGGAAGTGGTGATGTGGGCACTCTGAGTGGATTATCTACAACAGACAATATTATTTGGATCGCTAACTACAAAGCGCCTCAAGGAGAAGATAAAACCATCACCTTTACCCTAGAAGACGATGCCTATCAAAGTGAGAAGGGAATCAAGGGTAAAGGGGATACGTTTAATCTAGAGGTTAAAGGTGTACTGCCAACAGTAAAATCACTATCGCTCAATCCTGAATATGCAGATACAGGGGATACCATCAATGTGACAGTGGAATTTTCACAGCCGGTCTCAGAGCCTTCGGAGTCGTATCTCAATACCAGCACAACCAAAATCAATTGGGATGCTGCTAGCGGTGAAAGTGACCGTTGGACAGGTAAGGTCAAGGTTCCAAGTGCCAATGACACAGATCTTGAAATGCCAATAGTGATTGCTGGTTTTAGTGATACATACACGAATGAGGGCGTAGCCTATCAAGATAAAAAGTTGTTACTGAAACCTAAGGTGACAATCACTGAGCTTGTAGTGAGTGCGCGCAAAGTAACGGTAAAAGGAACTACCACAAGAACAGGGACATCCGCGACGTTGAAGCTAACGTTTGAAGATGAGAGTAAAAACACAGTGAGTCTAGATAAAAACGGAAACTTGTCGGATGGCGCTTTTGAACAAACGGTGACGTTTGATGAGCTATCGAGCTTAGCCAGTGGTTCAGTCGATGTCACCGCAGTGGTAACCAACAGTCAGAATGCTTCAGGTGAAGGGACAACCTCCTTTACCTTAGACAAGCAAGCACCGACGTTGGCATCAACCAACCCAGTGAGCTTTGATCCGGGTTCAGCCGTCGTGGGCACCGACAATGTGAAAGTGACCGTGACTTTTGATGAGGCGGTGACGAAACCTTCAGGCAGCCAACTGGGCGATGAGACCATTAGCTGGGAAGGTGACGGCAAAGCGAAGGACGTTTGGATCGGAACGGCTGACATTAGCAGTGTCGAGAACACGTTGGAATCCTTGCCACTGACTATTAAAGGATACCAAGACGAGNAACCTTCAGGCAGCCAACTGGGCGATGAGACCATTAGCTGGGAAGGTGACGGCAAAGCGAAGGACGTTTGGATCGGAACGGCTGACATTAGCAGTGTCGAGAACACGTTGGAATCCTTGCCACTGACTATTAAAGGATACCAAGACGAGTCAGGCAACCYAGGTGCGGAGAACACGGACCACCAGTTTGCGTTGCAGCCAGTAGTGACCATAAGCGAGGTAACGGTCAACGCAGGAGCGGTGACGGTGAAAGGCAACGCCACGCATTCAAGCAACTCCGCGACGTTGAAGCTAACGTTTGAAGATGAGAGTCAAAACACAGTGACTCTAGATAAAAACGGAAACTTTTCGGATGGCGCTTTTGAACAAACGGTAACGTTTGATGANGCGGTGACGGTGAAAGGCAACGCCACGCATTCAAGCAACTCCGCGACGTTGAAGCTAACGTTTGAAGATGAGAGTCAAAACACAGTGACTCTAGATAAAAACGGAAACTTTTCGGATGGCGCTTTTGAACAAACGGTAACGTTTGATGATCTATCGGGCTTAGCCAGTGGTTYAGTYGAKGTCACCGCAGTGGTAACCAACAGTCAGAATGCTTCAGGTGAAGGGACAACCTCCTTTACCTTAGACAAGCAAGCACCGACGTTGAAATCAGCCAACCCAGTGAGCTTTGAGCGACTGGAGCCAAGCAAGGTGAAAGTGACCGTGACTTTTGATGAGGCGGTGACGCAACCTTCAGGCAGCCAACTGGGCGATGAGACCATTAGCTGGGAAGGTGACRGCAAAGCGAAGGACGTTTGGATCGGAACGGCTGACATTAGCAGTGTCGAGAACACGTTGGAATCCTTGCCACTGACTATTAAAGGATACCAAGACGAGNGCGGTGATGGTGAAAGGCAACGCCACRCATTCAAGCAACTCCGCGACGTTGAAGCTAACGTTTGAAGATGAGAGTCAAAACACAGTGACTCTAGATAAAAACGGAAACTTTTCGGATGGCGCTTTTGAACAAACGGTAACGTTTGATGAGCTATCGGGCTTAGCCAGTGGTTCAGTCGATGTCACCGCAGTGGTAACCAACAGTCAGAATGCTTCAGGTGAAGGGAGCGATACTTTTACGTTAAATTAAAACTCGTATTGTCTATAAATAGGTCGTATATATAGACGGTGCTTTAATTTTTGAACCAAAACGCCAATTTTTATTGGCGTTTTTTTTATTTAAAATATCTGATGATAAACGAAATGAATATTGAAATAGTCTGATTGTACATTCACTCGATTAATTGACTATCTTACGCTCGATAATGGCTGTCGAAGTGTAATTAATTTCATGAATTTCGCCACGTTGCATTGTGCCTCAGACCTTGTATAGTGGCGCTGCGCCTTAGGGTGCTATCCTGCACAGGTGGTGAATACTATCTGTTTAGTATCTACAATATATTGGTACATTGACGTGATATTCAATCACGTCTTTTTTTTTATTTCTTATTCACTCAGCGTATATTAATAAATTCATAGATGTAGATACAATGCATCTTAGTCATCAATATTAGAAACGACAGCTGATTATAGTAATAATTACTAACATTTAATCACAAACTGTTCAGTATGGAATGGGCGTCATTTTATGAATTTTGGTTGGCATAAATGAGACATACCTTTATGTGCACTAATGACGTAATGATTAGTTAAAGTGGTGTTATTTTGAGTTATTGTGCCTATTTTACTGGTTTATTTTACTTATTGTATTTAGCTTGTTGAAATGTAATAAGTAACTTATTACCATGAAGGCCACCAAATCGTTACAGAGACCTCTTTTAGGGTCTACTTGTTACCGCAATCAAAAGACATTAATGGTTGTGGAGAACTAAAATGCAATTAATTTGCAAATTTGTTCCAGGAAACTCAGTTTCTAGGGACGTGTTAGACTACATACTGTCGCCAGATGAATGCATCGGGCAGCTTTCGCGTACGCGCAATCTTCAGGATATGCTCAGACAGCTCCCTAAGCCTTTGTCTGATACTCTCCCTCAGTCGGCTAAAAAAGATACCCACAGCCTATTATCTTCTATTAAACAGCGTCTTGTACGTGCAGAGTGGGTGGCTTTGTCCTCCTTTGCTCGGCGAACTCCTCTCTCTGATGCTCAGCTTGAAGCGTATCCAGCGCTGAAAATGCGAGTTGATCAATTTGCCGCTGAACAACCTAAAAAGATCATCAAAGCGAACTACAAGGCTGTCACAGACGATGTACCTTTGGCGCGCAACCTTAGCTATACGCCTGTTGAACCGTCTCCGGATAAAAAAATCGTGATTGAGTTTGCGGGGCAGTGGCCTAGTAATGCCGCTTACCTGATTTTATCCGCAACGGACAATCAGAAAGAAAAGATTGCTAAACCTCGCAAAGACTCTAGCAAAAGCCACCGCAGTGTTGCCGTTTTTAAGGGCCTCGAAGCAGAACCAAGGAATCTTTATTTAGCCATCCCTATTAGCGGCTCTGCCACCCCACTCAAGTTATTACTGGCAGAGAATGTTGAGCCAGTGGACGCCAGCGACGAGATGGATGAATGGGATAATGTGTTAGTGCCCGTTCGACCGCTAGCGTATCTAGATGGTAGTAAAAGTAAAGGTAAGGCTTCAGAGTTACGTGGGGGTTATCTTTACGTATTCTGGAAGGGTAAGCTGTGGCGTGAAATGGCGATTACAGACAAGGGCTACTATCAGGATGTAGACGTCGAGTATTACCGCAGCCTCTATCAAGAAGAACAAACGAAAGAGCAACCTAAAGCTATTCAACGTGAAGCGGAAGGATTTGCAATATCTCAGTTTTGGGTTCCTTACAAAGTCCTTGGCGAGGTGCAAGAGGGAGAAAATGGACTTAAAGTCATATTTTCTCCAAAACAAAAGCGATTCAATCAGATAGAGTCATTAGAATCTGATGCTGCATTGCTAGAGAAATCGAGCACGCCACTCGATGAACTCAGCAATTACAGTTCTGAACAAGCATTCTCTACACAGGAATTTACCTCGGACGTAGCGAGCGCGAAAGTTCATAACATTACTGAAGACGATATGCCATGGCTGAGTGACCAGCAGGTCTTGGTTCGTAGTTACGATCAGAGTAATACTGTGATTGCCTATGTTGATGGTAAGAATAGTGGTTTTAAACTTTCCGTTGAGACCGGGTTAATGGATTTTGACACCGCCATTACCCACTATGCCGTGTTGTCTGACAGTGAGAGTGACTGGGTACTGAGTGAACCATTAGAATACAGCGAAGACAATCCGCATTTTGCGACGGCGATATTGGGCGGCTTCCCACCTAAGGGTAAGTTCACCCTGCAAATCTCCTCGCCAGGGCACATCCACCATTCTGAAGTGGTATTTCGTGACTTAACATTCCAGCAAGTATTGGCTTGGTCTGAATCAGCAAATCCTGCGCCAGAGCTTGAGCCGCTTCCTGAGGCCAATGAACAAGAAAAATCCGCTATGGATAACCTCAATGACTATATGTCGCTATGGCGAGAAGAATTAGGACTATCAAAATGAACAAAAAAATTATATTTGGCGTCTCGGCCATGGTGATATTGGGGCTTAGTGCAGGCGCGGTATTTAGCCCACAAATGACTCAATGGTTAGACGCTAGGGCCAAAGCTAAGGCCGAGCAAGCAAGATACGATACAGCGCTAAAAAGAGTGACTTCTTATATTGACTCCATCGCTGGTGAATCATCCGCAGCGGCGAGTTGGCATTTGACGGTCGCTGACCCGCGAACCGCGCCGCTGGCACAGTGGGACAAGCCAGGTGATAAGCCGCAGATAATGACGCAAATTTATGTCGAGGAAAACCAAAAACAAGCTGGTTTATATACCATGAACCTAGATGGTACCAACTTACAAACCTTATTGACCGCTGGCGAAGTCAAAGGACTGGTTAGCTGGACAAAAAACCTACGCGTACAGCGCTCACCCAATGGTCGTTATGTATTTTTTAATACAGGCCTGTTTGCCCAGCAAAAAGGTTGCGTTCTGGCGGACTTAAAAACCCGCCAAATTGAGCGCTTTGGCGGCGACTGTAACTTCGGTGGTTGGTTACCCGATAGCAGCAAAGCCTATGTTTCTACACTTGGTAAAGCATATCAGCTTGACACTAAGGCGATGAAAATGAGCCTATTACCCTTGGCTTTGCCATACCCTGATACTTCTGAGGTGAATGAGGTTTGGCTAGATGGTAATGAACATGGCATTGACCAAATAAAGCGAGTACGGCTAATAAATAATGGTGCTCAGCTACTGGTTAAAGTCAAAACTCGCTACAATATGGGTTATCTTAATCGGGCGGCGACGTCGCGCTATTTAAGTTATCAAGTGGGTGATTGGCAAAATTACCAACAGGCGGAATTTTATCCGCAAGAGTGTATTCGTGAAGATTATATCTATTGGCGTGAAGATGGCGGCGCATTTAGCTGTAATACTTCAAAAGGTTATCGAGCCTACAATGCCAATGATTTTAGCCAATCGGCTTTAATGGCAGATGGTACTCGCTATCCGCTTCAACTTGGAAACTTTAGTGGTAAAGAAGCGCTTACCCCTAGGTTTACCCGCGTGCGAGAATCAGACGAAATTTCGCCGATAGATTCACTGCGTTACTTCTATCAGTTGGCTAACTCGCGCGATAAAATGATCGGCTTTTCCTTCTATGTTCCGCCTGCTTTAAGCCAAGGCTTTAATCAATATGACCTTGTGCAAGACTTGCCTGCTTTACCTACCTATAGCCAATATCAAACTGCGTTTGACCTTCATTACCAAGAGCAATTAGACAAGTGCGAGCAGTTTTGGCCAACTCGGTATGAAGGAGAATGGACAGATATGGACTTTTATGGCTGTAGAAGCTTATGCCAGATAGAAAGGGTAGGCAGTCATTTTATTGCGGTAGATTGTAAGTCAACAAAGGAGGATGATCGTGGCTAATTCTAAATCCATCTCTGGCATCTATCTATTTGGTCAGCTTGCGCAAGGAGAAACGCGTGATCCTTATTGTCGCTACTTCCCTCTGCCAAATATCTGTTTTGCTCGCGCTGATGACAATACCGCAGTGACAATAAGCTATGACGGTGAGGGAAAACAAACCCAAACCCCAGCTAAAGCATCGCTGTTATTTAGTGATGCGCTGGGCAAAATCACCGCCTTTACCAGCCCTGAATCAGGCCAACTCAGTCAAAACTTACCATTGCAAGGTAACCCTGCATTGGCCACCAATTTTGAAGCAGGCAACCCTAGACTGTTATTTTTCCCGCCTTATTTAGCGCCGGTGCATTTACTTAGCAAGCAAGGCAAAGATGGAAAATGGCTGGCAAATTTATATAACGAGCTGATATCCAGTGCTAATCAGTCGCCCAAAAAAAACTATTTTTCTATGCTTAAAATTGAAAATATCCAAACTGATCAAATTATACCCAGCGATCAGGTCGGCGACTCCAACTACGCCAAAGCGATTGGTGAAGTTGAACGATCATTAACACAAAAACACTTAAGCTCAGTACGGGCTCTGGTGTTGCCGCAGCAATTTACTATTGTGGTGCAGTTTTCCAGTGCGCAATTTGAAGGCGCAATAGTTACCTTATCGAACTTTCCGGAACATTTGCGAATTAATGGCAGTGAAAGCAAAACAAACCTGACTGCTGCTTCCAAAGTTGAAAAGATTTCTTTTCAAGATTTAGATGGCCAGATGAAGCCGACTTACAGTGCTACTTTTTGGGTGATGTCGGATTCGGTATTTGCCTTAAAAGAGGCCAGCCAATATTGCCGCTTTGATATTGATTTATCGACATTAGAAGACGATACAGCTAGAAGGCAATGGCAACAAAGAAAGGCTCAGCAATACAGCTTTTGTGAGCGCGTATTGCATTTACCAATCCAAACTCCGCTTGGGCGTAGCGCCTTAGTGAATGGCGATCCTGTCTCGGTTGAAGAAGCGCTGTTTAATCAAGCGCCTCACCTATACCCTGATTTACTTGCAAAGCTTAAACAAAGCCCGACAGATTTACCTGAAACACTCGCCAGTGAACAAAGTAAACCTATCGCTGCTCAGTTATGGCATAGCGTGCAAATGAACAAAGCCTATATCGAAAGCGCGGCGCAGGCAATGCAGCACAAGCTAAGCTGGCAAACGGTGGCTAAGATAGCGGCGGCTTCAATGGGCACGAGTGCAGACAGTGAGCTAAAAAATATCGCTGGGGCCACGGCCGCCTCATTAGCCATCATGAGCAAAGCTTATGAAATAGATAATGCCGCCTTTGGCCAAAAAGCGATTGATCTGATTAAACTTTTTGGTGATAAAGGCAATATTTTATTCGATGGCTTAAAAGATAAAATTAACCTTGTTGAAGTCCCGCCCCAATGGCGAGCACTGATGCAGAATATGCAGGTGTTAGAAAACGTTGGCAAGGGATTTTCAATTGCAGATGCCGTGATGAAAGGTGGCAGCCTGGTTGAAGCATATAAAAAGGATGCGAAAGCGAGTAAGAAGCTCGATACTGTGGTGGTTGAGTATTTGGCCACCGTGCAGCAGCCTGGTCAGAAAGCACTGGCGGATTTTAAGGAGAAAAAAGCGCTGTCTGAAGTAGAAAAGAAAGCGCTTGAACAGCTTAAACAAACATTACCGACACTGGGTGATAGTGATGAAGTGACCGTCGATACGCAAGTTAAGCAAGGGCAACATCTATTTGAACTAAGAAGCACCACCTTTGCTTTTGATCGTAGTGAATTCGCCAGCACACAAGCACGAGAAAAGTTGGTCAAATTGGGTGAGATTCTGTCTCAGTTAGATCAGCCTATTCCTATTACCATTAAGGGTCATACTTGCTCAAGAGGCTCAGTTGACTATAACCAAGATTTGTCACAGCGCAGGGCTGATTTTGTACGAGAATGCATTCTTGAGGGTATTGCACGCAACCAAGCGGTATGGAAAAACTGCATTAAGAGTATTGGCTACGGAGAGCAAGCTCCACTGGCTGCTAATGATTCCGAGCAGGAAAGACGGCGCAATCGCCGTGTTGACATGATCCTTCACTTTGAAGCCATATTGGATTATCCCTTATCTCGCAGCGCGATTACTGTGGTTGAAAAAGCGCGCCAAATGGCGATTGCTGAGGAACTCAAACTCGATAAAGCGACGCTGGACGCCATTGAGCTGGCGCTCGATACTGCTCTTGATGTCGCTTCCATTACGCCTTGGGGAGCGGCTGCCAACTTCCTATATACGGTAACCAAAGAAGGTTCATCGCTGATTTCGAATCTGTATGATTTGTGTACGGAGAATGCTGACACCCTGAAATTGCGTAATAATCTTGAGCAAATCCAATATCAAAACTTCGTCTCTCAAGAACAACTGCTTTCTTTTGGTTCACAAAGCTTAAGTGAACAGATGAAGGCGAGTTATTATAAACGGGCACATGCGTTGAATGGCTTAAGTCGTTTATTACTGGAGCGTAATTACCAACAAATGAGTGGCGATGAGGTTAGCGTTGAACAACAACATATTGATGGTTATATCCAACAATTTTTATTAAATGACCAATGGCAGCTAGATGAAAATGGTTTTGGTATGGTTCATTTAGATGAATACTATATGGACTCAGATTATGCTGAAGCAGAGCTATCACTACTCAAAGCCAGTACTTATTCAGCTTATGCCCAACTTGGGGCGAGTATTGTCTATGACAGCGTGGATGATTGGCTATCTAATGAGCAAGATGATGCTCCCAAACCTTTTATGCAATATTGTCCAATTCATTACCGCGCGTCATCAAGCATCAAAGCACTGATCGATATGTTTAGGGTGCCATTTGATACTAATGAGCTTGAGGCTTTGTACCAAGGTGCCAAACAGTCGATTTCGGTGAAAACATTGCGCGAAGGTGCGCGCCAAGAATGGTTATCTTTGCATGAGCATTTGCAGCAGTATGATTCTTTATCTCCGCTGGATGAAGTGAGAATCATTGTGGTGCTAGATAACAAGGCCATTCAAGCAGTACCTGAAGAAAAACGACAGCTTTTGCACCGTGTTGGTATTGAAACACAAACAAAATGGAGTTGGCTAAATCACTCCGAGTTGACGGATAAAGTTATCGAAGGTTCTAAAATCGTTAGTAAGAGCTCTGAATATTTGCGTGAAATCACCCCTCTGCTTAAGAAAATGAAGTTAACATCAAGTGAGCGGAGCATAGTCACTCAAGGCTCAGGTAAAGAAATTTGGGGAGCGATTATCGAGCCGTCTTATGTGTTTGGCGCCAATAAGATCAAAGGTACGCGACCATGGTTAGTAAATGATTCTTTTGACGCGTTTTATTTAAAAGCGCTGTTTAAAGATGAAGGTAGAGAAATTCGTTCTGGTGAATTGTCTCTGAGCTACGAATATTTTGCTGGAATAAAAGGTGTAAAAGACTCATTCAAGTCAATAAGCTATGACAACTGGGGGCCGTGGGATACGTCAATATTTAATTTAACTATGAGTCCTTCAAGGCTGTATCAATTTGGTGATAGTAAAGATCCCAAGCATGCGGATCATTTATTAGTGTCAGAGAGCTTTTTATTTGCTCCAAAACCAGACTCAGGTATGGCACAGTTCCCGAAAGTGTTTGATGAGCCTGTTGTTGAGCTTCACATGCTACAAAGAGGTCTCTTTGGTAAGCATTCTGATTATAAGCATTATTATAAAGATGATGTCGAAGGCTTTGATTGGGGTAAATATGTCAATTGTCTCGCTGTAGTAAAAACGCGCCACTGTGATGACAAATTATTTACTAATGCTGGTTTTGCGCCGGGTAAAGTGGTTGGCGTCGATGCTAAGTTACGAGAAGTCGATATGGCAAACAATGTTGATTTTATACCGGGAGTGTCAGGTGGGGAACGTTTTTCTTTGGGTAAAACCGAGTTGTATCGAATTGGAACCATTGTAGAGAAGGATGATAAGTGGACATTTGAAGCCTTTACCTTGCAAGACGGTGGGAAGTCGTCAGAACCTAAGCTTTCTAGTCATCTTAAATCTCTATGTCGATACTATTCGGACATGCAGCCTGATCAGTTAAGAAAACATGTGATAACCAGCTATGGGTTTGGTAAAGAGACGGATATTTATGCTCAAGTTCTCAAGCCAGAGTATGTGAATGCGTTGGGAACGAAAGTTCATGGTCTGAAGCCGTTCAAACGGGTAGAGACGCTATCCGATAACTTGTTTACTTACCTAGAACTTAAACTTGAGCTTATTGGCCCGATGGGCTCAGGGTTAAACGCTGAGTCTGATAAACTTAAGGTCAATCTTCATTCATTTGATCGAAACGATATCCCCGAAACATGGTACACATGTAGTGATGACGTTCTCCGTGGTGCTAAGGAAATTATCCAGGTTGAGGAAAAAGATAATTACTATACTAAGCGAACTATTGCGCAGACCTATGAGCAAAGATACTCAGATATTTTGCCCGCCATTCGCTGGTTAGAGGCGAAAGACGAAGACTCTGAAAAGCTTTCAGACGAGCAACTTGAACTGATTAACCAATGGATTGAAAGTAATTAAGAACAATAAATAGACCTAAAAAAAGCCATTTCAGTAATGAAATGGCTTTTTGCTTTCCATGTTCTGCCCTGAAATGTGTTTAACATAGGGACTAGACATCAACACCTGCACAATTTAGCTCGTTGTGGAAATATCGTACTTCTTCATTTTGTGGCTCAATGTGCTGACAGGCAGTGATAGCTGCTCCGCCACACGTTTGATTTGCCAGTTAGAGGCATTCAGGCAGTCGAGAATGACGTTCTTCTCGTATTCGCCTACCGCTTCCTTAAGACCTTTCGAGTAATCAATAACTTCTGTAGATTCCTCTTCGGGTTCATCTTCAACGATAAGCGGTGGCTCGATCTCTACCTCAATGGGCTCTGCTATTTGAGGCTCATCCACTAAGGCCTCAGCTTCACCTAGCTCTATCTGACTGATCGTTTCAAAATCCGACAGGAGCAATGCACGCTCAACGATGTTTTTAAGTTCGCGAACGTTTCCGGGGTATGAGTATTCCTGAAGCTGCTTTTGCACCTTAGCGCTAAACCCAGGCGCTTGAGCAAGGCCTAAGTTAGAAGCGCTCTGCTTTACGAAATGTTCGGCTAGCGGCAAAATATCGGCTTCACGCTCTCTCAAAGGAGGAAGGGTGATAGGGAAGACATTGAGGCGATAGAACAAGTCGGCACGGAACTCGCCATTTTTGATTTTATCCATCAAATGACAATGCGTAGCCGCGACAACACGAACATCCACCTCGACTTCTTGGCTGGCCCCAACAGGACGTACTTTGCGTTCCTGCAAAACACGCAATAGCTTAGCTTGAAGCAATAATGGCATATCACCAATTTCATCAAGGAAAAGAGTTCCGCCATGAGCAGCTTCAAACAAGCCGACCTTGTCTTTATCTGCACCGGTAAATGAACCTTTTTTGTGACCAAAAAGTTCAGACTCAAGCAATTGCTCAGGAATCGCCGCACAGTTTTGCACAATAAGGGGTTGATCGGCACGGTTGGAGTTCTCGTGGATGTATTTCGCGATAACCTCTTTACCTGCTCCTGTTTCACCTCTAAGTAAAACATCGACTGGAAGCGTCAGTACTTTCTCTAAACGACGAAGAACTTCCAGCATTTGCTCGCTTTCTGCAATCGGCCCAGTGTAGTGGCTTTGTTTGCGCTTTTTGAGGTGTTGGTTCTCACGGACTAAAGCGGCATTATCGGCACTTAGGCTTTTGATCATATAGCCGTATTCTTCAAGCCAAACGGCTTGTCGAATACTGTTTGCTGCCATATTGCAAAATGCCGTTAGAGCCGATTCATTATCTATTACGCTCAAGTCGAATAGAGCTAATAAACCAATGGTTTTACCGCTGTCATCAACGAGTGGCCATGCAAGTAGGTTGGCACTTTTGATGCCAAGCGTAAGCTCTGTCTCATAGATGGCTTCACAATCATAACCATTGTACTGGTAAAGCTCGTTAATCAGAACGACTTCGCCATTCTGTATCGCGTAGTTAAACGGATCGGTTTGGCTAGTTTGATCGAACGAGAGAGCTTGCCAAGGGTGTGAAGTGAGCGCTTGTTCGTTGTGATGAACAATACTTGGGATCAGAGCCTGACCCGTCTGATCAAGAACGTAGATGATGCCGTGTTTGGAAAACGTCATCTGACGCGCTGCTGTGAGCACCGCATCCAAAGTTTGTGCAAGCTGGGTACGATCAGCCAGAGACTGGCTGATCGCTAACAGTGCATTACTCAGATCGTTCTGATTAGCTGAACGCATAAGATAGCGTTCCTTGCTCATCGACAGAGACAGTGATCTGACTATGCGACTCGTCCTTGTCGTGCACTAGTAGTTGGGTCGACAGTTGAGGTAGTAATTGGCGATTAATTACCGCATCAATATTACGTGCGCCCGTTTCCGCTAAGCGACAGTTACCGAGTACGAATTCGACTAGGGTATCGTCATAGTTCAATGACAGCTTGTGATGATTCTGCAGACGCTCTGACACTTTACCCAACTTATGGTGGATGATATCTGTCATTGCTTCGTCTGATAGAGGAACAAACGGTAATACTGACATGCGAGCAAGTAGAGCTGGCTTGAAGTGTTGGTTTAGGGTTGGGCGAATGGCTTCTGCAATTACACCAGCATCAATATCTTTAGACTGCTGTACCAGTGACTCAATTTCATGAGTTGCTAGGTTACTTGTCATGATGATTAAGGTGTTCTTAAAGTCGATTGAGCGGCCTTCACCATCGTTGAGTGTGCCTTTATCAAAGACTTGATAGAACAGGTTAAGTACCTCTGGGTCCGCTTTCTCTACTTCGTCCAATAGAACAACAGAGTATGGACGTTGACGTACCGCTTCTGTAAGCATTCCGCCTTCACCATAGCCAACATAACCTGGTGGTGAACCAATCAGGCGTGAAACAGTGTGTTTCTCTTGGAACTCTGACATGTTGATGGTGGTCATAAAGCGCTCACCACCAAATAGCTGATCCGCGATAGCACGTGCAGTTTCTGTTTTACCTACACCACTTGGGCCGACAAGTAAGAACACGCCTGTTGGTGCATCTGGATTACCTAAGCCGGCTTTTGCCGTTTGGATTCCTTCAGCCAAAGCATCGATAGCGTATTCTTGGCCTTTGATATTGCTAGTGAGGCTATCTTTCAGTTTCAGAGTTGTTTCTGCTTCATCTTGAAGCATTTTACCCATAGGGATGCCAGTCCAGTCAGAGATCACGTGGCTGACTTCATCTGGGCCAACTTCAAAGTGCACCAGTGGGTTACCGCCACGAATGGCATCCAGTTGCTCTTGGCAAGCTGCAATAGCAATACGCACCGCTTCTTCATCCATTTCTGCATAAGGAGAGGTTTGCGTTTCTTCGCCTTCTTCTTCAGCATCAGCAACTTCAATTTCTTCGCCAGATACAAGCTCATGAAGACGAGTTCGCAAAGCGATCATTTCTTCAATTTGCTCTTTCTCGTTTTTCCATTGAGCTTCTTGGATTTCAAGTTCAGCTTGGGTTTCTTCCATCTTGGTTTTTAGATCTGGAATAGAAGCTAGGCTGTGTTTGTCGCCAGTTTGCTGAAGTTGGTCACGCTCAAGAGCCTCAAGTTCGCGAGTTTGAGCGGCAAGCTCTTGCTGCAAAGTTTCGACAGAAGCAGGGACGGCATTTAAGCTGATGTTGACGCGTGCACAAGCAGTATCCAGAACGTCAATGGCTTTGTCTGGCAGTTGGCGACCTGAAATGTAACGAGCAGAAAGCGCAGCTGCGGCTGTAATGGCATCATCACGAACGTAAACGTTGTGAGACTTCTCGTAAGCAGGGCGCAGACCACGGATAATCAGAGCCGCTTGCTCAGGTGATGGCTCATCGAGTTTAACCAGTTGGAAACGTCGAGCAAGCGCTGGGTCTTTCTCGAAGTATTTCTTATACTCAGACCAAGTTGTCGCTGCGATTGTTTTTACTTCACCACGGGCAAGCGCTGGCTTCAGCAGGTTTGCAGCATCACTACCGCCGGCTTGGTTACCACCACCGACAAGCGTATGTGCTTCATCAATAAATAAGATGATTGGTGTTGGTGAATTTTTCACTTCATCTAAAACGGCATTTAGGCGCTTCTCAAATTCACCTTTGACGCTTGCACCAGCCTGAAGTAGACCCATATCTAAGCCATAAAGCTCAACACCTTTCAGGTTATCAGGCACTTCGCCTTGAACAATTTTCAGTGCTAGCCCTTCAACCACTGCCGTTTTACCGACACCTGGTTCACCCACAGCGATTGGGTTATTTTTACGACGACGAGCAAGAATATCGACAATTTGGCGAATTTCTTGATCGCGGCAGAAAACAGGGTCTATCTCGCCTTTACGCGCTTTCCCAGTAAAGTCGGTTGTAAACTTGCTCAGTGCCGAACCTTCCTCACGAGCTTGAGTGTTCTCAGATGTTGCAACCTGAGCCTCAAGGGACTGGCTGGTCAGCTCGCCAAAGTTACGCTTTAGGCTGTCTGGGTTTACTGTTTCAAGAAGAGCAGAATATCCATGCTGTCCGTAACGTAGAGGGTTACTGACTAAGGTAAGTAGTAATGCACCAGAACGGATCTGCGTTTGAGATAGGTCTAATGAAGAAACTAGCCAGCTTTCTTGTAACCATTCGATCAATAAAGCCGAAAAGACAGGTTTTCCGCCGTTACCTGTTGGGCTTGTATCTAAAGTAGAGCGAATCGATTGACGTAAAATGTTTTCCGAACAGTCGAAGTGTGCAAGCAGAACATCGAAATCACTATTCGGTCTTTCAAGCAAACTTAGCAGGAAGTGCTCAATTTGTACTTCGTTGGCCTTTTCCGATACAGCTAAAGCTGCGGCGTCTTCTAGCGCGACTTTTGCGATAGGGTGCAGACGTTGAATTAATGAAGATAGATTAATATTTATCATTGTCTTTATCGAGCTTATGGTTTGTTTAAAGTTGGCTCGAATTGTACTAAATAATAAAAGTCATTTTTTTTTCTCCGCTATTTTAACAGGTGTTTCATGGTTGTTTGTTAAGCGATATTGAATAGTTTAAAACCCTATTTTTTACATGCGGCCGTCACAATGATTGTTATTTTAGTTATTCTGTCTTAAATGGCCGTTAATAACGCTTTTTTTACTCTATTGCCAGCCGTTGTTTTACCAAGTTATCTGAGCAACAATAAATTGTTTTTAAATCACAAGAAGTTGTTAAATTTTACAATTTATTGAATTGATAGATCACGCTAATAATAACATTAACTTCATAAGTTGTTGATTTTTATGGTTTGCAAAGTTGGCACGGAGTTTGTATTAGGCTATTCGGGTCGCGGTAATAAGCGATTTGGTGAATTTAAATAAATAGAATTTTTTAGAAGGAATACAAGATGCCAACTCCTGCATATATGTCTATCACAGGCGAAACTCAAGGCGATATCACAAAAGACGCTTACTCAGCTGACTCAGTTGGTAACTCATGGCAAGAAGCTCACGTTGATGAGTTCCTAGTTCAAGAACTTGATCACGTACTAACTATTCCACGTGATCCACAAAGTGGTCAGCCAACAGGTCAACGTGTTCACAAGCCTGTAGTCGTTACTAAAGCACAAGACTGCTGTTCACCACTTCTATTCAACGCACTAGTTTCTGGTGAAAAACTGCCTGAGTGTAACATCAAGTTCTACCGTACTTCAGTACAAGGTAAGCAAGAGCATTACTACACAATCAAACTAATCGATGCTCTTCTAGTAGATATGCAAACTCGTATGGCTCACTGTCAAGATGCTGCTACTTCTGACCGTGTAACTGAAGAAGTATTGAGCTTCACTTACCGTGCTATCGAAGTAACTCACGAAGTTATGGGTAAAGGCGGTAACGACGACTGGCGTGCTCCACGCGAAGCGTAAGATCGTCTTACAGAACGCTAAGGGCCAACTTAGGTTGGCCCTGATATTATTATTTGTATCAGGTGAAAGGTATGCCAAATAACGAAGGTACGAGTGACGTAGAATTTAAATTTGAAGTTCAGGGTAGTGGTCATGAATTTCGTGTTGAAAGTTTTCAAGTAACTGAAGAACTGTCGAAACCATTTCAAGTCAGCCTCTCATTACTTTCACTTGATGCTGATATTACTTTTGATGAACTTATCCGTAAACCTGCGCTTTTGACATTATTTGGTCAGGGTGTGGGTTCTGCTCGTTTGTTCCACGGTGTCGTAAATGAAGTACGATTCCTTGGTTCAGGGCGTCGATTCTCTCGCTATCAAATTATTCTTGTTCCACAAATGTGGTTCATGACGCAGCGTCAAGACTGTCGAATTTTCCAGAACTTAGCTGCTCCAGATATCATTTCTCAAGTGCTTGATGACGCTTCAGTCACTGATTACCGCCTTGAGTTATCAGGTGTTTATCCGCCAAAAGAATATGTACTGCAGTATCGTGAAAGTGACAGCAACTTTGTTCAGCGTATGCTTGCTGAACATGGTATGTGGTACTACTTCGAGCACGCCGAAAGTAATCACACCATGGTTATCGTCGACAGTAATGATGCTATTCCGGAATTGCTCAATACGCCGATCAATGCTTCTTATGTCGGGCCACTGGTCTATCATTCAGACGCAGGTGGTGTAGCAGATCGTGAACATATTTTTGAGCTAGCAGCGATAAATCGTGTAAGGACGGGAAGTACAACTTACACGGACTATAATTATGAGCAGCCTAAGATCCCTCAGGAAATGTCCAGTGACGGTCCTTTAGATCAGGATCTTAAGCAGTTTGACTATCCTGGCCGTTATGTTGACCCAGCGATGGGGCAAGTCCGCGCTTCAGAATGGATTGCTGATCATCAGGTAGAAAATCAGCAGATCGAAGCCGAGTCGAATATCATGAGGGTCGTGCCTGGCTACAGCTTTAACATTAGCGAGCACCCACGTAGTGCGATCAACCGCGATTATACTATGCTGTCTGTCATCCATAGTGGTCATGATCCGCAAGTGCATGAAGATGAAAACAGCGGTGCTCCTACGACTTATCAGAATCAATTTATTTGTATTCCTCGAGACGTAATATTCAAAGCGCCGAAATTGCCTGCACCTATGGTGGATGGTCCACAGACAGCGGTTGTGGTCGGTCCGGCGGGCGAAGAAATCTACACAGATAAATTGGGTCGAATTAAAGTACAGTTCCACTGGGATCGATACGGTAACAATGATGAGCATGCGAGTTGTTGGATTCGTGTCAGTCAGTCTATGGCTGCGCCAACGTGGGGAGCGGTGTATCTACCGCGTATTGGGCACGAGGTGGTCGTTACTTTCCTTGAAGGCGATCCTGACCGTCCGCTAGTAACTGGTGCGGTATACAATGGTTTGCATTATCCTCCGTACTCATTGCCTGAGAACAAAACGCGTACAACTTTCCGTACTCAAACGCACAAGGGCACTGGCTACAATGAGATGAGCTTTGAGGATGAAGCGAATCAGGAAGAAATTTACTTCCATGCTCAAAAAGACATGTCGACTAAGGTGTTGAACAACCGTTACCGTGAGATTGGTCAGGACGAGTTCCTTAAAGTAGGCCGTCATCAAACTAATGAAGTCTTCGGTGACCACCAAGAAACCATCGACGGACACAAAACGACTCAAGTAAACAGTACATTTACTGAAACCGTTGAGCAGGACGTTACGGTGACATATAACGCCAACGAAACTCAAACGGTTAAAAATAACGCCACACTGGATATTGGTGATAACCGCTCGACTAAGATTGGCAAAAATGATGACTTAGACGTGGGGGAAAACAGCAACTTGGCGGTCGGTGCTTCTCGCTCAGCGGACATAGGTGCTGATGATAACCTGACTATAGGCGGAAACCTGACGGTTTCGGTGAAAGGTAATACGTCATACAAAGCCGATGCCGCGACACAGGTGATCAGCGGTGACAAAATTGTTTTGAAAACTGGTGGGTCGTCTTTGGTGATGAACAGCGACGGCAGCATTAAGCTTTCCGGTTCATCCATTACGGTTGAAGGAAGCGACAAAGTGGTGATTAAGGGTGGCAACGTAGCGATTAACTAATGAAACAGCAAAAGCACCTAGAACAATTAGAGTTAGAAACACAGCAAGCCGAGCAATCGGCTTGCTTTTCCCGTTTTGGCACCATAGTCGACTTTAACGAAACTCAGGACAGTGTGAGAGTCGACTTCGAAGGTAATCCATTCGGTCAACCCCTTTCTGCTAGGTTGGGTCGTGGCTTTAGAAAGTCAGAGCTTAAACTAGCCATGGATAATAAGCTAAATTGTCGTATTGAGTTTATTAATCAGGATGTTAGCCTGCCTGTGGTGACGGATATTTTCTTCTCCATGCTGAATGATGGCGATGAAGTGATAATTCGAGCAGAGAAGATGACGATAGAAACGTCACAAGAGCTCATTGTGAAGAGCGGTGATACTCAAACTCGTTACAGTGGTAGAGACGATCGAATTACGACTCAAGCTAAATATGTAACCTCACAGGCTGAAAAAGCCCAGAAAATTCAGGGCGGAACGGTTGCTATCAACTAAGCAATTTACGCAGATAGAGTATGAGACAGAGAATTACCAAAGAGCAGCTTAACTCAGCGTTAAATGATCAAGATCTTGCCAAAGCAATGGAGAAGCTAGACTCTCAAATTGCTCAGTTAAGTGCTTTGAAGCCAGCATGGCTTGAGTTTTGTCATGAGAAATCGGGTCTAGCCATAGAGTCACTCTTTTTCCTTTTCAAGCAGTGGGTAAGGTTGCACCGTAAAGGTTACCCATCAAACAGTCAGGATTATTTACGTTTGGTAGAGCGCCAAATGCATGAAGTGAAGCAAGTCTACTTGGCATTCTATAAATTGCACCCTGGGTTGGTTTATGAGTTAAAAGAGACTTCCCCAGAACTTTTTGTGTGGTTGATGCTTGAGCCAGAGTTTGAAGCGGATCGTAACCACTTGCTCGCAGCCTTTAAGATTGCTGAATCCCTTGATGCTCATGACGCAACATTACTCATGTTGCACTCAAAAAACGCCTATTTGGATATCACTTTAGCTCAGCTTGTTGAAGGTAAGGTCTCGGTGAGGCAGCTATGTTTTGAGCTGATGAGGCTACGTCAGACATTAAGTATTAGTCTTGCAAAACATTGGATTAAGCATGAGTCGCTTAAAGAGCAAGAGGTACATCCAGTGCTTGCTAAGTTTGACGTCGAAGACAGTATTGAATGGATCAATGAAATCCAAAATGATGAAAAATACTTATTTGAATTATTGCTGTGTAAACATGACCGAGGCACATGGTTTAGAAAGCGTTTTGGTGTTCAAGAGCAGGGGGTACCCAGTGAAAATGTTGCAACCTACGCGAAACTCCTTGAACTAGTGGAGTTTAACCAGTTTGATCCAACAACCGACATGGCTCCAGTTCAGATGGTATTGACCGGCCGCCCAGAATGGATTTCTTCAGCAGTAGAGCATGTGATGGCGCTTGATGAAGAACAGGGTGAGGAATGGCTATTTGCGCTTTATATTGTGTATGGCGATCGCTTTCCGCTAAACCCTCATGATTTAGGCGTTGAATACGAATGGGGAGAAGCGGTGGTTCGACTGGAGGATTGGTGCAAGCTTGATGGTCATCGTGTTAATAAGCCGATGCGCCTAGGCGAAACCTTGACTTATGAATCGACTGTTCTTGCGATGAAGAATATCAAAATACCAGCGAAATACCGAGATTGGATATGGCGACATCTCTGTATCCATGGGCGCATCTATATACCGTGGAGTTGGACAATGCCAGTAGCACAGCAAAACTGGCTTTTCAGTAAGATTTCCAATCAACCAGCAGCGATTGAACGATTTAACCTAAGGAACCAGAATGCAACTTTGGGATATTGAGCAAACGACAGATTTGCAAACAAAAGGTCGTTTTCAGCGTGACGAAAATGGGCATGAAGTCTGGGTGCTGACGGCGAAACGTCAATGGAATTTAAACGAAAAAGTTTGGCAAGAAGTCCTTGCCGAAGAGATTCATGATGATCCTGTGTATTTAGGTGAACCGGGTTTATCGGCCATGAAAATTGATCATGAGTTTCCAGTCTCAAAGCAGAATACGGATGTGCTGGTTTACGGAAAAGCCAGAGCCTATGCAAAACGCCCAGTGACCTATCATGAGTGTCGAATACTCATTGATAGTCATATCGACAAAACGATTGCAGTACACGGTGAGAGACAGTGGGTTGAGCATGGTGGTAGTGTGACGGTTTCTCTCCCTAAAGCTTATGTCGAGGCGGAAATTGACTATTCAAGAGCTTTGGGTGGTGATGAGCGAAATCGTCTTGGTTCAGGCGTGGCTAAAAGTAGCTCGGAGCTGTTGGAAAGAGGGGTTCCATCGGTGTTTTTTCCTAATGAGGATTGGGGGCCAAATACGAAAAACTTACGTGTTGCTGGTCTTGGGCCTGTTCCGCCTTTTTTTTCCGAGAGAATGCAATACGCAGGTACTTTTGATGATAAGTGGCAAGAGTCTCGACGCCCTCTGTTACCGGAAGATTTTAATCGCAGGTTCTATCAGTCAGCGCCCGCAGATCAGCAATGTAATGGTTTTTTAGAAGGAGGAGAGCGTCTGATGATGAGTGGGTTTTCTCATGATGACGTTTTTTCTTTCCGTATCCCATCAGAAAAGTATGTTGCAGTGGCTGATTTTGGTGAAGAAAAATTTAGGCTCCCAATGGCGATGTATACCGTATTTATCGATACAGAAGCAAAACGCCTGACGATCAGTTACAGCGCGTCTTTCCCATGTCAGGCTAAAGAGCATTTGCTCGTTTCCTCCAAGGTACTCAAAGTAGGAGAGAAAGTATGAGTAATGTTTATGGTCGATATGTTTTGGATGTTGATGTATTGACCCCAATGGGGATGAATTTAGATATTTCATTGGCAGTAGCTAAAGCGGATTTAGCTCGCTTTAATCAGCAAGCTGATGAAAACGGAATCGATAAGTATACTTACGCCAAAGCTGACTTTATTAAAGGAGAGGAGAAGCAAGACAGGGCTGTCGATATGATCGATACACTGCTTTCTTCTATGTTAAGTAAGTTACCGAAAACTCTTAAACCTGTTCCTGTCATAATTTCTGTCCCAGAGTCGATAGAAAATAACCGTTTACTTAGTTGGATAGAAGAAAGTGAGCATGCTAAGTGGCTATCAAAGATCGATATCTCCCATGTAGGTGGTCCCCGATTTATTCATGACTCATTAAGCGTGCTCAACCAACAAGATGCGGTAATTTGTATTGCTGTTGATTCTCTATTTTGTGATTTGGATTCGCTCATTGCAGAGTCCAAAGTCATGGGAAGTCAAAATCCTTGGGGGGTAATTCCTAGTGAAGGGGGAGCTGGTGTCATTTTCACTAAAAAAAACATTATTGAGACCCTCAAATTGAAACCTATTGCTTCATTAGAATACTTTATTGCTGAGTGGAACACGTCAGATCGCAGAGGCATGATGCGTTTAGTTCGCAAGGCTGGTGAAGCGTTTGAACATTTAGGCCGTGTTTATTCAGATATGAATAACTCTAGGAATAATACGGAAGATTATGGTTTCGCTTTAGGAGCACGAGCAGAGAAATTCACTAACCCGCAACAGCCTTTTCTTATCAATGATTTATGGGGGACGCTAGGTCAATCATCAGCGATGGCTTTGCTTGGTAGTTTCACTCAAGTGCACAAATCATCTGACTCTGCATCTTTGTTCATGTATGGGCTAAATGGCGATCGTGGCTTATTAAGAATGTCTTTGTGTGGCTATAAGTAACCGATGCTAAGCTGTGCCATGATATGGCTCCCAGCTAATAATAGATTTATATTTAAGCTGTCAAAGAGAAACATGTTTTATCGGTTCTACCGTCATTCTGACTAAATTGATAGATATAGTGGGCTTTTTATTTTTACACAGTTGAAAAACAATATTCAAAATAATTAATATGCCCCCCTAGTTATTATTATTAGTTGGCTAAAGAGTAAAACGTGTCTGATCAAAATGGATCAAGTGACAGCTATATCAATCAATTAGTTCATAAAGCGATTGAGAGAAAAAAACAGTTAGAGCAGCAGGAAGCACAAAGAAATAAGCCTAAGTTGGAATATGTTTTATTCTCTCAATTCGATGTACTGGAGTCTTTTCCTTCAAAAAATGGTAATACGACATTGTACCACCTCGCGAAGCAAGGTGAGCCTGATAAGCAGGTCTGTTGTAAAGTTGCCAATGAAGGGACATCTAGTCACGAACACTCGCTACTGGTTGGTGAAGCAAGCAAGCTTGAAATCTCTCAACACCCTAGCGTTGCTGACTTTATTAAGATCGGCAATGAGTTTGATCGCCCTTACATCATGTATGAATGGATACATGGTGAGTCTCTTGCTGAGAAAATAGAAAGACACTCAAAGAAAGGCTTTAGACACGATCATATTGCTTGGCTCGTTTATCAGCTCGCTGGTGCGCTAGAGTATATGCATACCCGAGGTGTCTGCCATTTAGATATTAAACCTGCGAATGTACTTGTTGGCGAAGATGATAGCGTTAAGCTAATCGATTTTGGCGCGGCTCGTTATACAGATGAATCGCAAGGGCCAGCAGAAGTAAGCATGAATTATGCTTCACCAATGTACGTCGAAAGCGGTATTGCTAAGCCTCAGGACGATGTCTACTCTTTAGCCTTGTTGACAGGTCATCTCTTCTTGGGATCATCTTATGGTGATGTTTGGCGTCAGTTATTAGGTCAAAACAAGCGCTGCCAATTGATTCCAAAACATGTCTGGTCACTGCTTAAAAATGTCATCAACAAACCTAGAGAGCATGGCTATACCGCGATCTCTTTTGCGCAGGCACTTGCTCGTATCGATACACAGGCACTCAAATCCGATAACAGTGCTCCAATCTTTTCGAATTTACGAAACGCTGATCTTGTCTTAACGCAGCACAGTGTGGCGGATAAATTTGCATTGGGTCGGTTTAAGTATTTGGAAGCAGCGTTAGTGGCATCCGTTGTATTGGTTACTGGTACCTACTTTTATGATTATTTGCAGCCAGAATGGAAGCCTTCAGCAAAACCAGGTTTTACTGATCCGTCGGTGTTAGTCAATAAAATTAAGCCAGCTCAAACCGCCTCATTTCTTGCTCAGCCTCCGTGGGAGATTGAGTACGCACTGGATGATATGTCGAATGATGTGGTTATGATGGCACCTTACCGCGATGCATATCGAGTCCAACAAACCAAATTACTTAATGTCTATCAGAATAATGAAGAGTCTTTGAATGAGCGCAGGGAAGTGGCGAGTCATATTCCAGTTGCATTGAGGGACATCCGTACTCAGCTCGTATCACTCCATGAGAATCTAAATAACGATGGTGTGTTGTTTGCTAAATCCGAACGCTCTTTTAATCAGGTTATGTCAAACCTTAACAAGCTGACCATTGAAGCTCAGAAAGTGATAAATTACTTAGGTAAACCAGATTCTGAGTTAGTGAACTTGATTTTAAATGGTCGTGCCAAAGCGGTAGATGACTACATGAAAACTGCATGGGCGAATCACCAAGCTGAGTCGTATTATTACAGTCAAGTTTTGCCTAATAACGTATTGAATAAAGTTTATGCAACGATTGATGCAAACGCAGAGCAGCATTATTACACTCGCGCAATCGAACAAGCAGAAGCGGCAAAGCAGTATTACGGAAGCACTCCAGATTTAAACGCGAAGATCCGAGCTTTAAAAGTTGCTCGTAGTGAGTACATTCTTTTCAGCACAGTGACGGAACAGGCCATATTTGAAAATGCGAAGCTCAATGCTTCTCTCAACGATTTAGAAGTGAATGCGCCGAAAAAATTCAGCGAAGTGACTGAGTTGTTGAACAGTATGGCAAGCGATGCGATTCGAAAAAGTCATAAAAAGTCTAAGCCAGCCCGTGGTGCATTGGCTGTAAAACGTGCGATTCATGACTACCAGCCGGATGCAAGGAGCTAAGTGATGTCTGCAGAAATTAATACGCTCCTTGAACCAATCAATGACGCTTCGCCTGCGGGTGAAGACGCGCGCTATGAGTTCAGCTTCGAAATGATGGAAGCTGAAGTCAAAAAATTCGGCTCTTTGTTTGGCGAAACGGTCGATTGGGCTGTGGTTCAAAATCATGCAACTGAAGTCATAACTAAGCACAGCAAAGATTTTAAAGCGATGTGTTACCTGACGCGTTCTCTTGTTGAAAGTGAGGGCTTACAGGGGTTAGAGCAAGGTCTCTCATTGCTGGCTGAGTCGTTGGTTCGCTTTGGCTCTGATTTATACCCGCGCAGAAAGCGCGGCCGAGACGGTGCAGTAGAGTGGCTTAATCATCAGCTTAAACTTGCTTTGCCTAAGCTACCGAACGAGCAACTTTCATGGGATGCGTTATCACGTTGTAATGATGCAGTAGAAGAGATTCAACGCCATTTTGATGAAGTGTTCCAAGATTCTGAGGCGGATTTCTTTGAATTGCGTAGTGAGCTGAACCGTCTACTTCAATCCGCAGGAGTTGACGAGGTACATGCGGTATCTTCTGAGCCAGAGGCTGAACAGGCTCCAATTGAAGTTTCGCAACCTAAACCTGAAAGTCAACCTTCACCAGAGACAACGCAAGCTAAGCCTGTAGTTGCTATACCAAGTACTGTGAAACCTGTAAGTCGACCGCAAAGAGAAGTGGATGTCGACACCGACTTTTCTTCACCTACAGCTTCTAAACGAACGCTGAAAAAGGTAGCGGAAATGATTTTGGGCTCTGAGCCTGAACTGCCGCTCTCTTACCGTATTCACAGACATTTGACTTGGTCAGACATCGAAGAGTTGCCAGACCATCAGAACAATGAAACGCCTTTAATTCTTGCTGTGTCTCAGGACAAACAATCCGAATATCGAGACAAAGCAAAGCAAGAAAGTGATATTGATACTATTAAACGACTAGAGCGTACTTTGACCGATGCGCCTTTCTGGCTTACTGGTCATTACTATGTTTATCAGATGCTCAAAAATTTGAGTCTTGAAGAGGCGGCGCAAGCAGTATCTGAAGAGGTTAAAGCTTTCGCCCAATCTTTACCGGGCATTGAGGCTCTGTCATTCAAAAATTCGATTCCATTTGCCAACGAAGCAACGGTTGAGTGGCTTAATAAAGCAAGCTCATCAACGTCCAGTTCAGGTCAACAAATGTTACCTAGTGTGGTCGTGCAAGAAGGCGATTTGGTGTCAATGGACGATGTTACTCTCGAAAACTTGGGAGAACGCGTAGCTGAAGTTGCACAAAACCTAGAACTAGACAGTTCTGGGCGAGGGCAGTTCATGCTGCATTTACAAATCGTGAAAGCTTACCAAGCTGTTGGACTTTACGCGCTCTGTATACCTTATCTTGAAAAGCTATGGTCTATCAGGGACGAAATGCGCCTGAGCAGCTGGGAACCACACCTTTCTTTGCAATTAGATGAATTAACTCAAAAAATTCTGAAGCAGCTGTATCCAAGCAAGGAGCTGTTGCCTGCAAAGTTTGAGGAGTGGGAGTCAATCTATAACTAACTACACAATTAGATAAGGAACTAATTATGTCACGCGATGGCTCGGTAGCTCCTAAAGAGCGAATTAATATCCGTTATGTTCCAGCAACAGGTGATGCGCAAGAAGACGTTGAACTGCCGCTGAATATGATGGTTGTTGGTGACTTTACAGCACGCTCTGATGAGACACCAATCGAAGAACGTACGCCAATCAACATTGACAAAGACAACTTTGACGAGGTTTTGGAAGGCTACGCGCCAAATCTAAAAGTTAACGTTGAAAACCGTCTTACTGATGAAGAAGGTGCACAGCTTGGCGTTGATCTAACGTTTACGAACATGAAGGACTTCTCCCCTGAGGCGATTGCTAAAAGTGTTCCAGAACTAAACAGCCTACTAGAGCTTCGTGAAGCACTGGTTGCGTTGAAAGGCCCACTAGGTAACGTTCCTGCTTTCCGTAAGAAGATCGCTGCCGTTCTTCAGGACGAAGAAGCTCGCAAGAAACTACTAGAAGAACTCAGCCTTGGTGAGAGCCAAGATGCTGAAAAGGCTGAATAAGAGGGTATTATGACAGCAGAAGCACAAGCTCCAGAACAAGAAGCGGCGTTAGCCGAGTCTGGTTCTCTTCTGGACAGCATTCTTAATGAAACACGACTAAAGCCAAGTGATGAAGGTTTTGACGTAGCCAAGCGTGGTGTTGAAGCGTTCATCGGTGAACTTTTAAGCAATAACTCTGCTGAGAAAGTTGACCAATCCTTGGTTGATCTTATGATCAGCGAGATTGATCAGAAGTTGTCTAAGCAGGTAGATGCCATTCTTCACAACGAAGAAGTGCAAGCTATCGAGTCTACGTGGCGTGGTCTTAAGTACTTGGTTGATCACACTGATTTCCGTGAAAACATCCTTATTGAATTGATTTCAGCGAAGAAAGACGAAATGCTGGATGACTTTGAGGATGCGCCTGAAGTAGTGAAATCTGGCCTCTATAAGCAGATCTATACGCGTGAATATGGTCAATTTGGTGGTAAGCCAGTGGGTGCAGTTATCTGTGATTACCAGCTGACTTCTTCTAGCCCAGATATCAAGCTTATGGAATACATGGCAAATGTTGGTGCAATGTCACACGCACCATTTATTACGTCTGCCTCTTCTAAGTTCTTTGGTCTGGATAGCTATGAAGAGCTACCAAACATGAAAGATCTTAAGTCTGTATTCGAAGGGCCACAATACACGAAATGGCGTGGTCTACGTGAACATGAAGATTCACGCTACCTGGGCCTATGTACTTCTCGCTTTATGCTACGTAACCCTTATTCGGTTGCAGACAACCCAATTAAAGCGTTTGATTACGATGAGCTAGTGACTGACGACCATAACCACTTCTTATGGGGTAACTCTGCGTACGCAATGGCATCTAAGATCAGTGAATCTTTTGCTAAGTACCGCTGGTGTCCAAACATCATTGGTCCTCAAAGTGGTGGCGCGGTATTTGACTTGCCAGTATACAACTATGAGTCAATGGGCCAGATCGAAACCAAGATCCCAACAGAGATCCTAGTTTCTGACCGTCGTGAGTTCGAACTAGCAGAAGAAGGCTTTATCGCTTTGACGATGCGTAAAGGTTCAGATAATGCTGCGTTCTTCTCAGCAAACTCTATCCAGAAGCCTAAGGTTTATGCGAATACGCCAGAAGGCAAAAACGCGGAAATGAACTACAAGCTGGGTACACAGCTGCCGTATATGTTCATCATCAACCGTCTTGCTCACTACATCAAAGTGCTACAACGTGAGCAAATTGGCTCTTGGAAAGAGCGTTCTGATCTAGAGATCGAACTAAACAAATGGATTCGTCAGTACGTTTCTGACCAGGAAAACCCGCCAGCAGAAGTACGTGGTCGTCGCCCACTTCGCGCTGCGAAGGTTGAAGTCTCTGACGTTGAAGGCGATCCAGGCTGGTACAAAGTATCAATGTCTGTTCGTCCGCACTTCAAGTACATGGGTGCAAGCTTCGATCTGTCTCTAGTTGGTAAACTAGATCAGTAATCAGAGTGTTTATTTAAGTTTCGAGCGGCCAGCTTTGCTGGCCGCTCTTTTTGGGATTCAGTATGGAAAAAGGTTATCGCTTACTCGAACGCATAGAATTGGGTGAACCCAAAAACTGCTACGAAAAAGTTGTATCTCATAAACATCTTATCGAATCGATTCACATTCATCTCGCGGATCTGCTTAATACGCATGCCGGGAATGCAATGATAGACAATGATTATGGTCTTCCAGACTTCAATGATGTTCTAGCCAGTCAGTCAAACCTTGTGCGTCATATTCAGCAGAACATTCGCACCACTATTCATAAGTTTGAGCCTCGACTAGGCAACGTCGAAGTGACGTACAGGCAAGACTTTCATAATCCCTTACAGCTGAGTTTCGGCATCACTGGTGAGGTTTCCCACAACGGTGGTCAGGTACCAATGTCTATCAATGTGTTCATGGGCGTTGACGGTAAGTTTAACGTGTAAACTCAGGAGAAATCTTCGTGAGCAGCAGTAAATATTTTCAGGATGAACTTTCTTATCTCCGTGAAGCAGGGAGTGAGTTTGCAAAATATCACCCTAAGTTAACGAACTTTCTGGGAGAAGGCGTTTACGACCCAGATGTCGAACGTTTGCTGGAAGGTTTTGCCTTTCTAACCGGACGTATTCGAGAAAAAATTGATGATGAACTGCCGGAGTTAACTCAGTCTTTAATGACGTTGCTTTGGCCTCATTATATGCGTTCGGTACCGTCGATGTGTATTTCTGAACTCTCCCCGCATGTTGGGGGAGTGACGGAAAAAACAGTCGTGAAGCGAGGTGTTGAAATGGCCAGTGAGCAGGTTGAAGGGACGCAATGTCTATTTCGTACCTGTTACGATGTTGCTCTATATCCGGTCAGTATTACTAATGTCGAGCAATCTAATAGCCGTACCAGTTCTAATGTTGACGTGACCATTGCGGCAGAATATGGGCAAGAGTTATCTAGATTGAAGATGGACTCGCTGCGATTCTATTTGCATGGTGAGGTGCATATAACGCGTACTTTATATTTATGGTTGTTTCGCTATCTCGATTACATTGAGCTTGATGTAGGAGGCGGTTACAAGCATAAATTGCCTGCAAGCAATATAAAGCCTGTGGGTTTTGGCGATGATGAAGCGATTCTTCCTTATGGCGCTAACTCGTTTGCTGGATATCGTTTGCTTCAAGAATATTTTTCTTTACCAGAGAAGTTCATGTTCTTTGATGTGACCGGTTTAGAATGGTTGAGTGGTATTCCTCAGCGTTCAACGGTCAAAGTCTCGTTTGTGTTTAAGAGAGCGTTACCTTCTGAAGTGGTGTTAAAGAATAAGCATTTACGCTTGCACTGTACGCCGTCTGTCAATCTATTCCATAAAGATGGTGATCCTATCCGTTTGGAACACCGTCGAAGTGAATATAAAGTTCGACCACAAAGCAGTAACCAAGAGCATTATGAAGTGTACTCGATTGAGAATGTAGAGACATGGAGTAAAAACGAACGCAGTCGTAAGAAGCTTATCGAGTTTGAATCGTTTGAGCATCAGATCAATCAACGTGACAAAAGAGAATTCTATAAGACGAAAGTCTCTGAGCGAGTCAGTGGTCGTGGTTTGGAGCGTTATATCTCTTTCCATACCCATAACAGTGATATTGCAGATTTAGGCTCAGAAACGGTATTAATGAAGTTGACGTGCAGTAATGGCGATTTGGCAGAGCGTTTGTCTGTCGGCGATGTGACTTATACGTCGCACAATTCACCGACATATGCGAGCTTTACAAACATTACCAAACCAACTCAATCGGTGAGCCCACAGGTGAACGGAGAGTTGCAATGGCAATTGATTGCCAATATGTCGCTAAACTACCTTTCATTAGCAAATATTGATGTACTTAAGGTGCTTCTATCAACGTATGACTTCCATTCCCGAGTGGACCGTCAAGCCCATCGTGCATCAATACATCGACTAGATGGAATCAAAAAAACGGAAATGAAGCCAGCAGACAGGGTATTTCGAGGCACGGCGATTCGAGGAACTCAGTTCACTCTGACGGTCGACTCTACTTACTTTGTTAATGAAGGTGATATGTTCTTGTTGGTCAGTGTATTGAATGAGTTCATTCGTTTGTATTCCAGTTTAAACTCGTTTACAGAGCTGGAAGTCTTCGACGAAAAAACGGGTGAAAACTATCATTGGCCAAGCTTAGCTGGGCAGCAAACGGTTCTATGATTAATCAAATTGAACAAGAAACTCATGAGTTTGGTTTTTTTCAAGCAGTTTCGTTGCTAGAAAAGTATTACCAATTTCAAACAGACTTTACCTATCAAGGGATCGGGCAAAATAAGTACATTGCGCAGGAGCATATTCGCTTTAGTGTTTCGCCGAGCTTAGCTTTCCCGAAAAGCGACATTGACTATGTTTCGCACTATGAAGTGGAGGGCAATCCCTACTCACGCGTAGAAGTGACTTTTCTCGGGCTTCACGGCTCGAGTTCTCCTTTGCCTTCTTCTTATACGGAGAAGTTGGCAGGACGTGATGATGAAGATAATCCAGTTAAACAGTTTTTTGACTTTTTCCATAATCGCCATATTTCATTGGTGTACCGTGTTTGGAAGAAGTATCGCTATCATATCCAGTACCTGAGTGATGCTAAGGACCCATTCTCAGGGAGGATGTTGCACCTGTTAGGGTTATCCTCCGTAATGCAGGAGGCAGAAGTCAGTGAACTGGATAGAGCCAAACTGCTCTCATACGTTAGTCAGTTATCGACCCGGACTCGCTCACCAAAGTTGATATCTGGTATTGTGGCTCATTACTTTAGCTTGCAGAATGTGACTGTCGATGAGTGGATATATCGACGTGTGGCAATTCATCAGTCGCAACGCAACAAATTGAACCATATGAATTGTGTCTTAGGGCATGATTTGCACCTGGGCAAAACACTTCCTGACCTGGTGGGTAAATTCCATCTACGTATTGAAGACATTGACTTTTCAACCTATCAAACATTTTTACCCGGTAGAGGAAACTACAAAACTCTTATTGGCTTAATGCAATTTATATTAAGAGATCCGTTAGCTTGGGATCTGATTATGAAGGTGAAACTGGATACGATTCCTAAAAACGAGCTAGGGCGGGGTGAAGGTAATCTATTGGGGCAAACAGTTTGGTTGGGTCAGCCAGAGCAAAAAGATGCTTCAATTAAGCAAATTGGTCAGTTATAAGTAAGCCGTTACGGTCGAAAACAATAAAAACCCGCGATATTCGCGGGTTTTGTTTTAATGTGTCCTACTCAAGCTTTTATAAAGATTAGCGTCGGATAGGTTGATGCAATACCACGGTGTTGTTTAGTGACTGAATGCCGTTAAACGACTCGATTTCATTACACAGGGTATGTATCGACTGAAGATCTGGCGCCTCAATGAGAGCAATAATATCGTAAGTGCCACCGACAATACTCGTCAGCCTCACTTCAGGAAGCTCTTTAAGAGCTTCCGTGACATTATTCTTCTTACCTTTCTCACAGGAGATTAGCAAGTAACTGGCTGCAGATCTGCCTTCTTGCTCAACTCTGATCTGTGCGGTATAGCCTTTAATTACACCGGTTTTCTCCAGTCGACTGATACGTTCAGCCACTGCGGTACGTGACAAGCCAATATTTCGCGATAAGTTCGCGATTGACTCTCGGCCATTAGACAAAAGGTTAGAGAGAATTTTCCGATCGAGTTTGTCTAATCCCTGAAGGTTAGTAGTTGACATCATATATCCTGCCTTACGTTGTTTTTATATGTTTACTTTTTTTATAGGTTGATGGTTTCTGGTAGAGAGAAGTTATACAACTCTGCCAAGGTAAATGGGTTCCTTTGCGAAAGTGGCTTCACTCTTAGCTTCAGGTCGCGACCTGAAACAGTGATATCACTAACAAAACTACCATCATGTTGATTTGTTAGTGTGGATTGGCCTAGTAGTCTGTAAATCGCCCACTGGCCACTCTTGCTCAGTACGTATTGTTTGCCCTCATCAGTTACATCTTGAATTGTAATACTTACGTTGAAGTCACCACTCTTAGGCGGCCACTCCAGCTCCCTAATACGACTTGGTCCGTGGTAGTAGCTCATCTGAGAATCTGCGACTTTAACCGTTGCTCGAATAGCGCTGGAGTCTAAGTCGAGAATCTTAGTACTAAATGGGATGTAGACACGGTTAGTACTTTTATTGATCAAGGTATCACGAATCACATTGTAGTTTTTGAGTTGCACCAGAAGTTCAGGTGTCAGTGGCATAGTTTCGCCTTCAACCCTTTTTGGTGTCCACAGGTTAGTGTCGTAGAAAGACGCCAGGTTTTTTTGAATGAAGGTATCAATAATACCACCTGTCGAGAACAGCAGCTCAAAGTCTTCAAGTGCAATTTCCTCTTCAGCATTCAAATCAAACGGATATTTGTTCAATGCTAATTCACGATATTTGGTGTAAACCTCGCTATACCATTGAGTCTGAACGCCTTTTGCTGACTCGGCAATCATCACTGACCAGCTTTGCTGAACCATTCCGAGTAACCAACTGCGTACTGGCTCTGGCGATTTTTGGGCAATTTGCTTCAATCGAACAATCGGATCAGCTTCTGAACTTTTCATTCGTGAGCGTGCAGCTAGCAAAGAGGCCATTTGTGGATCTGGAGAGTCCGCAATGTCTTTCATGTAAGTACGCAGGTTGCTCAGCGCAGTGACAATTTCATCCCATGGAGTAGGAGAGTTAGGCGTTTCATTGATCTGTAGTTGATTCAACTGGAAGAATGCTTGCTCGACACGTTGCATTAGCAGGTAGTCAGGTTGTACAAATTCTTCAGCAGAGTCAGTAAGTTTATCAATTGCTTCAGTTGCCGCTTTAGGCACTTTATTAGCTAATAGCTCTTTTTCGCCAACCGGAGAGAAGTGCGTATTTGAGTAAACTTGCTTCAATACAGTCGTCAGTGGTGAAGATGGACCTGAAACTAGATCGATAGCGTTCGTTAGCTCTCCAATTGAATGATATTCCTTGACCTTAAGTTCACTCAACGCATTACGCCAGTAATTGATGTAGTCGTCGGTGTACTTTTTACGAATTTGGTCTTTAAATGCTTCGTGTTCTTCTTTCGTTGGGGTGACATTTTTAGACAGGCCCAATACCCAGTTATTTGTGATCACGTCTTTTGACATCAGATCGATACGAGGGCGATAGAAAGTGCTAAAGCCAGTGGCGGTGTAAACTTTGCTAATATCAAGAAGATCTTGATCTATTTGGTCATTAAATACATTGTTGAAGTCGAAGCCTACAGCTCGTTCAAGATTCAAAGTGCCTAAGTCAATAGTGCTCGCTTGGTTAATTAATTGAGCGTAAACCAAATCGACATTGGATTCAGCTAATAGGTTACGGCGAGTTGCACGGACGATGTCCATATTAATATTGACGGGCTCAAAATCTGTTCTGAAATAGGCATTCAAGTACTTCATTGCTGTACTGACCTGTTCAGAGTCACCAATCACCTTGTTTAGAGTTGACTGTGTCTGTGCGGTCATAAAGGGTAAATCGCGTTTACTCTTTTCTTTGAGCATCAGATAGCCCTTAAGTATTGGAAGTGCTTGAATTGGCTTATCTTGATACTTAGTCAGCTGGACACGATAAGTTTGTTCAATGACAGGTACCAGCTCTTGCTGAATTGAATTCAGAAGGGTTTGGTAAGCCATTTTAGTCGCTGGCTCTAAACGGCTGACATTAAGAGAAACAAGCTCTTGATCTAATGCTTCGCTACCTTCAACCCACGCATTATATACGGGCTGAATTTGAGTGATGGCGTAGGCCAATTTCTCGTCAAGTAAGCGAGTACTGTTCGCTGACTGAGCATCCGTTTCAATGCTAAGAAGTTGGTAAATCACTCGAAGGTTACTATCAAGAGTTGTACCGAGTAGATAAGCGCCACCTGCCAGAAATACGATGGAGGCAACCATAGCTAAGCGACTCTGACGCAGGATTCTCTTAAGGTAAGTCTTATTCTCGCCAGCAAAATCAGCCTCAGGAAGGATCTGAGACTCAATCAGGAAGCGCGTAAAATAGGGCGTTTCAGATAGCTGAGTGTGTTCGGATGCAATAATAGGTAGGTTGAAGTATGTGCTACAACTTTTTGCGAGTAGGTTATATTTGCGTCCACCTTGAAGGCATGAGGAGAAGAACAACTCGCGCAGATCAAGGAAGTAGGCACCACGATTAACTTCACTTAGCCTTTGTACTACGTATTCAACTTCTTTCTGACATATTTCAAGTTGTTTAGGGAACGACAGAATCGCTTGTTTTTCCTTGGTATCGTTAGATTGAGAAGTAGAGTCCAGAGCATTCTTCTCAATGACTTTTACTAAATTGCTAAAGCTGTCACGGTAGTAGTCAACTAACACGCCTTTGGAGTCTTTCAGCGGAATAGAAAGGTACTCGACATTGTGTTTTAGTGGGCTGAGCTGAACATACTCTTTAAAGCCTTGCAACTTATCGAGCTTAGATACCACCATATAAACAGGCAAAGCAGTGCTTGTACGGTCACAGATCGAAGTGATGCGCTCTATCAGAGCGGTAAGCGCGTAATCAATTTGTTCTTCTTCAGAAATGATTAAAAACTCAAGGTCAGTAAAGAACAAACATCCCGCAAATGGTTTACGTGGGCGGCTGCGAATAACTTCGGAGACCATGGTATCCCACAGTAATGAGTCTGCCGCTGAAACCTCTTGAAATACCAAGCGTTGATCTGGTTTGAGGTAAATCGCTTCGTCAGATTCATACCACTCGAAAAAGTCGTTTTTTGTAGTTCGAGACGTATCAATAGATTTAATGGCATTTGAACTGAATAAGAATTGCTTTTTGCCCGCAGCTTTATTACCTATCATCAAGTAGATAGGCTTTTTCTTTGAGCTGATAAGCAGTGGTCTTAATACTAAGCTTAGAGCTTCTTCTTCAGTTTCGAGTTGCTGGTCACGGCTTTGTTTTCTCTTCTTAACGAAAAGAGTGATTTGATATACACAAAAGACTAAGACAATGACTGCAAGACAAATGTAGAAAATTGTTTTAGAAACAACTTCGGGGAATAAAAAGTGTACTGCAGTTAAACCACCTACCAATACTAGCGCAAGTAAAGTGGATAAGAATATCGGATGACGTATTATATTTTTTAGCATAGTTATTCAGCCACTACTTGGTTTGATGTTTGATTTTCTTGGGTTGCTTTTAATTGAGCGATCTTATGCAGATAAACATTTATAAGAATGAGTGAGCGATCCAGCTCTTCTGTGTTGTTTGTTTTTTCTGCATACTCAATGCGCCCTAATAGCGGGAATAATGAATTACTGTACTGGTAAGCGAGCTTAGTATTCGTGTCACCTGAGTCTAGTTTCAAATTGGCGATTGCAGTTCGCGCACGTGAAAAACGAGAGCTGATATCAGTGAAGTCTTTTTCTAATTGATTCTTCACTCTTTGTAGCTCTGTGGAAAGTACTTGAACGGATGAGGAGTCAGAATATAGCTCTGAGAGGTTATCTGTAAGTTGAATTAAGCTTGATAACTGACCGATCTTTTCTGGTGATTTATCTAAATCATAAACAATAGTATCGACAGTGCTAATTAAGGGTTCTTTAAGTTTATTGAGAGTATCTTTATTCTCTAGTCTCAAACTTTCAGTCACTTGGAGGAGGGTTGGGATATTGTTTGAAGCAATCTGTTGCTTGTAGCTATTTAGCATCTGTTCTTTGTGCAAATAGTAAGCGCTGAGTGAAAATATAAATAAGCCAACAACGAGTGCTATTGTCCAAACGGTAGCGCGACTTTTTTCTGCTTCTGTTGGTATTGGGGGGGCTTTTTCCGTCATCGGCGGCTTGACATTGACAGTAATACCACCTGGAACGGAAGTGTTAGCGGCGCTTTGGGTCGGTTCCTTTCTCTCATGAGCTTTTCTTTGCGCTTCTTTCTTATCTTCGAGTTCTTTGATCTCATCGATATATTGGCTAAACAGTCGGCGGATAACACCTAGTGAGGGGGCCTTGTGACCGTAGCGGAGTCTTAGCTCTTCTTCGATTCGTAAACATACTCTGTGGCCCGCTTCAAGGATAGGTCGATCTTCAACACCAATATTGAATTGTTTAACACGTCTTTCGGCATGTTCTATTAACCACTCAAATGCGCCCATTCTCGCGCTGGTTTTAGACACCTCAGGAAACGATGATGACCAGTAGACAACGCATAAATCTAAGATTGAATTTAGCCCGTCAACAAAGCCACTTAAACCGTCATTATGCGCAGATGCAACGGCATAGTAACAACCGCAACGCAAATCTTTACTTTTATTCTTAAGAATATCTTTAGATAGTTGTTGGACTTTTTTCCATGAAACTCGTCCAGTTACCTTGTTGATATTATTAATCTGCCGTTTAATTTCCTCAAACTCTTCGAGATTGTTTGGGTTTACTCCGCAAGGAGTGAGCTCGTCCACTGGCCGCCGAGCAAAGTCTGAAAAGTACATTAAATCCTACCCAAATGACGTTAATTATAAAAAGTGTTTTGTGTCTTATTTAGTAATTCTTAATTATCACGAGGAGGATTTTACGTAGGAGAAAAGTAATTTGTAGATAAGATATTGCTTAAAGCTAATTAAAGTTCATTAAATGTGACCGCTATCGTTTACTACTAAAGTTTAATTGAGAAAAAAGTAAATAGTGATTGTGTTTCATATTTACAGTATGGTTATTTATTGTCCATATTATACAGGTAAATGATTGCAATTTCGGATTTACCCTTTCTACTCATCATTTCGAGTTAAATATTGAGACTGATGATTGAATTTTGACCAATAGTTGAAATGTCCATTTTGATAGGAAAAAAGAAGTTAACGATAGGAGAAAGAACATAATTGTGTGGGGATTTTTTTTCGCTATTGAATTTGTTAGTTAGCCTGCTATTTTGCTGAATCTTTAATTTATCTTTTGACTTTAGACCTTTTGAGGATAAAAGGATGAACAAGTTAAGTCGACTGGGCTTACTCGCATTGGCATGTACTGTGTCAACGGTGGCTAACGCGAAAGGGGAGCGCTATGGTGGCTCCATCAATATGCTGAGCATTGACAGCATCGAATACAAAGAAGGAACGAGCGGCACAGTTGACGCGTTGAGATATGGTTTTGTCCACACTCGACCAATCGATGAAGACAACAACCGCTGGAGATGGTGGTTAGGGTTCAATTATATCAATGAATCTATTGATGCGCCTGCAAACGGTATCTATCAAGAAGTAACCAACTACGAGTTACGAATTGTGCCCCAATATGCTCTAGGCAGTTGGTCTATTTTTACACCTTATATCGGTGCAGGTTTGTCAGCTGGTTATAGCCAGTATTCGAATCGTTGGGTTGTGGATAGTGATGGATTTAAATATGGTTCACAGCTTGAAGATATTGATCAGTTCGAAGCGGGGGCTGTAGCGACAATCGGTACTGTGATCAAGTTAGGCAGCAACCCGGATGCACACCTCCAGATTATCCCGCAAGCATCGTATATTCTACCGGTATACAACGATGGCCTTGGTGGTGTTGAGTTCACAGTGTCACTTCTTTTCTAGAGGATAAAAGCTTTGTTAGAGCGCTTGGTTATAGTCATATCAAAGCATCCTGAAGAATACACGGGAGCAAAGTTCGTAGAGTTACCAGAAAGTGGTGGCTCTATTGGCCGCAACCCAGGATGTTCAGTTCCTTTGGTTGACCACAATCGTTATATTTCCAGTACTCACTGCTTAGTGAGTATTTATGGTGATGCGTATTATATTAGTGACGTCAGCACCAATGGAGTCATTGTCAATGGGAATAAACTGCTTAAAAATCAACCTATCCCAATCCATGAAGGGGATAGTATTGTATTAGGGCAGTATGAATTATCAGTCAGCGTAGAACGTACTACTAATACCGCGGATATTGCATTCGATATTACCCCTGACCGAGATACAATGGATCCGCTCGTTAATCTGGATGAAGTGCCTGCAGAGCTTGAGCAACAGGGGCCGTTGGAAGAAATTTTCCTTGAGACAAAATCGGACGAGTCAGACGCCTCTGACCCAATGACACACTTGGATTTCTCACTTGATAGAAGCGAAGAGCATCTTATTCGTTCAGAGGAGGAAGAGCTTGAGCAGTTTGTTGTGGCGAATGAATCAGCACGTCAAATGGTCGATGACAGCCTAAGTGTTTATTCAGAGTTTGATGCACCGAGTCTGATTCCTGAAGACTGGATGGCTGGTGTTGATGCTCAGCCTAAACAAGTGGAAAACACTATACCACCTGTAACGCCGCGCCCACAATCCAAGAACACGACTGCTTCAGTACCTGCGCAGCAGCAATCCACCGCATCAGTGCCAAGCGCAATAAAAGTCCAGAGCGAGCAGTGGGAAGAAGTCGCACCTAAAATTGAGTCGCAACCTTCTGAAGGGCATGATAGACAAAAAGGTGCGGTGACTCCTGAGCATTCACACAGCGATTTGTTGTCTTCGTTCAAGAAAGGTCTGGGTGTGACTGATGATGAATTACTTGATGCTGATCCTCGCCTGTTCGAACAGATGGGGATTTGCCTACGTTTGTGTATGACAAAACTGCAGCATGAGCTTGTTGAAATTGAAGAATTGAAGCAATCTCATACGCCCGCGGACACCGATTTGATCAGCTTAATGTTGGATCTAAACAAGCAAAGTATGTTGTCACCCAACGAACTTGTAGAGCAAATGTTGGATGAAATCAGCGAGCATAAGTCTTTATATGAGCAAGCTCTTAATAGCTATGTTCAACAAAGTATCAGCCAGTACGATCCAATAATCTTTGAGCAGAAGAGCGAGAACAAAGGTTTTCTGGCCAAACAAAAATTGTGGGATACGTACAAATTGCACTATTTGGAGAGTTTAAAAGGTGTACACGGAGTGGGCACGAAAAAACTCGTTCAAGAAAATTATAATCGACTCTTAAAAGAAAAATATGCGTAAACTTATCGTCCTTTTCTTATTCTTCTCCTTAACTGGTTGCTCAATGTGGGATCAGTTCAAGGAGTCGAGCGGCATTACGCCGGAAACCTCATCTATTGAGTTGATCATTGAAGCTTCACCTCAGTTAAATCAGCGTGATGGAGGGCAACCTTCTCCAGTCATTCTTCGTATTCATGAATTAACCTCTCCAGTATTGTTTCGTAATTTGGACTTCTTTGCCTTATTCGAGAATGACAAGGCATCACTTGGTGATGAATACATTAAACGTTATGAGTACCAGCTAAAGCCGGGTGAAAAAATCCATGAAGTGCTTGTCCTTGATCCTGCGACAAGAGCATTGGGGTTTTCAGCGGCTTTTCGTGACATTAATGGCTCGTCGTGGCGAAAAGTCGAGTTAATTGAAGAAAAATCGGAATACTTCTTAAAACTTAAGCTAGAGGGAAGCGAGTTGTCGTTCAACTCTACGCGTGGAATTGAGCAAACTTACTTTTAAGGAACAACGAAATGTCATTATATAATCCTGTAGTGTGGCAAGATGGCATGTTCATGAAACCACAACACTTTCAGCAATTTGATCGTGCTCAGACGAAACTAAGCACCATGCTGTTTGCCAGTAGTACACCACTACACTGGGGTGTGAATCGTATCGAAATCAATACAGAATTACTGACTCAAGGAAAGATCGCTGTTACCCGAGCGGCAGGTGTTCTTCAAGATCGGACGCCGTTTGATTTGCCCCTTTTGGCTGAGGTGCCTGACGTCAAAGAAGTTGACCCGTCAATTACCGATAAAGTGATTTATTTGTGTTGTCCGCTGCCTTCTGAACGAGAAGAGTTGTTTGGTTCTGACAAAGACGGTGCTCGTTATATTGTGCGTCATCAGGATGCTGTCGACGCGGTATACGAAAGTGAAGACACAGCTAACATCGCGGTCGGACAACTTAAGTTTCGGTTAATGTACGAAGATGAGGATCGTAGTGCCTACACTGCAATTCCGATTCTTAAAGTCTCTGAAGTAAAACCAGATGGCAGTGTTGTGCTGGATGATCGTTACATTCCAACTTGTATTGATATCAATGCATCAGAAGTACTCAGCAAGTTCACCAGTGAATTTGCTTCGATGTTAAAGCACCGCGCGGAATCGATTGTGGAACGCCTCGGTACCGTTGACCAGCAAGGTGTATCGACGGTCTCTGATTTTATGCTGTTACAAGCGCTCAACCGTTATGAACCTCTATTCTGGCATTTTTCAAGTGTTGAAGGTGTTCATCCTGAGTCACTGTACCGTATCTTGCTTCAGGCGGAAGGTGAGCTTTCAACATTGTGCTCTGCTTCTCGTAGACCGCCTGAATTCATAGAGTATAACCACGGTGATTTAACGAGTTGTCTATCGCGTACGTTGGAGAATGCGAAGCGTACATTAAGTGTAATGTCCGAGCAACGTGCAATACCATTAACGCTGCAAGAGCAGAACTTCGGTATTCGTACAGCGGTGATCCCTGATAAGAAAGTGGTTGAAACCGCAACCTTTATCTTGGCTGTGAAAGCAGACGTCACCCTTGATGTGCTTCATACTCAATTTGTTAGTCAGACCAAGATTGGGTCTATCGATAATATTCGTGATCTCATTAACTTACAGCTTCCTGGTATCGGTATTAAGCCAATGCCAGTTGTGCCGAGAGCGCTCCCATATCATGCAGGTTATACCTATTTTGAGCTCGACAGAGCAAGTGAAGAATGGGCCGCATTAGAAAGTGCATCGGCGATTGCAGTACATGTTTCTGGAGACTTCGCTAATCTATCGCTACAGCTATGGGCAGTTAGAGCATGAGTTACATAGATAACGATGTAACCGTTGTATTGTTCCAGCCAGAGCCGGGTAAGCCAATGGAGGTGATGCCCGCGCCTGACTTGTCGAGAAATATCGCGGTTAAAGACCCGAATATCGAGAAAATGGGTGTCAACCCGCTGGTAGATCAGTTTTCTTGGTTAATTGCTAGCCTGTCATGTATGTCTTCTATTCCTTGGCTCGAAGATCCTATGCCGTTTCGGGAGCAGATTGCTCGTGAAATACGCAAGGGAGAACGTAAGCTAAATGAGATGGAAGTCGATCGTGCATCAATATTGGTTATCCGCTATTGCTTATGTGCTGCAATTGATGAAGCAGTATGCCGTCAAGAGTGGGGATCAAACAGTAGCTGGAGTCAAAATAGTCTGCTGGCTGAGTTTCACAATGAAACTTCAGGTGGTGATAAGTTTTTTACTATTCTCGAACGTTTGAAAGCAGATCCGCGTCGTTATCGATACGTCATCGAATTGCTTTACCTTCTTATTCAGCTTGGCTTTCAAGGAAAGTATGGCCGAGAAGAAAGAGGACAGGAAAAACTTGCTGATATCGCCAATACAATTTATCGCCTCATTAAAGATGAAAGGCTAGCGGAAAACGAAAAAGTATCCTTGGTGAATCTTAAAGCCAAATACCTAAAGCAACCTTTGAAGCGAGTTATACCTCCAAGAGTGACATTAGGTGTATCAGCGATATTGTTCTCCATTATGTATGCGGCGACGTATTTTATTATCGATACTAACTTCCAGAACCTGTTAAATAATTTTCAATAGATAAAGTCTGCTTAGCGCAGACTTTTTTATCGCTCACAAGTTAGATCAAAGACTAACTCTTCAACTTTATCTGGTGTAAGCATATCTGTTTGTGGAACTTGAAAGCGACATGCCATCATTTGATTGAACATATTCCAATGCTTGAGTAAGCACTGTGAATAGTCCTCGGTTTCATCCCTCCAGGTTTCTCGCATGAATGGTTCGAGGCTAGCTGCCCCGTGTGCAAACATAATCATTTGCCATTTGATTTCCCAGATTTTTATCGGAGTGTTGGGGAATGCTTGATTATAGTCATCAGCAATGCGGTTGACTAACGCTTCCAGCTCGCCTGAATGGTCAATGAAGTAGTCAAAAAGTGTATCTTCTTGGCGTACGGCATCGGCGATAAGTTGTATTGGTTGCTTGAAGGTCAATAGATGGGCGAGAAGCTGAACAGAAAACAAGTACAGCTTTATGTTCGGACTTATACCCTTGGGCATATTATTGACTATGGTATGAATATAAGCCTCTATATAGCTATGTAATCGGTCACTGATTGCGTGCCAGATTTTTTCTTTGCTACCAAAGTGATGACGAATCAAACTGTGTGAAACTCCAGCTTTTTCACTGATATTACGTAGTGATACACGTTCATAACCAAGCTCGCAAAATAGTTCAGTCGCAACCTTCATGATATCGCACTTCGTCTGCTCGGCATCTTGGGCGCTACGGCGGCCTTGTTTTTTTTCTAGCATTTTCTTTTTCAATTACTTACGACGCGGTATTTCTATCAGAAATCTAACCGCTTTTCATCTCTTAAAGCACGAAAATATTCATACCATAAACCTATAATGCATGCGGTAAATAAGCGCAGGGTGCAGACGTGTAGCCAACTAGCCGTGACAAACACATTACTAAACTCTGGTCATCACTGGGTTAGAAGCGAACTCAAATAGCGGTTGGGGGCATGGTATGTTTTAGGTTCTACAACGGTGGTGAGTTATAGAATAAGTATAAAATATTTAGAAATGATTATATTTTAAAACATATTTAGAGATTTTTAATATATTCCAAAATTAATAGGATGCATTTTATTTAATTATTAGAATTGTAAATTCCATAAAGTGCATAATGAAAACTAAACGTCATAGGAAATTGATTGTTTTGTCATGATAATATCAACCTATCTGCAACAAAAATACTTGCTTTTTAAAAGGTGATAAAGACTGATGAAATAGGTGTAAGCAATGAAAATTCAAGCTAAAACAATGTTTTATACACTTCTGATAAAAATAAGTTTTAATTTAATTCATTTCAAATCAATGGCTTATGGTAAGTTAACACTTATATAACATTTCATTCCTTATGAGATCTCGTTCAACATTATGCAACTAAACTCAAAAAGTATTTGAACTGTAACATTAAGAGTTTAGTTTTATTTATCAGAACTAAGGACAGAAAGTGCCTTACTGAAATATTACTAATAACGTTGGTTGGTGCTTGGCTTGAGCACCAGTTAGTGGCGAATAAATTTAATTGCTGTTAAGAATGGAGTCTCTTAATGAAAAAAGTCGCTTTGATCACGGGATCAAAAGGCGGAATTGGTTCTGCAATTTCTTCTCAACTAGTGAATGATGGCTATCGTGTAATCGCTACCTATTTTACTGGTAACTATCAGTGCGCTCTGGATTGGTTTAACGACAAAGAATTCAACGAAGATCAAGTCCGCTTGTTTGAGTTGGATGTCACAAACACTGAACAATGTGCTGAACGTTTGGCTTTGCTATTAGAGGAAGAAGGCACGATCGATGTTGTTGTGAATAATGCAGGTATTACTCGTGATGGTGTGTTCAAGAAAATGACCGCATCAGCTTGGAAAGATGTCATCGAAACAAATCTCAATAGCTTGTTTAATGTTACGCAACCCTTGTTTGCTGCGATGTGTGAAAAAGGCAATGGGCGAGTCATTAATATCTCTTCAGTCAATGGTCTCAAAGGCCAGTTTGGTCAGACAAACTACTCTGCAGCGAAAGCCGGTATGATCGGTTTTTCTAAAGCGCTTGCAGCGGAAGGGGCAAGAAGTGGTGTCACTGTTAACGTGGTTGCTCCAGGCTACACGGGCACGCCAATGGTGGAGCAAATGAAGCCAGAAGTGCTGGAGTCGATTAAAGCTCAGATCCCGATGAAGCGTCTTGCTACACCAGAAGAGATCGCTAAGTCGGTATCATTTCTTGTCAGCGATGCGGGTGCATATATTACGGGTGAGACATTGTCCGTAAACGGCGGCTTATACATGCATTAAGGGTGAGTGTGATGGAAAAAGTTTATATTGTTGCCGCAAAACGCACACCAATCGGTGCATTTGGCGGAACATTAAAAGACATTGCAGCAGGAAACCTAGGTTCAATTGCTATTAAGGCTGCATTGGAACAAGGGAAGGTAAGCCCTGAACAAGTTGATGAAGTGATTGTCGGCAACGTGGTTGGTGCAGGGCAAGGCATGGGAATTGGTCGTCAGGCCGCCATCTATGCTGGAATCCCTGAGACTGTGCCTGCCTATACACTGAATATGGTATGTGGCAGTGGCATGAAAACCGTCATGGACGCGGTCAGCCACATTCGCTCCGGTGATGCATCTGTCGTCGTCGCCGCTGGCGTAGAGGTGATGTCTCAAATTCCTTTCATTGTGCCTAGCAACATTCGCGACGGCCACAAGATGGGCAACATGAATCTAACGGATCTGCTCATCAACGATGGCTTAACTGATGTATTTAACCAATACCACATGGGTAAAACGGCTGAAAATGTTGCGCGAGAAGTGGGCATTAGCCGTGAGCAGCAAGATGAATATGCTCTGGCTAGCCAAATGAAAGCAGTGGCTGCGATTGAAGCTGGCAAATTCGTTGATGAAATTGTTGCTGTGGATGTGAAAAAACGCAAAGAAACCATTGTGTTCGATACCGACGAGTACCCTAAAGCAAGTGCTACGCTAAGTGGTTTAGCAAAATTGCGCCCAGCATTCGATAAAGAAGGGACGGTAACGGCTGGGAATGCTTCTGGTATCAATGACGGTGCGAGTGCCATTATCGTTGCGAGCGAGAGTGCGGTTCAACAACATGGCTTAGAACCCATTGCGGAAATAGTTAGCTACGCGCAATCCGGTTTAGACCCGCAGATCATGGGATTGGGGCCTGTTGAAGCTGTGACGCAAGCTTTGAGTAAAGCGGATATTACCACAGACGATATACATGTTTATGAGTTGAACGAAGCGTTTGCCGCTCAAGCGCTTGGTGTTATCCATAAACTCGCACAAGAGCACGATGTATCTGTTTCTTCGATTTTAGATAAAGCCAACGTAAATGGTGGTGCGATTGCTCTTGGCCACCCTCTGGGTGCATCAGGTAACCGTATTTTGGTTTCTCTTGTACACGAGCTTAACCGAAGCAATGGGACTTATGGTGTCGCTTCGCTATGTGTTGGTGGCGGTATGGGAACGGCTGTTGTTATTAAATCAATCGCTTAAATTCAATTCGAGCCTGAATTTTAGCTAAATTAAAATGGAATTAACCCAGGAGTAAGACTATGTACACTGATTTTTTCAAATCTTTCACAGACCAAACTGAAAAAAGCCTAGAGCCCTACGTAAAATTCAACAAACTTGTGACTAAGAACGTAGAAGTGTTAACAGAGCTTCAGCTAAATGCTATCCGTACTTACAGCGAAATGGGCCTAACTCAAATGAAAGCGGCAAGTGAGATTAAAGATGTCACTTCTCTGACTGCATTTAACAGCCAGCAGCTTTCTGTACTTACAAAGCTCTCTCAGCAAATGATGGATGACAGCAACAAGCTACAATCTATCGCTAAAGAGTTCAAAGATGATGTTGATCAGCTTACTACGGAAAACCTTAAGACAGTGACTCCCGCATAGCACTGACTTGTTTGCCGCCGAGAGGCGGCATTTTTTCCGATCATAGGAGTAGCAATATGTATCAACACTTCTTTTCGGACTACCTTGTGAAGCTTCAGGAAACCAATCAACAATGGTGGGAAGATCTAGAACTAAGCAGGGCAGCCGTTAATTCCCCTCTAAACAAAGCCATGCAAGAAGTCAATTTCGAAGATACAACGAAACTCTTCGAAAGTGCAGCTAACCAACCAGCTACTATGTTGAAAATCCAAGCTGATTGGTGGCAACAGCAACTGCAAATCTGGCAAAATGTCGTTTTGGCACAAAACAACACATCTGTTGTTGAAGCGGAAAAAGGAGATAAACGCTTCTCCAATGAAGAATGGCAAAACGATGTGTTTTATAACTTCATCAAACAGTCATACTTACTTTTCAGTAAAACTTACCTACAAACTATCGATAGCATTGAAGGCTTAGATGAAAAAGCGAAAGAGCGCATTAGCTTCTTTTCTCGGCAAGCAATCAATGCGATGTCTCCTAGTAACTTTATCGCGACTAACCCGGAGCTATTGAAACTGACTCTGGAGCAAAATGGTGAAAACCTTCTTGCAGGCTTAGAACAACTGAAAGAAGACGCAGAGTCGAGTGCTGATATCTTAAAGATTCGCATGACGAACAATAACGCGTTTCGTTTAGGTGATGATGTTGCTAATACGGCAGGTGAAGTCGTTTATCGTAATGAACTGTTTGAGTTAATTCAGTATCGTCCGATGACGGAAAAAGTGTATGCAACACCACTTTTAATCGTGCCGCCATTTATCAACAAATATTACATCCTTGATTTACGCCAGAAAAACTCAATGGTTCGTTGGCTGCTTGAACAGGGACACTCGGTATTTATGATGTCGTGGCGTAACCCTGGTAAGGCACAAAGCCATGTTGAGTTTGGCGACTACGTGACGGATGGTGTGGTCAAGGCAGTATCTGCGATTGAAGATATTACCGGACAAGAGCAGATTAACGCAGCGGGTTACTGCATTGGTGGCACTGTATTGGCAAGTACTATTGCTTACTATGCTGCTAAGCGAATGAAAAAACGTATTAAGAGTGCAACCTTCTTCACTACATTGCTCGACTTCTCGCAACCTGGAGAGGTAGGTGCATACATCAACGATACGATTGTCAGTGCCATTGAAGCGCAGAATAACGCTAAGGGCTATATGGATGGCCGCTCTTTGAGCGTGACTTTCAGCCTGCTTCGTGAAAATAGCCTCTACTGGAATTACTATGTAGACAACTATCTTAAAGGCCAAAGCCCAGTAGATTTTGATCTGTTGTACTGGAACAGTGATAGCACCAATGTCAGTTCAACCTGTCACAACTTTATGCTTCGTGAACTGTATTTGAACAATAAATTGGTACAGGACAAGGGTGTCAAGATTGGTGGTGTATGGATCGATCTCAATAAGATTAAGATTCCAAGCTACTTTGTATCCACTAAAGAAGATCATATTGCCTTGTGGCAGGGTACGTATCGCGGTGCTTTGAACGTTGGTGGTAATAAAACGTTCGTTTTAGGTGAATCTGGCCACATTGCGGGTATCGTCAATCATCCATCTAAGAATAAATACGGTTTTTGGACCAATGACAGCTTAGATGAAAGCGCGGATGAATGGTTAAGTAATGCGCAGCACACTGAAGGATCGTGGTGGACGCATTGGCATCAATGGCTATTAGGCTTTAGCCCAGAAGAGCAAGTGGAGCCGTTTAATACGGGCAACGAGCAGTTCCCTGTACTTGGCCCTGCTCCTGGTGACTATGTCAAGCAAGTGCTCCCCGTCAAAGAAGAAGTTACCAGCTAAATTTGGTGATAGAAATTGAAAAGCCCTGAGTGATTCTACTCAGGGCTTTTTTATGTCAGTGAGCTTGGAAATCATCTTGTAATTTTGTTACGCATTTGATTAATTGGTGTAGTAATCATGTGAAGGGAAGTGCGATGAAAACAATTGGTATTATTGGTGGTATGAGCTGGGAGTCAACAGTCAGCTACTACAAGCAGATTAACCAAGCAACCAAAGCAGAGAAGGGAGGCTTGCATTCTGCAAAGTTGATTTTAAATAGCGTCGATTTTGCGGAGATTGAAGCTTTGCAACATAAAGGTGAATGGGAGAAAACCGCGGTTATTCTGAGTAATGCTGCCCAGTCACTAGAAAAAGCAGGCGTGGACTTTGTGCTTATTGCAACCAATACAATGCATAAAGTAGCCAGTCAGGTAGAAGAGGCGATCTCTATTCCATTACTGCATATTGCTGATACAACAGGTCAAGTATTGGTTGAACAAGGAATCAATAAAGTTGGCTTACTTGGTACTGCATTTACCATGGAACAATCATTTTACAAACAACGTTTGACGGATAAATTTGGGATTGAGGTTATTGTTCCGAATGGTGTTCAGCGCCGACTTATACATGACGTCATCTATGATGAACTGTGTCTTGGTACCCTGAGCGTAAGATCAAAGCAGGACTTTAAAACGGTCATAGAAGATTTAGGTGAGCAAGGTGCACAGGGGGTGATTCTCGGATGTACTGAGATAGGCTTACTCATTAGCGAGGACGACACGGAAGTTCCTTTATTCGATACTGCAGAGATACACGCAAATGCAGCGGTTAAAGAGGCATTAAAGTGAACAGAAACGTTTGGATCCTCTCACTGTGTCAAGCATTGTTGATGACAGGAAACATTCTCCTGATATCTGTGATCGGACTAGTAGGTAAGGAAATAGCACCGATTGAAAGTATGATTACTTTGCCTGTAGCTCTGCAATTTCTTGGCTTGATGAGTGCCACTATTCCAGCCTCTTTGATCATGGGGAGGTTCGGTAGGCGAAAAGGGTTTAGCTTAGGGAATCTAGTGGGCATTACGGGGGCGTCTGTTTCGACATACGCTCTGTATAGTGAGCAGTTTTATTTGTTTTGTTTCGGCACTTTTCTATTAGGTATTGGTATCGGCTTTGGGACTTTATACCGCTTTGCAGCCATAGAAGTTTGTAAGGAAAATGCACGGCATCAAGCAATCTCAATATCTATGGCTGGTGGTGTACTGGCTGCTATCCTTGGGCCAAACCTTGCTGTTTACTCACAGCAGATGACAGGTGATTCACTTTATGTCGGGGCGTTTATGTCTCTCATTGTACTTAACATCATCGCATTATGCCTGTTGCAAACTATTGAATTTCCAAGTCATCAGCTAAGTAAAACAAAAGATAGCCCAGATTCGATCAGGCAAATCATTAAAGCACCTAACTTCATGTTAGCTGTATTTGCTGCCATGGTGGCTTATGCGGTAATGAATATTTTGATGACAGCAACGCCTTTAGCAATGATTGGTTGTGGCTTCGATTTTGAGAAAGCCGCAGGAGTTATTGAATGGCACGTTTTGGGTATGTTTGTTCCAGCATTTTTCACCGGTAAACTGATTGAGAAATATGGCGCAAGGCAGATGATCCTCACTGGCGCTATCTTATTTGTACTGTGTGTAGCAATCAATATCCACGGACAATCTATCTGGCATTTTTCATTGGCTCTTGTTTTACTCGGCGTTGGATGGAACTTTATGTTTATTGCTGCTACGAGTTTGTTCAGTCAGTCTTATGAGACACATAACAAATCTAAGGCTCAGGCATTTAACGAGTTTTTTGTCTTTAGCTGTGTGACAATGACTGCATTATTGTCTGGTTGGTTAGAGGCGACAGTGGGGTGGGAGAGCTTAAATATCTATGTACTTCCATTTGTACTTGCCGTAATTACTTTGTTCGGCATTAATGTCTTCAGAGTGAGGCGTGTAGCGGCTTAGTGATGCATTAAAGGATGAAAAGAGGCAAATGACTTTGCCTCTTTTGATAGGGACTGACTCTAGAAGTTGAATTGATCTAACTTCGTCGCAATGATTTGATCGGCAATATATTTATGCGTTGCTGTTGTCGGGTGAGTGACACCCCAGAACACGTACTTATCAGAGCTATGATAGGCACAGTCATTGGTTAACTCATGGCTGTATAAGTAGTCAATAGAAGAACTGCGATTGAGGTTCAAACACGCATCCGTTGAGTTCTCAAAACCATGCTGCTTAGGGTTGGATGTGATTTTATCGAAGATATCGTGGGCGTCATACAGAACCACGTTTAGCCCTTTATCTTGATATAACCTTGCTTGCTCTTCAATAAAGTCATTGAACTCAAGAATCTTGGCTTGAACGGTATCAATTTCTTCTTGGTTTGAATACTTGAATTGTGGAGCTTTAGTTGCGTCGGGTAAGGTGAAAAGCAAAATGTTACTTGCTCCAGATTCCGTTAACCGAATCAATGCGCTGCTCAAATCTGCTTTAACATCGGCCACTTCTCGGCCATAGTTCATAAAGTCATTTAGGCCAAACTCAAGAGTCATTAAACTGTTCTCAGGGTTGTAGTTTTTCGCCATCTTCATATAGGTTAGGTAAGACGTAACTTGATCATAAATCCCTGTCAAGGCTACATATTGGTTGGTGCCCGCAGCGCCACCCACTGCCCAGTTGTACAGCGGGACCCCTTTTGCCTGGGCTAAGTATTCAGTCCATACAAAGCCATTCGAGAAATGGCCAAGAAACCAAGAGTTGCGGTTAGGAAATACCCATTGGGAACCATTGTATAGGTTACCTGTATCCGACAAACTATCTCCAAAAGCAATGATACGATTGATTCTGTTGTTGAGAGCGTTGTCGTTTGTCCAAATACTATGGTTGTATGAGAAACGATTATCCGAGGCATAGTAAAGAAGATCGGCACTATCATGATGAACATCAAGTGTCTCTTTACAGCGGTTTTCTATCTCTGTTTGAGAGGCGTTGGTATAGAACATGTTCTTGAATGAAACCGATGACCACCAATACCCATCGATGGTGTAGTAGTCACCGTTATCATCACGCGCCCACTCCCAGTCAGTAGAAGGGTCGTCATGATTTTGTGCAGGGCGGTACCAGCACCGGACATAAGTGTATGTTTGTGTGTCCTGTACTTCAGAAGCATAACTTGCGGTTACAGCTTCTGGTGTCATTGGTAAGTTATCTGCAAAAACGGTAGGTGTTGCCAAAATGCAGCTAGCTAAAATCAACGTTTTATTCATAATTATGCACTTATTATTTTGATTGTAGAGTATTTACTCATTATTTTTTGCATATATAACATAGAACAGTCAAAGTATTCATTTGATAAATGAATTGAGATTGAATCAAGATCAAATTTTTATCCATAAATGAGTGTTTAATGATTAGGAATAATTAATAAGCAATGCGTTTGATTTTTAAACATTTAGAAGTCGAATTTTATGGCTATTTTTTGAAGTGGCGATTTATAGAAATAAACTGAGTGTATCATTTGACATTATTAATGTTTTGGTTAAAAAACATTAGCCGAACATGGGATAAAAATAGACTTGGCTGTAATGCGTAGAATAAAAGGTGATTACTATAATGATAAAAATAAAAAAAAACTGTAATGGATAAAAAAAGAGCGCAACTTAAGTTGCGCTCAAATCTCACTCAAATAAGAGGAGTAGGAAGTTAAGGAACGGGGAAACCCTTATAGATCGACAGTTATGATTTTAGTGACTTTATCACCGTTGTTGTCCATGACGGTCAAGCGGACTTCTTGCTTACCGTAGCTCGGGAAGATAGAAGTAAATATGCGTCCACGTTTCACTTTTCCGTTTGGTAGAACCCATTCAGTATCAACGATGCGGCCATCTGGATCTGAGCTTGTTGACCACATAGTGACCCAGCGACCAAGGTGTATGTAGCGTGCACTGGCGGTTGGGAGTAGGTTGTCAGCTTCTACTGTAATGGTTTCTGTCGTTGTGTGCTGGTCACCACGATCATCCGTCACTGTTAAAGATACTGTATAACTGCCGTCATTGAGGTAAGTCCATGTAGGAGTACTCTCATTGCTCGACTCACCGTTACCAAAATCCCAGTCGTAAGCGACAATAGAGCCATCGCTGTCTGAACTCGTGTTGGTTGCAGTAACCTTCAAACCATCAATAGACAGCGTAAATGCAGCGACCGGCGGCTGATTAGGTGCTTCTGCTTTCGATACTTTGATTACACCGTAAGTGTTGTCTGCAGCTTGGTTGATCACTTCAATTTGCACACCGTGCTCAGTGAGAAGTCGGCCAGCATCTGGTGCTTGAGGGTTTGAGTAGTCTTGGTTGTCAGCGAAATAGGCATTACCAATCAGGCTCACATCTTCAAGTACATCACCGTCGCTGTTTTCCAAACGCATTGGTTTCTGGTCATTTAAAGAGAAAGCTGCATCACGAACTTGGTATCGTGTTTGCGCTGCTGTTCCTGAATTTGCCCAAATCATGGCGTTTTGATCGGCATCGACAACACCTAGCCAACCTTCACCGGGGTGTTTGCCTACCCAGTTATCCGTCATGGATTCATCTACATACCAAACGATCAGCCCTGGCTCGAATGACATCAGCTTTCCAAAGCGTTTGATGTTGTTCAAACCTTCATCGACATCGTTGTGACTACGCCATTGCAGTAAGTAGTAATGAGCAGCTTCATTGAAGCCATCATTTAACCGATAACCATCGAATGTAAAGCTAGATTGATCTTCCGCATCATCGATCAGAGTTGTGTTACCGTCAGCCACAATGGAAATATTATCGAGGTGAAGACCTTCCATAGCTAAGCCGCCATCGGTCACATAATCGAAACTCAGTTCAATGGTTTGACCTGCCCACTGAGATAGATCGAACTCGGCATCAACCCAACCGTCAGATTCGCCAGCGATGGCTGGAACAAGACCTGTGTTGTATGGGTCATCCATGGTTGTTATGTTACCTTCGATCTGCTGACCGTTGATAAGCACTCGAGCGTAGTCATAGTCTTTTTCGATCTGATACCAAGCTTTAAACGTCAGCTTGACGCTGTTGCCTTCTGGTAGAGTCAGTTGACGAGACATCTTGTTCTTTAGGTCATCGCCTTTACCTGAATGGAAGCTATAATTGCCCGCGAACGGTTTATGACCTTCAGTTCGTTTGACTGGTAAGTCAATGCGAACCATGTTTTGCTTGTCATTGTCGATCGTCTGATACAGCGTAATCTCTTCACCTTTGCTCGATAGAGCATCTGCAGAGATGGTTTGGTTAGCAATCCATTTACCGCCAATGGATTCTTGTAAAAATTGTTTTGCCCACGAGCTGAATGCGGTTGGTTGTGTGCCCCCAATTTTTCCTGCCCAGCTACCTGAAGACATGATAGACCAGTAAGAGACGGGTTCACCTTTACCTGTGTACTGAGTGTCGTACTCATCTGGAAGGCCGAGATCGTGCCCATATTCGTGAGCACAGACACCTGCTGCGGCATCAATAGGTTGGATAGTGTAATCAAATGCGGCATATTTACCGCCGAAGCGCCCAGGGACGTTGCTAGACGTACCTTCAAGCACATGATACTTACCTAAATTATAGCGGTGAGACCAAATTGCGTCATCACCTAAGACACCACCACCGGCTTCCTCACCCACCGAAGAGTGGAATACCATCAGGTGGTCAATGACGCCATCAGGCTCACGGAAGTTGCCGTCACCATCGTAATCATAACGATCTTCAATATCGTAGTCGGCCAGATTAATACTTGGATCTTGTGCTAACTGGTTTAAGGCTTCACGTACTAACTCTTGAGCATTGAGATCATTGTCCGTTGTAGGAGAGTTACCCCCGTAGAAAGACGCGTTCTTCGACGCTCGGTACCAGCCAGCCGCTTGACCAGCTACGCTATAGCTTTCACCTGACTCACTTTCGTAATATTGACGCATGGAGATGAGGTTTTCTCCATTTGGGCCAAGATAGCCTGCACCTGAGAAGAGTAGGTTCTGGTAGTGTTCGGGTTTGTAACTATCGTAGAGCATCTCAGTATGCTCGGAAGTCAGTCGGTTTTCATCCCAAGGTAAGTCAGGGAAGTCGACGAGTAGGGCAAGGACTTTGTCTGTACGCTTTTGTGATAAATCAAAAGCAAACACATGTGCTTTATGGTGACCTTTCTTTGCTTCGATAGACTTTAGGATCTTAGCTCGCTGCTCCAGCGCTTTCTTGCCGAATTGAGCGTCTCCTTTAAAGCCTCCATTAAGCTTTGTGTTTAAGTAGTTATCAAGGGCGTTTTTTTGCTCTTCTACCGAAGAATTTTCATCAAGAACCCCTTTTCTAACGAGCATCTCGATAATTTTTTCTTCGTTCATCACACCTAAATCTATAGGTGTTTTGGCGTGACCACTGACACTAAAAAGGGTCAGCACCGCTGTTGCCAGCAGTGTTTTCCTCATAGGACTCATATTATTTCCTTATTATATTTTGATTGCCAAATACCACTTATTAAGCGGTTATAACGTTGCGTGAACAACAAAATCCCAATCAATGGGAAGATTCCTTTTAAGTGACTTTCAGCCTGAGCTATTTCTTAATTGCTGAAATACACTTTTGTTCAGTCGGGTTGTTTTTTATATTGGTGTTATTATCTTTCTTATCGTTTTTGTTTTTTTTGTCGAATCTATTAGCAAGATAAATCTGGAGAGATTCTTGTTTTTCTTCATAGGTTTGATTATCGCAAATAACACCGCGTTCAATTAAAGAAGCAATGAGTTTCTCATCATCAGGTAGTGGATTTGCTATAACGGCAGAAGAAAGAAGTGTTAACAGACAACTGACAAATTTCATTTTTAATTTATAAAATATTAATCTTTCGAAACAAAATATAACTAAGCGTTATTAAATGCAACGGCTATTTTTTGTCCATCAAGATCTTGATTCATGTATCAACAAAATAAGTAAACACATATGCTCGTCCTTAATTTACTCTTTTGTTATCTAATTATTTAACATTATAGAATAAATAACTTTATAAATTTGTTATTAGTGGCTTGGGAGTATTGAAAATAGAAAGGTGTGGAAAAAGAGGGTAAATATTTATTTTATCGTACGCTAAGTTCAACAAAAAAGCGCCATAAGGCGCTTTTTACAATATAGAGCATGAACATTACAGAGGGAAACTGAGCCCAGTAATGTGATCTAGGCAGTTAAAGTTCTATGCGGTAAATCGATGTAGTTCCGCTGACTTCGTTACCCACTGCGAGGAGGTGCTGACCATGTCGAGCAAAATAACGAATCGATTCGGGACCTAAATCACCTGCTTCTGGGTTATATGTATCATTACTACACTCGCCATCCGAAACTTGAGTACAAACTGGCTCGGAGAAGTTGCGATTGTTTATGTAGTTGATGAACATCGGTGAAGTTGGTGTGCTCACATCGTAAACCATAATGCCACCTTGCCTTTCCAACCCGATAAACGCATACTGCCGACCATTAATTGATGCAACTTCAATGGCCTCTGGCTCAACTCCTTTATCATCACTGCGGTCATCAGCTGTTTCATTGCTGTCGTTGCTGCTGTTCAGGTGTTGTGGATCAAGTGTATTGACGATATCAGCAAACTCATCGCCACTGTCAAATACGAGTTCACCGTTTGCATTCCACAGTGAAAAAGAGCGGCTACCAAAACTATAAACCACATCATCTTGTGCTAAATCGCCATTCGGCTTTACAACTTTCAGACGGGCAAGTTGGTTTTTGTCACTGAGTTGGCTTTTTAGTGGATGTGATGTGTTGACGTTTAGGTCTTTACCACGCAGCTCATCGCTGTATACGATACAGAAGCCTTTTTCAGTTCTGTATTGGCTCGAGTCCGTGAAGTCATCTTCGTCCCATTCAAAACCTTTGCTATCGCAGACCGCTTGAGTGGTTTTAAAACCATACTCTCGACCATCACCTTCGTTGGCTGTTGCGATGTAGGTTTCTCCCTCTACTTGAAAACTAGCGATAGAATCAGGCATGTAAAGCCCTTCAAGTTGAGGGTAAGAGTTTAGGTTGCCCAGCTTTTTATCTTTATTAGAAGCATCTAGAGCTTTTGTTTCCCAGCTTTTCCCACCTAAGCCGTAGATAGAGTCAACGGAAGCCTTGTGAATATCAATTTTAGCCAGCGCATTGTTTTCCTGAAGCGCAACGTACAAATAGCCGTCATCTGCGAAAGTCAGGTATTCTGGCTCTAAATCTTGTGCAACGGTCGCCCCTGGAGCTGATATTCTGATGGTTTCCATTAGCTCATCATGTCGTGATTCGCCTTGGTTGAACGCTTTGAATGAGATCTGTTTGACTTCGGCTTGCTCAATACCTGATGCGAGGTCGACTAATGTGATACTGCCTTCAGGGTCGATGCTGTAGTCAGAATTTGGCTCGCCTTCGTTAGCCGTTGCTATGTAACGACCATCTTTAGAAAAAGACACCATATCTGGCAGTGCACCGGTTTGATAGGTCTTAATCAGTTCTAATGTGTCTGCATGGTACAACGCAATCAAGCCATTTTCTTGCTTCACTTGGTTTTCAATGGCGACTGCGACTAAGCCATTGTGAACAGAAACACTATTGGCGGCGCCAATCTTGATGTTGGCCATTTCACCCGCGGTGGATAAGTCAATATGCGCAGTTTTAGTAGGACGATTTTGTGCATCTAAAGTCATGACATCGACCCGCTTGGCTTGGGCATTCACCACAAACAATTGATCGCTACATTCGTCATAAGCAACGATTTCTGCTGCCGAAGTGTCAAACTCACTATCGGCGACATAGGTCCCGAGTAATGTTAACCCGGTGATAGAAGACTCTGAGCTCTCAGGCTTGGCGGTAACTTGGCACTCTGCGGTCAATTTAGTTGTTTCTAGAGAAGTGCAACCCGCTAGAGCAATAGCAGTACAAGCAGCCAAACTAGTCAATTTATGAACAGTAAACAAAATGGTTCCTCCATGATTTAACGCGCTGATACTACGGAGGAATTGTGAAAGAAATATTTAATTTCTATAACAGTTGATTGAATTGTTGATAGTGGAATGTGGCACTGGTGGGCTTTTTGTCTTACGGACTAACGTGATGGCCTAAGTTACTAGGCAAAGAGGTTGGTGCAACAAGAATATCTAAATTAGCATTGACTAATGTTTGTGGGTGAGTGATAATTTTCATTAATTTAGTAAATGCTAATTTATAAGCTATGGGTTCAAACACGATTGATATTTCAGAAATGAGGGAAAGGGCGACTGAGGCTTCAGATATGCTGAAGGTTATGGCTCACCCTGTTCGTTTGATGATTTTGTGCCAACTGACGCAGGGCGAAATGGGGGCAGGAGAGCTACAGAAGAACGCTTTACTTAGCCAATCTGCGTTTTCTCAGCATCTTACGGTATTGCGTAATCACAAGATGATTCAGGCCCGCAAAGTCTCGCAGCAAGTTTTTTATTCTTTAGCGGACCCTAGAATTGAAACGTTAATTGAATCTTTTCACGATGTGTTTTGTAGGAGGTCATGATGAGTGAAACCTTTCCATGGCATTCTTTAATAGGTGGTACTCTTCTTGGTCTGTCAGCTGCGATTTTGTTGTTATTTAACGCTAAGACCGCAGGAATAAGTGGGATTGTAAATGGCGTTTTTACGCCTAATCGGCATGACTTTTTGTGGCGTATCTTGTTTTTGTCAGGAATGGTAAGTGGAGGTGCACTCTGTGTGAGTTTTTTAGAGATACAAGTACCTAGCACCGACTCTATATCAACGCCTCATTTGGTCGTAGCAGGTTTGCTTGTTGGCTTAGGTACGCGTATTGCTAATGGATGTACCAGTGGTCATGGTATCTGTGGTATCGGCCGATTTTCTCTACGCTCCGTTGTGGCCACGCTGATCTTCATGTTCACTGCGGCTGTGACGGTTTATGTTCGCTAAGGTGGGATAACATGTCACAGCTTAAGCTTCAAACGCCAGCACAAATATCAGAACAATTCGTTGCACTAGCCAGTGGGATAATGTTTGGTATTGGCATGGCGTTGTCTGGGATGACTAATCCAGAAAGTGTTATTGGTTTTTTAAATGTCATGGGGGATTGGAATCCCAGCTTAGCGTTTGTAATGGGAGGTGCGCTAGCCGTATTTACCCCTATTTACCATTTTGTAATCAAGACTCGGAGACATGCGTTGCTGGGGGAGCCGTTCTATTTAGTAAGGAACCAGAAGGTTGATAGAAGATTAGTCTCGGGCTCAATACTATTTGGTACTGGCTGGGGACTCGCAGGCATCTGCCCTGGACCTGCTATCACAAGCCTATCATTTGGTAACCTCGATATGTTCATCTTCATTATCGCAATGATGACGGGTTCACTGATGGCAAAACACATCCGAGTACCTATTAATAACATGGCCATTCAACGCGAATGAAGTCGAAAAGGGCTATGCAAGTACCGTAAAATCCTCACTGGTTGGTAGTGGCGGAATAAATTGATTTGAAGACAGTTATCAACAGAAGCGCCAGAATCGATATAAGTTTAGTGTTTGTCATACTCTATATAATTTGTGTTTATTGACAGCCTTTATTCTATAAGCACTCAAGAAAAAGCAAGTGAAAATCGAGTGAAAATCACTTTTTTCATACATTTCTTTCAAGCTGAGATCACTGCCACTAAGATCGATTTGATCTTAATCTAGGGCCCAATTTTATTGATCGAAATCAATACATACCATGAGCTCATCTCGTTAAATACGCCACAATATATTGTGCTGGTAGAGTAAAAATTAACCCTATATAGTGTATTTATGGATAACTCTGTGAGTATTTAAAGGGTAAGGAGAGAAGGTGAAACCAATCGTAATCAAACGTGACGGCTCTAGAGCTCCGTTTAGCAGGGATCGCATTCAAGCTGCTGTTGAAGCAGCGGCAGAGCATGTCGATAAAGAGATCGCTATTTACGCGCTCAATGTCGCGTTAGCGGTGGAGCTGAAGCTAAGAGATCACGATGAAGTTCATATTACTGAGATTCAAACCTTAGTAGAAAACGAGTTGATGCAAGGTCCTTACAAATCACTGGCGCGGTCATATATTGAATATCGACATGACCGTGACATAGCGCGAGAAAAGCAGAGTACATTAACACGGGAAATTGAAGGCCTTATTGAGGAAAGTAATGTCGATCTTATTAACGAGAACGCAAATAAAGATGGCAAGGTAATTCCAACTCAACGTGACTTATTAGCGGGTATTGTTGCTAAGCATTATGCTAAAACTCACATTCTGCCTCGCGATATTGTTCAAGCCCATGAACAAGGCGATATTCACTACCATGATTTAGATTACGCACCGTTCTTCCCTATGTTTAACTGTATGTTGATCGACCTAAAAGGCATGTTGACACATGGTTTTAAAATGGGGAATGCCGAAATAGATACGCCAAAATCTATTTCGACAGCGACCGCAGTCACCGCACAAATCATTGCTCAAGTGGCCAGCCATATCTATGGCGGAACGACAATCAATCGGATTGACGAAGTCTTAGAACCTTACGTGATGGCAAGTTACGCTAAACACCTTGAGATAGCTAAAGATTGGGACATTCATGAACCGGAGGCATTTGCACGTGCTCGAACGGAAAAAGAGTGTTATGACGCTTTTCAGTCTTTAGAATATGAAGTCAACACGCTTCACACCGCAAACGGACAAACTCCCTTTGTCACTTTCGGCTTTGGGCTTGGCACTAGTTGGGCTTCACGCTTAATTCAGCAGTCTATCTTGAAAAATCGTATTGCTGGTTTAGGTAAAAACCGGAAAACTGCGGTGTTCCCTAAACTGGTTTTTGGCATCAAAGACGGACTTAACCACAAAGAGGCTGATCCTAACTACGATATTAAGAAACTCGCACTAGAATGTGCTTCAAAGCGCATGTATCCAGATATTCTTAATTACGAAAAAGTGGTAGAAGTCACGGGTTCATTTAAGACGCCAATGGGTTGTCGTAGCTTTTTGGGTACCTACCGAGAAGAGGGAGAACTCATCCATGAAGGGCGCAATAATTTAGGTGTGGTTAGCTTGAACTTACCGCGAATTGCCATTCAATCTGAAGGCTGCGAAGCGAAGTTCTATGAGATCTTGAATGAAAAACTGGTGCTGTCACGTCGAGCGCTTGAGACTCGTATCTCAAGACTCGAAAATGTCAAAGCGCGTGTGGCGCCTATTCTATACATGGAAGGAGCATGCGGAGTTCGACTTAAAGCTGATGAACCTATCGCCAACATTTTTAAGCATGGTCGAGCATCTATTTCTCTTGGTTATATTGGTATCCATGAAACCATCAACGCACTCTATGGTAATAATGAGCATGTGTACGATAGCTCAGAGCTACGTGAAAAAGCACTGAATATTATTAAGCACCTAAAAACAACGGTGAATCAATGGGCTGAAGAGTCGGGTTATGGTTATAGCTTATATGGCACGCCAAGTGAGAATCTGTGCAGCCGATTCTGCCGTATCGATACCAAGGAATTTGGTGTGCTTGAGGGAGTCACTGAAAAAGGGTACTACACCAATAGCTTCCATTTAGATGTTGAGAAAAAGGTTAACCCATATGACAAGATCGACTTTGAAATGCCTTACCCTGAGATCTCAAGCGGTGGATTCATTTGCTACGGTGAGTTTCCGAACATGCAGCGCAATATAGAAGCGGTAGAAAATGTGTGGGACTATAGCTATAGCCGCGTTCCTTACTATGGAACCAATACGCCCATCGATGAATGTTATGAATGTGGTTATAACGGAGAATTCGACTGCACCAGTAAGGGCTTTACCTGCCCAAGCTGCGGGAATCATGACTCGACTAAAGTTTCGGTAACCCGACGTGTTTGTGGATATTTGGGAAGCCCCGATGCAAGGCCGTTTAATTTCGGTAAACAAGAAGAAGTCAAACGTCGGGTGAAACATCTGTAACATTTTTGGTTAGTGAATAGGGCGAAACCTTCGTCCTTTTCTCAATGCCAGTACTGAGATTGTATGGAGTCGAATGGCATCATGAATTATCACCAATATTATCCAGTTGATGTTGTAAACGGACCTGGTACTCGCTGTACTCTGTTTGTCTCGGGGTGTGTGCATCAATGCCGTGGTTGTTACAATCAATCCACGCAGCGCCTTGATTCTGGCGCGTTGTTTACCCAAGAAGCAGAAGACCAGATCCTTCTGGATTTAAAAGATACCCGTATAAAACGACGTGGTTTGTCTTTGTCTGGCGGAGATCCACTTCATCCTGCAAACGTAGCGGATGTCCTCAAGCTAGTAAAGCGTGTGCGTAAAGAGTGCCCTGATAAAGACATCTGGATGTGGACCGGCTACACACTGGCAGAATTGACGTCAGAACAAAGCGAGGTAGTTGAATTACTCGATGTACTTATTGACGGAAAATTTGAGCAAGAGAAAAAAGATCTCAAGCTGGAGTGGAGGGGGAGTTCCAATCAAATCATACACAGGTTCAAAATCTAACTTTAGCGATAGCGTTTTATTCTGAACTACTACTTTGTGTTGCAATTATGTTAACTGGTGCAGGTTTTTATCCTGTTTTGCTCTTAGCTGCTAAAATTTTATTTCTGAATTAAAGGATTCAATGATAAGTTGAACACCGTTACTTGAATTTCAAAGGGTTATGACTTTCATGTTCTCTAATTTACCAACACCTACATTGGATCCTATCCTTTCTTTATCCGTTGCATACCGAAACGATCCTCGTCCTGACAAAGTGGACTTGGGTATTGGCGTCTATAAAAATAGCGCCGGTGAAACCCCGGTCATGAAAGCTATTTTGCAAGCGCAAGATATTGTTGTTGAAACACAAAAGACGAAATCTTATGTCGGGTTAGCTGGCTGTGAAGAGTTCAACCAGAGCATGGTTGATTTACTACTATCGGGCACCTCTGCAATGGACCGGGTTGCAGCGATCCAGACGCCGGGGGCAAGTGGCGCCTTGCGTATGTTGGGTGACTTAATGAAAGTTGCTCAGCCAGAAACTACGGTTTGGATTTCGAACCCAAGCTATGTTAACCATCGACCAGTCATGGAAGCTGCAGGGTTAAAAGTTAAACACTACTCTTATTTCAGCCCAGAGACTAAGCAAGTCGACACAGGTCGCATGTTGGAAGAGTTATCGCAGGCAGGGCCGAAAGATGTGGTACTTCTTCACGGGTGTTGCCATAACCCAACGGGCGCCGATATTGATTTCTCAGCATGGCAAGCCATTACGGAACTTTCTCAGAAGAATGGTTTTATTCCGTTTGTGGATATCGCGTACCAAGGGTTTGGCGATGGTTTAGAAGAAGATGCCAAAGGCTTACGCTTTATGGCTGATAACGTTGAAGAGATGCTGATAACGACGTCGTGTTCAAAAAACTTTGGCCTATATCGCGAACGCACAGGTGCGGCCATTGTCGTTGGTAAGTCTGTACAAGATGTCAATAACGCAAAAGGTAAGTTACTGACGTTGGCTCGTGCGACTTACACTATGCCACCAGATCACGGTGCTGCGTTGGTTAAGACTATTCTTCAAAATGAAAACTTAACACATGTTTGGAAGCAAGAGTTGAGTGAAATGCAGCAGCGCTTGCTCAACCTCCGTCAAACTTTATGTAATGAACTGAGAAATACCCATAACACTTCACAGTTCGATTTCATTGAAAGCCACAAAGGCATGTTTACTGTGCTAGGATTTACTCAAGACCAAATGACGCAACTCCGTGAAGAGTATGGTATTTATGGTGTCGGTGACGGTCGAATTAACATCGCAGGACTAACAGAAAAAGATATTCCTTACGTAGCCGATGCGATAGTTAAAGTGTCTTAAATTTTGCTTTAAGGCTCACATCATGTGGGCCTTTTTAAAAGCAGTCGTGTCTTGTTATTAGTTAGGTGATCGAATGAACAAACCGTGGAAAGCTTTAATTCCGATTATGCTTAGTGGTGGTTTGATGGCATGTTCTACAACAGGTCAACAGCCAGTAGAGTCAGAGCAAAAACCACAAGTTGAAGAGCCTAAAGTAGAGCCAGAAAAAGAAACAAAACCGGAAGAGAAACCTAAGCCAAAACCACAGGCAAGAAAGACGCCTGATGGGAAGCTGATAATGGGTGAACAAGAATGGGTGTATGTTCCTGGGCTAGAAGAAAGTTTTAAAGCACGAATTGATACAGGTGCAACCACCTCCTCGATCAGTGCTACGGATGTCGTTGAATTTGAACGTGATGGAAAAGATTGGGTTAAGTTCAAGATTGAACATGATGGCATCAAGAGTAAAGAGATTGCTTTGCCTGTCCAGCGCTGGGTGAAAATTCGCCAGTCGACTGCAGAAGAGTCTGAACGTCGCGCTGTCGTTGAATCTTGGATTCAAATCGGGGATCTAAAGGAGAAAACCGAATTCACGCTTGCTGATAGAACGCACCTCAAGTTTCCATTGTTGCTTGGACGTAGCTTTTTTAAAGATGTCGCAGTGGTCGATGTCAGCAAAAAGTTTGTGCAGAAAAAGCATAAGTAAAGAAGTAGCAAAGCAAGAACGGCACCATTTAAGGTGCCGTTTTTTATTGTTTTACATTGAGATTTTTGAACACAGTGAGAGAACTTAATTGCATATTCAGTTACTCTGCGCGGGTTCTTAACATTCCGTATCGGTGGCAGGCATTTCTAATTTAAAAAACACAATACGCCTAGGTTGGAAGTACCGATACAGTCAGCTTAATCCAAGGAGCCCCAAATGAAGCATTTAGCGATGGCCGTTGTTATCAGAAACGGCAAAGTTCTGATTCAAGAACGTTACCGTGCAGAGCAAGGTATGGTGATGGAATTTCCGGGAGGTGAAGCCAATGAAAACGAACCAGGAACAGACGCCGCTATCCGAGAGCTCTATGAAGAAACTCACCTAAGTGGCCTCTCACATTTAGCGACTTATAGCGATATTAATGAATATGGTGGGAGAATTTACTACGTCGTGTTGCATGCTAACGAGTCAGCAGTACCAGTCGCACACGACAAAGGCAGACAGCAAACATTTTACTGGATGTCGATTGAAGATATTCCAACCCATGACTTTTATAAAGCAGACGTTAACTTTATCCAGCGTCATCTAAAGAAACATTTGCGCCGAGAGTCAAAAGAACTTGTATAGAAGAAAGGCCAATCATTGAATGATTGGCCTTGCTGTTATTGGATTTCTAAAAGTTCCACATCAAAGATTAAAGTTGATGCTGGTGGAATAGGACCGGTACCGTTCTTGCCATACGCCAAGGGACTTGGAATAAACAAGCGGAACTTGTCGCCTTCTACCATATGAGTCAGGCCTTCTTGCCAGCCTTTAATCACTTGTTTCAAAGCGAATGAAATCGGCTCACCACGCTCAACTGAGCTATCAAAAACAGTACCGTCAATCAATGTGCCGTGATAATGCACCTTAACTTTACTCTTAGTGGTTGGATGGACAGTGCCTGTCCCTTTATTGAGCACCAAGTACTGCAACCCGCTCTCAGTAGTGACTACGCCTTCTTTCTTGGCGTTTTCTAGAAGGAAGGCTTGCCCGGCTGCGAAGTTTTCTTCGCCTGCTTTACTTGTTACTAAAGTGCGGTAAATCATAAAGCCTGCTAGAACCAGAACGACAATGGGAATAATAATTTTAGACATGAGTCTTTTCCGTATTTACTTAAGGTTGTTGAGTAAGATAATTGATGGTGTTAGCGATGTCTTGAACATCTTTATGGCCTGATGTCAAAACCATGTATTTACCATTGATAATAAAGGTCGGTACGGAGTTTATCTGACCTTTTTCTGTGAGGTTTTCTGCAAGCTGCATTGCTTTAAATAATTGGTTTTGATTCTCTTCTTTTAGCTCATATGGGCTTACCAAGCCTCGTGAGTGAAACGCTTGAATAATCGCTTGTTTTTTCTCTGCCATTGTTGCGTTGTTACCCATTTGTGCGGCTTGAAATAACTCGTTCATCATGGAGTGATCAGGCTTTTGCCCAAGTTGCATCTCAGCAGTGTAATAAATCATGGCACTGATTTTAGCACTGTCATTAAAAGTAACGTGAACCTTGCCAATGTTTTGTTGAGTCAGTTCTTCAAGCTGAGGAAGGACTGACTCCATTTTTTTACAGTGGCCGCAGTTTAATGAGAAAACTTCGGTCACCTGAGGTAAACGATAAGTGGACAAGTCCGTAGGGAGTGTTTGGAATTGTTTGCCTTCCTGAGGCACATCTCGGTCGCTACAGCCTGCCAACAAAGTGACAAACACGATGGCAAATAAGGTCATCATTTTTTTCATAATAATACTCTTTGTGGACACTGGCCATTTTGATGCTCAGCGAGGTTGTAATAGCTGGATTTTACTCTTTCACAGGCCTTAACTAAACAGTTCTGGCAGTGAAATGCTTATTAAATCATTTCAGAACGTTAAGTGGTCAGAAGGCGAACAGTAAAGGGTTAAATTATCATTAAAGTATTCCCAAATTTGCCGATATAAATGATGTATCGAAACGGAAACGAACGAATGGTGGATCGATGAAATATCTTGCCTTGCCTCTGATCTTGCTTCTGACAGGTTGTGGAAATCTGTCAAAGGAAATGCGTTACCTAACGGAAGACATGCTTGAGACCGCACCAAAGACAGATTTTGAGGTTCGATACCCTAATTGGGGGGATGCCCCTCAACTGGCTTCGTCAGGCGTTAAAGGCCCAATGGGGCAAATGCGCACGACCAGCTACAGTGATCTGCAGAACTTCTTGCTGAAGAATGGTGTTGACTACGAAGTACTACCGGGCAATCACGTCATGGTTAAGCTAACCGACACCATCAAGTTCAACACTGGGTCGTCGATGGTTAAGCCCGATTCAATGTACTGGCTGGATATGATGGGGCGCTATCTTGCAACACAACCTGGCATCGACATCGTCATTGATGGTCATGCTGACAGTACTGGTGCACCAACATTTAATGATTCACTTTCTATGAAGCGTGCCAAAGCCGTGAAGCAACAGCTGGTTAGCCATAATGTGGCGATGAACTCTATCTACACAAGAGGCTATGGGGAATATGTTCCAGCTTGCTCAAACAAAACCAATGCTGGAAAAGCGTGTAATAGACGGGTAGAAGTCCTATTTATCGTTTCGAATAACTGAGAAAAGTTCGCGCAACTCAAAAGCCAAAGCTAGTCTTTTTAAATACAACTCGATGACGCTTCATTGGGATTGTATTGATTAGCTTAGTGTTAGCGGAGAGTCTATGCTCCATAAACTTCAGCCTTTATCTAAGGGCTTGGGTATATTGTTTACCTATTTCTGCCTTGTTTTTATTCCTCTGTCCGCTTCTTCCGCAAACAGTCACCATTGCTGTTGGGGGGGGGAATATCCTCCCTATCACTCTAAACAGCTGCCTGGTGATGGCATCAATGCTCAAATTGTAACAGCTGCATTTAGAACTCAAAATGTTGCAGTAAAGTATGTGTACTTACCAACGTGGAAAGAAGCCTTTGATTTCGCGGCGCAAGGGAAGGCTGATGCGACGGCGTTATGGGAGTTAAATAAACAGTATCACGAACTTTTCTTGGTCAGTGATGTTGTCTATAAGATAAACGCACACTTCTTTTACAAAGAAGAGCTAGAATTCGACTGGAATCGTATAGAAGATCTTAAAGGCTTAAAAGTGAGTGCTTTGGTTGGTGGCTATTATGGTGAACCATTTGAAAATGCCGAGCAAAGTGGAAAAATTTCCGTCGAGCGAGTTGATGATGAAGCTAAAAATATTAAGAAATTAATCGCGGGCACTATTGATGTTTCACCGCTTTATATCGCATACGTTAACTACGTTCTTAAGAAAGAAGGACTAGAGTCAGAAAGGGAACGTTTGGCTTACCATCCTACGCCTTTGTTTATCAATACTCTGCACCTATTGCTACCTAAGCGAAGTTCCGAAAGTAGGCAGAGATTGATGACTTTCAATAAAGGCCTGAAAGTCATCAAAAAAAATGGCAAGTTACAAGCTATTCTGAACGCACATCTTCATTATCGATGACCTCTCGAAACGAGAGCATTTAATGGCTTATTGCCATTGCTAGTAAAGAAATGGGGTGAATAGTTTCTAGCTGCGTGTTTTCTTCTATCTGCCACTTACAGGTTTCGCAATCTGTAATCGCATAGTCTGCTTCTGCGTTTTTGATCGATTCAAACAAGTGGTGTCCTATCTTCATTGAAACCGAATAATTTTCTTCTTTAAATCCATATGTGCCAGCGAGTCCACAGCATTCGCTATCTAACACAATCAGATCCAATCCTGGGATCTGGCGCAACACCTCTAGAGTGAATATCACATTACCGCTTCGCTCTAGGTGGCAGGGAGTATGGTATACCACGCGTTTGTTAATCGGTAACATAGATGGTGTGTTGCCGTTCATAAACTCTTTAAGCAGATATTTCATCACGTAATCAATGCGGTTGTTGATGTGGTGATTTTCGACCCCTAATACATGCGGATACTCTTGCTTTAGGGTGAATGAGCATGTTGAGGAGGTCGAAATAACGGTTCGGTCATGTTTTATCGCTGCATCCTCAATGTTCTTTACATTGAACTCTGCGTGACGGCGAGCTTTGTTATGAAAGCCATTTGCAATCAGCGGCACGCCGCAGCACTTTTCTTTTTCTAGTAACTGAACACCTATCCCCATAGTGTTCATGACGGTGATGAGGTCTTTGCCGAGTTGAGGATGGTTGTAGTTGACGTAACAACCATGAAAGTAACTAACTTGTTTAGGGTATAAATCCTGCTCCGAAGCCTGCTTTTTGTACCAGCGACGAAACGTACCGTGAGAGTATTTAGGTAAGGATTTATGGTCATGCACACCAATGGTTTTATGCATGATCGTCTTGATGGGCTTGTTGTCTGTGATCTTATTGACCAACGGAGCAACAGGTGTTGCTAGAGTGCCGAACAGGTCGGTATGGCTTAAAACGAAATCCCGAATGAGCTTTGGACTTAGGCGTTTTTTTGCGTATTTCCCTCTAGCAACGGCGATGATGTCGCCAATGTTGACACCTGATGGGCAAGCCGTTTCACATCGCTTGCAATTGGTACAAAGCTTAAGCGCTTCGTCGTAGTACTCCGCATTTTTTATACGTAATCGCTCTCCATCTGGGCCTGATTGCTTAGGGCCAGGGTAAAGTGGGTTTGCTTTAGCTACCGGGCAGTAAACCGTACAAACAGTGCATTTAATGCATTGATCAAAGCTAGTGATTTGAGGTGCGTGAGTGGCGAATTTTGTTGTCATACACGGGCCTCCTCAGATGTCATTGAGTGAATAATATTTTCAGCGACCTTATATGCTGACGCGATAGCAACACCGCCGCCACACCCTTCATGTATAGGATCATAATGAGACAACACTGAACCACAACAATGTAAATTGCTTATCGTCTGCCCATTTCTCGAAGGACTAAATTGACTGTTGGTCACAACGCCAAACTGCATAAATGGATGAGGTTGCTGACTCAAAAATGCTTTAGCGCGCCACTGGCGTCGGTGTTGGTGAAAATAAACGTCGAGGTTGAACACAGGTTCCACAACTTGAGTCGATTTCGCCACCAATCCATGGCTGAAGTAGCTTCCAGAGGCAAGAATGTAGTGCTTAGCTACCAGCGGAAAGTCTTCTAAATTCGCAGTTTGAATTGATTCGATACATGGTTTGTTGAGGTACCATTTTGCAGAGAGAGCTTTATCGCCTTTAAGCTGAATACCACCAAGACGGATAAATGCTCTATAAAGAGCTTCTTCAATGCGAATCCCTAGTAAAGAAGGAGGCATAGTGGGCACTTCGTGAAAATTAAGCTGGGTGAGCTGCTGAAGCTGTTCCATCAAGGTGAGCCCATCGCCATTTCCAATTATGGCAGGGAGAATAACAAGGTCATCTTTTATCGCGCCATCGCTGAGCTGATGGACTAGGCTGGAGAATGCTTTAGGCTGTTTGAGAGCCCTCGAAATATCAATAGAACGCAGTTCATTAGGGTTTTGGCGTGATGACTCAAAGCCTGGAATACGAATAGGCAGTATTTTTTTCTCTATATGTTGAAATGCTTCGATTTGGCTAAGATTATCGAATGCAAGTTGTGGCTGAAAGTCCCTAAATCCATCGATGGCAACGAGCACTAGCCTTTTGAATGTGGCTTTATGATGAAACTGGTGTACGAAAGGCTGTGATAACCATGTTGATTTTAGTGTCCCAAGAGGAGTAATTCGACAGTGATTGTTATGATCTGAACTGTGCGATAGAGACACGCCTTCTTTAGCTAATGTGGTCTGAAACCATTTCAATGAAGATTGTATTTCTTCAACACGCATTTTGCTGTAAGGATGTTCAGGGGAGAGCTCTTTGAGCTGATGAATACCAGAAAATGGATCTTTGATTGCTTGACCATTAGGTAAACTACTCAGTACGTCAATGGAGCCAGAAGAGAAGTGCAAAGAGCTATGGCCTTGATTGATTAATACGGTTTTAAGTCCTGATTCCAAACACCTAAGGGCAGCGCAGTAACCTGCAATCCCACCTCCAATGATTGCGACATCATATTTCATTGGGTTTCCTCCTTCTTTTCGGCATGGTTATCTAACTGGCTGGCACCAAATAAACCCTCATAAATCCAGTGACTAAATTCGGCCTCTCTGAGTGCATCTCCCCAAAAAATGGGTCGTATTCCTTTCCATCGCTCTTCTAAAAATTCGTTCAGCAGTAGACTACATTGGTAACCATCAGCATTGGCATATTTATGAAACAAGTGCGCTGCTCGATAACTGCATAATTCTCCTTGGCAGGGGCCCATACCAAGCCTAGTTCTTCGGCGTAAATCGACCAGAGAATGAACATTAAGCTGTTTAATGGCATACTCAATTTCACCCGCTGTTACCATCTCACATTCACAAATAACGGTTTGTTTATCTAGGCTCTCACCAAGAAACTCTGCGACGCGTTCTCCATGTCTGTAATACGCAGATTCGTAAACAGGCTTAGCGATACTGGCTGTTTTCCGGCTTTTTAGTTTATGTTTGTTTGAACCAGGTAAGGGTTTGGTATGGGTTGAGCAAGGTGTATCTACTGACAGTTTTTCGGCCAACAAATCAGTGGTCCATTCGGCCATAAGACGATAAGTCATTAGTTTGCCACCAGTGATGGTTGTAAAGCCTTTGAGGCCATCACGCTTTTCGTGATCGAGGAGTACGATGCCTCGGCTAATGTTTCGCCCACTACCATCGTCATCAACGGATACGAGCGGTCGAACGCCTGCGTAAGCGCGCAGCACTCGCGTATTAGCCATAATGGGAGCGAGTTTTGCCCCTTCTTCAAGTAAAACATCGACCTCTCTATCACTGACATGGAGATCATCAATCTGCTCGTAATCGATATGTTCAGAAGTAGTACCAATAAGGGAAATGGTGTCGCCAGGTACAAGGATGTCAGCATCGGAAGGCTTACGACAGCGGTTGATGACCAAGTTGTTAATGCGATAGTCGAGTATGAGCAGTGAGCCTTTAGCCGGAAACATTTTTATTTTTAAATCTGCATATTCGCAAATATTTTGGCCCCAAATGCCAGCCGCATTGACAACCTGTTTGGCAAACACTTGAAAAGGTTCATTGTGCTGCGTGTTGTAGCAATTAACACCAAGGACAGTATCTTCATGCCGGATCAAGGACAACACTTTGGTTTTATTAAAGAGGCGAGCGCCATGTTCTTTGGCGTCAAGCACATTGGAGGCGCATAAACGGAAAGGATCTAGTGTCCCATCAGGCACTTGGACTGCCCCGACTAATTTAGGGTTAACATTGGGTTCGAGCGAGAGGGCTTGTTTCGCTGTTAAGCGTTTTGTGTCGATACCTGCAGTGTCACAAGCGCCAATAAACGTGTTTTGAAAATCAATATCATCTTCAGGTAAGGTGATAAAGAGCCCTGAGGTTTCTTCCACACAATGACGAGCAATTGACTTCAGTATACGGTTTTCTTGAATACACTCCTTGGCCGACTCCTCATCAGTGACGGCGTAACGAGCGCCAGAATGTAGCAGTCCATGATTCCGTCCAGTTGTTCCTGACGCAATGTCATCTTGCTCTAAAAGGATGCAACGAATCCCTCGTAATGCGCAGTCGCGCATAATTCCGGTGCCAGTCGCACCGCCTCCAATGATAACAACGTCTGTTTCAAACCGTTTATCCATAGCGAAATGAGCCTTGTGAACAAATATCCTTAAATATAATGTGCCATTTATTTCATTTTATTTTCGATGTATTGCTCACAAATGTTCGTACGAAATAAAAATGCTTGTTGTGATGTTGGTTAATAGGAGGTTTTGGGTACTAACACGCAAGACCCTGTAGATATTACAGTAACAAGAGGCTTGAAAACGTATGCGTAACAAAAGATAAACATATGATAAGTTTGTAGTTAGAGTATTTACACCTGTTTAATGATAAGGCTCTGTCATTACCACTTCTGGCTTGCTAGCAGGAGGGTATGGTTGCAAATTCATGTCAAAGGTGGATTTGGTCGCTAAGATCAAAAAATTGATTTAATTAACAAAATAGAGAACATAAAAATAACAAAATGTGCTCGAACGCTCATTAATGGGCTGGGGAAGTTTAATATCACGCTCTTGTATGCAAAATACAATGCGCAATCAATAAAAAAATAAATTGCGCATCTTAATGTAAACAAGGACTCTTACTATGACTAATAGAAAACCAACCTTACTTGGTGAATGTATCGCTGAGTTTATAGGCACTGGGCTTTTGATTTTCTTTGGCGTTGGCTGTGTTGCCGCTTTAGTACTTGCGGGGGCTCAGTTCGGCCAATGGGAGATCAGTATCGTCTGGGGCTTTGGTGTTTCCATTGCCATTTACTGTACTGCCGGTGTATCAGGTGCACACATCAATCCGGCAGTGACAATCGCATTGGCCGCTTTTCATGGATTTGATAAAGCGAAGGTTATTCCATACATCATCGCTCAAATGTTAGGTGCATTTTGTTCAGCGGCACTGGTATACAGCCTATACAGCAATTTGTTCGTAGATTACGAAATCGCTCATGGCTTCGTCAGAAGCAGCCAAGAAGCACTAGCAACGGCAGGAATCTTTTCTACTTACCCTCATGCGTCGTTATCATTTGCTGGAGCTTTAGCTGTTGAATTTGTCATTACTGCTGTTCTGATGTTCGCAATTCTGGCGCTTGGTGATGAAAATAATGGCGCAGTACGTGGTCCGATGAACCCTCTACTTATTGGTGTGTTGATTGCGGTTATTGGTGGTTCACTTGGGCCTTTGACCGGATTTGCAATGAACCCTGCTCGTGACTTTGGTCCTAAGCTATTCGCATACCTTGCGGGTTGGGATTACGCACTATCAGGTGCTAAAGACATTCCATACTTTATTGTTCCTATATTAGGTCCTATTGCTGGTGCATGTTTTGGTGCTTGGGCTTATCCAAAATTTATCGCTCAATACCTGCCAAACACGGGTACAGGTTGTACGATTCCAAATCAGTGTGACGACACTGAAGAAAATCAAGAAGCGCATGTTTAATACTAAAATTACTAATAGAAATATCGAAACAAGAAGGAAATGATCATGACTGAGCAAAAATACATAGTCGCGCTAGATCAAGGAACAACAAGCTCACGTGCAGTTGTACTCGATCACGATGCAAATATTGTCAGCGTATCTCAGCGTGAGTTCACTCAAATTTACCCTGAAGCAGGTTGGGTAGAGCATGATCCAATGGAAATTTACGCGACACAGAGCTCAGTGCTAGTAGAAGCACTTGGCAAGTCGGGCATTCGTAGCGATGAAGTTGCTGGTATTGGTATTACCAACCAACGAGAAACCACCATCGTATGGAATAAAGAGACAGGTAAGCCAGTCTATAATGCGATTGTTTGGCAGTGTCGCCGTACTGCGGCAATTTGTGAAGATTTAAAGCAGCGTGGCCTTGAAGACTACATTCGAGAAAATACAGGCTTAGTGCTAGACCCATACTTCTCTGGGACTAAAATTAAGTGGATCTTGGACAATGTGGAAGGTGCTCGTGAGGAGGCTGAAGCGGGTAAGCTATTGTTTGGTACGGTGGATACTTGGCTGGTATGGAAGATGACGCAAGGCCGTGTGCACGTGACTGACTACACCAACGCATCACGTACAATGTTATTTAACATTAATACCTTACAGTGGGATGAAAAACTACTTAAAGACATGGACATTCCATTGTCTATGATGCCTGAAGTTAAGAAATCCTCTGAGGTGTATGGTCAAACAAACATTGGTGGTAAAGGTGGTACTCGTATTCCAATTGCAGGTATTGCTGGTGACCAACAAGCTGCACTTTACGGTCAGATGTGTGTTAATGCCGGTCAGGCAAAAAATACATATGGTACGGGCTGTTTCCTTCTTATGAATACAGGACAGGAAAAAGTCACCTCGAAGAATGGCCTTCTAACTACACTTGCGTGTGGACCCTCAGGTGAACCTGCATACGCTTTGGAAGGGGCTGTCTTCATGGGCGGTGCATCTATTCAATGGTTACGTGACGAGATGAAGCTGTTGGCCGACGCAAAAGACTCTGAGTACTTTGCGACTAAAGTGGACACATCAAATGGAGTGTACGTGGTTCCAGCATTTACAGGTCTTGGAGCGCCATACTGGGATGCATATGCTCGCGGTACTATCGTGGGTTTGACTCGTGGTGTTAATTCGAACCACATTATTCGTGCGACACTGGAAGGTATTGCCTACCAGACACGTGATGTACTTGATGCGATGCAAGCGGATTCAGGCATTAAGCTTGAAGCACTTCGTGTTGATGGTGGTGCGGTTGCGAACAACTTCTTGATGCAGTTCCAGTCGGATGTTCTGGATACGCAAGTACTTCGTCCTAAGGTGACTGAAGTTACAGCACTGGGTGCTGCATATCTTGCAGGTTTGGCAGTTGGCTTCTGGGGTAGCTTGGATGAAGTAGCAAATAAAGCAGAAATCGACAAAACATTTGTTCCTCATCACGATGAAGAAAAACGCAATCGACGTTACAAAGGCTGGAAGCGCGCCGTGAAGTGTGCCCAAGCTTGGGCAGACATGCACGACGAAGAGTAAAGCAAAAACGCCCCGAACATGTTCGGGGCGTTTTGATTTAGCGGATAATGACTTACTATGCTGCGCTTTCGGCTTCAGTGCTCTTTTTTTCGCTTTGCATTTTCGCAAGGAAGTACACATTAACGCATGCAATAAAGCCATTCGTCACTACGACTGGCCACGCATCAATCATAAGACCGTAAGCGGTGAAAAGTGCGCAACCAATGAAGTTCAGTACACGTAGCTTAACAATGTCTTTCATGGTTAAGGAAATCGCTACCATGATCGATGCTGCGTAACCTAAAATTTCAACCATATCCATAATTTGACCCTCTAAAAGTTTGCCGAACAATGTCGGTACCAATTCTTCTCATCTTGAGATAATTGAGGAAGCTCCATGCCTCGAATGGTCTAAATGATTATCTGTGAGGAAATATAACAGGGCTAAATGTGTGATGAAAGCCCCAGTTTTGGGTTTGTAGAAGGTTAGCGATTACGCAAACGTTTAACGCAATTTACTAAATTATAATAACCAAAAATGTTGGCATTACCTTCCGCTGGAATTAAAAAAGCTCGCATATTTTAATGCGAGCTTGACGTGTTACTAGAGTAAACCACTATTTCTTTTTGCCTTGAACGACTTGCTTATCTTCTTCTGTCAATTCACGAATACGACGGCTGATATCACGACGCTCTTTTGAGATTTCTGCGCTCTTAATGATATGGTCGTCTACACGATCTTCGTAATCCGCTTTCATATTTTTAATGATGCCTACGATTTCATCTGGAGTCATATCAGGTTTGATGTAGTCCATCAGGTTATCTAATAGGTCGACACGTTTGCGGTTATCACGAACCTTCTTTTCGTTGTCAAGCAGCTCGCGTTTTAGTTTATTCTTACGACGAGCCTGAGCTACAATTTCAAATACACCACTCATAGGTTCCTTTCCCATATTTACTTACCTTTAACTGTCAATGATTAAAACATAACATTCCTGCCGATAACAGTCTTAAGATCAATCATGACAAGGCGTTGACGGTTTTATCACCAATCTGATTATTAGGTGATTGAGCAGCAGCTATAGTTCAGGATATGATTTCATTCTCAATAGCAACGTATACCTCAATATTATGCGAACTTCTGACATTATCATCCCAAAAATTGAACCTAATGATGCTCCTAAACGCTCAAGTAAAATTGTAGAAGCTTATCGAAAAGAGCGTACACGCCAAGAAGCGACAGAAGTTGAATTAAACCGTAGTAAAATCATGATGATCGATGAAGATGGTAATATGAGAAAAGTTCCCATTCTTTCTGAACATTGATTTGGGAAGATGCCAATAAGGAAATAAAAATGAGTATAGAACTAAACCCTATTGAAGCCCGTGTCATTGGCTGCTTGATTGAAAAAGAAGTGACCACACCCGATTATTACCCGCTGACTTTAAACAGCCTAACCAGCGCATGTAACCAGAAAAGCAATCGTGAGCCTGTAATGACTTTAAGTGACGTAGAAGTTCAACAAGCTGTTGATGGCTTGATTGCACGTCGATTAGTGAGCGATGAGAGTGCCTTCAACAGCCGAGCTAGCAAGTTCCAACACAGATTTTGCAACACGGAATTTGGTGACTTGAAGCTGACTGCACAAGAAAAAGGGATTGTTTGCTGCATGTTGTTACGAGGTGCACAAACGCCCGGTGAGTTACGCACTCGCACTAATCGACTGGCAGAGTTTTCCGATGTTAAAGAAGTTGAGGCCGTGCTCGAAGGTATGGCAGCTAGAGAAGAGGGCGCTTTAGTCGTTAAGCTACCACGTGAGGCAGGTAAGCGAGAGTCTCGTTATATGCACCTTTTTAGTGGTGAAGTGGATTTGGAAGCACTTTCTCCAGCGACAGAGGGAGTATCTCAGGCAGCAGACAACAGCCGAATGGAGTCTCTAGAGCAAGAGGTGACTGCACTGAAAGCTGAAGTGGCTGAACTACGACAAATGATTGAGGAATTAACGGCTTAATGTCGAACCCTAAGTCAAAAATGGTGTGTGCGGATTGGTATGTGTATCTGATCCGGACACGCTTAGATACTTTGTATTGCGGAATAACAGTCGATGTAAAGCGGCGTTATACCCAGCACCAACAGGGTGTAGGTGCAAAAGCGTTAAAAGGAAAGGGGCCTTTAACCTTAGAATGGTCTGCTAAAGTAGGCCAAAGCCGCTCGGATGCTTCCAAGATAGAATACAGAATTAAGAAACTCACTAAACCTCAAAAAGAGCAGTTGATTTCCGGTCGCTCCAACTTAAACGACTATATCGATATGACGCTACCCGATTAATATCACATCATTTTCTGAAATTTGTATTAACCTTGACTATGGGACTTCATAAAGGTTGATATGGATATGAAACTATTAATAAAAAAGTCAGTGGTGGTGGTGTCAGGTTTAATTTCGTTAGCTGCTAATGCAGCAACGGTTGTTCCCGATGGTCGGGGAAATGGGATGGGCAATACAGGGGTGACTACGGCGGATTATGTCTTAGCCCCTTTTTATAATCCTGCTCTAGTCGCTGTTTATAGAGATTCCGATACTGTAGGAATTCTTTTTCCAGGTATCGGGGCTAGAATTCGAGATACTGATAAGACGCTTGAAACGGTTGATGACCTTCAAGATGCTATTAAACAGTTTGAAGCGAACCCTTCAACACCAGGTATTGAAGCCACAATTAACAGCTATTTGGATCAGCTTTCAGATGATAAACCCCTTGGCGTTAATGGTGGAGTGGTTGCTTCTATTGCGTTGCCTTTAAACTCACTCTCGACCAATCTGTTTTTACGTGGTTACGCAGATGTCATTGCTAACACGGATATCTCTAATGATTCTGACACTCAAACGAGATACGAAAACTCCAGAGTTGATACGATTGCTTTTGGCTACAGTGAGTTCGGTGTTGCTATAGCAAAACGTTTGACGATCGCTGGCCAAGACGTCTCTCTGGGGATATCGCCAAAGTTTCAAACTATGCGAACCTATAAACAGGTTCTGACCGTCGAAAACTTTGATCTGGATGATTATGATCAAAGTGAAACCAAGGATGATGCATTTAACCTCGATCTGGGCGCAGTGTGGTTTTATCAGCAATTCCGCGCTGGATTTGCCGTTAAGGACTTGTTTTCTCAAAAGATTGATACGTTAAACATTGGCGGTGTTAGTACCTACAAATTAGATACTCAGGTGACGGTTTCAGGGGCATACGCGTTAGATTACTTTGTTGCAACGGTTGATTGGGATCTCACTAAACAGGAGCGTTTTACTGATCGTAATGATGACACTCAATTTTTGCGTTTTGGTATTGAAGGAAATGCGATGGGGTGGGCGCAGCTCAGAGTGGGTTATGAAGTGGATTTGGAAGACACATTAGATAATTCTATTACCGCTGGTATTGGCATAAGTCCGGGCGATATAGTCAGCCTAGACCTAGCGGGAAGCTATGCCGGAGATAACCAATATGGCCTTTCAGGCAATTTATCTTTTACGTTCTAAGTGCATTTGTGCATAATGCTATAACTTATGTAAGTTAATGTTTTTAATGGATTAATCTGTAGTTATACAGCATGATTATGGCTGTGTAACTACGAATTGTCCGAGAAAACAAAAATGGAAGTCTGTTAGGCATCCAGCAAGAGGATAAAAGATGTTTAAAACAACGTTCTTGTCACTAGCCGTCATTGCGTCAGCGGCTAGCCATGCGCATACCACTCAAGTCCTCAATGGTTATTGGCAGTATGATGAATACCTCGAGTCTAACCCAGTACAAAAGCAGTTAACGGATGCGCTTTCAGAAACGGTGAGAAACTATCCGATTCCCATTTCTTTAAAACAGGATAAACCCGTATCGATTGCGGTTGTGTATCCTGGGCAGCAAATTTCAGATTATTGGGTAAGAAATATTAGGGCCTTCGAAACCCGCCTTGAAAAACTGGGGATCAGCTATAAGATTAATCAGGTTTTCACACGCCCTAACCTAGATGTCAGACAACAAAGTTTATCTTTATTAGAAGCGGTACAGAATAAAGCGGACTACCTGATTTTTACTCTTGATACCACCCGGCACCGCAAGTTTATCGAGCATGTGCTTAGCTCGACAAACACTAAGCTTATTCTACAAAACATCACAACTCCGGTAAGAGCTTGGGATGATCAACAACCCTTCATGTACGTTGGGTTTGATCATATCAAAGGTGCTCGAATCATTGAGAAGTACTACAAAGAGACGGTCCCTAAGCAAAGCCGTTACTCAGTACTCTATTTCTCCGAAGGCTATGTGAGTGATGCGCGCGGTGATACGTTTATCGAAGAAATGAGTCACCATGACTCTTATCAACTTTCTTCATCTTACTATACAACAGCTACTCGAGAGTCCGGTTTTAAGGCCGCGGTTAAAGCGATTGAGAAAGATCCGAACCTTTCATTTATCTATGCGTGTTCAACCGATGTTGCTTTAGGTGCAGCGGATGCTCTTAAATCAATGAAAAGAAAAGATATTCTCATCAATGGTTGGGGAGGGGGAAGTGCAGAATTGGAAGCGATTGCTAAAGGGCAGTTAGATGTCACTGCGATGCGAATGAATGATGATACGGGGATCGCAATGGCTGAAGCAATCAAGTGGGATCTAGAAGGGAAAGCTGTACCTCATGTTTATTCTGGTGATTTTGAGGTTGTGGCTAAGACAGACAGCCCGGCTAAAGTTGAGAAACTTAAGCAAAGAGCATTTAGGTACTCGGATCAATAATGGACTTACTAGCGCGGCGAGGCAGGAAAAGTCGTCTCGCCACATTACTTACTCGTTCTATATTCCTCACCATAGGCGTGTTGTCTTTGGTGATGGTACTTCAGAACTATCAAGTAAACCGCCAAGTCGTTTCCCAAGAGGTTGCACGCTCTAAACTGCAAACTCAGAGTTTAGTACAGCAAATTTTCAACTTTAGACTGAAAGCTTTAGAGATCCAGCAGGACAGCTACAGTCGAAATGAATCCCTTATCGATGCATTTGTCACATCAAATGTTGCCGGTTTAGACCGTTTCTTTAATGGAATTGATCAAGCTGCACCTGAACTTGCTCCTGATTTTAGATTCATTACCGCAGAAACTGAGGTGGTATGGGATGATTCTAACTATCAATTTTATGGGATTTCCCCTGAACAACTCGCGCACCTGAATGATGAAATGACGACGGGTGGTAGTTGGCATTTGTCACAAACACCATCGCTACTTGGCACTCGTTACCTAATGATTCGAAGAGTCCCGATTATTTACATGATTTCCGGTGAAGTGCTTGGGTACCTACACGTTGGTGTTGTGCTTAATAATAACTTTGCACTGATCAATGCATTAGTCAGGGGGAGTAATGCCGATGAAGTGCTGTTGTCTGTCGGTTCAGAAGTTATTGCATCAAGCACTAAGGACAAAGGGTTTAGGCATATTGAGTGGCTGGAAGAAGCTGCTCTGGACTATACCGCCAGTCAGTATATGGTTTCTAAAACGGACTTAACCATCAGCGATGTTGCAACATTTTTATCGATTTATACTATACAGAACAACCAGCCGATTATTACGCTGGTGCGCAGTCACTATATGTGGGTAGCGATAACCGCATTGCTATTAGTTGTGATTGCGGTATACAGCCGTCAGTGGTTGGGTAAACGGGTATCCAAAGAGCTTGCTAAGCTGATGCGCTATACAGAAAGTACTGTTGAAGCTAAGGATGCCAGTAAATTTCCAGGCTCTACGATTGAAGAGTTTGATCAAATTGGCCATTCCTTTGAGTTGTCTTTTCTACGATTAAGTGAGCAGGAAAAGCAATTTGCTGACTTATTTAACTTTTCTCTTTCTCCAATCACACTCTGGAATGTAGAAGGTAAGTTGTTGAGAAGCAATCCCGCTGCAGAACGAAGCTTTAGAAAAAACACAGGCTTAGAATATGATGATGACCTGCTCTTAGTTGAAAAGCTCGGACCACATATTCGTATGTGCGCTAAAGGGGCAACGTTAACCGGCATTAACATTGCCATTAGAGATAAGACGTATAGATGGAATTTATCTCCTATTTTCATCGATAAGGGCATAAGCAACATTATGGCTCAAGGTCAGGATGTAACGAGTTTTGTTGAGGCTGAGCTTCAAAGCCAGGCAGCTAGAAAAGAAGCGGAAGAATCGGCGCGAGTACGAGCAGACTTTTTGGCAAAAATGAGTCATGAACTCAGAACACCACTCAATGGTATTTTGGGGGTATCCCAACTGCTAAAAAGTAAATTATCAGATACGGAAGACATCGAACATTTGGATGTGCTCTGTAACAGTGGAGAGCACCTCCTTGCTGTACTTAACGATATTCTTGACTTCTCAAAAATAGAGCAGGGTAAATTCCATATTCAGGCAGCTGACTTCCGCTTGATTGAGCTGATTAGTGCAGTTGAGAAAATTTACACGCCACTATGTGATGAGAAAGGAATTGGTTTTGAAGTCAAGACCAATGTAAGCCATGCCACCTTTGCCCATAGCGATCAAGTGCGGCTTAACCAAATTCTGTTTAACCTTGTGAGTAATGCGATCAAGTTTACTCACGAAGGTAAAGTGACTGTATCGTTAATGTGTGGCAATGACGGCCAAAACTCTTGTTTAAATATTAGCGTTAGTGATACAGGTATAGGCATTGACCGTGAACGTATTTCGCATATTTTTGAACCGTTTGTTCAAGCGGAGGCCACCACCACTCGTGAATATGGTGGTAGTGGCTTGGGGCTAGCCATTGTTCACAGTTTAGTTGAAATGCTCAATGGTCATATCGAGATTGAAAGTTCAATAGGGCAAGGTACTACATTTAGTTTGTCAGTACCCATAGAGTTGACGGAGTCCGTAGAACAGGTAGAAGCCAATACACTCTTAGCTGACCCAGAGACTTTGTTTGATCGTCCGCTCAACGTTTTACTTGTCGAAGATAATCACACGAATGCATTTATCGCTAAAGCCTTTTGTGAAAAGTACGGTATGGAAGTGATCTGGGTGCAAGATGGACATAATGCGATAGACCAACTCCAAAAGTCAGCTAAATTTGACCTAGTTCTCATGGATAACCAATTGCCTAACTTAGGCGGTATTGAAACCACCAAAATAATTCGTGAAGATTTGAAGCTCGATATCCCAATATTTGCTTGTACTGCAGACGGTATGCAAGACACCAAGCGAGCATTTCTAAGCGTTGGTGCAGATTACGTAATTGTGAAACCAATCAAAGAGTTGGCACTGAATCAGGCGTTTATACACTTTAAAGAGCAGTACCTTACCAAGCTAGAAGAGTGTTGAAAGTGCTGATTGTTCTAGTAGTGCTTGCTTTAATTCGTCGGAGAGTACGATTTCCTCATTGAACTTGATACCAAACCGATGCCCTTTGTTTTCTTTTTGAATCCCGACAATTGAGTATTTAATCTCGTCCGGTAGCCATTCACTAAGTGGGGTGTCGAGTTCGATGATGCTTGCTTTCGACAATTCACTCTCACCTGGTATAAAAAACGCACAGCCAGATACAGAGAAATCAACCATGACCGCGTTATAGCTGACGGTATTAGATTTCACTTCAATAGGAACATTCAATGCGTAACGTTCATGCTCACGAATAGCTTTGGAGGCAAAGTGCTGTGGTATGCGAAGGAATATTAGCGCACCTGGAGAACTGACTTGAGATATGATCGAAGTTTTAAACGCAACGATGTGGCCGAGTTTGGTGTTGGTTATCCCACGAATAATGATGGCGGCATTGGTTAGCTTGCGCATAACCAGAGACTCTCTGGCTTTCTGTGGTAAATCGATGATCAAAAATTGATTGGTCTTACAGCCAATGTAACTAGTACTGAAAGGCTGAAGGTCTTCAGGGCCAAATTCGATGGTTGCAGATAAGCGCATTCCAGGAGCGAGAAGTTTTATAAGTTCAGAAGCAGTGTCATTCACAGAGTGCATGGGCAATACCAAATCATATTATAATATTAGCGTGTTTTTTAAATATACTCCCTTCTAAATCAAGTGTAAGTTTCGAGATTAAAAATGGGGGCTAAGCCCCCATTTCTCATGCACATTGTGCGTGAATGCTATATTCCGTTTTTTCAAGGTAGCGTTCAATGGCGCGATAGCATTCGGGGTCACACAATAAGTGCAACTTACTACGTCGTTTAAGAACATCTTCTGCGTTAGTGGCGAGTTCTTGCTTCACTAGATAATCTATTTCCTTTTGATAAATGCCTTTAGAAAACTTGATACCGAGATCTTGTTCAGTTATGACATCATTAAGCAGTTGTTCGACACGACTACCGTATGCACGTAACCAACGTAGGCGAGTATCACTATCAACAAACGGAACCTGCTTGGATAAACGAGCTTCCATTTCGTCCCATATGAAGTTCTCACCGCCAGGCAGTGGGGCCTCTTTCGTCCAAGATTCCTTTAAATTGAAGTATGGAGAAAGATGCTGCATAGCAGATTCCGAAAGCTTTCTGTAAGTTGTTAGTTTCCCGCCAAAAATGGAGAGTAAGGGCGCTTCACCTTCTTGGTGATCTAATGACAGTGTGTAATCGCGGGTGATGGCTTGCGGTGAGTCGGACTCATCATCACACAGCGGTCTAACACCACTGAAATCAGCAACCACATCGTCCAGTGAAATCTGCTTACGGAAGTGCTGGTTTGTGACATCAATGAGGTACTGCTTTTCTTCTTGGCTAATCGAAACTTGTCGAGGATCCCCTTTGTACTCGACATCGGTTGTACCGATCATCGAGAATTTACCAAGATAAGGAATCACAAACACGATGCGGTTGTCTTCGTTTTGCATGATATATGCTTGCTCTTCATCATGTATTTTAGGCACGATGATATGAGAGCCTTTAATTAATCGAATGCCGTATGGAGAAGGTAGTTTAGTGTTTTCGGTTAAGAACTCTTTAACCCACGGCCCTGTTGCATTGACTAACGCTTTAGCTTTTCTGAAAAACGTTTTGCACGTGCGCTGATCATAAAGCTCAACGTGCCAGATACCATTGACACGTTGTGCTTTTGTTACCTGACAATAGTTGCTGACCTCTGCCCCAAGTTCTTGAGCTTGGATTACATTAAGAATTACTAAGCGCGCATCATCAACCCAACAATCAGAATATTCAAAGCCAACATTTAACTCGGGTAAGGTCACATTCTGGTTGTCCAGTTTGATTTTTTTACTACTAGGTAGAGAAGTCCTCTGACCTAAATGATCGTAAAGGAACAAGCCTGCACGGATCATCCATGCAGGTCTTAGGAAAGGGCGGTGAGGCAGTCTAAAACGCATCGGAAAAGCGATGTGTGGAGCTTTGGCGAGCAATACTTCTCGCTCAGCGAGTGCTTCACCCACCAAACGAAATTCATAATGTTCAAGATACCTTAATCCACCATGTATCAACTTTGAGCTAGCTGATGAAGTAGCTCCGGCAAAATCCTGTGCTTCATAGAGACCGACTTTCAAGCCTCGGCCAGCAGCGTCTACTGCGATACCAGCACCATTGATGCCACCTCCGACGACTATTAAGTCTAGCAATTCTTGTTCTTTTTGTTCTTTTAAGTAACTAACGGTCATCTTTTTGTTCCCTAATGTTCGAACGAGCATTTAATTTCTGCAATATAACCATATTGTAGTCGGTGATGTTAGTCTTTACGCAAATAAATATGATCTGGATCATTCAAAGGAGCGAATTTCGAAAGTAAAACGAATGTTTTTTGGTGAAAAGAAAATGTAGAAACAAAAAAGCCCTCGACAAAGCGAGGGCTACGTAAAAAGAGGTTAAAGTTATCGTGCGAGTTTTTGATGTGCTCTCGAAAAATGACCAGCACAGAATGCACCGACAATTGAAAGTTCACCAGCAAGACAAAGTGCAGCGGCGACTTCAGCCAGTGCTTTCGCTTTACCAGTGCCATGTAACCCGAGAAGTTCTAAACAGGCCTTTTGGCTAGGAAGGCTGGTACCTCCGCCAATCGTACCCACCATAATGTTGGGTAAAGTCACACACGCATAGAGATCTCCTTGCTTATTGAGCTCCATACGTGTGATGCCTATTGCTGATTCAGAAACGCATGCTGCATCCTGGCCGCAGGCGATGTATAAAGCGGCAAGAGCATTCGCGTAATGCGCATTCACGCCGATTGACCCGCTCAAAGCTGCGCCGGTAGACGTCATCTGACCAAATTTAACCATTTTTTCGGGTGTGGTATGAAGAAACTTTTCAACCAACCCTTTGGTGAGCTGGATTTCAGCCGTGACCTTTTTTCCTCGAACATGCCGTAAAGTGTGTGTGTTGGGCTTCTTATCTCCTGACAGGTTACCATCAAGAAAAGATTCCTGAGGCGCTATGGGGGAGTGCTCCAATATGTAGTTGTACACTTCGTTGGTTGCGATAGTGACCATATTCTGTCCGGATGCATCGCCAGTGTGGAATTCAAAAATCAGATAAACGTGATTGCCTTCGATATTGACGTTGATATCGTGTAGTTTGCCATGCGATGTGGTTGATTCTGCCACTTGCTTAAAGTGGTCGTATTGAGTCACTACCCAAGCGACAAACTGGCCAGCATCGGCAAGATGTTGAAATTCGAACACAGGCGTTCTGGTCACGCCTTCGTTGAGTAACATCGCACTCGCCCCACCGGCTGCTGTAATCAATTGAGCACCGCGGTTATATGAAGCGACAAGAGCAGCTTCGGTTGTAGCGAGCGGTATATGATAATCTTGGTTGGCATAAAGGCCGTTGACACGTAAGGGACCAGCGACTCCCACAGGGAGTTTTACTGTTCCAATGAAATGCTCAATGTTCTTGTTGTAAACGTCAGCATGTTGAGCCGTTACCGGATCGAGTAATACTTCCTTCGCTGTTAACGTGCTGAGTTTCTCCCAACGTTTCGCTATATTTCTCTCTGAGATATACGGGCTTGGTGTTAAACGCATGGCTGGGCGTTCGAAATGCGGGCTAAGTTGTTGCTCGAGTTGATCGGATTGTGGCCCTTGTTTGAAAACAGGATTATTGTCACGGCGAGACAAGTTGAGTTTGGGCATGGCGAAAACAAAATATAAAATTATCAGTGGATTCTAACGTCTCTGAGCGGGAAGACAATAACTGTTTGCTTTTTATACCTACACATGAATATCGAGTAGTGTGCCTATCATCTCCTGATCTCTTTGCAGCATATTCGTGCCTATGCGGCTGTACTGTTCTGCTTGTGTCAGTTTCAGCATTGGCTCGATTTGGGAAGGTTCTGGTTGTTTAAATTCGACTTTATTGAATTCGTAAGATTCGTCTTTTTGGATAGGGTTGGTAAGCGGAACTTGGTTGATTTCGTGCGCAGCCTCCTCAGCCATTTTCGATGACTGCTCAATCAGTTGATAACTGGGCTGGACTAATGAGACGGACATAAACACCCCCTACATATTTAAGCTTAAGGTGCATTTGCGTTTTCAGCAAGTTGTGCTAAGAAAACAGACTTGCGATCAGTTTTTGCTCTTCATCTGTAACCAGAACACGGCTGGACTCTTCCAACGTTTGTGTAATTTCACCTCTCAATGCACGTAGTTGACGAGGGGTTAGTGTTTTTATCTGTTCTTTGAACAGTTCAAATTGTTTTGTATTCATATTATGTTGCGTTCGAATCAATCTAGATGGTCGGTTCGAAAAACAAGAGCTGCTTCTTTCCATCTTCTTACTCCCGTAAGAATTATCTGAATACAGTTTATGAAAAAGAGGTCAAATTATGTCCGAATAATGTCAGGGAGTGTTAGAGAAACGTGAGGGTGTACCCATTGCGGCCCCTTATGATTACTGGCTTTTATCGATAGTATCCAACTGATTGACACGGACAGCAAACTTACTTGCTAAGGAGTGTAATTCGGGAAGCATTCGATAGATTAAATATAACTGCTGCAATACCATTTTGGCTGAGTTGTCATCCTCTTCACGCCATTCTGCCAACCTCGCTTCAAGTGCAGGATCATCGATATCACTGGTATCACAGCTATTGCAGTGATCGTTCAATTGAGTGAATAACACCTCTAGATGCTGATGAATGACACGGTGTGCATCCAGCACCAGCTTGTGTGTCTCCTCGTCACTGATTCTTGTTCTGTGCGCTCCTAACGCGGAAATATAACTCAGCAGAGCATGACTTAATGTAAGAAAACGGAAGCTTTCATCAACAGCAGAGCGATAACGTCCAGGCTCTGCCAGCATTGAACTGATAGCGTTAGTCAGGTTTGCATCATGATTGTGGGCGCTGCGTCTAGCGATTCGATAGGTTAGGTTATCCTTTTTACCAATCCGATATTGGCCAATGATCTGCGCAAGATAGTGGCGGTTAGCCTGAATAGTGTCCGCCATAACTTTATGTAAGCGTTTAGATTGCCAGTCAGGCAGAATAAAGGCGACAGCGAGCACCGCTAATGCGCAGCCAATGATCGTATCGGCTAAGCGAGGGAGGACAACCGCATACCCCTCACCAAGTTGATGGAAGCAGAACAGGACTAATACGGTAATAAACCCTGTAGCATAACCATAGTTTGCTAGCCTGAATGCAAAGAAGGCAACACCAGAGATAACAATGAATACCAGCTGGCTTTCCTGTGAAGGGAAAAAAGTCAGCAGCGGGACCCCAATCAGTAAGCCAGCAAGGGTGCCGAGTACTCTGGCGACAAGCTTTTGCCGTGTGGCGCTGTAGTTAGGCTGACAAACGAATAGTGTCGTCAGTAATATCCAGTAGCCCCGTTCAATATCAAAAGCTTGAATAATGCCGTAACCCAGGGTTAGGGCAATAGACATTCTCACTGCATGGCGAAATAACATTGAATCTTTGTTGAAGTGGGAAGTGATACGCATCCACATAGCACTGAGAGTATGTGCTTCAGTATCATCGAGTACATCTTCTTCAAGTGCTTCAGCATCTGGATTACTGATGTTACTCAGCTGCTTTTCTACTGTCGCAAGGTTATTGAATAGATAATTAAGTTGATTAAGAAGAGATTTCCATTTGGGGTTGTTTTGCTCTTGTAAATGACTCAATGAACTCATCAGTTCATCCAGTGCGACGACGGATTCTCCACTGTGTTGGTATTCCTTGCCTAATCGAATGGCTTGAGCTATCTCTCGACATGCTTTGGCTTGTGTTTCTAACAAGTATTTAAAGCGGAATAAAACATCTGAACGTTCAAAGTGTTCGGCAAGCTCTTGATAACGATAATGACTGGAGCTGACTCGTTCATGAATATCTTGAGCAAGGAAATAGATGTTGAGGAAACGGTCGCTAGCCCCATCAACATGTCCGCGATTAGAACGACTCAATAATGTCGCTTTACATAGGTTTAAGGCGGTTACGGTTGCGGCATTGAGTGTGGCTTCTTTTAGACGATAAGGCTGAGGATCCAAGTTGGTCACTGGGTGAAATAACTGACTGCGAGAGTCTAAGTAATTGGCTAACTGTAAAAATACAGCCGCTAAACTTTGTTGGACAGGCTGCATTGGCCAAAGTGAGGACCAGAGTATCGACATGAAAAAATACCAAGATGCCCCAGCGAGTAACATCAAAGGCTGAAGCCAAACACTTGTACTTTCATGAGCTCCAAGCATGGTGTAGACAGCGATGAGCAAAGAGCCAAATGCGATACTGGCATATCGGGGGCCGATAGCGCCCAGCATAATAAAACCAAAGCTGGATACAAACAGGCCAACCGCAAACAGAGTCGGTGTATCAAATAGCAGCTCAATCGAGAACGACGCTATAGCGAAACATGCCAATGTTAAGGTGATAGAGATGAGTCGGCCGGTAAATTTATCATCACTTTCTGCAAGTGCTGCCGCAATTACGCCTAGAATGAGAGGAATAATGTAAGCGTCCATCGGGTAATACCAACTTGGGATGACAACACCCAATAAGGTCACCAAAATAAGCAGGCTGTAGTTTATGGTCTTATTAACCCAGTAAAGGCGGAGTTGACTGATAAATTGCACGTTATCGATTCTTTGTGTGGCTTTGTATTGACTATTGTAACTAATAGTCAATGGTAAACTTCTGATACAGGTAAAGAAACGGGTCTGTTTGATTACCTTTTCTACATCGTGAGCATAACAATAGATATTGACAGGATCTTTTCATTCTTCAATCCGGTTGAGTTATGATGTCGGCAATTGAATTTAAGGACAAGCAAGAATGCAGCTAATTGCCAACAAGACTGCACAATATTTAATTCAAAATGAATATCATCAGGTTTCCCTCGAGCCTGATTTCCTCGTACTCAGTTCCAAAGCTTGCGAAGAGAGAATTCCGTTTAATGTTTGGAATGGTAAAGTGAAGCTTAAGCGAGGATTATTTTGGGGGGGCTTACAGTTTTTCGCTCATTCTGAAGGTGGGGTTCAGCGTTCTTGGCTAATCCAAGGGCTTCCCTGGGAACGCTGTCGAGATTTCGCTAGATTCGCTGTCGCGGCGTATCAAAAGTGGCACCAGCATCAATGTGTTCAGCTCAATAAATTCTTACCCGAGTGGGAAATGGAGATTCGAGGTTTTGAACGTCAGCCCGCATTTCTGACACATTCAACCGTGAATAGTTGGCTTGATAAGCTGAATCAAGACTTCTCTTCTATGGAAATGACCCTAGAAGATGCCGTTCTCAGGATGCCAGAAAGGATGTCCAGTATTATTCCGTGGATAGAGCAAACCGATGAGGTAATGGCCGAACGTAATCAAAACTGGATGGTGACTGAGTTAGACAATTGGAAAGTACTGTTTTCACAGATAGAGTCTTCTCCACTGAATCTTTCCCAGCAACAAGCGGTTTTGCTTAATGACGACAACAACCTTGTTCTTGCAGGTGCGGGCTCAGGTAAAACCAGTGTTTTAACTGCACGGGTTGCTTACCTACTACAAAGCCACCTTGCGCAGGCTGAAGACATACTGATGTTGGCGTTTGGCCGCGATGCCGCTGAGGAGATGAAACAGCGTCTTGAGACCAAGATAGGGCTCAGTGCTGAAAACGTCACGGTAAATACGTTCCACCAACTGGGCTTAAAAATTCTAAATCAAGTAGAGAATGAAGCTGTTATCATTTCTCCTATTGCTTTAGACGACAATCTTAAAAATGCTTGGTGCATCGACTGGCTCAAGAAACATTGGATGACACCAACGGCATTTAAACGCTGGCAAAAGCATCTTCAAAAATGGCCTATTGCTTATTTAGCAGGTGATGATGAGCTCGGCAGTCATGTAGAGAACCCGAAACTGATTGCTTGGTTAAATAAGCAGCTGAATCAATTGTCATCAATGGGATGCACTAAGAAAGAGATACAACAGAAATTAGTGGATCACAACGATTACACCAGATTGAACAGCGAACTCTCGCTTGTCTGGCCTTGTTATCAGGCGTGGTTGGAGATGTTGAAGGCCGAAGGACATATCGACTTTAATATCATGATCACCAAAGCGACCCAATATGTTACGAAAGGTAAGCTCAAAGCACCTTGGAAGTACATCATGATTGATGAGTATCAGGACATATCACCACAACGCTTGGCCTTGGTAGAAGCATTATGTCAGCACGTGAACGATCAACACTGTGTGTTGTTTGCCGTTGGCGATGATTGGCAGTCGATTTATGAATTTGCTGGGGCCGATGTTGACCTGACGACGGGTTTTTCTGAGCGCTTCCCACACTCAACCGTTCATTATCTTGATACGACCTATCGGTTTAATAATCAGATAGGGCAAGTTGCGAATCAATTTATACAGCAAAACCCTGCTCAGTTGGAAAAAGAGCTGAAAAGTCACAAAGAGCAGAAATCAAAAGCGGTGACACTAGCGCCAAGTAACTCTGTTGAAAAAATCTTAGATGAGCTTAATCGGAAAGCGAAAAGTACTCAGACCGTATTGATGCTTGGCAGAAATCATTATCATAAACCTGAACTGCTTTCTGAGTGGCAAAAACAATTCGCCTTGCTGTCTATTGAGTTTATGACTTGCCATGCTAGTAAAGGTAAAGAGGCAGACTTTGTTATTGTTCTCTCTGTAGATGAAGGGCAGTTTCCAGCTCGTGTTAAAGCCTTGCACATTGACGGTGCTTTAACCCAAACTGGTGAGACCTTCCCCTATGCCGAGGAGAGGCGTCTGTTTTATGTAGCTTTGACGCGTGCCAAGAAAAAAGTATGGGTGACTTACACTGGATCTGGCTCAAGCTTTGTCAAAGAGCTGGTGGAGAATGACTATCCAGTCATTGTTAAGAAATAAGGATATACGAATTATGAGTGGGCAATTCTGTATTACTCTGACTACATCAAATAGTGACAGCATTACTCAGCAAATTATTGAGTCTGCGCTTAAGAAAGGCTTAGCAGCCTGCATTCAGACAATGCCGATTCGAAGTCATTACATTTGGGAAGGAAAAATCTGCAACGATAAAGAAACGCTACTTATCATGAAAACCAAGAAAGCGTGCTATGCGGAACTTGAACAAGTAATTGTTTCTAATCACAATTATGAGGTACCTCAGGTTGTTCAAGTCCCGTTTACAGAAGGGTTTAACCCTTACCTCACTTGGATAGAAGAGAGCACCCGCTGTTGAGACGCAAGCAAGGTTAATGAAAGTAATGCACCAAGCGTATCCATTAACATATCTTTTTGTGCATCCCATATGTCGCCTTGAGAGCCTAAAAAAGCAATGCCCTCATCCCCGCCTGCGAGGGCAGCATACCACCATTCGATAATTTCATACCCTGCAGCAAGAGACATTATTGCGAAAAGAGCGAAAGCCATGGCTAGTTTTATGCTCATCAGCTGTTTTTTGATTAGGTATTCAGCAATTGGGTAGGCGTATAAGCCGATAGAGAAGTGTGCGACACGATCGAAATGGTTTCTTTCGGAACCGATTAAGTTGTTAAACCAGTCGAATGGTACTTCAGCAAAGGTGTACTTCGCACCAATGGTATGCAGGGTTAGCCAAATAAACATTAGACAATAGGCAGTGTTGGAAAACTGAAAGCGTCTAGAGACCCACCAAATAACGGCAAGGATTCCTAATGCAGGAATGATCTCTGCTATCCATACTGGGTACGAAGAAGGGGAGATAGCAGAAAATAAGAAAACTAAAGTGTAGGCTGCTGTTAACCAATGTAATATTGAAAATGAAGCTTTATTCGGATTCATTAGACTTTCCCTAATTCAGTTCGTAACGTAATCATGCCACTCAATAAAACATTGTTCAATTGTGGGTTGAGATGTTTCCGGTAAAAGTGTTTAACGATTTATGTTGAAAGACATAAATATCGCACAGTTAGAGCTCAAACAAACGTTTTCATTTCATCAAAGTTTGATTTACCTATATGTCACACTTAAAATCGCAAACTCACTTATTACATAAACAATAAAAGTAAAGCCATGAAACTGGAAACTGTCGATTATTTAGCTGAAGATGCTGCTCAGCAATTTGTCACCTCACTTCGTGAGACTGGATTCGGTGTACTAAAAAATCACCCGATTCCAAAAGAGCTTGTGGAATCTATCTATGAGAACTGGTATCAGTTCTTCATGACGGAGCGTAAGAACGAGTTTACCTACAATGTTGAAACTCAAGATGGTTACTTCCCACCTTCCGTTTCAGAAGTTGCAAAAGGCCACACAGTTAAAGATATCAAGGAGTATTTCCATATCTACCCTTGGGGGCAGATGCCAGAAGAGCTTAAAGAGCAGATCATGGATTACTATGATCGTGCGAATCAATTTGCTCAAGAATTACTAGGCTGGGTTGAAGCATATGCACCGAAAGAGGTACAAGAAAAATTTTCTGTAGCGCTTTCTGAAATGATCAAGGATAGTGATAAGACGCTGCTTCGTGTCCTTCATTACCCACCAATGACAGGTGATGAAGAGCCTGGGGCAATCCGCGCTGCAGCTCATGAAGATATTAACCTGTTAACCGTTCTTCCAGCGGCAAATGAACCAGGCCTGCAAGTGAAAGGTAAAGATGGCGCTTGGATTGATGTGCCGTGTGATTTTGGTAATTTAATCATCAATATTGGCGACATGCTCCAAGAAGCTTCTGGTGGTTACTTTCCATCGACGACGCATAGAGTGATTAACCCTACTGGTGAACGTCAGGAAACGTCGCGCATTTCATTGCCTTTGTTTTTGCATCCTAAACCAGAAGTGGTATTGTCTGAACGTCATACAGCCGACAGTTACTTGATGGAACGACTACGTGAGTTAGGTGTTATCTAACAGCCAGTTTATTAGAAAGAGCCAGCAACCGCTGGCTCTTTTTTTGGGTCACGATCCTTAAATCTAAGATATTCGCTCGACAAACGGGCCATTTTGGATTTTTATTAAAAATAAACCCCTAGTGAGTGGATATGAACGAGCATCAGGAAGTCGCGGCCCAGTTCCAGCAGTATATGGAGAATCCTCTGCTGTGGCCTATCATGGAAATCCTCAGAAAGCAGCCTTCAGGATGGAAAGTTCATACATTATCTTCCCACCTCAGTGAGCTCGAACTGTTACCTGTACTTGATGGTTCACCGGAAAAAGATCTCTTCAAGCGCAATTTCTTAATCATGAATGCTCTGTATCAGCTTCAGGAAACCTTATATCCAGATAATTGGTTACAGGTGCAGGCGATGGACATTGTCTTAATGCCTCAGTCACGAGTGTTTGGTCATGAAGTGGATCATGAGGATCCGCTGCGGGATTATTATCTAGATTGGCACAACTATGAAGCAGAAGAGGGTGAGGTTAAACGCCTACTGAATGAATTCTGGACTCGATACCGAGAGTTTGTAGGCAGTACAAATGATGATATGGACCGTGCTAAAGCACTGTCCTTATTCAAGTTACCGCGCGACGCTAGCCAAACGGAAATACGTAAAACATGGCGTAAACTCGCGCTTAAGTGGCACCCAGACAGAGAAAACGGCAATAGTGAGCGTTTTCGAGTGCTTTGTGAAGCATGGCATGTACTCAGACACTAACAAAAAAAGCGCCAATCAAGGCGCTTTTTACGTGGAGTCTTTCTAGACTATCTCATTACGATGTCGCTTTAAAATGCGACTTTCTCATCCGGTTTAGCGCGGCCATCACATCAAGAGTTCTTGGCTTAGCAAGGTCGCCTTGATTCGGCATGTTTTGACACCAGTCGCCCTGTAAAATCTGTTGGACTTCTTTTGCAGGGTTTTCAGACCAACCAGGCAATTGTGCTAATTGGAACCACAGCCAACCGATGGCGTTGATCTCCGAGCTGGACTCAATCTGCTCCAACGCACTGAGGTCAGTAAATTCTTTACCAAAACGCAGAGAATCTATGCCCTTTGCTGACACACGGAATTTCCCATCAGCCAGTATTTTTTGCAATGCTGCTCTGTTGAGCGCTCTTGGTCGGAATGTCCTTAGAGCATTTTCTGACTCATTATGTCGCTCTGTTGGATGTTGCTCTACCACTTGTTGGGCTTTCTCGGTGACATCTACGGCTTGGTAATCGTGCATTTGAATCACGGTATCAGCGACATCCAAGTAATCACCAGATCCCCCCATGACGATAACAGTCGATATATCTAGCTCATCGCGAAGCTGCCCAATACGATCAACTAAAGGGGTGATTGGTTCATCCCCTTTGCTAACCAGAGCCTGCATACGTTCATCGCGAATCATAAAGTTGGTTGCAGACGTATCTTCATCAATTAGAATGCCTTGCACACCTGCTTCAATAGACTCTTGCAGCCAGGCCGCTTGAGAGGTTGAACCTGATGCATCCTGAGTGGAGAAGTCTTTGGTATCACGGCCCATCGGAAGGTGATTAATATAGTTGGAAAGATTGAGATTGTGCACGCAGCGACCGTCTTCCGCACGTATCTTCATTGCGTTCAGGTTTGTCACTACAAGTTCACGTCCATCACCAGGGATGTGGTTGTAAATTGAGCGCTCAATGGCGTTAAGAAGAGTGGATTTACCATGGAATCCGCCACCGACGATCAAGGTAATGCCTTTTTTAATACCCAAGCCTTGGACAATGCCTTGGTTTGGAGTTGTAAAGCTAACTTGCAAAGATTCAGGAGCTTTAAGGGTAACGGCGTCTTTCATCGGCAAATCACAGTTGCCAGCGACACGAGGTAATACAGAGCCGTTACCCACAAAAGCAAGTAGGTTAAGCTCATCAAGCTTGCTACGAATAAATTCCTGATCTTCAACGATTTCGCAATGATGGATTAGGGCTTCTTTATCTAACTCACGTTCTAGGGTTGCACGTCGAATAAACTTTGGAAGATGGAATGTCAGAATATTGTTGGCTTTTTTGCCCAGCACTGAACGGCCTTCTGCCGGAAGATTAACGCGGAATCTGAGCTCGATGCCAGCTTCAGTAAACAACACAGCGGTGCTATCCAAAACGGTTTGTCCGGTTAAAGCGATACTGATGCTGTTTTCATGCTTAGCAAACTCGGCAAAGCTTCGTGCAATAAAGTCGCGAGCAGCCATTTGATACGTTTGAGACTTATCACGTAACCACTGTAATCCAGTAACTGACCAAGGGCGGATAGCACGTACGCGAGAAGCTGATGCATAAGGGTCAGCCTGAACATAGTCGATATAGAATGTGTAATCGCTAAAGTCGTACTGACCTTTGATTTGCTGGTAAGCGCGATAATTCTGTTTTTCGATTTTTTTTAGCGTAGCAGTTAGCTGGTCCATAAGACGTTCTCAAGCGAGATAAAATGAAGGCGAGGATTATAAGAATCGCTCGCCACAGAGTAAAGGGTTAAGCTACTGATAAGTCATGTTGGTATGACTGGGGTAATTTTGGCTGAGCAAGCTGGTTTCAAACTCATCGCATGGCATAGGTTTGCCATAGAAGTAACCTTGCCCATATTCACAGCCTTCTTTAATGATAAAGCTCTCTTGACTTTCGCTCTCTATACCTTCAACGGTGACGGTTAAGTTGAGCTTTTTGGCAACATGAATGATTGACCTGACAATTTCTTTATCTTCCTCACTGTCGTCCAATTGCTGAACAAAGCTTCTATCAACTTTAATCGCGTCAAATGGAAACTTTTTCAAATAATTAAAGGAAGAATAACCAGTTCCAAAATCATCGAGCGACAGCGTTACACCTAGATTATTCAGAGCAAGTAAAGTATTTCGCGCAGTGACTTCATCATCAATTAAGCCACTCTCAGTGATCTCAAGTTCTAGAAACTTAGCTGGAAGCTGGTAAGCGTTGAGCAGATCTTCAACTTGCTCGATAAAATGCGGGTTTTTAAGCTGTATCGCTGAAATATTAACGGCGATTTTAAAATCGTCCACATGTTCCATCCAATCAGCGGCTTTTTGAATAGCGGCTCGAAGTACGAAACTGCCAACTTCGAAGATCAGCCCGTTTTGCTCGGCCATATGGATAAGAGTTTCATTGGAAATATCACCCAGAATAGGGTGACGCCACCTCAGTAGAGCTTCAGCGCCTGTCCATTTATGTGTCGTCGGTGACACTTTCGGTTGGAAGTAGAGCAACAAATCATCATTACGTACTGCTTGCAATAAATAGCTTTCCATCTGATTTATGTGCTTCTGAATATCAGCGATCGCTTGTGAGTAGTAACTGAATTTATGCCCTGAATCTTTACACGATTGCATAGCTTCAGAAGCGTACTTTAGTAAGTTCTTTGGGCAAAGTGTGTCGTTGGTTGTGCTGATTCCAATATACGCATTAAGGTGAAGAATATCGCCATCAATATCAAATTCAGATTGACTAACTTCGACTAGTAGATGGCTGAGAATGTTTAAGTCAACGTCGAGCTGAGATGATTCAATCAGTAATACTAAATTGGTGGAAGTGGGGCGAGCGGTTAGAATCTGATACTGGCTTAAATCACCCAGCCTTTCTCGGTATTGAATTAATACATCTTCCCATGAACTGTAGCCATATTTTGACTGGATTCTGCGACCATTGGTAAAACCAATATGGATAGCTGCCGCCTGTAACGAAGGGCTGATTCCCACATCTTTAATAAAGTGTTCCGCTTCATGCTCAAGTGCGGAACGGTTTAAAAAGCCAGTACCCAAGTCATGTCTTTGCTGGTAGCGAATTTTTTGTTCAGCGGCGCGCCGTTTATCTATCTCTTGATTCAGAGAGTAGTTGAGATCTACAAGATCCTGAGTGCGAGTATGTACTCTTGATTTGAGCTCTAAGTTGAGGTGTTTTAGCTTTTCATGCTGATAGAGTGTTTTTAGTTGTGATTCGATAGAGTCACGAAAACTTTCTATCAATTGCTGATAGGTCTCAGAAAAGTGGTTTTCTTTATTGTCGAGTACACAGATGGTGCCAAAAGTATCGCCATTCGGCCACTTAATAGGAACACCACAGTAAGCCAGCAGGCCAAACTTGATGTCTGGATTGTCTTGCCATGCAGGGTCTATCTCAGCGTTTGGTACAATAAGCTGACTTTGTTCATTGACAACGGTTTCACAGTACAGGCCTTGCCCCAGCGTTTCTGAATCACCCACACGATAGGGGTGGTTTCCGTTGTTATTCGACGAAAAAACTTCAATATGTTGTGGGTAAATACGCATGATCAATGCGGTGGGTACTGACACAATCTCTGCGAGCAAGTCGACAATATTTTGCCAACCACTGGTCATTTCGTCAGGAATGACCAAGTTTGTAGTATTGATTTTTGACATACATTTTTTATCCCTGGCAGCTTAGCCTTCTAACCGGGCAATCCTAGCCCTTATGTTAATAATAGTCGCTATTTAGTAGGAAGCAGGAGAAGAGGCGTGCTTGGGAGACAACCTTCGTTCTTATTATTAAGAAAGGCAGATGCTACGTTTAAAAAAACGCCCTGTCAGTAAGGCAGGGCGCTTGTTGTATGTGTGTTTCAAAAATAAGACATACTTGGTAGGCGAATAATCAGCGCGTAAAATCACTTAAGTCAACGGGTTTGGTATAGTCTATTTCGCTGAATCCGAATCCGTTAATGTTCAAAAACTCTTGCTTAAAGCCAGCATAGTCACCAAGCTCTTTGAAGTTCTGACTGTTCATTTTTTCAAGCAACACACTCACTTGGCTCTGAATAGCTGGGCTCAGCTCCCAGTCATCCATTCTGATCAATCGCTCACTATCCAAAGGAATAGGGGAGCCTGAGTAGAGTTTCTCTCTGAAAAGGCGCTGCATTTGTTCAATACAGCCTTCATGAGTCCCTTCCTGTTTCATTACCCGATAAAGGGCGAGAATATACGGGGTGAGGCCGGGAATAAACACACTTGCTTTGGTTACCAGTGCTTTACACACAGTGGCATAGGCACCGCCACTGAAGTTTGCCATTTTAAGATTCAAAGCGTGACTGGTTTGGTGCAAATCGATTTTTGCTCGCCCGAGCGTTCCATCGAGATAGATTGCATGTGTCGACTCTGGGCCAATGTAAGAAAATGCAATAGTTTTACAGCCTTCAGCGATGGACTCCGCATTGATCAAGGCATCAATCCAGTTTTCCCAATCTTCTCCCCCCATCACTTTTAGTGTGGCTTCTGTTTCTTCTTCACTGGCTGAGTGAAGTGATGTTTCTACCCATTGATCGGTCTCCAAAGATACAGACGACCCTGAAACATCCTGCCCAATCGGTTTTATGGTCGAACGCCACATATCGTCACTATTGGGCTTTGGGCGAACACCACTTGCCAAACTATAAATAATTAAATCCACTTCACCTTCAAAATAGGTCTCAATGGCTTCAATCACTTCAGCTTTAGTTTGAGGTAAAAAAGCGTCACCTTGGATATTGATCGCAACACGGCCAGACTTTTGTGCGTGTTTTTGGAAGAATATGTCATTGAAATAACCAGCAGAGCCTACTGATCTACTGGAGGGCCCTCGTTCGTATGAAACGGAAATGGTGTCTGCGTTTGCGCCACCGAAGGTGAGTGCTATGCGCGCTGCTAAACCAAGGCCAGAAGAACCACCAATGATAAGAACGCGTTTTGGCCCGCATTTTATTGGAGTGGCTTGTTGTGAATATTCGATTTGTTTTATTACTGAATGCTCGCATCCGGTTGGATGAGCGGTACGAGCAACAACGCCTTCAATCATGGGTTCTATGATCATGGAAACTTCCTTTTTAAACGGAGTTTCGTCACATTAACGTAAAGCTAGGTAAAGTTTATTGAGCTAGACCAATTAGAGGTGATTTAGTAATTCATTGGCGACAAATTCCGCAATCCATGGTTGAGCGATGTCCTTAGGGTGTAGGCCATCGTCCATCATCCATTCCGGTTTTGTAATTACTCCTTCCAAAAAGAAAGGAAGTAAGGGAACGTCAAGTCGCTCAGCCGTTGCAGGGTAAAGCGCTGAGAACGCCTGCGTATAGCGCTTACCATAATTAGGGAGTACGTGAATTTGCATCAATAGAGGTTCAGAACCTGCATCACGTACCATATTGATGAGCTGAGTTAAATTATTTTGAATCAGGCTTGGTGGGAAGCCTCGCAAACCATCGTTAGCACCAAGCTCTATCAAAACAGAGTCTGGCTGGTGTTCTTTGAGTAGTTTGGGCAGTCGAGCTAAGCCGTTACCTGTAGTGTCACCGGAAATACTGCCATTAATAACGGTCAGATTTTTCCCTTTTTTAGACATGATGTCGGGTAACAATGTAGGCCATGCTTTTTCGATTGGCATCTGATAGCCTGCACTAAGACTGTCACCTAAAATCAAGAGTTTAGTCGCACTTGCTGGGTTAACGAAGAAAAGCACAAATACAAAGGAAAGTAGTCGAAACATGCATGCATCCGTAATTAAAGCTGAATCACTGTCCAAAGTAGTCTCTACTAATCAAGAGCAATTAACAATCCTAGAAAATGTAAATATTGACATTAAGGAAGCTGAAAGCGTCGCTATTGTTGGCACATCCGGCGCAGGTAAGTCTACGTTGATGACTCTGTTGGCTGGTCTAGATACACCAACGTCAGGTGATGTGCATTTACTAGGACGAACCCTCAATACTCTCAATGATGAGGAGAGAGCTGCGATTCGCAGTAAGTCGGTCGGTTTTGTTTTCCAAAGCTTTTTGCTTATTCCGAGCTTGAGTGCCTTGGAGAATGTTACTCTGCCTTGTTTGCTGAAGGGAGAGAATGAAGATGTAGACAGAGCCAAAGCTTTGTTGACCTCTGTGGGCTTGGAGCACCGTATCCATCATTCTCCGTCTCAGCTATCTGGCGGTGAGCAACAGCGTGTGGCGTTGGCTCGAGCATTTATGGTGCAGCCAAAAGTGTTGTTTGCAGACGAGCCAACAGGGAACTTGGACCAGCAAACGGCTACTAAAGTCATTGAGCTACTGTTTGAGCTGAATAAACAGCACGGTACGACTCTAGTTTTGGTTACCCACGATATGAAGTTAGCTGAGCAGTGTGATCGCCGCATCCATATTCAAGCAGGGCATGTGGAGGAATCATAATGAGCTCGAGTTATTCTCCAACCTTAAATCGTAGGCTGTTTTCATGGAGTTTGAGTGAGATACGTCATGGGCAGCTATGGCCAGTTTCGATTGCTTTAACACTAATTATCGCCTGTATTTTTGCTTTGACAGCGCTTGCTGAACGAATGGAGCAGGTTGTGGTGAAACAAGGTAAAGAGGCGTTGACAGCAGATACTGTGTTCGCAACCGCAAATCCAATCCCGGATGTGCTCTATCAAGCAACCAATGAGGCAGGGTTGACCACTTCCACTCAAACTCGCTTTGCCACTATGGCATTTAGTGATCAAAGCATGAAGTTGATTACCGTGAAATCGGTAGACAGCGCATATCCTCTTAGAGGGGAAATGGTGCTATCGGATGACAATCAAAAGTACAAGGCGGTTAGCCCCGGTGAATTGTGGTTAGATGAGCGACTGTTTTCTCAACTTGAGGTTAATATTGGTGACAGTGTCACTGTTGGTGATGCTGATTTCACGGTTACGGGGCGTATTGTTGAAGAGCCGGGACTTAGCTTTAATCCATTTCAGCAGATGCCGTCGGCATTCATTCACAATACAGATTTAGAAAAAACTGGGGCTGTTCAGCTAGGTAGCCGTGTCCGATACAGCTTGTATATCAATGGGGACGAGTCTGACATAGAGCAGGTAAAGCAAGCTATCGACTTAACTCCAAGTGATCGTTGGCGCGACCAAAATAGTGCTAGCCGAACCAATGAAGTATTCCAGCGTACTGAGCAGTACCTGTCACTCACGGTGGTGATTGTTGTTATCATGGCTGCGACAACGCTAGTGTTGACCTGCCAGCATTATGTTGCCACTCGCCGTAAAACAATATCGATGCTTAAAAGTCTCGGGGCAAGTAAACGTTGGATAGGGCGTTGGTTAGGTATTCAGGTCACTATCTTACTTAGCAGCGCTTCTGTGATTGGAGTGATAATTGGTATTGCACTTGAGTACTTACTGCGTATTCCACTTGTGGATTTATTACCAAACCCCTTGCCGAGTTATGGTCTTCAACCAGCGTTTCTTTCCATCATCACCAGTATTCTGATCGCAGTACCAGCACTCGGTATTCCTTTACTCAGTTTGCTGAATGTTAGTGCAATGGATGTCATGCAATCACAAGCAACGGCACAAAGAAGCCGCAAAACGGGTTGGCTGATCTTGGCTCCCATTGTGCCAATGTTATTCGTTTACAGAGAGAATACTTTGGTATGGATTGTACTGGGAGGGATGCTCGCTTTGTTTGTGACACTAGCAGTGGTGAGCTTGGTAGTGACCAGAATGCTTGGACGACTTCCGTTATCAACATCTTTCAAATTAGCGCTTAGCCGTATTAATCGATCTTCATTAGCTACGGGCATTCAGTTCGGTGCGTTAGCTCTTTCTCTGATGTTATTGGCGGTGATGTGGTTGGTTCGTACGGACTTGTTGTCAGATTGGCAAAAAACGATTCCTGAGAATGCGCCGAATGCTTTTGCGTTAAATATTGCTCCATATGAGAAAGAAGCCTACATAAGCGCGTTAGACGATCATCAAATTGAGCGTTCAAAAGCTTATCCGATCATAAGAGGCCGTTTAACGGAAATAAATGGTGAAGATGCTAAAGATAAGGCGCAAGGCGAAGAAGGCAGTGATGTACTACGACGAGAAATTAATTTTACCTTCGGCAAAGAAAACCCTGAGCATAACATCATCTTGCAAGGTGAATGGACTGACCGCAATGGCGTTTCAGTCGAATTGGATGTCGCAGAAGACTTTGGACTTCAAATTGGGGATCAACTTACGTTTGTGATCAATAGTCAAGTTGTGAAGGCGAACGTCAACAGTATTCGTCATGTTGAATGGAGAGATATGAAGCCTAACTTCTATTTTATATTCACTCCAGACGTTTTAAAGAATATTCCTGCAACGTATTTGGTGAGTTTCAGAGTGGAGGAACAGCACAATGGTGTCCTTAATGAGCTATCAAGAAGTCACCCAACAGTGAGTCTAATGGATATTCGCAGTATGGGTGCGAAAATTCAGGAGCTACTTACACAAATCGTTTGGTCAATTACTGTGTTAGCCGCGTTAGGTGTTATTGCTGGTGTGCTGTTAATCTTCACTTTGCTACGTCTCAGTTTGGGTCAGAGACAATCGGAAATACAGTTGTATCGAACGTTAGGAGCAAGTAAAAAGCGGGTTACTCGAACCATTTGGGCTGAATATGGATTAATGGCTCTTGTGGCAGGTTTGATCGCAACAATCGGTGCGGAGGCAGTGGTAGGGGGTATTATGTCATTTGGTTTTGATCTTTCTCCCAACTTGCATTTCTCACTCTGGTTTGCACTTCCTTTGGTGACTTTTTGCACACTTGCATTGGTTGTGAACAGCCTAATAAAACGGCTGCTAGTCCCTATAAATAAAGAGTTTAGCTAACTCATCAGTGGCTAAGTTATCCAGTTATCCACAAAAACAGTGGATAAAGTTTGGGATAACTTAGCCTGTAGATAACTCCCCATTTCCTCCAAAGCCAATAAGCATAATGTTTAGAGGATTCTTGTTATTCACAGTGACAATTTTTCTTCTTTCCACAAGATATGAGTCAAGCGTTTTTTTTCATTTTTTTTACTTGAAATTGTCATATTTATCCCCTTCAAAAAATGTGATTTTATTGGGCGCGCAAACTCAGTAAAATGTGCTGAGAATGAATAAATTAGCAACATAAATGCAGTCTGAAAAAACGAAAGTGGATACGCCTTCTGTCGCTGTGATCGGTGGGGGCATAGCGGGTTCGACCGCTGCCTTGCATCTGGCAGAAATCGGTATAAATGTTGTGTTGCTGGAAAAAGGCAAAACTTTAATCAGTGGGCCACCTATTTGTCATTTGCATGCTGGTGGAAATTTGTACAGAGAAATTTCCACCTCACAATGCATTGAGCTGTTGGAACAGTCCATCGAATCCGTACGTCTTTATCCACATACTATCAATCGTCGCCCAACCGTCATTGCTGTGCCATACAGTGATGGTGGTAGCCCAGAAGAATTGTATGAGCGGTTAATCACGATACAGCGATGCTATCAGGAGTTGGTCGATTTAGATCCGGCGAATGAAGTGCTCGGTGCCCCATCAGACTATTACAAGTTTTATGGTCGAGAAGAACTAGAAGCGTTAGCAACACTTAAGCAACCGAGCCAGCCAAGCAATGTGGATGATTGGATGATACCGTTTGCTAAATCTGCTGATTTAGACTCGCTCAAGTTTCCAGTCGTTGCAGTGCAGGAACATGGTTGGAGTGTATTTCGAATCGCTGCATCTGCAACATTAGCACTGGAGTCGATCCCCAACTGCCAGTTGCTGACAGAATCACAAGTTATAGGCCTTGAAAACACAAACCGTGGCTGGAAACTGGAATACATCAGCGCTAATGGTGTAACCAGCGTTTTGGAAGTCGACTATTTAGTCAACGCATGCGGTTATGAGACGGGAAGCATCGATGATCTTGCTCAAACTCCGCGCAATCGACTCGTTGAATTCAAAGCTGCTTATGTAACGCGCTGGGATGATTGCTGTGAGCTGTGGCCTGAGGTGATTTTCCACGGCCCAAGGGGAACTCCAAATGGAATGGCTCAACTGACTCCTTACCCTAACGGCATTTTCCAACTCCACGGAATGACGAAAGATATTACCTTGTTTGATGATGGCTTGGTGGCCTCAGGAGAAGAGTCGTCGCAGCCTACATTACCACTCAGGCTCCGGCGTAAGATTCAACAGGGCTGGGATGAAGAGGTGGTTCTATCAAGAACACGCCGAGCCATTGAACACATGGCGAAATTTGTGCCTAGTTACGAGAAGGCTCATGAGTTTGGTACGCCTCTTTTTGGGGCCCAACAAATCCCAGGTTCTGATGAAACACTGCGCGCTGCTGACGTGACTTTTGAAGGGCGGAACTACGCGAGGATCGAAGTTGTTAAAGGTTCTTCTGCACTTGAAGCGGCTAATAAACTGGTTGAAGAGTGGAAGTTGTTTGACTATCAAGGAATGGCGATCGAAGCGTTGCACCCTGTCAGCATGGCGCTCAAACCTGAGGATATCGAATCAAAAGCGGAACAGTTAGCGACCCTGCGGAATTACCCAAAGGAATTGGCTAACGTGTACGGTCAATAATCAGAAAGCTCCCGAGATTGGGAGCTTTGACGTTGTCTTGAAGATCGACTAGTAGCCAAAGAACTTTGCCCATTGGCACCATACGTCCTGTAAGCCTAATAGGTCACCCCTGACGAATCTAACCTTCTGCCCAGGCTTCGCTTGTGCAAGGCGAGGTAGATCAATCCGAGCGACACAGCCAATTTTCGGGTATCCGCCGATAGTCTGTCTGTCATTGAGCAGCACGATGGGCTCACCATTCGGCGGGATTTGGATTGCTCCTAAAGCAATGCCTTCACTAAGATATTCTTTGTCTGGTGGAATGACTTTGCTATCGCATAGTCGATACCCCATGCGATCTACCAATTGGCTGACTGTGAATTCTTGATTGTACAGTGAGCTAACGGCATCCTTGGAAAAGTCATTGATTTGATATCCTTCTATGACTCTTAGTTCAAGGGGAAGGTTATAGTCAGGTTTGTACCGAAACGTCATTTGTAGAGGCTTCGCTCTAACATCATGGGGCTTAAAGCCAATGACTTCTCCTGCTTGTACGGGGTTCCCTGACTGACTGCCACCTAGCTGATCTCGAGTGACGGTAGCGCAGCTTCCAAGTTGAGGTGTGACAGTAAAGCCTCCTTTGATTGCGAGGTAAGCCCTTAGCCCGTTTTTTGGTAAGGAAAAGGTCAGAGTTTGCCCTTGGCGAGCAACGAATGTTGACCAATTTTCGAGAGGCTTACCATCAAGTCGAGCATTAAGGTCTCCGCCTGCTATGGACATTTCGCATTTAGAGTGAATAAGAAACTCCGCCTGACCTAGTGTGATTTCAAGAGAAGCGCAATTAGTGGTGTTACCAAGCAGATGATTAGCCCAACTATATGCGTAGTCGTCTACTGGGCCACCTTGAGTAATCCCCAAATGCGCCAGACCAAATCTACCGAAATCCTGAATGAGTGTTTGTTGCCCTGGCTTTACGACGGTGATTGCGTGGTTGATCATCATTGCCACCCCTTAGTGATCTCTCCACCTAGGCGGAGAAACTCTTTTTCCGAAATCGGTCTAAAACGTACTTTAGTGCCTATTGAAAAGGGCAAAATGGGTGAGTTTTGGGGAGTATAAAGGTCAAGTGGACAATTACCTATGATGTTCCATCCCCCCGGAGATTCAGCAGGATAAACAGCGGTATTGGAATTGGCAATCCCTACGCTGCCTTTTGGTAACTTCACCCTTGGAGAAGGCTTCCTCGGTAAACGAAGGGAGTCTGCGACGGAAGTTAAAAAGGCGAAGCCGGGGGCAAAACCAATCGCACCTACTGTATATTCATGGGTCGTGTGCAGATCTATGATTTCTTCTAAACTTAAGCCTTTTGCATAGTAACTCTGTAAGTCAGGACCCACATCATCATGGTAGTAGATCGGGAGCTCAATATGCTGTGACTCAACATCATCAGGAAGGGCTTTGATTGCCTCAGTCACCAGTTTTTCTAGGTAAGGGACAAATTCGAAAATTGAGACCCTATGCGGTAAGTAATCAATTAAGATTGAATCAAAGGAAGGGGTGACATTCATAATCATCGCTCCCAATTGATTGGTGAGATAGTGACTTATTTCACCAATGAGGAGTGACAGTTTATGGCTAGGTTCTGCTTCAAAGTGGATGAGTATTGAGCACTCAGCAACAGGATCGACAGATGTCTCTATATTCACTCGACAGTCTCCTTGCGTTAAAGGATGTTTCGTATTTTTTGAATCATAGTGATGGCTTGTTGATTATCGCCATGGACACAAATCGTGTCGGCTTCAATGGGGATGAGAAAGCCGTCAATTGTGCGTACTTTTCCGTAGTGGACGATTTGGCGGACCTGATCGAGTATGTCTTCCTCTCTATGTAACACTGAACCGGTCATCGAGCGTGGAGAAAGTGAACCATTTGATAAGTAAGCTCTATCCGAAAAAGCTTCAAACAGGATAGGAAGTTCATACTTATCAGCGATCTCCAAATGCCTTTCGTTATCATTGAACGCAAGCATCATTAAAGGTACGTCAAAGCAAGAGACTGCGTCAGCGATAGCATCAAAAATCGACATATCGCGCATCATGTCATTGTAGAGCGCACCATGAGGTTTGACGTAGTTCAGTTGGACATTTTGGCTTTCCGCTAAGGATTTCAGCGCTCCCACTTGATAGATTAGCATGTTGGTGATTTCGTCCGTTGCCATCGGTATTGAACGTCGACCAAAGCCTTGCAAATCAGGGTAACTTGGGTGGGCACCGATCTGGACATCATGCTCAATAGCCAACTTAATGGTTTGTGACATGATCTGTGGGTCAGAGGCATGAAAGCCGCAGGCGATATTTACCATGTCGATCCAGGGCATCACAGCTTTGTCGTTCCCCATTTTCCATGAGCCAAAGCTTTCACCCATATCGCAATTAAGAGTCATCGAGCGCTTTGTCATTGCTTCCATTCCGCTATTTCTTATCCTTTCAACATCTTATAAAAATAACAAACAATCAATGATCCATTTCATTATTTCAGGAACAAAAAACAGTTTATCGTGTTTTAATACAGATCATTTGATGCTCATGTATCGCTTAGTGGGAGGGAAGACAGTTAGACAAGCTTGATTCTCATTAATAAGCTATATTTTAATTCTCATATTCGTTAATATTTGGCCAAATTAATCAGAAGGTTAGTAATATGAATGTCTTGGTTACAGGTGGCATGGGGTACATAGGCAGCCACACATGTATTCAAATGATTGAAGCAGGAATGACACCTGTTCTTTTTGATAATCTGTACAACAGTAAAAGATCTGTTTTAGACAGAATCAAGCAGGTAACAGGGACAGTACCGTCTTTTATCGAAGGTGACATTCGGGATAAAAAAAAGTTGGTGTCGGTTTTAAAAGAACACCAAATTAGAGCCGTCATCCACTTTGCAGGTTTGAAGGCGGTGGGGGAATCCGTAGAAAAACCGCTCGAATATTACGATAACAATGTAAACGGTACATTAGTACTGGTTGATGCTATGCGCGAAGCCGGCGTGAAATCAATCGTCTTCTCTTCTTCTGCTACTGTCTATGGTGATCCTGCTAGTGTGCCTATTACTGAAGATTTTCCTACCAGTGCGACCAATCCTTACGGCCGCAGCAAACTAATGGTTGAAGAGTGCCTGACTGATTTTCAAAAAGCGAATCCAGATTGGAGTATTACATTACTTCGCTATTTTAATCCGGTAGGCTCACATCCCTCTGGAAACTTAGGCGAGGATCCGCAAGGTATTCCCAACAATCTGATGCCATTTGTTTCACAGGTCGCGGTTGGAAGACGTGAATGTTTGTCTGTTTTCGGTGGTGACTATCCGACTAAAGATGGTACTGGCGTTCGTGATTATATTCATGTCATGGATCTCGCTGATGGTCATGTTGCTGCGCTTAGGAAAGTTGGTCAAAAGGATGGTTTGCATATCTATAACCTAGGAACGGGTAATGGTTACAGCGTGCTAGAAATGGTCAAAGCGTTCGAAATCGCATCAGGTAAGCAAGTGCCTTACCAAATCGTTGCACGCCGTCCCGGGGATATTGCAGAGTGCTGGGCTGATCCTGCAAAAGCAATAAAAGAGTTGGATTGGAAAGCAGAGAGAACATTGGAAGAAATGACAACGGATACTTGGCGTTGGCAGTCCAATAACCCACAGGGCTACCCAGACGTTTAGTTTTATCGCTCGCTAAAAAACAAAGCCACCGTTTCCGGTGGCTTTTTTACGCATTATACAAAATAGGCAAAATTGAAAATGCGAGTGAGGTTAATCGACCTCTTTGTCTTTACCAAGCGATAGTAGCCAAATCGAGATGGCAGCGACGACAGCAAATCCAGACAAAATAATGAATGGCATAGCGCCATAGCCAAGAATATGCCAGATAACGGATTCTAAAGTACTCATATCTCAGTGCTCCTATTGCCAGCCTTCAACGCCGTGCATGTCAGGAAGTTTATGTGCGATACCTTTGTGGCAATCGACACATGTTTTCTCTCCTGATGCTAGCGCGGTTGAGTGTTGCTTCGCACTACGTTCGCCTTGCTCTGAAAAATCCATGAACTCAAATTCGTGACAGTTTCGACACTCCAAGGAGTCATTTTTCTTAAATCTAGCCCACTCACGTTCGGCTAGGTGAGCGCGCCGTTCTTGGAACTTTTCAGGTGTATCGATAGTCTTTGTCACAAAGTGAGCGAATAGCTCTTTTGAAGCTTGAACTTTTCGTACGATTTTATCCGTCCATTCGTGTGGCACGTGACAGTCTGAACAGATAGCCCTTACTCCAGAACGGTTGGAGTAGTGAATAGTCTCTTGAATTTCAGCGACGATAGGCGCGTGACAACCGGAACAGAATTCTTCTGTATTGGTTGCTTCCATGCCTGTGTTAAATGCGCCCCAAAATAGAAGACCACCAGCAAAGCCCATGAATAAAACTACACCGACGGCAGTTTTACTAGGGGATGCTAATCTCTTCCAAAACGCTTTCAATAATTTCATAGATAGCCTCTTACTTACTCGCGTATCACTTATTTAAGTGAATCAACACTCTTGAACTCATTTTCAACAAGCGGCTGAGCGTTTGCTTGCGGAACGTGACACTGAAGACAGAAATAACGGCGAGGAGACATATCTGCTAACACAGCATCTTCGCGGTTTATGTAGTGCGTGACACTGATCTTAGTTGCGCCCATCTCTTTTGCATTTTTCCAACTGTGGCAAGAAAGACATTTGTTTGCATTCAAAGAGACTTCGTAACCACGGATGTTATGTGGGATCAGCGGTGGCTGATAAACATAGCTGCTATCTAGTGCCTGTTCACGAGGGTATTTTTTGAAATCGTCAGCAGGGCGAGTGGTTTCTAGCTCACTGGCACCACGTAGTGATTCCAAGCCGCCAATACCACCCGGGTTTTCTAACTCGGCAACGGCAGCGCCACTGATTAAAGCACCAACAGATAACAGTGCAATAAGTAATTTTTTCATCTTACATTCTCCGCCTTATGGCTTAATTCTTATCTGTGGTCGCCCTATGGGCGACCAACACATTCTGGTTTATGCAACTTTAGTGATCTTGACTGGACACTTCTTAAAGTCTGTCTGCTTGGACAGAGGGTCAGTCGCGTCAAGGATCAGTTTGTTGATCAGGATGCGTGCATCAAAGAATGGTACGAATACCAAGCCTTTAGGTGGGCGGTTACGGCCACGTGTTTCAACACGAACACGCACTTCACCACGTTTGTTGGCAATTAGTACTTCTTCTCCACGGCGAACACCACGAGCTTTAGCATCTTCTGGATGCATGTAACACACGGCATCAGGTACTGCTTTGTAAAGTTCAGGTACACGGCGCGTCATTGTGCCAGTATGCCAGTGCTCTAATACTCGACCTGTACATAGCCAGAGATCAAACTCTGAATCAGGCACTTCCGGTGGCGCTTCATATGGCGCAGAGATAATCAGTGCCTTGCCATCTGGTTTGCCATAAAAGTCCCAACCACTGCCTGCTTTTGCATAAGGATCAGAACCTTCTTTGTAACGCCATAGGGTTTCTTTACCATCCACAACAGGCCAGCGTAGACCGCGAACTTGGTGGTAAACATCGTAAGGTGCCAAATCATGACCATGCCCACGACCAAAGGCTGCATACTCTTCGAATAAGCCTTTTTGTACGTAGTAACCAAAGTGATGAGCATCATCATTAAGTTCACGTGCTTCTTCGATAGGGAATTTGTTTACGACACCATTTGCAAATAGCATGTCGTACATGGTTTTACCACGGTACTGAGGTGCTTTAGCCAGTTGTTCTTCTGTCCACACTTCTTCCATCTTGAAGCGTTTAGAGAACTCCATCACTTGCCATAAGTCAGATTTTGCTTCGCCAACGGTATCTACCTGCTGGTACCAAGCCTGAGTACGACGTTCAGCGTTACCATAGGCGCCTTCTTTTTCAATCCACATTGCAGTTGGAAGGACTAAGTCAGCAGCTTGGGCTGTTGCAGTTGGGTAAGGATCAGAACATACGATGAAGTTTTCTGGGTTACGATAACCTGGCAAACGCTCGCCGTTAATGTTTGGACCGGCTTGCATATTGTTGTTACACATTACCCAATATGCATTCAGCTTACCGTCGCGAAGCATGCGATCTTGAAGCACAGCGTGGAAGCCAGGTTTTGGAGGAATGACGCCATCAGGAATATTCCAGATGCCTTCTGCAATCTTACGGTGTTTAGGGTTAGCAACGACCATGTCCGCTGGTAGGCGGTGTGCAAAGGTCCCAACTTCACGTGCTGTACCACATGCAGATGGCTGACCAGTGAGTGAGAATGGGCTGTTACCCGGAGTTGCAATCTTACCTGTAAGAAGGTGGATGTTGTAAATCAAGCTATTCATCCACACACCACGAGTATGTTGGTTCATACCCATAGTCCAAAGAGACATTACCTTCGTATCTGGATCTGCGTATTGCTTGGCTAGCTCAACGAGTTTCTCTCCAGAAACACCAGAAAGTTCGGCTGTTTTCTCTAGCGTGTATGGCGCAACCGATTTTTTGTATTCCTCAAAAGAGATAGAAGACATAGCGCCAGAGTTAGGATTCGCCGCTGCCATTTGGATTGGATCGTCGTCGCGAAGACCGTAACCGATATCTGTAGTTGCTTGCTTGAAGTTAGTGTGCTTGTTAACGAAATCCCAATTCACTGCATCATTTTCAATGATGTAGTTGGCAATGAAGTTAGCGATAGCTAAGTCTGACTGAGGTTCGAAAATATAACCTTTGTCTGCAAGCTCAAAAGAACGGTGGTAGTACGTAGACAGTACATTCACCTTAACGTGTGGGTGGCTTAGACGGCGGTCAGTAATACGAGTCCACAAAACAGGGTGCATTTCGGCCATGTTTGAGCCCCAAAGCACGAAAGAGTCAGCGTTTTCGAAGTCATCGTAACAGCCCATAGGCTCATCAATACCGAAAGTACGCATGAAAGCGCCAACAGCAGAAGCCATACAGTGACGTGCATTTGGATCAATGTTGTTTGAACGGAAGCCGGCTTTCATCATTTTGGCTGCCGCATATCCTTCCATGACAGTCCACTGGCCAGAACCGAACATACCTACGCTAGTAGGACCTTTGTCTTTAAGGGCTTGTTTCCATTTCTCTGCCATAGTGTCAAATGCGACGTCCCAAGAAACAGGAGTGAAGTCACCATCTTTATGATACTTACCATCTTTCATACGCAGTAGTGGCTGCGTTAGACGGTCTTGTCCATACATGATCTTAGAGAGGAAGTAGCCCTTGATACAGTTCAGGCCTTTGTTTACAGGTGCTTCTGGGTCACCTTGCGTAGCTACGACTTTGCCATTTTGTGTACCTACAAGGACAGAACAACCAGTACCACAGAAACGACAAGGCGCTTTGTCCCATGTGATTTTTGTTTGGTCTGAGCTAGCAATCAGGTTAGTCGCTGACGCTGGTAGAGTAATACCTGCGACCGCTGCTGCTGATGCTGCTGCGTTTGCTTTCACAAACGCACGTCTTGTCATCTTCATACTTCACCCTCGGTTTGGGAATATTGAGTTCCAGTGTTTTTATTTTTTGATTCGTCTTCTTCTAGCTCAGTTTCAATTTGGTGGTAGACCAGTACTGTGCTTAAAACGTTCGGTAAGTTGTTAATAGCTTCGATAGTGTCAGTAATGAATCCCTGATTTTCGGTTTCCAAAACAACAACAATTTTGCCTTCTGGACTGTCACCATAGATCTCTGCATTGTCGTATGCTTCGATCTGAGACTTAATCTCGGTCAGGTGTTCAGGAGAAACATGAACCACTAAGCTAGAAATATGCACTTCGTTAAGTGACATAGATATCTTCCGTTTTTATTACAAATTGCTCACATTGATGGATGAAGTAGGACACACAGAAACACAGGCGCCACAGCCGTTACATTCATCAAGATTTATATTGGGTTGTGCTACTTTGCCAACTTCTAATTTGAATGTGATTGCCATAGGTTCACACATATCGCTGCAGCTACGGCAATCAACATTTTGTTTCGCTAAACAGCTTTCATTAATAGTAGCTTTTACGTTCCATGGTTGCTCATTTTTTGAGCTGAATAAAGGTTCAGGGCAGACTTCTGCACATTGATAACAGAAGGTGCATTCATCCACGGAAAAATCAACTTGAGGAAAACCGCCATCCCCTTTGACAATAATTTGGGTTTCACAAGCGTCACTGCATTTGCCACATCGTGTGCACTGGTCGGTGAAAAAGCCTGGCTGTGATAACCATGGTAGGTGCAACTCATTATTTTCTAGCTTCTTCCTTGAGAAGAAACGTCGTTTTGAAAGGTCGACCACTACGCTACCTAAAGTTGATGAAATCTAAACTAATCATAGTTCACATTTCTTTTAATAAATTGTCATTTATCCTCACACAGATTGTAGTTTTTGACATATTTGTATAAATAACCCTTAGGTGGTAAATGGAGGGGGTTCTTGTTTTAGATCAATAAATTCCACCACATTTGATCAGATATTGTCTGCGTCAACATACAAATCTATAAATAGTGATGTCGCACTGTTGACTTTGAGTGTAGGAGAGTGAGTGTTTACAAGTGTGAAGAAATCAGTAACGAGTACGATTGCAAAAGCGATGGTGCTCATTCTGTCGTTGTCGATAGCAACAACAAGCTTCGCTATCATCACTCTAGCATCGAGCCTAAATGATGCAGAGGCCGTGAATGTTGCGGGTTCGATGCGCATGCAGAGTTATCGTCTGGCACACGACATTCAGATCATGTCAGTGGATTATGCGGCGCACATCGACATGTTTGAGCGCTCGATTTATTCCCCCTCTATGAAAGCACTCCAAAGCTGGACAGTGCCGGAAGATATTACTCACGATTACTACAGGTTAATCATACGCTGGCATGAGTTAAAAGAAGTACTGAGTAGCCACGATAGAGAACGTTATCTCATTTTGGTTGCTGGATTCGTAAATCAAATTGATGAGTTTGTTTTTAAGTTGCAGAACTTCTCTGAGCAAAAGTTGATTAAACTGGCTTGGGCTGGGGGAATGGGCTTAGGCGGGATCCTGATCGTCAGTATTTTTGTTGTCCATTACATTCGTAAGCAGATCGTGAAGCCACTTAACGCTTTAGTGACTGCTAGTGAACAAATTCAGTCCCGTTCATTTGATGTCTCTCTGAATGTTTCGAGTGATAATGAAATGGGTATCCTCACCCGAACCTTTAATAACATGGCGGCCGATCTAGGTAAGTTATATCGGGGTTTGGAGCATGCTGTTAATGAAAAGACTCAAAAGCTTCAGCATGCTAATGACTCACTTGAAGTACTTTATAGCTCATCACAGGAGCTGACAGCTTCACGAATTACTCAAGAGAACTTTGAAGCTATATTGAAGCACCTAACAAGCCTTGAAGGTATTCGAGCTGTGCGCTTAGAAATCCGAGAAGCGGGTGAGAAAGCGTTGATTTTGAATGAAGGTGAAGAGTGCTCTGGCTGTGACTCGGAATGCCAGCAAAAGACTCTGTCTCTTGATGGGCAAGAACTAGGGACTCTGTATTGGAAAGTGGCACTACCTTGCCCAGACCCAGCTTTGATTGATAACTTTGTCCAGATCATTTCCCGAGCGATTTACTATAACCAAGCTCAGCGTCAGGCCGAGCAACTTCTATTAATGGAAGAACGGGCAACAATCGCACGTGAGCTTCATGATTCACTGGCTCAAGCGCTTTCGTATCTGAAGATTCAGGTCTCATTGCTCAAGCGAAGTATGGGTAAATTGCCAGAGTCACCACAGCTGGAAAAAACACAGCCAATTTTACTGGAACTCGATACAGGGCTTTCTTCGGCTTATACTCAGTTGAGAGAACTCTTAACAACTTTCAGGCTGACGATTAAAGAAGGTAGCTTTGGTGTAGCTTTGCAAGAAATGACCGAGCAACTTGGTGAACAGACAGAATCGGCTATTGTGTTGAGTAACGAGCTGTCTTCGATTGAGATGGATGCCAACCAACAAGTGCATTTATTACAGTTGATACGTGAAGCAACAATTAATGCTATTAAACATGCTAAAGCTTCCGAAATTGTAATCCGATGCTGTGAAAGTGCGACTACGGTGATTGTGTCGATCAAAGATGATGGCGTTGGGTTTGATAAATCGGTAGAGAAGGTCAACCATTATGGTTTGAGCATTATGCAAGAGCGTGCTTCACGCTTGAATGGCCAGCTTGAAATTATTACAGAAAATAACGCTGGCTGTGAAATTTTATTAGAATATCCAAAGACTAAGGAACAAAACATTGACAGAGTGTAGAGTATTGCTGGTGGATGACCACCCACTAATGAGACGAGGTATTCATCAGCTATTAAGCTTTGAAGATGAGTTCACTGTTGTTGCTGAAGCAAGTAACGGTACTGACGCAGTTGCGCAAAACCATGAGCACAAGCCGGACCTGATCCTATTGGATCTCAACATGAAAGGTATGTCTGGACTTGATACTCTTAATGCTCTGCGTGCGGATGACTGTGATGCCACAGTCGTGATTCTTACGGTCTCGGATAGTCCTGCAGATATTGAAGCGATTGTAAAGGCAGGGGCTGATGGCTATTTATTGAAAGATACAGAGCCGGATGAATTGGTGGAGTTACTTAAATATTCATTACAGGGTAACAAGGCCTACAGCAAAGAAGTAGCGAAGTACCTTGTTGATAGAGAAAACATGACGAATGTTTTTGATGAATTGACCGACCGAGAAATGCAAATCTTAAGAGAAGTAGCCAAGGGATATAGGAATAAACAAATCGCTGACAACCTATTTATCTCTGAGTCGACTGTAAAGGTACATATGAAGAGTTTACTCAAAAAGTTAAAAGTACCGTCCCGTACAGCGGCAACAGTATTGTATCTAGAACGTTATGGCGAGATTAAATAGTTAGTTCGAATTCAAATAAAAAGGGCGCTCATCGAGCGCCCTTACTTTTGGGTTTATATTATGCGTTCATCGGAACCAATACAAGGGTACCGAGGATCACCGTAATAAGCCCACACAGAACGGGTACGGATGTACGCTTCACTACTTCAAACGGGCTTATTTTACCCATACCAGACGTTGCGACAACTACACCGGATACAGGTGAAACCGTGCGACCTAAGTTAGATGCTTGTAACATCGGGATGATTAAGAATGCTGGGTTTAATCCCATTTTTGCCGCTAATGCAGGCGCTAATTCAACAAAAGCATAGAAAGGAGCATTTCCTGAACCCGTTGCAATTGCGGCTGCAACCGTAAGACCAGTAAGAATCAACATCAATGCGATACCACCTGCACCTGCTGTTTCTGCAAGATGCAGTAGATTATCAATCGCGCCAATTGACATCAGACCTTGAGCAAAAACACCGGCCGCGACCAATAGCATTACTACGCCTTTAAACGCATCGGCCATTCCCTCATAACAGGATTCTAAGTCTTCCAGTGTTTCTTTACCTTTGAACCTTTTAGTCACAAAGTCGATAAGAGCACCAATGAAAATTGATAGAACTACAATGGTGTAGATATCCAGTTTTAAACCCGGAAGCGTTCGTCCATTGAAAAGAAACACACCAATGATAGGTAGAAACGGAAGCACTGCATAATATGCTGGAGCTTTCACCTCTATTTCAGATACGTCGACGCGTTCCATTGGTGAGTTATCTTTCTTATCTAAATACTTGTTCCAGAAAAACGCAGCCGCAGCCATAACAATAATGGCGCAAATAGAGACAGGTAAAACTGTTTGGACGGCGAAAACATCCAAATCTAGCCCAGATTTTTCAGCCGCGATAACAACGTCACCTGATGTTGGAGAGAGAATGATTGCTGCTGGTGAGGCACACACGGCTACCGCTGCGGGTCTGGAGATCCCCATTGCAGTCATCATAGGGAAAAGCGTTGCCATTAGTAGTACGCCTAAACCAGTTGCAGAGCTAACGGCAAGTGACATCAAACATGCCACGATGTAGGCAGCCACTAGTAAAACATAAGGTGACTTTATAACGGAAAGGGGTTTGGAAAACTGCTTAACGACGACATTGTTTGCACCGATATGGGTCATGTAGGAAGCAAAGCCACAAAGCAGCATGATTTGCATGCCTAAGCCACCACCACGGTATTGGAGCATGTATTTTACGTACTCAAGAGAGTCGGTAAACATATTACCCGTAGAGGCAATTTTTGATGGTAGTACCGTGTGGCCAATGAGGCCAGTTAGAATGAGTAACAAAATACCTGCAGTTAAAAGAACGCCTGCAGGCTTATATCCTTTAATAATGAAGTAGCCGACAGCAACAGTGACGACTAACCCTATTAAGAGTTCCAGCATAGATATCACCTTAAGATATGAAAATTATATAAAAACTGTTTCAAACTATGACAGAGAATGTACATAAAATGAGGTTGTAGCACGAGTGCTAGTTAAGTATCTGATGATCTAGAACAATAAATTGATTAACTTATTAAAAGTGGCAAATGATGTTGTAATGTCAGAGTGTTGTAGATGTTATTAATAGTTTGTAAGACAGATAAAGATGTTTGTAAATGATAAAAATGTTACATATGGCGTTTGACAGAGCCGGCACATCGGTTTAATGAACATCTCAGGTTTGAGCCTTTATCAGCGGTGACTTTAAACATGTTTACCATGAAGTTTGGCAGTTATTTAGAAACTTAAGTTCTGTCTTGAAAGTTTATCGGTGTGATTTCAAGATCTACTCGGTCTAACGTTCATCAAAGAAGTCTTTGTTACGAATATATTTGGTCATTAGATGATAGGAAAAAGGCCGAATTAGCCAAGATCCTATGGAGCGACCTAAGCGCATTAAAGTTGGGGTATTTTCGTATATTCTCCCATTATACAACCACAGCATTTTACCCACATGCCAGTAAAAAAGTGGTAAAGGGGGAAGGAAAGTCACTATGTCGAGATCGCAGCAAATACGATAGGTTTTATGTCCGAGTGTATAACGATTCTTAAACCCATACCCTCCGATCGAAGGTTGCCCAAATGTGACAACACGTTTGATTGATTTAGGAAATTGCTTTTCGAGTGCATCCGCGAGTACACAGCCAATAGCACCTCCTGAAGAGTGTCCTGTGAAAGTGATCTTTTTTCCTTGTTCTATTAAGGGGACGATGATTGAAGTTAGCTGTTCATAGACAGAGGCGCCGAGTCTGTCATTTTTATGCAAAGGGAGGCTTTCTTGAAAAATCAGGTAGTAGTAGCCCGCGTGAATAGCGTAGTTAAGGCCAAGCGCTTTACAATGTCGTTTCCACAGAGCCAGATTGAGTAGCCAGTCCCAAGGGTTATGGGATCCCTTGATAACGACAATCACTTCTTCATTGTCATTGGCCCAGAGCACACGAATCATGGGTTTTCCAAACCGATTCGCTATCACTCTTTGGCCATTAGGCGCGAATCCATATCGAGTTTGTTTGAGGACTCTGGAATACGCTAAGTTACATAGGACAGCATAACGCTCATATTGGTAACGTTTTAGTTTTTTCACGCTGAACTCATCAAAGGGTTAACTTTGTGAGTATGGCTGAATAACGTGAAAGTGCGATGACAAGGATAAAGTGAGTGTCTCACTAACTAAGTTGAACAACGGAGTAAAGCTGAATGTATTTGCGAACTAATTGCTTATCCGTCGAGCGCCTGAGTGGATGAGTGCATTTAACAAAGTAGGGGCTCAGGCCGAAGTGTTGCTCCAGCGAATTGGCTAATTGAGAGTCACTTTCAAACAGACTAATACCTTGTAGCTTGTATTGGTCGATTTCATCTGGCAGTTGACCTGTCCACCAATGGAGTAACTCCCTGCTTTGTTTATTTCGAGAAATCCAGTGATCGCTGAGTAGAAGTAATAAATCGTTGGGTTGAATCGCAAAGGCGTATTCTTCTTGCCATTGAGTAATCGCTTTAAACAACTTTTGCCGACAGTTGCTTCCTGCGCTGAATAAATGCGATGAGAGAATCCAAACAGTCCCCACATCCGAAGTGACTCGATAGTGATGAGGTTGTTCATTATTTGCATACGATTCTAAAGCGACATATTCACAGTGATGGCCGAACTCAATTAATGTCCTTGATAAACGGCGAGAAAAGGCCAAGCTCAAGTGGTGCTCACTCATTCCCTTATTATGGATCGTCGGATAATGTTTTTCACACAGCTTCATACAATCTGCCTGAAATTCATTGACACTTTGAATTAGCACATCAAGTAACAAGACTTCTCTCCATGAGTCGATATTTACCCAAACAAGATTAGCATGTGATGGTTTTATTTAGTTACACTTACCAAGAAAAATATTGAGCAGAGTTAAGGGTTTATGTCTAAGATTGAATTCACGTCACAACAAAAACAAGCAATGTCATCTGCTTTATTGCGATATCTGGAAGATGAGCTAGATATAGAGATTGGTCAGTTCGATGCTGACTTTTTTATCGACTTTATAACAGAGACGTTTGGGCCCGCTTTTTATAATAAAGGTTTAGCCGATGCACAGGCGGTCATGCAGAAGAAAATGCTAGACATTGCTGATGAACTTTATGAGATAGAGCAGGTTAGCGATTTTTGATTAACCTATGAAGTAAAAAGTTCCTTCAAATTTTTTGAATGACTTAATCAAATTCACTCCGTTTCCCGAATGTAAATAATAGTAAATACTCTGTTATAGAAACAAAAGAGGCGATAGTCTCAATGAAAAAGAGAACTATTCAATATTTGGATTGAGTGCAATGAAGTCACAAGTTAAAAACTATAACCCTATCGCTCGGGGTATTCACTGGGTATCAGCGATAGTCATCATTGGTATGTTTGCTGTAGGCCTATGGATGGTTGACCTAACGTATTACAGCGAATGGTATAAAACGGCACCTCACTGGCATAAATCGATAGGTATTTTGCTTGCCGGTCTAACACTATTCCGTTTTGTTTGGAAACACGTAACACCTTCTCCTGAAGTGGAAGGCAAAGCCTATGAAAGATTGGGCGCTAAATTGATTCATGCTGCAATGTACCTTGTGCTGCTTATGCTTTTTGCTTCCGGATACCTTATTTCAACAGAAGATGGCAGAGGTATTGACGTTTTCAACTGGTTTACAGTCCCTGGGTTAGGGGCACTGTTTGAAAATCAAGCCGATCTTTCAGGCGAAATACATTTCTATGCAGCCTGGGCACTCATTCTAATGGCAGCGGCTCACGCACTCGCTGCTATAAAACACCACGTGATTAACAAAGACAACACGCTACGCAAGATGATAGGAGCTTCGAAATGAAAAAGATGTTATTTGCAACCGGATTGGCTATGACCATGGCATTGCCATTTGGTGCAAGCGCAGCGGACTACGTAATTGACAATAAAGGTGCTCACGCATCGGTTAACTTTAAAGTTAGCCACTTAGGTTACAGCTTTATCAAGGGGCGTTTTAACACATTTGAAGGTGACTTTTCTTACGACCCTGCAAATATTGATGCCTCAAAAGTATCGGTCATCGTTGATACAACAAGTTTAGACTCGAACCATGCAGAACGTGACAAGCACATTCGCAGCTCAGACTTCATTGATGCCTCTAAGTACTCCACCGCAACGTTTGAAAGTACGAGTGTAAAGGACAAAGGTAACGGCAAACTTGAAGTGACGGGCAACCTTAACCTTCATGGCGTCACCAAAGAGATTACCATCGATGCTGAATTTGTTGGTGCGGGTAAAGATCCGTGGGGTGGTGAACGTGCGGGCTTTTATGGCACTACACGTCTCGAACTGGAGGATTTCGACATTCCTGTGATGGGAGCTTCAAGCTACGTCGACATGGAGTTGCATGTCGAAGGTATCAAGAAGTAAATACAGTCAAAGTAAAGCGTCCCCAACTAATGTTGGGGACTTTTTTGATCAAGCGACTTATTTCCTGACCAAAATTGGTTATGCAGTCTCTCGTTGATTTGCTTCTGTGACTAATGTGACGGTATCACTATAAATTGAACGCATAGCCCGCAGTACATCTTCTCTGGTTACCACGCCCACAAACTCACCTTTTTCCAGAACAGGCAATACGTGTGGTTTATGTACCTTGATACTCTTCGCTCGTTCTTCAAGAGACAGAGAACTAAGCTGTGTTGCTATCCCCATACTGGTTGTTGGATAAAGCTGTTCTTTATCGATGCAGAGAAACTCAGCGACATCAACTAACGTATCTTGAGAGCTGATGGCAATGATATCCCTAGACATCAAATCCACCACTTTTTGTCCTTCAACTGGGATGTAATCCTGACACCATAAATCCACCATCACATCATGCACAGAGTAGAAACCAATTAATCGACCTTGAGAGTCAACAACAGGAGAGCTGACCAAATGGTGCTTTAGTAACGTATCTATTGCGCTAGCAGTAGGCATCTCAGGGCTCAGAGTAATGGGATTTGGGTTCATAAAGTCTTTTACGATGAGTGTGTTGTTCATGGTGTTTTCCTTGACTGACGTAATGTTAGTGGTTGTTGTAATACTTGAAATAGATGCGGCTTTAAGTTGAGGTCTGCGATATATACTCCAATTGGCAAGACCCACTAACACCGCTCCGCCAAGAATATTCCCTAAAGTGACAGGGATGAGGTTAGCGGTAATAAATTGATAAATATTAAGGTCGCTGTATTGAGCAGGGCTTGCGCTCACTTGGGTCCAAAAGGTTTCTGGTGCAAAACTTTGGATCACGATACCAAGCGGCACCATAAACATATTGGCAACGCAGTGCTCGAACCCACTTGAAACAAACATGGCTACAGGCATGATGGTCATTGCTGCTTTTGTCATGGCATTTGCACTGCTAAATGTTAGCCAAATAGCGAGACATACCAATAGGTTACACAGTACCCCTAATGCGAAGGCTTCTATTGTAGAGTGATGGAGTTTATGCTGTGCAATATTGAGTGCATTGAGGCCCCATTGACCGTTATCCATTTGATAGAGGCCTGCAGCAGTAACAATAATTAGCAGCAACATGGCTCCTAAAAAGTTACCCACATAAACTTTTCCCCATATAGACAACATTTTTCCAAGGCTAATTTGTTTATTGGCCCACGAAATACTGGATAAAACGGAGCTGGTAAATAGCTCTCCGCCGCAAATAACAATCAGAATCAGCCCCATGCTGAACGCTAGACCTCCAGCGAGTCGGCTGATCCCCCAACCTGATTCTGTGTTGCCAGTAGTGACGGTTATGTAGAACAGAAAAGCGAGCCCAATAAAAGCTCCTGCCATTACAGCGAGCCCTAACGTCATACTGCTGGTTTTTTTGGCCTTACTAAGGGCAAACTTTTCCGCCTCAGCCATCATCTCACTAGGAGAAAAGTAGAGATTATTCGCTTGAGCTTGTGTCATATCGGCTCCCGAATTGATTAGTCATGATTACCTCCTGTTAATACAGTAAAAGCATCTCACTGCCAATTCAGGTTATGGTGTTCGGCAATACACGTAAAATTGATAATATTTAAAAACCTCATCAAAAATGTTGATATAGGAAGTGAGAAGGATAGAATGAAACAACTTGCTTATTTATAAGCAGTTGTGTACTCACACTCTCTAAGCAAAGGATCAAAGCTTAATGAGATACTCTCTTAAACAACTCGCCGTATTTGACGCAGTCGCAGATATGGGGAGTGTCAGCATGGCGGCTGATAAGCTAGCGTTAACTCAGTCTGCAACCAGCATGTCGCTCGCTCAACTCGAAAAAATGCTTGGCCGACCATTGTTTGAACGACAAGGTAAACAAATGGCACTGACCCATTGGGGGATGTGGCTCAGACCGAAAGCGAAGCGCTTATTACAAGATGCGCAGCAGATTGAAATGGGCTTTTACGAGCAACATTTGCTCAGTGGTCACATCAAATTAGGTGCGAGTCAAACACCTGCGGAACACTTGGTTCCGGACCTTATCAGTATTATTGATAACTCATTCCCAGAGATGCGAATCTCACTGAAAGTAAAAAGTACGGATAGCGTCATGCAGGGCGTTTTAGACTATAAGTACGATCTGGGTATCATTGAAGGGCGTTGTGATGATAACCGTCTCCACCAAGAGGTATGGTGTCGTGATCATTTGACCGTGGTCGCAGCTGCTCATCACCCATTTGCGAAACATAACACGGTTAGCTTGGCGCAGTTAGAGCAAGCTAGGTGGGTATTGAGGGAGCATGGTAGTGGTACTCGCAAAATATTTGATAGCTCCATTCATCATTTAATTGAAGATTTAGACGTTTGGCGTGAGTATGAGCATGTACCTGTCCTACGTAGCATGGTTGAAAATGGACAATACCTCACTTGCTTACCTTATTTGGATGTTGAGCGCTTTATTGAAAATGGTCAACTGGTGGCGTTGAATGTGCCGGAACTGAATATGGAGAGGACATTGTCTTTTATATGGCGTGCAGATATGTTGGAAAACCCACTTGTCGAGTGTATTAAGCGAGAAGGCTTACGGATGATGAAAGGTAAACCGTCAGTCCTTTGATATTTTCACTATCTGTTGAGATAGCGTTTGCGTCACAAAATATTTTTAATATTTCATTTCATTGCCTTTTTATTGTGATTCAGATCGTTTTGTTTCGCTTGTTTAACCCTTAACATGCCGTCTTGTACTTTTGATGTGTGGAAAGCACACTTAGCGAGGCGGTATGAGCACACTTGTCGCGATTTCATTAACTACAGGTATTCTTTCTGGGCTTTGGGGGTGGATTGCTATCTCACTTGGCCTATTGTCATGGGCTGGTTTCTTAGGTTGTACCAGTTACTTTGCTTCTCCAACCAGTGGGCTTAAGGGCCTGGCTGAGAGCTTGGTGACCAACATGACAGGTGTATTTTGGGCAATGGTGATTATCCATGCTTCCCAGTATGCTTCGCTAGAAATTCTTGGTTATGTGATCACTGCTATCGTGGCATTCATGATGTGTATTCAAGCAAAGCAAAATTGGCTTGGGTATATACCAGGTACTTTTATCGGTTCTTGCGCAACTTTCGCAGCAGATGGTAACTGGCAGCTTGTTATTCCTTCGTTGATCTTAGGTGGAGTGTTTGGTTACTTAATGAAAGCAAGTGGCTTATGGCTGCATCAGAAGTCTTCTCAAACACAATCTGCCAGCGAGTTGCCAACTCGCTCATGATTGTGAACCCCCGATTGATTCGTATCGCTGATATTTGATACGCGGCCTTGGTTGCTGAAAGCAATCAGGGCCGCTTTTTTATGTGTTGCCGTTTGCCATGGTAACAACGCGTTTTAACGTCCACCTAAGCAGCAGTGGGATGCATTCCATGCCTTGACTCTCACAGTGAGAAACAATCGCAAGAGCAAGGTCAGGCTTCGCAAATTTCTTGAGTACTCTAGTGACTACTTTCTTGGCCGGAATTGGATGATCAAGGGGAATTCGGACCATACCTTTAAAGAAGGGTTCGAAGCCATTGTTATAGAGATAGTGCTCAATATCTCTATCTGGTAACTCTGTCAGACGATGACGTTCTTGATCGTTGCCTAATTGAGCCCGCACTGCGGCAGCATACTTTTTACCAGCTGCATCGCCGTCGGTGACAACATGCCAATCAATACCGAAAGCTTTGGCGATCTTGACTAAGGATTTTAGCCCTGATTGAGCGAATTCTATGATTTGCACACCTTCAGCCGCCAAATTATAACCGCATTGGTTGGCTAATTCATTGAACAACCAGACTTCAGTTTCCCCTTCAACCAAAAGCCAACACCTCGCAAACAATGCGCCTGAGCGATGAAAACGAATATGGAAGCCGATGCGTCTGAGCTCATCTTTGCTAAAGCCTTGAGATGGTAGATAGGTGGTAATAGTGCGGTCTGACTGTCGAACCAAACGCCGGATACTGTAAAGTGGAACTTGCCCTAACAGATCCCCACTGTTGGTAGTGAGAATTTTTTGCATGGGAAGAAGTTGTAACAGACTCCAGGCTCTGGCTAAGTGGGTAGGGTGCAACCGACCTTCTGGATCTTCAAGAATTAACAATGGCCTTGCACAGCGCCGAAGCTTGTTCGGCCCTTTGGCTTGTAGGTAGGCATTGAGTAAGCCCATAAATAGAAGTCTGGTCTGTTTACTTTTTGTTTCTTCAACAACTTGTGAAATACTTTTATTGTTGGATGAACCACTAAAGAAAATACCGTCTCTTTGCTTACGTAGGTTCTTACGTGTACTGGATTTAAAGGAAAAGTAATGATCAACGAGAAGGCTCATTGAGCTTAGGCTGCTTTTCATTTCTCCTTTATTTACATGCCCGGGTATTGCCATAAGACGGCGGCATGTGTTGTTAATGCGTTTTTCTATTCGATCATTGGTATCACCCAAGTTGCCTATTGGGCGTTCAAAGCGTCGGGAGTCTTTTAAACGAATTACGGGATGTAGTGTCATTAACTCCTGCGCTAGCTTTTCAGAGTGGTGAAGTGGGAGAGGGTTCCCCTCACGATCAAGAAAGGCATAGCGAGTAGTAACATCATACCCATCACGGCTAGCGCTTAACCGATAGATGATTTTATTCGCGCCTTGTGCATCTTGAATCCAAACGGGCTTGATTTTTCGATAACGGCCTGAGTTGATTTCATTTTTATCGTTGGATATTAGGCTAATAACAATTTGTAGATGTTGAGTTTGTGGGTGAGCAATCGAATAGTCGACGTGAAAATCCGTCATTTCGAATTGGTATGGCACGCCTTCAGGTGGCAACGCGACAGACAGGGCATCAAGTAATGAAGACTTACCCCAAGTATTTTCGCCAATAAGGGTCGTGAGTTCATCAAACGCAATAGATAGTCGTTTGATCCCACGAAAGCCAGAAATTTCAATCCGCTCTAGCAGCATGTACTGACTCCGTTTGAGCTACTGTTACTTAAAGCATAATAGAAAAACCTCGTATAAGCAGAAGCTTAACTCACAAAGTTTGTGCTTTCTTGGTGTAAAAGATGAATAGAGTTAGGCGATTAAACTCACTTTTATTTATGTATAGAGAATCAGGCATACAAGAAAAATGTGAAAGTTAATGAATTTGTCATAGAGGATGGGATACGATGTAGTGGATTATGAGAGAAGAAAATATGAAATATAAAAACAATAAAGCAACCAAGATAAGGCTTGCGCACATCAATGATACCCACTCGTACTTTGAACCAACGTCGTTGCAGTTAACGATCAATGTTGAAGGGGAAACCCTGACACCTTACGTTAGCGCAGGGGGCTTTGCTCGTATTGCAACACGTAAGAAGCAACTTGAAGAGTCTTTGTCAGATCAGCGTGAAATGCTATTCCTACACGCTGGAGACTGCTTTCAAGGGACATTATATTTCTCGCTATTTAAAGGGGAAGCGAATGCGACTATGCTCAATGCTCTAAATATTGATGCAATGGCGTTAGGTAATCATGAGCTGGATATGGGTAATTTACCGGTTGCCAAATTTGCTGAGCAAATTGAGTTTCCCCTACTTGCTGGCAATTGGGATCTGTCGAATGAACACTCACATAAAGAGTCGACGCTGAGAGACAAAGCATGGGTATATTCGTTCTTACCGGAAAGCCAATCAGCTCAATGGATTGTGAAAGAGGTAAATGGAGAGCCTATTGCTATTTTCTCCCTAGCTCTCGAAAAAATGGCAGACATTTCTAACCCTGATCCAGATACCCCATTTGTGAGCTCGATTGAAACCGCAAAGCGCACTGTTGAGGACATTCGAAATCATGGCATTAATAAGATCATCCTCTTAAGCCATATGGGTTATGAAGCTGATCAAGATATGGCAGAGCAGGTGGAAGGAATTAGCATTATTGTGGGGGGGCATAGCCATCGCTTACAAGGTGATTTCAGTTCACTCGGCCTGCAAAAAGATGATGAATACGGCATTAAAATTAACGGTACTCATGTTGTTCAAGCTGGCTACCACGCCCTCAGCATGGGGCACTGTGATATTGATTTTAATGAACACGGCGAGATCATCAGGTTTAAAGGGCAAAATGAGCTGTTACTAGGGCGTCGATTATTCCTTGATGCCAGTATGAATGAGAGCACCGAAGAATTGCCTTATAACCTTGCTCGACGATTTATTGATGAGCACCCCAATGTATTGGTGTGCAAAAAAGATCAACAATTGCAGGGGTTGTTGAATGAAAAGTATGTGACTCGGGTTAGAGCGCTACAGCGCAATGTTATTGCTCATGCAGATAAACCACTACGTCATATCAGAATTCCTGATGAAGTAGGTGCGAGCGAGCTGGCACCTTTGGTCGCTGAGTCTTTTGTTCACTCTATGAACAAAATTGGACATAATGCAGAATTTGCTATTCACAATGCAGGTGGTGTTCGTAATTCGTTGAATGTTGGCAATGTGTCAGTCGCCGATATTGCTGGCAAGTTACTACCGTTTGCCGTACCAATTGGTGTCTATCGACTTAAAGGGAAGGACATTGCCGCAGCACTTGAAGGGGCAATCAATAACGCCACAAATAATGGTGTAGAAGGTACTGGCGACGGATCCTATCCATATACCTACAACCTGAACTTTCAATACCTTCCGGAAGCGGAAAAAGGAAACCGGATCGTTGGTCTAGAAATCTATAGTGATCAGCTAGGCTGGCAAAAGATTGAAGAAGAGCGGTACTACACCGGAACCTCTTCAGCCTATACGATGAAAGGTAAAGAAGGTTATGAAGCTTTGTTAAATATGCTTGATGACGGTGTGGTGACGACAAGATCGATGGCGGACTGTTTTATTGAGTTGTTAACGGACTTTCCTGAAACACTGAATAGACCGCAAGAGAAAGTGCAAATATGGTGGCATAAAGGTTGCTAATTAATCCTTTGAGTTAATTGAGTAAGTAAATGTTACTCGGAGGAATCTATGTGGAGTAGAGACTGGATCGACGTAGCTGTCGTGGTTAGCTGGATAGGCGTTTGGTCTGCATTGGTATACTTTCTCCCTATTGGGGGAGTATAACTTAGTAAGAGTTATTGCGTAATGTAAAAAAGGAGTCAAATCGGCTCCTTTTTCGTTTCTAGCTATAGACGGAGCCTAAACGTCAGAATACAATCCGCACTGTTTGGGGAGTAGTCGCCTCTGGTTTACTTATCGTCATCTCGTTAGACGTCGTTCTATCCGGTAAGTATAAATGCCGCTCTATTCATTTAGTGCGCTTTTCGACGAGACCAACGCAATCAAGTATCCAATGTAGCCATACATTGGATTGGTTTTGTTTGCGGTGGGAGAGTCATGCACAATTCTGAACCCTCCGCTCTGGAGGTATAATGACCCTATCAATTTATCTTGGTTTTGGTTTGCTGACACTGTCGATGGTGGCATTGGATATTTGGCAGACTCGTGGCGGTAATATCAGTATTAAAAAAGCGGCAGTATGGAGCGTATTTTGGTTTCTGCTTGCGTTTGCCTTTGCCGTTAGTATTTATTTCTTCTGGGATATATACGCCCCGGGAAGCCAATATAGCGCAGAGAAAGCCACCATATCATTTATCACTGGTTATTTATTAGAGAAGTCTTTGAGTGTTGATAACCTGTTCGTTTTTGCCATTATTTTTCATCAGTACATGGTTCCGGAACATTTACGTCCAAGAGCACTGCTATGGGGGGTGATCGGGGCGCTTGTATTACGTGCCATTATGATTGCAGTTGGTGCACAATTGCTCGCACAGTACCATTGGGTCTTGTACATATTTGCGTTATTTCTGATTTGGACTGGTATTCAGCTTGCTAGGGATAAAGCTGAAGAGGGCATTAATCCCCTGCCTGAAAAGCTAATTAGAAAGTGGGCAAGTGTGACGCCGGATTTTCGTGATAATGCATTGAGTGTTGTGGAGCAGGGTAAACGTGTATTGACGCCAATGGCGATTGTTATCGGCGTGATTGCGTTTATGGATGTGATGTTTGCACTTGATTCGATACCAGCCATTTTTGCAGTTACTCAGGAGCCTTTCTTAGTGCTAGCGGCCAATGTGTTTGCTTTGTTGGGGTTGCGTTCGCTGTATTTTGTACTGCAAGGGATGATGGATAAGTTTATCTACTTAAAACCTGCTCTGTCATTCATCATGATCTTCATCGGGATCAAGATGATGTTGGTGGGTTCTCCGTGGGAAATTCCGACACCATTATCCTTAGCTGTATTATTGATCACCATGCTGGTGGCGATAGTTGCTTCTGTACATAAACAAAGAAAAACGGCTCCTTCCCTCGAAATAAGTATTGATAAATAAACTAATTCAACGGAGACGAATTGCTCCTTTTTATACGTATTTCTTGTAAATTATTTGTGACTTAAAGCATGTTTATGATTGCTTTAAAAATAAAAAATGCAGATTTTTTTGGATAAAAATGCACTATTTGGATATTGTTTTGCATTTTATTTGAATTTTCATGTTAAGAGGTTGTTTTATTAGAAAAACTAATCTCAAATAATAAAATTTGTCATTTTTTGAACAATAAATAATTGCTTAATATTCCCCCATCGAAACGAATTACACGATTTATAGAGAGGCAATCATGGCACAGGCAATGCACATCGGAACTATCGAAGCTCCAATCTCTATGGACAAAAAAACCTACTCGGTTACTTTCAAAGGATTGATTGCACACCTATTAGATATTCTTTTCACAGACGATACGCCACGCGCTTACTACGCGAGCGATATGTCTGGCCACATGCAAAAGGATATTGGTCTAACTCGTTAATTGACCAAGTCGTAAAAGAGATTAAGCGCTAGCAGAAATGCTAGCGCTTTTTTTTGTTTTCCCTCATGAAATAGAGTGTGCGAAACATCGGTCATAGTCAGTAGAACAATAAAGGATCTGTCTATGAACCCATTACTAGCAATATCTTTTGTATCGAGTCTATCTAGTGGACAAATCTGGTCACACGAAGGTCAACCTGCGCAGGTAATAGAGTTATTTACATCTGAGGGCTGCTCCAGCTGCCCACCTGCGGACAAATATTTGTCGGAATTTGAAGAAGACGACCGTCTGTGGAAAGACATTATTCCCGTTGCTTATCACGTTGATTATTGGGATTACTTAGGTTGGCAAGATGATTTTGCTAAGCCTGAATATTCGCAATTGCAAAGGTTGTATCGAGCGTACGATGTGGTTGGCAGTGTTTACACGCCAGGCTTCATCGTTGATGGTAAAGAATGGCGTGGTTTTTTCAACTGGTTGAATCGAGAATTACCAGCACTAGAGCCAAGAAATGCTGAAAGGCTAACACTTAGCCGAAAGGGCAGTCAGTTTACTCTAAGCTTCGATAAGTCCGGTTACCTTGATGCGACCATCATCTTTTTAGCGAATAACAGAACAACGCTTGTGAAAGCCGGTGAGAATAAGGGTAAATCACTCGAGCATGACTTCATCGCTAAAGAGCGTCAGCAGAGTCGTTCAAATACAGGAATATGGCGCTTTGAGTTGACTAATGAATTACGTGATATTGATGCTGTTGTTGCATGGGTCACAAAACCAGGCAGCTTCGAGAGAATCCAGACTGTTGGGGGAGAAATAAAGTAGCGCGTATTTATATGTTACAGTGTCATGATTGAGGTATTGCTACTTTTGTACTAGAAGTATAAAGGTTGAGCTTATTAGTAGGACATTAATATGGGCGATTTTAGCCGTTTAGCAAAACTGCCATTTTTATTGTTACTGCTGGTCTCTTCTCTCCAAGAAGTTTACGCAAAAACAGTTACATTTGTTACTGATATTTGGCCCCCTTATGTACTTGACGCATCAAAGAATCAGGGAAAAGGGTTTTTTGTCGATCTAGTGATCGAGATGTGTGAAAGTGAAGGAACGAAAATAAACATTACTTATGTCCCTTGGCTAAGGGCAGAGACCATGGTCAAACATGGATCAGCCTTTGCGGCATTCCCTTATGCAGTCACTCAAGCGAGAAAACAATTTGCAGATTTTTCGATTGCTTTAACTCAATCTGCGAACCCACCACGAATATTTTATTACCGGCCTTCTGTACCTCAGACTAAACCTATTAGCCTTGAGAAGTTAATGACCTACCGCATAGGTACTTATCTTGGTTATTACATAAAAGAACAGTTTGATGAACAGGGGCAGAAATACGTTTTAGCTCAAACAGAAGAGAGGGCGTTTAGATTGCTTCAAAAAGGTCGCATAGACTATTTGCCTGCTGATCCTGAATCTGGATGGAAGTGGATCGCGAAACTTTTCCCTGATTCGCAGCACCTCTTCGATGTCTTACCGGAACCTTTCCCTGGAACTTCACTCCATTTGATGGTTTCCCGCTCTTTTCCTAATGCCAAAGAAATCCTTGCCCAATGTGAATCAGGGTTCCAGCAAATGATAGATTCCGGAAAGTATCACGAGATGCTAAAGCGTGAAGGCAAGTTAAACTATGCGATACCAAACTAAGTGGTGTCCTTAGTGATGCAGAGAGAGCATCTCAAACTGAGATGGACTAAAAAGGGCGCTGAATAGCGCCCCGAGTAATCATGAAGTAACAATTACTTTTTACGGCAGTATTCAGCGATAACGTACATGGATTGGCCGCCGTTTGCCTTACCAGAAACTAGCTTAGGATCGTCGCCGATGCTGATACCTCGAATAACGGTGCCTTGCTTGATGACTTGATTAGTGCCTTTAACAGGTAGGTCTTTGATAACCGTTACGTCGTCACCTTTTTTAAGCTCAACGCCGTTACAGTCAAGAGGCTTGTCATCGGCAGACATACCAATCATGGCCCAGTTCATTTGCTCTTCTTCCATGTACATCATATCTAGCGCATCTTGTGCCCAGCTTTCACTGTTCAAGCGCGTCAACTGACGCCATGCAGTGACTTGTACACCTGGAACTTGACTCCACATACTGTCATTCAAACAGCGCCAGTGGTTGATGTCTTTCGGGTCATCGATTTCGCCAAGACATTTCTCGCAAACCATAATGGCGTGATCCACAGTAACATGGCTATGTGGTGGTACAGCGTAGGCTGTCAGTGGAGAATCACCGCTGCACAATTCACATTTGGATTGACAACGCTCTAGCATGGTCGCTTCAGAAGACATATTGAACTCACATATTAATAGGGACTTAATTAAGGTCGCTATTATCCACTTTATCCATCGAAAATAAAGGGATATTGAACAGAGGAGTATAGAGAAGGTGTCATTGAGTTACTTTTTAATCTTAACTGAATGTCAGGTGTGACGGTGTCACTATTATCTGCGAGTTTTCTTTGCCATTTGTCTAACAATTGGCATAATTGGCGCCGCTTATATAACAAATTACTAGGACAAACATTGGAACTGCTTTCTATTGATTTTTTGGGAAAGCCTTTGCGCTTAGAAGGTTCCCTCGCTGGCTGGCAACAACTTTTTTGGGACAATCAATTGGTCTCTCAACTGGACGCAGATTCAGAGCGTGGTAAAAAGTCTGCACACGAGTTTAAATTGCTTAATGGTGAAGAAGAACTGATTTGTCGACTTGAAACCTCTTTGGAATGGCAACCGTTCCTGATCGAATATAAAGCGATATTGAATGACCAGCTTGTCGTTCAAGGAAGCCGAGATACGAAGGATATTGAAAAGCAGACACCATTCACTCCGCTACAACCAGAGAAAAAATGGAGCCTGTTGGGTCTATTGTCACTTGGTGTAAAAGCTTTTAAGAGCGCAAAACTCATTAAGGTAGCGCTTGCATCAGCCAGTCTCGCGGCATACTCATGGCTGTTTTCTTTCCAGTTTGCACTGGCGTTAATTGCTTGCTTGATTTTCCATGAATATGGGCACGTTAAAGCGATGAAATACTTTGGAATGAGGACTAAAGGTATCTATTTAGTTCCTTTTCTAGGAGGTTTGGCGCTCAGTGATGAGAAGATAAACACACGTTGGCAAGATGTAGTCATTTCAATAATGGGGCCTATGTTTGGCTTTGTTCTCTCGTTGATCCTGGTAGTACTATATTGGGTGACGGGAGAGATGTTCTTTGCCGGTTTAGCTGTATTTAACGCATTTCTAAACCTGTTTAACCTATTGCCAATATTACCTCTTGATGGTGGGCATATTTTAAAAAGCATTAGCTTTTCTATGAATAGCTTAATGGGGATTCTCCTCTGTACCGCTGCAGCACTGGGTGGGGTTGCACTGAGTTATTCACTAGGGCTGACATTGTTCGGCTTATTGCTTGCCTTAGGGACTTTTGAAATCGTGATTGAGTGGCGTAGTCGGCATCACAGTCACTTGCTGCCGCTCGATCGTTACGGTCAAGTCGTCGCTGCGGTATGGTACTTGGCGTTAGTGACTGGATTAATTGGGATTATTTGGTATTTCGCGAGTACTGGTGACCAATTACTGCGTTTACCACTGATGATTCTTGGAACATAAGAATGGGGAGTACGAGCTCCCCATTACTTTAAGAGCAATTCGGTTTTTTCACGTTGTAGTTTGGTAGTGTTTTTATTTTTTCTGACAAGTCGTGGATCCGAGTTCCATGTGAAGGGTGAGTAGACAATAACTCAGGTGGCTGACTGCCACCGGAAGCTTTCGCCATGTTCTGCCACAAACTGATGCTTTGGTTAGGGTCAAAACCTGCTTTAGCCATGATTTCCAACCCTACCAAGTCTGCTTCTGATTCTTGCGTTCGACCGTAAGGGAGTAACACACCGTATTGCAGACCGAGCCCTAACGCTGCCATTGTTGCACTTTGGTATTGGGCATATTCGGATGAGCCCAAAGCTATACTGGTGATTTGTAATCCTGCATTTGCTAACTGAGATTGGGACAAACGCTCATTACTATGATCCGCGAGAACATGAGCGATTTCGTGACCAATCACAGTGGCAAGTTGGTCTTCATTTTTTGCCACTTTGAGTAAGCCAGTGTAGACGCCAATTTTGCCACCAGGAAGAGCGAAAGCATTGACTTGGTCACTGTCAAATACGACCACTTCCCACTCCTTAAACTCAGGTTGTTGCGGTACTTGCTTCGTGACGGCTTTAGCCACACATTGCACGTAGGCATTTATTTTTGAGTCTTGACTTATCTTCTGTTGCTGCTTCATTTGCTCGAAAGACTGGGTGCCCAACGTACTCATGTCATTATCAGAGAAGAGCAGTAACTGATTGCGCCCTGTGGGTGAAGAGGTACAAGCGGCCAATCCTATGATGGCGGCTAGGGTTGTGTGTTTCAACCATGTTTGCATGGATTACTCCGTTTCACTCTTATTATTTTGCTAATCATACCATTAGGTTACAATGCGTTGTAACGAATCATTACGAGAATCTATATGACTATCTGGAAACGACCCATTGATCTTGAGCGTCTCAATGCGACGTCTGAAAACACTTTGATAGATCACCTCAAGATTATTTATAGCAACGTTGGAAAAGATTTCATTGAAGCGACAATGCCTGTCTGTCACTTCACTCACCAGCCTTTAGGTATGCTTCACGGTGGGGCTTCAGTGGTTTTGGCGGAAACTCTGGGTTCTGTTGCTGCCAATTTCTGTGTTGATGAGGATGCGTATTGTGTTGGTTTGGATATTAATGCCAACCATATTCGATCGATGCGTGAAGGCTATGTGATTGGCCGGGCAGAGCCGATTCACCTCGGTATATCGACGCAAGTTTGGCAAATTAACATTACTGATGAACGCCAAAGGCTTGTATGTACTAGCCGATTGACTATTGCGGTTAAGAAAAAACGCAACGTTAAGCAATCTCTTAAGGTAAACCAGTAATGGTCATTGAGTTTAAAAGCGGAAAAATCATCGTGACGGTGCATGAAATTGTTGTGAAAGTTGCTTCGGAACATATGATCACTCTTTCTGCCCAAATCGACGCGATTCAACTCATAGGCCGAGGTGCCAATGTTATTGCTGCAAATGGCTCGGAGACAAAGTGGTCGATTAAATTGGATAACGCACAACAACTGTCCGAAATCGCGAGTGAAATCGGGATCGACATTCAATAACACTAAAACTCACTTGCTTCTTTAAATTAAATAAGGAAACTTAATCTAGTTATAAATCTATGAGATTTCCTCTTTATGAGTAGCCCTAGACTGCGTGTTCAGTTCGAGACCTTGTTTGAGCATTACAATGGCAAAGATTGTGGTGTTCAACTTGAAGATATTACCGACATCCTTTTTTGTACCCGCCGTAATGCACGTATCGTGCTAAATAAAATGGAAGAAGAGGGCTGGATAGAATGGCACCCCTCACCAGGCCGCGGAAAGCTTTCTCAGCTCAACTTCAAGCGAAGCCGAACCGATGTCAGTGAAAATCTTGCTCGTCGATATTTAGAGGAAGGTAAGATCGGTCAGGCGCTGAAAGTGCTTGACCAAGACTCAGCTAAACTTGCGCAGGTAGTTGAGAGCTATTTAGGTGTCCAGCAACTTGAAGGGCAGCAAGTTCTGCGTTTACCGTATTATCGTCCACTGTCAATGCTCAATCCTACCAAACCTGTCCGTCGTTCAGAACAGCACATTGCACGTCAGATATTTAGTGGCCTGACACGCTTAGATGAAAGCGAAAAACTTTGTCCAGACCTTGCCCACACATGGGAAATGCTGTCACCAAGGCATTGGCGCTTTTATCTGAGGCCGAATGTCCGTTTTCACAATGGCGATTTGCTTACCACCAATATTGTTGTGGACTCATTGTTGGAGCTTAAAGAGAAAAATCTGTATTCACATATCCATGACGTGGTAAGCCCAGGCCGTTTTGTGATTGACGTGTTATTAAGTAAAGATAACTATCATTTACCGCTATTATTGTCCGAGTCGGATGCAAAAGTCTTGTTACCTAAAAAGTCTAGGGCTGAAGATTATGATTTAAACCCAATTGGGACAGGCCCTTATAAGGTAATTCAAAATGATGATAAACGCCTTGTTTTACAGGCTTTTGATGGTTATTTTGGCTTCAGACCTTTAATGGATCGTGTAGAAGTTTGGGTTATTGATGATATTCACTCGTCAATGGTGTTCCCAAGTATGACTAATCCGATTAAGCCAGAAACAGGGACCTACAGTGATGAGGTTGAATTGGACCCGGGGTGCACCTATTTGCTGTTGAATAGGCGAAGTGGCCTTGCGAAATCTGACGATTGGGCCAATTACTTTAGTCATAGGCTTGGTTCGCTAAATCTCTATCAGGAGCTTCCTCAAGAAAAGATTGTGGAGCTTGGTGTATTGCCTGCACATGGCCTAAAGCCAGGCTGGTATCACCACACTAGGCAAGGGCATTACACGTCACCACCTTCTTATCGAAAGGTGACCATTGCTTACCATGGTCAGCACCCTATGTTTCCAACCTTAGTGAAATGCATCGAATCATTGTTGAAGCAAGACAACCTTGAAGTTGAGCTAATTAAGTATGACATTTCTTTACCGGATGCTGATGATGTTGATATCTGGGTTAAGCCTATGGGGATCGCCAACAACCGAGAAGATGGACTTGCGGGATGGTTGCTTAACTACAGCGATATTGAACAATTAAGCAAACCCGAAGATTTCAAATATTGGTCTGGCTTGGTTGAGGTGTGGCAGGCAGAAGAAAATAGTGCATTCCCAGCAAAAGACTTAGGTAAATCTCTAGTTGAACGAATGCAGATTATCCCTATGTTTCATTGTTGGTTGGGTATTAGCAAAGACCAATGTGGCTCATTACAGAATGCTAAATGTAACGCGTTGGGTTGGTTTGATTTCAGTCAGGTCTGGTTAAAACCAGAGAAGCTTATTCAAAGTTCAGAGATGTTAAATGGCCAAACCGAATAAGAAGCAACCGAACAAAACGGTCGATATTTATTGCTCTAAGTGTCAATCCAAACTGTTCAAGTATCGCAAAGGTGGTAAAGGGGCTTTAGTGAAGTGCTTTAAAGAACGGATCGTTGAGGACTATACAAAAAAGACATGCTATTGCCCTGAGTGCGATAGAGAGTTTGCGAGAGAAACTTTAATAAGAGGAACGCCAGCTTATAAAATTATTGGCGGAAAAGTTACCATGAAGTAGGATGTATTTAGCATAATCTTTTAACAAAAATAACAGTAATTTTGATGAACAAATTTGTTGAAAATGAGGCTAGGCGCACCGATCTTGATCTGAGTCGACAAAAATCGTAAAAATCTCGTTAATAACTATCATTGATCTTTAAAAGTGTTAGAATGGCGCTGTTTAAAAATCAGTCCAGTCTATCAACTTTGCAAACAATAGGGGTTATCAATGGAGCTAGGTCTCATCATCGCTTTCATCGTCACGTCAGCTGTAATGGTTAAGAAAGAGATGACAAGCTCAAAATAATTGCTGTTTCATTCATAACATTTTTGTTTTCCTTTTTGAATGAACGATGGAAGCTCCCAGATTCGGGGGCTTTTTTGTTTTTTAAACCCATTCATCGTTTGTAAAGTTTGTTGGTAGAACCACCTTCTTATAAGGTGGTTTCTGCACCGGCTCTATATTATTTTTAAATCCACACTTGATTGAGTTTTGTCGTCCGTTCGTAATGATGAGCGATTTGTGCCTGCAGTAATTCGGCAGTAGCGACTGCATCAGTTAAAGCGTGGTGTGGTGTGTAAGGTGGAAGGCCGTAACGTTCACGGCTTGCGCCTAATCTGACCGAGGCAGGTTTCTTGCCCAGAACTTTATTGAGAATCCCACCACGTAGGCGCTGTTGATGGAGTGTTTCAAGGTGCATCGTATCGACAACAGGAAACTCGATACCTTCATTGATGCGGTCTTTCAGTGCTCGATCAAGAAACTCTCGCTCTATTCTTTGATAATGCACCACCATGATTCTACCTGACATCTGCTGCAACACCTGATCGTAAATATTTGATAAATCAGGGGCGTCAAGAATATCACTGTGTGTGATGCCGTGAATAATGACAGATTCCTCAGCCAATTGCTGGCGCGGTCGTACTGTCCAGTGATGGGCTTGGTTAATGAAGATTCTATTGAGATTAAACGGCACCGTACCAATCGTGATAATGTCGTCTTTGTCGGAATCCAAACCTGTTGTTTCAAAATCCATCGCCAAAAAGGTTACATCTTCGAGGTTGGTTTCAGCACTAGGGATACCAGTATTGTAATAGTCCTTGAGTGAAGCATCTCGACTTGTTTGTTGCTTTGCTGCAAACTTGTTTTCCCAGTCAATGGCAGGTGTGTGCATCATTTTTCTGATCATCATTTACCTACTTAAAGTTATTGCTGGCTTGGTAGCGGAACTTAAGAAAATTTTGTGCATTACTGAGAATTTGAAACGCATCTTTTAAGTTGCGACGCTCAAAGTCGGACAAGTTCTCTGGTTCAATATTGTTATCTGGCTCGATTTGATTTTCGACATCAAAAGCTTGGTGGCGAATACGCACCATGGAGATGAACTCTAAGGCATCTCGTAAATCTCGTGCTTTCCCTTTGGGGAGAATGCCGGCTTCGTGAATGTCATCAAGACGCTCAAATGAGTTGGTTGAACGCGAGCCAACCGCCAAAGCATGTACACGGATCAGATCTGCAAGAGGGGCAGTGCCACGACGTTTGAGGTTGATGGAATTCTTATGCTGGCCGTCTTTCTCCATGACAAAATCTTTAAAGAATCCGAGTGGTGGGGTGCGATTCATCGCGTTTCGAGCTAAACAGGCTAAGAAACGGTTGTTTCTACGTGCGCGCCTGACGATGAAACCATTGAGCTGCTCAGCCCACTTCAGACGACCGTAAACACCGACCAAGTCAAAGAAGATAGAGGCATTTAAAAGTGCTTTTGGATTTGGATCATCAATCCAGTCAGCAAAACATTCTTCCCACTCTGTCCGTGTCATGCGCCAGTCAGGGTTGGTTGCCATAATATCGCCAGTGCAGTAGGTGTAGCCGCATTCGTTTAATCCATCACAGATTTTCTTCGCCAGCGCATCGAAGTATTCATTGTGCTCTTCTTCAACGTATGAATTATCAAGAATAATGGCGTTATCTTGGTCGGTTACTAGGATCTGTTCATCTCGCCCCATTGAACCTAAAGCGAGAAAACAATAGGGAATAGGAGGCTCGCCCAGCTCTTCTTCTGCCAGTTCAATAATACGTTGTTTAAAGCTTTTGCCTATCACTGACATCGCACTGCCGACCATGTGCGAATTGGCATCTTCGTTCACCAAACGCACGAAACTATCCTTGACTTGCTCGGATAGGGAAGCGAGTTCTTCAATGGATTGCTGTTGGAAGATGCTACTCACTAGCAGTAGAGAGTTTTGGGATTCATAACGAACAATGTCAGTGGCTTCAATAATACCAATGGGCTTTTTGTCTTTCAAAACTGGAAGATGGTGTACGTTGTAGCGTAGCATCGTGAGCATAGCTTCATAGACGTAGGCATTGTGGTCTAACGAAATAACCTCAGTGGTCATCACACTGGATACTTCATCACTGGCATCGAGTCCCTCGGCGAGTACTCGGGTACATAGGTCTCGGTCTGTAATGATTCCGACAAGCGGTGAGTTATCTTCTTCGTTATCCTCGAGGATATCTGGATCAATGATTAACAGCGATGAAACGTTTTCTTCAGCCATTTTTATCGCGGCATTCTGAATAGTTTCTGTTTTCTCTAGGAAGGGGGCTTCGCCTGTCAGCAAAGTGCGCACTTTGGACGTCGTTAGATCGTTTTGTTCATTGGTGCTTGAAACGGCTTGGCGTAAGCGGGCGGTATCTTCGACCTCTACAAAGTCAGCGAAAGCTTCGTGGTTGTCGTAGAGCTCCTGAAATACGGGCTCTGGGATGCAGTATACCAAGGTGTCTTTTATAGCTTTGACCGGAAATCGAACTTTATTGTTGGTCAACAGGCCCATTTGACCAAATAGGGCTCCTTCATCGAGGCGATTATAGAGCTCACCTTTACGTCGATAGACTTCAACGACGCCACTCCGAACCATGTATAAATCGTGGATTTCATCACCAAAATGGATGACGGGCGTATCCTCGCGAAAATAAGAAATTTCGACATGTTTGGTGATGAAGTTAAGGACTTCCTCTTCTAGTTCATCAAAGGGAGGGTGCTGAGAGAGGAAATTTTTTATTTCCAGTAATTCTGCTTCCATGAAGACATCCGATCTATCAGTGTGGTCTTTCAATGTTACATGATCTGCGGATGTACTTCATGGTGAAGGGTTGAAAAGATTAGGAAAATAACCAAGTCTACTTGGTCAGATCTTCAATAATAGGACATTCACTGCTTTCATTACCAGGACAGGCATTCACCCAGCCTTTCAATTGCTTTTCAATTTCTTTCAATTCCCGAATTTTGATTTCCACCTCTTTTAGCTTTTCCTGAGCTTTCGCTTTTACTTCACTGCTTTTCCGTTTTGGGTTGTGGGCGAGTTCGACAAATTCTTTACACTCCGCCAGTGAAAAGCCGGCATTTTTGGCTCTTGAAACCAAGTTAAGCTCTTGAACATGCTGTTCATTATATTCTCGATAACCTGCTTCACTGCGGCTAGGGGAAGAAATGACGCCTTTTTCCTCGTACAGGCGAATGGACTTACTGGATAATCCGGTAAGTTTCGCTACTGAGCCTATATTCATGGGGAACCTCTGCCAATGGGTAAGTTGTTCGCATCGAAATTTCATGATCAGTTTTACTACTTTCAGACTTTTAGGCCAATCGTTTTATGGCAGTCAAAAGGAAAAGCTTACCGTGGAAAATGAAAGGTGGGTAGAAATGGTGGGTAAAATTTCTGGGCTCTCCTTACGTTTCCTCCGCTAATTCAATGATATGAGGGGGGTTATGATTGTGAGTCCAACGGATTACCTCATCGATTTTTAACGCTGGGCTATACAGAAAACCCTGAATATAGTCGCAGCCGTAATGCCTTAATAGTTCGAGAACGCTGTTATCTTCAACCCCTTCAGCGACGACGGTATAGCCGAGGCCATGGGCCAATGCGATGGCATTTGAGACAATCGAGCTGTTACGCTGATTGGTTTCTAGTTGATACAAAAAAGATCGATCAATTTTGATCTGGTCAACGGGTAAGTCTCTGAGTAGCGAGAGGGAAGAATAGCCCGTTCCGAAATCGTCTAAGCTGATCTTGAAGCCGAGAATTTTGAGGCTTTCTAGTAATTCTTCAGGGCTTCTTAAACGATTAATCGCTGTGCTTTCTGTTATTTCCAGAATGAGGTTTTCTGTGATATCGGGGTATATCTGAATCAACTTTTCAAGATGCCTTTTGAGGTTATTTCCCATGAGATCTTTCGCAGATAAGTTGATATGTACAGGGCATCGAATATTCTCAGACTTCAGCTTTTCGATATCGGTAGACACCTGATTAAGGACCCAGCTAGTAATGGAGGTGATTTTGTTACTTTGTTCTGCAATAGGAATGAATTCGACCGGACTCATCACGGTACCATCTTCTTTCTGCCAGCGGATTAGTGCTTCGTAGCCAGAAACAATCGCGCTTTTCCCGCACAGGATCGGCTGGTAATAGATACAAAACTCGTCATTAAGAAGTGCGGCATCAATTTCGCGAGTGATGCGCAGTTTTTTCTTGGCTCCTTGGCTCATTTTATCGTCATAGCACGCAAACAAGCGACCAGACTTTTTGGCCCAATACATAGCAACATCAGCGGTATTAATGATTTGTTCTGCGTCTTCTCCGTGTCTTGGAAATTCGCTTAAGCCAATAATTGCACCGGTGCTCAACTCAAAACCGTCGATACAAAAGGGTTTGCGCAGTTCTGTATCAATACGCTTAGCCAATACTTTTGATGCGGATTCACTGCTATTTGGACAAATAAGAACAAATTCATCACCACCAATTCTGGCAATGAAATCTTCTTTACGCAGCAAAGATGAAATTCGTTGGCCGATTTGAATCAATAACTGATCACCACAGAAGTGACCCATTCCATCATTAACTTGCTTGAAATTCACGATATCAAGCAGCATCAAATCAAAGGGGGTATCGGACTCAATTAAGAACTCAATTGTTTCTATACAGTGTTTTCGGTTGGGGAGTGTGGTGAGTGAGTCGTGAAGCGCATTGTGCTTTTCTTCGTCGGCTAGAACATGGAGTTGGTTGATGCTTTGTAAACTGTAGGTGGTCACCATATACACGAAAATACTACCGCAAAAAAGAATGATGCAGAGGCCAAATAATACAGGAGTAACAATAGGATCATGAAAAATAGCTACTAAAACAAAGGTATAGCCGGCGACGAAACCAAGAATTAAGTAGCTTAAAACCTGCCACCCTAAGTGCTTTGTCTTCCGACAAACTTTATTAGCGGGAACGTACCCCGCTAATAGAATGATGATGCCTGAAATGACCAGAACAATAGATAAAGTCGTCACTAGTTAGACCATAAGGAACAGGTTTGGGTAAACTCGCAAAAGTGTCACTCTGTTAATAGAGTTTAGGCTTGGATTTCATATTTATAAAACTAACATTAAATTTATGGCTAGAAATAAAGCGTAAGTTGCGTTAGATCAACAAAAAATCGTTTCCTACAGGTCCTTCTTTAAAATAAAGTTGAATCATTAAAAAAATATTGAATAATGTAAGGCACACAAAAAGAAGCACTTTGCTTCCAAAATTCAGTCTGAAACAGGATACATACTCCATGTCTAACTCGTTTGTGCTGGTTATTAACTCTGGTAGCTCTTCTCTTAAATTTGCGGTGATCGACTCCATTACAGGTGACGCTGTTATCACAGGCTTAGGAGAGTGTTTTGGGCTCTCTGAAGCAGTCATTGGCTGGAAGTATAAAGGTGAGAAGACAGAAGAGGCCATCACTGCTCCAGACAATCATCATCAACACGCAATTAACCGAATTGTTAGCCTGATGGAGTCATTAGGTTTGACAAACGATCTAGTTGCTGTGGGACACCGTATCGTGCATGGTGGCGAGAAATTCACCTCCACAGTTCGTATTAATGACGAAGTTCTAGCAGAAATTGAAAGCTTGTCTGATCTGGCACCGCTCCACAACCCAGCAGGCGCAAAAGGGATTCAAGCAGCCATGCAAGCATTCCCAAGCCTCCCTCAATTTGCTGTTTTTGACACGGCATTCCACCAAACTATGCCTCAGAAGGCATTTACTGGTGCGATTTCTAACGAACTGTATAAAGAATATGGCATCCGCCGATACGGTTTCCACGGCACTAGTCACTATTTTGTAAGCCGTGAAGCAGCCAAAATGCTAAATAAACGTGTGGAAGAGTCGAGTTTTATCTCTGTTCACTTGGGTAACGGAGCCTCGGTCTGTGCGATCAGCAACGGTCAGTCTGTTGATACATCAATGGGCTTTACACCATTAGCCGGTTTGATGATGGGAACTCGCTCTGGGGACCTTGACCCAGGAATAATTGAGTTTCTAATGAAAAAAGGCTGGAGCCAAGAGAAGGTGTTTGAGACTTTGAATAAGAAGTCTGGTTTCTTGGGGGTTTCTGGTTTGACGTCTGATGCGCGCGGCATTTTAGAAGCAATGGAAAAGGGACACGAGGGGGCTAAACTTGCTTTTGAAGTCTTCACTTATCGTGTTGCCAAGTACATCGGCTCATATTTGATTCCGCTGAATGCGTTAGATGCGATTATTTTCACCGGCGGTATTGGTGAAAACTCGCTACCTATTCGCCGTGAAATACTGAACAACCTAAAGTTACTTGGCTTTGTTGAAGACGAGCAGGGCAACGAAGATGCCCGATTTGGGCGCGCAGGTATCATTGCAAAATCAGACATACTTAATGCGGTTGCTATGGTTATCCCAACCAATGAAGAATTTGTGATTGCCCAACAATCGGTAGAATTGCTGTAATATATAACAAAACAGATAGTTAAAAAGCGAGCCTCGTGCTCGCTTTTTTGATCTTATATGGTTGATATAGCTAAGCAGCGCTTGACGCCACACTAGTTACTGCTCTATTGATTTCTGAAACTCATTTTGTGCCCTTAGGTCAGCAAGGTTCATGTTCACTTGTTTTTGCCCCTAAATGAGTTGCAATAAGCATCAGAGCGAATGGAGGACAAAGGCCAAACATATAGATTGGCCAGGTGATGCATTTGGACAAAATTGATAAAGAATGGGGATGTGCTTATTCTCATTACCACGACAGCAGCAACGTCAAAGCATGTATTGTGGCAGTTTCCGGTTTAGAAAAGATCTCTGAAAAACTAACTTCGGCAGTGCTTGATTTGTCAAAGTGACTTTTTTGTTAGTGAAATCGTCAGATTGTCTCACTGGGAATTATAAGCTACTGAAAATATGGTTATCATCCTTGTTATTTATCATTAAAGCCTACTCCTATGAGATATAAATCCAAACGTTTAGAACCAGAAGTAAGACAAAAAACCGCAAGAGAACGTGCTGCACACCAACGCCTAGAACGCAGGGCTGAATTAACGTCTGATGAAACTGATGAGAAACGATGGGCTGATAATAGAAGGCGGGTTATCGCTAAGCGTGAGAAAGCAGCACAGCAAAAAGAAAGTCGTAAATCTTGCCTTGATCAAATACTTAATCTGCTGGGGAAAACACGCAACGATTTCAAGTCTTCTATCCCTAAGGGGCCTAATAGTAAATATTATCGAGGTGATGTGTTTGCCTTGAGTTTACCAGACTCTTACCCAAATCTTGATGAGCGTATGAGTTCGATCATTAAGCACACTTCAAGAACTAGCGGGAGTGCTGGAGAAGTTCAATCCTTTACTTCTAATGTGTATGTCGCTCATAGGTTTGCACAAAGTAGAGGGGGAACTGTTCATACGGTTGACGCTTCAGATGGTATTTTTATGTCAGCTGCGGATATTATTTATGCTCATGGTGACCGGCTAGTTAAATTAGGCCATATTCAAGCGGGGACTTTGAGGGCGGCTGTTGAACATTTCTATCAGGATGGTGAGTCTGAGTACTTTTGGATGGGACGTCGTTAAAGTAAACACTCCATGAAGCAACGAGGCTACAATGCACTTGACCGTGTAGCCATAGGGAATAAGGCCGTTTACTTTCACTGACTCTACGATGCTGTAAAGCATTGCGCTCTCATTAGCGGTTTAATGGCGCGTTCGACACGATTATTGTCAATAGATAAGTGACTATCGTCTAGTGGGCTAAGTTTGAACACCGAAAATTACAAACCCTATTGAATTCCCAAGCTTAAGAATTGCACACAAGCAATCGTGCACGAATAAGGCTCCTTTGGGGCCTTTCTTTTGAGTGGCGAACAAGGGTCATATGAAGATCTATGTGATAATCTGCTCCAAATCAAGTGTGGGTAGGAGATATGTAGTGGCCCAAAAATACAGTATGACCTCTAATAGATAATCAAAAAGGGAAATAAACATGAAATTAGCAATATCATCATTGGCTCTTCTTTTCACAGCCATCAATGTTCACGCCCAGCAAGTCCCATTTTTTGATGATGACCCCAATACGGCTTTCGCTCCTGAATATACATTTAAAAACAAACCCATTGATAAAGAAGTACTGAGAATATGTGGAGAATGGGGAAGTGGTGTATCTGAACAGGACCTACAATCTTTATTTGAAAATTATCCAGATATCACAAAGAAACTGCTATCTATTGATGAATCTTTAAACATAGAGAAGCTCGTAACATTGTGGACCAAGAATGATGGGTTTGACCATATATTCTGTGGAGAGAGAGAAAGTGACGGTAGTCTTGGCGGGTTACATTATGCCCCAAGATATAAAGAACTATACGAAATGGGAGTCATTTCTATGTGTCCACCAAACAATGATAAATGTTTTGGTTCGGGCAATGAGGTTGTGCCGGAAAAGGGGATCTACTCAATTCCTACGAGCTATCTCAACAATGAAAGCAAATGGAAGTTGAAGCCTGTCAACGGTTACAACATGGAAATGAATGCAGATGAAATTCTTTATCAAGCCACCAAAGGTTACTTTGACCTAGCGGATAGAAGGAGTTGTTTCCATAAAATCCCACAAACCAATGACCATCCTGAACACTACGCAGTGATTGTGAGTGTAAAAGGCGATGAGATCACTACTTTTTACTCAGTAGGTCCAAATGGTCGAAAGGCAAATTCTCAACGTTACGGTACTAGTTACTGTGAAAAATAAGATCGTATAGAATCACTCTTATTGTGGGCTAGTAAGGATTCAATCTGTCAGTCCAAAATGACGATGTAATCAAATCTGACAGATTGTTCTAATCCCTCTTATATACCATGCTAGGGGAGCAGATCCTCACTTAACCGCAGCTTTCAACTTTACGAATGGTTGTTAGTCAAGTCGGGTAATAAAGGTTTGTTCGTCATCCACAAAAGCGACAAAGCCGCCGTGATAGATAAACACTCGTCCACGCCCTTCAACTAGGCAGGCAAGTTGTGGGTTCAAACCTTCTTCGTTATCTTGGCTTTGAAACGTACCGGTATCTGTGACTACGCCGCTGAGTTTGGGCAAATATCCATAAGTACGCTTGGCTTGGTCAATCAGGTTCAATTCACTCGCAGTAGAGAAGCAAGAGGGGATTGCCCCGGCTTCTTCGATGAATATGGTTTTCAGTTCTTCAAAAGCGGTAATCACCAGCCAGTCAATGTCGTTAACGCGATGGATAAACATAGAATTTCTCGATAGTACTAATATGGAGATTTTATCATTATCAGGGGAGGGCATAGTAGAGATTTAACTGATAAAGGCGGAAACCCTATGGCTGTTTTCGGACATTGATAGGCTAATTGGAAATAGTTCCATCAAGTTGTTTAGGAATGTATGTCAGGGAACGAAAAATTGGAAGAACCTTGAGTGTTTTGTGACCAAAACACAATGACTCTTTTTCTCAGGCGTAAGCGGTCAATTGCTGATGGCCAATGTAATTTGTCGTCATGTATCAAATTTAATCTAAAATTCAGAACCTTAACTTGAATAACCCCCTACTGTATACCAACCTTATCTCATATGAATACAGGGGAGCTAGGTATGCAGCTGACGCAGACGATCAATAAAGATGTCATTGGGAGGGTGATGGTACCCTCTATTCTAATTAATCTTCTATCACTTGCCGTTCCATTGACGGTGTTGCAAATTTACGATCGCATCCTGCCGAACCAGAGCTACGGTACGGCAACATTACTAATCGTTGGAGCATGTACTGCCGTTTTATTGGAATCATTCATTCGTTATGTGCGAAGTTGGTTACTATCCGCTGCAGCAAGCAATACGGAAAAAGAGACCTTTGATCAACTTGTTTCAGCCGTGACTAATGCCAAGCCTAATGAACTACGCATGCTAGGAGCGTCAAGTGTTGACAATGGCTTATCGTATATATCGAGAGTGAAAGAGTGGTATTCAGGGGGCATGGTTTCCGGTTTTATCGATTTTCCCTTTGCTCTCCTATTTCTCGGCTTAGTTTATTACATTGGTGGCAGCTTAGTTCTTGTTCCTATTGCTGTGTGGGTCTTAGCCAGTGCAGTCGTTTGGCTGGCCTCGATAAAATCTAAGCGTTTAGGTGAAGACGCGTTAGAGAAAGAGCAAGACCGAAAGGGATTTATGCTGCTACTCGGACAAACTCTGCAAGGCATCAAACGACAAGCTGTGGAGTCGAGGCTTTATCGTCAGTTTAAACGCACTAACGATGAAAGGTTCTTATCCAAATCTAGTGAAGAGCAACAAAACGCCTTTGCACTAGAATTTATTCAATTAGCGTCCTTAATGACATCGGTAGTGATAGTGATCACCGGTAGCATATGGGTTCTTGATGGAGATCTTACAACAGGCGGTTTAGCTGCATGCTCGATTTTGTCGGGGCGTGCGATTGCCCCTTTAAGTGCCCTCATTGGCATGCGTGTGAAACTGAACTCCATTCATTCCGCTAATCAGGCTATTGGTCGAATTCGTAACTTGCCTCAACATTCATTTGAAGTAGGCGATATTAAATCAGTGAATGCAATTGCCGTATGTAACCTAACCGCCCAACGTTATAGCCACACATACAGTGTCTCTTTTGAAATGGCTAGAGGGGAGATCATTCATTTGAGTAGTGATGAAAGGCACATCGACAGTTTCTTTGCTGGAGTGATTGCTGGAGTTGACGGGGCTCAAAGCGGAGACCTTCTCATAAATCATGACAGTGCTTCGATAGAATCTCTGTCATCTATTAGTTCTTACGCTGGCGTTAAAGGGCAGTTAGTCAGCGGCTCTTTACTCGACAATTTGTGTGGTTTTGATCCAGAGCGTACCGAAAGGGCACAACAATATGCCCAAAAGCTTGGGGTAAGCAGCAAACTAGCTCAGTTAAGTGACGGGCTAGAAACGAAAGTTGGCCACGCTTTTTCGAGCCCACTAAGTATGGGCGATATCAAGCTCCTAAACCTAGCTACTCAGCTCGCTGCAACCTCACCATTAGTGGTTCTTGATAGGCCTGATGCCTCTCTCGACCTTGATGGGTTAGAAGCCCTTAATCGAGTGTTACGAGAGGAAAAAACTCAAGGGCGGATGATTGTATTGGTTTCTCATCATCCGGCAATCATTGAACTTACGGACAGAACTATGATTGTGGAAGAGAAGTAAGGGGCGGCAGCATGATGAACAGTTACGAACAAGCCGGAATCGCTTTGCTAAAAGGCTTGGAAGTCAGTACTAATATACAATTTTTTTCTAAACAGTGGATTGATGAAAATGGGCTTGAGAATATCGATGAATTGTTATCGTTGTTTGACCGGATTTATCTTCCCTATGAAATTGTTCCTAAGCTTAACCGGGATCAGAGCTCGAAGTATTATCTTGCTGTTTACAAAGATGGGCGTATCGAAGTGTGTGATGGCGTAAATTTGGAAGTGGAAAGCCAGCCTGCCGACTTTTACGTGGTTGTATTGGGGTTGCCATTAGAAAAGCACCCTTCGGATTGGACTGGTGAAAGGCTCGATGCATTTAAGCCAATGCTACCGAAATTACTTATTGTAAGCTTTTTCACGAATGTTTTTGCCTTAGGTCTTCCATTTATCACTATGGCAATTTATGACCATGTGATTGGAGGAGATGCAGCGCATGAGTTATTGGGAATTACCATTGGTGCAGCGCTTCTTTTTGTCATGATGGGGCTGCTTAGAACCTTACGCGGAAAAGTATTGGTCAGCTTAGCTAATCGTTTAAGCCGAGAGGTTTCTCAAGCATTAGTCAAAAAAACTCTTAAAAATTCGTACACTCAGAATCAGCAATCGATCGCGTTCAACCAACAGAATCAGATTCTCTTATCGGAAAGGGTATCGAGCCTTTTGTCGGGGCCGTTGGGAGGAGCGCTGTTTGATATCCCGTTCGTTGTTATTTTTATTCTTGCTATCGGGATTTTGGGCGGTTGGCTTATCTTAGTACCCATTGCTTCGCTTATATTGTATGCCATATTTTCCAAGCACGCGTTGGCTAATTCTAGTAAGAGCTCAATGCAGTCGACCATAGCAGGTACCAATCGACAGAATCTTATTAATGAGCTCTCCTTAAAACTGGTTTATTTACGCACCTCTGGTTTTGCGCCGTATTGGTTGAAACGTTTTGATAAGGCAAACTTCCTTGCTTCAAAAGTTGGTTTTAATCAAGCGATTAGACAGCACAGGTACACCTCTATTTATTACGCTATCACCTTAGGCTCAACAATCGCTGTTATGGGGTTGGGAATTGGTTTGATTTTCGAAGAGGTATTGAGTCCTGGTGGGTTAATCGCCGCGATGATGTTGATTTCTCGTATTACTGGGCCAGCTCAAATGCTAGCCAACAGTGCGTCAAGGTTTGCCAGCTTTAATCAGTCTAAAATGCAAATTAATCGCTTACTTGCCCAACCTTCGGAGCGTGATTTCAGCTATCAGCATCACGCATTACCTGATCATGCCCCTTCCATTAAAATAGACCAACTGACGCTTCGATATCCAAAACAGATACGTCCTGCTCTCTCCGCGGTGAGCTTTGAGATAGGCAAAGGAGAAGTTGTTGCTATTACAGGACCATCCAGTAGTGGTAAATCTACGTTGCTAGAATCTCTAGCGGGGCTTCAAGTTGCACAGAATGGTGCGATTGAGCTTGAAGGGGTGAATTTGTCTCAATATGACCCACAACTATTCCGTCATTGGTGTTTCATCCGCGCAGCCTATCCAGACTTACTCTCTCTGTCGGTAAGGGAATGGCTAGCTGATGGGAAGCAGGTGACCGATCAGAAGATGGTTGATGCACTCGCTCTTGTGGGGGGGAGCGCATGGTATGACTCGCTGCCTAAAGGTTTAGATACGGTGATTAGCTCACTCATACCGGACAGCTTGTTCGATATTCTATCTGGTACGATTGCTCAAGTCCTTATTGATGCTAAGGCACTAGTTTATGATTACAAACTCATGTTAATGGATAACCCTGTTCCAGACTATCACCCTAAGGCGAAACAGGTATTCACAGATTTTGTTCACCGTAAAAGAGGACAATCAACCATCATCTTCACTTCTCATGATCCTGATTTAATTAAACTAGCGGATAAGGTGGTCGTATTAAATGATGGTTCCGTAGCGTATGCAGGCCCAATAAAACAAGAAGAAACTGAGCAACAACAATTTATCAATGAGGTATCCAATGGCTGAACATAAATACGGTGAACTAGTGGAGTCGAGTGTAACGTCAAAATCATTATTGATTGCGACGTGGGCGGTAGCCATTTGCGTGGTCACTTTCGTTGTTTGGTCACTGGTAACTCAAGTGGATGAAATTGCCAAAGCGAAAGGGGCAGTCATTCCTGAGGGGGAGCGGCAGGTGTTACAAAGCGAAATTGGAGGAAAACTCAAACGTGTGCTGGTGAAGAAAGGAGATTTAGTAGAAGCTGGACAACCGCTAGTGGAGTTTGATGCAACGTTTCAACAAACAACTTTGGATGAGCTTAAATCTCAGCAGGTTACGCTGTCACTGAGTATAGAAAGGATGAACGCTTTGCTTGATCAAAGAGAGCCTGATTTTTCTTTGTATTCCGCAGAATATCCGGCTTTAGTGAGTGAGCAGCTGGCTCAGTTGAGTGCACAAAAAGCCTTGTTTTATCAACAGCGGGTGGTATTAGAAAAGGATAGTGAACAAATTGCAGAGCAGCTTCGTTCGGTGAAAAAAGCCTTACCCTCTTACGAGAAGCAATTACAAGCGACCAAGCAAGAACTCGATATACTAGAAAAGGGCTTCAAGGCAGGGAACATCTCTCGATTAAGAGTGCTAGAGATGAGACAAAAAATGGCAAGTATTGAGCAGCAAATAGCGGAGGCAATAGGTAAGCGCTCCGTCCTTGAGAAGCAAGCTTCGACCAACGAGCAAAAAATAGAACAGCTGCTGGCAGAGTCTCGTTCAAAACTGAGTGATGAACGCTCAAAAGCTGTTTCAGATTTGTCTGCTTTAAATGCGAGAGTGCGTTCGAGTGAGGCGAAAGTGACAAACACAGTTGTGACCTCACCATTGAAAGGGCTGGTACAAAGCGTTCCCAGTACTCAAGTTGGTGGTGTAATTCAACCTGGTGGCGTAGTGGTAGAAATCGTCCCTTTAACGGGGAAAGCGGACTTTAAAGCTAAGCTATCACCTAGGGATATTGGCTTTGTTCATGAAGGACAACCAGCCCGAGTTAAAGTTGATGCGTTCGACTACAGTCGCTTCGGAGCTTTAATTGGAGAAGTAGAAAAAATTTCTCCGACAACCAGTCAGAATGAGCGAGGTGAAATCTTCTATGAAGTCTTTATCTCTGTTGACGAACCCTACTTTCATAATGATCCTGAAAGGTTTTCAATTCTACCAGGTATGACAGGAGAAGCAGATATTACGACAGGCGAAAAGTCCGTATTTCAGTATCTTTGGAAACCGATCTATACCAATGTTAGTGTCGCCTTTGGTGAACGCTAACTCTATCCTTTAGGTTAAATGAATATAGAGAGAGGCAGCATAATCGCTGCCTCTCTCTTTTGGATGTTATTATTTTTTAATAAGGATCAATTAAGTGGCTAGGGTCAGTATGATCATGGTGTTCGTCTGGGTTTATTAGATCCTGATGCTTGTTATCGCTGTCATTAGTTTGGTCATGTTTTGGTTCTAACATGTCTGTATCCACGGCGTGCTCTTGGAGCTCAGTATGTTCTTCTTGAGCCATTACAATATCAATATCATTTGGCAAATCAGATGGTGATGATGTTTCTGTAGAAGCTTGTTCGGTGTTTAAGCCGAGAGCAGAGAGATATGCAGCTGCGCCGTGGTGTGAATTGCCTTCACCTGTTGGCGGAGCGGTTTGTTCATCGGTAACATCATCAGGAGAAAGTATGACATCAACGGTTGGTACTTGTTGATCTACCGTCTCATCAGATTGGCTAACTGGCGTGGGAGCTAGTGATGTTAGCGTCATCCTTGCACTGGCGTGTGTTGCACCAGAGTGTGCATCTTGGACATCGTAGGTAAAGTGTACTTGACCGTTGTAACCTTTATTGGGGGTGAACGTATAAGTCCCGTCTTGGTTATCTCGAATGGAGCCATGGTCAGCAACTAAGTTGTCAACCGATAATTGTCCCTTGTCGTTACTATCAATATCTCTGGCGTTTGCTAACAAATCAGACGCGGTGATGGTTTGAACGGTGTCTTCTTTGCCAGAGTTTAACTGGACCTCACTTGATACAGTAGGGGCGTCATTAGTGCCATGAATTGTGATCACAATGTCATGGGTAGTGCCATCCTTTGAGTGCACGGTCACGGTATCGGTCAAGGTTTCATTCTCACCTAGTTGTTGTATTTCAGGCTTACGATTATCAATGTAATAACCCCAATCGCCTTTTGGACCTATTTCGAGTTTACCGCCTAACGATGATGTGTAAGGTGCCCATTCAGGGTGCATAGGTGCAGATATTAATGTGTTAAATTCAAATCCTGATTCGCCAAGATCTGAATCTGCCGCTGTGAGCATACCATGAGCCTGGATTGTGTATGAGTAGTTTCCGACAACAGAAGCATTGGGTTTGTAATCTTCCGCTACATCGCCTGTATCTTGACCACTAAATACTGCAGCATCGTTAGTTGGTAAGAGGGTCGTGTTAGCCCCTGTGCGGACTTCACCCCCGTTTGTATCCTTCACGTCGTAGGTAAAGTGCACTTGACCGTTGTAGTCTTTATCGGGAGTAAAGGTATAAGTACCGTCGTGGTTATCTTTGACTGAGCCATGGTCGGCGATAAGATTAGCGATGGTCAGTTGGCCTTGGTCGTTGTGATCAACGTCATTAGCGTTCGTTAATAATTCCGCAGTGGTGATGGTTTGCACTGTGTCTTCTTTACCAGAGCGAAGGTGAACTTCAGCTGATACAGTTGGTGCATCGTTAGTACCAAATATGTTAATTTGAATACGTTCTGTCGCTTTTGATCCATCAGTGGAAGTTGCGGTAATGTTAAATCCTTCAGCCTTAAATTCTCCCTCTTCGAGAGAGTTGGCTTTGGTTGGATCTAGATCGTAATGCCAGTGTCCATCACTATTTACATTTAGTGTACCGTAGCGTCCTACGAATTGCCCAGCAGTGAAAGATACTTTATCTATAGTGTCTACATCATGAGCTTGAAGTTGCCCTGAAACTCTTGGAGTAATATCCTCTGTCACACTTCCGATTGGTGCGGTAAGCGAGTTGGGAGTGTCAATGATGATATGATCATCTGTGCCCCTGATAACTGCTGTAAACGGTATATGTGTACCATCTTCAGTGATTATGATCATAGAATCACTCAGTGATTCACCGGTACTGAGCCCCTGGATATTTGCATGGTCGTTATTTGCCATATATCCCCATTTGTTATGCCCATCATAGCCATGTGTAAAATTGAAAGTTCCGTAAGTTGCTGTAATAATTCCAGCAAAATTGGGTGTGAGTGTGTGTGTGACACCATTGACAATAACACCTACTACTTTTTCTTGTAGCGGAGAGTCTGGGTCATGAATGTCTAGATTATTCCAGCCTGACCACAGTTCATTTACTGAATAGATGAATACTTTATCTTCAGTGACGTTTACTGATGTAGGGCCATTAATGATTGCAGCATCATTGGTCCCTGTTATTACAATCTCTAAATTTTGTGTGGCACTCGCGCCATGTTCATCAATTACGGTGACAGGAATAGTGAGCGTATCTTTTTGCCCACTTGTAAGGTGTTGATAAGCCGCATTGGTTGGGTCAAAGCTATAACTACCATCTGGATTGAAGGTTAAGCCATCAATCGGTTGAGCTATTGAATAGGTTAATGTTGCACCATGGTCGGTATCATGACCTTGCATTTGTCCCGTTAACCGCTTTCCATCTTCGGTTACGGCATGAGATTGAGCGGTGAGGGTGGGAGCGTCATTAGTGCCGTGTATATTGACTTGTATGGTAAATGAAGTGCCATCTTGTGACTTTACGACACACTCATCAGTGATAACTTCTCCATTTGCAAGATTTTGAATCAAGGGTTGATGATCTTTGATAGTGTATAGATAACCACCATCTTGTGATATCACGATGTGACCACCCAATTTTGTGTCATAGCCAATGCCTTGATAGGTTTGAGGGCCTAAATTGATATTGAATTGAGCCTCTCCTTTGTCGGGGTCAATGATATCAAGCTTGCCACTAAAGTGGAGCTTATCGTGTGCATCGATATAGTTGCGATCTTCAGTAACACCGTTTAGATGTTTATCAGATGGTGCATAATTTATCGTGGCGTTGTCTGGAGCAGCCGCTAAGTTCATCGAGGCAGTTTGCTGTACAGACGCACCATGCTCATCTTGTATTTGGTAGCTAAACTGGACTGGACCAGTGTAATCCTTATCAGGTGTAAAACGGAAAGTACCATCATGGTTGTCTGTAACTTGTCCGTGGTCGGCAGAGAGGCTGTGTATGCTCAGTTGTGCGTCATGGTCAATATCACTGGCATGAGCAAGTAAGTCAGAGGCTTGCAAGGTCACCGCTGTGTCTTCTTTTCCCGCAGCCAATGTGACTGATGACGACACCGTTGGAGCATCATTGGTGCCTGTAACAGTAATTGTAATACGGTGTGGCGTGCCATCCGCAGAATGGACTTCATAGATGACATCTTTCGTTTCACCTTGCTTTAGGGCTTGTACCGCTGGATTGCCATTTGCTAGAACATAATCCCAATTACCGTATCGGTCGATGTGCATTTCTCCCTGGAAGGGGTCACTAATTGCTTTTTCGTGTCCAAATATACCTGATTCCCGAAAGTAATTTTCATTTACATCAGAATCGGTTACGTGAAGGGTTCCGGTAACTTGAATTTGATGCATTGAATCATGAAAAACGTGCCTATCTTCGGTTATTGAACCGGTATCGGTACCCGAAATTGTTGCAGCATCACTTACCGGAGCTAAGGTCATGTTTGCCCCCGTATGCGTCACACCAGAATGAGCGTCTTTTACATCGTAGGTGAAGTGTACTTGTCCGTTATAGTCTTTATCGGGAGTGAAAGTATAAGTACCGTCTTGGTTATCTTTAATTGAGCCATGGTCGGCGATGAGATTGGCGATACTCAGTTGGCCTTGGTCGTTATGGTCAACATCGATGGTATTAGCCAACAAATCTGCTGCTGTAATAGTTTGAGCGATATCCTCTTTGCCCGAGTTGAGTTGTACCTCACTCGATATAGTTGGTGCATCGTTGGTTCCATGAATGGTGATGACGATATCGTGGGTGGTGCCATCTTTGGAGTGAACGGTGACGGTGTCAGTGAGTGTTTCGTTTTGTCCAAGTTGTTGGATAGCAGGTTTACTGTTGTCAATTGAGTAACCCCAATCACCTCTGTCATTGATGTACAAACGTCCACCAAGCTGGGTATGATACGAGTTAGCTAAAAGCTTGGCATCAAACTCCGATTGGCCCGCATCTGGGTCGGTTACTGTTAGTGTGCCATACGTGTCCAACTGTCCGGCTAACCCTGACACGCTCGAAGCCAAATTATGGTCTTCGGTAACATCTCCCGTATCTTTTCCGCCGATGGTTGCTGCATCGTCTTGGGGAGCCAAGGTCATGTTTGCCCCCGTATGCGTCACACCTGAATGCGCGTCTTTGACATCGTAGGTAAAGTGCACTTGACCGTTGTAGTCTTTATCGGGGGTAAAGGTATAAGTACCGTCATGGTTATCTTTGATTGAGCCATGGTCGGCAACGAGATTGGCGATACTCAGTTGACCTTGGTCGTTATGATCAACATCGACTGCATTTGCTAATAACTCCCTAACTGTAATGGTTTGAGCGATGTCCTCTTTGCCCGACTTGAGTTGCACTTCACTCGAAACATAAGGCGCATCGTTGTCGCCATGAATGGTGATGACAATGTCGTGAGTGGTACCATCTTTGGAGTGAATAGTGATGGTATCTGTGAGGGTTTCGTTTTGACCTAACTGGTCAATTGCTGTCGCCGTTGAGGGAGATAACCCACTTGAAGGTGTTTTCCCTAGGTTGACCATGTAGTGCCAAGTGCCATCAGCGGAGAGCATGAGTCTGCCGTATTGGCCTGCATAGTTGAAGTTATTGGATACCGACGAGTGCGACAAAGTATCGAATGCAGACTCTCCGGTATCCGGGTCGATAATGCTCAACTTTCCATCAGCATACAAAAGTGTATTGCCCAATTGAGCCATGCCAGGCTGAGCATAATTAGGAGACATATCTTGCCCAGCATGACGCTCGTAAATGTGGCCTGTATCAACCCCAGTCACTTGAGCGGCATCATTGGTCCCTGTTATTACAATCTCTAAATTTTGCGTGGCACTCGCGCCGTGCTCATCAGTGACGGTGACAGGAATAGTGAGCGTATCTTTTTGCCCACTTGTCAGGTGTTGATAAGCCGCATTGGTTGGGTCAAAGCTGTAACTGCCATCTGGGTTGAAGGTTAAGCCATCAATTGGTTGAGCTATTGAATAGGTTAATGTTGCGCCATGGTCGATATCATGGCCTTGCATATGTCCCGTTAACTGCTTTCCATCTTCGATTACGGCATGAGATTGAGCGGTGAGGGTGGGGGCGTCATTGCTTCCTTCAACTTTGATGGTGATTGAATGTCTTGTTCCGTCCGCAGACTGAATGGTAAATACTTCTTGGTGGTGTTCAGATTGATTGAGATATTGAACTGCCGTTTTATTATTATCGAGAATGTAGCGCCATGAACCGTCTTTGTTGAACTCTAAAGCACCATATACCCCCGCTTGTTGATCAGCAATAAAGTAATCTTGATTAGCATCTGGGTCTTGTATTGATAGCTGACCACTCACAAAGGTTTGTTTATCTTCAGTAATGGAGCCAAATCCACCGCTAATCGATGCGTGATCGTCGGTGCCACCAATCGACATGTTGACGACTTGAGATGTACCATCTTTAGTGTGGATGGTAAACGATTCATGCAATTCAGTTTGACTGGTTAGTGCTTGAATGTTGCTTTGCGAATTGTTGACCTGATACTGCCAGTGACCTTGGGCGTCGATTGTTAATGTACCAAATTTCCCTTTGAGAGTTTCAGCTTGAACGGCGCTCTCATCATGGTCAGGGTCAATCACATCGATTTTGCCCGAGGTAGTGATCAAGCCATGTGAGTCGACATTACGATCTTCAATAACACTACCTCTAAGATCACCTGATATGCTTGGTGAATCTTGGTGCCCCTGAACCGGAACTTGAATGACAACATCTGTTCCATTCGACAAGTGAACAGTGAATGTATCAGTTCCTGGCTCCTGTTTCTGTAGAGCAATGTAAGCTGGAGATTTTGGATCCAGTGTGAATGTGTAACTACCGTCGCTATTGATATGTAAAGACCCGTATTTACCTTTCATTGTCTCATCTATATAGGTTATTTGAGATTGCGAAGTTAGCGCTGGCGTTTGCAGTGGTGTTGACGGTTTTGTAGTAACGGTGTTTGGTGTGTCAGTGTGGGGGACATGGTTGGTAATCTGATGCACAAGCGGATGTTGTTTAGTTGATAGATGATGAGATGGCGTTACAGACAAAGAGACTTGGAGATGCCCCTTTTCTTCCATTTCAGCAACGGCTTCTTCGCTCTTTAGACTCGCTTTTGGCGCCGGAGTATTTGGAGTGTCATGGCTTGTTTGAACTGTTTCATTTTTTACCACAGAGCTTGAATCGTATGGCTGTTCATCAGTATGAGATTCATTCGAAGCATTATCAGTTTCTTTACTTAGCATGAGAGAAGGCAGAATCATGGCGATCTCACGAGGAAGTGGAACCTTAATGTTTAGGCGTGAGAACAATCGAACTTTACTAGCCTCTGTTTTGTTCTTTGAGGGGGCTTCCTCCTTGTTAACGTTAGCATTCGATTTTCTGTCTTTTTTGTCATTAGTCGCCATTGATGTTCCCTGCCGTTATGAAATTAGTCTCTCTTCAGTAAAGTACAAATTCTGATTCTTTTCTATCTTCAGCAACTATTTAAAATGATTAGATTTTGTTATCACCCAGCTATCAGTTTTAGTGGTTGTCATATTCGCAATAATGCGCTCAAAGCGTACTGTGTTATCAGCGATTTTGTTCTTGGTGAATCTTTAATGTGATCGTTTCATTAGGTGTGCCTACAACTTTGACTGGGTAGCTACCCCATTCATGAGTGTTTATGTGAGTGATGGTCATATCTGGTTGATCGCATTGCTGGTTAGTAATGTTTTGCCCCGTTGTATCCGCGTCTTTCATTTCTATATTTATTCCCGTGCTGTGGAAGACAACGAGCTTTTCATCCCAATTCTCAACAGATAGATTTAGGTAAGCTTGTCCATCATTATTGAGTTTAAGTGTGATCGCTAAGGGAGTGGAAACGCTCAAGCTTTGTTGAGCGGCTTCATCGGGTGACTGTGCCGTTTCAAATGTGTTGGTTGGTAGCTCACATAGGGCACGATATTCTTTAGCAAAATATTGGTTGCGTGCTGAATTCATATCGGCAAGGGCTTGAGGGCTAATAAGCGCGATAGCGGTTGTCAGGCTGATGAATATTGGGCGTGTTAGTATCATCTTAATATTGTTTCCGATTGTTGTTGGTGTAGGCATGATGGTGTTGAATTTTGCTCATTCTTAGTACTAACAGAGGAGCCGAATGGTGAATTAAATGGATAGCGTGTCCAGTCTTGGTCGATAGATAACGAGCGAAGAAAAGCAATGAGTGCTTTTTTCTCATTGGTCGTTATATTAAATCCATTAATTAGAGTACTTTTGGCCGGGTGATGGTAACCATCGCCCTTATTCGGCCCATAGCTAAGTTTTCTTCCGCCTCTGGCATAACTCTCTATGACGGACTCCAATGATTGGAAGCTACCGTCATGTCCCCAAGGCCCAGTGTTTGATACATTGATTAAAGAAGGAATGCGAAACTTCCCATCGTCCTCCCATCGTTTTGTATATTGCCTTACCCCAGGCTCACCAATAGGGTAGGAGAGCATCCCATTTTTGTTAGGTACCCCGTAGAGACCCGTATTTTGATAATGGCTTAGGGTATTTACAGGTTGATTCAGCAAGGGGCCGCCATGACAGGCTGAGCAGTTGAGTTTGTCACTATAGAAGAGCTGCAGGCCGTGTTGCTCCTGTTGTGTTAGGGCTGTGATATCTCCATCCCTATACCGTAGGTAGCGTGACTCTTGGCTAGTGATCAGCGTTAAGTACTGCTTTAGAGCCCGTACTATGCGCTCTACGCTGATGTTTTCATCACCAAATGAACGCTCAAACATCGATGGATAACAGCTGTCTTGAGCTATCCGTGAGATCAACTTTTTCGGTGTTATACCCATTTCGATGGGGTGAGTCGAAAACATTGGGTTGGTGATCGCAGTGTCGATCATCTTGCGAGTGGGATCGGCCTGAGAAAAGTGAGTAAAGAGAGATACATTGAGCAGTGAAGGAGTATTTAGCGTGCTGTGGTTGCCATTAATGTCGATGGTTTTCGTAAATGTGTTACTCCAGCCATGTGTGGGTGAGTGACAAAGTGCGCAGCTTCTGTTCTCTTTGACGGATAACCGAGTATCAAAAAACAGATGACGGCCTAGCTCTTGTATTGCACTAATCGGCTCCTCTGCGAAGGTGACACTAGGTAAAAGCAAAAGTAGAGCCAATAAGACGTTGAAGTAATACGACATAGAAAACTTACAGAACTAGGCCACCTAAATATAGGTGGCCTTTGATTGACTTTAATCTAGCTTACGCCACTGTTGATCGACCCAGTTAGGGTCACTGGCAACACCAGGTAAGAACGCTTCGTCGTTACAGTGTGCAGCCCAGTCGCCGAAACATTCGTAGATACCTTCGCCTTCAAACTTCACCACGTCACCGGCCACGTAGCTGCCAAAGCCTTCTGGGTATAGGTAGTCATACTCAATCTCGCCTTGTTCTTCAACAACGGAGAATTCGTATGCGGCTTGTTCAGTGGAACCATCAACCTGACTAAGAATTCGAACGCTATAGTTTCCTAATGCATTGACTTCAAAAGATGCAGGCTGCTCTGTTGTTCCTTTGATGATTTGTTCTGGTTTCTCACCGCCAACGGTTCTCAATGTCGCTGTATATGAGTAAACATCTTGTTTGCCATTGATAACAGTGACCTCAACAGGAATAGAAAGAGTTTCGCTAGGTGCTAACTCATACTCTGCTTCTTTGTTTGACCACTCTATAGAGGTGTCATTGGCATCCTGATCGACTTTTTCAATCAAGTGTGACCAATTCTCGTTGGTGTAGTAGATATTATTCTCTGATGGGTCGTCACTGATGATCACTTCATCTTCATCGTTTAATACACCCACTTGCACATATTGTGAAATAGTCTGATTACTGTTGATGGACTCTGCTAAGTCAATCTTCCAAAGATCGTTTTTTTCGTTCTCAGGCGTAATATCCTGTAAGACTTCGAAATCTTCATAACCTTCATACATCAAACGAGCCTTGACTTGGTCTCCAGAAGCGACGTCGATTGTTTCCGTTGCAAACTCTTCACTTTTCACCCATGGTGACTCGTCTGGCCCCGGTTCGTGGTCACCGACGATAACGTTGGCACAGCTATAAAAGGCTTCTGGGCTGTCCCATACATCTTGAGGCGGCTCTCCTAAAACTTCATGAGCTTTATGATCTGGGTTAGGGCGCTGCCAAACTTGGTAGATAATGTGTTTGCCCGTTTTGCCTTCTGGCCATTTTACTTTGTACTTAATAACCTGATCAGGTAAACCTCCTTTACCGTCAATAACGGTAAGCCTTTCCAAGTCTGCCCAAGTCAACCTATCCGTATCTGGATTGAAACCGTCACGAGTGACGAAAAGATCCCAATACCATGTTTTGTGTACTGCTGTGTGCATATAGGTGATTTCAAATTCGCCATTTTCGTCCAGCTCAATTTCAGTGGCATATCGGTTAGCACTTGGGATATCAAGTACTGAGTAATCGCCACCTTTAGAAGCTGAACATAGCTCTTCGTCTTTGATGACTGCTTGGTGATCGCCAGCAGCACTGCCGCTATTAATCTCATTTTTTTGATTTTTGACAGTGCTATTACACAAGCTCGGATCTGTGGTTGTGTTTTCGTAACAGCTATTCGCATAATCTTGTGGTGAGACCATATAGCCATGAGCTGACACAGGGGTGACATAAACACTGCTCAGTGCCGCAGTGAGTAAACTCAGCTGCAATACTGTATTTTTCTTATTGATTTTCATTAGGTGTATCCTCTTGTTGTCATAACCTAGAACTGAAAATAGTACGGGTTTAATAAGTTACTTATCTAATTGCTCGATAGTTAAATTTATAAAATTAAACGATGTGAATTACTTTTATTACCGGTATAAATATATCGATGATATTTTAAAATGTAATTGTGATTTATTTAAATTTTCAATMATTAATATTTCAAGTGTTCATTATTGACTTGGTATTTTCGTGATTAATGCATTGCAAGCATTATATTCAGCTTGTTTTGTATGCCCATACTCTTGGTGAACATTGTTTTTATGGCATAGGTCTCAGTCTAAGGAGTTAAGCTCAACTAAACGGACTTGTTCTTGTTATATATTTTGACGTTATTAACGTAGGTTGTTTTTGTATCCAAAAAATTAAACTCTCGAATACTTTGGGTAGTTATTTTATATAAATTTACATATTCCTATTCAAGTTTTATTTCTGATTTTCCGTCTCAGGGAAGAAAGTGGTTTTTTATAAAAACAGAATTTGAATGGATATCACGTAAATAACTTAATCTTGCATTCGTTTAATGTGTATTGGAGTAAAACTGAGCGCAGTTTTTCACCCGTTCATTGCCATCTCGCTAGACTATAGTGTGGAATTTAAGCTGATACTCAACAAGTCCAATATTGGTTTAACTTTGCATGGTGTGTCAGTATGTAACCTATATAAATAACAAAAAGACATTTGCTATCTATACTTATATTAATTATTAAGAGATAACTGTTTGATATGATGACAAAACCCTTACTGATCACAGCATTAGTGTTCATTTTTATGAGTATGAAGACGCATGCTGCATACGATATGCATTTTTTCCTGCCAGACTTTCCGCCTTACACTATGGTTAATGATCAAGGACAGCCAGATGGAATTGGTCTTGAAAAGGTCTTACCGATCTTGTCGTCTATCGGAGTAAATTATACGGTAACAGTGTCATCAAACCACGGTAGAGCATTGTCTGAATTAAGAAAAGAGCGCTCTGATGGCTTCTTCATGGCCTCGAAAAACGAAGAACGGGATAAGTATGCGGTTTTTTCAGAACCCGTGATGATCAATCGTTGGGTTTGGGTGGTTAGAACCGAAGATATGAACGGATTTGATCCTCATAGTGATACCTTCAAAGCAAACGCCAAGGTAGCGAGTTTACTCAATACGAACACTTCTTATTGGCTCAAAAACCAAGGGTATCAAATCAGTCCGCCAGCGACCAATCCCTCAGGGTTAGTTGAAAAGCTGGATAATAAGGAGATTGATGCTTTTCTTGTTGCTGAGGTGGTATTTCTCCATGATGTGATCGACTTAGAAGGGTATGGTGTGGTTTTAGAAGAAGAAAAGGCTTTTGGCCTCTATATCTCAAAACGTTTTCTAGAACAACACCCTGAGTTCATGGAAAAGCTTAATACAGCCATCCGGCGTTTTCGTTAATTGTGAAAACTTTGTGATGAGTCAGTATTGGGGCTGTCGATATATCATCACTTTTATAAATGAAACAGGAGCCATGTAAGGCTCCTTTTTACTTAGTACGCAACACCAATACGTTGGTTTAGGTGCTTGGCTGACTCAAGTTCGTCGATCATAGCAACAGCATAATCAGCGACTGAGATTCGACTGCTGCCATCATTGTCTGTCAGCAGTGTGTCACCACCAATTCGGTAGGGGGACTGCTTCTCCCCAGGGAAAATTTCTGCTGCAGGGCTGATGAAGGTCCAGTTGACAGAAGTTTCAGCCGAGCGAAACACCTCTAAAGCTTCTCCCATAGCGACAGCTTCTGGCTTATACTCGTCAGGAAATTCTGGAATAGAAATAAGCTGAACGCCAGGTGCCACTTCCAGAGAACCGGCGCCACCGACCCAAAGTAGTCGAGATGCGCTAGATTTAGGCAACTGAGTCAGCAGAGTTTCTGCTGTTCTAGCGACGATGTCGTGATTGCCCGCGGCGCGTCCGCCAATGGCTGAGATCACAACTTCTGCATCATCAACTGCGGCTATGATGTCAGCACTACTATCCAGTAAATCAAACTGTCTTGTCTCAACACCTTTTATTTCAAAGTTAGCAGGGTTTCTTACTAAAGCGATAACCTCATGCCCGCGCGCTTTTGCTTCGTTTACGATGTGGCTACCGATCCAGCCTGATGCACCTAATACTGCAATTTTCATCTTTGTTTCTCCTATGAGTTATTTTGTATTTATTGACAACAATTGCAGTCTAATAGGTGTTAAATTAGTTATAAATTAGCCATAATGATACACATTGTATCCTTTTATGTTACTAATGGTGATGTATGGATCGCCTAACCGCAATCAGAAGTTTTATAGAAGTAGCGAACACTAAGAGTTTTACCAAAGCGTCGGATGCACTCGATATCAGCCGTCTACAGGTGTCTCGTCACGTTCAGGAGATTGAAAATTGGCTTCAACAGCGCTTGCTTCATCGTACAACAAGAAAAGTCAGCCTGACGGATGCTGGTGAGCAAGCGTATGTACGATGCCAACGCATTTTGGACGAGGCTGCTGCATTAGAGCTGGAAGCGAATAATCGTAAGGACGCGTTAATTGGGACAATTAGAGTTGCCTCTCCTATAGGGCTTGCACAAAACTTATTGATAGATATCGTCGAGAAATTTGTCTCGCGATATCCGCAGGTCGTTATTGACATATTGGCTTCGGATCAATATTCAGAGTTAGTGGATGAAAGGGTCGATGTTGCACTCAGATTTACCGATACACCCGCAGACAATCTTATTGCTCGTCGATTGATGGCTATTGATATGGCGGTATGTGCTTCGCAAACTTATTTGGATAGCGTCGGAGAGCCGAAAGTAGCTGAAGAGTTAAGCGAGCATAATTGCTTAACACATTTAAACACGAAAAACTGGTCGTTTGTTAAAGATAATCAAACGATCGATGTTTCAGTATCAGGTAACATTAGAGCGAACGACTTAGGAACCTTGGTTAAGGTCGCTCTCAATGGCAAAGGCATTATTCGCTTGCCGTGTGACTTGGCGAATCCATTGATAGAAAAGGGGGAATTAGTCTCGATTCTCCATGACTGTCATTGTCCAAGTTATGCCCTTTGGGCTGTGTATTTATCTCGTAGTTATCAGCAACCAGTGGTTAGGCAATTTATAGATTTTTTAGTGGAATGTTGGAAAGACGACATCAAGAGGAAATAATAAACCCGGCGAAAATGCCGGGTTTATTGATTAGAGAGGAAGATGTTTATTGCTCTACGGCTTCAGTCTGCGTTTGTTTCTGTTGCTGTACTTTGTAGACCTTACCAGCATTGAAACGTTCAAGGTAATCAGCAAGATCGCGTTTCACTTCAGGAACTAGGATATAAAGACCGATGATGTTCACCAATGCCATTGCAAAGATCATCGCATCAGAGAAGTCGATAACAGGACCTAAGTTCATTGCTGCACCAATCACAACGAAGATACAGAATTTAACTTTGAAGATAAGCTCCGCTGTTTTGCTCTCTCCGAATAGGTAAGTCCACGCTTTCAGACCGTAGTAAGACCAAGAGATCATGGTAGAGAAAGCAAACAGAACAACGGCAATAGCAAGAATGTAAGGGAACCAGCTGATCGCGCTGCCGAATGCCGCTGAAGTCAGTTCAACACCTGCTAGACCAGTATCAGTATCTAGGTAACCCGTGATGATGATAACTAGAGCCGTCATAGTACAAATTACAACGGTATCGATGAACGGTTCTAGCAGAGACACGAAACCTTCTGACATTGGTTCTTTTGTTTTAACTGCTGAGTGAGCAATAGCCGCAGAACCCACACCCGCTTCGTTCGAGAATGCTGCACGTTTGAAACCTTGGATAAGCACACCGATGACGCCACCAGCAATACCTTCACCAGTGAATGCTCCGTTAAAGATAGCGCCAAATGCGTCATCAATGCGGTCGAAGTTCATTAGGATGATGATAAGTGCCGCACCGACATAAATGGTCGCCATGAAAGGAACCACTTTCTCTGTCACTTTAGCGATAGACTTAATACCACCAATGATAACAATACCAACGATGACAGCTAGGATAAGACCAAACAACCAGCCTTTATCAGCAAAGAACGAAGCGTCGCCACCTGTTACACCGACTACCTGCTTGAACGCTTGGTTAGCTTGGAACATGTTACCGCCACCAAGAGAACCACCAATCGCAAATACAGAGAACAAAACTGCTAGGGTACGGCCAAATGCAGCGTTACCGCGTTTAGCTAGACCCTTGCTTAGGTAGTACATAGGGCCACCAGAAACAGAACCGTCTGGGTTGGTGTTACGATATTTCACACCAAGAGCACATTCTACAAACTTACTCGACATACCAAGTAGGCCAGCAAGGATCATCCAGAATGTTGCACCTGCGCCACCGATAGAAACTGCGACCGCAACACCAGCGATGTTACCAAGACCAACAGTACCAGATAGCGCTGTAGTCAGTGCTTGGAAGTGAGATACCTCGCCATCTTCTTTGGCTTTTGGATCTGAAAACTTACCGGAGACTAATTGAACTGCGTGTTTGAAACCACGGAAGTTGATGAAGCCAAGGTAAAAGGTAAAGAAGCTTGCCGCAACAACCAACCAAAGAACGATCCAAGGCACCTGTACGTCTGTAAAAGGGAAAGGAATGGTTGAGAAGATCATTCCTACAAATGGGTTGACGATAGGTGCAACGACTTCGTTGATTTTGTCATCCAAGTTGGATGCCGCAGCGCTACCTGCAAAAAGGCTTGCCAAAACGGCAAGCGATATACGCTTTGTCATGCTTTTCCTGCCTATGCATTATGGTTTATATGAATATTATTTATATAGATGTTGTGTTTGTTACATGTGTGTAACAAATGGGTATTATTCATTTTATAAATAGGTCCGCAACATCTTTGGCGGAAAACTTGATCCAACAAACAATTCTAATATTCGCTAACTCTAGACGGGTAAATTGAACTTCTTCACTGCTTTTTGCATGAAAAGTGGAATTATTGATGATAATTCGGTTTTTAATATAGTTATTAATACTGTATTCGTGGCTGAAATATAAAACTGTGTGATTAAAGTTTGAACAGCAGACAAATTTGCGTTAGGGCTCATAATAAGTGATTTGTGATGATTTATGTTTTATTGGTGAATATCAATTCGCGTTGTCAACGAGAGAGTACAGCACTGAATACGAGCATTGGAGCAATGGCGGAAAATTGTCACTTTCTTGTCATAGACAGAAGGTACTTTCCCGTCCGGATATTACTTTTAGTTCGCTTTTTAGAATGATGTACGAAATTTACGGTTAGAAGCAGAAGAAAATGACAAGAAAGTTGAACACGCTAGACGATATTATCATCAAAAAGCTACAAGATAATGGATTAATAAAAAGTGAAGCTGAGGCGTATCTGAAGCGTAATGTGTACAAGCTGGATAGGCACGAAGTGGACACAATCAAGAACTACTCTGAACATTTTGGTTTAAGTGGCAAAGAGAGAATTATAGATGACATTCTCGAACTTAGAAGAGAAGCTCTCATAACAAAATTGGCTAGCCGAACAGCTGAAGTTTTGGAAAATTAGCGTTGAAACCTCAGGGAGGTACGCTTTTTTCCCTGAGGTAATCTAGAGGAATTTACGGCAGGTCAAATACCAGTGCAGTCACCATTTCTTCTCCTGTGTTTGCAAAAGAAAGAGAAGTGGTATCTTCCACTTTTGCACCGTCACCTGGATGAAGAATGGTGCTATCGACTGTCAGTTGCCCTTCAATTTGATGGATATAAACATTTCTTCCTTGTACAACTTCATAGTCAATGTGTTGGCCTGGCGACAAAATCAATTGATTTAGAAAGGCATCCTGTTTTATATGTAAGGTGCCATCGCGACCATCAGGTGTGGCGATAGTTGTTAAGCCTTCTGTGTGACCAAAATCTTTTTGCTGATAGCTGGGCTCTTTACCAAACGTATTTGGTTGAATCCAAATCTGTAGAAATCGCAGAGTTTCGGAGTCAGACGCATTGTATTCACTATGATAGATACCACGCCCAGCGGACATAAGCTGGAACTCTCCGGCAGGTAAGGTTTGAATATTGCCTTGACTGTCTTTGTGTTCGATGGAACCTTGTAGAACATAACTAACGATCTCCATATCTCGATGGCCATGTGTGGCAAACCCGGCACTTGGCTGAACAACATCGTCATTAATGACTCGTAGCGCTGAGAAACCCATGTGCTGTGAGTCATAGTAATTGCCAAAGGAGAACGTATGTTTACTGTCCAGCCAGCCAAAACTTGCTCTACCACGGTCATTTGAATGTCTTACGGTAATCATAATAATGCCCTCCTAGTTTGGGATTAAGCGAGTGTCTTTGCGATATATTGATCGAGAGCGGCTTTACCTGATCCCGATAATGCCAATGAAATGCTTGCTGCCATGAGTGCTAACCCAAACTCATAGCCATTGTTTGCCATGAACAGACCGTTTTCAAAGTGAACTGAGAAAATGGCAACAAGCATAGTAAAGGCTAGAGCGACAGAAGCGGGGCGAGTAAGCATGCCAAGTAAGATGAGCAAACCACCAAAGAACTCAGCACTACCGGCTAAAAATGCCATCAGAACACCGGGTCCAAGGCCGATAGATGCCATCCATTGACCTGTGCCTTCTAAGCCATAGCCACCAAACCAGCCAAACAATTTTTGTGCACCATGCGCCATAAATATAATGCCGACCGGAATACGTAAGGCCAACGCACTGTAGCCTGCGTTTGATTCTGTCAGTGTTTTTAATAGAGCTTTCATACTATCTTCCTCAAATTTTTCAAATTTAGTAGTAGAGGGTTTATACCTTTCCCTCAGTGGTTAAAACTAAGTTTAAGTGCTGATGAGGTGAGAAGAAATCGGATAAAACTAACGCACTTGTTCGAATTATTCGAACAAGTAAAATTTAGGTAGAGGGGAGATTATAAATGTTAGGAACTTTGGCAAGATTGGATTGGCTACCGCAAAGGTAAAGGTATTCGATGTTCTGCCTGACTTGTTGCTATTCAGCTTGTTTCCAACAATTAATGCACTGCAATATCGTTCAATACTGGCTTCCTCCTAGTCGTTATCTTGGTAAAAAAGAGGAGATAACGAGATGGAAAATTTGATATTGGCGATGGTGGTGTTTGCATTCGTTGGAGCCGTGACACCTGGCCCTGTGAATTTATTAGCGACAACTACTGCGGTAAATGATGGGCTAAGGGCTGCGTCAAAGCACGTTCTGGGCGCATCGATAGCGTATGCTGCTGTCGTGTTTGGTACCGGGCAGATGATGCAAACACTGGCTTCGACGTTACCGAAGCTTGAGTTTTGGATGCAGTTAGTTGGAAGTAGCTTCTTGTTTTACCTTGCTTACCAAATCTTTGTTGCGCCTGTGCAAGGTGTCACTATTCAACAAGGGAAGAGTTCCGGCTGGGTGACTGGAAGTTTGACTCAAATACTCAACCCTAAGGCATGGTTGGTAGCGATGTCCGGCGTAAGTCTTTATGTAATAGGGCAGGAAAATGAACAATATTCCTTGCGTCTATTTACTTTGGTTTCATTATTAGTCTGTGTGATCGGGGTTGGCATATGGGCGATGATTGGCCGTATTTTAGCGAATCGACTTGCAAATCCACGAGCTCATCGTCAATTTAATCGATTCATGGCAATGATGTTATGCGTATCTGTCGTGATGATTTGGCTCTGAATGGAATGGTGAGTGAATGAAGAAAGATAAAAGTGCGAGTTTCAAGCAGAGTACGGTTCTTCCATGGATCGAGCTACGTGTCGCGAATCAGTCGACAGCATGTTATGACGCTCACTCCCATGATGAATTTTCATTTGGCATTATCAATCAGGGCCGTGCAGATTACCGGAATCGACGCAATACACATCAAATTGGGCAGGGGGATATCGTTACTATTAACCCTGCAGATATTCATTCGTGTAATCCACACCAAGGTACTTGGTCCTATAGTATGTTGTTTGTTGATGCGCTGGAAATGGGTGAAATTCAGCGAGAAATGAGTTCGAATCAACGATATGACTACCTAGCTTTTGAAAACGATTTAGAGCGTCATCCGGAATTTCAGCAACGATATTTGGCTCTTTTTTCTGCGCTTCAAAGCGAAGAAAATGTGTTGTTAGCTCAATCTTGTTTATATGATTTTATTGAGCTTAGTTCTCGACAGAGAGTTAAACCGATGGCAAAGACCGGCTTGTCGAGTCTTGCGGTGGTGCGCGAGAAGTTAATGGATGAACTGAGTAACTCCCATTCCCTAGAAGCGTTAGCAGAGGAAGTGGGAATGAGCCGATATCAGCTTCTACGTGCTTTCAAGGACCAGTATGGGTTACCACCATACGCTTATCTTATGGATGAAAAGATCAAGCGTGCGAAAGTGATGCTCAAGTCTGGAGAAGATATTGTTGATGTTGCCAACAATCTAGGCTTCTCAGATCAAGCGCATTTTCAGCGACATTTTAAAAAGAAACTTGCTGTGACACCTAAGTTTTATCAGTCTCACTTTGTGGAGTGAACCCAGTCCGATGTTGGAAAACAATCTCACCATTCGAGCCTATACCCGTCAACGTAGAGGCCATGCTCATGAACATCATCAACTTGTGCTTCCTATTTTAGGTACCATCATTATTGAGCTGGAAGGCTATCAAGGAAAAGTGTCGGTCGGTGAGTGCGTGGTGATACAGGCCAACACTTTTCACCATTTTCGCGCTAAAGAGGCTGCGCGTTTCATTGTCGCTGATTTAAACACCATGCCAGAGAATTTGTTGAATATGGACACTCTGGTTTTTCCGATTTCTTCACCACTTCAGTCCTACTTAACATTTGTTGAATCTCAGCTGCAGCATCGGGTAACCCCTTCCATTGAGGAGCCAATGGTTGATATGTTTATGAAGCTATTGGCGGAGCAACAGGCTGGGCAGCAACTTGATCATAGGGTTAGAGCGGTGCTGCATCATATTGAGGAAGATCTAGCCAGAGAGATCACGGTTGATAACTTAGCTAAGGTCGCCTGTTTGAGTCCGACGCAGTTTAAAAAGATCTTCAAACAATCCACTGGATTAAGTGTTCTGCAATACGTGACCAAACAAAGAATGGAAAAAGCCAAGGCACTCCTCACGCATACGGATATCCCAGTTCAGCTTATTGCAGAAAGAGTAGGGTACGCTGACCTGTCGGCTTTTAGCCGTCGTTTTTCATCATCATTTGGGCTTTCTCCCCGAGAGATACGCGGTTGATGAAATTGAGTCTATAAAATCAAGTAAAGTGTCTTTTCTGCAAAGTCTAATGCTCTTCGCTTGTTTAAGCTGTGCTTATCAAAATGATAAATACAAAGAGTACAGCTATGAGTCAGACGCTAAAAACACACAATGAACACCTTGGAGTTCTGGTCATCCTGTTTGCTTCTTTATTGTGGGGGACGACTGGTACCGCAGCCACGTATGCGCCTGATATAAGCCCGTTGGCTATTGGTGCTTTTTCTATGGGTGTGGGTGGACTTCTCCTGGCTCTGTTTGCTTGCAACACGATCAGAAAAGATCGGCGCATATTGAAATCCAATAAAGCCATTTTGTTGACTGGAGCACTTGCTTTGGCTGTTTACCCTCTCGCGTTTTATAGCTCGATGAGAATGGCCGGTGTGGCAATTGGAACGGTAGTGTCTATCGCGAGTGCGCCATTCTTCGTTGCATTTCTGGAGTGCCTGTTTGGCAAAGAGAAAACAATCGATACCCGCTGGGTGATAAGCCTTATTGTGGGCGCAACTGGTATCCTTTTACTGACTCTATCAGAGACATCAACTTCCACACAAACTGATATTCAACACATGAAATACATAGGAATAGCGCTCGGATTGCTTGCGGGTTTCACCTATGCCACTTACGCGTGGGCAGCCAAAATGCTCATCACTGAAGGCGTACATTCCAAATCTGCTATGGGGAGTATTTTCGGGCTGGGTTCACTATTGCTGTTACCTTCATTGTTTTTTACTGGTGGTAATTTGTTTGCGACACCAATAAATACATCCGTCGCCTTGTACATGGCGTTTGTTCCAATGTTTCTTGGCTATGTCTGCTTTGGTTATGGGTTAAAAACGGTGTCTGCCAGCAAAGCGAGTTTGTTGACGTTGTTTGAGCCTGCTGTAGCAGCAGTATTTGCCGTAGTTGTAGTCGGAGAGCATATTGGCATGTCGGGGTGGGGAGGAATTGGGCTGATAATGGTTTGCTTGTTACTTCAATCCTATCAGCCCAAAAACAGAGAGAGTTTGTTAGCTACGCAAAGCCAGTGAAACTTTGGAAGTCGGCTGGCGCCCTAAGGCGTCGCTGATTTCCCATCCAGCCTGAGCGAGACGGTTTAGATCTACGCCTGTTTCAATACCTAAACCTTGGCAAAGATAAACCACATCTTCGGTCGCTACGTTACCAGAAGCACCTGCGGCATAAGGGCATCCCCCTAAACCTGCTACGCTGCTATCTACAACACGTACGCCCATTTGAAGGGCTTGGTATATATTGGCAAGCGCTTGCCCCCAAGTGTCATGAAAATGAACGGCGACCTGTTGTGAAGGCACTCTCTCAAAAACCGCGTCGAGCATGTTCGCAACTCGTACTGGCGTACCCGTACCAATCGTGTCTCCAAGAGACACCTCATAGCAACCAAGATCAAGCAGTGCTTGAGCAACCTTGGCGACCTGACTGGGTTCGGTTGGACCGTCATAAGGGCAATCGACGATACAGGATAAGTAACCTCTAACCGGAATGCCTTTGTCTTTTGCTTGAGCCACCACTGGGCGAAATCTTTCCAGGCTTTCTTCAATAGAACAGTTGATGTTCTTTTGGCAAAAGCCTTCTGAAGAGGATGTGAATACCGCGACTTCGTCAGCGTTGGCGTCGAGTGCCTGCTCAAACCCTCTTATGTTGGGTGTTAAAGCGGCGTACGTAACATTCGGCGCGCGAGTAATTTTGGACATGACTTCTAACGAGTCCGCCATTTGTGGCACCCACTTTGGTGAGACGAACGATCCGGCTTCGATATGGGTGAGTCCGCAAGAAGAGAGTTGGTTGATTAGCGCGACTTTTGCCTCGGTTGAAACGGCTTGCTCATTTTGCAAACCGTCGCGAGGACCTACTTCAACTACCTTGACTGACTCTGGTAGTAACGAGGTCGTTGTCATTCACGGCCTCCCATCGCCCAATTTGGTGGTCGCTTATCAAAGAAAGCCTTAAGACCTTCTTGCCCTTGCTCAGACACTCGGACTTTTGCGATTAATTGACTGGTGTATTCAATTAAAGCATCGTCAAGCACCTGAGAATCACACTCTCGAATCAGAGCTTTGGTTTGCGTAAGTGCAGCAGGGCTATTAAGCTGCCACTGATTTACTATTTCAGTGACGGTTCTCTCCAGTTTGCTGGCTTCGACAGCTTCATGAATCAAACCAATCTCAACCGCTTTGTTAGCGTCAAAATGTTCAGCAGTCAGCATGTAACGCCTAGACTGGCGAGCACCAATCGCGCGGTTCACATAGGGCCCGATGGTCGCTGGAACCAGTCCTAGCTTTACTTCGCTGAGACAGAACAAGGCGCTATGATCAGCAATCGCGACATCACAGCAGCAGATGAGCCCCAGAGCTCCGCCAAACGCACAGCCATGAACAACAGCGAGAGTAGGGTGAGGGAAATTATCCAAGCAATGCATCAACTGAGCAAGTCTTGACGCATCTTCCTGATTTTCCTGTTCACTTTTACCTACCATTGACTGCATCCAGCCAAGATCAGCGCCAGCAGAAAAATGTTTTCCGTTACCACGTAACACCAAGCATCTAACGTCCGATCGCAGTGCCAGTGAGTTAATCGATTCTATCAACTGTTCGATAACCTGTGCGTTGAACGCATTGTGCTTGTCTGGCCGGTTAAGTGACAGACTGGCAACGCCGAACGTATCGACGCTGCAAGTGAGATAGTCGGTATCTTTCAAAGTGGTCATGTCATGCTCCTACATTCTAAAGATACCGAAATGGCTATCTGGCATCGGAGCATGTTCTGTCGCGGTGAGCGCTTGGTCGAGAACATGTCGAGTTTCTTTCGGATCAATGATGCCATCATCCCAGAGGCGAGCACTGGCGTAGTATGGATGGCCTTGTTCTTCATACTGATCAACGATGGTTTGCCTGAACTGGCCTTCTTCCATTTCTGACCAAGGTTCGCCTTGGCGTTTCAGGACTTCACGCTTCACTTGAGTTAGTACGCCAGCTGCTTGCTCGCCTCCCATTACAGAGATGCGAGCGTTAGGCCACATCCACATCATCGTTGGCTCGTAAGCTCGACCGCACATACCGTAGTTGCCCGCTCCGTATGAGCCGCCAATGATGATGGTGAATTTAGGCACATCAGCACAAGCCACTGCCATGACGAGTTTGGCGCCATGTTTGGCGATGCCACCTTCCTCAACTTTTTTGCCAACCATGAATCCAGTAATGTTCTGTAGGAACAGCAATGGAATCTTTCGCTTAGCACACAGCTCGATAAAGTGGGCGCCTTTCTGCGCTGACTCCGCGAACAAGATACCGTTGTTCGCGACGATACCAATCAGCTTGCCTTCGATACGAGCAAAGCCACACACTAGTGTTGTGCCAAACAGGGCTTTAAATTCATCGAAGTCAGAATCATCAACAATACGTGCAATCACTTCTCTCACATCGAAAGACAAGCGCAGATCGGCATTGACGATGCCGTAGATATCTTCAGCGGGTAGACGTGGTGGCAACACCTTTTCCGTCTGCGGTATTACTGGCTCTTGGTTGCTGCTTGCAAGTGCTTCTCGTGCCATATGGAAAGCTTGTTGCTCATTTTCTGCGTAGTAGTCTGCAACCCCAGATTTACGGCAATGAACATCCGCGCCGCCAAGTTCCTCGTCCGTCACGATTTCACCTGTAGCCGCTTTGACTAAAGGAGGCCCGGCAAGGAAAATGGTGCCTTGTTTTTTCACGATAACAGAAACGTCTGCCATCGCAGGAATATAAGCGCCACCTGCGGTACAAGGCCCTAGAACAACCGCTATTTGAGGTATGCCCTTGGCAGACATGCGTGCTTGATTAAAGAAAATACGTCCGAAATGGTCTTTGTCTGGGAACACCTCAGCTTGGTGAGGTAAGTTTGCGCCACCCGAGTCGACCAGATAAACGCAGGGCAAGTGGCAGCGTTCAGCGATTTCTTGTGCTCTGAGGTGTTTTTTCACTGTCAGTGGGTAGTAGGTACCGCCTTTGACTGATGGGTCGTTGGCGAGCACCATACAGGTAACCCCTTTTATTTTGCCGATACCTGCAACGACACCTGCACAAGGGATTGATTCTTCGTAAACATTCCACGCTGCGAACTGACCGACTTCTAAAAAGTCTGATCCTTGATCGAGCAGAAGATCAATACGTTCGCGTACCGGAAGTTTACCTTTCTTTCGCTGCCTTTCGACAGCCCTAGCGCCACCACCTTGTTTGATGGATTCAACATCTGCGTTCAATTTTTCGACCAGTCCACTCATCGCTTGCTGATTTTTAGTGAACAGGGGAGAGTCGGTTTTGATTTTAGTTTTTATGATTGCCATAACATCCTCGTTAGCGTGACTCTTCAAACAGTTCACGCCCGATAAGCATCCTGCGAATTTCAGAAGTACCTGCGCCAATTTCATAGAGTTTGGCGTCTCTTAATAAGCGACCGGCAGGGAATTCATTGATATATCCATTACCGCCTAGCAGCTGGATGGCATCGAGTGCAAGCTGTGTTGCTAATTCGGCACTGTAAAGAATCGCGCCAGCGGCATCTTTTCTTGTTGTTTCACCGCGGTCACAGGCAGCGGCAACGGTATAGACATAAGCGCGTGCTGCGTTGGCACGGGTGTACATATCCGCGACCTTGGCTTGAACTAACTGGAACTCACCGATGGACTGACCAAATTGCTTACGGTCATGAACGTAAGGCACAACAAGGTCTAAGCAAGCCTGCATGATACCTAGTGGGCCAGCAGCCAGAACCACGCGCTCGTAATCTAATCCACTCATTAAGACTTTGACGCCTTGATTCACTTCACCAAGTACGTTTTCAACGGGTACTTTGCAGTTGGTGAAAACCAGCTCACAGGTGTTCGAGCCTCGCATACCGAGTTTGTCGAGCTTTTGAGCGTGACTGAATCCTTCAAAATCACGTTCGATGATGAAAGCGGTGATGCCTCGTGAAGCCGCGCTAGGGTCGGTTTTAGCATAAACGACGAGTACGTCCGCATCTGGGCCGTTGGTGATCCACATTTTGGTGCCATTCAGCACATAATGATCGCCGTTTAATTCAGCTTTGAGCTGCATGCTTACAACGTCTGAACCTGCATTGGGTTCACTCATTGCCAGCGCACCAATGTAGGAGCCATCGATTAATTTAGGTAGGTATTTTTCTCTTTGAACAGCATTTCCGTTGCGGAAAATCTGATTCACACACAGGTTAGAATGAGCACCGTAACTAAGTGCTATAGAAGCAGACGCACGGCTTATCTCTTCCATGGCTACCACGTGTGCTAAATAGCCCATTGCAGCGCCACCATATTGTTCATCTATGGTCACGCCAAGCAAGCCCATTTCACCCATTAGCGACCATAAGTGGTTCGGGAATTGGTTTTCCTCGTCCACTTTGGCCGCGATAGGCGCAATGTGCTCGCGGGCAAAAGCATTCACGTGTTCCCGCAACATATTGACAGACTCATCGAGCCCAAAGTTGAGGGGGGTGTACTGAGATATCATATCGCCTCCGATTCAGCGGTTTTTGCTGGTTACGATCCCTGGCGGATTAATGATGTCTCGAGAAGCGCTTTAGCTGGCTTTTGAACGCTGCAACGCTTCTTCACATCGCTGGCGAGCGGTATTCAAATCGTCAAGGACAATGGTGATGTCCTCAAGTTGACGTTTGAGTACAGCTTCCTTCTCATCAATGATTTTGAGCATCTTAATCAACTGGGTATCTATTTGATTAGTATCGTAAAGCTCTAACAAGTCGCGTATCTCGGCCAATGAAAAACCAAGTCGCTTCCCTCGTAAAATCAACTTAAGACGAACCCTGTCTCTACGCTGATAAATCCGCATACTGCCTTTGCGCTCAGGTTGAATTAGGCCCATATCTTCGTAAAAGCGGATACTTCTTGTTGTGATATCAAACTCTTTAGCGAGCTCGCTGATTTTGTATGTTTCCACCAGATGAAACTCCCCAACTGCTAGGTGATAGACAATCACACTTTCCACTACGACGGTAAAAAAGATTTTACAGGTTGTGAATGTGTTTCTTTACGTTAACGTAAATGTTAGTGCTATGCTTACGTAAACGTCAAGAAAATAACCGTGCAAAAAACAAATGGCTTTTAAAAGTGAAAGCAGCGTCGTGAATTAAGCTGCTTTGTGGTCGCTGAGGTAGTAAAGCCGTTACTCAACAATCTTGTGAGGAGCAGGCAATGCAAGAGAAAGAGATTTGGATAGTTGCAGCGAAGAGAACACCAATGGGGCGTTTTCAGGGCATGCTTTCTGAATATTCTTCACCCAATCTAGGGGCGGTCGCGATAAAGGCGGCAATGGAAGAGCAATCTTTATCGCCAGAGTTAGTCGATGAAGTGTATATGGGCTGTGTGTTGCCCGCAGGCTGTGGGCAAGCGCCCGCTAGACAAGCGGCTCTAGGGGCTGACTTACCGAAAGCGGTAGGTTGTACGACCATCAATAAAGTTTGTGGCTCCGGTATGAAAGCGGTGATGCTGGCAAACGATCTTATTCGAGCGGGCAGTGCCAATTGCATTGTTGCAGGAGGTATGGAGAGCATGACTAATGCGCCATATTTGCTTAAAGAGTCACGCTCTGGGATGCGCATGGGTCATAAATCGACCTACGATCATATGTTCTTAGATGGTCTGCAGGATGCGTATGAAGGTGAACTCATGGGCGTTTTCGGTCAGCAGATTGCCGATAAGCTTGAATTTACCCGAGAGCAAATGGATGAGTGGGCAACCTTGTCGGTTAACCGAGCGATTGAAGCGCAGCAGCAGGATTTGTTTGCCGATGAAATCGTCCCTGTTACCCTCAAGAAAGATCCTCCGCTTGATTATGATGAGCAACCACGCTCAATCAAACCCGAAAAAATTCCTCAGTTAAGGCCTGCATTCGCCAAAGATGGTTCGATTACTGCAGCCAACTCCAGCGCAATATCCGATGGGGCTGCCGCTCTTGTGGTTATGGACGCTCAGACGGCCAAGCAACAGGGTTTGGAACCACTGGCCATTATCAAAGGTCATGCAACGCATGCCCGTATTCCTGCTGAATTCACATTGGCACCTGTTTACGCGATTGAGCAGCTTCTATCGCAGCTAGATTGGGCGGTGGACGAAGTGGATTTATGGGAAATCAACGAAGCTTTTGCTGTGGTGACGCAGATAGCTGTCAAACAGCTCAGCCTCGATAGCGAGAAAGTTAACGTGAAAGGCGGTGCGTGCGCATTAGGCCATCCCATTGGTGCCAGTGGTGCAAGGATTCTTGTCACGCTGATTCATAGCCTTCGTCAGTTGCAGGCTCTGGGCACGGATGGAAACAAGAACAACAAACGCGTGGTGCGAGGTGTTGCATCACTCTGTATTGGTGGCGGTGAAGCAACCGCAATGGGTATTGAGATCCCACTATAAAAGAAAAGGACATCATTATGACTCAGTCAGTTCCCTTATTTATTGGCGGTGAGTTCTGCCAGTCACAGACCAATGAATGGGTTGAGGTGACCAACCCGGCAACCAGTGAAGTCATTGCCAAACTTCCTTGTGCGACTGAACAGGAAATGGAGCAAGCGATTCAAAATGCTGCTGAAGTGTTTAAATCTTGGAAGGAAGTTGCGGTATCGGAGCGAGCTCGCTTGATGCTGCGTTATCAGCACTTACTTAAAGAGCACCATGACGAGCTAGCGGAGCTTCTTTCAAAAGAAACCGGCAAAATCACCATCGATGCGAAAGGTGATGTTTGGCGCGGTATTGAAGTGGTTGAACAAGCCGCGAATATCGCCAGCAACATGATGGGCGAAACCGTAGAAAACGTTGCAAAGGAAATTGATACTTACTCGATGATTCAACCGCTAGGGGTATGCTGTGGTATCACACCGTTTAACTTCCCAGCCATGATTCCCTTGTGGATGTTCCCACTGGCAATCGCCGCAGGGAACACCTTTGTTCTTAAACCTTCTGAGCAAGTACCGCTTACTGCGATGCGTTTGGCTGAGCTATTTGAACAGGCTGGCGCGCCAAAAGGCGTTCTTCAGGTTGTTCATGGCCGTAAGAATCAGGTCGATAAATTGCTCGTTCATCCTTTGATTCGTGCTGTGTCATTCGTAGGCTCTGTGCCAGTTGCTCAGTACATCTATCAGACGGGCACCAACTTCAATAAACGTGTTCAGGCGTTTGCTGGTGCGAAAAACCATATGGTTGTGATGCCAGACGCCAATAAAGCGCAGGTGATAAATAACTTGGTTGGAAGCTCAGTTGGCGCGGCTGGGCAACGATGTATGGCTATTTCAGTTGCGGTGTTCGTTGGAAGTTCGAAAGAGTGGGTCGATGATCTCAAAACTGAAATGGCGAAGATGACTCCGGGTGCATGGGATGATGGCAACGCGGCGTACGGCCCATTGATCAGCAAAGAAGCTAAGAATCGTGTAGTGAGTTTGATTGAAGAAGGCAAAGCGCAAGGGGCTGTGTGTGAACTAGACGGAACTCAGTGCAATGTTGAAGGCATGCCAGAAGGTAACTGGCTGGGCCCAACCTTGTTCACAGGTGTGACGACTGATATGTCGGTCTATGAGCAGGAAATCTTTGGTCCTGTTTTAGTTTGCCTAGAAGTCGAGACACTAGAAGAGGCGATTGAACTGATCAACAACAACCCTTATGGCAACGGAACGTCTATTTTTACCGCAAATGGCGCGGCTGCACGCAAATACCAACATGAAATTCAAGTTGGTCAAGTGGGCATCAATGTTCCGATTCCTGTGCCTTTGCCGTTCTTCTCATTCACTGGATGGCGTGGCAGCTTCTATGGCGACCTACATGCCTATGGTAAGCAAGCGGTTCGATTCTATACCGAAACCAAAACCGTTACGTCGCGCTGGTTTGATGATGATATCCCGACAGGGCCAAACCTAACCATTCAACTGCGATAACGGGAGGACAAATGGATTTTGAACTAAATGAAGACCAACGTGCATTTGCTGAAACCGCTCAGCAGTTTGCGATGGATGAACTAGCGCCGATGGCCGCAGAATGGGATGAAAAGCAGCTGTTTCCAAAAGATGTACTCAAAACTGCGGGTGAATTAGGTTTTCTTAGCCTGTATACACCAGAAGATCAGGGGGGCTTGCAACTGAGCCGTCTTGATTCCTCAATCATTTTTGAGCAACTGGCGATGGGGTGCACCTCCACCACGGCATTCATGACCATTCACAATATGGTGACCTGGATGATCGCCAGTTTTGCCACTGAGGAAGCCAAAGAAGAGTTTTGTCCAAAACTGATCACTGGCGATTGGCTTGGTTCATATTGTTTAACTGAGCCGAACGCGGGCTCCGATGCCGCTTCATTGACAACCTCTGCGAAAAAGCAGGGCGATGAGTACATCATCAATGGCGGTAAAACTTTTATCTCCGGTGCTGGTGACACGGAAGTGTTAGTCGTGATGGCGCGTACAGGCGATAGCTCAGCAAAAGGTATTTCTGCTTTTGTCATTCCTGCGGATGCGGAAGGCATCAGCTACGGGCGAAAAGAGCCCAAAATGGGATGGAACAGTCAACCAACACGTGCCATTACGTTTGACAACGTTGTGGTACCTGAAAAGTACTTGTTAGGGAAAGAAGGGGAAGGCTTTACTTTCGCAATGAAAGGGCTGGATGGAGGGCGTATTAATATCGCGACTTGTTCAATAGGTACAGCACAGCAGGCGTTGAATGAGGCGATGCAATACGTCAAAGAGCGCAAACAGTTTGGTAAAGAACTGGCTCAGTTTCAGGGGCTGCAGTTCAGGTTAGCTGACATGGTGACTGAGCTGGTCGCTGCCAGACAAATGGTGCGCCTCGCGGCAAGTAAATTGGACAATCAGGACCCAGAAGCCACGGCATATTGTGCGATGGCAAAACGATTTGCAACCGATGTCGGTTTTAAGATTTGTGACCAGGCACTTCAGTTATACGGTGGCTACGGCTATATCAAAGAGTACCCGATGGAGCGTCATTTCCGCGATGTGCGTGTTCACCAGATCCTTGAAGGTACTAATGAAATTATGCGATTGATCATCGCACGTCGAATGCTAGCTGAAGGCTCTCAACTACTCTAATTGAAAGGATGCTCAACGATGAATCATTCAGAAGGAAGTACCATTCAACATACGATTCGCAACCATGTCGCAGTCGTTACAATGAACAACCCTCCAGCGAATACGTGGACAGCGCAAAGTCTGGCTCAATTGAAGCAACTCATCTTAGATCTTAATGAGAACAAAGACGTTTACGCCTTAGTTATTACCGGACAGGGTGAGAAGTTCTTCTCTGCCGGTGCTGATCTTAAATTGTTTGCTGATGGTGACAAATCGGTCGCAGTAGATATGTCGCGTTTGTTTGGTGAGGCATTTGAAACCTTATCTGCATTCCGTGGTGTTTCTATTGCTGCCATTAATGGCTATGCGATGGGGGGCGGTTTAGAAGTGGCATTAGCGTGTGACATTCGAATCGCAGAAGAGCAGGCGGTTATGGCGCTTCCAGAAGCCAAAGTTGGCCTATTGCCTTGTGCTGGTGGTACGCAAAACCTGACAGCGCTTGTTGGTGAAGGCTGGGCGAAACGCGTCATCTTGTGCGGTGAACAGCTTGATGCGGCAAAAGCACTTAACATCAAGCTGGTTGAAGAGGTTGTCAGCAAAGGGAATGCCCTTGATGCGGCAATTAGCCTTGCAGAAATGGTGGCAAATCAATCTCCGTCTTCGGTCACTGCTTGTAAATCATTGATACAAAATACAAGGACGAGCCCACTAGCACACGGTTTGATGAAGGAGCGTGAACTGTTTATTCAGTTGTTTGACACTCAAGACCAAACAGAAGGTGTCAACGCGTTCCTAGAAAAACGTCAACCTCAATGGAAAAATGGCTAGGAGGCAATATGACAGCAACCGTTCATTTTAAAGAGCTGCTTTGCCAAGATGGGAATACCAAGATTGGTGTGGCAACTCTTGATAATGCGCCTTCACTGAATGCCTTGACCTATGACATGTTAGCTTTGCTTAAAGAGAAACTCGAACGCTGGCAAGAAGACGACACTATTGCTTGTGTCTTATTGGAAGGGCAAGGCGAGAAAGCGTTTTGTGCTGGTGGTGACGTACGCACCATGCATGATGTCATGCGAGATAAATCCAGTCAGGAAATCGAAGCCTTCTGTACCACTTTTTTCAAACTTGAGTACGAATGTGACTATCTGATCCACACCTACTGCAAGCCAATTATCGCATGGGGTGAAGGCATCATCATGGGTGGCGGAATGGGCCTTTATATGGGCTCTAGCCACAAGGTGGTGACGCCATCAACGCGCTTGGCCATGCCTGAAGTGAGTATCGGCCTGTATCCCGACGTCGGGGCTACGTGGTTCCTTAACCGGCTTGAACCTGGGGTGGGGTTATTCCTCGGTTTAACGGGAGTGATGATCAACGGTAGCGATGCGCTTGATGTAAATCTAGCTGACCACATGGTGCTCTCAGAAGAGAAAGAGTCGCTAGTTGAGCGCTTGTTATCTTTGCTCTGGGACGAGCAGGAAGACGCTTATGAAGCGGTGACAGATTTGCTCGTTGAATTCGCTGACAAAGTTAACGGCCACAAGCCAGACCCGCAAATGCAGCCCTTTATGCAGGATATCCAACGCGCGTGTAGCGCTAGTAATGTTGTAGAAGTAAGTAAGAACATTCTCGAGCTGGAAGGGCAAAGCAAGTGGCTCGACGTTGCGAAAAGAAATCACGCATCAGGTAGCCCGATCACATCCCATATTTGCTTCAGGCAGCTGAATCAATACAAAGATCTGTCATTAGCCGATTGTTTCCGTCTTGAATTGAATCTCTCGGTACGTTCTGGGCTGTTAGGGGAATTTCGAGAGGGCGTCAGAGCCAGATTGATTGACAAGGATGGTGAGCCTAAATGGCAGTTCAGCCGTGTCGATAATGTTGATGAAGCCGTGATTGATACCTTGTTTGCATCTCTTTGGGATGAAAAATCGCATCCGCTGGCACAACTGGGCCATTACTAAGCTCTACGAGCAGGGAAAGAAGGAAAGAATTCATGAGTACCATAGCGTTTATAGGTTTAGGTAATATGGGCGGCCCGATGGCCGAAAACTTACTTGCTGCTGGTTTGAAAGTGCAGGTGTTCGATTTAATGCCTGAAGCAGTAAAAAAACTGGAGTCCGCGGGCGCAGTTGCGGCTCCTACTGTTGAAGATGCCGTTAAAGGCGCGGATACGGTCGTGACAATGCTACCAGCGGGCGAGCATGTACGAGCGGTGTATCTTGGTGACCATAGAGGTGGTGTTGGCTTATTAAATATGGTTGAAGATGGCACTTTTCTTATCGACTCTTCAACTATTGATCCCCAGTCAGCTCGCATTGTTGCGCAGTGTGCGGCAGAGAAGGGGCTTGATTTTGTTGATGCACCCGTCTCTGGTGGTGTGGCAGGAGCAAAAGCAGGTACGTTGACCTTTATTGTCGGAGGTTCAGACGGTGCCTTTGAAAAAGCAGAGTCTGTGCTGAAACATATGGGCAAAAACATCTTCCATGCTGGTAAAGCAGGTGATGGACAGATGGGTAAAATCTGCAACAACCTGATGTTGGGTATTCTTATGTCAGGGACTTGTGAAGCACTCAACCTAGGTATAGATAATGGATTGGACCCGAAAGTCCTTTCTAACATCATGCTGCAAAGCTCTGGTCGTAACTGGGCACTGGAATTGTATAACCCTTGCCCAGGCGTGATGGAAACAGCACCTGCTAGCAACGAGTTTAAGCCAGGTTTTATGAGTAAACTGATGCTTAAAGACTTGGGGTTAGGGCTGGATGCTGCTGCGCAGAGTCAATCTTCCGTGCCGATGGGTTCTTTAGCCCGAAATCTGTATGCTTTTCACAACGCAAATGGCAATGAAGAGCTAGACTTTTCAAGTTTGTTCGAGTTTTATCAATCTAAAAAGTAACGGAGTTCGCCGATGGATCTAAAACAGAGCGTAATAGCGATTACTGGTGCAGGGCAAGGCTTAGGCCAGATGATGGCTATCACACTAGCGCAAGCTGGCGCGGAACTAGCCCTACTGGATGTTAACGAAGAAGCCCTGATGGATACCAAAGAACAGTGCAACATGCTCGGGGTCAAAGCACTGACTTACAAAGCTAATGTGACAGATGAGCATGAAGTGGAGCAGGTCTTCAGTGACATTGTCACTGATTTCGGACAGTTAGACGGCCTGATCAATAATGCTGGGATTCTTCGCGATGGTTTACTGGTGAAAGTCAAAGATGGTGAGATGACTAAAATGTCGCTTGAGCAATTTAACTCCGTGATTGACGTGAACCTTACCGGAACGTTTTTGTGTGGACGAGAAGCAGCGGTTCAGATGATCAATTCCAAGCGAAAAGGAGTCATCATCAACATTTCTAGCGTTGCTCGTGCTGGAAACATCGGTCAGACAAACTATGCGGCGTCTAAAGCAGCTGTAGCGACTCTGGCAGCGACTTGGGGTAAAGAGCTGGCAAGGTACGGTATTCGAGCGGCCGCTATTGCACCTGGTGTGATTGAGACATCTATGACGGGAGCGATGAAACCAGAAGCGCGTGAGCGTCTAGAAAGAATGGTACCTGTGGGTCGGATGGGCGATCCCAAAGAAATTGCTAATACGGCTAAGTTTATCTTTGAGAATGACTATGTGAATGCGCGTGTATTTGAAGTCGATGGCGGTATATTCATGTAAAGCTTAAGCTTTCATACGTTAAAAAGGCACGTGATTTACGTGCCTTTTTTGTTTTAGAAATGAGCTATTTCAACTCGAACTTCCCTTTCATAATTGCCCAGTGGCCAGGGAAAGAACAGAAGAAGGTGTAGTCACCACCTGGACTCATTTTTTCTGTACTGAATGTCACTGAAGTGCTTTCACCACCACCAATGATTTTGGTGAACGCGTAAACACGTGCATCATCTGGTTTGACGTAGTTGTTCGCCGCGCCCGCAGACATACCTTCTGTGCCCACAGCCTGAACATTCGCTGTATCGGCAATAACCACGTTGTGTCCCATAGAGGTTGCAGCCAGCTTACCTGTATGGTTCAACGTTAGTGTGACTTCTTTACAGCTAGACGGGACGCTAATGCTGTTAGTTGAGAACTGCATCATGTCGTTCGCATCAACAGAAACAGAACATTCTGCGCTTGCTTGAGCTCCGAAGCTGATTGCACCAAAAACAACAGCAAGAATTCCAACACTACGTTTAATCATATTTATTCCTCACGGTTTGTAGTTGAGAGACATTCTCATATACGTAAGAAATAGAAACTTTGATCACTTTCACTAAGTGCTGGATTTCTTGCGAAAAGCAGTTACATATTCTGATAATTGGGACCACCGCCACCTTCTGGCGGGAGCCAAGTGATATTTTGCGAAGGATCTTTTATGTCGCAGGTTTTGCAATGCAAACAGTTAGCGGCATTGATCTGTAGCTTGCGCGTATTATCAACCGTGACAATTTCGTACACGCCTGCAGGGCAGTATCGCTGACTAGGCTCATCAAAAAGAGGAAGATGATTTTCGATAGGAATACTTTCACTGGCGATAATCAGATGACAAGGCTGGTCTTCTTCATGTTGTGTGCCGGAAAGGTAAACAGAAGAGGGCTTGTCAAAACTCAGTTTGCCATCGGGTTTAGGGTAATCAATCGCGTTGCATTGGGAAATCTCTTTCATCGACAGGTAATCTGCTTGCGGATCGGAAATCGTCCACGGTGCTTCCTTGTGAAACAGAGATTGCCAGATGTTTTGTTCGAATGTGGCCAAAGCGCCTCCCATAATCGCACCATATTTGTGGATTGAAGAAGCAAAGTTTCGGCTCTGTTTTAGCTCGTCAAACAGCCAAGATGACTCAAACAGACTTTGATAATCGGCTTCTCTCTGGCTTCCGTCTGCTTGGAGTGCGTCAAATACCGCTTCGGCAGCGAGCATGCCGGATTTCATAGCAGTATGACTGCCTTTGATTTTTCCTGAATTCAGCGTTCCAGCGTCACAGCCAATCAACAGCCCACCCGGAAATTGCTGTTTAGGTAATGAGTCAAAACCGCCTTTAGCAATCGCTCTTGCACCATACGAAATCCGTTCACCGCCTTCGAGGTATTGTCGAATCACAGGGTGATGCTTAAAACGTTGAAACTCATCGAATGGGCTGAGGTATGGGTTCGAGTAGTTTAAATCAATGATCAACCCGACGACGACTTGGTTATCTTCTAGATGGTAAAGAAAACTACCACCGCTAGAGTCTGTTTCGTTCAAAGGCCAACCTGCGCCATGAAGCACACTACCTGCCTTATGGATCTCGCTGTCCGGAGGGAGTTGCCAGATTTCTTTTAATCCAAGGGCGTAGTGTTGCGGTTGTCGACCCTCATTGAGGTTGAACTTGCTAATGAGCTGTTTGCCCAAGTGACCGCGTGCACCTTCAGCAAACACAGTGTATTTGGCTTTCAGTTCTATCCCAGCTTCAAAGGTTGGCTTTTGTTCTCCTGATTTATTCAGACCCATATCGGATGTGTTGATGCCCGTTACGGCACCTGATTCATCATAATTCACGCTAGCGGCGGCAAAACCTGGATAGACCTCAATCTCGAGTTCTTCGGCTTTCTGACCAAGCCAGCGACACAAGTTCGCCAGACTGATGACGTGATTGTCGGAACTGTTGTGCATTAGCTTGGGAGTAACAAATGCAGGCATCTTGATGTGATTGCTTTCCGTCGTCATATACATGAACTCATCGCGGGTGACGGGATTATTGATTGGCGCACCAAGTTCTTTCCAGTCAGGGAAAAGTTCATCCAATGCTTTGGTTTCAAAAATCGCACCTGAAAGTATATGTGCACCGACTTCAGCCCCTTTTTCAACAACACAGATTGATAGAGGTACTTCGTTGATTTTGCAGAGTTGGGCGAGTTTGATTGCGGTCGACAACCCCGCAGGCCCGGCCCCGACGACGACGACATCAAACTCCATACATTCTCTTTCCATGGTGTAAACCTACCTTGCCAATTAATTCTTATGGATAAATATAGTGCAGTTGACGTAAACGTAAACTTTACTAAGCTGAGTATAGGCTAAAAACCGACATGAGTTGTGTTTAATGTGGTGTTAAGCCGCAAAATTGCGACATAAAACAACGATAAACACATCATCTATCAACTTGTTATCGTTCTGGAAATGCTTTAGCACCAAGGAGGAAATGTGAAAATACTAGTCGCCATAAAGCGAGTGATTGACCCTTATGTCAAAGTTAGGGTGAAGAGTGATGGCAGTGGTGTTGAAACCAACAACGTCAAAATGTCGATGAACCCATTTTGCGAAATTGCTGTGGAAGAAGCGGTTCGCCTGAAAGAATCCGGTGTTGCAGAAGAGGTGATTGTCGTCTCTATTGGTGATACTGCGTGCCAAGAGAACCTCAGAGGGGCATTGGCGCTAGGTGCTGATAGAGCTATTCACATAGAGGTAAATGAGTCACCAGAGCCGCTAGTCGTGGCAAAGTTACTGAAAGGCTTAATAGAGCAAGAGCAACCTGGCATCGTCCTTCTAGGTAAACAATCCATTGACACTGACAACAATCAGGTCGCGCAAATGCTCGCCGCGTTGACTCATAGACCTCAAGGCACATTTGCTTCCAAAGTCCAAGTCGACGGAGGGTGGGTAAGTGTAACACGCGAAGTGGATGGCGGTTTAGAAACGGTGAAATTGGCCTTACCTGCGATCATTAGTACCGATTTACGTCTTAACGAACCTCGTTATGCTTCATTACCGAATATCATGAAAGCCAAGAAAAAACCTTTAGATGTTATTTCAGCAGCGGATCTCGGTGTCGATTTGGTACGCAGCCATGAAATCATCGAAGTAATGACTCCAGTTGAGCGTTCTTCTGGAGTGATGGTCTCCAGTGTGGGAGAACTGGTTGATAAACTTAAGAATGAAGCCAAGGTGTTGTGAGGGAAATAAGTATGAATGCGAAAACCTTAGTCATCGTTGAGCACGATAACCAGACCTTGTTAGCGGATACATTGAAAACCTTGTCAGCGGCGGCATCACTCAGCACTGAAATCAGCGCACTGGTCGTAGGCAGCGCTTGTCAGCGAGTCGTAGAGCAAGTCGCTAAAGTCGATACAGTCAAAGAAGTATTGGTCGCAGATTCAGACGCTTATCAAGATCAGCTGGCAGAGAACAGTGCTTCATTAGTACAACAGGTTGCGGCAGACTTTACACATGTGTTTGCTCCTGCTACGACGTTTGGTAAAAACCTCATGCCAAGAGTTGCTGCGTTGCTTGACGTGGGACAATTGTCAGATGTGATTGAGATTGTGTCTGATGATACGGTGATTAGGCCCGTTTATGCAGGTAATGCATTGGCTAAAGTAAAGTCGTCGGATCGAATTAAAGTCATCACGGTGCGCAGTTCTGCATTTGATTCAGCAAAAATAGATGACAGTTCATCAGCCGAAATCAAACCAGTTGATATCAACATAGGCAACGATCTGTCGGAGCTTGTGGAGCGTCAGAAAACCGAAAGTGCTCGTCCTGATTTACCAGCGGCAAGAGTCGTTGTTTCTGGTGGACGAGGGCTTGGTAGTAAAGAAAACTTTGTTATGGTTGAGCAACTTGCTGACAAGTTAGGTGGTGCTATTGGCGCATCACGTGCTGCTGTAGATGCAGGCTTTGTTTCTAATGATCTTCAGGTCGGTCAGACAGGCAAAATCGTCGCACCTGAGCTTTATATTGCAGTCGGGATTTCAGGGGCGATTCAGCACTTGGCTGGGATGAAAGATTCTAAGGTGATTGTGGCTATCAATAGTGACCCAGAGGCTCCGATCTTTCAGATTGCTGACTACGGATTGGTCGGTGACTTGTTTGAAATATTACCAGAATTAACTAACTCAATTTAAAAGTAAAACCCCGCTAAAAATTAGCGGGGTTTTATGTGTAAGCGAGCAATAATTCTCCTAAACTCAATCTATTGGTGTTTAGTGAGGGGATTCGATGAGCATACACTTAGATATAGCCACACTGTCTATTATCTGTGTTTTGTTGGCTTTATGTTATTGCATTGGATTGTTGTTGATTCAGCAACTTCAACCTACCGTTAGAGGTATTAGCACAATAGCTTTTGCGCTGCTTTTACTCTCCGTGAGCTTCCTTCTCCTTAGCTTTGGTAATCAAATCACTCATTGGATCTCTAAGATACTCGCCAACTCTTTAATGGCGTTTAGTTACATCATTTTACTTTGGGGAGTTTGTCAATTCAGAGGCTTCCCGAGAAAAACTGCCAACATAGGTTTTTATACTTTTCCAGTATTGATAGTCGGGTTAACCTATTTTACGTTCTTTATGCCTTCGACCAATGCACGTGTCATTCTTATGAGCACGTATGTATCAAGTTTATGCTTCATTACTATTATTGCTAATCAAAAAGGCAAAAATGCCGACATGACACCCTCTAAGTATCTGCTTTCAATAGGATTAGCAACACAGGGCATCTATAATTTATTCCGTTTTATCTGGACGTTGTTTGAACAAAGAATTGATGACTTCATGATTTCTGGAACCGCTCATCAACTGGCGTTTGTTAGTACATTACTCATGATCATATTCATCGGTTTTTCAGTGACATGGATGCTAACAGGGCGACTTGTTGCGACTATCTATGATACTTCCATCAAAGATGAATTGACCCAGCTTTATAACCGTCGTGCTTTGGAAGAGCTACTTCCTAGGGAAGTAGCTCGTTCGAGCCGGCACAGGCAACCTCTATCTTTGTTACTTCTTGATATCGATCACTTTAAAAAAATCAACGACACGTATGGGCATCAAGCTGGGGACCGAGTGCTAAGGACTATGGGTAAGCTTCTGATACTGCAAACCCGTAAAGACGATTTAAGCTTTCGCTATGGTGGGGAAGAATTTTTAGTCTTATTACCAAATACTGATACTGAAAATGCGGTCATTGTAGCCGAAAAGCTGAGAGAGGCGATTAAGAAAGCAAAAATGTTACCGAGTAATGTCGATTTTTGTACCGCAAGCTTTGGCGTGACTCAGTTTAACGGAAGTGATGATTGGCAAAGCGCCATAGAGCGCGCAGATCAGGCACTCTATAGCGCGAAGGAAAATGGCCGCAACCAAGTCGCGGCTAAAAAGGCTAGTTAAGCTTCATTTCCAAGTGCTCAACTAATAGTTTGGTAAAGCGAGCGGCTTCGCCTCCGGTGCACGCTCTATGGTCAAAAGTGACTGAGAGTGGCATCGCTTTGACTGCGACCGCTTCATTATTTCGCATTACGACTTTTTCAATAATACGCCCCGCACCGACGATCGCCACCTGAGGAGGGGAGACAACGGGAGTGGCATAAATCCCTGCAATGGCACCAAAATTAGACAATGTGATAGTGGCATGTTGCAACTGCTCACGGCCAATTTTCCGGTCACGGATGCCTGTCACCGTTTCATTTAACCACGAGCGTATATCTTCCGTTTTCACCTCGTTAGCGTTACGCAGAACGGGGACGTATAAACCATGGCTGCTGTCCACTGCAATACCAATATTCACAGAGCTATGTACGCATCGAGTCATTGTTTCAGCGTCAAACCAAGCATTAAGTGCCGGCTCTTTCTCACAAGCATGCACAATGGCTTGGATCAGCCGACTCGAGATATCTTCCCCTTTTTTCCAATTTTCTAACAAGGCCTCCTCGGTGATCGTCACTGACGCTACATTGTGATGAGACTCAGCCATGGTGCCAGCCATGGTTCTACGAGCGCCTTTTAGTACTTCTGTTCCCGGTTGCTGTTTGCCGGCTTCTTCATAAATATCAGCGTCGGTAATTATACCGTCATGACCACTGCCTTTTACTCGAAGAAGATCCACCCCGAGTTTTTTCGCAAGTAAGCGCGCAGAAGGCATCGCTGTGATCGGGGAGCCTTCGCTGGTATTGTGTGAAGCACCGATCCAAAAATCGTCGACATCGACTTGATGAGTTTGGCTTGAGACATTGCCAACAACAGTTGCAGCATCTTTTTGTTTGGATTCTGCTTTCTTTGTCGTCCCTTCTTCTTCGATTTCTAACAGAAGGCTACCGATATTGATGACATCACCTTCCTCTCCATGTCGGCTGACAATTTTACCACTATAGGGCGCTGGTACTTCGACAACAGCTTTTGCTGTTTCGACTGTTAATATAATTTGGTCTACTTCGACCATATCACCGACGTTCACATGCCATTGCACAATCTCTGACTCTGCGAGCCCTTCACCAAGATCTGGCAATAAAAATGATCTCATTTCCATCCCTCCACGAGCTCTTTTGCTGCAATAACAATGTCTTCTTCCTGAATCATAAAGTAATCTTCATTTCGGTAGTAAGGCATAACCGTGTCCATACCTGTTACGCGTTTCGGTGGTGCCTTAAGAGTGCACATAGCATGTTCGGCCGCACGCGCAATGATCTCCGCACCGACACCACAGGTTTTACTGGCTTCGTGCACGACCAGTAAGCGTCCTGTCTTGTCGAGCGATTTCAAAATGGTATCCATATCGATAGGTTTGATGCTCGCGAGATCTATTACCTCAGCTTCAATACCTTGTTCTGACAGCCTTTGCGCTGCTTGTAATGACTCAACCACACAAGCGCCCCATGTGACTAGTGTGACGTCACGGCCTTTACGAAGGGTAAAGCAACTATCAAGCGGTAGAGCTTCGCCATTATCAATGACATTAGACTTAACTGTGCGGTAAATACGTTTAGGCTCAAAGAACATCACAGGATCATTACTGCGAATAGCCGCTAGCAGTAATCCATAAGCACGCTGGGGTGAGGATGGAATCACAACTCTGAACCCTGGAATGTGAGCAAACAGAGCTTCTATGCTCTCTGAATGATGCTCTGGTGCATGGATACCACCGCCAAAAGGTGCACGAAAAACCGCCGGGCAGGTTAGGCGGCCTCGTGTTCGATTACGCATTCGAGCAGCGTGACACATCAGGTGCTCCATGGCGGGAAACACAAACCCTTGGAACTGAAACTCTGCCACAGGTCTCAAGCCCTGCGTTGCCATACCGACACTCACACCACCGATCAAGGCTTCTGCAAGTGGGGTGTCAATGACTCGTTTTAGACCAAACTTTTCTTTTAGCCCAACAGTGGCACGGAATACACCACCATTGTCACCCACATCTTCACCTAAAACGACAACCTTAGAATCCTTGCTCATTTCATGATGCAAGGCGAGGTTTACTGCTTCAACGAGTGTAATCTCAGACATGTTTGCCTCCCTGCATTCGCATCGCTTTATTGATCAGTTCATCTCTCTGGTTATTCAGTTCTGTAACGGGGGATTCGTACAGATAGTCAAACGCAGATTCAGGAGCTTGAGGAGGGAGGTTAAGATAACGTTCAACCGCTTCTTCGACTTCTAGCTTTGCTTTAGAAAGTAAGGCTTGCTCTTCTTCTTCAGACCAGTGTCCGTAATTGAGGAGGTAATTTTTAAGGCGGAGAATGGGCTCGTATTGCCAAGCTTGGTTTAGTTCATCTTTGCTACGGTAGCGGCTGGCATCATCTGCGGTCGTATGATCACTGAGACGATAGCTGATTGCCTCAATAAGCGTTGCGCCTTTACCTTTTCTGGCTCTATCTAGAGCGGTAGAAACAGCGTCAAACATGGCAACGACATCATTGCCGTCCACGGTAATACCTGGTATTCCCGCCCCTTTAGCTTTCTCTGAGAGAAAATCAGCTGCGCACTGCAGAGCACGAGGGACGGAAATGGCCCATTGGTTATTGTTAACCACAAACACCAGTGGAATATTCCAAGCACCAGCACAGTTGATGGACTCAAGGAAGTCACCTTTAGAGGTTGCACCATCGCCACAGGTGACGAGTGCAGCATTATGGTCGCCTGCTATTTTTAACGCCGCCGCCACACCAACTGCATGAGTACATTGTGTGGCAATAGGAACACAGAATGGTAAGTCTTGGCACGATAGGTGACTACCCTCTGGGCAGAAGTCACTACCGCGTTCATCACCACCCCAGTATTGAAGATTCTTCTCCATACCGATACCGCGAACCCACATTGCAGGCATATCACGATAATAGGGGACGAAAACATCTTGTACTCGCAGTGCGTGGCCGATGGCAATACCAAAGGCTTCAGCTCCCAAGTGAGACGGGTAGGTTCCTAGCTTTCCGGTTCTTTGTAAGGCGACAGCTTTATTGTCGTAGGTGCGTGCGACAACCATGTCGCAATAGAACTTTTTCAGTGTCGCAGCATCAGCCCACTCAGGGAGTGGTTTAACTACTTGACCATGATGATCGATAAATCGATTCATGGGTAAGGCCTGAACGTTCATCTCAAGCTCCTTGTTACGCTGCATTCTTTGGCAGCAATTGATTAACATCCTCCGGGCAAAACCAACTTTCGCGTACTGAACTCTGTTATAGCCTGAAATACTATTCTAGAGAATTAGCCATATGCATTCTTTCACACTGCTATATAAACTTAATCCAGTGATGAATCTTGGTTATGCCAGTTAACCTAAGTGTAACCAAAATGTTAAATTGCGCCTGATTTGGGGCGTTACCTCGGAGTAAACTAATTCTTACAAACGTTAAAAAACAGATGAAAGTGCTGGTTTTTTTGAGTGGAAATATCGAAATCTGAAAAGATTCACTATCGATTTGGAGAATTTTACAAGAATATTATCCGGATTTTTTTGCAAAATTTGTCTGAAAACTTCTTTTTGATACTCACAACAGAGCCAAACTCGTTACTAAATGAATAACTCTACGATGTCATTGATTCGCACACGACATACTGGTTTATTAAATGGCGCTATTACAGGCAGATATAAGTTGATCGAGAATTATTTTTTGATGAATTTAACAGGTTAGACCAGTTTGCAATTACTACTTAATGAGTAGGGTGGATTGGCCTTTTTTGATTTTATTTCAAATGGTTACGTATTTTTTAGCCTCAGGGTTTAATTTTCCACACAACAATAAAGCCAACCCAGATCGAAAAAATCGACTTTTATGATTACACTTATATCACTAAATGCATATAAATCGCACGTCAGCTGGCAAGACTCTTCTGAATAAACAGAGGCGGAGATGGAGTTTCCGCAAAGAGGTTCGGTTATGAAGATTGCCACTAAAATAGTTTTGGCTTCAACCTTATTATGTAGTTTTGCCGTTGTTGCAACAGGGATTTTTGTAGGGTGGAGAGCGTCTGTACTCTCAGAACAAGCACTGTTTCAACGTGCCGTTAGTCAGCTTACTTCCATTCGAGAAAACAAAAGAAGTGAAATAGAAAATTACTTCCAACACATACGTGGGCAAATGTTGACCACAGCCAATTCCATTGGTGTCAGGGATGCGATGGTGGCGTTTAAAGACACATTTGAGCGTTATCCTGTTGAATCTGTTAGTGCCAGTGATTTATCTCGCCTTAGCAATTATTACACATCGAGTTTTGGCACAACCTATCGAACGGCGAATGGCGGAAACTCTGCAAATGAAATGCAGAAGTTGAATAGATTGTCACCGAGAGCAAAAGCACTTCAAGCTCGTTACATAGGTGTCAACCCAAATCCACTAGGCGAAAAGCATCAAATGATGGCAGACTCACTGGGTACGGAATACGATGAAGTGCATCGTAAGTACCACCCAAGCATCAAAGGCTTTTTAGAAGAGTTTGGTTATTACGACATTTTCTTAGTTGATCCTAGCGGCAACGTTATTTATTCGGTGTTCAAAGAACTTGATTATGCGACAAATCTTAACTCTGGCCCTTATGCAGGCAGCGGTATCGCCAGAGCGTTCAAAGGGGCGCTAAATTTGGGGTCTTCTCAATATCACCTTGAGGACTTTGCGCCATACTTTCCTTCATATGAAGCGGCAGCCTCCTTTATTGCCACTCCCGTCAGAGTGGATAATCAAACTATTGGTGTACTGATCTTCCAGATGCCCGTCGATAAGATTAACGGCATTATGACCTTTGAGGAAAACTGGAGTTATGCCGGACTCGGTAATTCAGGAGAGACCTATCTTGTGGGGCCCGATCATTTGTTAAGAAGTGAATCTCGCTTTCTTATCGAAGACCCTGACCAATATATTAAGGAGCTAGAAAGCTCAGGTGTGTCTAGCTCGATAATTGATCAAATACAAGGTAAGTCTTCAGCGATTGGTCGTCAGATGGTGGACACGGATAGCGTTAAAGCAGCATTCCGAGGGCAAAGTGGTTCTAATGTGATTAATGATTATCGTGGTATAGAAGTTTTGTCGGTGTATTCTCCTCTAGATGCTGCGGGATTGCAGTGGGCTATTGTGACTGAAATAGATAAGGCAGAAGCGTTAGCGGATTTGGATGCACTTGTTCAATCCAAATTTACGACTGTGATGACCAGTATTGTCGTAGGTGTAATAGCGGCCGTATTAGTTTCGTACTTCCTTGGTAACAGTATTGCGAGACCTATACGCATTGCGAGTGAGAAAATACAAAAAATCAGTCGTGACAATGATTTGACAGAACGGCTCGAGGAAGGTGGTAAAGATGAAATGGCTGAGCTGGCGATGTCCCTCAACTCTCTCTTTACTCACTTACAGGATATTATTCGTAAATTTGCTGAGGCGACCGAAAACCTCAATAGTAATACTCAAAGTATGACAGGGAATATGAACAGTACTCGAGCAGCCGTTCAGGATCAGAATCACAGAACGGAATCGGTAGCGACCGCGGTAAACGAAATGAGTGCTTCAATTGCTGAGGTGGCACAGTTTGCGAGTCGAGCGGCTGAGTTTGTTAAGAATGCGAACGATACAGGCAGTGAAGGGGTAACTGTCGGACGTAATTTGGGCTCAGAAATCTCACGTTTAAACGAAGAAATGCAGACCGCTGTCGAGGCTATTGGTCGTTTACATCATGAAAGTAACTCCATTGCTGAAGTATTGGATGTCATACAAGGTATTGCAGAGCAAACAAATTTACTTGCTCTAAATGCTGCTATTGAAGCGGCAAGGGCGGGGGAACAAGGCCGAGGTTTTGCTGTAGTTGCGGATGAAGTCCGCTCCCTAGCTGGGCGTACTCAATCATCAACAGAAGAAATACGTGAGAAGATTGAATCCTTGCAACGTGAAACTAATGATGTGTCGAAGAGTATAGAAAACGCTAATAGTACGGTTTCACAAGGAGTAGATACGTGTGACCAAAACGCAGTCATGCTGGAACAGATCGTGACCATGCTGAACGATCTTAATGAAATGAATGTGCAAATTGCGGCAGCAACCGAAGAGCAGAGAGCGGTGACTGATGAGATCAGTGGCAGTATTACCTCTATTGCAGATGCATCTTCAGCGGTATCGAGCCAAGTTAGTGATGTGGATAATGTTCTTCAGGGCTTGTCTTCACAGGCTGAGCAGTTAAATGCGGAAGTTTCCCAGTTCAAATATTAGCTAGCCATAAGTAAAGCCATCGCTATTACCTCTGTTAAAGCAGAGTCTCCAGCGATGGCTTTTGGGAGTTTAAACTAAGTTCTTAATGACTTAGTAAAGGCAGGTTTTAAAATTCGTACTTAGCAGTAATGGCCCAGTTACGACCTGCTTGAGTGTCATCAGCATACAGCGCGCCTTCGCCTCTCACATCGCTCCATTTCCAGTACTTTCTATCTGCTACATTGAAAAGGCCGGCTCTCAATGTGAGGTCTTGCATTGGGCGATAATACGCTGTTAGATCGATAATGGCTGCACTTGGTGTTCCCACTTCATCAGGTGTTCTCGTACTATCATCAGGGTCAATGTTAATGTCCGATAGTTTTTTCTCAGCGTAGTAGTTCATTGCAATACTGGTACCCCATGTTTGGCTAGGTGCATCGTAATCCAATGACGCGACAGCATTCCACGGGTTTACTGAATTAAGTGGCTTGTTCTCACCATCTTCACCTTCAGTGTAGCTAGCGGCAAAGTTAGTAGATATACCCTTAGGTAGCTCGAACACTTCACTGATAGCAATACGGCTTGAGAATTCAATACCTTTAATCGTCGCTTTACCAACATTTTGATGTTGATATTCAGATGAGCCTGAACCAATATCGACAACATCAATGAAGTTTTTGTAGTCGCTATAGAAGACGGCGATTTCTGAACGAGAGAAGTCATTCGTATAACGATAACCGGTTTCGTACGTGATACTTTCTTCAGCTTCCAAATTTGGGTTAGGTACGTTTGTGTAGCTATGTCCAGGCATCGAGTAGTATAACTCTTCAAACGTTGGGGCTCTGTGACCTTGGCTTATTTGAGCAAACACCTTAGATGTATCATCTAAAGAATACACAGTGCCGAGACGTGCAGTAAGCGCTGAACTTGTGTTCGTTTCATAAGTTTGTCCTGAAGGTATACCTTCAGTGGAGCTATCAGGCTTAGTTTCAAATCTATCCCAACGTAGACCTGGAGTTACAATTAACTTATCTTCAAGGAATGAAATCTGATCTTGAACGAACAATCCAATTCTGGTTTCGGTTGCATCAGGTTGATAAAAGTATATCGATGTTTGGTCATTGTTAGAGCGATCAATGATTTTGTTGTAGTTGGTAATGTCCTTATTGGTATAAGCCAGACCGTACGTAAAAAAGTGCTCAGAAGATTCAAGTGATAGGTATTTGTTTACCTGCAAGTCTGCTTGAATACCTTTATCTTCATAAGAATAATCTTTTATTTCATTTACAACACTACCAAAAGAAGTTCCAACACGGTCAGTCACATTATTTTGTTCGTGAGATAGCCACGTAAGCTGCGATGTTACCGAGTCGGCAAGTTTCGTGCTGCCTTCCCAAATATGTTTGAGGCTTATGCGTGAACGTTCGGTAGTATCGTCACTGTTGAAAGTAGGGAATGACGAATGTTGGATATCACCTTTACTATTCTCGTTAATGAACTCACCAGTAAACTCTATTCTGTTTGCGGTATCTATTTGATACTGAACCTTAGCCAAAACATTGTCAGCTTTAGAGTCTAAGTCTTTTGGTGAGTAATCCTGATAGTCGCCATTAGCAAAATTGTCTGTCAAGCCTGCATCGTTTCGAGTATATGCAACGAGTGTTTCTAGATCACCACTGCGATTAGCCAGAACCACATTTTCAGTGAAAGAATCATTACGAGAAGCAAAGCCTAATTTTGCTTGCCCTCCAAACCCATCTCCTTCACCAAGGAAATCACTTGGGTCTTTAGTTTGGAACGCAACAATACCGCCAATACCATCAGAGCCATATAAGCTTGAAGCTGACCCTTTAACCACCTCAACCGCCTTAATCATGTCTGTATCTAAGGCAATTCGACCGGAAGAGATGAATGTGTAGGATTGGTCATACATATAGGGTTGTGCGACACCATCAACCAAGATATTAATACGGTTACCTTCCATACCTCGGATGTTAATTTGTTGGATTCCCATTCGTCCATCTGAAATGACGTCTACACCCGGTGTATATTTCAGTACATCATCAATGTTAGATGCTAATGTTTTATCAATTTGATCATCTGTAACCACAGAGACTGAACCAGCAACATCTTCAAGTTGTTGTTCTGTGCGTGAAGCGGATACCACGACCTCGTCAAATAATGCATACTCTTCAGCGTGCGCGTTCGAGGCAAGAGCGAGTATAATTGAAGTTGATAATAATGATTTTTTATACATTGTTGTAATTACCTTTAGATCCACAATGAGGCTTATGTTTGGGACGGACAGAACTCTATAGGATCTAAATGATAATTACTATCGTTCGTATTATTTATTCGTGTTTCTTATTTTACCGATCTTCGTGTTAATTAATTAAAAGTCTTTTTAATACAGTCGGATAAACATTTTATTTACAATTGTAAAGATTTATTTAGTACGCTGGAAATGTGATTATTTTCGCTAATCATTAATTTATATTAATAGGAATAACAGCATTGCAAAGTCCAATTACTCTAGAAGCCATGCATATTCTCGATGCGATAGATCGCAGAGGAAGCTTCGCAGCAGCAGCGAATGAGCTCGATAGAGCACCTTCATCGCTGAGTTATCAGATACAGAAACTTGAACAAGATCTAGACATCATGATCTTTGACCGCTCAGGGCACAAAGCGAGTTTCACCAGTGCCGGTAAGCTCATTCTTGAAAGAGGGCGAGCCATTTTAGCCGCGACTGAAAAACTGGTTAATGATGCCAGTGTGCTTGCTAATGGCTGGGAGTTAGATATCACACTCGCTTTTGATGGGGTGATTCCGGTACAGCACTTTTTCCCTATGGTAGAGGCTTTAAGCAATGTCAGTTCAACACGTATTCGGCTACAAGAAGAGATTCTTGCCGGTTGTTGGGAGTCACTTGATGAAAGTCGATCTGATCTGTTGGTCTGCCCAAAACCAGAAACGTTACCACTTGATGTGAAAGCGGAATCGATTGGTTCATTGAAAATGATTTGGGTCGCAGCACCGAATCATTATGTCCATAAACGGAACGGCCCATTCGATGAAGCAGCAAGAGCTAAGTATCGAGTCATCGCAATTGCTGATACCGCACGAGAACAACCAGCTATAAGCGTTAACATCCTTCAAAGACAACCAAGGCTAACCGTGAGCAATCTACCGGCCAAAGTTAAAGCTCTGCAATCCGGCTTAGGAATCGGAACCCTGCCGCAATCGGTGGCAAAGCCTTTAATAGATGATGGAACGCTAGCTAAGATCTCAGATACGGAAACGTTTGATATAGACATCATACTTGCTTGGAAAAGAAACCAAATGGGTGAAGCAAAATCATGGTGTATTAAGTATCTTAAGAAAAATTGGATGCTTAAAGAGTGATCCAAGCTCGTTGCTGGCTTACTGAAGCGGGAGCACCATGTCAGCGACGCCATCTTCAAACTGAACATCAAGTTTGAACCCGAGTTTCTGTGCCAACATCAACATTCCCCTGTTAGTTGGCATGGTCATACCCGACATTTGCTGAGTTCCTTTGTGGCGACAGTAGTCTATGATTTTGTTCATCAAAATCTTACCTAGCCCTTTTCCTTTGAGGTCAGATCGAATCAAAATCGCAAACTCAGCATCTGTATTTTCAGGGTTTATCAATGCACGAGAGACACCGATGATTTTCGGTTGCGAATCATAGTCAGCTACGGCAACAAACGCCATTTCTCGGTCGTAATCAATTTGCGTCAAGTTAGCTAGAGCCTCGTGGTTAAACTCTCCTACATCACTAAAAAAACGCTTGTACAGATCTTCTTTAGATACATTACGAATAAAATCTGCATGGCCAGGTTCGTCTTCAGGAAGGATAGGGCGTAATAGGATGACTTCACCATCTCTTAACTCAATTTTTTCTTCATACTCAACTGGGTATGGGCGAATAGCTAACCGTTTTTGAGCATCACCTTGATATTGTTTGAGGATTAAATCTGCATCGAGAATGGTAAAGCTATCTCCAACTGCAAGGACTGGATGGATATCCAGCTCGTGAACTTGAGGGCAATCCACGACCATTTGTGATATCCGAACTAGAAGTTCAGACAGCCCTTGGATATTCATTGGTATGGGTAGCTTTTGCAAGCGAATTTTACCGCTCTTTATTGCCCTGACGATCAAATAGCGAGCCAGTGTCATGTTGAGCGGTGGGAGCGCAGACGCCGCATCGATAGACTCATCCCACTCTGAACCGCCTTGCCCAATTAAAATCACAGGGCCAAATGTCTCATCGGTTTTGACTTTGATACGTATCTCTTCGCCACCTGCAAGTTTTGCCATGCCTTGAACCAAAAGGCCATGCACATGAGCAGAAGGATAGGAAAGCTTCGTTCTGTCGAGAATCGCTTGTGAAGCACTGGCGACTTCATGACTATTACGTAAGTTGAGCATAACCCCTTGTACATCAGACTTATGGGCAATATCTGGAGATCGGAGTTTTACCGCGACAGGGTAACCAATTTGTTCGGCAACGTGAACCGCTTCACTGGCATCAGAAGCAATCCAAGTGGGTAAGACATTAAAATCAAAGTGCTTAAGAAATTGCCCAATTTGGTGAGTATCTAGTGATACTGTTTCTTTATCCAGTAATTTGCTGTTTATCCATTTCTTGGCTTCATTTAACTCTCTAATATGCACTGGTTCTGCAGTGGTTGGTGTCTCCATCAATTGTTTTTGATTTCTCCTATACTCAACCAAGTGCATGAATGCAACAACGGCACTTTCGGGCGTTCGGTAGGTTGGAATTCCTGCTTGAGTAAATATTTGACGGGCAGGCCGCGCCGTAAGTTCACCGGACCAGTTAGTGAGTATATTAAATCGTTTATGCCTAGGGTGCGCTTTAATTGCTTCCACGATAGCCATCGCCGTTTTCTCGGAGTGGGCGATAGCAGAAGGGCTATGCATAATCAGAATGGCATCAGCACAGTCGCTATCCATTAAAATATTGAGTGTATCAATATAACGCTGAGGTCCTGCATCACCCACTAAATCAATCGGGTTATTGTAACTCCAACTGGAAGGTAATACGTCACTGAGCTGTTCTATCACTTCGTCTGGAAGAGCAGCTAGTTTCCCGCCACGGACTAGCAGGGTATCAACGGCCATGATTGCGGGACCGCCACCATTAGTGATAATGGCAAGGCGTTCACCACGAAGTGGGACTGAATGAGTCAGTGTTTCTACTGCAGCAAATAGCTCATGTGAGTTGTTTACCCTTAACATACCGGTACGGCGAATTGCTGAGTCATAAATAATATCGAGGGTATTGTCTCCACCAGTGTGGGCTTGAGCGGCTAACCGACCTGCTGACGTTTTACCTCCTTTCAATACCAAAATTCGACGATTTCGAGATGCCGCGCGAGCTGCAGACATAAATCGCCTTGCGTCTTTTATGGTATCGACGTAAAGCAGTATAGCTTCCGTATGAGCATCAGTACTTAGGTGATCGAGCAAATCTGCAAAGTCTATATCGAGGGCATTACCAAGAGAGATAAAAGCAGAAAAGCCAATGTTTTTGTCATTTGCCCAATCGAGTATTGTGGTGCACATCGCTGCTGATTGAGAGATAAAAGCAATTTTCCCTTGCTGCGCAGTGACCGGCGAAAATGATGCGTTAAAATTGATCCAAGGTAGGATCATACCAAGGCTATTAGGACCTAATACTCGCATATTGGACTGTTGAGCGACCGTAAGACAGGCTTCCTGAATACTACAACCATCGTCAGTAGCCAAATGCATATCTGCAGAGAGAACAATAACCGTTTTTACTTTTTTCTCGGCAAGCTGCCTGAAGAGTTCTAAATTCCGGCTCGCGTTTGTACATAAAATAGCGACATCTGGTGTAATGGGAAGTGAATCTATATCTTTATAAGCAAGAACACCACACACTGAGCTATAACGTGGAGTGACGGGCATAATTGCACCTTCGAACCCGCCTTGAAGAAGATTCTTCATAACGATATTGCCTGCTCGCATCGCTCTGGTCGAAGCTCCAACAACAGCGACTGACTTTGGTTTAAGTAAGTGGCTCAGACTATTCATTTATGCACTCCGACATTCAGCGTTTAAGCTAATATTAACCAAGCACTTAAACGAATTCAGAGATAATTAGGCGTTGTTTTAATCAGATCACCTGACGTGACTCCGACTTTGTGCCATGTGTCACAGTGTATTGATATATAATTAGAATGTTGGGTTGATTCTAATCCTATCTAACGGCATGATTTACAGTAATTTCTACAAAAGGCATTTGAAGAATTCATGAAAAAAATCGCAATAGTTGGCTTATCAGTGGTGCTTTCAGCGTGTGTATCGAGTGATTACGTAACTGACGTGTCCTCTGAAAGCTATCGTGAGGATTACAAAACAGCGGCAGTAGAGAAGCCGATTGTTTCAGAACAAGGCGTTACCAACGGCGTCACGGAAGAAGCGGTTAAGACTGTAAGGCCGATGGCTGAGAAGCAAATGACTAACATGCAACCTCAGAAGAAGGCTAAGCCAGCAGTCGCGATTATCCCACCAACTGCAAAACAAAAAGCGATGAACCCACGTTATGGTTTCACGATTCAGGTTGTTGCGGTTGGCAGCCAAACCAAAGTGGACCAGTTTGCACGTAAACTACCACGTGATGGCGAGCCAGTGTGGGAAAACTATAAAGTCGTCAACGGCACAAAGTGGTACACAGTCCTTTACGGAGACTACGCCACTCGCGCTGATGCGAAGAAAGCCATTTCAAAACTTCCTAGTGACCTTCAGGATATGAAACCTTTCGTTAAGAGTATTGATGCGATTAAGAACTCTGAGTTCCCAACGCTTAATAAGCTTAACTAATTTCATAAAAAGGGGCATCAGCCCCTTTTTTAATGGGTATTAATCCATCAAACAAACGGTCAGAACGGTCATAATTCGGTTAAATCAATGAATCCTTGCCGAGTTTTTATTATGATTAACTCTACTAATCCCTCTGTTATTTCACGGAAAGATCCTTAATGGCGAATACAACAATTTTACTACTTTGTGGTGGCGGTTCGGCTGAGCATGAAGTGTCGCTCATTTCAGCAGATTTCGTACAATCCCAACTTGAGTTAACACCTGAATTTGAGGTGATTCGAGTAGAAATGAAACCTGAAGGTTGGTATCAAGGGGAGCAACTGGTTTATCTCGATACAAACGCTGGAACTTTGAACTCTGAAGTAAATGCAACAAAATTGGATTTTGTTGTGCCATGCATTCATGGTTTTCCGGGGGAAACAGGTGATATCCAATCGATGCTTGAGCTTACAGGTATTCCTTATTTAGGCTGTGGCCCTGAAGCCAGTGCGAATAGCTTTAACAAGATCACGTCGAAACTTTGGTACGATGCACTTTCCATTCCAAATACGCCATATATCTTTTTGTCTGAGAACAATAAGTTAGCATATGATCAAAGCTTAGCGGCGTTCGAGCAGTGGGGTAGTGTATTCGTTAAAGCAGCAAGACAAGGTTCTTCTGTTGGCTGTTATAAAGTGACAGAAAAAGCTCAACTGCAAAGAGCAATCAATGATGCATTTGGATATTCAGATCAAGTCTTAGTAGAAAAAGCCGTCAAACCCCGCGAATTAGAAGTTGCAGCGTATGAATACCAAGGTCAATTGTATGTGACTCCCCCGGGAGAAATTAAAGCGCCGGAAGACACATTCTATTCATACGAAGAGAAATACAGTGCAGATAGTCATTCAACAACAGATGTTGAAGCGACGGATCTGACTGACGATCAACGACTCATTATCCAACAGGCTTCTGAAAAAGTGTTTAGACAGATGAAACTTCGTCATTTGTCTCGTATCGATTTTTTCCTTACTCCGGATGGTGATGTGTATTTGAATGAGGTCAATACTTTTCCCGGTATGACACCGATTTCGATGTTTCCTAAAATGGTCGAGCACAGTGGCTTAAAATTCTCCGAGTTCCTTGCAGATTGTGTAAGACGCTCACTTTAGTCCCACGGTTTAAAACGTTTAAATATCATCATTTCTGCTTCTGCGGTGACCTTATTTCCCAAGTATTGATAAGGCATCGCAGGGCTTAACCATCGACCATAGTGTTGAATATCCACCGTCTTTATCCCTTTGCGTGACATTTCCTTCACGGCTCCAACTCTCAATGACTGACCTGAGAATTTGACGTTTAATTTTAGCTTGTCACTTGCTGATCTCAAAATTCTATAAATAGAAGAATCATTCAATTGGTCAGTACTAATATTTCCATGTTTATCAATGGCACTAAACAAAAATGTATTCTGTATAGGTAGCGTCTTCAACCACTTTGATAAATATTTGTAAGCATTATCTGTAAGTGTGTAGGTTGAGTCTCCAATAAAAACAAGACAATCATTCGTTCCTAGTTTAATGTTGTTTCGAGTTAATTGTTTCAGCTCTGAACGCTTTAGCATGCACTCAAACATTAAGTGATAAATCGCTAGGTCACGTACTACCTTGATTGAAGGTTTCTTGTCGAGCTTTTCTGTCAGCTGTTCAAGGTGCTGCCGTTCAAAAGGGATTGCAGGGCTTGCATCACCGGATTTCTCGATTCTTAACTGAGATAATGATTGCTGAACATTAGAATGACTTGTTGGGTCACTCATTGCTAGCGTTTTATGAATAAGTGAAATAGTTACAATGTAACGCCTAAGGGTTGAGTATTTTCTTTGAGCAGACTCTCTTTCCAAAAAAAGACGTACAGCCGCCGTAGAAGCGGGAAGAGTATTAACCGATTTCCTCTTGCAATAATCAGAAAATAAATTCCAGTCTTTTGTTAATGCTAACAGAGAGTTATGTGCGTATTGACCATCTGTGAGTGAATTCATCATGTCTATGCTCACAGATTGAGTAAAGAGTTGAATGAATCGATTTCTTGTATCTAAATCTGTGATTACCCTAATATTTTTCTTCATTCAAGCGCACTATAACAGAATTATCCTTACCCAATATACTTGATTAAGGGCGATATACAATTATTATTAATTTAACTTATTACTAAAATAAAGTGACTATGGCTGCTGCGACATATAGAGGTTTTACCCTCAAAACTGCTGGAAGTTCTACTGACATATGGCAAGTTCAGATCAAAAATCATGTTTTGTCTGGAAGCATGCCAGCAGTAAAAAAGAGTATTGATTGGTTTTGCGATACTGCCACAATAATTGATCCCAAAGAGTTTGGTTCCTTGGGAAATAAAAAACAGGCAGAAGGTAATCCAGCACAAGAAAACTTTCATGGCTACACTATAAAAAACGATACTGGTGAGCCTAATGCTTGGTATTGTTTCTTTAACGGCAAGCTCATTAAGGGTGGGAAGCTTGCGATCCAGAAGCATATAGAGGCATACTTGATGGCTAAACAAAAAGCCGAACAGAAGAAGTAGTACTTATGAGTCTTGTTTATTCCACAGAAGTTGGTCGAATCAAACCTGAAGATGAAAAGGTTCAACGACCCAAAGGTGATGGTATTGTTCGTATCCAGCGACAAACCAAAGGGCGCAAAGGAAAAGGCGTGTGTATTGTATCTGGGTTAGATTTGGATGATGCACCACTTAAACTATTAGCCGCAGAACTGAAGAAAGTGTGTGGATGTGGAGGCTCTGTAAAAGATGGCAATATCGAAATTCAAGGTGATGCGAGAGAGAAAATAAAGGCTCACCTTGAAAAGAAAGGTCATACAGTTAAACTCGCTGGCGGTTAAGGACAACTAATAATGGTTTGTTAATCTCTGATTAAACAAACTGTTTATTAAGTATTTTATGGTAAATCTGATTATGTTTAATTTGAGAAATACCATATAACAGAAGAGAGCGCTTAAACAGGCGCTTTCTATTTTTATATTTAATTTAACATAACACATATAATGCGCACTAAGGTTGTAGGCGCAATTTACTAATGTCCAGTTTGAGCGATTAAAAAATCCGCCTCCACATCTGGTACTTATCATACAGCTCATGCGAAAATGCTATGTGTTCATGTAAAGCTGAAACTGATTAATCAATGAAAGTACTTGCTCTCTCTCTTTCTTTTCTTCTTTTATCTGGCTGTTCTACCACCATTATGGAGGATTTATCATTTATTGAGAACGTTGAGTATGAGCATGTTATTGGCGTACCAAGTACTAACAAAAAGAATGTGATGTTTACCTATAGTCGCGAAGGCAAGAAAGATCGAACTGTGGTTTTAAATATCGATTTTGAACCAGTCGTAATGCGCTTTAAGCTTTGTGAAAACAATGGCCAATATGATAGTTTGAGTGATGCTGATATCAGTGTAATTTCAAAGCTCACCATTAACTGTGACTCGTGGGTTGCAATCCATCCACTCGAAAATGATAAATATCTTCTTTCCTACGAACTGAACCTGTTGTTAGGGTTTCAACCAAAGTATATCGACGGCAAGAAAGTTCTCGAGCCTATTATGAAGAAACTTGCCCAGTATAAGGCTGTTTATCGTCCTGACTCAGTCGCGTATCCATTAAAAAGATACTCTAATGATAAGTTAGTTGAATCTACGTTCGTTGATTTCAATTTATAGCGAGCGTTTGATGTCCGCCCCCACAATGTTTAGATATTAAATTATCTGCCTTTTATCTCGTATTTACCTCTTATGATCACAGCCAATAAGTGACACTGTATCTTTTTATAGTGAAGTCAAACTAGAGCTTCCTGTCATATTACAACTTATCATTTCTACGCTCAGAGATCGGACTCTAACATTTCTTTCTAATCCAAATATTCCAAAAGCTATCTGTGACACCATAACTCATAAGAACAAAATGCTATGGAATAGTGAGCGCTTACAGACAAAAGGTTACTCTTTGTAATTAAATTACAACAAGGGGGTGTGTCACTTTGTTGTGGAGATGAATATCTCATTCTAACTCATTGTATTTAAATAACTTAATGTGAAATTCTCATTGCTTAATCGCGTGATTCGTTTTGGTTTAAACATAATTTTCCACAGAAAATATGTTTGCAGTGTAAATAAAAAGAGAGCAGTTTCCTGCTCTCTCCTATATAAATAAACGGCTCTACTCTTTTGGCTTTGCTTGCTGTCTGATTTCCTCAGCGACAATTTTGATGGCTTCTGCTGTACTTATCCCCTGTGCCATTAGCTCTTGGATTTTTTCAACAGCTTTTTGTTGTTCATGGTGAGATAGAGGTGGGAAATCATCTAGCATAAAAAAGCTCCTATTTACTTAGGATCCGACTATATTATGATTTCTTTATTATCACCAGAACTTCTAATAACTTCCTAAGAAGTTGATATAGGCACCCATTGAGTTTTCGTTGGTGTAACTTGCACCGATATCCATTTGGAACAGGTTCAATGGTGATAGACCTATACCAGCAGTAATAGTATCGTCTAGATTGTCATAGGCGAGATTACGTCGCCACCCTGCCCTTAGCTTAAGTTGACGCATGATGTCGATTTCACCGCCGACTCTCAGATATTGAGTGTTATCATTAAAATTTGTGTAACGCTCATCTTCATTAATATCGTAATCGACACTTAATGTTGCGTAATCCGCGACTAGGCCAACACCAACAGTGTATTGAGGTTTCATTTGATAAGCGTATGAAGATGCAGGAATAGTTCTCGATTGGCTTCCATCTATGCTTGAAGTTAATGTCTGCTCCGGAAGCTCTTGCGTCATGATATCACGAGATACCAAGTTCATTGCCGAGACGCCAACACGTAATGGACCATGAAACCATAAGAAACCTGCATCCATGTTAAACATGGTCTCACCGGTTCCATTGTCACGCACGTCTTTAATATCGTAATTGTTTAGGTTTGCACTGTACACATAAGTGTAAACGCGCTGAATTTTTGGCGAAACACCGAATGAAATATGCTGACCAAGGAATGTTTGATACTTGGCAAGAGAGAGACCAACTTCTGTCACACCTATAGCGACAGCGTTAACCGCACTTAGCTCTGCGTTAACTGCGGTATCTAAGTCACTATTGCCGGTGTTGGCACCAGAGTATATATCTGTTTGTGCAAATGATTCCGCATAGGCCTTACCGAAAAGATTCGCCGCAATAAAACTATTTGGTATTGCGAAAGCGACTACCCCCCCAATTTCGAGCTTTGCAATATCATTTTCTAAACCATTGAGGGTAGTTTGAAGTCGAGCAGCATCTTCAGAAGTAATACTATTGCTACTGACAGCACTATTAATGATGTCAGCAGCTTGGTCTAATCCATCAACCATCTCGTGCTCATCATTATAGGCTAAACCAAATGAGGGGATGATCATACCAACATCGTCGTTGCGTCTATAGATTGCTGTGATGGCTGGGTTGTAGAAAGGTGCTGTTAAAAAGTTTGCAGAAACAACCCCGACTCCCCCCATTGCATCGCCTCGTGCTTCTACTGCATAGGTGGCTGCATAGGAACTTGTTGAAGCCAAAGCGATAGACAACGATAAGATTTTTATTGAATTTTTCATATCGATATAAACTTTCTATTTCCTTATGTTTATATCGTCCTATTGTGTCTTAACTTTAATTATTCCTCTATAGAAACGTCATATGTTTTACTAATTATTTGGGACTGTTCAACAATTATTGGGCCTTGCCATCTTTGATGAGTCATGGATACGGCTAAGACGTATCGACCGGGTTCAACAATATTCGGTTCTAAAGCGTTTGGATAATCGGACTCATAGGTGTCTCCCCACACTTTATTATATTGTCCATCAACATAGTTATATAGAGCCGTATCTAACTTTGGCAAAGGGCAATGAGAATTCAATAACGCATTTCTTTCGACCCTCCATTGATCTTTGGATTGCCAGCGTACCGTGACTTTTGCCTTCGGTTCGCCGAATACTATCCAAGAGCTCCATGAAGTCTGATCTTTGGCTGTAACATCTAAGCGATATAAGCCCATAGGGATTTTGCTGTTTAGATTGTAACGCTTAACGTATGATTTAATCTGCTCTTCATTTTCAGCTAGCTTAACAAAGGAATTATCTGTAGAAATGCTTTTCTGCACCCAGCGAGAGAGTGAAATATCAGTGACATCTTTTCGAGACGCAATTTCAATTAGCGCACGATATGAATCTCGTCCTGGGCTTTGGGTTTCGATTGCACGAACCGTAACCCCTTTTATCCAGTCAGGGAAGGGTTTTGAATCTAGACCTTTGCCGCAATCAACTTGAAGTGACTGCTGAAACAGCTCATTAAGGTGTGGTGAGATTGCTCTATTCTTATCCTGTTGCCAAACTTCAACTAACGATGTAAACATCGCTGGGAGATCATTATTCAGCAAATAACGGTGGGCTTGAGTTAGCGGAGAATTACTCTCAAACCATGGGATATTAGCCGCAGAGGTAGGCGTGCTAGCTAGCACGCCTAGAAGTAACGCTTTAAATTTCATCAGGCCTTCATTTTGTAGCCAACCCCACGAAGGGTTTCAATTTCCAATCCAGGCAGCTTCTGTCGTAACTGAAGAACATGAGTATCGACTGTTCGAGTCGTTGGGAAATGATTGTAACCCCAAACGTGATCGAGTAGCTCGTCACGAGTAAATACGCGGCCTAAATTACTTGCTAAGAATAAAAGCAAATCGAATTCAGTTCGGGTTAATGTAATGGACTCATCTTTATAAAAGACTTCACGAGTTGCTTTATCTATCACTAAATGTTGAGTTTTTACTTTACTGTCATCTTGAGCATCAGACTCAGGCGCTCTCAGTTGAGCACGAATACGAGCAAAAAGCTCAGCTTCCGCAAAAGGCTTCGTTAGATAGTCGTTTGCTCCCGCATCTAACCCCGTAACCTTGTCTTTTACTGTTACCAGTGCGGTTAACAAAATGACAGGAACATCTTTTATCGCCTTCCAGCCAACCAGATGCTCTACGGAATCACCATCCGGCAATTGACGGTCCAAAATAACAAGATCCGCCTTATCCCAATATTGCTCTACATCAGCAATGGTTTCAGAGTGAAAACATTCATACCCTGCTTGTTCTAGGCTGACTAACAGGCCATCGGCTAGGTTTTTATCGTCTTCAACAAGAAGCAGTGTCTGTTTCACAAGGTATCTCCAATATAAACGTTGTTGGCGGTCCAATCAGGGTCATTTTACCCCCCATTCTGCCTACCATAGATTCAACGATTGTTAAGCCTAAACCAAGACCAGCTTTACTAACAAATGGCTTACGCAATTGTCGCCAATCTTTTTGAGTTAACTCGCCTTGGTCTATCACTTTAACGGTAATTAAATTATCATCAGTGCTGACATCCAGCACTATCGGCGCAACACCATATTTGGTCGCGTTGCGTATCAGGTTATCAATACAAGTTCCTAGCCAATAAACATTCAGCTTTGCTGCTACATCATGATTGACTGCTAATTGGATCTTGCCATTAAATTCTTCATCAACTTTAAACTCTAACCATTCTTTCACTGATGGCACCCATTCGGTGGCCAGAGGTTTATTGTCTGATTGTAAGTAATCTTTGCTGGCTTCAGCCAGCTGTCTTAAGCGCCGAGAGTCTTCACATAGTCGACGAAACTCATCATAAACTGACTCAGGCAGCTTTTCGAACTCACGCCGAAAACCTTCGACCGTTAGAGATAGACTCGCGATCGGGGTTCTAAGTTCATGTGTTAGTATCTGAAGAATCAACATTCGACTCTTCATTTCTTGGCGTTTAGTGTTCCAACGGTAAACAGACCATCCTAAAACCAACAGAATATTGGCAATAACCAATACGACCATGCTGACTCGAAGTATCTGAGAGTGATCTTCAACATCCCAACAGAGATTCCCCCTTTGGACAAAACAGCTATTCGACTCGCTTTTTAGCTGAACACTTAATCCTGCGTCATCTGCATTTTGTTTCCAAATACTTTCTGGGAAAACTAAGTAGCTATCATTTTGACGTAGCCACATCTCACCCTGCTCAAGAAACATACTCGATCCTGAAAGCAACGCGAGTATTGTTTCTTCGTTCATTCTTTGCAAGCGGCCAAGCAGTGTTTCCCTTGGCGCTAATGGCCTCTCCTTAATATGCATATACTGTTGGAGCTGCTCTTGTCTTTCAGGGTGTAACGAAACATAACGTTTGGCATAAGTACCGCCACCCGGGTGAATTAACCCACTGCGTGCAAACCATTTTTCACTCAGCTTAGTCCCTTTACAAACTGCTCGAGTAAATACCAACGGTTCAGTAATCAACGGGCTTAACGGCAGTTTCCCTGTACAGTTTTGTGCCAGTTGATACAAACGTTGAATATCTTTCAATGGATAAGACGAGGTCTGAGGAAGCATTGAATCTGGTGTGATCAAACGGGTCGGATAATCAGATTGTATGATACGAATATCGTAAGATGCACTGAATTGGTCCTGGCTGAAAGAATCGACAAATTGATCGATGCGTTCAGGCAGCGAATCAGCATTAACACTGAAACTCAATGCTGCTGTACATACTGTTAATATATTGAAAGCCGTTCTAATCAATGCAAAAATTCTATAAATCAGTAGGTTAGATTTAGAGTAAAACATTATGGCAAAAATATAAATTTCAAATGTAATATTGGTGTCAATAATGCTACTCAGAAAACAAAAGAAGCCAGCAGTTGCTGGCTTCTTACTTAGTTAGACTATGTTACAGAGCTTTAGAAATGGCGTCTACACTCTCTTTCGCGTCACCAAATAGCATCTGTGTATTATCTTTAAAAAACAGCGGGTTTTGCACGCCTGCATAACCTGTGTTCATAGAGCGCTTAAACACAATAACGTTTTTCGCATTCCAAACTTCTAGAACCGGCATGCCAGCAATCGGACTGTTTGGATCTTCTTGCGCTGCTGGATTAACAGTATCGTTTGCACCAATCACGAGAACTGTGTCGGTTTCATCAAAATCGTCGTTAATTTCATCCATTTCCAGAACGATATCGTACGGAACTTTCGCTTCTGCCAAAAGTACGTTCATGTGACCCGGTAACCGGCCGGCAACTGGGTGAATGCCAAAACGTACTTTTATACCCTTAGCTCTCAGCTTCTCAGTAATTTCATGAACTGGGTATTGTGCTTGAGCAACAGCCATTCCGTAACCTGGAGTGATAATCACCGACTTAGAGTTTTTCAGCATTTCAGCGACTTCATCCGCAGTGGATTCACGGTGCTCTCCATGATCAACATCGGTTGAAATAGAAATTTCCTGACCAAAACCGCCTGCGATAACACTGACAAACGAACGATTCATTGCTTTGCACATAATGTACGAAAGGATAGCACCTGAAGAACCAACCAAAGCTCCCGTTACGATGAGAAGATCGTTTGCAAGCATGAAGCCTGCCGCTGCGGCAGCCCAACCAGAGTAAGAGTTAAGCATTGAAACAACGACTGGCATATCAGCACCGCCGATAGAAGCGACAAGATGGTAACCAAACGCGAATGCAATCAATGTCATTACAATAAGTGCGAACATGCTGCCATCAGCGTTCACAAAATGCATCATAAGCAAAGTCGAAACAACAACTGCTGCCAAGTTCATTTTATGTTTGTGCGGAAGGTTCAAAGGAGAAGATGAAACAATACCTCGAAGCTTACCAAATGCGACAACAGAGCCCGTAAAAGTTACCGCACCGATGAACACACCCAAGAAGACTTCAACTAAATGAATCACATGTTCAGCGTGTGTCGCAGCTTCTGGTGCATCTAGGTAGCTGTTGTAGCCCACCAAAACCGCAGCCATACCAACAAAGCTATGAAGAATTGCAACCAACTCCGGCATTTCGGTCATTTCTACTTTCTTAGCGTAATGAATACCAATGGTGCCACCAATTGCCATTGCGATAATGATCCAAACAAAGCCTTGAGATTCAGGACCAAAGATCGTTGCAATCAAGGCGATCGTCATACCGGCAATACCGTAGTAATTACCTGATTTCGCTGATTCTTGTTTGGATAAACCAGCTAGGCTCAAAATAAAGAATAATGCAGCAACAATATAAGCTGCTTGTACTAATCCTGCAGACATTCTCGTTACTCCTTAGTCTTTACGGAACATTTCAAGCATACGTTTAGTGACGGTGAAGCCACCAAAAATGTTGATACTTGCAATTAAAACGGCAATAAATGCCAAGAAAGATACAACTCCATTCCCCTGCCCGATCTGTAATAAAGCACCAACAACAATGATGCCTGAAATTGCATTAGTCACAGACATAAGAGGAGTATGGAGTGCGTGCGTTACGTTCCAGACAACGTAATAACCTACAACACACGCGAGGACGAACACCGTAAAGTGAGAGAGAAATGCTGCAGGCGCGACAGACGCAATCCAAGCAAAAGCACCAACACCAATAGCTAAAGCGGCAAGCTTCTTGACCGGAGAAACTGGCTCTGCGATTTTTTCTTCAACTTTCTCTGGCTCAGCAGGTTTCTGTTGCGGCTGAGCTGATACTTTTATCGGAGGAGCAGGCCATGTCACTTCTCCTTCTTTAACAACCGTAACACCGCGAAGAACAACATCTTCAAAGTCGATATCAATATTACCGTCTTTTTCTTTGCAAAGTAGTTTAAGCAGGTTGACTAAGTTAGTCGCATAAAGTTGAGATGATTGAGTCGGTAATCGGCCAACCATATCGGTGTAACCGACAATTTTAACACCATTGTCAGTCGTAATGACTTTATCTGCTTGAGTGTATTCGCAGTTACCGCCGTTAGCAGCTGCTAGGTCGACAATGACACTTCCCGCTTTCATGCTGTCCACCATTTCTTTGGTGATTAGCTTAGGCGCAGGCCGGCCTGGAATGAGTGCCGTTGTAATAATGATATCAACATCTTTAGCCTGTTCAGCATAGAGCTCTTCCGCTTTTTTGTTGAATTCATCTGACATCTCTTTTGCGTAGCCATCGCCCGCACCAGAATCTTCTTTGAAATCGACTTCTAGGAACTCAGCTCCCATCGATTGAACTTGCTCTTTGACTTCCGGACGAACGTCAAACGCTCGAACAATTGCCCCTAAGCTACCAGCAGCCCCAATTGCAGCAAGACCAGCAACACCAGCCCCAGCCACAAGCACTTTGGCGGGTGGAACTTTACCTGCCGCTGTAATTTGGCCTGTGAAGAAGCGACCAAACTCATGGGCAGCTTCAACCACTGCACGGTAGCCGGCAATATTGGCCATTGAAGACAATGCATCTAACGCTTGTGCCCTTGAAATTCGAGGCACTGAATCCATTGCCATTACGTTAATGTTCTTGCTCGAAAGCTTTTCCATCAACTCTGGGTTTTGAGCTGGCCAAATAAAGCTGATGAGTGTAGCACCCTCTTTAATTAAGGCGATCTCATCGTCGCTTGGTGCGTTAACTTTAAGAATGAGGTCTGACTGCCATACCTCTTCCGTGGTGACAATTTTGGCACCAGATGATTCAAAGGAGGAATCATCAAAACTTGCAAGTTCCCCTGCACTAGATTCGACATTAACATCAAACCCTAACTTCAACAGCTGCTCAACCGACTTGGGCGAGGCAGCCACTCGCGTTTCACCCGCGAGTATTTCTTTTGGCACACCAATTTGCATAGCTATTCCTTGACTACTGGCAACAATGATTAACTGTTTTTATCTAACGGTTTCATTAACTTCAAGCACTTTGTAACAAAAATACAAAATATCATTACATATAACCGTTGGTAATGAAGCACTTCGAGTATTACGTGATGATGAAACAACGCTTTCACTAAAATTTGAGAGGTCGTACCAGCTGAATTTAATTATTAATTAAATCAGATAAATAGCGGTAATACACAAAATAAAAGAGCCATCAGCATAACGACTAATGGCTCTTAAATTTATGACATTCATCAAGTTGGAAAGACTAATTAAAAATATTATCGCCCATCTGATCGATAAACATTTGCGCTTTTTTTAACATAAATTCATTAGCATCCGATTCAGAAGACAGAACATCTGAGCGTATAAATCGATGCTCTTTAATTTGCCCTTCAAATTCTTTTGTAATACGACCTGCGATTCGATACTGACCACCTTCAGGCTGAGCTTCTTGGTAAATCAGAAAGCCTTTATATTCTATTGGTTCAACTTCGGCTTTAGCTTGCTCTTTACTAGCGCCACCAAACAAACGAGAAAATAGTCCCACCTAGTACTCCTTAGGTATCTTGCTTATGCATAATCAGAGGTTTTTCAAACCATTCAAGTTCCGTATCATCATCGAATCTTGGTTGGCTAAACATGATTGGAACTTCATCTTTACGATTTCTTCTTCTATCGTCAACTATCATTGTCAACGCAGCTTCAACAGCTGTGACTGAATACCTCTTAAGAACAACGAGCCTTTCCTCTGACAGCGCAGATAAGAAGTCGATATCATGACGAATATAAACAGGTCTAAGTTGACTTAGGGCCAAACAAGCCAAATCTGCGAGTTGTTCATGATCAAACTGGTCAGTGTATTTACTGTGAGCTAAAACCTGGCCTACAAGAGTTTCCATGTAGTTGTGAACATCAACACTAATTTGCATAAACCTTAACTCCTTTAAGATTTGGAATTTTCTTATGAGTATCAGTTAACTATAAGGCACAAAGTGGGATTCGGGGTATTTTGCCGTCACTTTTTGACCATTGTTTATACTAACACTCACTTTTCATTCATTAGTTTAGTAAAAAGCTTGGAAAATCATCAAATCAAAGTATTCTAAGGCTTGTATATTAAGAAGTTAATAAATAAGGCTAAGGCTAGGTACATGTCGTTTTCTTTGGTAACAACAAATTGGTTTCGTTTAACGTTTCCGGTGCTGCTGTTAGCGATGATTGGTTTGGGCATGAATAATGTGATTCTTCTCACTCAAGCCAACTTAGGCATTACTGCAAATCTCCCCTATTTTTTATTCCTGAGTGTTATCGGATTAGGTCATGCCTTCAAACAGTGTCGAATTGCTATGGTGGCACTGACCATGCTTGTCGTCTATTGGTACATACAAGAACACCTACAAAGCTCACTCTCTACAGGCTCTACTTTACTTGAGCTCTCTCTATTAGCATTTGTTGTCCCTATTGCTTGTGCGTTGGTGTATCCATACAAAGAAAGAGGCGTACTAAGTCGGTCATTTATAATCTACATTGTCACACTGTCACTTATAGGTTTGTGGTGTTACCTTATCCTCACGCATTTCTATGAAGGTGGCTTCAAAAGCTTTGATAAAACCTTTCTCTACTCTGAGCCAAGTGTCTCTAGGTTACCTCTGATACTGGTTTTGTATTCGATCGGCGCCGTATTATTAAGTGCGATATTCGTTTTAAAAGCCAATCGTATTATTGACGCGGTAGTATACTCAGCTATAACGCTTTCAACTGTTACGTTTACCTTCTTTCATATTCAATATGTATCCAGCACTATGTTCACCCTATCGGGTTTTCTCTTGCTCATTTACATGTTTTCAGCGAGTTACGAGCTTGCCTTCAAAGATAGATTAACCGATATTCCTGGTCGTCTTGCATTAGAGTCTGATTTGCGTCACCTAGGTAAGCGCTACACTATCGCTATGCTTGATATCGACCATTTCAAATCATTTAACGATACTTATGGCCACGAAACCGGAGATGATGTCCTTAAACTTGTCGCCAGTAAAATGAAGCAAGTCGGGGGACGAGCAAAGGTCTATCGTTATGGGGGGGAAGAGTTTACGGTTTTGTTCAAAAATAAAAACGTTGATGAAGCCTTGGATCACTTAGAACTGTTACGAGCTTCCATAGAAGAATATGAAATGGTTGTAAGAAACGAGAAATCCAGACCCAAAAATGACAAGACAGGCGCCAAAAAACGTAAAAGATCGAGCTCTCATGATCACGTTAATGTGACAATTAGTATTGGGGTCGCAGATTATAGTGACGCTGATAATGTCGGTGAAGTGATGAAGAGTGCTGATGCGGCTTTATATAAAGCCAAGCGAGCAGGACGAAACCGCGTCGAAATTGCATAATTTACATATAAAGGCTCAATTTATTGAGCCTTTAAACTGTTAGAATAAAATCGCTTATTCGATATAACTGAATCGATTACGACCTTCACTTTTTGACTTGTAGAGACCCTCATCTGCCTTTGAATACATCACATCTGGTATTTCGCTACCTTTGGGGGTGAAACTACACACACCTTGTGACACCGTCACATAGTCAGAAACTAAACTATATTCATGCTTGATTGCTAAGGTTTCGAGTGTAGATTGAATACGTTTTGCGTGCTGCTGAGCATGTTCGGCGTCCGTATGGCCTAATACAATAACAAACTCCTCCCCACCGTATCTGCCAACAATCTCACCGCTGCGTGAAAATAAGGAGTCCAAGGCTTGAGCAATCTCTATCAAACACTTATCCCCTTCAATATGACCATAGTTATCGTTGTAGAGCTTAAAGTGATCAACGTCGAGCAAAATCAAGCTCAGCGGTAGGCTGTGACGACCATGGACAGCAATCATTTCTTTGAGTTTTTCATCAATGTAGCGACGATTCTTCACTTTAGTCAGACCATCTTCACTGGCTAATTTTTCCAGCTCTTGGTTCACCTTAGCCAATTCGGCCGTTTTTTGGTTAAGTTCACGGCGCATAAAGGCAATGCGTTGCATCGCAATTAATTTGGAAGCAAGAACCAATTTATCGACAGGCTTGGTTAGGTAGTCATCCCCACCCGCTTCAATTGCATTAGCGATCATCGTTGGTTCATCGTGACTACTAAGAAAAATGATGGGTATCCACTCTTTGTAGATGGAACGAATACGCTTAGAAACTTCAAAACCATCCATTTCAGGCATTGAAATATCGAGTAAGATGAGTTCTGGTTCAAATGTGGGGTACATTTCTAATGCCTGTTCCCCTGATTCGGCCATTTCGACGGTATGGCCCAGCTGTTTTAGACGAATAGCCAATTGCATGCGCTCCATTTGCACATCATCGACTAAAAGTATTTTCATCGAAGATCCCGATAATTCCACTCGCGCTACCTGTTATTTATAAACTGGCCGAAAAATCAGCTGGTTATAAAAAATAATACTCTAAGGTCACCAATTCCTCCACTATGGTTGACATTTAATGTGGATTTTTTAGGATAACGCCGCTGTATACGTAAAATTTATGAGATAAAAATTAATGTCTGACGCAAATCAAACAGAACAACCTAAAGTTGACCTTTCGACAGTTTCAGCAGAGCTTCGTCAAGTCATCGAATTTGACGATGTACCTGAAGCGATGCACTTCATGGTGACATCCATTCACGAAGTCTCTGAAGAAGCGGTTCGGGAAGCTTGGGATGAGCTACCAAAAAGTGCTCAAAATGTTCTAGATAACTTCGAGCAATTTCATGCTCTAATCTCTGTGAGTCAGGCGTTTGCAGGTGTTAATGTAATGGAAGAGTTCCCAACGTTAAAGCTACCTGAAGATATGACTGATGAGCAGAAAGAAGAGTATCGTGCTCAGCTTCTTGATCAAGTTCTTCATAACTGTGTAAAAGATATGGTTAAACAGATTAAGAAAGCACGTCGTGACCCCATTTTAAAGCGTGATTTCACTGACGTTTTCGCCAAGTAACAACACCAAAAATCGCCGCATGATACAGTGCGGCGTTTTTAATGGCTCAATACAACATCTTTTTGGGTCACACTCACCCCTTTAATTTGTGCAAACACTTCAAGCCCTTCTTCGAGTTCTAGCTCATCTTTGGCCCAAGCGGTAATCGTCGCCCATAAATAACACTCTTTATCCAGTTTTAGCTTAACTGAAACACTTTGACGCTTTGCACCGTTTGAGTGAGTTTGTATTTGCTCAATTGTGGCCTTAAGTATGTTTCGTATCGAGCTTTTATCCGGTCTATCCAATGCAATAGACACATCACTAGCTCTTACTTGAAGTCTGACTTTGGCATTGTTCTCCATTTCTAAACGCTGAACCCAGAGGCAAACATTTTCAGCCAGCTTAACTTTAGTCAATGCATAGTCTGAGTTATGGTGAAGGATTTTAGCCTCAAATAGCGAGCTTTGATCAGAGAAAGATTGCCAAGGTCTCATCGCTCTTGAAGACCATACCTCCTCGAGGTTTCCTGAAGTCACCACTTTGCCATCATCAATCACGACAATGTGATTTGCTAGGCGTACAACTTCATTCAAACTATGAGAGACATAAAGGATCGGAATTTCTATTTCGCTCGCCAGCTGTTCCAAAAATGGTAAAACTTCTCGTTTTCGAGGGATATCAAGCGAAGCCAGAGGTTCATCCATAAGCAGTATTTGGGGTTTAGATAATAACGCTCGACCAATGGCAACTCTTTGCTTTTCTCCACCTGAAAGTTGGATAGGGAATCGTTTCAGAAGTGGCTCAAGAGCAAGCAGCTTAATTATTTTATCATAGTGGTTTTGGTCAAAATCTTTCACACCATAAAGAAGATTCCCCTTTACACGATAGTGCGGAAAAAGCCTCGATTCCTGAAACACGTAACCAACCTGACGCTTATACGCAGGAATATTCAGTTTGGCCTGAAAGCTATATAGTGTCTTGTTCGAAACAACAATCTCTCCTTCATCAGGGGCTCTTAAACCCGCTAGAACATCAATAATTGATGTTTTACCTGCCCCAGAGCGGCCGAAAATAGCCGTTATCCCTTTTCCCGGTATAGACACATCAACATCGAATAACTGCTCACCGAGAGTCTGCTTAAATTGGATTAGGATATTACTCATCGTTGTGTTCCTAATCTTTTGGCGCACTGACGATTCAACATTTCCGAGCCGATTAAAGAAGCTAAAGCAATGACTACAGAGATTGCGCACAAGCGCATCGTTTCTAATTCTGCTCCAGGCGTTTCAATGAAAGTAAACATAGCTAAAGGAATCGTCTGGGTTTCTCCGGGAATATTAGATACGAAACTGATCGTTGCGCCAAACTCCCCTAGGCTACGTGCAAATGAAAGCATTGTCCCTGTGATGATTCCGGGAATTGTCAGTGGTAACGTGATGGTAAAGAAGATTTTAAGTGGAGAGGCACCAAGTGTTGCGGCTGCTTGCTCAAGTTTAGGATCTACACTCTCTAAGCTCAGGCGAATTGAACGAACCATCAGAGGTAGAGCAACAATCACACACGCAAGTACCGCCCCTTTCCAGCTGAAAGAGAAGACTAGCCCGAAATATTCGTATAACCATTGGCCAATAAAACCTTGGCGTCCCATTGAAATCAGGAGTAAGTAACCAATAACAACAGGAGGAAGTACCAAAGGAAGGTGAATTAAGCTGTCGAGCCAGCTTTTACCGATAAACTGCTTTTTAGCCAGCAGCCAACCAAATCCAATCCCGATAGGAATCAGCCAACAGATAGTATAAAGCGCAACTTTTAGGCTAAGCATTAGCGCCTGATATTCGTAATCAGAAAGCAATGAAGATAATCCTAGTTAAATCCGTATTGTTTTAGTATCGCTTGCGCTTTTTCACTTTGGAGAAAAGCCTCAAACTCTAAAGTGGCCGGTTTTTCGTTTAATCTAGCCATAGGATACGTAATTAGTGAGTAAGTCGAAGATGGCAAGGTAGCGACAATCTTCACTTTATCACTCACCATCGCATCGGTTATATACACTATCCCTAGAGGCGTTTCTCCTCGCTCAACAAGTGTTAGTGCTACCCTCACATTATTGACCGGCGCTAGATGATCTCTCAAAGATTCCCATACACCTAACGTCTCTAATGACTCTTTGGCATACATTCCTGCTGGAACAGCATTAGTTTGCCCTATCGCAATTCTTTGCCCAGACAGTTTCTTCAACCACTGTTCACTACTTCGCACATCAAAATTGGTAGGCTTATTTAACGGAGCAATAACTACTAACTGATTTTCAGCCAAATTAGTGACATTGTCACTCTGTATCATGCCCTTTTGAATAAGGTAGTCACTCCACCTAAGGTTGGCAGAGATAAAGATGTCTGCGGGCGCCCCGTTAAGGATCTGCTTAGCAAGTGAAGAAGAGCCTGCAAATACAGGGGTCACTTTCGTAACTGTTTCTGTTTGAAATTCTTCTGCCAGCTTCTTAATCACATTGGTCATTGAAGATGCCGCATAAACATTAACAGACGCATGAACCACAACGGAAGAAAACAGCGTAAAAATAACGACAGTCAGTCGCTTAAAAAAAATCATCATCTATTTCAGTTATAAAGTTCTGGCCAGATTACATCGAGCTTCATATGTTGTTCAACAGCATCGGCAATACGATCTATAGCGAGCTCTTGATTTTTATGATGGTCAATTGCGCGAATATCCGCAGCACCTGCCCACCGGCACACCAGTTCCATTGCTTCTGGGGTATCCAAAATACCATGTAGATAGGTACCGAAGATTTGATTGCAATCACTGATTACTCCATCTGATAAACCATTATCTAAAGAAATCGGGGATAAGCCTTCACCGGATGTCCTACCAACATGAATTTCATACCCGCTCACAGGAACCGATTCGTCACATAGTTCGAGTATTCCTCTCACATTGGTCAGCGCTTTTTCTTTCGTCAATTCAGTTTCAACAGGTAAATAGCCTAAAGCATCTGCGCGCCCCGCTTTACCTTCAACACCGAAAGGATCGTGAATCGCCTGTCCTAGCATTTGGTAACCACCACAAATTCCCATAAGCTTGCCGCCTAGCCTAACATGTCTTGCAATGTCTTTGTCCCAACCTTGGCTGCGTAGATACTCCAGATCCGCTCTTACAGATTTACTCCCCGGTAAAATAATGAGATCGGCTTTATCAAGCTTCTCGCCTTTACCCACATAACGAAAGTGAATATCCGTATTCTGCCTTAGTACATCAAAATCGGTATGATTGCTGATTCTGGTTAACACAGGGACAACCACATTCAACTTTGCCGATTCACTAGAAGACTGCTCATTATTTATCGCATCCTCCGCCTCTAGGTCGAAACCATGCAGATAAGGCAGCACGCCAAGTACTGGCTTATTGGTTCGTTGTTCTAACCAATCTAACCCCGATTGAAGCAAAGAGATATCACCTCTAAATCGATTGATTACAAAACCTACAACTCGGTTCTGCTCAGATTCAGAAAGAAGATCTAATGTGCCAACTAAGTGCGCAAACACGCCGCCACGATCAATATCGGCGATGATAATAACAGGTACATCGGCTTCTTCAGCAAACCCCATATTAGCGATATCGTTTTCACGAAGATTAATTTCTGCGGGGCTGCCAGCCCCTTCGATCATAACAGCCTCAAATTGTTCTTGAAGCACTGAAAACGATTCAAGCACAGTCGGCAAGGCCATTTGCTTATAATTCTGATAGCCAATCGCCTCCATATTACTTAGAGCCTTACCTTGTAATATGACCTGTGCACCTGTGTCTGAGTTAGGCTTGAGCAGAACAGGATTCATGTGCACAGTAGGAGCTACTTTAGCAGCCTTAGCTTGAACCGCTTGAGCTCGACCTATCTCACCGCCATCGGACGTAACAGCACTATTCAGTGCCATATTTTGTGGCTTAAAAGGAGCAACTTTTACCCCCTTTCTTGCCAAAACACGACATAACGCGGCCACGAGTACACTTTTCCCGGCGTCAGATGTGGTGCCTTGAACCATTAGTGCTTGTAATGCTGATTGCATAATCTATTAATTTTACGAGTCTTTTTTCGGTATTCTTTAATCATAGCCTCTTTGGCTTTGTTGACTCAATAAATGAATCGAATATGAATACTCTCCTCAGAGGTTATTCAAAATAGCTATGGCTTAATAGCACCATCAACAACGAAACTTTTCTAAAAGGAAATCATATGAAAAAAGTTATTTTGGCTACCGCTACTGCTCTAATTCTTTCACCTACTCTGGTACTAGCAAAAGCAGATCATACTTCATCTGGCATTCAATTTAATGGTCCCGTTGATCTGTCAACTGTGGACTCTTTACTCGCAGACAGCAACATGTTTACAGAGAAGAACGTGGTCGTCGATGGAAACATTGTTCGTCAAGTTAAAGGCGATACGTTTGTGTTTTCTGATGGAAAGAGTGAAATTCAAATTGAAATCGATGATGATGTCCGACTTAACCAAGCGATAGATGCGACAACAAACCTGCGTATTTTTGGTGAATTTGAAGGTGGAAATACTCCAGAAATTGAAGTCGATCGTATTCAACTGCTTTAAAGATAAAGTAATTCCTCTCCCACTGCGTTAAGATTTGGCTTGCTTATTGCAAGCCTTTTTTATAGTCAAAAACTTGATGCGAGTCGGAGTACTACCCTTGAAAAAGATCATCCTAACCAGTGCGTTCATCTGTGCTGGTTTCGCTGGCGCGGTAAATGCGAACAACTTTAACTATAACTTCTTTGAAGTACGCACAGCGGTGAACCCTGAAATGAGCGGTGTTGAATTCAGCACACTCTTCACTGACAACTCTCATTTTATTCTGAGAGCGGATACACAGTTCGACAACGACTACGATTTGGCTGGCGGTATTGGCTTTAATGGACCAATCAGTCAGTTTGCTGACGTATATGGTCAATTACTTGTACACCAAACTAAATTTACTGAAGAAGCTGGCGGTGACACCGATACTGTTGCGGAAGTCAATATTGGCTTTCGCATGTGGCTTGCTGAGCAAATTGAAGCAACAGGCCGCATTGGGCGCAATGATGACAGTTCTGTATTCCACGCCGGTGTACGTTTTCATTCCACGGAGCAGTTGTCTCTTTCCGCGGAAACTCGCAATAATGGCCTCTACGGACCTCAGATCACTATGTCAGTCCGCTTCCAGTATTAGCACAAAACTAAGCTCGGTCATTTACCGGGCTTACCTATTGTCTCACTATGATTTTTCTCGGCACCAGTTCAATCCCAGGTTGATAACGTTTGGCTGTGGCATTCAATGCCAAAGCAAGAGCACTATCAGCGATCAGTTCAAACTGCTGCGGTAAGGAATTGACTTTGAAAGGCAAGAAATCCAATAACCTATTATCACCAAACGTCGATAGTTTCACGTTCGCCATAACGTCAGGTCTTTCAAGAAGAACATCTAACACTCCTTCTAGAAGCGTGTATGAGGTTGTGATGATAGCCTGAGGCACGTTACCTTCGACAATCCAGCCTTCGAGAACTTTTCGACCATCTTGACGATAAAAATGTTGACCATACCCAACAACGGTATCTATTTGTGCTTTCTGAGCCACGGATTGAAAACCGAGTTCACGCTCTCGAGAAATATTCAGCTCAGGTAGTGCCCCGATCAATCCGACCTTAGTCACACTGTCACTTAAAACCGACGAGGTCAACTCATAAGCTGCACTAAAATCTTCACTAATGACACATGAAAAATGTTCATCATCCAAAGGTCGGTCTATTGCAATCACTGGCGTGCCTTTATTTTGCAATTCGAGATAAAAGTCACTGGCTTCTGGAATAGCACTAGCTACAAAAAGAGCATCTACTTTACGGCTAACCAATGCCTGAACAACGCTTTTTTCCGTCACCGGATCATCGTCCGAACAAGCAATAAGTATTTGATATCCCGCTGCACGCGAGTTTTGTTCTAATAGCTTAGCCAAGCGGGCATAACTGGTGTTCTCTAAATCAGGAATAATCAAGCCAAATGAGCGACTCTGCCCTGCTCTTAACGTACTTGCAGCGAGATCTGGTCGGTAATTGTGTTCATCGACAACAGCCATGACCTTCTTTTGTGTCTTCTCACTGATTCGATATTTTTGTGCCTTGCCATTAATGACATAACTGGCTGTCGTTTTCGATACCCCAGCCAATTTGGCTATTTCATCAAGTGTCATATGAGCCTACTTATTCTGTGCATTGGATCAAAAATCCTAAATGATGATCCCAACAATATTTGCATTATAAACTGAAACGATTCAGCATAAAAGCTGAAAGGATTCAGCAAAATCGAAAACTTGATAAAGATTTGAGTTTTGAATATCACAGCAAGATAAAGCGACGCTTTTTGATTTGCTGAATTTTTTTACTAATTTGCTGAAACGATTCAGCTTGAAGTTAAAGACAGCTGAATCGTATTAACAAACGAATTGAGGCGCATATGCTTAAACTAACAAAACACGATATCGCACTACAGCAATCGTTCTCGGATAAAAAAAGTGCCATTAGTTTTCTGGCTGAGTCACTGACTAATAAAGGTCTAGTCGACAATGGTTACGTTGAAGGAATGCTCAACCGCGAAAACCAGAATTCAACATTTCTCGGTAACGGCATTGCCATCCCCCACGGTACAACTGACACTCGCTCTCTTGTAAAAACAACAGGGGTAACCATTGCACACTTCCCAGAAGGTGTTGACTGGGGAGACGGCAATACGGCCTACGTGGCGATTGGCATTGCGGCTAAATCTGATGAACATCTAGGCATCTTAAAACAACTTACCAAGGTGTTATCAGCCGATGGCGTAGAGGAAAAGATAAAACATGCTAAGAGTGAAGAAGAAATCATTGCCCTTCTCAATGGGGAAGCGCAGTTAGACATTGATTTTGATCCTTCATTGATTCAGCTTAACTTCCCAGCGAGCGATATGGTTCAAATGTCTGCGGTTGCAGGTGGGCTGCTGAAAAATACCGGTTGTGCCAATAGTGAGTTCGTGGCGAGCTTAGTGACGACTCCCCCTACTCATCTTGGCAATGGCCTTTGGCTAGTCAGCTCAGACCGCTCAGTTCTCCGCACAGGTATGGCTTTTGTTTCTACCGCCAACCACTGCGAGTACGAAGGTAAGAATGTAAAAGCATTAATCGCATTTGCAGCTTGCAACGATAGTCATAAACCTCAATTAAACACCATTAGCCACATCGTGTTTGAAGGTAAGCAAAATACGTTAACAGAAGCGACGGCAGACCAATTACTCGCTTTATTCAAATCGAACGACATAGACTCCCAACCTGTAGCGGATAGTGATAATAGCGCCACCTTTGTGATTAAGAATGCTCACGGATTACACGCAAGGCCAGGCGCTATGCTTGTAGCCGAAGCGAAAAAGTTTGAATCCGCCATTAAGGTTTCAAATCTAGATGGTGATGGTTCAGCCGTGAATGCGAAGAGCCTGATGAAAGTCATTGCGTTAGGAGTAAAGAAAGGCCATCACCTTCAATTCACCGCAGAAGGTAGTGATGCAAAGCAAGCTTTAGCTTCAATCGGTGCAGCCATTGAATCCGGCTTAGGCGAGAGTTAAGGAAACGTCATGACAAATAAAGTTGTTACTATCACTCTCAACCCAGCTCTTGACCTCACTGGCAGCCTTTCGAGCCTTAAGCAAGGTTCAGTAAACCTTGTTCACGAAAGCTCATTCCATGCAGCAGGTAAAGGTGTCAACGTTGCAAGAGTATTGTCAGATTTAGGAGCTGACGTCACGGTCACTGGTTTCCTCGGAAGAGATAACCAAGAGATGTTTTGTCAGTTATTCCAAGATATAGGAGCTGACGATCAATTTATTCGTGTCAACGGTGCAACTCGAATTAACGTCAAACTCGTAGAACAAAGCGGTGACGTCAGCGATATCAACTTCCCTGGAATAGCTATCGATGAATTGGCATTGAGTCAATTTGAAGCAAAACTGGAGGAGCTTACAGAACATCACGATTATTTTGTACTAGCGGGCAGCCTACCCAAAGGGGTCACTCCTGAACGTTGTGCTTCTTGGATTTCCTACTTACAAGGAAAAGGCAAAAAAGTCCTATTTGACTCAAGCCGTGAAGCGCTTAAGGCTGGAGTAGCCTCCTCTCCATGGTTAATAAAACCTAACGATGAAGAGCTATCTGATTATGTCGGCCGCGTTTTGACCTCCACACAAGAATGCCAATCTGTGGCAGAAGAACTGAACAAGCTTGGAATCGAGAATGTCGTCGTGTCGATGGGCGCTGACGGTGTGATGTGGTTAAACCAAGATGAATGGCTCCAAGCGCAACCTCCTCACATGGACGTTGTTAGTACTGTGGGAGCAGGAGACACACTTGTTGCCGGTTTGTGCTGGGGACATATGACATCGCTAGAGAAAACAGAATTACTGTCTTTTGCTACTGCACTATCCGCCTTGGCTGTGAGCCAAGTCGGTGTTGGTGTGCCAGACATCGAGCAAGTACATACCCTACAAAAACAAATCAAAATCAATCCGCTTTCTAAACCGAAAGCTTAAGGACAAAGGTCGAGATTATGAATATTGCAATCATTACCGCCTGCCCTAGTGGTGTCGCAAACAGCATCATTGCTGCAGGGCTATTAGAGAAAGCCGCTGATAAACTCAAGTGGAATGCGAAAATTGAGTGCCAATCAAATGTTATTGAAACTCAAATGTTAACTTCTGAGGAGATAAACTCCGCTGAAATAATAGTCATTGCGGCCAATACACAGGTTGATACATCACGCTTTGTCGGTAAAAAAGTATACCAAGCGTCAATTAATGACGTGACTGAAGACGCCGTGGCTTTTCTACAATCAGCAACAAATAAAGCCGTGCTCCTCAGCGCTGAGGACATAGTGTCAATCGACACCTCTACGACCAAAGAATCGAAAAAGATTGTCGCCATTACAGCATGCCCTACCGGTGTCGCACACACTTTCATGGCAGCAGAAGCACTTGAAGACGAAGCCAAGCGTCAGGGACACCAGATCAAAGTCGAGACACGCGGTTCAGTAGGTGCCAAAAACCAACTAACCGACGCAGATATATCCGCAGCCGATCTTGTTATTGTCGCAGCCGATATCGAAGTTCCGCTTGACCGATTTAACGGCAAGTTGATGTATCGAACGAAGACAGGCCCTGCACTAAAGAAAACCAAACAAGAGATCAACAAAGCATTTGCTGAAGCAACGGTGTACCAGCACACAGGTTCAAGCGATAGTAATCAGATAGAGGAAAAGAAAGGCGTCTATAAGCATTTGATGACCGGCGTTTCTCACATGTTACCTGTTGTAGTGGCTGGAGGCCTGATCATTGCTCTGTCATTTGTCTTTGGTATTGAAGCGTTCAAAGAGGAAGGTACACTGGCTGCAGCCTTGATGACGATAGGCGGTGGCTCAGCCTTTGCGCTTATGATCCCTGTGCTTGCTGGCTTTATTGCCTTTTCCATTGCGGATCGTCCGGGTTTAGCACCTGGTCTAATTGGAGGCATGCTTGCGAGTTCAACGGGTGCTGGGTTCCTTGGTGGGATCGCTGCGGGTTTCATTGCGGGGTACTCAGCAAAATTGATTGCGGATAGAGTACACTTGCCTCAGTCAATGGAAGCATTGAAACCGATTCTGATCATTCCCTTCATTGCTAGCCTCTTTACTGGCTTGGTAATGATCTACATCGTAGGCGGACCGGTTGCTGGCATTATGGCTGCGATGACTGAATTCTTGAATAACATGGGGTCGGCAAACGCGGTCTTACTCGGTGTTATCCTTGGCGCAATGATGTGTTTTGACCTTGGTGGCCCTATCAACAAAGCGGCTTACACCTTCGGCGTTGGTCTACTGGCTTCCCAAACTTACGCACCTATGGCAGCGATTATGGCAGCCGGTATGGTTCCCGCACTGGGTATGGGGCTGGCCACATTCCTTGCAAGAGATAAGTTTGAAGCTAGTGAACGTGAAGCAGGAAAAGCATCATTTGTCCTTGGGTTATGCTTTATCTCAGAAGGTGCCATTCCATTTGCGGCAAAAGACCCAATGCGCGTTATTCCTGCATGTATGGCCGGTGGCGCATTAACCGGTGCTCTTTCAATGCTGTTTGGAGCAAAACTCATGGCACCACATGGTGGATTATTTGTACTGCTTATCCCTAACGCTATAAGCCCGGTTCTTATGTACTTACTCGCCATCGCTGCCGGTACTGCGTTAACAGGATTTGGCTACGCATTCTTGAAAAATCGCAATAGCGAAAAGCAAGCCGAAACCGCGACCGCTTAAACAGAAACTGTTTAGCCAGTCCCCCCAATATCTGACTTGGCGCTAGCCCTACTCTATGAGTAGGGCTTTTTTAGTTTTGCTTTTTAAGTACTTACAATAACCAAATGCATCATATTGCTCAGCATCAAAGTCGATATCATAGGATATTCCACACGGCTCACAGTAAAATTCATAAAAGCCCATATAATTATTCACAAAATTATTAGATAAATTTGTGACTTCGTTGGGGCGAAATGTTCAAACTAAATTTCCGCATTCTTCTACAATTCGCTCTCGTGTTTATCGCCCTAGCCTTTGTGCCAACACTTTACTTTGCCAGCGAACTATCAAAAGCAGAGGAAGAGGCTCGCCAACAAGTGGATCGCCTAACGCAAGCTAAGCTTGAATACGCTCGATTAGAGTTAAAGTCCCATTCGACCAAAATCTTAAAATCCGTCAAAACACTCTCTAGTAACAGCATCTTCCGCCGCGCTATTCTTGAGCCAACCCCAATAAATACAAGTGCATTACAAGACTTTTGGTTATTAGTTGCCCGCACGCAAGGCTACTTTTCTCAACTGCGCTATTTAGATAACGATGGACAAGAAATTGTACGTATCACCCACAATCAAAAAACCAGCGCTGTCACTTCTCCAAAGCTTCTGCAAAACAGAGCGCATCGAGACTATTTCACTTTCGCTAGGCAGCTTCCTACCAATACTATTGGCACCTTCGGGATTGATTTAAAAAAAGAGAACCATGAAATAGTAAAACCCTTAACGCCAAGTCTGCGTATCATTGTGCCAGTTGATATCAATGCCAAACGTCATGGATATTTTATTGCTAATCTTGACTTTAAATTTCTATACCAACGACTAACTTACGACAAATTTAATAATGAATTGCCTGATGTCTACAATACTCAAGGCTATTATGTGATGTCTAAAAATATGACCAACATAATGGGTCATATCGCGAAGGAAAATTCCCAATACAAACTAAGCAAACTCTACCCTAATTTATGGCGTGAAATTCAGTTGAATCAACATGGCACGATTTTCGAGCAAGGAAAATGGCTCTCCTATGTTAAGACGGCTCTCAACACGCTCGACAGACCACTTCACTTCATTCTCGTGGCAGAAGTTTCCCAGCATGACGCAGATCAGTTGTACCTCTCGCGTAAAGATGAACTCGCAATCAAAGCCATGTCGGTTTACATCATTATTTTACTCATTACCTTTAGTTTTATAGTTTGGAACTATAACCACACTAAAAACAGTATGGACAGTCAAATTGCTCGAGCGGCCATGAATGGTATGTCTGCCATGTTAATCACCGACCGGCAAAACAGAATCATTAAAACCAATGAAGAATTCACTCGGGTGAGCGGTTATACCTTTGAGGAAGTTAAAGGAAAACAGCCTTCATTTTTTGCGGCCAATAAGCATGAACAAGAGTTCTACATTAATATGTGGAAGATCCTTGAAAAAGATGGCTTATGGGAAGGTGAAGTGGTCAATAAGCGTCGTGATGGTTCACATATAACTGAAATATTACGCATCCAGACGGTAACCGATAAAAATGGTGTGATTCAATTCTACGTCGCCTCATTCGTTGACATCTCCCACCGCAAGGAGCTTGAAAATCGTTTGCGAGAAATGAGTGAGAAAGACGCCATGACCGGATTGTGGAATCGACGTAAATTTGATCAGGAAATGGCGGCGCAATGCCTACGCACTAAACGATATCACGATGCAGAGCCCACTTGTTTTGCGATTGTCGACATTGATCACTTCAAGCGCGTTAACGATCAATTGGGTCATGATGAAGGCGATAGAATAATAAAATCTGTTGGAGTTGTCCTCAGCGCTCACCTTCGAGAAACTGACTTTATTGCTCGTATTGGTGGCGAGGAGTTCGCGATCATCATGCCGCATACACGTCTTCAGGAAGCTGAAATTGTCACCAACCGACTTCGTACTTCAGTATCGCTCGAACACAGCGAGAAAATTACCGTCAGTGTTGGAGTTACCGATATGGATGGCTCCATTGAAAACACTTACAAACGTGCTGATGTCGCACTTTATGAGTCAAAGTCTTTAGGTCGAAATAGCGTCTCGATCCTAGCATCAGACGAAATGGACACGGTTGCCTGATTTTGGTGCAATGCCTTCTCTTGGTGCAATGGCCGTGAGTTAGAATTCTTACATTCCGTATATAATCAACAAGTTGGATATTGGCTCGAAACTTGTAGCTATTCCCTTAGGAAGCCATAAAGCGCACTCATTCAGGGAGAAAGGCATGCAAGATACACTAACGGTAGTCCTCGCCGGTGGTATGGGGTCACGACTAAGTCCTCTAACGGATGATCGAGCCAAACCCGCAGTACCATTCGGAGGCAAGTATCGAATCATTGATTTCACGCTCACGAATTGCTTGCACTCTGGGTTAAGAAAAATTCTTGTATTAACTCAATATAAATCCCACTCCCTGCAAAAACATTTACGTGACGGCTGGTCTATTTTTAACCCAGAACTTGGCGAGTTTATTTCCGTTGTACCTCCACAAATGCGAGGTGGTGGCAAATGGTATGAAGGCACTGCCGATGCGATTTATCACAATTTATGGTTGTTATCGCGAAGTGATGCTCAGTATGTGGTTGTGCTATCAGGTGATCATATCTATCGCATGGACTACGCCGCCATGCTCGAAGAACACAAGCAAAATAATGCTAAGCTCACCATTGCTTGTATGGACGTAAGTCGCGAGGAAGCCACCCAGTTTGGAGTCATGGATATTGACGATACTGGCATGATCACTTCTTTTATCGAAAAGCCTCAGGATCCTCCATCTATACCGGGTCGGCCTGATCGCAGTCTTGCTTCGATGGGCATCTATATCTTCGATATGGATGTGCTGCGCAATGCTTTGGATGACGATGCTGATTGTGCAGAGTCGAGCCATGATTTTGGTAAAGACATCATCCCAAATCTTATAGATACACAAGGCGTATATGCTTACGACTTCTGTAACGACAAAGGACGAGTGGCAAAAGATTGTTACTGGCGAGATGTCGGCACATTGGATTCTTTCTATGAAGCGAATATGGATTTACTCGAGCCAGTCCCGCCGATGAACTTATATCAACCCGATTGGGCCATAAGAACCTATGAAGCTCAATGTCCTCCTGCTCGAACAGTCTCATCTGCTACCGGAAATGAAGGGATTTTCATTAACTCTATTATCGCTAATGGCGTGATTAATTCAGGTGGCTCAGTGCAACATTCCGTTGTTTCACCAAATGTGCGTATCAATGACAGCGCAACGGTTGTCGACAGTATTCTTTTTGATGATGTCGAGGTAGGAGAAGGCTGTCAATTAGTCAATTGCATCATTGACAAGCATGTAAAAATCCCACCAAACACACAAATTGGCTTAAATAAAATTGAAGATGCTAAGCGTTTTCATATTTCTGAGAAAGGGATTGTCGTTGTTCCTGAGAGCTATCAGTTTTCATAAAAATAGCCCTCTTAATGTCTTAAGAGGGCTAATCTAAGAGACTGACTAGATCTCCTATAGGGGTATATAAAAAGAGTAAGGTGTTTTGTTCTTTTTACATAGCAAAGTATGCCAACACTAACGCTTTAAAAAAACAGTAATTTTTTAACCTCTGATTTCCTCTTTTCTTACTAGCTGGCCAACTTCAAACCTGTCGGTGTTTCGTTGAAGTGACGTTTATACTCACGAGAAAACTGGGAAGCACTGTTATAACCGACGAGCCTCGCCGCATCATTGACTTTCTTTCCTTCGAGCTGAATTAACTCTTTCGCCTTGTTCAGACGCACTTTTTTGATGTATTGAATCGGTGACTCTAACGTAATCTGGCGAAATGCGCTGTGAAAAGCAGACATACTCATATTAGCTTCTTCAGCCAAATGTTGCACTGAAAGCGCTTCACTGTAATTCCGGTGAACCTTATCCAGAGCTTTCGCGACTCTGGCATATTGCCCCTCATGATGAGCTAAATCAAACAGCACATGCCCCTCACTACTAGTTAATGCACGGTAGGTAAGCTCCTCTTTAAGCGCATCACCGAGTAGTGCTAACTCTACCGGATTACAAAGTGCTTTCATGATTCGTATGCATACGTCCAACATAGAGGCTTCCATGCTGACCGATCTCAACCCGCAGGTTTGATGCATATTATCTTTTCTCGGAGAAAAGCCCAATTCTTCTAGCTTATTCACCTGGCGGTGGAGCAATTGAGAGTCAATATCTATCGTTAAGCCCATTAACGGTTCACCATCAGTTGGAATGGCTTCACATTCAAGTGGCATAGGAACTCCAACAACAAGGTAATCGTTAGGCCCATACTGAACAGGTTGATTACCAATATGGATATTCTTATGACCTCGGCCTAGAACAATCACCCCTGACTGATAAACAAAAGGCTTACGAGAGTTACCTTTACTGCTGCGATAGAACCATATGCCGTCTAATTCGGTCTTCTTTACCCCCTCAAGGTCATTTAAGTTATGAGTATCAACATACTGTTGCATTAATTGAGCAAGTGTCATCTTACCTCCTACACCTTTTCTCTCAGAATATACAAAAAGTAGGATTAGGCAATAAAAACAGAGGAATCGATATTTTTAAAACCTCTTTTCAACACTAATATGCATAAAACAATGAAGCATCTCGAATCACGGAATGCTAAATCAGTCAGCCTAGCAGGCAATAAACTGAAGCAAGAGGAATGACAATGCAATTTACTTACGCTAACCCTACCCAGATTCTTTTTGGTCAAGGTCAAATCAGTTCTATCCAATCATCTGTTCAGCCAAAAGATAAAGTATTGATCATCTATGGGGGCGGTTCGATAAAACGTAACGGTGTTTACGACCAAGTTATTGACGCTCTAAACAACCACCAATGGGTTGAGTTTTCTGGCGTCGAGCCTAACCCAACAAAAGAAACCCTTGATAAAGCCGTGTCTATCGTAAAACAGCAAGGCATCGATTTTATTCTAGCGGTTGGTGGAGGCTCAGTGATTGACGGCTCGAAATATGTAGCAGCAGCAGCGAAGTACGATGGTGATGGCTGGGATATTCTCACTGGCAAACATCAAGTCTCTGAAGCAACACCACTAGGAGCAGTGTTAACACTTCCGGCAACAGGCTCTGAATCCAACATGGGCGCGGTGATCACCAAAGCGGAAACACAAGACAAACTCGCATTCATGAGTCCATTCGTTCAACCGAAATTCGCGGTAATGGATCCAGACGTCATGAAGACGCTGCCAGAAAAGCAACTGATCAACGGTATTGTGGATGCTTGGGTACACGTTTGTGAGCAGTACTTAACAACCAACCATGGTGCTATGGTACAGGATGGCTATGCGGAAACTCTACTTCGTACATTAAAATCGCTGGGTGAAGATTTTGACAATCGTGATGACGATGCTTGGCGAGCAAATCTAATGTGGTCTGCAAACCAAGCATTAAACGGTTTGATTGGTAGCGGAGTGCCACAAGACTGGGCAACTCACATGATTGGTCATGAACTGACAGCACTTTGGGGTGTAGATCATGCACGCTCACTCGCTATCGTTCAGCCATCACTGCTGCGCAACCAAATGGCACATAAACGTGCCAAGCTTGAGCAAATGGGGCTTAACGTGTTTGGTCTAGAGTCAGGGGAGGATTTAGCTGAGCGCACTGTAGACGCGATTGAAAGCTTTTACCAAACCATGAAAGTCTCTACTCAGTTAACTGAGCATGGTATCAATAAGCAAAGTGCTATCGATTCTGTGATTGACCAACTTGAGCAACACGGTATGAAAGCGCTAGGCGAGAATCAAACGATCACTCTCAAAGAGAGCCGAGAAATACTCACACAAGCGATCGCTTAACTCCCCCCCCCTAAATAAAACAAAAAGCAGCAATTTTGCTGCTTTTTTCTTGGGAATCTATTCGATTGATCAAATCAAACATGAAAGCGATAGATTAAATCGTCATAAAGTTTACCGCCAATCTGATAAGCATTTTCTTCGCGCTCTATTAGCTCAAACCCAGCTTTCTCCAGAACCTTACATGAAGCAATATTTCCGTCCGTCACGATCGCATTAATGTTCTTAACCGCTGGCAAGGACTGTTTGACGTGATCAATCAATGCTAGCAGTGATTCCGTGCCAATCCCTTTACCGTGAAATTCCGGCAGCAACAGATAACCAATCTCAACAGAATCATCCGATTCATCTTCAATGCATAGCCCCGTCACACCCACCGCCTTGTTATTGGTGTTATCTCGGATCACTAAACATAACCAATGTGCACTTCCCCATTGCCAAGTAGGAAGTCGAGATTCAAAGCGCTGACGAATGTCATTCAGCTCGGGCTGATCAAATGCGTAACGAATGACGTCTTCTTCTTGGTGCAAACGAAGAAACAAGGGCCAGTCGGTTTCTGTAATCTGACGCATTGAGAGTCGAGGAGAAGCAATTTCTATCATAGTGATACCTAGTCAACCAATTTATTGAGCGCTTGTTTTGATTCATCAATGAGTGTTTGAAGCTGAGCTCGGAAAGCCAAATAATCCTTTACTGGCTGCTGAGACTTCTCAATGCTTAAACAAACGTCGAACAATGCTAGCAGACCCAAGCTTCCTGCAGAACCTTTCAACTTATGCGCGAGTTGTTTTATTTGATTCGGGTCATCTTGCTCAGCGGCTATTTGCATAAAATTCAATGCTTCATTAGCCCCTGCAATAAACAGGTTAATGATTTCTCTCATTTTTTCACTACCTAAAACGAGGGAATCTTCTTCAACTACATTCGGATCAATCAGAACTAGAGGGGAAGTTTTCTCGTGCTCAGTTGAAACCAAACTCAAAGCTCGCCCTTCTAGGCTATCTTGGATCACATCACTAAGCGCATCTTTATCCAGTGGCTTCGGGAGATAGCCATCAAAACCAGCAGAGAGGTAACTTTGAACTTCCTCATTATAAACATGAGCAGAAATAGCAATCATAGGTGTGACAGCGTCACTATCTAAACACTTTAGCTCGTTCAATAATTCGACACCATTACAGTCGGGTAAGTTAATATCGAGGAGAGCAATATCAAAATGGTAATCCGAATAAAGCTTTTGAGCCGTTACCCCATCAGTGGCAGTCATGACCTCGTGCCCTAAGCTTTTCAGGAACCCCTCAGCTACCATACAGTTTACAGGGTTATCTTCCACCAGTAGAACGCTTGCTTTAAGTGATGGACGAACGCTCTGTTCTTTTGGCTGAACTTCCGCACCTTGGCTCAGCGGTATGCTAAAGCTGAACTGACTACCTTGGTCAAGCTCAGACTCGAGCATCAATGAACCTCCCATGGCTTCAACAATACGCTTACTGATCGCTAACCCGAGGCCTGTACCACCTTTAGAATGAAGTCCACCAGACGCTTGGGTGAATGCTTCAAATAACGTGCCTTGTTCATCCTGACTGATCCCAATCCCGGTATCGGACACTTCAAACAATACATTCTCGGGGTTGTCTGGATCGTTGGTCACATAGATATCGACATGGCCTTGCTCAGTGAACTTGACCGCATTGCCTACAAGGTTGGTCAATACTTGATTAATACGAGTTACATCTCCAAAGAAAAATTGAGCCACATCGCTTTCTATCAACACATTGAGCTCTATTTGCTTTTCCTTTGCCCGTCCTTCTAGCAGCTGCTTGACATCATCAACCATGTCATAAAGATTAAAATCCACGGCTCGAATTTCAAGGTGCCCTGCTTCGATTTTGGAATAATCAAGGACATCATTAAGTATGGCGAGCAGTGTATTACCACTGCGATTAATGACATCTACGTAGTGTGCTTGCTGTTGATTCAATCCCGTCTCTTGAAGTAATCGAGCAGTCCCAAGAACACCATTCATAGGCGTTCTGATCTCATGACTCATCGTAGCTAGAAACGCGGATTTAGCTCGGTTGGCTTGTTCTGCTTGTCGACGTGCTTTAGCGTGATTTAACACCTCATGATTTAGACGCTTGTTGGTATCTTGTAACTGGTGAGTTCGTTCCGTCACGAGTTCTTCGAGGTGTTCTTTGTGTTCTTGTAGTTCCTGTTTCGCTTTCGTTTCGCTTTCAGCGACTACCTTTAATGCTTGAGCGGTATTCCTAGCCGTGATGATCGCTTGACCCATATGAGCAAGCTCATCGTTCCCTTTTACCGTAATGTCGACCTTAAGTTGACCTTGAGCAATAGAAAGCAAGGCGGATGAATACTCAGCTAAACGCTTAAGCACTGAAACATAAACCACTTTCCAAACGATCATAACCACGATCAACATCCCAAGCACAGTGATCAGTGTCAGGCTAAGTTGAGCATAATCCAGTGTTGTTTTTAACTTCTCGACTGCACGTGTTGTTGCTTGGTTAGAATCATCAACCAGCTTATTTACTGTGGTGTTCAAAGCCGTAAACTGTGTCAACGTGTCTTGCATCAACTGTTGGGCTGCTTTCTCGTTTTGATAACGTTGTAGAAGAACGTCAAAAACCCTTTCACCATGCTTGAGCTGAATAAGCAATTCTTCCATTTGGATAGAACGGGTAGGATCTTCTACACCACGAACTCGGCGCTTCATGATGTCAAGATTATCCATGAACTCTTCTCGAACCGTTCGAATTCGTTCAATATCAGAAATCGTTCGCGTCTCTTCAATATGGTTGAGCATCTTAAACGCGAGAAGGTGTAATTCATGCAGTCGCTCAGCGAGGTCCAAATCGACCTCAACCAAGGTATCTAAGGCTTGATATGCTTGCTCTGTTCGCTTCTCTTCTAGCAAATCATAGATGTGAGTCACATTGGCAACAGCGATAGTACTGGTATTCGCCACCTGAGTGCGTGTCAACTGTTCGAGCTCTGATGCCAACTCCCGCAATTCTGTGGTTGTCACAGCCAGTTGGTGATTGAGCTGTAGTCTTTTCTCTACCACAATACCTAGCTCCACTAAAGTATTGATCACTGTCTGGACATCCGCTTCCAATCGAGTCAGAAGTTCAGAGTCAAATGAGTCAGAGCCAAGCTGCTTAATATGTGTGAGCAAACTTTCCAATTGCGAAAACAATTCTTTGCCTGATTTCTGGCGTTGCACTTCAGTTTTGGCATTCGATAAGCTTTGTACGGAGGAAATAATTTTTGCACTCAGCTCAGAGACTTGACGCGCTTCGATCATGGAAGGAATGGCGGAATTTACAACGTTTCTTTCCGTTTTAGCGACAGAAGAAAAACCAAACACGCCAATTAATGCAGAAATACATACCAGCAGAGCCATGGCAAGAAACGCAAACAGCAACTTTCGACCGATACTGGCTTTGGCAAGTAACATTAAGTAACGACACTTCTTTACACTGAGAGAATACGCTATATTTTGCAGTGTTTACGTAACGATTACCAACGATATACCTCATGCTTTCAGCTTTAGCAGCAAAACGATTATTGATCTCAGCCATTGTAATTAGCGCCTTTTCACCAATTTATGCATATGCGGAACAGGCTCCCTACCGACTGTGTGCTTTATACCCGCACCTTAAAGATTCGTATTGGTTGTCCGTTAACTACGGTATGGTTGATGAAGCCAAAAACCTTGGCGTCGATTTACAGGTCTTTGAAGCTGGTGGGTATCCGAATCAATTTAAGCAAAAAGAACAGCTAGGTAAATGTCTAAGCTGGAACGCTGATGCCATTATTCTCGGTACTGTGGCACCAGATTTATACATGAATAGCCTGCGTCAATACGCAGGGGCAACCCCTGTCTTCGCCAGTGTCAATCAGATGATCCTCGGTAGCCAATCACAAAAGCAGCTTAAAGGAGAAGTCGGGGTAGATTGGTATTGGATGGGGTTCTACACCGGCCAATACCTTAAAAATAAACACCCGAAAGGCTCTGGTGAGATAAAAATCGTTTTACTACCCGGCCCTAATTCCAGTGGTGGGACAAAACCTGTGATTCGTGGCTTTCTTAGCGCTATCGAAGATAGTGACATTCAAATTGTCGAAACCTACTGGGCCGATAATGATAAAGAGCTTCAGCGTAATCTAGTACAAAAAGCGATTGAAATAGAAGACATCTCTTACCTAGTCGGCAGTGCAGTGGCCATTGAAGCCGCGATTAGTGAGCTAAGAAACGCAGGGAAAACAGAGAATATCGGTTTGGTCTCTACTTATTTGAGCCATGGTGTCTATCGAGGGCTGCTAAGAAATCGCGTAGAATTTGCGCCTACTGACAAAATGGTTAAACAAGGTCGCTTATCTGTCAGACAAGCGGTAAGCTATCTGAAAGGTCAATCGTATGAAACTATTGAAGCTCCGATTATCGAAGCACTGACACCCAAAAACTTAAAACCAAAAGTTATAGCTGAATCCTTGTCACCATCGGAATACAGACCTACGTTTTACGTAACTAATTAAAAATATTAGGGAAAAATCAATAATGCAGAAAACAACTCGCACATTGCCTGCACACAAACATGTTGCTCTGGTTGCCCATGATAACTGTAAACCAGAACTCCTACGCTGGGTCACTGAGCATAAGGAAAAACTTCAACGTCACTTTCTTTATGCAACAGGAACCACAGGCTCAATGCTGAGTAAACAAACCGGACTCGCGATTAAGAGTATGATTTCAGGCCCTATGGGTGGTGACCAACAAATCGGTGCTCTCATTTCAGAAAAGAAAATTGATATGCTGATCTTCTTCTGGGATCCGCTCAATGCCGTGCCGCATGATCCTGATGTGAAAGCCCTACTCCGAATTGCAAGTGTCTGGAACATCCCTGTTGCAACCAACCGTGCTACGGCTAATTTCTTAATTGAGTCTGATTTAATCGAGTCTGAAGTAGACATAGAAATCCCAGATTACGAAGCTTATCTCGCTGATCGTACCTAAACCTTTATTGAGGGCTGATTCAAAGCCCTCTGTTTACTCTTTATCATTTTATATCTACTAAAATTGGAACTATTCTAAACTCCTCAGTTTATTGACATTAAATCTAACCAGTTCCAAGTCGATATGATTTATATCAGTGGAGTAGTCTTGCGATATTATCTGACGAAGATAGAGCCAACTTACTGACTCTGCTAAAATCCCTGCGAAGCAATTTTCGTCCTGCTTTATGGTCACAAGACGATAATCACTCAATACAAGCTGCGTATGAAGATAAGGTAAATCGATGTCACTTATTAACGAACAACTACAAAAACTAAAAGTCATCCCTGTTATCGCGATTGACGATGCAAAGGACATTGTCCCTCTTGGTAAAGTTCTCGTAGAAAACGGATTACCGGCGGCCGAAATTACGTTCCGATCTGAAGCTGCCGTGGAAGCCATTCGCCTACTAAGAGAATCCCAGCCAGATATGTTAATCGGTGCTGGCACAGTCTTGAATAAAGAACAAGCAATAGCAGCCAAAGAAGCTGGCGCGACGTTCATCGTTTCACCAGGGTTTAATCCAAACACAGTTAAAGCTTGTCAGGAAATTGGTATTGACATTATCCCCGGAGTTAATAATCCAAGCACGATTGAAGCAGCTTTAGAACTTGGCTTAACCACTCTTAAATTTTTCCCAGCAGAAGCGTCTGGTGGTGTGCAAATGGTCAAATCACTCTTAGCACCTTACTCAGATGTTCACCTTATGCCAACGGGTGGAATTAACCCTAAAAACATTAAAGACTACCTTTCTATTCCTCGCGTTTTGGCGTGTGGCGGAACATGGATGGTTGAGAAACGCCTTGTTGAAGAACAGAATTGGCCAGAACTGGCAAAACTCACTCGTGAAGCGGTCAAGTTAGTAAGCTAAAGTGAAAGTGAAAAGCTCCTCATACACATAGAGTAGCGTTTCACTTATAGCTTCTCTTCTAGACCTGTTTGTTTATAAAACAAGCCTTAAATTTTATGAATTCACTCTCATAGTTAACGAAAACCATCCATTCAAAGCATATTTGAAAGAGTATTCAACTAGAATGTCATCGTATACAGATATTCTGGCTATTTGCATTATTAAACAATAATAAAAAAACCTTAGCTATAGAACATACCTAGTTACTTTTGCTGCTGGAGCTTTCATGGAATCAAATCAAGACGACAAAGTATTGTGTTGCCTGCTGTGCGGCAGTGAAGAGTATTTGCTATCAGAAGCAGATAGTATGTTGTGCGCTCAATGCGGGGCTTTTTTTGAGGATATTAAACAAGTGGTTGTGACACAACCAATCGTACCGTCGAAGCTAGACAACTACGCCATTACAAAGTTAGTTATATAAGAGTTTTCTAGTAGAAGAGGTCGAATGGAGGCGCGTCCCGGAGTCGAACCGAGGTCCACGGATTTGCAATCCGCTGCATAGCCACTCTGCCAACGCGCCTTTATTCTCGCGCTTTAGCTACCCACCGCCACGCTCAACGCACACTTTACGGATTGCAGAGAGAGAGTCAAATCAAAATATCCATTTTCTATTTGACTGCTGGTATTTACACCAAGTGGTTGTTTATTCGATCGATTAACTAGTCTTAAGATTCAATCGTAACCTAGTTGGACTCTTTGCCCTTTAGGCAATTTACTCACGACCAATTCATAGGAGCGCTCACAGAGATCCTGAATCAAGCTATCTTCAACGTCGCCAGGATAGTAAACCGTTACCCAGTGCTTTTTATTGGTATAGTAACCAGGTGTAATATCATTAAATTGACCAGTCAGAACCTCACCATCTTCCGGTTTTACCTTGACAGTGACATATTCACGCCCTTCTCTCTCGGATAAGATTGCAAACATTTTTCCTTTCACTTTATACACTAAAGCTTCAGGGCCAAACGGATGGCCCGATTCAACACTCATAAAAGTATCAAGATATTCAATAAGCTGTTTGTTGTTCATAGTCCTTTACCCATGAAAAAAGGAGCAATGCTGCTCCTCATTAATCATCGACGAATAAGCGCTTCTGACTCAAATTTGATGCCTCGCCAACCCGAATTCATGAAGTTGCGAATGTTAGCATGATCATGACCATCAGGGTTTTGCAGCACATCTTCCCTATAAAAACGGCCAAAGCAGGCTAAGGTGGCTTGTTCTGACAACTGGTTAAGTTTCGCGAAAGCAAATATCTTGCATGAGCCGTTATTCTGATTGGCCTCATTCTCACTCTCACCATTCGTAAAAGCCGTTGGCGTAAAAACATAATGTGCGTCTATAACTGCCATCGTGTGCTCAAATTCAATCGACTCAGGGGCACGGCTTAATTGTTCAATGAATGTATTCAGATCCATTTGCTTAGTCTCAACAGTAAATATAGAGGTAGTCTATGGTATTGATTAATAATTACAATGATCTTTGCTCTGTTTGCAAAGCTCGCAAAGCAATCCATCAGTTAATTGCGACTGGTCTTTCAACACTTGATCGGAAGGAATATCAAAAGGGAAAATTTAAAAGTTTTAAAATAACAGGCCGACCCTTTGCGAGTCGACCCATGTTTGGATGTCATTTGATAAAGTCATTCACTATTTGATCGACTTCACCACTCTCTTTCATTTCAGACAAAATCTTATGATATTGTGCTTTAAAATCCTCTTTATAGGGGAACTTGGCACCATCAGTCACGAAGCCTAAGAACCCTTGCTCCGAGCTGATAGTCGCGCCTTCAACAATACTTTGACCATCATACTTGCCTTCATTCTGCAGTTTTTTGAGTTCCCACTGGATTGAAAGAGCATCATTCATATAGCAATCGACACGGCCAGCAATAAGCTTAAGAAGGTTTTTAGGCGTGCCTTTGGTTTCGTTGAGTTTGATCTTGCCTGCTTTTACCGCTGCTCTAAATTCATCGCCACCCGCGGAAAACCCAGCGTTGTTACCTATCGTAAGGCCCATATAGTCACCCGGCCAATTTGGTCTAGGGTTACTCAATACAGACTTCTGACACACAACGACAAGCTTTTCATCAAGTATTGGCATATCGTATTCCATGTATGGCCGCTGCTCTGGACGTTTGTACGGAGGATAAAGAGCGAAGATTTTGCCACCTTCAGCTTCAGATAACCCACGCTTCCAAGGCACACCTTTTATGGTCACATTATAGTCCGGCATTTTAGAAAAAATTCGTTCAAGAATAACTGTATAAATACCCGTAACCCTTCCACTTTCGACATAAGAATAAGGAGGGTATGAATCGTCACCATAAACAGTGACATCGTTTTTTGCAAAGACCGAGGCAGAAGCCATAACCGCACAGAGCAAAGTTAAGGTTTTTTTCATAGTGATAACTCCAAACACTGTTCCATCAGTATTAAGTTGATGTTATCGGTAAGTAATAGTGCAAGACACTATTAAGTCAAGCTACTGCTATGAGTGATCGATTCCTTTATCTTGAACAAATTAAACTTAAATTATTAAAATTAAAGTAATTTTCAAACCAGTAATCAAACATATAAAAAGGAATCCTATGATGGGAAAAGGCGATATAGGCACTCGCTTAGTGTGGAAATATCCCTGTCATCGAAGAAAGTTTTCAAAAAATCAGATCTCATGCAATTTTTTCCTCAACTGGCCTTTCTTATTAATCAAAGACAAAGCAATCGAAGAGGTTGATATGAAAATGAAGTCGAAGATAATTTTTTCCGCCATCATTCTGGCTGCTGCATTAGCGTCATTTTTTGGTACAGCAGGCAGCGACATGACGAAAAGCTCGACTCATGGAGAGTATCAGGTAGCAACGCTGGCAGGTGGTTGTTTCTGGTGTACTGAATCTGATCTAGAGAAACTGCCTGGCGTCCTTGATGTTGTGTCGGGTTATTCTGGCGGTAAATTAGAGAATCCCACCTACAAGCAGGTTGCATCAGGTAAAACGGGCCACATTGAAGTCATCGAAGTGAAGTTTGATCCACAGGCCGTTAGCTACGAGCAGGTTCTTGATCAATTCTTCCGTCATATTGATCCTACTGATAACAAAGGATCATTTGTGGACCGTGGTCCGCAATACCGCCCTGCCATTTTCTATCATAACGATGAGCAAAAGCGCATCGCAGAAAGCTTTATGACTGAAATCGAAGAATTAGGGATCTTTAAAAAGCCGCTCAAGACCGAACTCATTAAGTTCACTAAATTCTGGCCAGCAGAGAACTATCATCAGGACTACTACAAGAGGAATAAAATCCGTTATAACTACTATCGCTACGCGTCTGGCCGTGATCAATATTTGGATGACATCTTTGGTGATGATAGAGAAGAAAACCCGAAGACACTGCGTCAATTGATTGATGTACATAAAGCAGTAGCCAACGTAAAGCCATATAAGCGACCTTCTGAGCAAGAAATCAAAGCAAAACTAACAGACCTACAGTATTACGTCACGCAAGAAGAAGGGACAGAACGAGCGTTTAACAATGAGTACTGGGATAACAAGCAGCGTGGTATCTATGTGGATGTAGTATCAGGTGAGCCTTTATTCTCTTCTACTGATAAATACAAATCAGGCACAGGCTGGCCAAGCTTCACCAAGCCCATTAATGAAGCCTACATTATCACGAAAACTGACTATCACTTGGTGTACCCAAGAACCGAGGTCAGAAGTCGATTTGCGGATTCTCACTTGGGTCATGTCTTCAAAGATGGGCCGGCACCAACGGGTCTACGCTACTGCATGAATTCAGCCGCGATGAAGTTCATTCCCATCGATGAGCTTGAAGAAAAAGGCTATGGCGAATATCTGTATTTATTCGACAGTTAATCCATCCAACATGTCGAGATAAAGCCAGCCAAGTCAAAGGCTGGCTTTTCTTTATTTCATGACTCGAGCTTTAAAGTTTCGTCCTTTCATTTTACCCGTTTGAAGCTGCTTTAAAGCGGGCTTGACAATGTCATGCTCCACCGCGACGTAAGAAACCATTGGCAGAATATTTATCTTACCAATCTTGTTTCCGTCCAGACCTGCCTGTTTAGTGAGAGCACCCAAGATATCACCTGCGCGTACTTTCTGCTTCTTACCGCCAAGGATCTGAATAGTTTGCATTTTAGGATAGAAAGGTTTCTCGATTGGCTTTTCAGGCAGCATCGCAGGAGAGATGGCAATGTCCATGTACTCATCAATTCGTGCGACGCGGTATTCCTCTTTCTCACTATAGAAACTGTATGCCACCCCTTTCGACCCGGCACGGCCAGTACGACCAATACGATGAACATGAACTTCTGGGTCACGAGATAACTCAAAGTTAAACACAGCATCAAGGTTATCAACATCAAGGCCACGCGCTGCAACGTCGGTCGCAACAAGAATCGAGACACTTTTGTTAGCAAACATGGTTAATGCCTGTTCGCGTTCACGCTGCTCCATATCACCATGAAGTTCGACAACGCTAAACCCACGGTGGCTTAGCTCATCGGTCACCTTCTGGACTTCTTTCTTGGTGTTACAGAACACAACTGACGACTCAGGTTTGTGTGTCAGCAGTAAAGCTTCCAGAGCCTCATCACGCTCTTCTGCTGTATTGAGCTTATAGAATCGCTGCTCTATGGTCGTTGTTTGATGTGTTGATTCCACTTTGATCATTTGTGGATCACGCATCACTTTTGACGCTAAAGACTCAATATTTTTCGGGAACGTTGCACTAAACAACAAGGTTTGTCTGTCTTGAGGTGCTTCGTCAATGATGGCGTCAATAGCCTCTTCGAAGCCCATTTCCAACATTCGATCAGCTTCATCCAGAACCAAAGTGTTCATCTCAGCTAAATTGATACGTCCTTTAGAAAGGTGGTCCAAAATGCGTCCAGGCGTACCCACCAAGATATGCGCGCCATGCTCTAGTGAGCCAATTTGAGGCCCCATCGGCATACCACCACACAGCGTGAGCACTTTGATGTTGTGAATACCACGTGCCAGTGTACGAACCTCTTTCGCTACCTGATCGGCGAGCTCGCGAGTTGGACACAGAACCAAGGTCTGAACACGGAAGCGCTTAACGTTCAGATTGCTTAGTAACCCAAGTGTAAACGCCGCAGTTTTACCCGAGCCAGTTTTACCCTGCCCAATCACGTCTTTACCTTCAAGAACGAGCGGCAACGCCTGTTGTTGTATAGGCGTCATTTCCGTGTAGTTAAGGCTGTTCAGCGTCTCTATCAATTCGCTTCTAAGATTCAGACTCTTAAATGAGGTTATCACAAGTGTATCCTTCAAGGATGGCTAACGACCAAGGACCGTCAGCAGTTAAAAAGTAAAAACCGCTTCAACAAGGAAGCGGTTTTGAATAATCCGTAAAGCGTATCGGCTGCTCTAACGAATTCCGTGAAGGAACTCGTGGCGCGTAGCCGGGTTGCTCTTAAAAATACCACCTAACGCAGTGGTGGTGGTTTCGCTTGTTGCATCCATCACTCCACGAGATTTCACGCAATAGTGTGTGGCATCAATGGTTACTGCAACATCATCAGACTCTAAGAGAGTTTGTAGTGCGACTAGAATTTGTTGAGTCATGCGCTCTTGCACCTGAGGGCGCTGAGCAAAGAAACGGACGATGCGGTTGATCTTAGACAAGCCAATGATTTTTCCGCGAGGAATATACGCTACAGTCGCACGGCCATCAATCGTTACTAGGTGATGCTCACAAGTGCTTGTCAGTGTGATGTCTTTAACACGCACCATTTCACTCACATTCATCTTGTTCTCAATCACTGTAATTTTAGGGAAGTTCGCGTAATCAAGCCCCGAGAAGATTTCGTCAACGTACATCTTAGCAATGCGATGCGGCGTTTCTTCGAGACTGTCATCAGTAAGGTCAAGCTCGAGTAGAGAAAGAATTTCACGCATATGGTGCTGAATCTTTTCCTTTTTCTCTTCGCGACTGATTTGGTTCGGTGACATTGGCGTCTCCAAACCACGGCTTTCTAGCGCATCTTTTACCAACTTCGCGGATTCGCTAAGACCTGACATTCCACTTCCTCTTACATCAACTTGCCGTACATGCTTCAATCGATTGAATTTGACTGAAGCCTCGACAAACTCTGGCTCAGTACTGAACAACTCAAAACACCCAGAAATCGAGGGATTTACCTCTTTCGGATGGCTGACAAGGATACTCGGATTTTTGAATAATTACACCCATATTTTATCCGTGGTCATTATTGCGACTACGATTTCTGTGATAAAGTGATGTTCATTAAACGCTAATATAATAATGATTTAGGACTGTATTATGGGTTGCTGTGACGCTCCTGGCCTGATGCCAATCGAAGATGCGATGGAACAAATGCTGTCGCCAATTAAACCAATCCAAACCACCTTACAACTGCCTCTTGCCGAAGCCATTGGCTATGTTATTGCTGAAGATATACTTTCCCCTATTTTCGTTCCTCCTTTTGATAACTCAGCCATGGACGGATACGCAATTCGTATTGCCGACTTAAACAACAATAATGTTCTGCCTTTAGCGGGTAAATCTTTTGCAGGCCAACCTTTTGAGGGCGAATGGCCAAAAGGCACATGCGTTCGCATTATGACTGGCGCTCAAATTCCTGAAGGCTGTGATGCCGTCATCATGCAGGAAAACACTGAGCAGACTGAACAAGGCGTGCAGTTCAATCAGACCGATGTGAAGCCGCAGAATAACATTCGTCCTACAGGTGATGACATTAGCAAAGGTGACGTCGTACTACCTAAAGGAGCGCGCCTTACCGCCCGAGATATACCAATGATCGCGACTTTGGGTATTAGCCACGTCACTGTCGTTCGTAAGCCTCGTGTTGCCTTCTTCTCAACAGGTGATGAGCTCAAACCTCTTGGTGAACCACTCAAAGCTGGCCAAATATACGACAGCAATCGTTATGGCATAAAACCACTGATCGAGAACTTTGGTTGTGAACCTATTGATCTTGGTATTATCCCTGACTGTCCTGAAGAGTTAAAATCCACCTTTGAAAAGGCGCAAACTTTAGCTGACGTCGTCGTTACTTCGGGCGGTGTGAGTGTCGGGGAAGCTGATTATACGAAAGATATTCTTGAAGAACTGGGCCAAATTGGGTTTTGGAAGCTTGCTATCAAGCCTGGCAAACCATTTGCCTTTGGCAAATTATCGACCTCGTGGTTCTGCGGCCTTCCAGGTAACCCCGTTTCAGCAGTGCTAACAATGTACGTTCTGGTTCAGCCTATGCTAGCCAAGCTTGCCGGACATACTGAATGGACAGCGCCTGAATCTATACCGGCAACAACCCGCACTGCGTTTAAGAAATCACCGGGGCGTACAGATTACCAGCGTGGCATTTACACCATCGAAGATGGCAAGTTTGTAGTAGAAACGACAGGCAATCAGAGTTCTGGCGCGTTTCGCTCGATGAGTTTAGCCAATTGTTTTGTCGTTTTGGAGCGTGAACGAGGCCGTGTTGAAGTCGGTGAAACTGTGAATATCCAATTGTTCAATTCAACCCTTTACTAGGAGTGAACACTTTGGAGATCCTTTCCGATCAAGAAATGCTGCGCTATAACCGTCAGATTATACTCAAGCAATTTGATTTTGACGGTCAAGAAGCATTGAAACAAAGCTCCGTGTTGATTCTCGGGGCTGGTGGCCTTGGTTGTGCATCAAGTCAATACTTAGCGACCGCTGGGGTTGGCTCGCTGACCTTAATTGATGATGACGTTGTTGAACTGTCTAACCTACAACGCCAAGTGCTTCATCATGATGTCGACGTTGGCAAAAAGAAAGTCCTGTCAGCTGCTGAATCTCTTCAGCAGCTGAACCCTCACCTGCAAGTGCGTACCATAGATCAACGCTTGAGTAATGAGGATTTAAAAAAGGAAATTGAGCAGCATACGCTGGTGCTCGATGCATCGGATAATGTAGAGACTCGCAATCAACTTAATCGCCTCTGCTATGCGTTAAAAATACCGCTGGTTTCCGGTGCAGCAATACGAATGGAAGGACAAGTCAGTGTCTTCACTTATCAGGATAAAACACAACCTTGCTACCAATGCTTAAGTGCCCTTTTCGGCTCTGCAGCATTAAGTTGTGTGGAAGCTGGAGTCATGGCGCCAGTTGTAGGCATCATCGGCGCGGTGCAAGCAATGGAAGCGATTAAAGTTATCGCCAATTACGGACAGGCAAAAGAAGGTAAGATTCTTATTCTTGATGCGATGACCATGTCATGGCGAGAAATGAATCTCATGAAAATGCCTGATTGCGCCGTGTGTAGTTAGAGGCAAACTGAGCCGATTAAATCTATAAATCACATAGACTTATAAGGAAATATCATGTCACCGCTTATCTCTCCAGCAGAACTTATTGAACTGGAAAAATCCGGCAAGTTGGTAGTTTTAGACACCAGTATTGAATTTCAGATCCCATCCGAGACAGAAAAAGATCAGCATAACTTGCTCCCCAATACCATCCGCTTCGATTATGACAAGTTTTTTTGTGACCCAGACACTTCACTGCCACATATGATGCCTTCACAAGACCGCTTCAATCAGTTAGCAAGAAGCATAGGTCTTAATCAAGACTCTATTATCGTGGTTTACGATAACAGCGGTACCTTTGCCTCTCCGAGAGCGTGGTGGATGTTAAAAGCGATGGGTCATAAAGAGGTGTACATTCTAAATGGTGGCCTCACTGAGTGGAAACACGCTGGCTTCAATACAGTGACATCTTACAAAAAGTCGATAGCGGAAGGCAATTTCGACGGTCGGCTCAACCCATCTTACTTTGTTGATTCTCAATATGTTCTAGAACAAATAGACAATCTCTCTAACCAGACGGTTGATGCTCGCTCTCATGCTCGATTTAATGCGCAAGTGCCTGAGCCAAGACCGGGCATACGTGCTGGACATATCCCCAGCTCTGTTTGCCAACCATTTACAGAGCTAATGGAGGGTCACAAACTCAAGTCAACCGACGAGTTAACATCTATCTTATCAAGATCATTAAGCCGCGATAAATCTCAATACATATTTAGTTGCGGCTCAGGGGTTACTGCAGCGATTGTACTGTTAGCCGCGCAGCTTACAGGATACAAAAACCTCTCTATCTATGATGGTTCATGGACAGAATGGGGGGCGAGTGACCATTTGCCCATTAGCTAAATCGCAAACAAGGCAGCGATAAACAGCTGCCTTTGTTGACTTTGTTTTCAGAAATTTCCAAGTACTTCACTTATCTGAAAACGTTTTGCAGCCTCTGCTTCAATTTCTACTTTCCAGTTTTCATCAAATAATCCATTTACAAACAGTAAAGTAGTCGGCAATCCACCTACTTCAAAAGGAATACGTGTTTTAGCTCGTTGATATTCCGATAAATCTTGTCGATTTACCATGTAAATTCGAACGCTAATCAGGTCTTGTATGTCCATTCGATTCGCTTGTAGAACTCCTCGCAGATTCTGCCATGCCAAAACCATTTGTTCTTCTGTGCTAGTCGGCACTTTACCATACTCATCGATGCCAAGCTGCCCTGCTATATGTAACCGAGTCGAGCCAGAAGGTATCATTGCACATTGATGGTAATTAGCAGCTGGTGGTGGAACCGTCGCTGGACTCCAAATAATATTCATTACACCTCCTTGGAAAGCATGCTAATAGTTGGTGTATCCGTAAGCATAGTGCCAAGCTGGTCAAAGTCACCGATCTCTTTACGCCACGAAATGTACTTATCAAAATGTTGAGGCGTCTGCCATTCTTCAAGTAACACCAATTCATGCTGCCCCTGAACCTTTTCATACAAGTGTGCCGACAAATTCCCTGCAAATGTTCTCGTATCGGGCAAGATTGCTGTAAAGAAGTCTTTGATAGACTGGGTGTTTTCCAACGAATGGTTAAGTTTAAATTGAACTAGAATGCTCATCACTCTCTCCTTTTATTCCTTTTTTAAATTCATAGGAGAGTTTAATTATTTAGGCTTAATGATAAATTAAGTAAAATCCAACAAATAATCTCATTAAATAGAACAATAACGCTTATGAAATCTGACCTTCACCGTATGCAGGTTTTTGCTCAAATCGTCGAATCAGGATCCATTACCAAAGCAGCAGATGAGCTCGATGTTTCTAAGTCTGTACTAAGTCACCATTTGCAGAGCTTAGAAAAACATTTAGGTGTAAAGCTACTGACTCGAACGACACGCCGACAATCTCTCACCGAAGCAGGACAACGTTATTACCAACGATGCTTGGAGATGAAAAAACTGATGTCTCTGGCAGAAGAAGAGGTGCGCGAATCGAATACCGACCTCGCAGGTACAGTGACGGTTACCTCTCCTCATACGCTGATGACACACCTTATCGGCCCATCTATGTGCCGGTTTGTGAAGAATCATCCTCGTATAGAGCCTAGACTCCTTGCCAATGACATGCGCCTCAACTTGATCGATAAATACATCGATCTTTCCATAACGGTGGGGGAGCTGCCAGACTCCAGCTCCCGAGCGACCAAAATTGGCGAACTGGAACAAGTGTTGTGCTGTTCACCGGAATACATGAAAAGTCGCGACATTACACTGCCTGTGACCTCAACCGAGCTACTCGAATATGACTATATTGCGAATCAATGGGAGGGCATAAATGTTGAGCGAAAGTTCTCGGTGGGAAAACAAAGTATCAGTTATCGATTCCATTCCACTCGCATGGGAGACAGTATTCCGACCATTCGCCTGATGACCTTGTCAGGACTGGGGCTTGCTTGTTTGCCTATCCTGGCTATTAAAGAAGAGCTTGAGCGAGGTGATTTAGTGAGATTAACGGCTGACGGAATGGCATTGAAAGCGCCTGTATGGGCAGTGCATAACTATGGCTTACAGATGCCAGCCAGAATACGCGCCTTTATTGATTTCATAAAAGAGAACGCTGAAAACACTCTTTAAGAGCAAGCACGAGCAATCTCTCGTGCCTGCAGATGACCATTTTTTTCGTTATTTCATTTGTTCATCCAAGTTTAAAACGGTTAGCGCATTGCTCACACTAGTTGCAATAACATCAATGACACCTGTTCTTAATGCACCAAGCATGGCTAATGGTTTGCTATTTTCTGCGGCAATCGCAATTACCTCCGAAATAGGGCGAAACTCTTCAATACTGAGACCAATAACACGATCACTCATGACCGTCTTAGCCGATTTTCCCTGAATATCAAAGAAGTCATAACCTGCAAAGTCCCCGACTACACCTTGATTCATACGAGATTGCACCACTTCATCCGCAGTAAACCAGCCTAAGTCAACCATATAGCTGTTTTCACTCATATCTCCGATACCGACGAGCGCCACATCAGCTTTACGGGCAAGATCCAACGTTTGCTTCACGGTTGCATTCTGCATAAACGCATGTTTTTGTTCAGGATTTTCTGCATAGGCTGGTGCATAAAGAGTTTCAGAGGTACCACCATAGCTTTTCGCAAACTGGCGACATATATGATCGGCATTAAACATCCCCCCTCTCGGGTGGATACCACCGATACCACAGACGAATTTGACATCACGCTGAGGTATCACTCCTACGTGATGAGCTACAGCAGATACGTTACGCCCCTGACCAACCGTCACCACCGAGCCATTTTGAATAGAGCTAGCCATGTACTTAGAAACCAAACCCGCCACTTGCAGGCGCTGTTGCTCTTCATTCGGTTGATCAAGTGCGACCAAGGCTCTCTTGACCCCAAATCGCTCTATTAACCTTTGCTCGATCTTCGCACTAAATACAGGGTGATATTTAACGGTGATCTCGACAATGCCTTCATCACGTGCCTGCTTAAGCATTCGGCCTACTTTCGCACGGGAAACAGAAAACTTCTTCGAGATTTCTTCTTGAGTTGCCCCATCCTGATAATACGCAACGGAAATTTCAGTAAGGAGATCAGCGCTGTCATCAGACATATCTTGTTGCGATTTGTTCATTTTGCTACAGCTCCTGTATAGGAATATACATATAACATCTGCTCAATGCCGTAGCATATGTTATCACTATAGATAAATGCAACATTTGCTCACTACCGGGACAAATTCTCAGGCTGTTTCTTGACCCTATTAGAGTATTACAAACCCTTCTCATTACTGGGCAAACGTTTAATTCGAATAACCCATCAAGGCAACTGGAGAAATACTTGATGAACATCACTATAACCTTAAATTAGCAATTGACATTCTGTGTAGATGAGATAAATATGGACCCATCATTTACTCATCGTAAGAGCAAATGTTCACAACAAATGCTCTCACGCTGAAAATAATTCCGGTTAGTTGATTTGATGGACTCGGAAAGGGTTGAAAGACAATTAGCTAACTCGATTGCAATTGCACCACTCACATTAACTGTTTTGATGTGAAGGCCCATTAAATAGGATGATCGAAATGAGCAACAAATTAGAGCAACTTCGTAAACTAACGACCGTCGTAGCAGACACTGGTGAAATCGATGCGATTAAAAAGTACCAACCAGAAGACGCAACGACTAACCCTTCTCTGATTCTTAAAGCCGCTCAAATCGAAGAGTATGCACCTCTAATCGATGCCTCTATTGAATACGCTAAAGCGCAAAGCTCTGATAAAGCACAGCAAGTTCAAGATACTTGTGACATGCTTGCAGTCAACATCGGTAAAGAAATTCTAAAAACCATCCCTGGACGTATCTCTACTGAAGTTGACGCACGTCTTTCTTACGACATGGAAGGCAGCGTAGCTAAAGCGCGTCAGCTAGTGAAAATGTACAACGATGCCGGCATCACAAATGATCGCATCCTAATCAAACTGGCTTCAACTTGGGAAGGCATCCGCGCAGCAGAAATCCTAGAGAAAGAAGGCATCAACTGTAACCTGACTCTACTATTCTCTTTTGCCCAAGCTCGTGCTTGTGCTGAAGCCGGCGTATTCCTAATCTCTCCATTCGTTGGTCGTATCATGGACTGGTACAAAGCAAAAGAAGGTCGTGACTTCGAAGCTCAGGAAGATCCAGGTGTGCTATCTGTAACTAAGATCTACAACTACTACAAAGAGTACGGCTACAACACAGTTGTAATGGGCGCAAGCTTCCGTAACATTGGTGAAATCCTTGAGCTAGCTGGCTGTGACCGCTTAACGATCGCTCCTGCTCTTCTTGCTGAGCTCGAAGCAGCGGAAGGTGAAGTGGTAGAAAAGCTAGTTGACTCTAAAGGCGCAGCAGAGCGTCCAGCACCAATGACTCATGCTGAGTTCCTGTGGGATCATAACCAAGATCCAATGGCAGTTGAGAAACTTGCTGAAGGTATCCGCAACTTCGCAGTAGACCAAGGCAAACTTGAAGCAATGATTGAAGCTAAGCTTTAATCCATCGAATTTCTAGAGGGGAACGTTTGCGTTCCCCTCTTCACATCCTTTCTAAGAAACAATCTAATAATCGGTATTTATTATGGATCGCAAACATCTAGCAAATGCAATTCGTGCTCTTAGCATGGACGGCGTACAACAAGCCAACTCTGGCCACCCAGGCGCACCTATGGGGATGGCGGATATCGCTGAAGTTCTTTGGCGTGACCACCTAAACCACAACCCAGCTAACCCAGAGTGGGCTGACCGCGACCGCTTTGTGCTTTCAAACGGCCACGGCTCTATGCTGATTTACTCTCTGCTTCACCTAGCAGGTTACGAGCTATCCATCGACGATCTAAAGAACTTCCGTCAACTGCACTCTAAGACTCCGGGTCACCCTGAGTACGGTTACGCACCGGGTATCGAAACAACCACAGGTCCTCTAGGTCAAGGTATCACGAACGCTGTGGGTATGGCGCTAGCTGAGAAGACTCTAGCAGCACAGTTCAACAAAGAAGGCCACGACATCGTTGACCACTTCACTTATGCCTTCATGGGTGACGGCTGTCTGATGGAAGGTATCTCCCACGAAGCATGCTCGCTAGCTGGCACGCTAGGTCTGGGTAAGCTAATCGCGTTCTGGGATGACAACGGCATCTCAATCGATGGTCATGTTGAAGGTTGGTTCTCTGACGACACACCTAAGCGTTTTGAAGCGTACGGTTGGCACGTAATCCCTGCAGTAGACGGTCACGATCCAGAAGCGATCAATGCCGCTATTGTTGCAGCGAAAGCTGACCCTCGCCCTACTCTAATCTGTACTAAGACCATCATCGGTTTTGGTTCACCTAACAAGTCTGGTTCTCATGACTGTCACGGTGCACCACTAGGTGCTGAAGAAATTGCAGCGACACGTAAAGAGTTAGGTTGGGAGCACGGTCCTTTTGAAATTCCGCAAGATGTCTACGCGCAATGGGATGCGAAAGAAGCAGGCGAAGCTAAGGAAGCAGCGTGGAACGAGAAACTTGCAGCTTATGAAGCAGCATATCCAGAACTTGCAGCAGAATTCAAACGCCGCGTAAACGGTGAACTACCAGCACAGTGGGAAGAGAAAGCAAACCAAATCATTGCTGATCTTCAAGCTAACCCAGCAAACATCGCATCACGTAAAGCATCGCAAAACGCATTAGAAGCGTTCGGTGCTATGCTACCTGAATTCCTAGGTGGCTCGGCTGACCTTGCGCCTTCTAACCTAACCATGTGGTCTGGTTCGAAGTCGGTATCAGCTGAAGACGCGTCAGGTAACTACATCCACTACGGTGTTCGTGAATTCGGTATGACGGCTATCATGAACGGTATTGCTCTACACGGTGGTTTCGTACCATACGGTGCAACGTTCCTAATGTTCATGGAATACGCGCGTAACGCAATGCGTATGGCGGCTCTGATGAAAGTTCAGAACATCCAAGTGTACACGCACGACTCTATCGGTCTGGGCGAAGATGGCCCAACTCACCAACCCGTTGAGCAAATGGCTTCTCTACGTCTAACGCCAAACATGAGCACATGGCGCCCATGTGACCAAGTGGAATCGGCAGTGGCTTGGAAACTGGCTATCGAGCGTAAAGATGGCCCAACATCGCTAATCTTCTCTCGTCAAAACCTTGCACAGCAAGAGCGTAGCGAAGAGCAAGTAGCAAACATTGCACGCGGTGGTTACATCCTGAAAGATTGTGAAGGCAAGCCAGAGCTTATCCTTATCGCAACCGGTTCTGAAGTTGAGCTAGCGGTGAACGCTGCGACTGAACTAACTGCGGAAGGTAAGAAAGTACGTGTTGTGTCAATGCCATCAACGGATGCATTCGACAAGCAAGACGCTGAGTACCGTGAATCTGTACTTCCTTCTGACGTAACAGCTCGTATCGCTGTAGAAGCGGGTATCGCTGACTTTTGGTATAAGTACGTTGGTTTCGACGGTCGTATCATCGGTATGACAACCTTCGGTGAGTCTGCACCAGCAGGTGAACTGTTCAAGATGTTCGGTTTCACGACTGAAAACGTAGTGAACACAGCGAAAGAGCTACTAGATTAATCTTTGCATCTCAATAATCAATGCCCCGCTATCTTAGCGGGGCATTTTTTTATACACGAATTGGAGCAAAAAACTTAAAGAAAGTGAGCAACCAAGACAGCTTAATAAATTTACACCGTGATAAACTTCACACCGCCCCATCCATCAACTCTCTAATTCCTTTCCAAAAGACCAGTAACAAATCACAAATAAACACCAGTCAACCAACAAAATAAGAGGTTAATCACAATTTACAAGATTAAAGGTAAAGACAAAATCGAGAGGTATCCCACAAAACACATATTGACTTGTAATAAAAACAAAATATGAAAGAAAAAATCAGCAGTAAATTGTGAGAGTTAGCAAAACAAAATACTTGACGCAAGATTTAATGTCGTTCTGATCACAAAAAAGCTTCTATTCCCAAATAACCAGCCTCTAAAGATAATGTATCTATCAATAACGCAATACATGGGAAGCTAACATGCTGTATGACCTAATCGACCACGACCTTATCGATGTCATCGATCATCAAGATTACCAATGGGAGGACGCTGTTCACGTTACTACTCGATATCTTGAAAGAAAAGGTTATGTCACCGCAGATTACTCAAAAGCAATCATTCAATCAACGGTTGATAATGGCCCATACTACGTACTTTGTCCAGGTATTGCCATGCCTCACGCTCGCCCTGAGGCTGGAGTGCTAAAGACAGGGTTAGGGATTCATGTATTTACTCAACCCGTAGATTTTGGATCTGAAATGGGGCCAGCCAACGTGCTATTAACACTAGCCGCTAAAGATTCAGACACCCACATCGAAGTTATTCAAGCACTTAGCGAAATGCTCGTTGACGAAGCAAATATCGCTAAACTTGCTGCTGCATCTTCTAAACAAGATGTACTAAATATTATAAAAAACTACTAACCCGAAGGAACATAACGTGACAACAAATGTAAGAGCTAAAGTGCAAGCTTTTGGAGGTCATTTGACCGCCATGGTGTTGCCAAATATTGGAGCCTTCATTGCTTGGGGCTTTATAACGGCACTATTTATTCCGACCGGTTGGGTACCAAATGCTTATTTTGGTGAACTTGTCGGCCCAATGATCACTTATCTACTGCCTTTACTCATTGGCTACACGGGTGGTCAGATTGTAGGAGACAAACGTGGGGCCGTTGCTGGCGCTATTGGTACTATGGGTGTCATTGCTGGTGCAGAGATTCCTATGTTCGTTGGTGCAATGATCATGGGTCCCCTAAGTGGCTGGGTAATTGTCCAGATAGACAAAAAACTGGAAAATAAGATTCCATCCGGTTTTGAAATGGTCGTAAACAACTTCTCATTAGGTATTTTTGGCATGGTCATGTGCCTCTTTGCCTATGCGATCGTGGGACCTGCGGTAACTGCTGCTAACCTTTTTGTAAAATCTGGCATCGAAGCACTTGTTGCAACGGGTTTCCTTCCTTTACTGGCTGTTATTAATGAACCAGCTAAAGTGTTGTTTCTCAACAATGCTATTGACCAAGGCATCTACTATCCATTAGGCCTGCAAGCTGCTGCGGAAACAGGTAAGTCAATCTTCTTTATGGTGGCATCTAACCCAGGTCCAGGCCTTGGTATGCTGCTTGCGTATGCGAAATTTGGCCAAGGACTAAGTAAGCGCTCTGCTCCAAGTGCGATTATCATCCATTTCTTTGGGGGTATCCATGAGCTTTACTTCCCATATGTGTTAATGAAGCCAATTATGATCGTTGCCATGATTGCCGGCGCAGCAACGGGTATCGCCACCTTTAACCTTCTTGATGGTGGTTTGGTTGCAGGTCCAAGTCCTGGCTCTATCTTCTCTTATCTAGCATTGACGCCAAAAGGCAGCTTCATCGCTACCATTGCCGGTGTGACCACAGCAACGATAGTATCTTTCCTTGTTGCCAGTGCCATTCTAAAAATGAGCAAGAACGAGGAATCAGAGAAAGAATTTGAACAGTCAGTGACCGACATGAAAGAAATGAAAGCGGAAGGTAGTGTCACTACGGCTAACGCTCAAACAACTGTCGAAACGAAGAAAATCAAATTTGTTGCCTTCGCTTGTGATGCGGGTATGGGTTCAAGTGCCATGGGAGCATCCACCTTCAGGAAAAAACTGAGCGATGCTGGTTATGACATTGAAGTGAAGAACTTTTCGATTGAAAAAGTCCCAGCACATGCTGACATAGTGGTGACCCACGAAAGCCTTGAAAGTCGAGCCGTAACTGCAACTGGATTGCCAGTCATCACTATCAAGAACTTCCTTCATGATCCAGCGCTCGATGACCTAATCAACACCATCAGTCAACAAGCTTAATTTTTCAAATTTGCTGGGGCCCCTGGCCCCAATACCCGGGAGAAAACCATGGTTCAAACTACCGCAGCTGTTATTTGTGGCGAGAAAGATGTTCGTTTAAGAACGTTTGATCTTCCAAAGATTAAAGATGACGAGTTACTGGTCAAAAATATTTCGAATAGTATCTGTCTATCGACATACAAAGCCGCTCTTCTTGGCAGCAAACACAAACGCGTACCAGATAATATTGAACAAGTTCCAGTCATGACTGGGCACGAATACGCGGGTATCATTATCGAGGTCGGCGCAAATCTACGCGACCAATACCAACCGGGCCAACCCTTCGTATTACAACCCGCCATGGGTCTACCAACAGGTTACTCTGCCGGTTACAGTTATGAAACGTTTGGTGGTAATGCAACTTATTCAATCATCCCTAAGGTTGCTATCGAACTCGGCTGCGTATTACCGTACCAAGGTAGCTATTTTGCCAATGCCTCACTCGCCGAGCCTATGTCCTGTATCATAGGGGCTTACCATGCTAGTTATCACACCACCCCTTATGTCTATGAACACCAAATGGGTATTAAGCCTAATGGCTCACTAGCCTTACTTGCATGTGCAGGACCGATGGGGATAGGCGCTATTGATTATGCTATCAACGGCCCAGTAAAACCTCGCCTGATTGTGGTCACAGACATTGATGAGCAGCGCTTGGCACGGGCTGAGAGTCTCATTCCCGTCGATACCGCCAAAGAAAATGGCATTGAACTTCATTACATTAACACCGCCAAACTTGACGATCCCGTTGAGTATTTAAAGCAACTTAACCAAGGTGAAGGTTATGATGATGTGATGGTTTACGCAGCAGTCACACAAGTCCTTGAGCAGGCAGACGAATTGCTTGGCAATGATGGCTGCCTAAACTTTTTTGCAGGGCCGACTGATAAGCAATTCAAGGTGCCATTTAATTTCTACAACGTGCACTATGAGTCAACCCACATCGTCGGGACATCAGGAGGCTCTACCGGCGATATGATCGAGTCGATTGAGCTATCAGAGCAAAACAGAATCAACCCATCGTTCATGATCACTCATGTCGGTGGTCTAGAATCGGCTCCGCATACTATTTTAAACCAGTTAGATATCCCAGGAGGGAAAAAGCTGATTTACCCCCATATTGATATGCCGCTAACAGCGATCGATAACTTCCGTTCACTGGCTGACGTGGACCCATTCTTTGTTGAACTCGATGCCATTTTGGCCGAGAGCAACTACGTTTGGAATGAGCACGCAGAAAAAGCGTTACTTGAGTTTTATGATGTCAGTCTTACCGTTTAGGCAAGACGTAGCGTGTGGTAGCCTTGAGCTGCCACATTCTAAAAAGGTTAATCAACGTTTGTCCCGAGAAGAAGAATTGCTTGATGCTATGGAGCAGTGTGAAACCGCTACCTGCTTTCTTCAAGTATCAAATAAGATTATTAACTTAAAGCTGAAGAGTTTACTGCCTAACGTCTTCGTTCAAGATGAGTTTGTCATGCAGTATGCTGTCGCACCGCTAATCAAAGAAGACGGTCCACTGGTTACTACCGATGTGGTTTCTAAACTCGTATTTGCGATGGGGAAAATATCCCTCGAAACATACGCCGATATTGGCTTGTATGACCAAATGCTCGACTATGCGCTCCAACAGCCAACTAAACTGCGATTTGACGATGACATGGTATACGACTTCATCACCAATCAATCGACCCTAACTAAAGGTGAAGACAGTTTTTATCTGGACTCCATCAATCAGCTTAAGTTTTCTTCATTCGAGTCTTTCTCACAAATGCGTTATGAGTCTCTAATAAAAACGGTACTCAAACTCTCTTGTGAGATGCTACTCGAAAGAGTCGAGAAAGAGATTTTAGAATAAGGCTCCCGCTATGAAAGTCACATTGAATGTGAGTGGCTTCGACACTCACGCCGTTTTTCCTGACAGTGATGTCTCACTCGTTCACAAGCCATTAGTTGAAAAGTTCACGCGCTTATATCAACAAAAGCAGGAACGCGTGGTCGTGTTTTTAGCTGCCCCTCCCGGTAGCGGAAAATCAACTCTAGCAGCATTTTGGGAGTACCTTTCATACCAAGATTCGCAACTTGAACCTATTCAGGTATTACCATTTGATGGCTTCCACTACCCCAATGATATTCTGGATAACAATATGACTGAACGTGATGGTGAGTTAATCCCATTACGTAAAATCAAAGGATCCTATGAAACGTTCAACCTAACGGAACTGATCGGTAAATTAAAACAGCTCAAAACAGGTGACCCGCTTTGGCCCTATTATGATCGTAACTTACATGATCCAGTCGATGATTCTATCCACGTCAAAAACAACGTCATTATCGTTGAAGGTAACTGGTTATTGCTTGATGAGCCGGTATGGAATGGACTACACGATTTAGCTGACTTTACCATTGCTATAGATACCGACCCAGTCTTTCTTGAACAGCGACTCATTGACCGTAAGGTCCGTGGTGGCAGTAGTCTTGAAGAGGCAAAAGCCTTCTATCAAAGCTCTGATTCCATCAATGTGAATAAAGTTCTCTCATGTTCGGTACCGGCCGATCTGACTTTATACATGAACCAAGACGGTTCGTTTGAAATCAATTAACTCCTTAAGGAGGCAGTATGAACATCGTTGTTGATAGCCACACTCATACTATCGCAAGTGGTCATGCTTACAGCACAATCATCGAAAATGCCCTTGAGTCCAAAAACAAGGGGCTAAAACTTCTTTGCACCACGGATCATGCTCCTGAAATGCCAGGTGCCCCCCACTACTGGTATTTTAATAATCAAAGAATTTTGCCCCGCTTTCTTCATCAAGTCGGTATCTTGCGTGGCGTCGAGGCGAATACACTTAATATTGAAGGCGATCTCGATCTCCCCCCTAGTTCATATCAACATTTAGATTGGGTAATCGCGAGCTTTCACGAGCCTGTCTACAAACCGGCAACCACCCGTCAGCATACTCAAACTCTGATCAATGTTATTGAGAGTGGTAAAGTCGACGCGCTCGGCCACCTTGGTAATCCTAATTACCCATTTGAACTCAGAACGGTCCTTGAATGCGCTAAGCAACATAACGTTGCAATTGAAGTAAACAACACTTCCCTAACAGGCAAAAGCCGTAAAGGCAGTGACGTACGTTGCAGTGAAATTGTTGAGTTAGGTTCACAAGTAGGTGTCTACTTTACAACGGGCTCTGATGCTCACTTTTGCCATGAAATCGCAAGGCTAGATTTAGCAAAGAAGTTACTTCAACAACACAAGGTTGCTGAAGAGAAAATCATTACAACCTCAACTGCAAGGTTCTTAAACTTTCTCCTTTTACGTGGCAAACCGCGTATCGAAGAGTTTAGTTCACTTTATTAAAACCCAGACATATAACACAACCTACATTCTCAAAGCCCAGCTCAGTAAATGGACTGGGCGTTATTCAATCTCTTCGACATTCACTTCGGTACTAAATTTGACGGTGCGAGTGGAGACAGACGTCTGAAACTTTCGAATATTTTTATCTTGATGTAACACGCGTTCAATGAACTTCTCATAAGCACTAATGTTTGGCACACTCACAACCAACATAAAGTCGTATCCACCCGTAATCTGATAACATTGAGTCACTTCGGGGGCTTTCATTACTGACTGTCTAAAAACACTGTATATATCAGGTCTATCCCGCTCCATTTCGACGGAAACAATCAAGTTCATCTTATTTCCAGCCAATTCAGGGTTGATGATCGACACATCACCAATAATCACCTTTTCCTCTCGCAGCCTCTTGACTCTTTTTAAACAAGCGGGTGGAGACAAGCCAACTTCCTCTGCCAACTCGACATTCGCGATGCGATTATTCTTCTGTAAAATCGCTAAAATCTTCCTGTCTAAACGATCAATTTCCATAATTTCTTAAAAAGCCATTTTTGGAAAACTTTAACACGAAAGTTAAATGATAAAGAAATTTTAACTTACATCTACCTAGAAAATTGAACTCCAAATTTCTTTTAAGTCTATTAGCATTTGAGCTATCTAATTATTCTAAGCGGAACTTATCATGGAAAGCGCACGCAAATTCTTTCGCGATCTCCTTAAAGAAATATTCGATGTCACTTGGACACTTTACAAAGTGATGATTCCTATCATCATCATCATTAAAGGAATAGAGGAGCTCGGCGGTATTGCTCTGCTAAGCGAATGGCTTAGCCCTTTGATGAACCTTATCGGTTTGCCCGATGAAATGGGGCTGGTTTGGGCAACAACTTTACTGACCAATATGTACGCCGGATTGTTGATTTTTATGGGCACTAATAGTGAGCTGACCGTTGCTCAGGTATCGATTCTCGGTTCTTTAATGCTCATAGCCCATTCGATACCAATTGAAGCTGCAATAGCCAAACGAGCAGGAGTAAGCCTAACGATCACAACACTGTTCAGAGTGGGTGGTGGTTTGCTCTTTGCTTGGCTTCTTCATCAGCTTTACCAGTTTGGAGATCTACTTAACACACCTGCACAAATCGTTTGGAACCCCGAGATTCCACCAGAACAAAGTCATCTAGAATGGGCATGGTCTCAAGTGGAAAATTTACTCGCCATCTTCGTTATCATTGCCGTATTACTCTTCTCTTTGAGAGTTTTGAAGCTACTAGGCGTTGAAAAGTTAATGGCAGTCGCGCTGAAACCGATACTTTCAGCACTTGGCATCAGTAGAGAAGCCACCAACATGACCATTATTGGCATTACTCTGGGCATTTCTTTCGGGGGAGGCCTGTTGATTAACGAAGCCAAACGCGGGCATATACCCGCGAGAGATGTGTTTACCGCTGTCATGCTACTCAATCTCGCCCATAGCATGATTGAAGACACCATCCTTGTGCTCCTAATTGGCGCAGATTTTATCACTATATTCTGGGGAAGACTGGCCTTTGCATTGATCGTAGTCGCCATCATTTCACAGCTCCTTAAGCGAGTCAGTGAGGCAACGTGTCAACGATATTTGTATAAAAGCGTTCAGCCATGACTATCGCCCTGCTGATTAGCAGGGCGCTTTTATTTCTCTTCAAAACGCTGGGCCAACTGATAAAACTCTCTAACTTGATTCCGCAATTCTTGTGAGTGCTGATTTACAGAGTGTGTTGCTGCTAAGTTCTGCTCAGCGGCGGAGGCAATTGACTGAATGTGTAGATTGACATCCCCAGACAGCTGGCGTTGTTTATTCGCTGCATCTTCAACTGTGCTCATTAAGTGATTCATTGACTGCATCATGGTTTCCACTTCAGATAAACGCTTAGCGCTTTCTTCTGCAACTGCACCACAAGCTTGCGTTTGTTCACGGTTAGTGATGATGTCACGTTGCCAATTCTCTATAGTGGTCAGCATAGTTTCAATGCTGTCTTTAATTTGAACTGTCGCATTTGAAGTTCTGCCAGACAGTGCTCTCACTTCGTCTGCAACAACAGCAAAACCTCTCCCCTGCTCACCAGCCCGAGCCGCTTCAATCGCTGCATTAAGAGCCAATAAGTTCGTTTGTTCCGCAATTCCACCAATTTCTTGCATCATCTGGCTAACATTTTGAGCCTGCTCACTCAGTTGATAAGTGGTATTCGTCGCTTTTTCTGCTTGCACGCTTAGTTGCTCGAGGTTGTCATGTGTTTTATCGATCGTATCTTTTGCCAATAAGCAGGTTTTTAGTGTCACATCAATAAGGTCATGTGCCTCATGTGTGCTGGTTGACACCTCATTGGCCGACGCTTCCACTTCTTCAGTTGCCTCACGTACTTGACGAATGTCTTTAGTCTGCTGCTCCAACGCTTGGGTGACTTGTAATGTTGTTGCACTCAAACCGTCCGACAAATCCTGAAGAGGCTTAGCTGAGTCCGTCATACGACCTAACACAGTGCGAATACGTGCAGACAGTAATTTAATATGGAAGTCAGCGATAGAAAATTTGCTGCTCCCGGAGTAAATCAAACGACTAACACTGTCGTACTTAGACTGGAGTTCTTTCAGTTGCTTTGGCGTGTCAATTAACTCCTGTCTAAAGAGCAAAGCAACGACAGAAAGCGGTAAGAAGCTAGACAACCAGCTTGCGCCACCTTCCAATGACAGTAAATTCGCTATAACAGGTGCTGAAAGAGAACCCAGTAAAATGGCATAACGAAGTGAGTCGCCGATTTGCAATGACCAATTTCTTCCTGAACGTTCTGCCTTTAGCAATGATTGATAGGCTTTGTCTGCGACCATAACCCACTCTCGCTTAGGCTTAACGCGCACAGATTGATAACCGGTCATTTCTCCATTTTCGTAAATCGGGGTAACATAAGCATCCACCCAGTAGTAGCCACCGGATTTAGTACGATTTTTTACAATTCCGCGCCAAGCTTTGCCTTGCTTAAGATTTGCCCACATGTCGGCAAATGCCGCCTTTGGCATCGTATCATGGCGTACAATATTGTGATTTTGACCCAGCAGCTCATCCTGAGTGAATTCGGCTATACGACAAAAGGCTTCATTACTGTAGGTAATAACGCCGTTAAGATCGGTTGTTGAGACAAGTTGTTCGTTGGTATCAAGAAGAGTTTCACAGTCTGACGAAGTTTGGTTAGCACTCATGAAGGTAAACTTTTGTTGTAGTTATATGGCACGGAAATATAAACAATAATTCAAATCATGACAAAATATTAAAGTGATCTCATGTAACACTTTTGGATTATTTGATGAGTTTTTTTGTTTTAAACACAATCACTTCCTCTCTATTTCAACTAACTAATCTGTTAACTACTGGCTCAAATAGAAAATGATCTCTACAATAACGGTGCAATTTTGCTCAGTTTCTCAGGTAACCCTTTATTAGTGTATAAATTAAAACACTTCAGTCTCAAACAGCTTACCATTCTGGTTTCTATCTCTGTCGTTCTCTTATTTCTAATGTTTTACTTTTCTTTTAAGGCATTATGGAGTCACGAGCTTGCGATAGAGGCATCACAGAAACGGCAACGCCTTGAAATTGAACGCGTACAAACTGTTCTAAAAATGGAAGAACTTGAACTGAGGGCTTCCTTAGAAGATTACGCTGCCTGGACAACATTAGCGCAATTCGTTCAAAATCCGAATGACTCATTTATCCAAGATAGTATTGGGCCCCACGCTTTTGAATCTAAGCTGCTTAACGGCATCATCATTTTTAATGATCAGCTAGACGTCACATGGAGCGCTTTGTACGAAGATGGTCGCATCCGTTCAGAGCAGTTTATTGCTCTCAATGACCCTGAAGTTGTGCATAAACTGCTTGAGCAATCGATTAATGCCTCAAGCGCTAAGATTGCCTCGCATATCCAGTATGCGGTATATAAAAATTCGCCTTATATCCTCGCCTCAGCTCGAATTTGCTTGAGCGATGGCAAGTCATGCAATTTTGGCTATATCGTCTTTATTCGTAAAATTCGTGATGATTTTATCTCTGAAATAGAAGCAGCCACGGGTGTAAAGATTACTGTTCATCCACTTAGCGAGCATGAATCTGTCCACAGTACCTTGCCAGATAACGTATCCATTATATATCGCGATGACTTTCTTGATGGTGATAATATCGCTATCGAAATCACTCACAGTGAAAAGCATCCCGCTTTTCTCACTTTCTCAGAAGCCAGCGTACTCGCTTGCTTTGCGCTGGTCATGTTTGCGTTTAACCTAACCGTAGTTTCCAAATTGATCAAACCACTTGGAAATGCACAAAAAGCGCTGCGTCAATTTCAAAAATCCGGTGACATGCTGCCCAACGAAGCGACTTTTATTTCTAAGGAGATGAGAGGCTTCGCTCGTGATATCAACAACTTAATTACAGAGCTCGATGAAAAACGGGAATTGCTCAGAAAACAATCTATCATCGATCCATTAACAGGGATTGCAAACCGTCGTCATCTGTACGAGATGGCCAAACACTTCATTGAAGAATTAGGCTATCACCAAATCGGTGTCATACTTGTCGATGTTGATCATTTCAAGCAATACAATGATAACTACGGACACATGGCTGGTGATCATGCGTTATGTCATATTGCCGCAGCACTAAATACCGTCGAATCACCCTATGAGCATTTAGTCAGCAGATACGGTGGTGAGGAGTTCTGTGTGATTCTTGCTAGTGACATAGAGCTGGATCTTAATGGATACCTTAATCAACTAGTTCAAGCAATCAGCAGTTTGGCTATTGAGCACGCATACTCACCGACAAGTCCATTTATTACTGTAAGCGCGGGGGCGACCTCAAAGCAGATAACGTCATATGAACACTTAACAAGTTTATTCCAGTTTGCGGATCAAGCCCTTTATATGGTCAAGCAGGAAGGAAGAAACGGCTATCGTATCATGGTGGCAAGCTAAGCCTTCTGCTGACTCAAGTTAAAAGTAAACACATATTGGAGTGCCCTTCATTTATCTTCCATTCTAAATAGACTATATAAGTGGTATACCCATAAGAAGCGATCTCGATAATGCTTACCAAGTTTTTCTCTTATTGTTGGTTAACCTTCCTCCTGCTTTTTATGCGCCCGGTTCATTCAGAACCTGTCGTTATCGCCATTGGTGAAGTTTACCAAAGTAAGACGTTGAATGAGGTCGTGGGCTTCACTCTAGTGGATGACTTAAAGCAGATTTACAACAAATTGGGAATCAATGTCGAGTTTGCTTACTTACCCAATGAAAGAGCCATACGAGCAGTCAGTGAAGGACGATATCAAGGGTTAGACTTACGAATTTCAAACCTCGCCAATGATGCAAATATGCTCAAGGTAGACGTCCCTCTCTACTACATCAGCATTTACGTGTACGGTTTCGAAGGCCAGTTTTATAACCGCCTAGAAGAAGTATCCGGTAAAATATTAGTCTCTCAACTAGGAATGAGATTTGTTGACAAGGTCAAAGACTACAAACGTCTATTTCTAGTCGAAAATGCCGAGCAAGCCGCTCTAATGGTGAGCAAAGGTCGCGCTGATTTGTGGCTAGCACCTGAAGCTGTTTACGATGTCCTGAAATCAAAATATCCCGATATAAAACCGGTAAGCAGCGCGGTACTCTATGAACCTCTCTACCACTATATTCATATCTCCAACAAGCATTTACTCCCCCAACTGGAACAAGCGGTAAGAGAATTAGTCGCAGACAGGCAGAAGAAGCAACTGCCATTATGAAGTAACTAAACCAGTATCTAATGCATTGGCCGTCATAATAATAAACCGACTACTTTGCCAGACTAAGCCTTCTTCCTCCGTTGAGCGGAAACAAGCGCTCAGAAATACAAGTTGGTTTATCTAGGCCTTTGTTATGAGAAAACTCCGGTCAGTGATAAGATTGCGACCAAGTCAATCTGCTATGCGTAAAGTTTGGCCTCTTAAACTTGTGATGTGCCAATGCTTTGTTATTTTTAAAATCACACAGCAGATTAAACCATTAAATAAAAAGGCAATATTTTCAAATGGTTAACAATACAATTCAATGGTTTCCTGGGCATATGCACAAAGCCCGCAAAGAAATTGAAGAAGCTATCCCTCAAGTGGATGTCATTATCGAAGTACTGGATGCCCGCATCCCATTCAGTAGTGAGAACCCAATGATTTCTGAAATCCGTGGTGAAAAGCCTGTCGTAAAAGTACTAAACAAACGCGACCTTGCTGACCCAGAGCTAACACAATTATGGATTGATCACTTCGAAAAAGAGCACAACGTCAAAGCGATGGCCATTACCACTTCTAACACACAAGAAGTGCATAAAATCCTCGAACTTTGTCGTAAGTTAGCCCCACACCGTGAAGAAATTGGTAAAAACATTCGCACCATGATCATGGGCATACCGAATGTAGGCAAATCGACCATTATCAATACGCTAGCGGGTCGTACGATTGCCGTGACAGGCAATCAGCCAGCGGTAACTCGCCGCCAACAACGTATTAATCTTCAAAATGGTATCGTCTTGTCTGACACACCAGGAATCTTATGGCCTAAAGTTGAAAACCCACACAGTGGATTTCGCCTAGCGGCAACTGGAGCGGTTAAAGACACGGCGATGGAATATGAAGAGGTCGCCTTTTACACTGTCGAATACCTAGCAAAAGCCTACCCTGAACGTTTGAAGGAACGCTATCAGATCGAAGAAATGCCTGAAAGCGACATAGAGCTGATGGAAGAGATTGGTCGCCGCAGAGGAGCTTTACGTTCGGGTGGGCGAGTTGATCTACACAAGTGTTCAGAAATTTTACTTCACGAGCTACGTAATGGCACATTAGGACAAGTGACGCTTGAGCTGCCCGAAATGATCACTAAAGAGCTTGTTGAAGTCGAAATCGAAGCGGCGAGAAAAGCCGAAGAAAAAGCCAAGAAAAAAGAAGAACGTAGAAAACGTTATCTCAAAAACAAAAGATAGACAGAACAACGGCGGTATTTACCGCCGTTTTTTTATGCTCGTTTCCACACATCTTTTGATATAGTCAATGCAGTTTTATCCAAGAGTGTTGCATGATGAAAATTCCAACCAATATCATTACTGGTTTTCTAGGTACCGGAAAAACCACCGCTATTCTAAACCTTCTAAAAGAGAAGCCAGCCGATGAGAACTGGGCTGTACTGGTTAACGAGTTCGGTGAAATCGGTATTGATGGGGCGATGTTGACCGAGCAAGGAGCGATGATCAAAGAAGTGCCCGGGGGCTGCATGTGTTGTGCCGCTGGAGTTCCTACCTCTGTCGCAATCACCGCTCTACTTCGCACGCAACCAGATCGACTTATTGTGGAACCCACAGGTTTAGGCCATGCACATAAGATACTTGCAACTCTGACATCTGTTCAGTTCAGAGATTACATTGATCTCAGAGCGACAATTGGACTCGTCGATCCTCGTAACCTTTCACGCCCTAAATATCTTGAAAATCAGAATTTCATTGACCAGCTCAGTATTGCAGATATCGTCATCGGCAATAAAGTCGATGAGTGCCATGTCAGCGATGTGGATGCGTTTAACGATTGGGTGGCGGATCAAAATCCACCCAAAATATACAGCCAGTTAGTCAAACAGGGGCGCTTCCCTATCGAACTTCTCGATAACCCAAGACGAAACCCAACGACGTCCGACAATATCGAGGCTCACCATCATCAACATGCAGAAGCTGAGCCTCAGTTTGCGCTCGCTCCTGATCAAACCATGATGCGTAAAGAAAACAAAGGGCAAGGTTACTTTAGCTGTGGCTGGCTGTTCGGAGCAGAAGTTACGTTTGATTTTGATGAACTGTTTTCAATGCTTTCTGATTTGACAGCAGAGCGAGTAAAAGGCGTTATGAATACCGATAAAGGTTGTTACTCATTTAATGTCAGTAATGGTGTCGTATCGGTGAACCAAATGTCACTGGAAGGTTTTGAAAGTCGACTGGAAGTTATTGATACCGAGCTTTTGCCATGGGATCAATTAGAAACCGTACTCAAACATATCGCAAAGCTAGGCTAAGCCCTAGACGACAAAAGGCGCACTATTAAGTGCGCCCTATCCCTCGTTACTCAATCGTGAGTCTGCGAATCAAGGCCATCTGTGACTGCACCCTGATAATAAAACGAGGATCACAAAAAGATTTGTTGAATCCATCCAAATTGTAGGTAAGGCTGCAAATCCTCCATGCGGGTCGGTTCAGATTGCCTTACCCCTTAACTATGGTTCAAAACCACCAAAGTGCAAGGTAAGAAACGTGATCTCATGCCAATTCTTATCTATTTCTCGATCTTGGTATTCCCTCCATATTTGAAAATCAAATTTTCATTCTTGACGCTATAGTTAAGCCTGCACAAGCGTATAATTCTTGCTGAAAACATTATTATTTCTAATGGCGAAATAAATCGTACAAGGGTGCAACCTATATGACTAAAAGAGAGAAAATTAAGCAGTCCCTGTTAGCCAGCATGCCAAAAGACGCTATCAACCAGTTTCTCTCAAAAGATAAAACGCCACTCTCCGTTCTTTTCCTTTCTTTGATCGTGGGTCTCTTAGCTGGAACCGTAGGCACCTTCTTCGAAATAGCGGTGCACTTTGTCTCCGAAACTCGAACTGACTGGCTAAAGCAAGCCATTGGTCGTGCACTGCCACTCTGGCTCTCCGCCTTCCTAATAAGCGCCGCGCTTGCTTTTATTGGTTACTATTTGGTTCATCGTTTTGCTCCTGAAGCCGCAGGTTCAGGCATCCCCGAAATTGAGGGCGCGATGGACGGAATCCGCCCTGTCCGGTGGTGGCGTGTTCTACCGGTTAAATTTTTCGGAGGAATGGGCGCACTTGGCTCAGGTATGGTGCTTGGCCGAGAAGGACCTACAGTACAAATGGGCGGGGCCATTGGCCGTATGGTGACAGATATTTTTCAGGTTAAGAATGACGACACTAAGCACTCCCTACTGGCTTCCGGTGCAGCTGGAGGTTTAGCCGCCGCTTTTAATGCTCCTCTCGCAGGAATCATGTTTGTCGTCGAGGAAATGAGGCCTCAATTTCGTTATTCGCTCATCTCAATACGAGCAGTCATCATTTCAGCCATTACAGCCAACATTGTATTTCGTGCCATTAACGGACAAGGCGCTGTCATCACAATGCCTCAATACCAACCACCAGAACTTGCAGCCCTTTGGCTATTCCTACTTTTAGGCGCAATGTTTGGCATGTTCGGGGTTGTATTCAATCGTCTTGTCACATTATCCCAAGATCTCTTTGTGAAGCTACATAGGAACGATCGGAAGCGTTATCTCATTACAGGTAGCTGTATTGGTGGCTTCTTTGGCATCATGTTGCTCTATTTGCCAGAAGTGACAGGAGGAGGTATTGATCTTATCCCAACCATCACTAATGGTGGCTATGGAGCGACAGTTCTCTTAATGCTGTTTGTCGCACGTATTTTAACCACTCTGATCTGTTTTGGATCGGGGGCACCAGGCGGTATTTTCGCCCCTATGCTCGCGCTAGGCACTTTATTTGGCTATGCTTTCGGGCTGATCGCTAAAGGGCTAATGCCTGAGTTGATGATCTCGCCTGGGATGTTTGCCATAGCTGGAATGGGTGCACTGTTTGCTGCAACCGTTCGCGCTCCTATTACCGGAATCCTTTTGGTTATCGAAATGACCAACAATTACTATCTTATTTTACCCCTGATCATCACCTGTTTAGGAGCGGTGATTTTCGCTCAATTATTAGGTGGGCAGCCAATATATAGCCAACTGTTACATCGAACATTAAAAAATGAGAAGTTGAGACAGGAAGACCTTCCCTGCGACACCAAATGATAATTGCGCAGTCACCAACTGCCTTGATATGATCCTGAGCCTTAAGATATTTGTAGCATAGAGTATTACTCTCACTCATCGCCTCATCATCAATTTCAAGCTAATCAGGAATAAGCAGTTGAACTGGAGACGCTTCATACAATTTCAAAGTGTGCCGCCATCACAAGCCGCACTGGCATTAGGGATGATTGGCCTTGGACATGCATGGGCATTATACCTTCCTGAAATTGGTGTGTTTATACGTCCCTACTTAGCCGCAGGTGGCGCTGTCTTGTTGTTTCCTGTATTGATAAAGTATTTCAGTAACTACAGAACCTTTATCCATGACATACGTAACCCTCTCAGCGGTAGCTTGATGGCTCCAATGAGTATGGCATTACTTATCTTATGTGACTATCTGGCAGTGATATCCCCTTTGATTGCTTACCCATTATGGTTTGCCGCTTTATTGCTGCACATCACCATGATGGTTCTTTTCTTCTTTTTCCAGATAACTCGATTCAAAGTGTCCAACATTGTTCCCAGTTGGTTTCTCTACCCCGTTGGGCTAATCAGTAGCTCACTGGCAGGAACCAAGTTTGGACATACTGTTTTTTCAGAAACTCTCGTCAGTATTTGTATCACCATCTACTTCTTTATGCTGCCACTGGTGTTATATCGATTGATGTTTGAAGGAATGTTGCCACGTCGAGCAAGGCCAACTTTGGCCATCATGGCTGCACCAATAAACCTCTCCTTAGCGACTTATTTGGTTAATTTCCAGAAGCCCGATCCTATATTGACAGGAGCATTAGCTGGAATTGCAATAACAATGACACTGACCATTTACCTCTGCTACTTCCGGCTGATGAGATTAAAATTTCAGCCTTCTATTGCTGCAGTGACTTTCCCCTCCGTGATTAGTGCGATTGCCATGCATAGACTCACCAGCTTTTTCGAGCAATATCATCCACATTGGCACTGGCTTCACAAATTTGGATTTTTCGAGCTCAGTGTTGCCACAGGACTGGTAGCTTGGGTCTTAGTTGGCTATATCAAAATGTATTGGCCAGAAATTTTTGTCACACGCAAAAAAGAAGATTTATAAAAATAGCATTTCGTACTGAATAAATAGCAAACAATACAATTAAAAACAAAGAGTAAGCTGGATCAGCGTATAGATAGATTTCATCAGTTATTATAGTTGATGATTTTATTTGCAACAGACTCCAAACTAATAAATATTGGGTGTCGAAATTATATCCATTTTGGTTCATATATCCCATTGTCAGCTGGCACTGGTTTATACAAAAAGGATATTTATTATGAATACGCTTAACCATTACCCACCCTTGCCAGATTTTATAAGTAAAAAAATAGAACACTATCTGGATGATCTTGTCCGTAAAAACAAAAATGGAAAACACTTAGTTTTAGGTGCTAGGCCAAGTAACAATGACCTCGTGTTACAGAGTAATGATTATCTCGATTTATCCAATAACGCTGAAATCATTGATCATCATGTAAATTCAATTTTGGCGCGTAAAAACAGCCCCTTCATGTCAGGGATATTTCTCAGAGACGAAGCGTCTCAACCCAAAGTAGAGAAAAAATTGGCCGAGTATGTGGGGTTTAAGTCTTGCTTGCTCTCTCAGTCTGGTTGGGCTGCCAATACAGCACTACTACAAACTGTTTGTGATAGCGAAACCAATGTCTATATTGATTTCTTTGCACATATGTCATTGTGGGAAGGAGCAAGAATTGCGGGGGCAAACATCCACCCTTTTATGCACAATAACGTTAAGCATCTGGATAAGCTGATTAATAGACACGGACCTGGTATCGTTCTAGTTGACTCTGTATACAGTACAATTGGAACCATGGCACCCCTTGTTGACATTGTCTTACTGTCCAAAGAGTATGGCTGCGCAATCGTCGTTGACGAATCACACTCTTTAGGCACCCATGGCAAGCAAGGGGCTGGGCTGCTTAAATCGCTTAAGCTAAGCCACCAAGTCGATTTCATGACCGCGAGTCTCGCAAAAACATTCGCTTATCGAGCTGGGGCGATTTGGTGTAATAATCAGGCTAATGATTGTATTCCCTTTGTCGCTTATCCTGCTATTTTCAGTTCAACGATGTTGCCACATGAACTGGACAGATTAGATAAAACGTTGGACGTCATAAAGAAATATGACAATGAGCGGGATTACCTTCAAGAAATAAGTCGTTATTTAAAAACGAACTTATCAAGTATAGGTTTAACAATTCGTAGCGATACACAAATAATTGCTCTTGAAACCGGTGACGAAAAAAATACAGAGCGAGTACGCGATTTTCTCGAGTCTCATGGTATTTTTGGCGCTGTATTTTGTCGACCAGCCACAACAGCAAATAAAAATATAATTCGATTATCTTTAAATAGCTCCACCACTAAATCGGATGCAGATCAGATAATAAATACTTGTAAGCTGGTTAATGAACAGCCAGATATGTATTTTATTTAGACAACATAAAGGCTAACCTCAGCTCTTGAGCTTAGCCTTAAATCCAATTAGAGATTTTATCTAGCAACACCTCAGTTCCCGCTGGCTTAATAATATAATCATTCATCCCCGACTTATGGATTTTATCAATAGCGCCAGATGTTGAATCCCCGGTGTGCCCTAAAATAGGAACATTGGCATATTCACGATCAGAAGAGCGAATCGCATTGGCCGCATCTAGTCCGTTGAGTTGTGGCATTTCAATGTCCATAAGAACTAAATCAACCCAATTGTTCTGTAGTTTATCCAACACCTCTTGACCATTTTGCGCCTGTATCACTTCAAATCCTTGCTGCTCAAGCAGGATAGATGTGTAAGTACGTAAAGAGTGATTATCATCGGCAATAACAATAGTTTTACCAACACGTACCTCTTTACGAGGGAGCAGATTTCTATCCGGTTCTGGTGACTCAAAGAAGAGTTCATCCAAGACACGACCAGGCTCAAGCAACATACGATGTTTTTCTACTGGGTAAATAGTTAAATGCCTTTCAATATCATTGTGGTAACGGTTGTTTTCATCATATAGGAATACAATCCGTGCTTCGGTAAAGTGAAGTTTATTTTCTAAAGCTGCCAACTGATTTGGAGACGTAATCACAGCATCTAAATCAATAAAGATGAGATCATATTCAAACTCGTATTCTTCCCGGCTATTGGCGAGCTCAATATCAACAGTATTGAGTGTGAAGCCTTTATAGAATGATTGCTCATTAAGAAGACGAGAAATCACGCTGGTATCACCAACATAGAGTGCTGATTTAGATTTCATCAGATCCAATTTTATATGGTCAACTTTTTCTGATTGGTACTTTGGAAAGGTCAAAGTAAACTCCGTCCATTCATTAAGCACCGACTGACAGCTGATTTTACCGCCAACTGCTTGCATCACTTTGCGACAGAACGGCAAACCTAATCCATAGCTCCCAGATTTACCAAAGGTATAGAAGTCCTTAAAAATATTCTCTAGCACATCCGGAGCAATACCAACACCATTATCCCGAAAGGTCATGACATTGTATTTTTCATAACACCTTAATTCGATATTGATTCTAAAATCTTCACCACTTTGATAGTAAAAAGCATTTTTTAGCAAGTTGTATAATGCGTATTTAATGAGGGTATCACTGCCAAAAAAAGCGGCGTCCTCTTCACAGTGAAACTGGACAGATTGCTTATCTTTAGAGCTTTTATAGGCAAAGCTAGCGAGAGAATCTTCTATTACCCTCTTGAGTGATTGCTTTTTGAACGTCGAGGTAGAAACGCGATTTTCATCAATTGAAGTCAGCAATAAGTCTATCGTTTCGTTACCGTACTGTATGACCTCATCAGCATCACTCAATACTTCTCTAGCGATAGTCAGCTCCTGATGAGACATTGGGTAAAAGTCTGAGTACTTTGACTTATCATCAGGTAGAAGAGAGCTGAGAACATCAAAAGAAGCCTTTAGAGCGCTGAGAGGGTTTCGCATCTCGTGCGCGATGCCAGCACCAAAAGATTTCGCGATTGATACTTTACTCTCATGCTCTACTTGGTTTCTGAAGTAGAACAAATTACCAAAGACATAAGTAAACAAAAAAATGGGTATGTAAGGCCAAACGACCTGTTCGATGGCGTAAGAAAAATCGAACCCATAAACAGCGAAAAACGCAATCAACAGTGAAAATACGGCTTGCAGTAACATCAAACGTGTCTGGTGAACCAATAAGATATGGAGAAATATAGACGCCATAAAGGACATCGCCCATATCGTAGACCACTGATTCATAAACATCATGAAACTAAAGAAACAAGGCAAACAAAACGCTATAGATACTAAATAGTATTGAGGCATGTACTTTTGCAGATACTTAGGCAACGAGTGCCTAAACGCGATCACCGCAAACAATGCGGAGCAAAGTAATCTTAAAGCAAGGTTTTCATAGGGTTGTGGAAATAGATACGACCAGACATAGTAATAGGTCGGAAAGCCAAGCAGCCCCATCCATCCCACTAGCGTTAAGTTGGGCTCCGCATACTGGTATACCTTACGTACTGATTCCAGAACTGCTGTCATGAGTGTTCCTGGTGCCAATCAAAATGCACTGAGTTAAGTTGAGTCCTACTTTTTAGCTTTTAACTAATAACTAGCACACTTAATGATAAGCCACCAGAATATCAACAGTAAATGCTAACTCATGCAGCATTTACTGTTATCGTACTTCCCGCTCGGTCTGACTGAACATCTACACGCAGTGACATCTGCTCTTTTAGCTCACTGACATGAGAAATCAGCCCTATCGTTCTTCCAGTCTGTTGCAGATCAATTAACGTTTGAATGGCAAGATCTAATGACTCTGGATCTAAGCTCCCGAAACCTTCATCAATAAACAACGTATCTAAGCGAATACCACCACTGTATGACTGAACAACGTCAGAAAGACCGAGTGCTAAAGATAAGGCTGCCATGAAGGACTCTCCCCCTGATAACGTGGCTACATCTCTACTTTTGCCTGTGTAACTGTCTTCCACAACCAGATCAAGCCCACGGCCAGCTGAACCTTTGAATCCATCCTTTTTGCGGGAGAGAATATAACGTCCCTTACTCATTATGCTGAGTCTTTGAGAGGCCTGTATTAATACATCGTCCAGTAGCACGCCTAAAACAAATCGGTGCAGACTCACACGGCTACCAGTTTTACCGCTCGCAACATCATAGAGCGTTCCGTACACTTGGTATTTAGCTTCCAGCTCGGTGTTCTTCTCATGCAGTTTAGCGATATCTCTACACACCTTTTGATAGCGTTCAAACTTGGAGCGAATCGTATCTAGCTGATTCCTCGCCTCCACATATGCTTGGCTATGTAGGGCGACTTGTTTATCTAACTTCTCTAAATCAGGCAATGACTGATTTTCGAGCGAGTGTTTCAAGTCCTCAATGGTTTGCTTAAGCTTCACCTCAGTGTGTGCATAGGCATCCACTGACGTTTCCCAATGCTCGATTTGCTCTTCTGTGGCTTTACTGTCTAAATAATGCTGTTCGTTTGTAAACGGCGTACTCTCTATTGAGATATGCCATTCAGTCTGAGCTTTATCTAATTGTCGATGTGCTTCTTCCAACGATTCAATATTACTTTGCCTTTGACCCTCAAGTGCCGATTGCTGTTTAGCGAGTGTTTGCTGAGTCTCATTGGCCTTCTCAAGCTGTTTTTGAACTGACTCGATGGATGTTTTGATCTGCGTATGCTCTGCTTCAACAAGCTCAATAGATTGGTATTTTTCACCTATAGATTGAGCCAGCATATCTAACCTTTGTCGGAGGGTGTTCTCTGTAGCAACATGTGCTGATATTTCTTCCTTGAGCTTGTTAATCTCGCTTTCACCATTGTCACAACGTTGATTGAACGCTGTCACCGTCGCTTGCATTTGTTCGAGGTTGATGGCCACCAGCCTCTCGAGTTTAAGTTTTAACTCTGCATGCTGTGTTGTAACTACATGGAGTGACAGAGCTGAGTGCTCTCCTAACTCGGCTTGAAGCTCATTGAGTTGACTCTTTTGGCGCTCAATCAATAACTTTTGCTGTTCCACCAATTGAGTTTGCTCATTCAAAGCTTGCAAAGATTGGCGTTCTTGATGACGCCATTGCTCAACCTGCTCTTTAGTGACTTCTTCCCCTTCAAATGAAGTCGGATTTGGATGTTCTTTGCTGCCACATACTGGGCATGGCTGATCTTGTTGTAGCCTTTGTGCAAGAACGGCTGCTTGAGCATTATGCCAACGTATTTCACCTCTATCAGCTTCATTGCGTAACTTTTCCCATCTGGTCTTAAGCTCAGATTGACGAGAAAGCATTGGCTTGAGTTCAGCGTCAAGCACCTCTAGATCTTTCGAAATATTCTGCTTCTTAGTTAAATCCTTGATTAAATGGGATAAACGCATCAGTTCAGATTCAAGGGCTGATTTGTCCGTCATAGCCAACCTTGCCGCTTCAAACTCTTGTTGCGCTTTAGTGGCTTCTAATAAAAGTTTTTCTTTGTGTGCCTGATACTTAGACAAAGTCTCATCATAGCTTTTCTTTTTTGCTGTAGAGTCTTTTATTTTTAGCTCAAGCTCGCGCTTTTCCAATAACTTGGCTTTGATATCATCCAAGAAGTAAAGCTTATCCGTTTGCTCAGGGAGTGCCTGAGCTTGTTGATTTGCGCTATCCAGGATCTGTTTATGTTCTTCAAGCGCAAGATTTGAAGCTCGAAGCTCTTTTTCAAGCGCATTGCCTTTTTCCGTGGTATCACGAACTAGCTTTAAAGCCGATGACCAATTCGCATAAGGAAGGTCTAACTTGCTTGCCTGTCGCGCAATCGTTAGGTTGTGCTTTATCTGCTCATTAGCCTCTCTTTGTTGAACATGCTCAGACAACGTACGTTCAGCGATGGCTAACCTTTCAAACTCAGTTTTGAGCTGAATTGCCTTCTGTTGATTCAGTTTCGATTGGTTCAGCTTCTCTAACTGCCCCTTTTCACTTAAAGTAAGCTCTTCAAACTGTTTAGAAAGCAAGTCGATATGCTCGGTAAGTTCTGCTTCACTATTCACTCCCGCAACCTGAAGCGCACCGCGAATTTGATTATCAAATTCATCTTTCGATTTGATGATGGTGCTTGCCTTTTCCTTGAGTGCAAACTCAATTTTCTTGTAAATATCGGTTTGAAATAGCTGACCAAATATTTCTTCTCGTTCTTTAGAGCTCGCGAGTAAAAGGTCACGGAATTTTCCTTGCGGTAGCACCATTACCTGTCGAAATTGCGTTTCATTCAAACCAATAAAATCCGTGACTTCCGTCTTTACTTGAGCCGTTTTGCTTGTAATCAGTCGTTCTTCATTCGTAATTTCATACAAAGAGGCGGTGTGCTTTCGTGTTGTTGTTCCTTCGCCTCGTGCTTTAGGCGCAAGTTGATCAGGTGACCTCGTGACTCTATAGCTCTTACCCTTAAGTGCGAATTCAAACACCACTTCGGTCGGTAACGAAAGCGCAGCCATATCGCAGCGCATCTGCGTCCCGTCTCTTTCATTGCCCGTTGTCTGGCCGTACAAAGCAAAACAAATGGCATCTAAAATTGAAGTCTTACCTGAACCTGTTGGGCCGTTAATCAAAAACAGCGGATTGGAACCAAGCAATGTAAAGTCGATAGTTTCAGTGTTAGCAAAAGGACCAAATGCCTGCATTGTTAGTAAGAGTGGTTTCATCACTTATTCCTATTGCTTCGTTAACTGATTAATGATGTCATTAATGGCATCAGTTTGCGCTTCGGTAAGTTCACTGTCTTGTGCTTCGAGGAAAAAATCTTTGAACATATCCACTTCACTTCGTGCCAGTTTGGCCTGAGCCATTTCTTGCTCGACACCCATTAACATGCCGGGCTTTTCAATATGTAGAACATTGGGGTAAACGGTACGAAGCTTTTCCATAGGGTTGAGAATGGCGTGTTTATCCAGCAAACGAACCAACAAGTAATCGTACTGGTTAGGATCAGTCTTTCCCTTTGCAATGATTTCATCTAGCTCACCTTCAATAATTCGCATTTGGTGAGGCGCGGTTAAATCAATATGAGTAGCAGATTGAAAGCCTTGCTTAGTGATTTCAACCAGCGTTATACCTTTCTTTTGGAACTGCTCTGAGAAGCTGTACTTCATTAAAGAACCTGAATAACGGATGTACTCCTGCCCTTTTTTTTGTGGCTGGTGCAGATGCCCCAAAGCGACATAGTCAAAATCGACAAAGTGTTCATGGCTAACCCTATCTGAGCCACCAATGGATAAAGGTCGCTCTGAATCTGATTCAATAGCCCCATCTACAAAGCAGTGACTTATCAACACATTCTTTTGGTTAGGTTTAAATTTGGACTTAATTTCTTCACTTAGCAGTTGATGAGCATCATCATGGGTCGAAACTGGCTGACTAAAATGATGCCGCACCAATTCAGGGTCATTGTATGGCATCCCATAGAAGGCGACTTCTCCGGCGTCAGTATTCAGAACAACTGGTTCCAACATCTCTTCAAAATTTGCAATGATGTGCAATCCCGCGTTTCTCATCTGTGAAGCGCCAAAGCCAAGCCGTTGCGCGCCATCATGATTACCGGGAATAAGAATAACTGGCAACTTCAGTTCACCACACACTTGGCTAACGAATTCATTCATTACTTCAATCGCAGCGGTTGGAGGAACAGAGCGATCATAAATATCGCCAGCGATCACTAGAGCATCAACAGGGTGTATTTGTATATATTCGATCAATTGGGTAAGTACCGCTTTTTGATCATCAAGGAGAGAAACGTTGTGAAATTGGCGTCCGAGATGCCAATCAGAGGTGTGAAGAAACTTCATTTAAGCCCTGCGTTATTCTTATCGTCTAGGGCTAGATAATACCATTCTGGACAGCCTCCTATCCAGAATGGCGTTAAGATTCGCTAATTAGGAGCGTGCTGCTTACAGAATCTGATCGCTTCGTCGAGTAATTCGAGAGCAGACTTATCATTTTCAGGCAATGCTGCATCGCTTTGACCCAAAGGTGTTACGCGGTCACCCCACTTGATATGACCAGCTCCCCATGTCAAACCTGCACCAAACGCTGCAAGAAGCAGGTTATCGCCAGGCTTAACAAAACCTTGCTCCATAGCTTCACACAAGGCTAATGGCACAGTCGCAGCAGAGGTATTTCCATACTTCTGGATATTAACAAACGCTTTATCTTGGCTAATACCTGACAAATCACAAAGCGTTTGAATGATACGGATGTTCGCCTGATGAGGAATAACGACATCAACGTCATCCGTCGAAAGTTGACTGCGAGATAGTACAGTTTGTGCTGCAGAACCCATGCCTTTGACTGCACGTTTGAAAATTTCTTTACCTACAAAATTAAAATCCCAGTAACCGTTATCTGCAGCAAAACGATCCATAGACGTACCAAATTTTGGTACAGATAGAATATCGCGCCCTTTTGAGTCACAGCCGAGCTGAGCATGTTGTAAGCCCACAGGTTTATCTGTTTTGCTCAGTACTACGGCACCGGCACCATCACCAAATAACACAGCCGTATCGCGCATTGTCCAGTCGATAAAGAAAGAGAGACGCTCTGCACCTATAACCAAGGCATTTTGGTAGCTGCCCGCCTGAATCATACGAGTCGCTGTCTCTAGGCTGTAGAGAAAACCTGTACACGCAGCATTTAGGTCAAACGCTGTAGTGCCAATCATGCCGAGGTTTTGCGATACTTTGGAGGCAATATTTGGGATGAGGGAATCTGGTGAACACGTTGCAACTATCAGTAGGTCGATATCGCACGCTTCAAGGCCTGAACATGCCAGTGCGTGCTTAGCAGCCACTGTGGCTAAGTCAGACGTGTTCACATGGCTAATACGGCGATTTTCAATCCCCGTGCGCGTGCAAATCCATTCATCTGAAGTCTCAAGAAAGGTGCTTAAATCATTGTTAGAGAGCGTTGTTGGTGGTACACATTTACCCCAACCTGTAATTTCTGCATAGAATGTGGTCATTCGAAGCCTTTTATTTTTATTTGAGTTAGCGGCCCATTCGATCTGTTCAGTCCGACTGAGAGAACTCTTGGGAAAATACTATTTTCAGAGTATAACTAGCGAATATCTGTGGTGTCACCTAATTGGTTAAATGGACGTCACACTTGCGTAGAAAAACACAAACAAGAGAAAAGTCATGTCTACATTCAATACACGTTGTCCTTCTTGCTCAGGTGTCAATCGTGTCCCTAATGAAAGAGTGTCTGAAAGCCCGAAATGCGGCAAATGCCAGTCGCCTTTACTGGATGGCGCACCCGTTGAAGGAACCGAACTCAACTTTGATATAATTTTAAACAGCCCCCATCCTGTCGTCGTCGATTTTTGGGCACCTTGGTGCAACCCTTGCGTTGGCTTTGCTCCTGTTTTTTCAGATGTCGCCAAAGAGCGAGCAAATAATGTTCGATTTGTAAAAATTAACACCGAAAGCCAGCAAAACCTTGCAGCTAGATACCAAATTAGAAGTATTCCGACGATTATGGTGTTTAAAAGCGGTGAAAGAATCGATGTAATTAATGGTGCCTTACCTAAAGGTCAATTTGATCAATGGCTTAATGAAGCATTACTGAAATAAAAATATCGAACATTTCAAATTAACAGACCGCTTTTATGGATTATGAGCGGTCTTTTTTACTCATAATAAACAATCGTATCGAAAAATGATTTTTATCGACACGACCAAAATTATTCGTTTTACCCTGCCTTAAAACCACCTCATAGTCGCGCCCAAAATACGTTCCACTTTATTAATGAACTCAAGAGGCTACGACGTTGGAAAACATTCTTGCTCCTGCACCAAAAGCTCGCATCACAGTCCCTGTGATTGCGCTGGCTCTTTATGCGGTTGCGTCAGGCTACCTAATGAGCCTGATACCACTGATGCTATCGGATTACGGGCTAGACAATTCGTTGGCCAGTTGGTTAGCCAGTGTATTCTATGCAGGTCTTTTAGTCGGTGCGATTGCGATTGAACCTTTGGTCACTAAGCTAGGCCACAAAAATGCGTTTGTTCTTTGTTTGGGCCTATTCATCGCGACTATTTGTACATTACCTATATTCCCTAGTTCAACCTCTTGGCTGTTAGCACGCTTTTTTGCTGGTATCGCTGTCGCTGGTGTGTTCGTTATTGTGGAATCTTGGTTATTACATGGCGATGAAACAGCCAGAGCAAAGCGACTTGGCCTGTACATGGCTGCATTATATGGTGGAAGTGCGCTTGGTCAGTTGGGCATTGGTATATTGGGTATCCATGGCGGCGTACCTTTTATTGCAATTTCGACCTTGTTACTTCTTGCAATCGTAGTGCTGTGGTTTGGGGAAAGCGACCAGCCAGAGTCTGCACATACAACCAATCTATCACTTAAACAGATCACCAGATTGAGCCATGCAGCCATTATTGGCTGTATTGTTTCTGGCCTGATCCTTGGCGCGATTTACGGCTTAATGCCGCTAGAGTTAGCTAAGCAAGGGATTGCCCATGACGACATAGGTGGATTGATGGCTTTAATTATACTCGGTGGTATGGCAGTTCAGCCAGTGGTGCCGTTGATGTCAAAGTACTTTGGCCGCACTTTATTGATGGCCCTCTTTTGCTTACTTGGTGCTGCTTCTAGCAGCATGATTCTGCTAGACGATACTATTCGAGTATTAGCCGTAGGGGTATTTCTGCTTGGCGTTGCAGCTTTTGCTTTATACCCAATTGCGATAAACCTTGGCTGCGATAAATTGGAACAGCACTATATTGTCTCAGCGACCCAAGTCATGCTTTTCAGTTATAGCGTAGGTTCTGTATTCGGGCCTATCGTTGCTGGCTGGTATATGGCGAGTGACCATGGACTGATGGGATACCTGTTCGCAATTCTACTCGCTACTTGCTTATATATGCTCGTTGCGAGTATTAAAGCAAAACACCAAGCTGTCGCTGGAGAATAACCTCCCATCACTTCTGCTTCCTTCTATGCCGGTTAGACGCTCCACTAACCGGCCTATCTGGCGCAGCTCTTCGCTCATGAATCAAATGCCGAACCGCAAGAATTGGATGAGGTAGCAACATTTTTGGTCCGGAGTAACGCATGACTTGCCGCATTTTTTCTTTGGGTTCAGGCTTATAGCAGTGGATCGGACATTTATTGCAGGTCGGCTTGCCTTGACCGTACGGGCAGCGATCAAGCTTCGCCTCAGCATACTCTTTCAGCTCTAGGCACGAATGACACAAACAACCGTCTGGCAATCCATGATGATCGCGGCAATAAATCGCAATCATTGCACTGACCGTTTTGAGCTCCGTCAGCAAATTACCTTGTAAAATATTCGAATGAGTAAATTTCATTAGTCTGTGAATGACAATTGATACAGAAGTAAGTCTACTTTATCGCTTATCTGATTTTGAACTTTGACGTAGGTAAAACCGAGTCGATTTAATAAGGCCTTACTGCCTTCATTATCCGAAGATGTGATCGCAACTAATTCATCAATATCACGACGCTGTTGTGCATATTTAATAATGGCTTGCCCTGCTTCTAACCCATAGCCCTGCCCATGTGAATCCGGCATAAAACCATAACCAATATCATAAGCCTCTAAATCGTCTCTCTTTATCAGGCCGCAAACACCAAGCGGCTCGCTATCTGATTTATTTTCTACGATTAACAAGCAGACACTTTTTTCCCTTCTCATCGCAAGGATATTGTTGCGAATATACTCAGTGGCATCACTTCGGTTTCTAATCTGTTTGTCACCAACAAAGCGTAGAAAACCGTCGGTGTTATAGAGTGACTGAATAAAAGCGGCATCATCTTCTGTTGGTAAACGCAGTATCAAACGATGAGTTTCTAGATTTTCCATATCAAGTGCTTACGCATTACTTAGGTTAGAGGTGAGCTTACCACCTACACTTAACGTAGAAAGTGATTGAGGTTTGAAAGCCCAATTTTCCACGGAGGCCAAACATGCGTAGCTTTATTCTCGTATTATTGCTTGTTCAGAGTATAGGCTTGGCGTGGAGTTATCCTGCCCACTCACACAAATGGTCTCATAGAAGTGTCATTTATTTCGCTCCAACCAATGATAAACATGTGAAGCAATTCTTGCTCGAAACCTTGATCAATGAGTGTGAACTCTCCGATCGTGACATTATTACTCTGGTTATAACCCAAGACGGCTTTACCATTCCATCTTGGGTTAAAAACGAATTTAATCTACTGGGCATGTTCAGAGCCTACGGTATCGAACCGGGTACACACACGGCAATACTAATAGGCAAGGATGGTTCCGAAAAACTTCGTTGGGGTAAAGAAACCGATTGGGAAAATATTAAGCAAACCATTGATTTGATGCCAATGCGTCAACATGAAATAAAGCGGAGGCCAAGCCCCTGCTCTGCATAGAGCCAGAACTAAATCCCCATTGACATTCCTTCATCAATTAGAGTAATTAATCAACAAACAGGGCCAGATATAAATATCTAATAGATCCTTGCCATTGCACATTCTCAAATAATCACTTACATTCCCCAATCCAATAGTTAATAACTATAATAATCATTATCATTTAAGTGCAATCTAGTATGTTTATCTCTTTTTCTAGAAGCAAAATGGCTATCGCTTTGTCAGTCGTTTTCGCCTCGCTCACTACCGGTTGTTTAGACGACGGACTCAACACCACTCCTGATTCAACCACAAGCCTCCCTACAGCAACAATGCGTGACATCTCAGTGAAAGCTCAAGTTGACAGCACTGATGCTGCAGGCAGCTTATACACTATTCGACAACTCACCACGAACTTGTTAATTCAAGGCACGGTAGCTGATGATGGAAGTATTCACGAAACTATTCCTGCTGGAGCTAATCTCAACGAGCCATTGCAGATCAGTGTCGACATGACCAATGACACATACAAATCGTTAACTGACAATGTAGCCACACTTGAGGCAATCAATACTAACCAAACCTCGTCACAATCCACACGAACTCTAACGACTCGTGAAGATGACGACACTAGATCGACAACACCTCCTATCAGTATTTCACTGCGCACCACAGCAGAATTTGCCTATGCAGATAAAGACCAGAATGGCTTACTATCGGATAACGAAATCAAACAAAAAAACTTGGATTCCATAAGCGCAGATTACCTGGAAGAAGTACAGGATTTAATGATTGCTGCCGATGTCATTCAGCAAAATCCAGGGAAGCTGTACTACAAATCGACATACGAGATGATGACTGATTTTCATAATGACGAATCAGCCAAGAATGCTTTTTTCGCAAGCAATAGTGATTCAGTACGTGACGCGCGTGCCAACCTGTTTAACGAAATCGAATCAACTAACCCAGAAGTCGCGGACTTTCTACGTCTAGACACTAATGGATGGCCGCTGAAACATCAGTCTCGATCGTATGAACAAACGCCTTGGGCTTGTGCCGATGATATTCGCCGAGTTTCGCTTCGCAACTACGGAACAAGGCTGTGGCACTTTGATCGCACCAAGACAGGCAATATAGACAACACAGCGGTGAAGAGGCTTATTGCATCCGCTAATCAAGCTCAATTGTGTAAGAAAGCGGGGTGGCGATTGCCATCTGTAGCTGAACTAACCACCCTACTTGATGGTGGCGATAGTAAGTTTCCTAATACTTTTCCATTTCTATCACCAGATTCCAGCTTCTGGGCCACTGATGATGAAGAAAACACGACACTGGTGTCCTTCTCTACAGGTAGCGCAGTGCTAACAGCCCCGAATGAACGTTCATCCGCTGTAGCAATATTACATAATTTTGAGCCTTATGATGTTTGGTTTAACATATCGCCAACAGAAACTCCCGTCGATCTCGCAGTACTAAGAAGCCAATACTCTCAAGCGCCTGAAAACTGGCCGCAACCAACAGTGGATGACGGAGTGGAATGGAAAGAACTAGGCCTGAAACCTGCTGTCCCTTTTCCAAGCGATAACCCATATTCGAAACAAAAAGTGGCATTAGGTAAGGCATTATTTTTCGATAAGCGCTTGTCAAAAGACAATACTATCTCTTGTGCAAGTTGCCATGATCCGAGCAAAGGTTGGGCTGATGGGCTCAGAGCCGCGGTAGGTATCAATGGGCAAACCGGAAAAAGAAATACGCCAACCATTCTTAACACAGCTTACTATGAGACTCTATTCCTAGATGGACGTGTTTCTTCTCTCGAAGAACAATCATTACACCCTATTTCAAACCCGATTGAAATGGGCCTTCCCCATGATGAGATGTTAAATAAGCTGGATAACATTAACGAATACAAGCCATTATTTACCGCCGCGTTTGGCGATAACCAGATCACTCTAGATCGAATTGCTAAATCAATCGCAACGTTTGAACGAACCATCATCAGCCAGAAAAGTGCCTTTGACCAGTTCCTTGAAGGCGACCGCACTGCCATGACCGATCAACAAATTCATGGCCTTCATTTATACAGAACCAAAGCTCGCTGCATGAATTGCCATAGTGGTCCATTAATGACCAACAACCAATTTGAAAATATCGGGCTGACTTATTATGGTAGAAGTCTCGAAGATCGAGGACGCTACAACGTAACAGGAAATCCATCTGACATGGGTAAGTTCCGAGTGCCTATGCTTCGAGATATAAAATCTACCGATCCGGTAACGCACCTTGGTTTATTTGATTTAAGTATCGTTACGGGTAGCGGACGCATTTTCGGCCTTCTTGCTATGTACAACAACGGTATGACACGAAATCGTAGCGGTAATTTCCCCCAATATGCCAACAAATATGACAAGAAGTTCCCTGAGGTTTCACCACTGATTGAAAGGCTTGGGATGACTACGGAGGAATTACTCGCTCTTGACTCATTTATGTCAGCGATTTCAACACAAGTGCGAGATGACAGCGCAAGTGAAGCCGAACTCGGCCTAACATTCCAATAATAATGAGGGCTGATATCCTTCAGTATCAGCCCTCTTTTCCATATTTAGATTAATACTAGATATGGAGTTTCTTCTTCCACCGGCCAACATTTAATCTTTACGTCTGGTTGTTCAATACATCGACCTGTATTTAGGCTGAAATGCTGTTTATAAAGGGGAGAAGCGACACACAGCTCTCCTTTAACATCACCGACTATGCCTCGATTCATGACGTAAGCCTTACCTATCGGGTCCCAGTTTTGTATCGCAAAAACGCCTTTATCAGGAATTCGGAAAAGCGCCACTTGTTCGCCATCAATTAATGCAGCCCTACCTTCGTAGGGTACTAGGTCATCCAATCGGCATATTTTTAGTTTCTGTTCGGTAATCATAGCTCCTCCTTAACTGGAATTCGCTGTCCTCTGATTCGCTGGTAAGGGAGCGCTTGGCTCGTAGAATCATCATTGATGAACGGACGGAACTTGCTGAGCTTATCCGGATTTTCCAGTGTACTCTTCCACTCACATTGGTAGGTTTCGACAATATGCTGCATTTGGCTTTCGAGTGGGTCACACAAGCCTAATGAGTCCTCGATTACCACTTGTTTCAGATACTCAAGGCCACCTTCAAGGTTTTCCATCCACACTGAGGTTCGTTGTAATCGGTCAGCAGTACTGACATAAAACATCAACACCCTATCAATGAGTTGTACTAGCTGCTCTTTAGTCAGGTCTGAGGCTAAGATATCTGCATGTCTAGGGCGCATTCCCCCATTGCCGCATACATAAAGGTTCCAACCTTTTTCTGTTGCGATAACACCAATGTCTTTACTTTGCGCTTCTGCACATTCTCGCGTACAGCCTGAAACCGCGAACTTAATCTTATGTGGCGCTCGCAAGCCTTTGTAGCGGTTCTCCAATTCAATCGCTAACCCTACAGAATCATCGACGCCATAGCGACACCATGTTGATCCTACACAAGATTTTACTGTGCGAAGTGATTTCCCATAGGCGTGACCCGTTTCAAAGCCTGCATCGATCAGTGTTTGCCAGATCTCCGGTAGCTGCTCCACTTGTGCACCAAAAAGGTCGACTCGTTGACCGCCGGTGATCTTGGTGTACAAATCAAACTTCTGTGCAACTTCACCGAGTACAATGAGTTTCTCCGGTGTAATCTCGCCACCGGCAACCCTAGGAACGACCGAGTATGAGCCGTCTTTCTGTAGGTTTGCCATGAATGCATCATTCGAGTCTTGGAGCGCACTGTGTTGAGGCTCCATGATGTGTTCGTTCCAAAGAGAAGCAAAGACTGATGCTGCGGTTGGTTTGCACAGATCACACCCTAACCCTTTGCCATGCTTGCTCAATAGAGTGTCAAAGTCTTTGATTTGCTCGACCTGACAAATATGAAACATCTCTTGTCGAGACATTTCAAAGTGTTCGCAGACATGGTTATTGACTTCAACACCCATCGCCATTAGCTCAGCATCCAGTACTGTCTTAACCATATTGCTACAGCCACCACAGCCTGTCCCAGCCTTGGTTTGAGTTTTCAGAGTATCTAAATCATTTGCGCCAGCCTGAATAGCCGACACTAAATCGCCTTTGGAAACGTTGTGGCAGGAACATATGATCGCTGTATCGTTCATTTCCCCTTGCAGCATACTGGTATCAAATAGGAGGTTGGCAGCGTGATCGGGAAGTTCAGTTTGATTGAGATAACATTGCAGTAACGCATCGTAGTCTGAGTTGTCACCCACCAAGATCGCCCCGAGCAAAAATTTACCCGTTTCATCGACAACTAGCTTTTTGTAAACACCGGACACCGTGTCTTGCAGGGTCATCTCCTGTGCGCCTTCCGTCGTCTTATGAGCATCACCAATCGACGCCACATCGACACCAAGCAGTTTGAGCTTGGTGCTCATGTCAGCGCCCGTAAATCCTGTCGTGTCTCGTGCTGTGAGCTTGTCTGCCACTACCCGCGCCATGGCGTATCCGGGGGCAACCAGCCCAAAAATCTTTTGTTGCCACAACGCACACTCGCCAATGGCGTAGATGCTTGCGTCGCTTGTCTGACATTCATCATCAATCACAATGCCACCTCGCTCCCCCAATGTGAGCCCAGCTTCCCGACCAAGTGCGTCTTGTGGCCGTATGCCTGCGGAAAACACAATGACATCCACTTCCAATGGTTCAGCGTCTTTGAACACCAAACGATGCCGAGCGGTTTCGCCATCGCAGATCTTTTCTGTGATCATTGAGTTGTGAACGCTCAGCCCCATGGCTTCGATTTTTTCTTTTAGCACCGTGCCCGCTCCGTCATCGAGCTGGACTGGCATCAAACGCGGTGCAAATTCTACAACGTGGGTCTTAACTCCAAGCAGTTTTAACGCATTTGCGGCTTCAAGACCTAGCAATCCACCGCCAATAACCGCACCTGTTTTCGCCCCTTGGCACGCTTGTTTGATCTGAGAAAGATCTTCCAAGGTACGATAAACAAAGATGTCTTCTCTGTCTTTGCCTTCAATTGGTGGAACAAAAGGATACGAACCTGTCGCAAGCACCAACTGGTCGTAGCCAAGAATATCTTCGCCATCCAGTACGATACGTTTAGCCTGCTTATCGATAGAAGTCACCTGACTACCCAAAACCAACTCAATCCCGTGTCTCTGATACCACTCCTCACTACTCAGCATTAGATCCTGATGAGACTTTCCCGAAAACAAAGACGACAATTGAACTCGGTCGTAGGCAATAAACCTTTCTTCACCAATCACGGTGATCTTCTTTTCCAAATGCGCCCCACGCTCGACGAGCTGTGCGACAAGGTGGTGGCCGACCATGCCATTTCCGACAATCACTACATGTTCCATACTCACTTCCTTATGCTGTCTTCGCAGGTAAAGGTTTACTGTTTACTTTTTTCTTATCTGCTGGCGACTCTTGTTTCGATTGTTTTTCGTACAGGAATTTCAAAACAGATTGACGATAGCGCTGATACACAGGGTTTTCAGCGAGTTCCACGCGATTTCGTGGGCGAGGAAGTTCAATTTCCAGAACTTCACCAATGGTTGCCGCGGGTCCGTTGGTCATCATGACTATCTTGTCTGAAAGCAGCACAGCTTCATCGACATCGTGAGTAATCATGATCACGGTATTGTTTAACTCCGCCTGAATGCTCATTAATGAATCCTGAAGGCGTGCGCGTGTTAATGCATCCAACGCACCAAACGGCTCATCCATAAGCAAGACTTTTGGCTTGAGTGCCAGCGCTCTAGCGATCCCAACACGTTGTTTCATCCCTCCAGAGATTTCATCCGGTTTTTTATCTGCGGCTTGAGTCATCTGAATCAGTTCAAGGTAATGCTCAACTTGCTCGCGAATCCAGTGCTTACCTTTACCACCCGCCACCTGCTTTACCGCCAACTCAACGTTTTGATACACCGTTAACCAAGGGAGTAAGGAATGATTCTGGAACACAACAGCCCTATCAGGCCCTGGCCCGCTCACTTCACGGCTATCGACAATCACGCCACCATCAGTGGGTAGGTGTAGCCCAGCGACAAGGTTGAGGACCGTTGATTTACCACAGCCGGAGTGGCCAATCAGCGACACAAATTCGCCTTTATTAATTTGAAGGTTGACGTTTTTCAGCGCGATAAACTCACCATTGGGTGTCGGGAATCGCATTCCGAGTTGCGTCAAATCTAATAGTGGTTTTGACATTATTAATTCCTTTTATCGCAATGCTTGCTGTTTGTTCCATGAAAGCCATTTCTGAAGCTGCAACATTCCTCTGTCGAGCATTAGTCCAATAAAGCCAATCGTAATAACAGCGACCATAATCCGCCCTAGTGATGCTGAACTGCCGTTTTGAAATTCATCCCAGACAAATTTCCCCAGCCCTGGGTTTTGCGCCAACATCTCGGCCGCAATGAGTACCATCCATGCAATACCTAGCGATAACCTGAGGCCGGTGAAGATCATAGGAATAGCCGATGGCAGAACAATGGTTCGGATATGCTGCCACCAAGAGAGCTGCAGTACCTTGCTGACGTTAATCAGATCTTTGTCGACACTCGTAACACCTACAGCAGTATTAATTAAAGTCGGCCATAAGCTACACAAAGCCACCGTCAGTAGTGAGTTAATAAAAGACTTCGCAAACAAAGGATCGTCACTCACATAAGTCGCGCTCACTACCATGGTGACAATAGGTAACCAAGCCAATGGCGACACTGGTTTTAGTAATTGAATGATTGGGTTAAATGCTTGATAAAGCCCTTGGTTGAGACCTAGCATTATCCCGAGTGGGATGGCAATCAGTGTCGCCAGCAAGAATCCAGCCGCAACCGTAATCAGGCTGGTGATGATCTGGTCAAAGAATGTCGGCTTTCCTGTATAAGGCCTTATCTTCACTTTTGCTTCAGGATTCTTTGCCAACTTGGCTGCGTTGCGCTTTTCCTGACGTTCAACAAAAGCTTGTTCTTTGTCTCTCTCTTGCCAATGTTCGTTAACCAGATTACTAAACTGTTGATATGTCTGAACTGGCCCCGGCAATGTACCGAGTGATGTTTCGACCTGACGGGCACTTAAGTGCCAAAACATGAGAAACATCAGAATGCCAATCAGAGGGAACAGAATCAGTTTACTTTTATTAGCCACCAGCTTAGGGCTGGAAACTAACGATATGACATTGCTAGGCATACTTACTCCTTTACTTCTTAATTCCTTTTTAAAGGAGAGCAGATTGCTCCCCTTCACTGCCTCTAAACCTTGTCTTTACCTTTCAAACCAATGCTGAATTTCTTGAGGTAGGCATTAGGCTCGCGACCGTCGTAAACAATGTTGTCGATGAAATGGGTTTGAGGAGCTCGAAAGCCATCTTCCTTAGCGAAATCCGGGAAATCTTTCGCAGTCAGAACACCGTCCTCTATTAATGCATCGGCTGCTTGCTGGTAGATATCTGGTCGGTAGACTTTTTTCGCGATGTCCATGTACCATTCATCCGATTGTTCCTGAGAAATTTGGCCCCAGCGGCGCATTTGCGTCAGATACCAAATAGCGTCGCTGTAGTAAGGATACGTTGCGTTGTAACGGAAAAAGACGTTGAAATCCGGCACAGCTCGCTTGTCGCCTTTTTCGTATTCAAACGTTCCCGTCATTGAATTCGCGATCACTTCTGCATCTGCACCAACGTACTCGCTTTTCGCCAGCAGTTTGACTGCTTCGTCTCGGTTCGCGTTGTTATTTTCATCCAACCAATGTGCCGCTCGAATTAAGGCTTTCACAACCCGTATGTGGGTATTTGGGTATTTCTCTGCCCATGACTTCGACACGCCGAATACTTTCTCCGGATTGTTTTTCCAGATTTCATAGTCCGTAACCACTGGTGCGCCAATCCCTTTAAACACCGCCTGTTGATTCCAAGGTTCACCTACGCAGTAACCTTTGATGGTACCCGCCTCCATGGTAGCTGGCATCTGTGGTGGTGGTGTTACGCTCAGCAATACATCTGCATTGACTTGTCCGCTGTTATCACCCGTTTCAGGTGCGTAGTAGCCTGGGTGTATGCCGCCTGCAGCTAACCAGTAACGTAGTTCGTAGTTATGTGTCGAGACTGGAAACACCATCCCCATGTTGAAGGGCTTACCTTCATCAAGGTAGCTTTCGACAACTGGTTTGAGTGCATCCGCTTTGATTGGGTGAACAGGTTTTCCATCAGCCTGTTTGGGGATGTGTGGCTTCATCTCTTCCCAAGTATCATTAGAGACCGTGATCGCATTACCATTTAGGTCCATGCTAAACGCAGTGATCACTTCAGCCTGTGTACCAATACCGATGGTTGCACCCAAAGGTTGACCAGATAACATGTGCGCGCCGTCAAGCTCACCGTCAATGACACGGTCAAGCAGAACCTTCCAGTTAGCTTGCGCTTCCAACGTGACATAAAGCCCTTCATCTTCAAAAAAGCCTTTCTCGTAAGCAACCGCAAGCGGCGCCATATCAGTGAGCTTAATAAAGCCAAACTTCAGATCTTCCAGTTCAGGCTCGCCGAGTTCAGCCCAAGCAGACGGTACAGAGACCGATAATGCTAGGGGAAGAGCCAATAGTGATTGTTTAAAAGTTGACGTCCATTTCATTCGCTTTCTCCAAATAAAAAGCGCTACTGCTCTTTCGAGCAGTAGCGCCGTTGCATTCCTTCATTACCGCCGTTGATAACGTTGAATCGCGTGTGAACCAAATTTCTAAAATATGTATTCCAAGTTACGTGCCAACACTACATTTCTTTTTATTTCATCACGTTAGCTTCCTAAAGCGTTTGATAGCAAAGATTGATGCTATTAAGTTGTGCATACTGCACCATTAAGGAAATTTACACCTAACCCCAAAGAGGTAGCTCGCTATTTCAAGGTTTCTAAAGTGATCAATATGTTTTTCGCCACTTGAGCCAAGGTTTGGCTTGATTGCATTGCAGATTTTCGCATCGCTTTATAGGCTGACTCTTCGTCCACATTATGCATTTTCATTAGCAACCCTTTGGCTTTTTCTATCATTTTTCGTTCTTCCAGTTTCCCTGCTAAGGATTCAATTTCAGACTCCATCGCCAGCAATGATGCCCTCGCAATAGCGGCATGTTCGAGCCAAGGTTTAAGGCTAAGATCAGAATCGGCAGGTAATAAAACGTAATCCATACGCTCTGGTAAACGATTAATATCATTGGATAAAAACTGCTTAATCACGACGAGTAATGGCCGCTGTTTCTCGCGACAAACATCAATGATTAAACGAAGTTCCGCACTGGGCTGTTTCCAACCCGCTACAACATTGGCGCTCGGCTCACGCTGCAACAAGGCTTCAAACTGGTTGAGCTGACATCCTATGACATCGTCATAATCCTGAGCCAATAAGGTGGTCAGCCTTGCTTGTTCTTCCAGCGAATCGCAGCAAACAATGGTGGGAGTTTTAGAGATTTTCTTTTGCATAACATTCCTTGTTTTATCTCTTTGCTTGTAAGAGACATAACAAGGAATGTGCCAGAGTGATTAAGTCAACTTAGGAAGGGGCTCAAAAATGCTTATGAGCGAGACTCACAATGTTTTGACCATAGCTGATAAGCTTGCTCAAAGGATCTGTCTTTATCGCCCGTTTCAGCAAACAGAATACTAGCCATTGTGGTAACAACGGTGTTCGCCATCATATTCAGCTCTTCTTCTGGCGTACCTAACGGGCACTCATCAGGCAATGGAATGTCTGTGAGCATTTGTTCTGTCCAATAGTGCGATTCCACACCGGAAGGCGTACTCATCCAAACCGTTTGACTGACCTTAGGGTTATATTCGGACTCCCCAGATTGGCCTTTGAAGGACACAACCGCATGGCGAGTCAGCCCGATTTCACCTTCTACCTCGGCATGCAACTGCTGGAATCCGGGGTGAAAGCTGCCACGAATGCCAATCTTGGCACCACCTGGGTTTAGCGCTCTTACCACAGTGTTAATTGGGGTACGTAAACCATAGCGATTTTTCCAGCCAATCATGGTTTCGGCTTGAGGCGCGAAATGCTTGAGTGGTAAGTAGGCAATGTTGCTTTCTTGGAGCACATTCTTAGCGTGCTCAGCGGACTCGACCTTTTTGACATCCAACACACTCAGGTAATCTTCTGCATGCTCTCGCCCAGCGGGCCTATCATGATATCCGTGCAAGAGCACTTTTCTGCCACTATCAGCCAGTATTTTCGCTGCCAACAGATGCCATGGTTTACCTGCGGCTTTTCTTTTACCTGCATAACATGGCCAGTCAATATCAGCGCCAATGTTAGGTACTCGAGATTGAAATGCTTTCACAAAGCCAGCGATTTCCTGACGAGTTTCATTTTGCACACGAATCAGCATCAGCAGCATAGCCATCTGATCATCGTCGCATCGTCCATCAAGGTAATCATCCATGACGTGAAAAGCTTGATCAAACGTCAGCGGCTTACGGCCTCGTTCACCTCGACCCACTGTTCGAATACATTCCTGAATTATGCTCATGTTACCTCTTGAGAAATCACCGACTCTACGGTCGCGTTAAGTTGTTCACGAAGTGTGACGACTTCCCCCAAGATAATCAATGCCGGACTCACACCTTTCAGCGCTTCTGACAGACTTGTTAGGCGGCTTAAGCTTGATACATGGACTTTCTGTTGAGAGCTGCACCCGTGTGTCACTACCGCTAAAGGAAAGTCATCTCTCATACCGTGACGGAGCAATCCCTCTTGTATCTCACTGGCCTTTTCCAACCCCATATAAAACACCAACGTTTGCCCAGACGATACAAGTTGAGCCCACGCCGGAAGTGCGCCTGATACGACTTGCCCCGTCACAAACGTCACGCTTCGAGCCAACGCTCTGTGCGTCAATGGAATGTAGGACGCCGCTGCACAACCAATGGCGGCTGTGATGCCAGGTACTACTTCATAATCAATGTGGTTTTGCGCCAGCAGTAGCCCTTCTTCACCACCACGACCAAAAATAAAAGGGTCGCCTCCTTTAAGCCTCACGACCATGTACCCAGACTCTGCTAAATCCACCAAAATCTGGCTGATTTCTTCCTGTTTTAAACTAGGCTGACCACAACGTTTACCTACATAGATCAGTTTCTCGGCCTTTTCTGCTAGATCTAAAATCTCTCGATTGACTAAGCGGTCGTAAACCACCACATCAGCCTGCTTAATTAGTTTTAACGCTTTGACGGTCAGTAAGTCAGGGGCATTGGGGCCAGCGCCAACTAGATAGACTTTTCCTTTTGTTCGATAGCGGTCAAGTTTGTGTAGCTTACAAGAATCGTTATACAGTTGACGGTGTTCGCTGAAGCTTGCACCATTCAAATCTGAATATGAACCTTCCCTTAGATTGATATCGTATTTCATCTTATGCCCCTTTATTTCATCACTGCTGTCTTAGCACTATGCTTATTCACTAATGCTTCAACCTGAGGAATACACGAGCCGCAATTAGTGCCGCATTTGAGCTGATTTTGTAATTGGGAAACATTGTGACAACGACCGCTCTCCAAAGCAGAAGTAATCTGTTTGTCGCTAATTCGAAAACAGCTACATACCAGTTGGCTGGTCTTCTCACTCGAAGCAACCGTAATTAGCTCAGCAAATGACTGTGGTTTACCAATCAAATCAATAAGTTTGGTGTAGTCAATTTCAACAGGCTTGGGGGAAACAACAAGGATAGAAGTGACAATACGGCAACTTGAGGCTTCTTCATAATCAAAAGCCAACCAGCCTACTGGCAGATCAAGCGTAATCCTCTGTTGGTTAGATTTCTGACCGTAAGACTTGGATACGCGTTTTGTATTAGCAAATCGCCAAATACCAGACTGCTTTTCCGCCTGAAATGCACAATAAGCAAAAGACTCTTTAGAGAATTGAGCACCAATGTATAAACCGTAGCTAGCAATCTTCTCTGGCAATACTTCAACACGACTGGACTTAAAAGCTGGCTGCCCAGAATGAGGGTCGACCAAGCGGCTTACCACCGCGTTAACTTGGCTATTCCCTGCATAATCTCCAGCCCAATGCATCGACATATACAGCTGTTTTATCGGCAGGCTGTCTTCAATCGTGGCTTTAGCCAGTATGCTGTTGTCACCGTTCACAACTCTAACCAACTCACCCTTTTTAGCACCTAACAGATCAGCGGATAATTGGCTCATATAAACCGTAGGCTCCAACTCACTAGCGGCCAGATGGGTAATGTGCCCTGTCCGTGTCATCGTATGCCACTGGTCTCGCTGCCTACCTGTATTGAGCCACCAGTGGGGGGCTTGAGCTTCTGGCATCTGGTCACTGACAACAAATTTTGCCTTACCATCAGGAAAACTAAACTTCCCATCTGAAAATGGCTTGTCTTTACCCCACTGCTGAGGTTTCCAATTGTCATATTCTTGTTCGGAAATATCCGCGTGCTCAGAGAGATCAAGCATCAACGATGAGTCTTGATTCAATGCTGTCATGGCGGCGAACTCTCTAAATACTTCCACCTCATTGGAGAAACCAAATCCGTTTGCTATTTCCATTCGCTCACAAAGCTTCTTGCCCACTTCACAAATCGCTTGCCAGTCTGGCTTGGCACAACCTGGTGGTTGAATAAATCGACGTTGTCGAGTCATGCGCCTTTCTGAATTGGTGACCATGCCCTGCTTTTCTCCCCAGCCAGCGGCCGGTAAAAGGAGATTAGCGTATTTCGCAACATCCGAATCAGGCGTGATATCAGAAACAATGACCATTGGGCAACGTTCCAATGCTCGACGGACGTAGTCATGATCCGGCATAGATACCACGGGATTCGTCGCCATGATCCAGATAACCTTGATATCACCGCGTTCAACCGCTTCAAACATCTCTACCGCTTTCAAACCCGGTTTGGTCGCAATATCAGGTGACCGCCAAAACGCTTTGATAGCGTCAATCGATTCTTGGTCGAAGCCGCGATGAATCGCTAGCTGATTGGCCAGTCCGCCAACTTCACGCCCACCCATAGCATTGGGCTGGCCAGTAATCGAAAACGGCCCTGCGCCTTCCATACCAATAGAGCCAGTGGCTAAATGCGCATTAATGATCGCATTACCTTTGTCTGAACCCGTTTGTGACTGGTTTACACCCTGACAAAATACCGTAACCACTTTACGCGTTTCACTGAACCAGCGATAAAATGTCAGCAGCGATTGTTTATCAATACCAAGCGTATCGCTCAGTTGAGCGAGAGTGAATTTGGAGTTTTTGAGCTTTTCCGCTAACTGGTTGAAGCCTGAGGTGTTCCGCTCAATAAATTCAGTATCCAAGCAGCCAGTGTCAATACAATGCCTTATAAGCCCATCGAAAAGCGCGATATCAGCATCGTTGGGGATAGAAAGATGCAGATCCGCTTGTTGAGCCGTTACCGTTTTTCGAGGATCAATCACAACGAGTTTCAGCTTTGGATTTTTTTCCCTTGCTTGCTGGATACGTCTAAAGATAACTGGATGCGTCCATGCGGTATTCGCGCCGCATATAACAATGAGTTCGGCTTTATCTAGGTCGCTGTAGTTGACCGGTACCACATCTTCCCCAAACGCACGATTATGTGCCACTACCGCGGAAGACATGCAAAGCCGTGAATTGGTATCAATGTTTGCACTGCCAACGAAGCCTTTCATCAGCTTGTTTGCGACATAATAATCTTCAGTCAGAAGCTGGCCCGATACATACATAGCTACAGAATCAGGACCCTCCGTTTGTATTGAGTTGTTCATGGCTTCTGCAATCACATCTGTCGCTTCATCCCAACTGATTTCTTTGCCATTGAACTTAGGGTAAAGCAAACGAGACGGCATATTTAGGCTCTCAGCTAACGCTGAACCTTTCACACAAAGCGCCCCTTTGTTCGCAGGATGCGCATCGTCACCTACAATCTTCCCTTTATCGACTTTCACCCCACAGCCAACTCCGCAATAAGGACAGGCTGTCTTTAAACATTCCGTTGTCATCACTCACTCCTTGAAATAAAAAAGCCTCCTCCACTGCTTTAGTGAAGGAGGCTTCTTTGCCCGTGACGTTGTTGTTTTCCAATCAGCTCTACAGCAAATGTAATGCCATCGAATAACATCATAATTTTCAGGTAGTTAATTAGGTTACCATACTAAGTCTGCACCAATGCCGTGCAGTTTATGACCATTGTGGTTCGATTTTTCAATCAGTCACCGTAAAAGGTAACTTTTATATTACGAAGAGGCGGATAGGTTGGAACTACCAACTATAAGTAATGAGCCAAAGAGACAAAGCTAATAGGAAAACAATCATCCGATAGTAATATCGCTACTCTCTAAAATGAGCTTTTCGATACGCAGATACAAAAAAACCAGCCTAAGCTGGTTACTGTATTCTCAAAGAGAATGGAGGCGCGTCCCGGAGTCGAACCGAGGTCCACGGATTTGCAATCCGCTGCATAGCCACTCTGCCAACGCGCCTCATTTTTTAGATGGTGCCCCGGGCCGGACTTGAACCGGCACAGCGCGAACGCCGAGGGATTTTAAATCCCTTGTGTCTACCAATTCCACCACCAGGGCAACGCAATCATGCGATGGTAACACCATCTCTCACCGGCCTGTGCCGTGAGAACGAGGCGTACTTTAACGGATTGAGATTTGAGATCAATAAAAATTTTGTCTTTTTGATTCAAACGGTTAAAAACCAGACTTTGCGGGATAATTGACGAGCACTTTGAGCAAAAGGCGTTCGTTATACTCGTTGTTCAAGTCACACTGGAAGTTAGGTACTCGGTATTTAAAAAGCCGTTAGCAAAAGAGACGAGAAGACGAACAAAACATATTTATGCCTAACTGCGTGGCTCCACTAGAGCAAAGCTTCTAACTCTTTTAGAGTCTTAATTCTCACAATATTTTCTGAATGAACCTTATTGTTAAGGCCGACTAGGTGGATTGTCTTAACTCCTGCTCGTATCCCTGCTTCCAACCCTTTTGGCGTATCATCGACATAGATGCATTCGTTGAGACTAAATCCCATATTCATCGCACTATAATGGACTAAGTCAGGTTCAGGCTTCCAACTATTGGTATCAAACGCTGAAAAGATCTTGCCCTTGAAATAGGGCAACAGACCCGTGATTTGCAGTGTTTTTTCAATTTTTGTTTTTGGACCATTTGAAGCGACACAATACTCAATGCCTTTTGCTTCTAAGTATTGAATAACATCAAATACTCCTTCCATTGGCTTTAAGTCGGCCTCAAACCGCTTTTCCAGAGACTTTCTATATATTGGCTCGAGTTCGTCCAATGAAACATTCAGGTCTAACCGGTCTCGCATATCGGTAAGAATATCGGCCAGTTTACCTCCCTCAAAATGCTCTATTGCCGTCTCTAAAGACAAGTGAACGTCGTATCGATTGAACACATCGCAAAGTGCCTGACAACAAAGCCTTTCACTATCCACTAAGGTTCCATCACAATCGAAGATCACACATTGAGTCTGAGGTTTACCCATTCCAGTTTCCTTTCTATAAGGTACTCGTCAAATACTATGCGAGGTAACTGAGATTGGAATGATGGGGTTAACACTTCAATCAAATACCACTTAGTTGATGATAAAAATACCGGACGTGTCACTAATTGATATGCTAATTGCATGAATTCAATACTAATAACACCAAGTGGACTAAAAAGAAGCGTTAATTGGTATGCGGATAACCGTGTCTATACTATCGTTATAGGCTTTATGATTCGATGTATATATTCGAGAATAGTGATGCTTCTACGCTGGGGTGACCCAGTAAAGAGGCAATAAATGCAGTAGGCTCGCTAGCACATGACACCACATCAGAAATCAATAATGTGTTGTCTAGTTTGGTTACAATAGCTGCAGCAGTGGGCTCTCCATTTTGAAAACCTACATAAAGATCGCATGGCTCTGAGAAGATAATTTGGCTCAAAAACTCAACTATCAGCTCTTGATCCCGCAGCTGTTCCCACCTTTTCGACTGAAGTAAAGAGAACATCACCGTCAGACGATGAAAGTCCACCTTATATATATCTTGCGTAACGAAATCAGTACCAGCATCAAGCTTATCATCCAGTTTTTTGAACTGACTATCTGCGCTTTTTTCTAGAAACAGAGCTCTCCCCGCAAGGCTTTCTTGAGTCGGAAACTCCACATCGACGTGCTGACTTAGCCATTGGTTCTTGACCTCAACAATTGGATTCACACTTTCGGTCATACTGGGTGACTACTGTATTTTATGTGTCATTACCGTGAAGCTTAGCGATAACGATCTGATGTCTCAAGTATTTTAAGGATATCTGCTGTCATCTGTGTCAAACTAGGCAAGTTCACAAACGGAATTCAATCATTAGGACAACTCACATCATGTTCAAAAAAATCGCGACCGTATCATTGCTGGCCTTAGGTTTAACAGCCTGTGACAATAGCGAAGTTGGCGATGTCAGCCTAGGCTTGTTCACACTAAAAGACATCAAACTGAATCACCTCAAGGATCCGGTGGTTACAGGTGTTACCTGCCATATTGCCTCTATTGAAGCCGACCTGAGCCTCGCAGATCCAAGTGATAGTTCAATTTCTTGTCGTCAAACAGGGGAAATTACCCCTGAAATGTTAGCGGCCATTGATAAATCAAAAAGTGGCGAAGTGGTATTTAAGAAGTCGAAAAGTATTTTCTTTAAAAGCATGAAGGTACGTCGAATTTTTGATGCCGAAAACCAAACACTGATGTACTTGTCATATTCGACGAAAGAGACATCTGGCAGCTTCAAGCATAGCCTTTCAACCGTGCCATTGTGGGGCACAAAGGCATACGGCATCCACACTACGAAAAAGTAGACGAAAAAGAGCCAAACGTTTCAGTTTGGCTCTTTTTTGTGTAACAAAAATGAAAGCAATCTTATTTTGATGTGATATGATGCGCGAAAATTTCTAACCGCACTCTTAAAATGAAGTTTCCCGGACAGCGCAAATCTAAGCACTATTTCCCGACTCACGCTCGTGATCCTCTTGTCAACCAAATGAAGCAAACACCTAAGCTTTACCGACCAATCATCGTTGGTGTTGGTCAGACAATCGTTGATATAGAAGCTCGTGTGGACGACGATTTCCTCGCTAAATACGACTTGAGTAAAGGGCACTCTCTCGTGTTAGAAGAGAGCAAAGCGGATGCTTTATATGATGAACTGGTACAGCGTGAACTAATTACACACCAGTACCCTGGCGATACTATTGGTAATACATTGCACAACTACTCAGTACTTGCCGACAGCAAGTCTGTACTCTTGGGTGTGATGTCAAAGAACATCGAAGTCGGCTCTTTTGCCTATCGTTACCTATGCCGTACTTCTTCACGTATGAACCTTAATCACCTGCAAATGGTAGAAGGCTCTATTGGTCGCTGCTATACGCTCATTTCAGAAAATGGCGAGCGCACTTTCGCCATTAACGAAGGCCACATGAATAAGCTTCGTCCGGACAGCATTCCGGAAGATGTCTTCGACAAAGCCTCTGCTTTGGTCGTTTCGTCATACCTAATGCGCGGAAACCCTGAAGATCCAATGCCTCAAGCTGTGGCTCGAGCAATCGAAATTGCTAAATCTAAAAATGTCCCTGTCGTATTGACTCTGGGTACAAAATGGGTGATCGAAGGCAATGCGAAATGGTGGCAGGACTACATTAAAGAAAACATTTCCATCGTTGCAATGAACGAGGAAGAAGGCGAAGCATTAACTGGTGAGAAAGATCCGCTTCTAGCCGCAGACAAAGCGTTAGAATGGGTTGACTTGGTACTGTGTACTTCTGGCCCTGTTGGATTATATATGGCAGGTTACACTGAAGATTCAGTAAAGCGCACAACAGAATTGCCATTACTACCGGGTAACATTCCTGAATTCAACAAATATGAGTTTAGCCGTGCTATGCGCAAAAAAGATTGTGCTACACCGGTGAAAGTCTATTCTCATATTGGCCCTTACCTTGGTGGTCCTCTAGAGATTAAGAATACCAATGGCGCAGGAGACGCGGCACTGTCGGCACTTTTACATGATATGGCAGCAAACAGTCATCACCAAGTCAACGTACCGAACTCATCCAAGCATGATCAGCCATATTTGACGTATTCATCGCTATCTCAAATTTGCAAATACGCTAACCGAGTCAGTTATGAAGTGTTAACTCAGCATTCCCCTCGTTTGGCTCGTGCTCTTCCTGAGCGTGAAGATAGCTTGGAAGAAGCGTACTGGGACAGATAAGTTCTCATACTGAAAGAGCCGCTATGCGGCTCTTTTCACTCTGCTGAGCAAGGATAAAAAACCAACTCAGCCCCTTCCACCATCACACAGTCCATGTTTGCTGCATGGGCAGCTTTTTTGCCCAATTCAGTATCTTCAAATACTATACATTGATTAGGTGTGAGTTGAAGTTGTTCAGCCGCTTTTAAGAAAGTGTCAGGGTTTGGTTTGTGATTAACGACGTCAGTTGCCGTAACCAAGGTATCTAGCTTATCAAGGATTTGGCTTTCTTTAAGCAACCTCAAAGCACTCTCTCGTTGACTGCCTGTGCCTACCGCGATTTTTTTTCTACCATGGAAATGGTTTAAAATGTGGTTGGTTGAATCAATTGGTAGACCAAAGTCATTAAGCCCTGCAAATGCCTTCATTTTGAATTTCGATACCTCCATAGGATCTAACGACAATCCATGCTTTTTGTTTACTTCAGTCGCGATTTTGTAGCTTGGCATACCTCCTAAGCTATGTAGCCAGTCTTGCGTAAATGGAAAGCCAAATTCACGTGCTGTCACCGCCCATGCCTTAAGGTGTGCTGGCATGGTATCGATTAAGGTTCCATCCATATCAAAGATTAAACCTTGATATTGCTCCAATTGTTTTAACATTTTGATATTCACCGCTCCAAGCATTGATAGCATCAATCATTATTCATCAAGATTATATCAATTGATATATATATGAATAGCAACTACTCTTCAAAAAGAAGTCAACAAACTAACCGCTCAATTAACTCAGGTAGTCCCATGAATATCAAGAATAAACTGTATTCATTAGGTGCAGTCGCCATTTTAGGGGTTGTTTCATTACTTTTAGCAACTTCTCAACTTGCCCAAACCACCAATCAACTTAATAAAGCGAATTTACTCGTGGCAAAGCTGGAAATTCGCCTTCTCAATCTAAGGAGAAATGAAAAAGACTTTCTTCTTAGAAAAGATATGAAATACCTCGATAAGTTTAATAAGAATATGGATATCTTTCTTGATCTCGAATCTGAGTTAGCTCCTATTCTTGACGATAACGATTTACCTTCAAGCTCACAAGTAAGACAAGATATTTTGAAATATCAAAATGGGTTTACCCGCCTTGTTAATGCTTTTGATGCTCTTGGGCTCAAGCCAGAAGAAAAGCTTATAGGACGCTACAATGCCGAGCTTAAAACATTAAGGCGTTCATTATCGAGTGATCAGTTAGTCGATCTGTTTGAATTTGATGCGCTCGTGGCAAAAGGTGGAGTTAATCCCCAGTTACTACCAAGTAATGCTAGTCAGCTAGCTAACGCTGCCAATCAAGTGATAGCCCAAAAGAAAACCATTGGCCTAAAATACAACGAAGGCTTACTCGGTGAAGCTCGAGGTTTATCCCATGCTGTAGAAACACAGTTCGAGACTTTCTCAGGAGCACTGGATGAACAAAGTGAGATCACTAGAAAAGAACTCAACCTGATCAAACAAGGGGTCAGTATTGCCGTTGTACTCTTCATCCTTGGCTTCATCTTCCAAATATCTCGCTCTATCAACGTGCAAGTTGCCGCTCTACTTTCAATCATCCAAGAAATTGCCCGAACGAACAATGTCGCCCTGCGCTCCCAGCTTTCTGGTAATAACGAACTCGTTTCAATCGGCAACTATTTCAACCGCTTGCTAGATAAGCTGGAAGAGCTGATCTCAGGGACACAATCAAAATCTTCAGAATTGTCCCAAAGTACGCAAAGTATGCACAACGAGCTTCAGAGCGTTATAGAGCAATTCCATGTTCAAGCGGACCACACATCAACTATGGCAACATCTGTACAAGAGATGGTATCGACGATTAACGAAATCTCAGAAAGTACCGCTGTAGCTGTCGAAGGCGTTCAACAAGCATCAGTCAATGCTCAACATGGCCGAGAAGTTGTGGAAGAGACGGTTAAGAATATTAGCCAACTGTCGCAAATTTTGTCGGACAGTCAGGGCTCAATCAGTTCTCTAAACGATCATGTTGATAAGATAGGGGATGCCGTCAACATCATTCAAGGCATCGCCGAGCAAACGAACTTGTTAGCACTCAACGCAGCAATAGAAGCAGCACGTGCTGGTGAACAAGGACGCGGTTTTGCAGTCGTCGCTGATGAAGTTCGAGCCCTTGCAAGTCGCACTCATCAATCAACCGAAGAGATAACCAAAGTGGTCACGGCTATTCAAACTCAAATGGCCACTGTGGTTACTAATATCGATCAATGTAACGATCAAGGACAACAAACACTAGGTGCATCTGAAACATTGGATGAAAGTTTAGGTCAGATTATCACCGACATGACAAACATTCAGGCCAACTCTGAACGTATTGCCTCTGCGATTGAAGAGCAGGGTATCGTAATGAACCAAGTCAGTGAGTCAATTACTGAGCTCAACACTATTTCAGAGGGTAACATGCACTCAGCGCAGAATTGCCTCTCTGAGGTCGATAGAGTTTCGCTACAAGCCAGTGAAATGGATAAAGCCGTTGCTGAATTCCAGACCTCTAAATAAAAGTGAGTTTGATATAACAACGAAAAAGCGCTTCATAACGAAGCGCTTTTTTATTCGAGCTTATTTCTTCTTGCCACGATACGCGTGGATCTTCAGCTTTGCTTTCATTTTTCTCTTTTCTGAGGAACGGCTTTGTCGCCTTCCACCTCGCTCTCTTTCAGATTCCACTGGCTCATTCAAGCTAGGCTCAAAACCTTCTAACCACTCTTGGGGCAAACGTGAATCCAACAGCCGCTCTATTGCCTCTAATAAATACTCTTCATCTTTGCTCATAAGAGAGACAGCAAGTCCCTCTTTACCCGCGCGACCTGTTCTCCCAATACGATGGACATAATCTTCAGCTTTATAGGGCATATCAAAGTTAACCACTTGTTCCAACTGACTAATATCTAATCCTCGCGCAGCTACATCTGTGGCGATCAGAGCTCTGATGGCTCCAGATTTAAAATCATCCAACGCTTTTTGACGAGCACCTTGGCTTTTATCTCCGTTGATTGATGCTGCTTTAATACCATCCAACTTGAGCTCTTTTGCCAGCGCGTCACTACCCTGTTTAGTCTTCGTAAAGACCAAAACCTGTTGCCAATTTCGTGAACCGATGAGATACGCCAGCAGCTCAGCCTTTCGCTTCTTGTCGACAGGATAAACCATTTGTTTAACGGTCTCGGCAGTACTATTTGAAGGTGTGACTTGGATTTCAACAGGGTCGTTCATTAGCTTGTAGGCAATGGTTTTAATACGCTGATCAAAAGTGGCGGAAAAGAATAAAGTCTGACGTTCAGGCTTAAGCTTTTTCAATATTCGTTGAATATCAGGCATGAACCCCATATCCAACATTCGGTCTGCTTCATCCAATACCAAGTAGTCTGTTTTTCTGAGATTGATATTTTTACAGTAAAGGTGATCCAATAAGCGTCCAGGCGTTGCAATCAAAACATCGCAGCCTTGTCTTAAGTTTTGCGTCTGAACATTCATACTAGTCCCCCCATAGGCGGTCACAATGTCGAGTTCAGTTGTACTCGCATAAGCCATTAAGCTGTCAAATACTTGCTGCGCCAGTTCACGTGTCGGCACCACGACTAGGGCCAAAACGTCATTCGATTGTGGATCACGAACCGTTTGTTCATTCAGTAATTTGCTTAACAGCGGCAATCCAAACGCGGCTGTTTTCCCCGTTCCGGTTTGTGCTCCGGCAAGGATGTCTTTCCCCTCAAGTACATGAGGAATCGCTTGCTCCTGAATAGGTGTAGGTGTGTTAAAACCTAATCTCTCTACGGAAGAAATAAGTGTTTGAGGCAGGCCAAGCTGTTTAAATGAGGACATGGTGACTTTCCAAGTGAAACTGGGCTGCCGATTCTATCAGAATCTTTTTGCAGCGTTTAGTATCTCTGGGTACAAGCTATGGAAAATTTCTTTCAATGGTTGATAACGCTGATCTAACGTAGCAAAACAACGTGATAACTCCCCCATTCTTGGTGAGCGAGTCGACATTCTTTGCAGAGCGTACTCGATGTTCTCAAGTTCCTGATAGGATTCAAGCCACCGGCCTTGCCACATCGCTTGGCTGACTATGACAAAACGCTCAGGCAGTACTTCTGGGGACTCTATTCGCACCACACGCTCTGCATCATCACAGAAATCTTTCAATCTGTGCTTATGGTATCGCGGCCACTCTGAAGCAAGGCAATGATCCCAAAACAAATCCAGTGCAATGCCTGAAAAGCGTCGGCTTTTGCCGCCAAAGTATTGCCTTGCTTGTCGCATAAGAGCGTGGCTGTCTGTCGTACTGTCAACAAATCGATGAAGCTTGATGCCTTGAACTATGCGTGGTGAATACCGATGTGTAGGGTTCCCCTTGACAAAGTCTCCAAGCAAATTCCCTAATAAACTCGACTGGCAATGCTGAGCAATATGGAGGTGGGCAAGATAATTCATGACTCTGCTTTGTTGGATACGTTAACTCCATAAAAGCACAAAGCCAGCGCATTTGCACTGGCTCTTTCTGTAATCAACTTGAGTGTTGATTTAAACGAACGATTATTTATTGAAGATTTCTTCAGCTAGCTCTTCGATTGACTGCTCATAATCTGACAGTTCAAAACCAATCTCCATAGCATCCAGCAATTCAAGGCACTCTTCGTTCAATGTTTGGTCACTCATTCTGACCTCCTTAATAGCAAACAATTTTATAGACCTGTTTTCAAGTCTCAACATGAATATAAGGCCTATTGCTCCTTTTTAAACCACTTATATGACAGTTTTTTGAAAGAACAAAGTAAATAATCATAGTGATATGAGTTTTATCGCAAGTAATCGTTTGCATCTTTATTACACAGATTCAACCACCAATAATGTATAAAAAAACTTACATCAATGGATATATATATGTACAAATCACTTGAAATGCTCTCTTAAATTCTACAAAATGGCTAAATACTAGTTTTTCAATAATGAAATTGGTGCTTAACATAGTTTTTAGCACTAAGTCACCTCAAAAACGTAAAGAATAACGTACATGACTAATTCAAAAGTTCTGGGTAGCACTTTGATCATCGCAGGCACGACAATCGGTGCTGGAATGCTCGCTCTACCACTTGCTTCTGCTGGAATCGGCTTTGCTACCTCTCTAATCATTATGGTCGCGCTTTGGGCATTAATGGCTTATACCGCTCTCTTGATGGTGGAACTCCACCAGCACGCTGATTCAAGTGCGACTTTACACACTCTTGCAAAGCAGTTCCTTGGGCAAAAAGGTAAGTGGGTTGCCAGCTTTTCTATGCTGTTTCTGTTTTACTCACTTTGTGCTGCGTACATTGCAGGTGGCGGGGCTCAATTTGGCGAGCGTCTTGCGCAGTTCACTGGCCTTGAAATCACAGGGACAGCATCAACGGTGATCTTCACCATTGTAGTCGCTTCAGTCGTTACCATAGGTACGAGTACCGTCGATAAAGTGAATCGTGTTTTATTCACAATCAAACTTGTCACGATGGCAATGGTGCTGACATTTCTTGTACCAAACGTAACAGAGTCATACCTGCTTAGTATGCCTATTGAACAAGGACTTATCGTCGCATCTATCCCTGTTATTTTTACATCATTCGGTTTTCATGGAAGCATTCCCGCTATCGTCAACTACCTTGATGGGAATACCCCATCACTGCGTAAGGCAATTGTAATCGGCTCTTCTATCCCATTGGTCATTTATGTCTTTTGGCAAATCGTTACACTGGGTGTAGTTAGTCAGGATGCACTGGTGGACAACCAAGGCTTAAGTGGGCTGATTTCGACACTGTCGAATAAAGTCCACCAATCAGGTCTTGGTCAGACTATCGGTGTATTTGCGGATTTAGCGCTGTTAACTTCTTTCCTCGGTGTCAGCTTAGGGTTATTTGAGTTCTTGGGAGACAGCTTCAAGAAGAAAAACGCTTCTAGTCGCATCGTCGTTGGTGCTATTACCTTTGTCCCGCCAATGGGCTTCGCACTGTTCTACCCACAAGGCTTTATTATGGCTCTTGGATACGCAGCGATTGCGCTAGCCATTCTAGCCATATTCCTGCCTATTATGATGGTGAAGAAAGCTCGTGTTGCTGAGGATACTCAAGGTGGCTACCAAGTGTTTGGTGGTACAGCAGGTTTGATGATCAGCGGTACAATTGGCTTTGTAATTGTGGCAGCCCAACTGCTCATTACCATGGGCGTTCTGCCGTCACTTGGCTAAACGCTCTGTCAATTTCTAAAGGAAATTTTAGCTTTCTCTTCACATAAAATCCCCAAGCATTGGCTTGGGGATTTTTAGCTCACTGAGTACTGTGACTTCACATTCAGCATCTGAATTCGTTCATAGATAAGAAAGCAGGTAAATGAGCACAGCTTCGGAATTAAGGCTGCTTATCAAAACATGCAACGCCCTTGGGAATGTGCACCCAATCTTGCTTTTCACTTAGCCAAACATGCATTTCTGGCTCAAAGATAGCGTTATATTCGGCACCTACAGGTTTCAGCTTGAGTTTAATGGTCGCCATATCATCTGGGTTGTAGTGGTAAACACGATTGCCACATCCCTGACAAAATTTGGCAAAGTTTTTGTTGCCACTCTCAGCGATGCGATGCCATTCACTCAACTCCCCCTTGAACTTGATATCTTGGGTTCTAACCATTGCCGTCACACTGTATGGGCTAGTCGATAACTTTTGACATTCTTGGCAATGACAGGCGATGACCTTTAAAGGCGCAGCGCTAAGCTGGTAAGAAACCTGCCCACACTGACAAGATGCATTGATTGGAAAGTTCATGATAGTTCCTCATTTTATGTTATCGATCAGCCGGATGATTAACCCCATCGTGAGTGACAATCTCACCTAATTCAAAGGGGTTCACACCTTCTAAGCACCCTACATTGAACCCATATTCAGATGGGTCTGAGCGACGCTGATGGTGGGTGTAAATTCCGCACTCAGAGCAAAAGTAGTGTTTTGCCGTCCCCGTATTAAACTGATAAAGCTTTAGCAGCTCTTGCCCTTTCACTATTCGGATCCCATTGAGCTTCACCGACGCAACAATCGCCCCTTTTCTTCTGCAAATCGAACAGTCGCAGCGCCGAGGTTTATCGATACCCAAGGGAAGGTGTAGCTCCATTTCAACCTTGCCACAGTGGCAAGTCGCTTTATGATACTCTTTGATCGTGGTTTGACCTACTTGTTTAATCATTCATTGCTCCTCAAGTGATACGTAACTGAAATTCAATACAGTCTATAGGCTCTCCATTCATCTCTGCGTAATGATTTACTACCTTATTCTGCTTGAACCCATTAGCTATCAATACCTTCTGAGACGCTACGTTCTCAGTCGACGCATAGGCGATCAACGTCTTCACTCCGATTTCTTCAACAACTTGAATAATGTTGGACACTGCGAATTTTGCTACACCACGGTTCGTAAAAGATTTACCCACACGATAGCCAAGATGTGCAACCTTTTTTCGGCGGTTAATATTGGATACATTCACGCGTCCGAGAATTTCACCATCCTCAACAATCAGCATCGGAATCAGTGTCTTCGCAGTAAATTCAAGCAGGAACATCTGGATGTGTTCTTGAACACCTTTCTGTGAGTAAAAATCTATCTCGCGAGGAGGGATGTTGGCTTCAAACCATTCTCTGTTTTGAAGCTCGAACTCAAGAAGTTTCTCCCTGTGACCTTCTTTAAGTAATTCAAGCTGCATATCAAGTCCTTTATGGTTAATGCCTGCAACCAATATATCGCTCGATATTAGTTAATCCCATGTTTATATTAGTATTTTGTTAATCATGTACAAAAAAGTTTGCCCATCCTATTTCGACAGCATCATTCACACTCAGTGAAAAAGTATTATTTGCCAGCCAAAGAGTTCAAGCGTTACATTGAGTCATGATTTCTTACCTGTTGATTGCTCTATGGATGACCTCTTAGTTCAGTACCCTCTCATTAACCGTTTAACTCAATATGAAGAAACGAGCTGGTTTAACCCCAATATCACCAGCACAAAAGAAGCCCTTCCCTTTGTAGGTTTAACACAATCAGATTTACTGGATGCTTCACAGCGATTACAACGCTTTGCCCCTTATTTAGCGAAAGTCTTTCCTGAAACAGCCAAGACTAATGGCATTATCGAATCCCCCATTCGTGAAATCCCTGCCATGAAGTCTCAGTTGGAAGCGACTTATCAAACCCAGATTGCTGGTCAACTCTTGATGAAGATGGATAGCCATTTACCCATTTCAGGCTCGGTCAAAGCAAGGGGTGGTATCTATGAAGTCTTGACCCATGCCGAGCAACTCGCCATAAGTCATTGTTTACTCGGTAAAGATGAAAATTACCAAACACTCGATACTCAACCATTACGCGACTTCTTCTCTCGTTTTAGTATTGCCGTTGGCTCGACAGGGAATCTGGGACTGTCCATCGGTATCATGAGTGCTCGCCTAGGCTTTCAAGTCACTGTGCACATGTCATCAGATGCAAGAGAATGGAAGAAGACAAAGCTTCGAGAAGATGGTGTGACTGTACGAGAATATGATAGCGACTACGGCGTTGCCGTCGAACAAGGACGCTTGGAAGCCGAGCAAGATCCCAATTGCTTTTTCATTGATGACGAAAACTCCAAAACACTGTTTCTTGGCTACTCGGTAGCGGGTGAAAGGGTCAAAAAGCAATTTGAAAATATGAATATTCATGTCGATGAACAGCACCCTTTATTTGTCTACTTGCCTTGCGGTGTCGGTGGAGGCCCCGGAGGGGTGGCTTTTGGCCTTAAGTTGGCATTTGGCGATCATGTGCACTGCATTTTTGCAGAGCCAACACACTCGCCATGTATGTTACTCGGAGTACATACTGGGCTACACGATCAAATTTCCGTTCAAGACATCGGTCTAGACAATATCACCGCAGCGGATGGTTTGGCAGTTGGCAGAGCATCTGGGTTCGTCGGTAGAGCAATGGAGCGCATGATCGATGGCTACTACACTGTTGCGGACGATACACTTTTCGCACAGTTAAAGCTGCTAAAGAAAACAGAGGGCATTGAACTTGAACCTTCTGCGCTCGCTGGCATGAAAGGCCCAATCATTGCTTGCAAGGATCGCGAGTATTTGGCTCGATTGAGCTTATCTGAATCCGCTTTGGGAAACGCGACTCATCTCGTCTGGGCAACAGGTGGCGGTATGGTTCCACAACATGAGATGGACAAATACCTCACAGAGTAAATACCTATAACGACACTGGAATTTTAAGACTAATATCAAAAATCCCCTTAGCTTCTGCTAAGGGGATTTTGCATTATTTCGTTGGCTTACTCATCATCTAAGGGAAGCCGTTTAGTATTACCACCATGGACTTTTTCACGTTGACGCTGAACAAGCGCGTAAAAGCCTGGGATCAAGAAGGTTCCCGCAAGCAAAACACACAGCAGACCGCCAATGAGAGAGATACCCAATGAGTTTTGACTTACATGCCCTGTTCCCGCAGCAAAAATTAACGGGAAGATACCCAGAATAAACGACCAAGATGTCATATTCACTGCCCTAAATCGCAGTTTTCCCCCCTTCACGGCAGCCTCGGCAATTGGCGCATCTTTATCTTCTCGTTCAACTTTTGCAAATTCAACAATCAAAATTGCGTTCTTAGCTGCGAGAGCGATCAAGAGAACCAAACCTATCTGAGCATAGAGGTTAAGTGGTGTTCCAGTCAGGTTCAGAGCTAAGAACGATCCTAAAGTAGCGATTGGCACCACCAGAATGATAGCTAGAGGAATACTCCAACTTTCATACTGCGCTACCATAAACAGGTAAATAAAAATCAAAGCCAGCGCAAAGGCAAATATTGCTTGGTTGCCTGCAAGCACTTCCTGATAAGCCATCCCCGTCCATTCGTACTGATAGCCTTGAGGCAATATCTCAGCCGCGACACGTTCCATGGCTTCAATTGCATCACCGCTTGAGTACCCCGGGGCAGGTTGCCCCTGAATAATCGCACTTCGATACATATTATAACGCCATGCCACATCCGGCTCGAATATCTGCTCATAGCTTACTAATGTACTGAGTGGAATCATCTCTCCAGCTGACGAGCGCACGTGAAAGCGCTCTAAATCTTCCATTCCTGTGCGGTACTCTGCATCCGCCTGCATCGTCACGCGGAAGTTCTTACCAAACATCGTAAAGTCATTGACATATAGCGACCCTAAGTTGCCCTGTAGCGTTTGAAAAATGCTCGATAGTGGAATCCCAAGTTGCTGAGCCTTCTCTCGATCAATATCAACGTAGTAATGTGGAACGTTAGCTCGGAACGTACTAAAGCTACGTGCAATTTCCGGTTGTTTATTCGCTTCAGCAATGACTTGATCCATCACAACAGCAAGATCACTGCGACTTCTGCCAAGCGTATCTTCTAAGACGAATTCAAATCCAGATGCAGCTCCCATCCCCGGCACTGCAGGCGGGCCCATAGCAAAAACTACCGCTTGCGGAAGCTCAACTACAGATCGACCATTGATTCTGTTGGCGATGGCAGCCGCCGAGTGTTCTCCATCCAGCCCATTTCGAGTCTCCCAATCATGAAGTTTGATAAAGAGCGACGCCCCATTGGAAGCGGCGGCTCCCGTCATGAATGAGTACCCATTCGCGACCGTGATACCGTCAATGCCCGGCTCCTGTTCAATCATCTTAGCCAATTGAGCCGTTGTAGACTCAGTGCGGGATAATGATGCAGAATCAGGAAGTTGAACGTTAACAAGCAAAATACCTTTATCTTCCTGAGGTACAAAAGCTGTAGACGTTGTTTTGGCGAAGAAACTCACAGCTGCTACTGCAACAACGAAAAACACCACCAGCAATAGTGACTTCTTGACCAGATAGCCGGCAATTTGACCGTAGCGTGTGGTTATTCGCTCAAGGCCACTATTAAATGCCTTAAACCAGCGTGCCGTATTGCCACCACCTTGTTTTAGTACTAAAGAGCAAAGTGCAGGAGATAATGTCAAAGCATTGATCGATGAAATAACCACAGAGATACAAATCGTGAGTGCAAACTGGCGATACATGATGCCAGTTATTCCCGGAAGCATCGCCACAGGAAGGAAAACAGCGAGAAGCACGAGTGTTGAGGTAATGATAGGCCCCGTCACCTCTTTCATCGCTATCAATGTTGCTTTACGTGGACTAATGGACGGATCTTTCGCCATTGTTGTATCAACGTTTTCAATCACCAGAATAGCGTCATCAACCACAATACCAATTGCCAATATTAATCCAAACAGCGTTACTGTATTTATCGTGAAACCCGTTAACTGCATGATGGCAAAAGTACCTATCAGAGAGACCGGGATAGCAATAACCGGTATTAACGTGGCGCGAGCACTACCAAGGAACAAATAGGTGACGGCAATAACCAGCAAAATCGCTTCGACTAAGGTTTTGACTACGCCTTTAATCGACTCCGCAACGAACACTGTAGTGTCATAGCTCGTCTCGTAAGCCATTCCTTCTGGGAAGTTAGCGCTGAGACTATTAAGTAGCTCCATCACCGCCCTTCCACTTTCTAGGGCATTCGCATCAGACTGGAGTGACAGCGTCACTATCGACGCATCCTGTCCGCGGAATTTTCCAGTCCCGTCATAGAATTTTTTGCCTAGCTCTACCCGTGCAATGTCTTTAAGGTAGACCGTTGAGCCATCACTATTGGCTCGTAATACAACGTTCTCAAATTCATCAACACTTTCCAATCGACCTTTAGTCACAAGGTTAAACTGCACTTCTTGCGCGGTGCTGTAAGGCGCTGAACCAACTCGTCCTGCTGCAACCTGAACATTTTGCTCTGCCAAAGCAGAGTGAACATCACTGGTGGTTAAATTCAGATTTGCCATTTTCTCTGGGTCAAGCCAGACACGCATAGCAAACTCACCACCACCTAATACGTTAACTTCACTGATCCCTTTAACACGCGCTAGCTGGTCTTTCAGATTCAAGTTCACATAGTTGATTAAAAACTGATCATTGTACTTACCATTTGGTGAGTAAAAGTTCAGAACCATCAAAAGGTCCGGTGAACGCTTTTTGACAGTCACCCCAACCATACGCACTTCCTGAGGCAGCTTCGACTCGATCTGTGCGACTCGATTCTGAACATTGACTTGCGCCATATCTGGATCAGTACCAACATCGAATGTAACGTTGAGGTTATACGAACCGTCATTGGCACTTTTCGAAGACATATAAATCATGTTTTCAACACCATTGACGGATGTTTCTATTGGGTCAGCGATCGCCTGTTCAACCGCTTCGGCACTCGCACCGGTGTAGAAAGCGCTAACACTCACTGACGGCGGGCTAATCTTTGGGTATTCAGCAATAGGTAAAACGGCGAGCGATATTGCTCCAGCCAGAGTCAATATAATTGAGATGACCAGCGCAAATTTTGGACGCTGGATAAAGAAACGACTTAACATTTAAGCTCCTCTACTCAACGTCTGTGTTTTCATTTATGCGCACAGGGGCACCATTACGAACTCGCTGTAAGCCCTGAGTGATCACTTGATCTCCAATACTCACCCCACTGGTCACGATAATACCCTCTTCTAGTTGGCGACCCAGCTCAACATTACGGCGCTCAGCAATATTGCCTTCAGCTACTACCATAACAAAGTTTCCTTCCAAGTCGGTTTGCACCGCTCGGCGTGGAACCACAACCACATCTGTCGGTTGCTTTTCTCTAAGCTCAACACGGATATGCTGGCCAGGTAAGAGACGATAATCTGGGTTAGGGACTTGAGCACGCATAGCGATAGTGCCCGTGTTTAAATCAATGCGATTGCCAAGGAAATCTAGCTGACCCAAATGTTCAAAATGCTGACCATTCTCTAATACAACTTGCACTTCAACCACATCAGCAGAACCGTCACCTTTCATACGGTCTATACCCATTTCTAAACGCTCTCGCTCACTGATGCTAAAACGAGTATGCACTGGGTCTAAACTGACTAGTGTGGTTAGAATACCTGACTGAGGCGAAACCAAATCGCCCGTACTGACCTTGCTTTGACTGATACGACCAGAAAATGGCGCACGGATCTGCGTGTAAGACAAATTAACCTTGGCTAAATTTAACTGAGCATTACCCGCTTCAACTTGGGCTTTTGCGCCTAATAGCGCAGCATTGAGATTGTCGAATTCAGATTGAGAGATGCTGCCTTTGGGTAAAAGATTTTTTCCTCGTTGAAAGTCTAACTCAGCTTTTTTAAGTTCAGCATTAGCTTGTGCTAATGCTGCTTTTGCGCTGGCGACCTGAGCTTCAAACGAAGAAGGTTCAATAGTGAAGAGTAGCTGGCCTTTTTCAACCATCTGACCTTCTTCAAAATGACGGGATTTAAGATAACCGGTAACTTGTGCAGTAATATTTGTGTCTTCTACCGCTTCGACTCGCCCGATATAAGATTTGCTTTGCTGATAAGGAATAACCGATGTTTGCTCCGTGACGACAAGCGATGCTGGCATGTGTTTCTGTCCCTGATTTTGCTCCCCACATCCTGAAAGAAGTATCGCACTGGATAGTGCCGTAACTAGTAACGTTTTTTTCATTGAATAGACCGCTAGGTAAATTGAGAAAACAGGCTGCCGCCAAAGTACCTAACGATCTTGTGGGTATTGTCCGAGAATTATCAGGAGAACAGGCTTATGTGTTTCAACCTGTTACGACTTCTGTCGGAGTGTAACTTTGAATACTTTCAAGCAAATCAGCGCCAGATTTCCAAGCATAAACTAGCTCAGGGGTCTGGCTACCACATGGAGCATTCCATAAACGCTCCTCAACCAACTGACCATCAATACGCTCATAGAAGTCTACCGCTTGTTGATTGCCTTTGATGACTTCAAGATAAACACCATTATCCGGAAAGTGTTGAGTAATCCACTTTGCCATCTCTACGATAAGCTTCACGCCTAGCCCACGGCCACGATAATTATCATCAATATGTAACGCATCGATGATAGTGCCTTTTTCAAAGTCATGATTGCCAAAAGCACAGATAAAGCCACAGAGTAGTCCCCCTTCTTCCAACAAAAGAACGTGTTGGTTGAACGGAGGGTTGATCAATCTCGTCTGCCAAATAGCCATTCGTTCATCCTGAACTTCATTTTTGAGATAATCATCAGCAAGAAGCCCTTGGTAGAATGTCTTCCAACTTTGCGTATGCAGAGTGGCTATTCGCTCGTAGTCACTATATTCAGCTACTTTTAATTCCATTTGTAGTTCCTTATTACTTCCTGTAAGGATTGCTTATCTCTTCATACTATAAAACATTTAACTAAAAGCCAATCGTACTACGAGGATTCTAAGAATAATCCCCGCTAATCAGCTCAATTCCCCTTAAACTTATTTATTGATGATATTGTTATAAATTCTGACAATTAACCCTTCACTGAACTCACACGACATCTAACTTTCATTTGACTTACACATGTACGCTGATATTCTGGCGCACATCTGTTAGCTGAATGGAAATTTGAAATGTCTTTAAAGGAAAAGCCACCGCTGATATGGCTTAATGTCATGCTTTTTCTCTCTAGTTTTATTGTGGCTACCGTTGTTGCACCTTGGTATGGCTTCAAATACGGATATGATGTGGAGCACTGGCTTTGGCTGTTGATAACTTTTTCCTTTTGTAACCTTTCAATCACCGCGGGCTATCACCGCTTGTGGTCCCACAAAACCTATGACGCTCATTGGTCGCTAAGACTGATCTTCGCTTTAGGTGGCGCGTTCGCTTTACAAAATAGTGCTCTACATTGGAGCTCAGACCATAGAGTCCACCATAAGCATGTCGACAACAATGATAAAGATCCATACTCCGCCAAACGTGGCTTCTGGTTCTCACATATTGGGTGGATGCTAAGACACTACAATCCAGCGACCTATTCTGATTACAGCAACTGTCGAGACTTACAAAAAGACAAAATTGTAATGTGGCAGCACAAACACTACCTGTTGCTTGCCATTGTTATGAATATCGGAGTACCACTGTTACTAGGTGTTCTCTATCAGGATATCTGGGGCATGTTACTAATGGTTTGTGTGGTACGTCTGGTGTTAAGCCATCACTCCACATTCTTTATCAACTCTCTGGCACACATTTGGGGATCGCAACCCTACACTGATAAGAACACAGCACGAGATAATGCAGTACTCGCAGTGTTCACATTTGGCGAGGGTTACCACAACTATCACCATATTTTTGAAAATGATTATCGCAATGGCATTCACTGGTGGCAGTACGATCCAACAAAGTGGCTTATCAAGTCTTGTTCATGGCTTGGACTAACCAAGAAGCTTCGTGTCACGCCCAAACTCAAAATAGAGAAAGCAATGGCAAAGCAAGACTTAGCCAAAGCATCTAAAAACGTCAGCAAACTTCCTAACGCCTCACTGCTTAATGAGGCGTTAAATAAAGAGTTTGATGCCCTAATGAACAAAATGTCCGACTACTACGAGCTGAAAAAAGAAATGCTTGAAAGTAAAAAGTGTGATTTAGCCAAAAAGTATGAACACTCCGTACTTAAAGTTCGCTATCAGCAAATGAAGCAAGAGCTTGAATCTCAGCGCAAAAGCTGGGAAATGTTAGTCGCACGTTACGCATAGACCCTTTCACAACCTCTAAGACACAATCCCTAAGATATCATTCTCGGGGATTGTCTATTCCCGCTCCACTCAATTCAATTGGCCCTCGTTTCAATCTCTTCGGAAGATTATATCCACCATTAACTCGCTATTTTGTCGCATATAGGCGGATTTCCATTTTCACTACTCTCATGTATTCAAAGTCAATAACGTCATCTTTATCAAACAAAGCCAACGGTTATTTGAAGCAGAAGCTTGCATCATTATAGTAATAACAACTTTGCATACTCCAATTAGAAAAGGCCTAGCTCGAAAGCTAGGCCTTTGTTAAATCATCGAAAGGGATGAAGTATCATCCCTTGCAATTAACGATCGTATTGTTCAGTGCGCATCCCCATCAGTAGGCTCACACACATCATTAATAGAACGAACGTGAAAGGTAATGCGGTTGAAATAGCCCCTGCCTGCAACGCTTGTACTGCTTCCGTACCACCAACCCATAGAAGTGCTACAGCAATAGCTCCTTCCATAAAGGCCCAGAATACACGCTGAAGAACAGGTGCATCCACTTTACCACCAGCAGTGATGCTATCAATAACAAGTGAACCAGAATCTGAAGAAGTGATGAAGAATACCAACACCAAAATAATAGCAATGATAGACAAAACAGTGCCAAATGGCAGTACATCAAACATCTGGAACATAGCCAATGAAACATCAGTCAGGCCGTTAGCACCAAGCTCACCAATATTGTTTACAACTTGGTCAATCGCAATGCCACCAAATACCGACATCCAAAGTAGCGTAACCACTGTTGGCACCAATAGTACCGCTGTCATGAATTCACGGACCGTACGGCCTTTAGAAACACGAGCAATGAACATACCAACGAATGGTGACCATGAAATCCACCAAGCCCAGTAGAATACTGTCCAACCTTGGAACCAAGCTTCATCTTCGCGGCCATGAGGATTACTCAGTGGAATGATGTTCTCGACGTAAGCCATCAAGGTCGTTCCAATATTACCAAATGCTACGGCATAACCTATCAGAGCAACTAAGATCAACAGCAGGAAAGCAACGATCATGTTAATGTTACTAATGACCTTGACGCCTCCATCAATACCGCGAACGACTGAAACTACCGCGAGCAAGGTTACAACCGTGATCACAATAATTTGTAGTCCCATGCCTGCGTCTAGACCAAAGACATGATGGATACCGCTTGCAGCCTGTTGAGCCCCTAGCCCTAGTGATGTTGCAAGACCAAACAATGTCGCCAATACTGCTAGAATATCAACCACATGCCCAGCCCAGCCCCAGGCACGGTCACCGAGGATTGGGTAGAAAATAGAACGGATAGAAAGTGGCAAACCTTTGTTGTAAGCAAAAAATGCCAGAGACAGAGCAACCACACCGTAAATAGCCCAAGGATGCAAACCCCAGTGGTACATCGTCGCGCCCATCGCCAGCTTAGCCGCTTCCGCAGTATTTGCTTCAACACCAAGAGGAGTTTCATACCAACCTGTAAAATACGCTACAGGCTCAGCAACACTCCAAAACATCAATCCGATACCCATACCGGCCGCAAACAGCATCGACAACCACGAGATAAACGAATAATCAGCAGTCGCATCTTGTCCGCCTAGGCGAATTTTACCTAGAGGGCTAACAATTAATGCCAAACAGAAAATAACAAAAATATTTCCTGACCAAATGAACAACCAGTCAAAGCTTCCGATGATTTGAAACTTTAAACCATCCAACATCGATTTTGCAGATTGAGCGTCCATCACAAGAACTGCAAATAGGAATAAACCAATAAATCCGGCACTTACTCCAAATACAGGGTTATGAACGTCAAACCCCCACTTCTGTACATTATCTTGACCGACAGTGTAATCGGTACTATCGATACTGTACTTATCAATACCTTTAGTCATCTTTCCTCTCTATGGATAAATACTCTTCCCTAATCCAGTCTTCAGATAGAAAATCGTTAGTGATAAAAACAATTTAGTCTATATCAAGACTTGATCAAATCACCACTATTGTACGCTGAGATACAAAACATTCCAGTAAATCACTCTCACTCGGCTACTTTTTCGGCAAACTAAGATTAAGTCGTCTATCATTTATACAACAATCAACAATCCATTAACAGGCACTAAATTCGACTTCTAAACATTTGAGAACATCACATTTACACTAGAAAATTTCTCGTCAACTCTCATAACTATCAATATCCTCATCAATATGAGAGTTAAGTATGAAATTTATGACTTTTCAGACTTCATTTTGCGAGAGTTTTCATGTATTTTTTCGCCTCCAAACGCTTCGCTCACTAAGGATTTACATTGGAAAAGCACGAAGAAGTTCTTATCTCTATTCGACAGATTATCCGCGCCATCGATCTGCACTCGAAAAGGCTAAGTAAAGAATCAGGCTTAACGGGCCCTCAACTGATTCTGATGCGCTCAATAAGAGAGCTGGGTGAAGTCACTATTCGCGAGCTTTCTAACCATACCAACATGAGTCAAGCAACAGCGACCACTATTCTAGACCGTTTAGAACGTCAAGAATTGGTTACACGCGTTCGCAGTGTGCAAGACAAACGAAAAGTGCATGCACACTTAACTGAAAAAGGTTCTGCGGTGCTTGCTCAAGCTCCAATGCCTCTACAGCAAAACTTCATTAACAAATTCCAGCACCTTGAAGAGTGGGAACAGTCCTTGTTACTTTCTTCTGTACAACGCATTTCATCTATGATGAATGCCGAAGATATTGATGTAGCACCGGTATTAGAGATCGGCAGTATCACCAAAGCCGAGTAACTTTCTATCGTAAAATTGATTTAGCAACACTTTAGACTTACTTTTTAGTAAAGGCGTAAAAACAGTCAAGGGTGTTGCATGATAAAAGAAAAAACGCTTCCGACTCGTCATAGGAATACCCTACTTGATACCAAACAGCAGAAGCACGTTTTAAAGCTTATCATTGCAATTACGCTTATTTTCTTTGTGCCACTCGGTATAAAAAACCTTCTGACAGGTGAGCTGATGCTTGGTGCCGTACTACTGGCATTTGAGATCACTTTGCTGCTCGAAATCACGGCGATCATCTACAATAAGTCAGGCTTCTTTGGGCATATAGTGCCGCTCTCTTTGTTGGTCATATCAAATATTATGGCGGTGAATATTTTTGGAACACTTGCAAGTTACTGGGTGTTCCCAATTGTAATCAGCATTGCTTTTTTACTTCCAACCAGAACAGCTTTAATGGCTAATGTCCTAATGTGTCTCGGTTGTGTTATTGCTCTCTTTCCACATCAAGAACTATCAGAAACTTCTCGATACGCCTTTTCTTTGCTTGCCACAGCAATTATTGTGCATGTTGTGGTTAAAGCCATCAAAAAGCTCCAGGCCGAGTTACGTTTTCTCTCAGTGAGAGATCCTATGACAGGAGCTTATAACCGACATCAATTACAAAGTTCACTAGAGAACATCCGCCAGTTATATACGACGTCTTCAATCGCATTGATTGATATCGATAAGTTTAAAACCATTAATGATCTCTATGGGCATGATGTGGGAGATCAAGTCATCAGCAAAGCAGTTGAAATAATAACTCAACATACTGAACGTACGGACATGTTATTTCGCTTGGGTGGCGATGAGTTCCTGCTGCTCTTCCCTCAAGTCGACCAATACACGGCAAAATCCGCGATGGAGCTCATTAATCAATCAATAAAAGAAGGCGATTACCCCATAAAAGTAAAAATCACCCTCAGCTCAGGTATTGCAGAGTCCCAACCCCTTGAAGCCATCGAAGACTGGGTAAAACGCGCAGATATCGCTCTCTATCAAGCCAAAAGACTAGGCCGAGATCGTGTCTCTCTCTTTTCTAAGCCAGACTATTTAAGCGAAGGCAGCCAAAGTACATATCAGCAGACAACCCGCTAACTACTTAAATATAGGTAGCTGGCTCGCTTCTTTAACTTGTCTGATAGCAAGGTGGGTGTGGATATCTTTCACATTTTCTAACCTTTGAATTTTTCGTGTGAAAGACTCATAACCTGCTAAGTCATGACTCACAACTTCTAGTAGGTAATCATAAGCTCCGGAAACCACGTGGCAACTGACAACCTCCTCCATGTCTTGCACCGCTTGCTCAAAATCCTCTATCGACGATGCCTGATGGTTACTCAGGCTAACTTCAACAAAGACCGTCATCCCTACTCCGATTTTAGCCTTACTCAAACTGGCTCGATAACTAGCGATCACCCCTTCTTCTTCCAATCTTTTAATTCTCCTGGCACAGGGAGAAGGCGAAAGCCCGACTTTATCGGCTATATCTGCGGTCGATTGACGCGCATCCTTTTGTAACAGCATTAAAATATGTTGATCGATTCTGTCCATGAAGCACGCTTCTTTATCGCTTAAAACAATGAAATATTAGCGTTTTCAGCCAACCTATAATCTATTAATAGTTAACTTTGCCATATTTGGTCGCAAGAAACGACCCATAATTATCATCACCGAATTCAATTATTATTAACGTTATGATCTCAGGTTACTTGGCCATGGCCGCCACACTACTACTCTGGTCCGGCTTTTTCTTATCACTTCGTGACGGAGCACATTCAGACCTAACCACAGCGGATATCGCCTTAGTTCGATTCCTAATCCCCGCTATCGTGCTACTGCCTTTGGTTATCAAATCGAAATCCGTAATCAAAAGAGTACCAAAGCGCTACATAATGGGCATGTTTTTGGGTTGTGGCTTGCCCTACTTGCTTATCGCAGGCGCAGGAATGCAGCTTGCTCCCGTATCTGATGGTAGTGCACTGATTCCAGGAACGCTGCCATTGTTTGTTTCCGGAATTGCTGTCGTTTTATTTAAACAACCTTTGAGCTCACACCGCATTTTAGGGTTAACACTGGTAGTAAGCGGAATAGCGGCCTTTCTTTATCAAGGCTTTGGCCAACCAGATAGTCACCTGCTCAAGGGGTACTTATTGTTTTTAATTGGAAGTTTGATGTGGGCAACATTTACTATCTGCGCCCGTGTTTCGAGCCTTAATCCACTTATCACCGCAGGGTTCATTTCGTTGTTATCAACGTTAGCTCTGCCCGCACTGATTTTCAGCGGCAACATAGACAGCTACTTATTCAAGACTAACGTTGCAGAGTGGCCTTGGAAGGAGCTGGCTGGTCATATTACTTTACAAGGTATAGGTGCTGGTATAGTCGCTGCCTATACCTACTTACACGCGATCTCAGTACTAGGTGCAGAACGTACCGCCGCTTTTGGTGCAGTAACACCAGCCATTGCGACTTTGCTAGCAATAGTTGTATTTAACGAGCAGCCAACCGTGCTTGGATGGTTCGCTCTTGGGTTAATCTGTGTCGGGAGCCTAATAGCCAGCAATGTTTTCATGAAACAGGATACCTCTTTGCTCTATCAACCGCCTAAGTTTAAATAAGCTTAGAGATGAGTGTGATGCTTGGAACAATGACACATAGAATGTAGATTTGCCGAGCCAATGGCTTATTGTCCATTTTAATTAAAAATGGCGATGCAATGAACATCGATACCAATACATTCAAGGCCAGGTTATGAACAAACTGTGCTAGCCCTAATGTAAATAGCAACCAAAAGACAATTTGCAGGTGAGAAACATAAATTTTAATTCCAAGCCCGACGATAAAGACTGAAACAGCAAGCAAAGCTATCATGAATAAATTACTTTTTGATATTGATTATCATTTACATTAAATGTTAGTGGGAATCAATATTAATGACAACTGATTTTTGTTGTTACCGGCAGACTCCGGTATAGTCTGTGTCAGTTTTTTCGCTTGGATATCTATTTTGAAAACGCCCTGCATTGCTGCATGCAAAAATAATGGTGGGATCTGTAACGGCTGCCATCGAACTATAGACGAAATCATCAGTTGGAGACATCTATCAGATAATAAAAGAGAGACTGTAATACAAGCTCTTCAGGGAAGCGTTACAAGTCACTTATGCCCTTCATGTGGGCAACCCGCTCAATGCGATATCAGTGCAGGGAAAAGTACGTGCTGGTGCTTTTCTGTCGAACAGCGTGACATCTCTTCCTTAACATCTAATGACACTTGTCTGTGTAGAAAATGTCTGAATGCGTTGCCGATTGTTTAAATATTGGATGAAGGTTACCACTTCTTCATTATCCTACCGACTAGGTTGGGATGATAAGCCCAACTATGATCAAACATAGACATAAGCTCAGGGTTACCGTATTTTGACAAACTGATCGCGTGAAATCGGTTCTTACTCTTTTTAAGCTGCGTAACTTTATCTTGGATTTCCGGAGATTGTTGGGGGGCGATAAAATCAGAAATCACCACCATATCGGCATTTTTGTATTTATCACCACACATCAAGTCAATAGACTTGATCAAAACGGGTTCTAAGTCCGTTCCACCATGGAAACTGTATGTAAGAAAGTCACTCGCTTCCCTCAAACCATCTTGCCTCGTCAGCTCATACGTAATTTGTTCTGTGGAAAACAAAATAACAAAACAATCACGATCTTCGGCCAAAGCGATCTGCATGAGCGCATAAGCCATTGCTTTTGCACATTGCTCTGGGAACCCGCTCATAGAGCCTGATGCATCAACACAAACGATGAACGGGCCTTTTTCGACATCAACTTGCTTGTGCTCCGGCTTCTGCGCTTTCACTTTACGCAGAGTACGAGATTTACCTTGCATACGATAATTCATAAGCCGCTTGTCGACTAAGTGCTTATAAAAAACCACCTCTAACTCTGGGTAAGCCAAAAACATGGTCTCGTTCGGAAGCAACTTATTGAGGTCATCACTTTCGTGGATACCAACAATATCATCTGTTGCTTCATCCGATTTTTCTTCGACCATTTGCAATTCTTCAGTTGGAGCGCGATTTAAATCCGGATCGTCAACCTGACCAGCCATACGCCCTAATTTTTCAGCAATTTCCTGTAAGCCCTGATTCTTTTTCAGAAACTCAGCATGACGTTTCATTACTGATAAATCCGTTTTACTCAATTTCGCAGAAGCCATATCCCACAGACGCCCAACACTGTTTTCATCGCCTTCCTCAGTGACTTTATCCATGTTCTTCATGGTTTCCATACGCTGATAGAGATCTTTCAGAGCTTTTTCTTTGCTTGCTTCCAGCTCACTCACCTGAGCCTGATGGATGGCATCTGACAGACTTTGATACCACTGGTCACAGAAGTAATGAGGAAACATTGGGTTGTTTACCCCTTTATTCTTCTCTATAAGTCGACGAGCTTGAAGATAAAAAGCAGAATGCCATTCCAGTTTCTTAATGACGTCAGGAACCTTTTCAAAAAACGTGGCTTCATCCCAATGAATCACCTCTTGATAGAGTCCCAACTCTTGCTGAAATCGCTCCGTTTCACACACTCGAGTAATTCGTTTCTTAACGCTCCCTCGCCACTTCAACAGATGGTTTTTAACTTTGGTTTTCACCCCTCTGTTTTCGGTGAGCGCCATCACTTGAGATCGCGCCATTAAATCATTCACTGCAGAGTCGATAATCCCTGAGTCTGCTATCATTAATGCGAGATTGAGTCCGTCGGCTCCTAACATTCATTGTTCCTTTAAGAGAAGAACTGGTTTAGGTTTCTAAAACGTAAAACCGTACGTTCACATTCAGTTTTGGTGGACTCAAGCACTTGTTGAATATGCTGGAGGCTTGCTTCCATCGCCCTAGGCAAGTCTTGATCAATAAAGCTGTGCGGTAATGCGCCGTGGAAATTAGAGCGTACTTTCAATAAGTGGTGCTCGGCATGTTCAAGCTGAGCAAGTGCTTGTTCTGATTTTGTCAGCCAACTTTGATATAAGCCTTCATCTAACCCTTTATTCGTCACGACCGACACCAGCACAGCCCTGTTGGCTATATCTTTAATGACCAGATTGTTCGCAGCATCAATATCAAATCGAAGTCGGCACATATTGGTGTTCTGGTTCACGTAGCCATAGACATCACCGTTCCCTTCTTTAATGACTCGCTCCAACTCATTCTTAGGCACGTAAACCCAGCGACTGTCGCCTTTCTCGGATTCAGATACCGACATATTACTCTGCAGTAGCACCAACTTAACCAAGTCGAAAGCACTGCCTACTTTGTAAGTTTTTGCATCCGAAATATCGTAACTATAAATTTGTTTTTTGAGTAACCCGGTTGTCGATTCCATTGATAACATAATGCCAAATTCAGACTCTAACTCTTCCTGAACTTCAGCCAATTCTTCTCGACATAGACTGATCTGCTGTTCAACCTCTTGTTGATCAAAAGCTTGTTTAAGAGCAAATTCTTTGACTACTCTTTGAACTACCTCTCGAGACTCAGGGCTGTTCCATAAACAGTCCTGTAGAAGCAGTAAATCGAGCGGATTGACCGCATCTCTACCGTTAAAATATGCGCTAGCTTTGAGTAACTTAACCGCCTTTTTCCAACGACGATCCGATACGTACATGTCGGTATCTGCGATGTCAGCTCCAGTACTTTCCATGGCGGCTTGCTCTAACATCTGTTTCAGTTCGTAGAGCTTTTCGAACACTTCATCACTAAGCTGTAACTTTTCAAGCTCCGACTGCCACAAATGGTATTCTTCATCGGTAATAGCTAAACCTTCTGGGATCTGCGCTTCTTGAGGCGTCCCTACCGTTAACATCGACTTAAAGTTTTGCTTGTTTTGAATTCGATTAACAAAAATACGCACTAACATTCGGTCATAGAGGGCTTCTAAGCCACTGTCTTCATCCGGCAATTCATTGGAAGCCGAAACCAAAAGGCGCATAGGTACACGCTCTACGTCACTGCCATTTTTGAACGTTTTCTCATTTACTACCGTCAGCAATGTGTTGAGAATGGCAGGCCCCGCCTTCCAAATTTCATCCAAAAATACCACTTGAGCTGTTGGCAGGTACCCTTCAGTCAAACGAAGGTAGCGGCCATTATCTTTCAGTTCTTGAATGCTCAGAGGTCCGAACACCTCTTCAGGCGTTGAAAAGCGAGTCATCAAGTATTCAAAATAAGAAGAATTGTCGAAGGCTTGAATAAGCCGTTTAGCAATAAGGCTTTTCGCAATACCTGGTGGACCTAAGAGAAATACACTTTCACCTGCCAGCGCTGCAAGCAAACACATTTTGATGGTATCTTCACGCTCGTAGACCCCGTCAGATAAGGCATGCGCTAATTTGTTAATTCGTTCAGAGAGTAACGCTTTTTGCGAGTGGGAGACTCTGGTAGGGCTAATCATTCTGCGCTCCTCTGACTTCGTTCAGAATTTATTGTATGTATATTTATATACATTTGTTATCACTTTGTTACAAGTGCATTTTTTAGTTTTGACTCGTCTTTATAGCAGAAGCAATTTTGACGTAACTTGTTGAAATCAATGTTTGCAAATTTGGGAGGCAAGTCACTGGGAGAGTGTCTCAAATTTGAGCCAAGCTCTTTATTAACCTTTTATTCACTATATGTTGGCTGTAATGTAATCCGCATTAAAAATGAGTCACTTTAAGACGACATGGATACACCTTTGAATATTTTACACACATGGAAAGGCATTTCCCTTCAGGAAGAGCAAACAACCCTACCTAATGGTAAAACCATCACTCACACTACGATTTCTCATCCTGGCGCTGCCGTTATTTTGCCAATTGAAAACAATGGGAATATCGTTCTTATTAATCAATATCGTCCCTCTCTCAAGAAATGGCTACTCGAGCTACCAGCCGGAACACTCGAATCTAATGAACCCATTGAGCTTTGTGCAGTAAGAGAACTGGCAGAAGAAACTGGTTACAGCGCTGAAACCATGATATCTCTAGGACAAGTCACACCTTTGGCAGGCTTCTGCGATGAGATTCAATACCTATTTGTCGCGAAAGGCCTCTCAGAGGTAACAAAATTTGCGTGCGATGAAGATGAAGTCATTGAAGTGGTGTCTCTATCAGTAAAAGAAATCGAACAAAAGATTATCGATGGAGAGCTCACCGATGCCAAAACGATCGCATGTTTGAGTAAAGCAAAGTTATGCGGATACATATAGGAGAAAAGCGCATGGATTTCCGTTCGGATACCGTCACCAAACCAACCCAAGCAATGAGACAAGCAATGGCCGACGCGTTAGTCGGAGATGACGTATACGGTGACGACCCGACCGTTAATTCGCTAGAAGCATGGGTAGCAGAGCGCCACGGCTTCGAAGCTGCGCTTTTCACCACCTCCGGCACACAAGCCAACCTGCTTGGTTTAATGGCGCATTGCGAACGAGGCGATGAGTATTTGTGTGGCCAACAAGCGCATAACTACAAATACGAAGCTGGCGGTGCTGCAGTGCTTGGGTCCATTCAGCCTCAGCCAATCGAAAACAACCCAGATGGCACACTGGATTTCGATAAACTAAAAGCCGCAATCAAACCCGATGATAGCCATTTTGCTCGTACTAAATTACTAAGCCTAGAAAACACCATCAATGGCAAAGTGCTCCCACTTTCTTACCTAGCACAAGCCCGTGAGTTTGTTGATCAACACGGCCTTTTACTACACCTTGATGGAGCGAGAGCTTACAACGCGGCGGTTGCTCTCAATGTGGATATAAAAGAGATCGCCAAACACTTTGACTCAATGACAATCTGCCTGTCAAAAGGGCTCTCAGCGCCTATCGGCTCATTGCTTCTTGGCAGCAAGGCTTATATCGCTAAAGCTCGCCGATTACGTAAAATGGTCGGCGGTGGTATGCGTCAGGCTGGTATTCTTGCTGCGGCAGGCAAACTGGCATTGACAGAGCAAGTAGAGCAACTCAAAGTTGACCACGCTAACGCGAAGCTACTGGCGACAGAATTAAGTCAGCTTCAAGGCTTCCACGTCAACCCTGATTTCGTTCAGACTAATATTGTCTTTGCTAAGCTAGACGACAACGTCGATATCCACGCCATTGCAAGTAAATTGAGTGAAGATGGCATTACCGTTTCACCAGGAAACCCAATACGCTTTGTAACTCATAAAGACGTTTCTGAGTCTGACATTAAGTTGCTTATTGATAAGTTAAAAACATATTTATAGTTTTCACCATAACTCTCTCTAAAAGCCAGTTACGAATGATGTGACTGGCTTTTTTATTAAGCATACGGCACTGCTCAACCAAGAGTTTTTCATTTCCATCTCTCCAAGAGTCCATTCTCAGCCACTTCCCCATCAGTATGACATGTAGTAAATGCTCGTACCATTTATGATGTTTTACAGTTAATGACTCTTCCATAAAGGTTTCTATGGATAAAATATATTCTCCTAGATAAAGAAACTTATCCAACCACGCCCTACTAATAATTTAATTCTTTAATAAGCATAAATTTTTGACATATTTAAAACAAAAGAACACAGACGATAAAAACGTTAATTTTAAGCATGCGATTTTTAACGTTTTTGCCGAGGTTTTTTAGAATAAAAACACTAAGTTAACCTTCCATTTAAGCTTTATGAAGTCCAGCAATTATTTATGAAATAATATTAATTACTGCTTCTAGTTCCATCTTGAAAAGTTGCCTTTTTTCTCCTCTAAAAAACCTTCTAAATTGAAAATGGATAGCCTGAAAAATAAGTTCCTTATTGAAGTTACTTTCAGGTTTCAACATAGGGTTGAATAAAAAGGAAATGTGCAATGAGCATAAAATACAATTGTCAGTTGAGTAAAAAAGGCATTTTAAAACCTTTGTCTGCAGTTATCGCACTCAGTTTAGGAACAGTTAGCATGGATGTATACGCTGCGCCATCGGCTGCAACTTTGGACTGGAATATGACTAGCGTGAAGAGCCAGTCATTTGTTGAGATTAACGGAGAAGCAGGCCAGCAATCTTACAAAAAGACCGTGGTAAGAAATGACCAAGTAACTTTCCCAGTAGAATGGGATGTTTGGTACAACAGCGGAACACCAGCAACAGAATGGCAAGTTCGCATAAATGATGAGGTCATCTTTTCTGAAGCGATCAATGGCCCTACAGGCTCTGCTTTTTCAGGCGAAACGCAAGTACAGATAGATAAAGCAGGCCAATACGACATGACCGTTAATATTTGTGACGCTAACGGGGAGTGCTCAACTTCACCTGTCCACGCTGTTTCGGTGACAGATACTGATGGCAAAGGCATGGCGCCACTGGAAATGAACGTCGACGGCAATAACCAATCTTTTCCCCCACAGCCAGATGGTACGGTTGTAGGGACCTATTTTGTCGAATGGAGCCAATATGACCGAAAGTTCACGGTGGATAACATCCCAGCGGACAATCTAACGCATATCATATATGGATTTGTTCCAATATGTGGCCCTAATGATTCGTTAACCGACCCGAACTCGCAAAGAGCCCTGCAACTGGCTTGTGGTGATTCTCAGGATTATGAAGTTGTGGTTCATGACCAATGGGGCGCATTTGGTTCAAACTTGCCGGGTACTGCGGATTCATCTATCAAAGGAACTTACGGTCAGATGATGGCATTAAAGCAGCGTTACCCAGACCTAAAAATTCTTCCTTCGATTGGTGGCTGGACATTGTCCGACCCGTTCTTTGGCTTCACCGATAAAAAGAATCGCGATACCTTCGTCGCCTCAGTGAAAGAATTTCTTCTGACATGGAAATTTTACGATGGCGTTGACATTGACTGGGAGTACCCAGGCGGAACCGGTGCGAACCCAGATCTAGGTGACCCAGAAAAAGACGGTCCTGCCTACGTTGCACTGATGAGAGAGCTTCGTCAAATGTTGGATGAGCTGTCTGCAGAGACAGGTCGAACCTATGAGCTAACTTCTGCTATTGGCGCTGGCTGGGATAAAATAGAAGACGTTGATTACCCTGATGCCACCCAATACATGGATTACCTCTTCGTTATGACGTATGACTTCTATGGAGCATGGGACAATAACCTCGGTCATCAGGCCGCACTATACTGTGGTTCTCACGTCTCTTCAGCCCAGTGTGAAGGAACGTTAACGCCGGACGACGGCCCTGAATACACAACCGATAATGCAGCTAAAGAGCTACTTAAACAAGGCGTATCGCCAAGTAAGTTAGTACTGGGGGCAGCCATGTACGGTCGAGGCTGGAAAGGGGTTACTCGCGATAGTATGTCCGATCCTGCAAACCCTATCACTGGTGTCGGTAATGGCCCTATTGCTGGCAGCTGGGAACCAGGTGTCATTGACTATAAAGATCTTGCCAGTAATTACTTTGGCCAACCGGGCGTTGAAGAATTTTACGACGAACCTGCAAAAGCCCCATATCTCTACAAAGAAGCGACTGGTGAAGTGATCACCTATGATGACGAACGTTCTGTTAAAGCCAAAGCTGCCTACGTAAGATCTCAAGGCTTTGCAGGCTTGTTCTCTTGGGAAATCGATGCTGACAATGGCGATATCCTTAATGCCATGCAGCAAGGACTCCTTGATGGTGGAGAGCCAGGTAATCAGCCTCCGGTTGCCGATGCTGGTAATGACATCGTCATTGACACGGCTCAAGGCGTTCAACTCGATGGGTCTGGTTCACGTGACAACGATGGGAGTATTACCTCCTATCAATGGGAACAGGTTTCTGGCCCTAACTTGAGCATAACCGACCCAAATAAAGCGATCGCTACAGTGACAGTGCCAGATACAGGAACGAATGAGACTTACAGCTTCAAGCTAACCGTCATGGATGATGAAAACGCAACGTCCTATGACACCATGAGTATTAAAGCTGAGTTTGGCAGTGAACCAGAAAACACACCGCCGGTTGCTGACATTAGCGGCCCAGAACAAGCTGAAGCTGGTAACAACGTTGTATTAGATGCTTCTGGCAGCAACGATGCTGATGGCGACAACCTGACTTATCAGTGGAGTTCATCTGATGTCACGCTCACTGAAAATGGTGACAACGCAAGCTTTATCGCTCCTGAGTTTACGCAAGATACCCATGTCACTGTCTCTGTCACGGTTTCAGATGGCAAGGCTTCTGATACGGCCAGCTTATCTATTCTGGTAAAAGCGAGTGATGACGGTAACCCTGGCGAGTACCCACAATATGTTGAAGGAACTCCGTACGAAGCTGGAGACCGCGTGACTAATGTAGGAGAAAACTACGAGTGTAAACCTTACCCATACTCAGGTTGGTGTTCAGGCGCGGCTTGGGCATATGCCCCAGGAACGGGCTCGGCTTGGAGTGACGCTTGGATTAAGCTCTAACTCGGCAAGAAAAACACCCCGCAAGTGCGGGGTGCTTTTATGTTCGATAAAGCACCTTAACTACGTGCCATCCGAATTTGGTTTTTACTAAATGAGGAACGAGCGTTTCACCTTGAAAACATACTTTATCGAATTGCGGAACCATTTGCCCTCGGCGAAACTCTCCCAAATCCCCACCTTTTTTGCCTGATGGACAAGTGGAATACTTCTTCGCCAATGTCTGAAACTTAGCGCCTTTCTTCAGCTGTTTGATAATGTCTTCAGCCTGTTCTTTATGCTTGACCAAAATGTGTAAAGCAGCTGCTGTATTTGCCATGTAAAACTCTTAACCTATTGGGCTTAACTATAAGGGCATATTTTAACGATTTACGGCAAGATCACCATCTCTCAGGAAAATATCCATAAAAATTATCAAAGAGTCTGGGTTAATTGACCTATCTTAATTGAATAGCTCCACAGATCAGTTAACATCACATTTATAAAGTATCATATTTGAGAAACGTCCGTTATGGCAAAAACAATCAGTAAAGCAAATCAGTCTCAAGGCATGTTGATGTTCACTCTGACTAAAAGTGAACAACTTTTTGCGATTGGCACACTAAAGGTTCGTGAGATTGTCCCGTATCAACCGACAACTCAAATTCCCTACTCGCACCACCATGTGATTGGTACTGTTACGATTCGAGATAAAACCATTCCAGTGATTAACATGCCTGCGGCTATTGGCTTCAGACCTATACAACCGGAAGAGTATGACTCTTGTTATTTGATTGTGACAGATTGCCTAAGGACTATCGTTGCCTTTATGGTGCGTTCAATTGAAAAAATCATTGAATGTGATTGGCGCTCCATCGAACCATCTCCCCAATCCGCAGGCCGAAATGTCTTTGTAACAGGTATCACTCGTTTTGAAGATCAGATCGTTCAGATGCTCGATGTCGAACTGCTTCTGTCGAAAATCTACCCACAGTACGAATCCACAAAGATTCCAATGTTGACGGATATTGAACGTGAACGACTCAAAGCATTAAATATTTTGCTTGTCGATGACTCCTCTATTGCAAGAAAACAACTCGCTGATGCTCTTGATAGCATTAATATCTCCTATCAAATACGAAACAATGGCATTGAAGCACTTGAACTGATGAAAGAGGAAGCAGAACGTGGTCAGCCTATTCAGCTATTAGTGAGCGATATTGAAATGCCGGGACTAGACGGTTACGAGTTGGCCTTTGAAACCCAAAGTGAGCAGCAACTGAGTAACGCTTACATCATTCTTCACACCTCACTATCGAGCGAGATCTGTGTGGACAGAGCACGCCAAGTCGGCGCACATGAAGCCCTTGAAAAGTTTAATGCTGGGGATTTAATCAAAGCTATGCTGAGAGGTGCTGCCAAGCTTGAATCCGGAAACCCAACAGAGCGAATCGAAGTAGAAATTTAACCTACTGAAAGTTTAGGTTTGATGAGTTTCACTGAATTCGACTTATCAAACCTATTAAATATTCGAATTTTATTGCCATTAACTCAAGCATCTCAGAAACAAATCCGCTAATCTTAAGTTAATTGGTAGTTAACGCAGAATGCTAATAAACAAATGACCGACGACTTTAAAAAATCAACCGCTAATTTAAAAAAAGCTGTCCCACTCATGATGCAAAATCACGTAGCCGCAACACCTGCTAACTACGCGCTATGGTACACCTACGTCGAAAATGCCATTCCTCAGATGAACCGTGAGCTTGAAAACATCATCGAGAATTACGGTGTATGCCCCCCCGCAGCTGGTGAAATGCTCTACAACAATTATGTTGCGAGTAGAGCGGAAACAGACATAAACGACTTGCGTGCGAACATTGAAGTGCTGGTGGGTCAAGTCGCATCCTCCATGACGGATACTCTCGCGGATACCTCTCACTTTTCTCAGGTAATCGATAAAAGCTTTGAGAACCTAGAAAAAGTCGATGACGAAGCGATGTCCATTGATGAAGTAATGAAAGTAATTCGTCAACTGGTTGCGGAATCTAAAGATATTCGCCATTCAACAAACTTTCTTAACAACCAACTTGAAACAGCAAGCAAAGAAATAAAGAATCTAAAAACTCAGCTAGCCGAAGTCCAACAGGATGCTCTATTTGATGGATTAACCAGTTTGTACAATCGGCGTGCCTTCGATAATGATTTAGATACCCTCTGTCGTTCAGAGCAAAAAATTTGTTTAATTCTGACTGATATCGACCACTTCAAAAATTACAACGATACTTACGGCCATCTTTTTGGCGATGCGGTTATCAAAGGCATCGCCAAACGCCTTCAGATCAGCAGTCGGGATGGTATTCATGCTTACCGATTTGGCGGTGAAGAATTTGCTTTGATTATGCCAAATAAACAACTAAGAATTGCTCGCCAATTTGCAGAGAGTTTACGGCGCTCAATCGAAAAATTATCAGTGAAAGACCGTCGTTCTGGCAAGCAGGTAGGAAATATCACCGCATCCTTTGGGGTTGCTGAATTACAGCCCGGTGAAATGCCACACTCAATCATCGAGCGAGCGGACAAACTTCTTTATGAAGCGAAGCAGCTCGGCCGCAACCGAGTAATGCCAATTTAACTTTCTGAACCACGTAAAAAAGGAGCCCCATTTAATCAAGGGCTCCTTTTGGGTTGGGATGAATTTACCCATCGGAAGTGATCGCTTGAATCAACTCTTTTTGCACAGCATCCGCTTTGTCATTATCAATCTGGCAAGTTCCAGCGGCCTTATGTCCACCCCCACCATACTTAAGCATTAGCTCACCCACATTCGTTTTTGAGCTTCGGTCAAATATCGATTTACCCGTAGCAAATACAATATTCTGTTTTTGAAATCCCCACATTTTATGAATTGAGATATTACACTGAGGGTATAAGGCATATATCATGAATCGATTACCAGCGAAGATTGTTTCTTCTCCAGTAAGATCGAGAAACACTAAATTGTCATACACTGTGGCACAACGCTGGATCTGCTCTTTGAATAAGTTCTCGTGCTCTTTATAAAGATCAATACGTTCTTTGACATCAGGATGCTCAAGGATTTCTTCTATCGAGTGAGAAGTACAATACTCAATCAAATCCATCATCAGATTGTAGTTTGAAATTCTGAAATTTCTAAAGCGCCCTAAACCTGTTCTAGCATCCATCAAAAAGTTAAGTAGATTCCAACCCGTTGAGTCGAGGACTTCATCTCGGCTAAACTGCGCCGAATCACCTTTATCAACCGCCTCCATCATTGCTAGCCAGTCAGAGGGAAAAGTCTCTTCTCCACCATAGTACTCCCAAACAACACGAGCCGCGGAGGGGGCATCTGGGTCAATAATATGATTTGATCGCTCTCCTTGATTGCGAATCATTTCTGACAGGTGATGGTCAAACACAAGATGAGCCTGCTCAACATAGGGAAGATTCGTGACAATATCTTGAGGGGTAATATCTATAATGCCATCTTGCATGTCTTTTGGATGAACAAACTTAATATCATCAATAAGGTCAAGTTGCTTAAGAAGTACGGCACACACTAGTCCGTCAAAATCACTTCGTGTCACTAAACGATGTTTCTGTTTCGACATCTTAATATCCTTATCTTTTAACAGCACAAAGTACTTCATCTGAATAACTGGTACTGTTACTTCATCAGTCGTTTCATAGATAGGCGCTATGAGTACATTTTTAATTTTAGACACCTTCGATCTTTTAACAAACTTAAGGCAATGTTTTTTATCTACTCTTCTAAACTAAATGCGCCACTAATTGATTATGATGGGAAAATAAAATGAAGGAAGTCACTTGGGGTCTGATATTAACCGCTATCATCACACTTGCAGGTTGTGCTGCTGAACCGGACAAATATGAGGTAAAAAGTTACACCTCTGTCGCTAACCCTGCGTCAGTCTACTGCGTTCAGCAAGGTGGAAAGCTGGAAACAGTGAGCGAAAACGAGCAACGTATCACGTATTGTGTCCTTAGCTCAGAGAAACGAGTCGAGGAATGGGAATACTATCGCCAGAACCATCATTCACCTGCATCTTGATTCTCTAAGTTGACTGCATGGCGGCCATTTCTGGGTCCAAATGCCTATTTAACCAAGTAAGGTTATGATGAAAGCGAGCCAATGATGAACGTAATGTTGCTCCATCCACGTCGGAGGTTGTACTGAGTACAATCTCTTTCAAGATAGTTAACTTTTCCTGCACCTCGTCTGAAAGTTTAAGTGCATCTAACTGCGAAAGTGAGTGAAGCGCTAACTCCGCCGGTACACATCGAACTCTTTCTAGAGGTCTTTGAAAAGCATTGTTGGTCGCCCCCTCTAAATACACTCGATAGGTCGTCAGTTCATCGACCAGTAGAAATGCTTCAGCATTACCTTCTCGGTGCGGGTACTCGACACTACAATGGTGACGAATATCCATATCTATCTTTATGTCCAATCCCGCACTATTGCAGCGCTGTTTAAGTGCGCGAAGTAGCCCTTGCTCATTCATCAATTGCTGAACTTCAAAGATACGCTTCAAATGATAATCGTTAGATACCAAGGTAATGTTGATTGGCTGACGATTCAGCCCCATTTGCTGTAGTTTCAGCGCGACATTGTGAATATTTTGTACTGTGTTTTGCGATTCACTTTCCAAAATAACATGGCTTTCTTTCAGACGAATCTGAGATGCGCTTTGGTTAAAATACTCTCTCATTGCCACAGCTTCAGAAACGGTTTGTCCTGGGGTTACACCACCACAAAATACTAAGGCAGTTTCGTCATCGTTAAGAGAACTGAGTAATGCGGGCAATGCTTCAACACGAGAGCGGCCTTCTTTTGTTAGTGTGTCGTCCACCAGCCGCTTACCAAGAACAATAACCACATTACGAATGTTCATTATTTACTCACTTCTCAATTATTAATACTAACTTGCCGAAGTCCTGTACAAACATCTTCTTTATAGATAGCGTTAGCAAGGTTAATGTTTTGTTAACTATATTTAAGTAGAGTCTGACCAACAGGCCATATCACAGGAAGTTAGTTTATGCTGTCGATTTTCGATATTTTCAAAGTCGGAGTTGGGCCATCCAGTTCCCACACCAACGGGCCAATGCTGGCCGGTTATCATTTCACGCGCTTGCTCAGTGATTCCTTATCCAAAGTGGATCGGATACAGGTTGATTTGTATGGTTCGCTATCCTTAACTGGCATAGGTCACCATACGGATCGTGCTGTGATCTTAGGACTTATGGGTAATAGGCCTGACACAATAAAAATTACCAGTGCCAAGCAAGCTTTACAACAGACACTGGATAATGAATCGTTGCTGCTGGCAGGCGCCCATACCTTAGCATTCCGCTATGAGAGTGACATTATATTTCACAGCGACAATCTACCGTTACATGAAAATGGCATGACAATTACCGCCTATGATAGCTTTGGGGCACAGCTCGCATTTGAAACTTACTATTCTATCGGAGGTGGGTTTATTGCCACAGCCGCCGAGTTGGAAAATGGCAGCAGTGAGCAGCCCGTCGATGTGCCCTATCCATTTACTTCTGCTGACGAAATGCTAAACATGGCAGAAGAGAATGGCTTCAGCCTTGGCGGCATGATTTTACAAAACGAGGTCTGCTTCTTTGACAGTGATGAAATCGATCGTAAAGCAGAACAGATCTGGAAAGTAATGACCCTTTGCATGCAACGTGGCTTTGACACTGAAGGCATTTTGGAAGGTGGACTCAATGTCACACGACGTGCGCCTAACTTATTGAAAAAGCTTGAAGCTAACGAAGCGATTGAAAACGATCCTATGGAAATCATGGACTGGATTAACCTCTTCGCCTTCGCTGTCAGTGAAGAGAACGCGGCAGGTGGCCAAGTAGTTACCTCTCCAACGAATGGCGCGGCAGGGGTTATTCCCGCTGTACTCATGTATTACCATCGCTTTATTAAAGAACTCGACCTTAAACAAATCAAAGACTTTTTAGCTGTCGCTGGCGCAATTGGTATTTTGTACAAAACAAATGCGTCGATATCTGGCGCTGAAGTAGGCTGTCAGGGCGAAGTCGGTGTTTCGTCATCAATGGCCGCAGCTGGCTTAACCGCACTCAGAGGTGGCAGTAACGAACAGATCTGTATCGCAGCTGAGATTGCAATGGAGCATTCGTTAGGCATGACTTGTGATCCCATTGGTGGGCTTGTTCAAGTGCCATGTATCGAACGTAATGCAATGGGGGCGATGAAGGCCATCAATGCCTCACGAATGGCACTAAAAAGAACCAGCAAATGTCTTATTTCTCTAGATAAAGTTATCGCAACTATGTATCAAACAGGTAAAGACATGAATAAAAAATACCGTGAAACATCTCTTGGCGGGCTGGCGGTCATTCATATGGCTCCACCCTGTGAATAATCCAAGCTGCTTGTTATCCAATTGGAAAATTGGGTAGCAAGCGGATTACTCGGGTCGTGTTGAAGTAAATAGTGCCCATCTCGACTGGGCACTATTTTATCACTGATTCTCACTAAACTGCCCTGAATAAGATGCTCCTCTACTAGTAGCTCTTTGACCAGCAAAATACCTAGCCCTGATACTGCCGCTTCAATTGAGAGAAGCGAATGATCAAATTGTATTGCAGGCTCCACAATACGACCTGTGAAATGATGATAATCAAACCAGTACTGCCAGTTTTCCTGATAACCCGTAGTGGCTATCTTCTCACTATTCGCTATCTCATCTAGTGTCTGTATGGAGTTGGATACCACCAATCTTGGTGCTGCAACCAGTACCCAGTTTTCTTCTGTTAAAGCAATGACATTTCCCTCACCCATGGGCTTCGGGCCATTAATGATTTCAATATCCGCAACTTTACTGCCATTGGGATAAGCATTTGACGAAGTAGATATCTTTAGTTCGACATTCGGGTGGTCACGGCGAAAGTCTTCAAGGCGGGGGATTAACCACTGAAAGCAAAAACTTTGCGCAATACTCAAGTTCAACCTATGACGCTTTTTCCGTTGAAACAGCTGCTCTGTTCCAACAGAGAGTGACTCAAACATTTGAGTCAGCAAAGGTAAGTAATACTGCGCGTCTTCAGTCAGTTGGAGCTTCGACCCTCTACGTTCAAATAAAGTAGCCTCTAGATAGCTTTCAAGCTGTTTAACGTGTTGACTCACTGCGGCACGAGTGACATTGAGTTCATCCGCCGCCTTGGTCAAACTTTGTAGTCGGGCAGCGGATTCAAAAGCTTTTAAAGCATTAAGAGGAGGTATAAAACGCATAGATTGGCAAGTTAATGTCAAAGCGATAAGCATGGCAATTCTGTGTGACAGAGATATTACTTCACCTTGTCTGCTTTACCGGCGGCACCAGCAAGCTTTGATAGCCATTTATCCCAGAACATTGGCGATTGCTCGTTATCTTCCGCTTCTTCTTTTCGTCTCACTGCATTTCTGACTAACATTGCACCTATCCAACGAATAGGTTCCGAAGGGAACAGACCGAGTGGTCCTTGCGCTAAACCACTTCGTGTCCAATCATTGTTTTCTCCAAGTACAAGCGAAGATAAAATTTTTCCTCCTATCCGAGTTTGAGCAACACCGTTACCGGAATAGCCAAAACCGTAGAAGATGTTTGCTTGACCTTCTAATCGACCAAAGAAAGGTAAACCTGTCACAGACCGATCAGATCCCCCCGTCCAGTTATACGCGAACTTAACCCCTTTGAACTGAGGAAATAACCGAGCGAATGATCGTGTCAATAAAGGCAAATATCGAGTTGGTTGATTGAACATCTTATCCACTTGATTGGCATAAGAAAAACGATTCCCCCCCTTGCCTAGCATCAACCTCCCTTCTTGGGTATCACGATAGTAATGGACGAAAATACGTGAATCGACCACCGCAGCCCCTCTGTCAATTCCACATTCGTTAAGTTGCGATTCGATAGGGTCCGTAATGACCATGTCAGAGGAAACCACGACAATACTGCGTTTCAACTGTTTAAAGTGCTTAACCATCCAAGCATTAAGCCCTAATACCACTTTATCTGCTGTGATAGTCCCATTAGGCGTCTCTATCAGGGCTGGATGACCAAAATTAAGTACTTTCATGGGTGTATTTTCAAAGACTTGGACCCCCTTTTCTATCGCGACTCGCCTTAGCCCCCTTACCAATAAAGCTGGTTGCACACTGCCAGCAGCAGGTGAATAGAAGCCTTCCAAGTGTCGATGTGAGCCCGCTAATCTCGCAATATCTTCAGGACAACATGACTGCCAGCTATTGATATTTAATCGGCTCAACTCTTCCACTATGGGACTCATCGAGTCTTTTTGAGCAGTATTGGTTGCCGTGTAGTAAGCACCATGACGACGAAGCTCGGCATCAATATGATGTTGATGGCAAAACGCTTCAATCTCATATATCGCTGCTTCGGATTCTTTGACCAACCTTTTAGCTTCATCCTCCCCAAACAACCGCTTCATCGTTGGGAATTTCGTTGACCAAGTCAACATACAGCCGCCATTCGCGCCTGAAGCTCCACTACCGCACAGACCTTTGTCAATCACTGCAATAGATAATTTAGGCTGCTGCTCTTTAAGCATGATGGCCGTCCAAAGGCCTGTATAACCACCACCAACAATAGCAACATCCACTTGAATATCATCCATTAAGGTAGTGGTATTCAGCGGCTGTTCTCGCTCCAAAGCTTGCTTAAACCAAAATGAGGGATGTTGTGACATGATTGAATACCTGTTGTTTTCGATATTCAAAATGTAATCGGATCCGTTTGATGTACATAGCGAGGATATCTGACGCTTAGCGTCAACATAACTAACGCAATGAAAAAAGCGCAGGCTATGCTGCGCTTCTTGTACTTGGGCTCACTCTGGTTATATTTTATCTGACACCGCCAGAATAGCGGACAAGGTGTCCTCACCGAATTTCACACTTCTTTCCGGCGACCAGCCATAAAGTGGATCTGGATAATCATTGTTGTCCTTAAACGGCATTTCAACAGTGTAAGACAAGCACTTAAATTGCTCCGCTACCCAGTTAGAGCCGACTGTTAGATTAGCCTTGCCTGGTTCATCTTTGTCATAACCAAACTCATCTTGGAACTCAGGTGTCACTGTGTGTAGCGCCTGTTTAAATGCAACTTCCAGTGAAGCCAGTCGCTCGTCATAAGAAGGGATGCCCTCTGAACCAGCAACAAAGTTGTAAGGAATAGCTTCATCACCGTGTATATCAAGGAACATATCCACGCCAATTTCAAGCATCTTATCTCTTACAAGAAGGACTTCAGGGCTCTTCTCCATACTTGGAGATTGCCATTCACGATTCAGGTTTACACCCACCGCATTGCAGCGTAAATGCCCGCGAATACTACCATCAGGGTTCATATTTGGCACAACGTACAGCACCGCTTTTTCCAGCAAAGCACGCGCTGCCGTATCTTCGTCATCAATAAGGCGTTGGATCATACCCTCCATAAACCATTCAGCCATGGTTTCACCTGGGTGCTGCCTCGCAATCACCCATATCTTTTTCTTACCATCACTAGGCTCACCAAAAGTCAGCAAACTCATATCATTACCATCAAGAGTATGACCTAATGTTTCTAATTTGCAGTGATGGGCACTTTGGGCAGCATGCAGTAAATCTTGATGGCGATCGTAGCTATAAGGTGCAAAGTAGGCAAAATAGACAGATCCGTGCTCCGGAATCAGCGTAAAGCTCAGCGTATCACCATCAAATTCTGCTGGAATACGAAACCACTCTTCTCGGTCATACGACGCAACAACATCATAGTCTTTCCAACCTTCTGGATAAGCGGAGTTTTTCAGGTCAACAATCTGAATCGAGTGTGACTGCTCTGCTTCGGTTTCCAAACGAAAATGGAACCACTGATAAAACTCAGACTGATTATCATTAGGAATCTTAAGCTGAATTGCGTCTTTATTATCCGCGTTGACGACTTCAATACTACCACTTTCGAAATTGCTGAAGATCTTCATTGAGTTACTTTCCTTATCAATAAAAACAACTTTATAAACAGGCTAACACAAAGGTTAGTACGCAAAAATGAAATTGCAGACTCCTGACAAAAGGCTTGCAAATCGTGCTTATCCAACGCAAACGTTTTAGATCAATTTCATTATAAAAAGTTATGCGAAATTTAGAAAAAATCGTGCATGGATTATGTTTTCTGCGATAATTGTTTCAATTTATAACAAACCACAAATGATATAATTATCAGACATTAATTCTATATCACACAATTATGCGAGACTATTATGTGGAATAAACTCAATAAATCAATGATGTTCTGCCAAGCAATGTTTGGCTTATCATTCTACGGTGTGATGGTTATCCTGACCCGATTCTTCTTAGAAGATTTAGGGTACAGTGAAGCCGACACCATGATGGTTGTCGGGGCTTTCTCTTCTATTGGCCCACTTTTCGCCATTGCGGGTGGGTTCATAGCGGATAAATTCCTCGGCGCCTATCGTTCGTTGACCATTGCTTACGGTACATTCGCAATAGGATACGCCTTGCTCGTTTTAGGTGCTTCCACCACCAATGTTCCGATGAGCTTAATCGGTATTGCCTTGGCTAGCTATGCCCGTGGGTTGATGTCTCCTTCTTATCCCAGTCTTTACAAGCGCACTTTTTCAACAGAAGAAGACTTCGAAAACGGCTACCCAGTCAACTATTCTGTTAACAATGTAGGCGCTCTGCTCGGTCAATATCTATTCCCTATGTTTGTGTTAGCGATAGGTTTCCACGGTAGCTTTATGCTCTCAGCAGTAATGGCTGGCTTTGCTTTTATCATCTTAGTTATCTTCAACAAACAATTAGTTGGCGTGGGTGCCGATATTGACCAGACCCCTGTCAGCATAAAAAATTGGCTCTCTTTCTTTGCGTTATCTGCCGCGATGGTTGGCTTGGTGTTTTTCATGTTCTCGAACATGGCTATCGGTAAAAACATCGTTTACGCCATTGGCGCAGCCGCGATTCTGTACTTCATTACTCTCATGATTAAGTCTGGCAAGTCGGACGCACTGAAAATGGGCACGATTCTGATCATGACAGTGCTGACAACCTGCTTCTTTGTTTACTATGGCCAGATGATGACATCGATGACGATGGTCACCATCAATACGATGCGTGGTGATTTGTTCAATATCATCCCTATTGCCCCTGAAGCCTCAATGGCAATGAACCCGCTTTGGTGTATCGTCGCAGGCCCGGTGATTGCCATGACATTCTCTTCACTCGAGAAAAAAGGGATTAACTTCTCTACCGCGACAAAGATTGGTTTTGCCTTTATCTTCACTGCTATTGCCTTTGGTATCTTAACGATGGCGGTAATGAATATCGGTGAAGACGTAGTGATCCGCCCTGAAATCTTCCTGGCAATTCACTTCTTCCAAGCGTTTGCAGAAGTCATCGTCGGTAGCTTAGTCGTTGCCTTTATTCTATCGGTGGCTCCTAAACATATTGAAGGCTTCTCGGTGTCTTTGTTTTCCGTCGCAATAGCACTGAGTGGAATTGTTGGTGCGGTTTTCTCTACTTCTATAGCGCTCGAAAAAGGCCAAGAACTGACCCAAGAGATTGTTCAAACGGTTTACGGTGATTACTTCCAACTGCTGACTGTATTAGCTGTCTTAATGGTCGTCATCGCACTAGTCTCTTCATTCATTATTCGCAAGATTCTCGATGCGGCGCATGCTGACGAGCAACCCACAATGGTGGAAGTGGAAAGCTAATAACCCAGAAATACATATAAAATGCCCCAGCGAGGAAATCATTGGGGCTTTTACTCGCTGCAGACTAGAGGTTTAACTCTCATCGATTTTCGTCGTAAAGAGAACAATACAAAGCATGTTGATTAGCGCAATTAGGCTACCGTCAAAACCAATCCAACTAAAATCAATATTGTTCCTATCAGTCGGGTCATTAAGAATTTTTCTGATAGCCAAATGATCCCAAAAACCATACCAAACACAATACTCAGTTGACGCAAGGCAACAACATAACTGACATTTTCTGTCATTGTCATGGCATATAACACTAACCCATAAGTTGTTGACATCATTGTGCCAGCTAATGCTGAAGGCTTTTTAATCGCCCAGGCCTGTTTAAAATCGTCACCCCTTCGTGCAATAAGCAAATAGAGGGTAATGCAAAGCGCAATAGACCAAAACTGTATACCAAGATAGAAAATAGCAGAACTTCTGTCACTAACCACGTTTTGAAATGTACTGGCTAAAAGCAGCAAGGCTTCTTTATCAAGAATGGAATAACCTGTAGTTCCAAAAGCGGCAATCAATGCCCATAGAACCCCCACGTTGAGATAATCTCTAATATTGAACTGACTAAATGACTCTAAAGGCACAAATAAACAGCCAAGAGTGATCAACGTAAAGCCAATCCAGCTGTTGATGCTCAGCTCATAGCCCAATACAACGGTTACTAATCCAACCATCAAAACAGGCAGTGCTCGTGCGATAGGATAAATCACGCCGATATCCGCCTGCTTGTAAGCAAAACCAAGTCCCAGCAGATAAATCATCTGCGCAATACCGCTGACAATCAGGATTAGCCAAAACGTCGTCGGAAAGAAAGTCATATCAACTTGGTTAAGATACCAAATCACATAAGGAGTCAGTAGTATTGCGGCGGCTGAACTACTGGCGAGAAAAAATGCGGGCCCTGAAGCCTTGTTGCTTTTACTAAGCAGATTCCAACCAGCGTGAAGGAAAGCGGAGATCACGACCAGTGTGATGGCCCAAAGTGACATAGAAAATCCTTGTGAAAAAAGGCTTCCTGTCGGAAGCCCATCCATAGTAAAGAGCAGGTTAACGGTTTAGTTCAGCAAGGGATTCAATACTGATAGCATCATGACGCCAGTATTCAATGTCACAATCAATAAGCTCTCCATGCTGGTTGTAGTTAATACGCTCAACCACCATTGCAGGCGTACCTGAGGTCGCTCTCAATGCTTGTGCGGTATCGCCAAGCAAACTGCTGGTACTGATTCGGTATCTGATCTTTTGATACACCATGCCAAAGTGATCACGATAAATATCCGTGAGTGACTGAGACAAGTCAAAATCGAGTAGGTTCGGAAACCATTCAGGGCGAATGTAGTTAGTCACAAACACGACTGGGCGACCTTCTAAGTAACGCACTCTATCTACCTTGTATACATCGGAAAAAGGCTGAAGCCCAAGTAAACTCGCTGCCTGCTTATTAGCCAATATGCCTTTGGCGGCAACCAGCTCCGTCAGAGGTGTTCGCTTCTGTGATAAGGCCATATTAGTAAAGTTCAGTGTTTGCGTCGGATCGTATCTAAGTGGCTCTGGAGATATAAACCAACCTCGACGATCTTCTCGGTAAATACGACCTTCTGATTCCAGTAGTGACAGCGCCTCGCGTAAAGTCACACGGGTTGTATCAAAGGATTCTGCTAACTTGCGCTCTGCGGGTAATTTTTGTCTAGGTGACAAAAGACCTGATTCTATTTGTTCAACAATGGAATCTTTAATTTTTACGTACTGCACTCGTTGTCCTTACCTTCTGCGCCACGCTTGCGTTCTATTTTCCAACCATTTCCCTAACGTCATGTGCACCAATTTTGCCACAGCAGCAGAAATCATAATCATGACTGCCATCGCAGCAGCTGCGCCTGTTTGCCCAGCATCATCCATATTTAGTACAGATACTGAAGCAGGAATGGTTTCAGTTGAATAAATGAATACTACCGCAGAAGTGGTCGTTAATGCATTAATAAACAGATAGGTAGCGATATCTAACGTTGCAGGAACACACACTGGCAAAGTCACTTTGAAGAACAATTTGTACTGAGGCAGCTTCACCGAGGCCGCCGTGGCTTCAATCTCTGCAGGGATTTGCTTTAGTGCCGTCAAGGCAGTCATATGCCCAACCGTGTAGTAATGCACAACCGTATTAATCACCAAAAATGCCATCGTACCGTAAAGGAAACTCAAAGGATTGTTGGCGTCATTAAAATAGAATATGTAACCCAAGCCGAGCACCATACCAGGAACCGCCATAGGCACCACACTTAACATTTGCATTGCCTGCCGAATAGGTGCAAACGCTCGCCCTTTTTCGATGCAGTAAGCTCCGACAAAAATCAGTGCAGTACCAATGATCGCAGCCCATGTAGCCAAAGACAATGAATTAAAATAAGGTTGCCAGCCGTAAGTACTCATCTCGGCAAAATTATAGTTATTTAACGTCAATGCTTTATTCCATGGCCAGAAGGTAACCAATGATCCATACACCGCCATACCAAGCACGGCAAGCACTGCTAATGAAATGACTGAGCAATAAACAAAACAAGCGCCATCGCGCAAAGTGTTTGGCTCTGGCTGATAAGGCACGGAGCGAGTATCAAACAAACTCTTTTGCTTCTTCTGTACCCAACGGTCAGCAACAAACGCTAATAAAGCAGGGATCAACAACAAGATGCTGGTCACCGCCCCCATCGAAAAGTTCTGCTGTCCTACCACTTGCTTAAAAATATCAGTCGCAAGGACGTTGTAACTCCCTCCAATGACTTTCGGCACACCGAAATCGCAAACCACCAAAGTAAATACAACGATAAGCGTGCTTATCAAACCATATTTGGCAGCAGGTAATGTCACCACAAAAAAAGTTTTCAGTGGCGATGTTTTAAGCGCCCGCGCGGCTTCATAAAGACGCGCGTCAGACGTTCTGAGTGAGGTGGTTAATATCATCAGCGCATGAGGAAACGTCCAGAAGATCAAGCCTAGAGAGATACCAATCAAACCATAAACCGAGTGCCCACCGAGGATTTCTTTGGCAATACCTTGATTACCAAACAAGAAGATCAAACTAATTGCAGGTAATAACGACGGAGCAAGAATCGGCGCCGCCCCCAACACATGAAACATGGCTTTAAATGGCATACAGGAGCGTGTCAACGCATAGGCATAGCCAAATGCCAATACCCCGACAACGCCAGTCACCAGAATGCCGACTGTGAACGTATTACCCAAAGACTGCCACAAACTTGCTTGGGAAAAATAATTAGCAAAATTGGCTAAACCAACAAACTCCCCTTCCGCACCTTGAACGCTTTTTTCCAGCATTGCCCACAAGGGCATGACGATAAAGAGCACCAATAGTGTGAAAAGAAAAGCAAGTAAACCAAATAAGACGATATTGTCGCGGCTTACTCGTTTTAACAGGCCAGCGGGCCGAGCTTTAAGGGCATTCATCGTCGGGCTATTCATTGTGTTACTTTCCATTAATCTATCCCTAAGCCGCAATCGCTTTATCACCCGTAGGGCTCATCACTGGGTAGGCTCTTGCCCCATGCTCAGCAAATTGAATGTAGCGAATATCACCAATTCGAAGTTTCATGTTTTGCGCTTGCTCCCCAGACACATCAATAAAGATGGGCTGTGCATGTTTGTCATGCTGCAACTCACACTCATATCGCCAGAAAGCCCCTAGAAATTCATAGGTACGAATACGCACCGGCAACGCATTTTTAACCTCATCTGAGAAGCGAATATTCTCTGGACGGATAGCTAAATCAAAGTGATCACCACGAACCAAATCGCGATTTTCCAATATCGGCGCTTCAATCAATGACTCTGCAATTCTAAGCTGGCTGTCAGTTGCAACGGAAGCGTTGATAAAGTTCATGCTACCAACAAACTCCGCGACAAATCTGGTGGCTGGCTGTTGATAGATCTCTTGTGGCGTGCCAACTTGTTCAATAACACCGTGATTCATAACAACAATACGATCAGCCATGGTTAGCGCCTCATCCTGATCATGGGTCACCATAATCGTGGTAATTCCCAGCTTACGTTGGAGCTTGCAAATCTCATCGCGAAGGTGCACTCGAACCTTAGCATCCAAAGCTGATAAAGGTTCATCAAGAAGCAACAATCCTGGAGATAAAGCCAATGCACGAGCAAGCGCAACACGCTGCTGCTGCCCTCCAGAAAGTTGGTTTGGGTACTTCTGTCCTGATGTTGCTAGCCCTATCATATCAAGCCAGCAATCCACCTTTTCTAAGGCTTCCTGATTCGTCATCCCCTGATTCTTCAAACCAATGGCAATATTTTCTTGGACGGTTAAATTGGGGAATAAGGCATAGGATTGGAAAACGATACCAAAGTCGCGCTTCTCTGGGGGGAGAAAAGTCGTCTCCTCACCATGTTGAGATATGGAGCCAGAAGTCGGTAAATCGAGACCAGCAATGGCTCTTAGTAAGGTCGTTTTTCCACAACCGGATGGCCCAAGGAAACAAACAAACTCACCTTTTTCAATGGATAGCGAAATTTGTTTTAGTGCTGTGAACTGTCCGAATTGCTTCACAACATTTTCAATCTGTAGATAAGGTTGGTTAGTTGGCATAACACACACTCCAAATGGTATATACCAACTTTAAATCTGGTTTATTTCAGGCACATTACAAATTTATAGAGCAAAGATGACAAAAAAATGAATAAGAGATTCATATATCCAACACCGCTAGTGCTATTGGATACCAGCCTCTTGTGTAACTCTTTATCTGCTCACACCAATATTGATAAAAATACCTCTAGCTGATTAGAAAACAAAAGGGAGAACCTAAGTTCTCCCTATGGATTAACCAAATTGTGTATCACTGATTACGATTTTGGCTCAGACTTTGCGTCAAATTTCGCAGACCAAGTAGCCAAGATATCAGCTCGCTTGCTACCCATTTGCGCAAAATCCATCTCCGCCATATTTTCTTGTACATTCGGGAAGTTGGACACTGTTGCTTTCACTTCTTTATGACCAACCACTGGGTACATTTCTACGTACAGTTCATTAGCACTCTTAGAAATGGACCAGTCAACCACACGTTTCGCTGCGTCAGACTCTTTTACCAAACCAACCGCTTCTGATTCCCAACCAATACCTTTAGGCGTAATCACCGCAAGTGGCGCACCTTGAGTTTTCAGCTTAGCGCCGCGACTTGCCATTGAGATACCAATCGCCACTTCTCCCATACCTGCTTGAACACAAGGTTTAGAGCCTGAATGCGTGTAATGAGCAATATTTTTATCCAGTGCTTTCATGTAATTCCAGCCCTGGTCCTCACCCATGCTTTGAAGCCACGCTGACACCTGCATATATCCAGTACCAGATGACGCTGGGTTTGGCATTGCAATATGGCCTTTGTAAACCGGATCCGTCAGATCTTCCCATGACGATGGTTTAGGTAGGTTCAACTGTTTTGCCACAGCTTCATTGAAACAAACCGCATTGAAATATGCGTCATTACCGAACCAAGCTTGATTCGACTGCGGGTCGTTGAGGTTGGCATGTAGAGACTCAGCACCTTTTGGTGTATATGGCTTAAGCAAGCCTTGCTCTTTCAGCAATGCCATTGAAGAGCCCGCAAGGCCCCATACGACTTCCGCACGCGGGTTGTTTTTTTCAGCAAGGAGTTTTGCTGTCATTATACCCGTAGAGTCACGGACCCACTTAATTGTGATGTCTGGGTTTTCTTTTTCAAATGCCGATTTATATTTTGCAAGAATGTCAGTTTCAAAAGCGGTATAAACCGTCACTTCCTCAGCGGCCATCACATTAGTCGCTAGAACAGAGACAAGCGCAGCCAGCGATCCTTTCATCAAACGGTTCTTCATCATTTTCTCCAGTTAAGACTCTATCGTTTGAGACCAATTCACTTCCCTTTGGGCAAAATACATTGGTCTGTACCAGTTAATGACATACACCCTAAATTGGCTTTGTGACGATTCTATGAATAAAAAATGGCACTTTTTATAAACCTGTTCAAAAAATCCTCCTTCATCACGGACCTAATATTTTCGATATGAAAGTTTTATGAATTTCAGTTTTTGTCTATTTACTCATCGTTTCCTCGCTTGCTAGAGTAAGCTTAAATTCTGGTGTATACCAAAAAAAACAAAATGGATATTAGGATGAATAACGAATACCTACTACTTACTCCTGGACCTCTATCAACTTCTGCTACTGTTCGTCAAGCCATGCTCAAAGACTGGTGTACTTGGGATGATGATTACAACAGAGATATCGTCGAAGTGATTCGAGCGCAACTGGTGAAGTTAGCCACTCATCACAGCGGCTATACAAGCGTATTGATGCAAGGCAGTGGCACGGCGTCTGTCGAAGCAACAATAGGCAGCGTTATTAGCAAAAAAGGCAAGTTGCTGGTCATCGATAATGGCGCATATGGTGCTCGAATCGCCCAAATCGCACAATGTTTGGACATCCATTGCCATGTCGTTTCCCCTGGCGAAACATCACAGCCAAACTTGAACGAGGTGGAAACGGCATTGGCAACGGATCCCGATATCACACACGTTGCTGTCGTTCATTGTGAAACGACAACCGGCATGCTTAACCCAATTCAACCCCTGACTAAACTCGCGAAACAATATGGCAAAGTCGTCATCCTAGATGCAATGTCGAGTTTCGGGGGTATCCCAATGGATATTGGTGACATGGGTATCGACTTCATGATCAGCTCAGCCAATAAATGCATTCAAGGCGTACCTGGTTTTGGCTTTGTCATCGCTAAGAAGGAAGAGTTGGAAAAATGTCAGGGTCGTGCACGTTCTCTTAGCTTAGACCTCTATGACCAGTGGCACTGCATGGAAAAGAATCACGGTAAATGGCGTTTCACGTCACCAACTCATACTGTGCGTGCTTTCTACCAAGCTCTGCTAGAGCTGGAACAAGAAGGCGGTATCGAAGCGAGGTACCTGCGCTACCACACCAATCAGACCACGCTGGTCGCTGGTATGCGTTCCCTTGGTTTTGAGCCTTTGCTCAACGACGAGCTTCACTCTCCAATCATTACTTCCTTCTATTCACCCACCCACGAAGATTATCAGTTTAAGACCTTTTATGAACGCCTTAAAGAACAAGGGTTTGTGATCTATCCAGGTAAAGTATCGGATGCAGATTGTTTCCGAATTGGCAACATCGGCGAAGTCTACCCACAAGACATTGAACGCCTGATTGGGGCGATAAAAAACGCCATGTACTGGCAAGAAACAGCAACGGTAGCTTAATGCCATGAGTCAATCAGTCAAACCCACTCACTTTCGTAGCGAAGGGGACGTGAACACCACCTCTGCACGACAAGCTTGGAGCGCTTCTTTGAAAGATGAGCAAACGCAAAGCTTACTTCAACGCGATAGTGATGTGTTCGTGCATCAGGCAATGTCGACCCCTTGTTTAGACGCGCTTGAAAGTGCTGAAGGCATTTATCTGCAAGACGCAACGGGCAAGAAATACATGGATTTCCATGGTAACAATGTCCACCAGTTAGGTTACGGCCACCCTCATATCATTAAAAAAGTCACGGAGCAAATAGCAAGCTTGCCATTTTCTCCTCGTCGATTCACCAATGAAACGGCCATCAAATGTGCAGAAAAGCTCACTCAAATCTGTGGCGGAGAGCTAAATCGAGTGCTCTTTGCCCCCGGTGGCACTTCGGCCATAGGAATGGCACTCAAATTAGCTCGCCATGTCACGGGAAACTTCAAGGTGGTATCACTTTGGGACTCGTTTCATGGAGCCTCGCTTGATGCCATTTCCGTTGGAGGCGAAGCTTGCTTCCGAGAAGGTATGGGGCCTTTAATGGCTGGTGTAGAACGCATTCCACCTGCCGTTTCTTATCGGGGGGCATTTCCCAATACCTCTGATGATGTTCACTACGCCGATTATCTAGAGTATGTCATCGAGAAAGAAGGCGGTATTGGTGCATTTATTGCTGAGGCAGTACGAAACACCGATGTTCAAGTCCCGAGCAAAGCCTATTGGAAACGTGTACGTGAGATTTGTGACAAACACAATGTCATGTTGATCATCGACGATATTCCTAATGGTATGGGGCGTAGCGGTGAATGGTTTACTTATCAAGCTTACGATATAGAACCGGACATTTTATGTATTGGTAAAGGCTTTGGCGGAGGCCTGGTTCCAATTGCAGCTATGGTCACCAAAGACAAATACAACACCGCTGAGCAGATCTCTATGGGTCATTACACCCATGAGAAGAGTCCAATAGGTTGCGCCGCCGCTCTCGCGACCATGGAAGCTATTAAGCAAGAAGGTTTGCTGGAAAAAGTAAAAGACGATAGCAAATTTGTACGTAAAAAATTGCTGGAAATGAAAGAGAAATACCCAGTAATTGGAGACATTCGTGGCATTGGCCTGCTCTGGGGAATAGAGCTCGTTACCGATAAACAAACAAAACAGCGAGCGTACGATGAAGCAGAGTCAGTACTTTACCAATGCCTCAACAATGGGCTGAGCTTTAAAGTCTCCCAAGGTAATGTGATTCAGTTGAGTCCTCCACTGATCATTTCACGCCAACAACTGACCGAAGCACTAGCGATCTTTGAAGAAGCAATCGCTAATGTGTGTAATGAATACAACTATTGATAACAAGGTATCAATTATGACTAATTCACCAATCCAAGCCGTTATCTTTGACTGGGCTGGGACCATAGTAGATTTTGGTTCATTTGCTCCAACCAGTATTTTCGTTGAAGCCTTCAAACAAGGTTTCGATTTCGACATAAACCTTGCAGAAGCCCGAGAGCCGATGGGACTGGGTAAATGGGATCACATCCAAGCGGTAGGCCAGCTGCCATCTGTCGATAAACGCTGGAACGAACAATTTGGTCGTTCAATGAACAGTGACGATATTGACCGTATTTACGCAGCCTTTATGCCGCTGCAAAAAGCCAAAGTGGCCGACCACGCAGAACCAATTCTCAATGCCATTGAAGTGGTCGATAATCTAAAAGCTCAAGGTATCAAAATTGGATCCTGTTCAGGTTATCCTCGTGAAGTCATGGATGTGCTTATTCCTGTCGCAGCCGACTATGGCTACAAACCAGACTATGTCGTAGCAACGGATGACCTTCCTCAAGGTGGTCGCCCTGCCCCCTACATGGCACTAAAAAATGTTATCGAACTCAGTGTGACGGATGTTAAGGCATGCATCAAAGTTGATGACGCTGCCCCAGGAATTGACGAAGGGCACAATGCGGGTATGTGGACTGTTGGATTGCTACTATCCGGTAATGAAGCCGGGTTAACTTTCGAAGAATATCAATCTGCAGATGAAGATACGTTGAATCAAGCACGTGAGAAGGCCAAAGCAAAACTCATCAAAAGCGCCCCTCATTACCTCATCGATACGATTTCTGAGTTACCAGACGTGATTAAAGATGTCGAGCGCCGATTAGCAGCCGGAGAGCGCCCATAAACGGTGACAGACAGCTACAGCGAGTATCAGCCAGCTACCACAAAGTAGCTGGCTGCTTTTTAAAACAAAAGCATCACTTGCAACTGAGACAAAAACTCTAAGGTTGTCATCATTCCCTCTTCTGTTAGCGTCCAGCAAAACAGAGTAAAGTTTGCTAGTAGTGTCACCCAAAATAGACTTTTAAAGCCTATATCACTGTATTTATGATGCAGAACAGACTGAGCCAACAACGCTCCGGGCCAGCCACCAAAAACATTGATGATATGAAAAGTGACCGATGGTACTCGCCAACCACCAGTATGAAGCGCATGTTTATCTAGTGCGTACACCATATATGCAATGGTACTTAGCGTAATGTAGAGAACAAAAGAAAGCGGTGGATAATCAAGCAGAAAAACACTCGCCACAAGAGTGCTGAAAAACCAAATGGCTATTGAAAGCGTAAAATTGAAGACTACCTGACGCTCTATATTAACAGCACGTATCCCTCCATGCGCATCCTTAGCTAAGCGAAATTGCACTCGTTCACTGATACGAGGAGGATGACCATACGCTTCCAAATCACATAGATGGAACTTAATCTGTGCTTCCTGATCATCAACCGAAATATATCCGTAGCCTTTACTATCATGCCACTCACTAATGGTGCCTTGAATAGCCATAATGATCCCTCACTCCCTTGAGCGTCCTACTCAAGGATACCTAGCCCAACCAATCTATTATTTATTTGCACTGCTACGAGTAGTTTAGCTCATAAACAACAAGTTGCTTAATAACATTATAATAATGCTTCAAGTAACCCCAGTTTGGGCTCAACATCATTACTGACAGTTTCTGACACTCCACTGCCATACACTCACTTTGAACTTAAAACAAAGTCAAAAGGAGTAACACAATGGAAAACGTTATTGAAATGGTTAGCTTTAAACTATTATCAGGTACAACACCGGATGAATTGGTAGAAGCGGCCAATCAAAGCCAGAAGTTCGTCGCCAATTTAAAAGGCTTTCAATATCGTTCCTTGAGCCATAACGAGGAGAACAACACATGGACAGATGTCGTGTATTGGGACTCAATGGAAGATGCTAAAGCCGCTGGTGAGCAGTTTGTTAACTGTGCTGACTGTCAACCTCTAATGGCACTGATTGACTCCGAATCGGTGAACATGCAACATCAGATTCTCCGAATGAGCGATCTAGCAGCTAAGTACCAGTAATATTGATTTAACGCCTCGCTAAGGAGAACATTTCGATGTTCTCCTTTTAATCAACAAGGAAAGAAATGAGTAAATCGGAAAGATTGTTTGAGCTACTAACCTTGCTGCGTTCAAAGCGCTATGCGGTGACAGCAGCAGAGTTAGCTCAGTCAATGGAAGTCAGTGAACGAACCATTTATCGTGACATTCAGTCGCTGATGAACTCCGGTGTCCCGATTCAGGGGGAAGCTGGTGTGGGCTATGTCCTACAAGCTGGTTCGCATTTACCTCCCTTAATGTTTTCTGAACGGGAAATGATGGCTCTCGAGCTAGGTATGAGGATGGTACGCGCTTGGTCCGACAGCGAACTCGCTGATGCTTCCACAACAGCGTCTACAAAAATTCTTTCCGTATTACCAGACAAACGAAAGCAACAAGTTGAAAGTTTCCCCATTCTAGTCCCAGATTTTTACACGCAAACAGAGTCTGCCCGACATGGACAAATGCTGCGCCATGCGATTGATGCAAAACTGAAAATAGATATTGATTACACCGCAGAAAGTGGCGCTAGAACGCAACGAAGGCTGCAACCACTTGGACAAATGTTCTGGGGAAAAGTGTGGACGCTGGTCGCGTGGTGTGAACTCAGAAATGCCTATCGACATTTCCGGTTAGATAGAATAGAAACACTGAGCATATTGGATCAACAGTTTGAAACTACAGCAGATAAATGCCTAGAGCATTACATCACGATATATGCTCCGAAGGACTAATCGACAGTTAAAAATGTCGGACAGATGTTGGTTGCCATTTTGCATCCACTCATGTCACACAGCACATCAAACTCCACATGTTCAGTCACAAAAGGAGGTCCTTCATCACGACTCATATCTCTAATATGAAAGAAAATGTGCTGAGTGGGTGAATTTTGTGACGATATCAAACCATAGCCATGTTTTGCATTCCACTTTACGATGACTCCTAACATGCGCTAACCCTCATTCATAATCTTGAAGATTGTACTGACAGGTAGCGCAATAAGATCACCTTCAAGCCAATAATATTTCTTTCAATTCAAATAAAGAACTGACAGTGTGATTCGGGACAATGCCTTCCACGTCATCCTGTTTGGCACAATTCAACCAACAGGTTTCAATACCAAAGTTGATACCGCCTAAAATATCGGAATGTGGATTATCGCCCACCATCAGGATTTTACTTTTACATGGGCTGCCCATTTTCTCCAACGCATGAGTGAAAATACCCACATCTGGTTTAGCAATGCCTACTTCTTCTGAAATGATCACATGCTCAAAATAATTGGTCATTCCGGTACGCTCTAAGCGGATTGCCTGTAGCTCAGTAAAACCATTAGTGATAATCCCCAGCTTCGCTTTTCCCTGTAACGCGTCCATTAGCTCTTTTGCCCCCGGCAGCAAGGTACAAATATCTGCCATTGCATCAAGAAATGCGCTGTTTAGCTCTGAGGTCGTCGTTTCAAGCTTTGCTGCCCACTCTTCAAAACGAGTGTGCTTCAATTCATGGGCGGAGATGGCACCGTTCTGATAATCAACCCACAGTGGCTTGTTCACTTTTTGGTAGTGGTTGTAGTCATCCTGTGTAAACTCAACCCCTTTACGAGAGAACATCAACTGCATCCCTTGAAAGGCATCGAAGTGGAACAGGGTTTCGTCAGCATCAAATAAGATCCAATCGTACTTCATTTTTCTCTCCTCAAAATTCGCTGCCAGTGTAGATTGTTTTCCTTAAGATGATAATCTACCAATTAAGAAACTTATTGTTTACTATTACTCAACCAATGCAAGCATACTCGTCCATACCTATTTTTGTTGCCGTCGTAGAGAGCGGAAGCTTCTCAACAGCGGCAGAGAAGCTCCATATAACAAAATCAGCCGTAAGCAAGCGAATTAACCAGCTAGAAGATGAACTGGGGATTCGATTGTTGAACCGCACGACTCGAAAGCTCAGCCTCACGGAAGCCGGACAACGCTACTATGATTACGTAGCTCAATCACTTAGCTTGGCCCAACAAGGTATTGATGCTGTAACAGAACTGCAGGGAAAGCCAACTGGGAAGCTAAAGATCACTGCTCCAATGTCTTTTGGTGTTCTGCATATAGCCCCTCTGGTGGCTGAGTTTTTGAATCTATATCCTGATCTAGAAATTGACTTGCAGCTTGAAGATCAGATGGTTGATCTCGTCCAAGGTGGTTTTGACTTGGGAATCAGAATCGGTCACTTACCTCTTTCCAACTTAGTTGCGAAAAGACTCGCAACATGTCGAAGCATCTTATGTGCCTCTCAACAGTATCTCGATGCATTTGGAGAGCCCGAAAAACCCAGCGATCTTAGTCATCATAATTGTTTACGCTACGCCTATTTTCGTGGTGGAAGTGAATGGACATTTGAAAGTGCTGCGGGATCTTTCAGTGTGGTACCAAAAGGAAAATTAGTCGTCAATAACAGCGAAGCCATTCGACGAGCCTTACTTGAAGGGCTTGGCATCGGCCAACTGCCGACTTTCATTGTCGCTAAAGATATTGCCGCAGGTAACCTCAAACCTGTACTGTCAAACTATGACCTACCTATTCATGCCGTATATGCCGTATTCCCAGAAAGAAAGCATCTACCACTGAAAGTTCGAGCTTTTGTTGACTTTATCGCCGAAAAATTTGGCTCCGATATCCCCTACTGGGACTCGATTTAAACAAGTGAACGTCATCACCATAAAAACGTGACTGTGTCCTCACTACCAAACCATCGGACAATTTCGAGGTCAATTTCATGATGTAAGACAAAAGTTAATCAACTTATCAAGACCACAATTAGACCAATCCCACGCGATGAATCTAGAGGTTTTATGAAACGATTTTTCCCCTCGAGTGTGATGCTCACTCCTTTTGTCGTCAAATATTATTCTGAGCCAGAACAAGATGATAGTGACATTGATACTGATGATGACTCTAACACCGTGTCTCAAACTGATGAGAAAGAATGCGACTCACTTCCGGTCTAAAGTATTTATTTTCATCTACCCTATGCAACGTCAGTTTGATAAGGAAATAAGTAATGAAGAAAATCGCAGTTATCCTCAGTGGCTCAGGTGTATTTGATGGCGCAGAAATTCATGAATCAGTTCTCGCCTTGCACGCGATTGAAAAGCAAGGAGCCAGTTGGCACTGCTTCGCTCCAGATATTGATCAGCTCCATGTGATTAATCACATCACCGGAGAAGAGATGCCGGAAAATCGAAATGTCTTGATCGAAGCGGCTCGTATCGCACGCGGTAATATTGAAGATGTGGCGAAACTAAATGCTGAGGAATTTGACGCACTCGTTCTGCCTGGTGGTTTTGGTGCCGCAAAAAACCTGACGGACTTTGCTATTAATGGCGCAGAATGCAGTATCAATACACATGTCGCTTCAGCATGTCGAGCTTTCGCCCAAGCAAGAAAACCAGCCGGCTATCTGTGCATTGCACCAGCCATCATTCCGATGATTTACGGCAATGGCGTCAAGGGTACAATCGGCAATGATGAAGCCACTGCTTCTGCATTCAGTGCATTGGGAGGTGAACATATCAATTGTGAGGTGGGCGACATCGTCTTCGATGAAGAGAACAAAGTGCTTTCAACACCTGCATATATGTTAGCGGGCAGTATTTCTCAGGCAGCCAGCGGCATCGATAAACTAGTGAGAAAACTAGTAGAAATTGCTTAATTTCCCGATTCGACACCACAGCTCTCTGCTCAATCAGAGGGCTTTTTTTCATTTTCACACAAAACCATCGCTGAACAATATTACGACAATCACGGTTCCTGTTGAATAAACGGTTGCGGTAACCCACTAATATTTAACATTATTATCAGGAAAACTCGGCCTCTCTGACCAAGCTCACAAATCTAGAGCATATATACCACTTTTGGGTAGGCAAATTGTTTGAGATCAAAATTACAATGCCTCTGTATGTGCCAATCTATTTGTAGTTTTTATTCTAAATATATTCGGAGCAAGTCGATGACAAGTGCATTTTTTATCCCTACTGTAAACTTAATGGGTGCTGGCTGTTTAAAGGATGCAGCAGACAGTGTGCAGTCTCAGGGCTTCAAAAAAGGTCTTATCGTTACAGACAAGATTCTTAACCAAATCGGTGTAGTAAAGCAGGTTCAAGATCTGCTAACAGAACGCGACGTCCAAACTGTAGTGTTTGACGGCACTCAACCTAATCCAACAATAGGAAACGTAAACGACGGCCTGGCTCTACTCGCCGACAACGAATGTGATTTTGTTATTTCTCTAGGCGGCGGGTCTCCACATGATTGCGCAAAAGGAATTGCGCTTGTCGCTTCAAACGGTGGCAAGATCGGCGATTACGAAGGCGTTGATCAATCAGCCAAACCCATGTTACCTCTGATTGCAATCAACACTACTGCTGGAACGGCATCTGAAATGACCCGATTCTGCATCATTACTGATGAAGAACGCCACATTAAGATGGCAATTGTTGACAAGCACACCACTCCGCTAATTTCAGTCAATGATCCAGAACTGATGCTAGCAAAACCTGCATCATTGACAGCCGCAACAGGTATGGATGCCCTTACACACGCTATTGAAGCGTATGTTTCTATCGCTGCAACTCCTATCACCGACGCCGTCGCCATCAAAGCTATTGAGCTTATTCAGGCTCATCTGCGCACCGCTGTCGAAAACGGTGAAGATATCGAAGCTCGCGAACAAATGGCTTACGCGCAATTTATGGCCGGTATGGCGTTTAATAACGCTTCTCTGGGTTATGTCCACGCCATGGCTCATCAGCTGGGCGGCTTCTATGACCTACCACACGGGGTGTGTAACGCCATTCTGCTTCCACATGTACAACGATACAACGCGCAGGTGTGCCCTGAACGTTTACGTGATGTTGCGAAAGCGATGGGAGTAGATATTGAAGGTATGACAGCGGAGCAAGGCGCAGAAGCAGCAATCGATGCCATCGTGACACTGGCGAAAGATGTGGGCATTCCTGCGGGCATCAAAGAACTAGGTGCGAAATCAGAAGACATTCCGACACTCGCAGATAACGCACTGAAAGATGCGTGTGGCTTTACCAACCCGAAACAAGCAACTCACGAGGAAATTTCTTCCATCTTCGAAGCCGCTATGTAATTCCGTTTTTCTTTTCCTAACTCAAGCCTCTTTCGGGAGGCTTTTTTCATAGCAGTAATCTAGTAAGAACGAGTGATCAAGCCTAGTATCGAAGCATCGGTTTCGCCAAAATATAACGTCACTGACTTGGTTTTACCTTGAGCAAAGCTGCCGTCTTGCTCAATTTTAGTAGGGGTTAACGTACTTTCATTAATGAGTGTGGATTTCATTAAGAAGTTTACAAGGTGGGCTTCGCCCTAGACGCATTGTTTCAGGAATTCAGAAATGAAAATGCCAGTAACCTTAGTTACTGACATTGTGCTCAATCAATTAATACAAGTGGTTTAGTTTACTGTGGTGAAGCGCTATCAGTCACAACGAAAGGCTCAAACTGATGCACGTTGATCAATTCATTCACACCTGCCATCTTAACCTCAGTGATCGTTAACTCTGCTGATTGTTCTGCACCTTGTGGAAGTTTCAAACTGATCGATCCTAATTTAAGCTCTCCTTCTTCTGTCACACCATGGAAGAGCTCACCAGGGTTATCACTTTTGGCGTAGAGCAATACGTACCCTTCACTCTCACCAGTCCAAACGATACCATTCTGGCTACCTTCGCTACTTAAGGGTTCAAACTTCCCGAGCCCATCTACGTATGAGCCAGCTTCATCTATAGTCCCTTCAACTTTGAATGCAATTTTAGCATTGAGTAGACCACTATGATGAGGCATGGTAAAAGCGAACGTAGCAAAACTGTCTACATTCCCTGATGCATCTGCTGATGTTGTTATACCTTCAGAGGTAATGGCAAAGACTTGCTCAGTGAGCCCTTCAACCACCAGTGTTGATTCAGCTGTGTGGCCATTGTCACTACTCGCTACAACTTTTGCTGTACCGTAATCCAGCGCCTTTAACTTGATAGAAGACCCGTCTTGACTTACTGAAGAAATCTCTAAGATTGACTCATTACTTACCGACCAAGTGATTGGTCCTTCTTCGCCCGTGTTAACTGCTGAAATGTCGTACGTCATGTTTTTCTCAGCATCCCATACCTCTTCAACATTTAAAGAAAGGTTTCCTTGTGACGCATCATCTGATGAACCAAGGTTACAGCCAACTAAACTCAAACAAACGGTGACTAGTGCGGCTTTGAACAAAGTGTTGTTACTTAGCATATTCATATTCTCGTATTGTGTTACTTATGCATATCGAGCTTGTTGTAAACAGACATAAAGTCTTTCATATCAATAACCTGAGCACCGCTATCATTAGGTATATCAACGAGATTGGCACTCCCTGCGTCCCAACGCATATGATGCCAATATGGATCGCTAGGTGCGTTTGTGGAGTGCATATAACGCTGCACCATTGCCAAGTCAGCTAAATCAATTTTAGTGTCACCGATAAACTCACCACCGGTTGGGTGGCCCGCAATATCCCCTTCTGGGTAGACCGCCTTAAACGCGATACGATCTTTAGTCATCATTGCGTGCGTCGAAGTTTGACCAGAGCTAGTGACGTCTAAACGGGTGATTTCAAATTCCGTGTAAGCGTCGTCTTTGCTTGCTTTACCTGTTGAAACTTCTGCATTAGTTGCAAACTTAACATTCACCACTTGCTCTGTTTCGCCTGTATCTGAAGAACAGCCACCTTTCATGACACACTCTAGTACTACGGTCACCTCGACTTGAGCACCGGGCATAGGCTCTCCATTTTCATCGAACAGAGGTTCATACGTATACTGGGCCCCATCTTGTTCTACAACCTTGAAGCCTCCCTTGCCTTCGATAATCCCAGTATCGATATACACGCTATCGGTCACTTCAACCTTATCGTCTTCGATGGTCTGGGTATGCATGGTAAATTTAAGTTCGATCTGTTCAACGTCATCCAACGCTGACATATCAACTCCAAACTCGACCATTTCCCCTTCTTCAGCAAACGCAACATTGTCTTCATTAACAATATCCAACGCGTATACATTATTCACCGCTTCCGTCACTTCTACAGTAATGGGGTTAGACCACTGTTCACCAGAGCGTACGTGGATCTCGGTTTCACCCGGAGCAATTGCGGTCAAAACGGCTTTACGTGTGGTAGAGTCAACATCAAGCTTTGCTACACTGTCATCAGCAACGACCCATTCCAAGTCTTTTCGATTGTTGCTTTTAACTTCCGGTGATGCCTTAGCATAAATGGTTTCATAGGTACCAGCTGGGAGTGACGTTTCTGTCTTGGTCAGCCACTCATTACCGCCATAATTGTCTGGATCGTCGTACTCTATTCTTATGTCGATCTTCTCAATAGTTTGGGGGACTTCTTGGGCGAATCTGGTGCTAAAGTTAATGTAATCATCATAGTGATTCCATTTATCAGTGAAGTAACCTTCAGTGCCAACGGTATAGTCCCCATCCCCCTCTAGCTCATCAATATGCGGTGAATATGAACGGTGGGAAATCTTGTTGTTGTCAAAATCAATATCAAGAATTCTCAGGTAACCTTTACCACTCTTTTCACCACAGTTTTCTGGGTACACATCACTACAGGTTTCGTCGTCTTCATAAAGATTTTGATAATCGACAAGCACCTGATTTACTGGCAATCCACTGTCATTAGTTCGGACAATGTTATAAGCGCCATTAGTAGGCGCAGGAGAAGAGTGACCATTGATCGTCATAAATATTTGGTCTTCTTTGCTAATAAACTCCTCCCACATTTGAATCGGGTCATGAGTCAAGAAGCCTGAGAAAACATTGTTCGTATAACCAAGCTCACCGTCTTGGCCCACCAATCGATGAGTGACAAGAATCGTAGGGACATTCGGATGATCATCCAATACCTTACGTCCCCAGTCCAAATCTTCATCCGTCGGGTCAATCACCATGTTGAGCACGATGATTTCCTGCTCATTTAGCTGATATTTGAACGCTGTAGACAGACCGTTTGGGGAACTTGCGATAAAGTTTGGCATGTTCTCAAAACGCTCAGGTCCATAATGTTTGAGATAATTTACTGCATTGACCAGTTCCCATGATGATGCCGATTTATCTACATCATGGTTACCTAACGTAGTGCTGTACGGGATATTTACGTCATCAAGAATCGCCATTGCCTTATTAGCATTATCCCATTCCCAGTCGTTTTGACCTTTTTGGACAATATCCCCTACATGGATGACAAACTGAATGTTTTCATTGTCCGCATTCTCAGCAAGCCAGCGAGTTTGCTTCTCGTAAATTTCTGGGTAATTCAATGACAAATATTGTGTATCAGGTAATATCGCTATTTTGATGTTCTCGCCAAGATCGATATTTCCATCATCTCCCGTGGCAAAAGCTGTTTGCACAGACAAGCCTAAAAGAGATAAGACCAGCCCCTGCTTAGCCGTGTTTCTTGCGCCCATTATTTACATTACTCCTAGTTTTTATGGTATTTCCATTGAGGCGCTAGGTTATAAAATGACTTTATTACATTTTTAAAAAGGTAACATTTCAGTCGTATTTCATTTTTATTTAAAACCTTAAACTTGATCAATACAACAATCAAGCCATTGATAACAAAGCAAAAACAAAAAGTAACAACTAAATAAAGAGCGAACTATAATAATAAATAATCACATAAAAAATAGATAATTAACAAAGATAAATAACCAATAATAATGATTTTAATTCAGATATAAAAAACCAAAAGAAACATAACTCACTTAAATTAAACTGCATTTAAAATAATTTAATTATGAATTATTTATAAGTAGCCATCACTATAGTTAATTTTAATAAATATAATATATTTACATTATAATAGAAGAATGGATATCAAAGAAAAATATAAGATAGAATACCTTTTCAGCATTTAAATTAAAGCCTCAATACTGGTAATCCATCTTGGTAAATGTAGGTTGAACCAGTCGATATACTTGCTGAGTTGGGGCTTTTTACGCTTATAAAGAAGGTTGGTTACTTCAATGACCAGCCATGCTTTCGCAATAATAAGCTGTTTCAGCAACGCTTCTCGCGACATAGGCTGATGCACACTCAGATATGTATCAACAATACGTAACATATCGCTTTTATCCCCTAGCCCTTTAACCAAAGGTGCTAAGTCAATTGCTGGGCTACCCGTGCTAAAGCGTTCCCAATCGAATAATACCCATTCACCGTTTTCTCTTCTGCCCCAATTGCCGTCATTAGTATCACCAGACAGTAGAGTGGGGTTTTCAAATATCACGTCACTCTGTGAGTGTAACTTGCCAAGAAACTGTTTATGCTCCGCAGTTAGAGAGAGCATAGCCAGCGATGTCTCCATCGCATTATCACTCCAACAGTGCGACTTAAGTTGCCAATTAGGACAGACTGGCGTTTGATGTATAGCGGCTATCTGCTTAAATGGTTCACTCGCATTAACCAACTCTTCCAGCGTTACCGAATGAGGCACATATTCGATGACAATCGAGTCCTCGTCAGCTGTGATAAGACGTGGTGACTTAACACCTTGTTGACTTAGAACCTCAGCGGCGCTTAGGTAGAAGCTTCTCTCAATAGCGTTTACCCCTTGTTTTCGAATGTATTGTTGTCCTTGCTTTTCAATCAAATGCACCTTAGCAGCGCCCATTTGCGCCATTTCTTGCTCTGTTTTCATGCATCCTCCACCATAGCCAATCTCAGTCAACACCATAAGCTAGCGGAGTTTTGGTGTGAAGAGAACAAAAAATGCCCTATAACTTGGTTACAGGGCATAAGCTAAGGTTATGATGCGGAGTTATGGCGCAGAGTCAACTTCAACAGGTAAGTAATGCTTAGGCTCCAGCTTTAGCCACTCCGGCAATACCGTCCCTATCGATATCGAAGACCAAGTACCAGAAAGAATGCCGATAAACATTGCAATCGCAAATCCTTCAAGCGCATTGCCCCCCATGATCCATAGTGCTGATACTGTGAGTAGCGTGGTGCCGGACGTAACCATGGTTCTGGAGAATGTTGCAATAACCGCTTGATCGTTTATCTCATCAGTAGGTGTAGTCTGTTTGGCCACTAGCAGCTCACGAATGCGGTCTGCAATAATGATAGAATCATTTAACGAGTAACCTAATATTGCCAGAATAGCGGCGAATACAGTTAAATTGAACTCCATCTGAGTAGCAGCAAAGAAACCCAGTACCAAGACGACATCATGAATAAGGGCCAGCAATGAGCCACTTGCCAATCGCCACTCAAAACGGAAGCACAGATAGCCCAGAATGCACATCATCGAGATCAGCAACGCCAATCCACCTTGGTCAACCAAATCCTGTCCGACCTGAGACCCTACCATGCTGTTACTCACTATATCTACTTGATGTGATAGCCCAGACAATACTGATGAAATATCAGGTGTGCTTGCCCCCTCATCTGGGATTGGGTAACGAATTATCCAACGCCCCTCTTGATCAGAATGCGTCACAGACGTGAACTCTCCCAGCGAAGGCTGTAGAGCTTCGAGCAAATCGCTGTTGTTCAGGGTTTTATCTACCTGAACTTCTGTCACCATACCACCAGTGAAGTCTAGGCCCATATTTAAGCCTTTTACACCGAAGGCAATCAGTGAGATGGCCATCAATCCAACCGAAACAAAACTTGTGATATATCGGATTAGACGGATATTTTGTTTTAGATACTCAACCATAATTAAACCCTTACATCACGACGGCTATCGCGTCCCCAAACTAAATTAATAATTGCGCGTGAAGCGAAAACGCCACTGAACATACTAGTTAACAACCCGAGGCCTAACGTCAGAGCAAAACCTTGGATCGGACCGTTACCGATCGAGTAAAGGACCACCGCCGTGATCATAGTGGTAATATTGGCATCCAGAATGGTACTCAATGCACTGCCAAAGCCTAAGTCAATTGACTGAGCAAAAGTTCGCCCCTCAGCCAACTTATCTTTTATTCTTTCAAATATCAGAACATTCGTATCCACCGCCATACCGACAGTCAGTACAAGCCCTGCAATGCCCGGCAGTGTTAAAACCGCCCCCGGTAATAACGCGATTAGGCCCAGCAAGCTAATCATGTTGACGACAAGTGCCACATTGGCAACCCATCCTAAGCGTCGATACCAAAGCGCCATAAAAATCAACGTCATCGCCATACCAAGCGCTAGTGCCGCAAAACCATTTTCAATGTTTTCGGCTCCGAGTGAGGCACCAATGGTACGTTCTTCAACGATAGTGACGGGCGCAGTTAGTGAACCTGCACGAAGCAGTAACGCTAAATTTTGAGCTTCATCCAAAGTACCTGCTCCAGTAATGCGGAACTGACTACCAAGTTGCGACTGAATAGTGGCAACACTGATGACCTTTTCACTGCGCTCGGTTTCGCCGTTAGCATTGGTCGTGTATTCACGGTATACCGTCGCCATTGGCTTACCAATGTGTTTGCCGGAAAAATCACTCATTATTTTACCACCAGAGTGATCCAGTGAAATGTTCACCTCGGAAAAGCCCATTTTGTCGACACCAGCGCGAGCATTAACGATGTGCTCACCCGTTAAGACCGGACGTTTTGACAGCACTACATCACGGCCATCATTGTCCTTCAGAACAATGTCACCATAGGAAACTCCTTCAGATGGCGCTTTTGCTTCATGAAACGCAAGTGTGGCTGTTGCACCTATGACATTCTTTGCTTGTGAAGGATCTTGCACCCCAGGTAACTCGATCCGAATGCTGTGCTCTCCCTGTCGTTGTACCAGCGCCTCTGTAATCCCAAGCTCTTCGATACGATCGCGCATGATCTTAAGGTTTTGCTTTATCGTGACGGTTTGGAAATCTGATTTGTTCTGCGCTGTTGGTTTCACTGCTAAATAGTCAGAATGACGCTTAATCTCCCAACCCGAATAATTTTGACGGATATAGTTCGCAGACTGAGTTAACGCTTCTCCTGAGTTACTTTTCAGATCAAACCCATCCACGCCAACTTGGGCAAATTTAACCCCGCGAATATGCTCCCGACGCAACATATCTCGCATTTCATCCACAATAGTATTTCTTTGTTCTTCAAATGCTTTGTCTACATCTACATTAAGCAAGAATTGCACACCGCCTCGAAGATCCAGCCCAAGTTTAATTGGGCTAAAGCCCATGTCACTCAACCACTTGGGTGCAACAGACACGTACGAAAAAGTAATCGAGTCTTGTTTACCTAACAAATCATTCAGCACTTCACGCGCTTGGGTTTGAGCGGTTTCGTTATCAAACACCAAAATGGTGGTGTTATCTTCCTGAGTAATCTCATTCGCGTGGATATTTCGTTGTTCCAAGTAGCGATTCAGTTGTAAGGGATTATCAAGAACTTCATTTTTTTGTGACGTCGTCACTTGAATGGAGGGCAGCTCCCCATACCAAGTTGGGATGGCACTGAGTGCAAGAACGACCACTGTTACAAGCAGCACAACATATTGCCATGCCGAGTAACGGTTCATCACTCTCGCATGTTTTTTATTAGGTGTATTTTTCTTCATATATTTATCTTTTACATGCAATACCTAGTCACGGCTGTAGCCTGATAGGTATAGAAGGTCGCCTGATCCTCAAAGAGGTCAGTCTTAAACTTGTTGATAGAATCTGAAGTGGGACAACAGTGACGTATCGTCCATTTATGCAGCGAATTTACGCTACATTAAGCGCCATCAACAGATTACAGGAAGGCGTTCAAGCGAACTGGCTATTGAGTGCAACGTACAGTGCATTGGACTCTTTCCAGCCCGAGATACGGTGGTTTGAGGAAAACGAATGTGTAACCCAATAGCCTTGACTGGCTAAGGGGTAAAGATAAAGCGAATGAAGAGGAAGCTGTGCTTGACCGGAATAATGGCCATCACTGGCCCCAGGCGCTTCTCCTTCCTCAGTGTGGCGATCAGATAAGCTCCAACGACTGAGTGGGACAATCGCCACCACATCAACACCAACTTCAGACTGAGATATGGGTTGTTGGGGCTTATCTTCCTGCTGGGACTCTTCAAACAGAGTCTGATAGCCCGCTTGGGACTGAGGTAAGATCTGGGTCGTATGGCGGCTTAAGCGTGCGCTTGCATCATTTTCTGCTTGCGTGAAATACGCCATTGCCTGCGTTGGAAGAACCATCGCAAGCAATAAAAACCAGAAAAAGTGGATAAAACGTTGAGCCATTCACAACACCAATACAAAAAGACAGCTGGATGTTAAGTCCAAGCCTATCTATAAACAACTAAAATTATCTAAAAGCTAATATTCCACATTTGAACAGTAAACAATGTCAGATAAAACCAGTAAAAACCTGAGTCTTCACTGGCTATCGATAGAAGATCTCTCCCGTCTGCACATCGAGGTAAACTTTGTTGGCTTGCTTAATTCCTCCACAATAGACAAAGTACACGTCCTTTTGCTCAAACGTCAGTGACCGAATCCAACCGCTGGTTTCTTCAAAATCTTCAGGCACACAGGTCTTCTCCTTGAGTAGTTGATCGGTTTTCTGTACAAACATCTCAAAGTGAAGTTTAAAGTCATCAGATTCTTCTATGTAACTGCTGACTGTTTCTACACGTTCTTCTTTAGTAATGGTTGGCGCTACTTCTAGTAAGGCTTCCATTGGCACCCATTCGGCCACTTCTTCCCCTCCCTCCTCGTAAACATAATAAGGAGAGATACGCCCCCATCCATTTTTCTTCTCCAGAATATGCAGTTTGTCGCCACGGTAAACAACGCTTTCCACGAACGCTTCATATTGGGGATATTCTCTAACGCCGAGTTTCTCGGGGCTAACGTAAAAATCTGTCACTTCTGGCTTAGGCGGTGGTGCTTTCTCTTCTTTCACTGGCGGGGGCGGCGGCTCCTTATTCGCCTCCATCATCGCCGCTGCTGCTTCTGCATCTTGCTGCGGCTTTAAGTAGAAGATGTAGTAGCCACCACCAGCACAAGCTATACCGAGTAAAAGCAAAACAACCATGATTATCTTTTTCATATTGAGTCAGCGTCTTTTCTATACTTAAGCCATCTTTCATGAACAATATAGCTAATATGAAATGGCACGGGCTATATGTCACTGTAACGGCATTTATATTGATCACTTTACCAATTAAAAGTTTTGGTGAGCATTGCCGTGCAGATACGTGGAATAAAGCCCTCAAATCTCAGCAAAAAGTTGAAGACTGGTATAATACCAAAGCCGAACGTTTCAATCAGTTACTCAAACTACACCACCAACAGACATTTCTACACAAAGCCTTCTCTGAACAAGAGATCACCAGTTTTTGGAAACCGGAAAAGCACGCTTTACATTACAAGATGAATCAGCAGATACGTGCTGCCAACACGGTGGTCCAATCACTCAATCAAGAAGTGGATGCACTCACTAGTGAATCTGCCATCATTGATAACGCAATCTCAATGTGGGAAGGTATTCACCGCCACTGTAAAGTTGCCCAGTACAAGCTTAATAGCTTTTCTAGCCTGACATACATACAGCTTAATCAGACGTTAAGAAATGACACTCAAATCTTGCTTAGAAAAATAGAGCGGGTCCGACGTATTTATCAGCAAGAAATCGAGGCCCTGGAAAAGAACAAACCATAAACCCCAATCTCCACATTTTGCTAGCGATGCAGTTGATGTTCGACGGCAACAGCTAAAGCGACAGTCGCTCCCACCATCGGATTATTACCCATTCCAATAAAACCCATCATCGCAACGTGAGCTGGCACAGAAGAGCTGCCTGCAAACTGAGCATCGGCATGCATTCTTCCCATGGTATCTGTCATCCCATAGGACGCGGGGCCGGCGGCAACATTGTCAGGATGCAAGGTTCGCCCAGTGCCACCTCCTGACGCCACTGAAAAATAGTGTTTACCTAATGCGTTACATTCTGACTTATAGATGCCTGCGACCGGATGCTGAAATCGCGTTGGATTTGTTGAATTCCCTGTAATACTGACATCGACTGATTCTTTATGCATGATAGCAACGCCTTCACGTACTTCATCAGCACCGTAACACAAGATATCGCCTCGTGCGCCTCCAGAGAACCGCTTGCGTTCGACTTCGATCAGTTGATTGGTCTGGTAATCAAATTCTGTTCGAATATAGGTAAAACCATTAATGCGCGAAATAAGATATGCCGCATCTTTACCCAGGCCATTTAAAATGACCTTAAGAGGTATTTGACGAGACTTGTTGGCATTAAGCGCTATTTTAATCGCCCCTTCAGCAGCAGCGAACGACTCATGACCGGCCAGAAATGCAAAGCATTGGGTTTCTTCACTAAGTAAACGAGCTGCAAGAGCCCCGTGCCCTAAACCGACTTCTCGCTGCGCGGCCACACTGCCCGGTTTACAATATGCCTGCAAGCCTTCACCGATGATATTCGCCGCATCTACCGCAGTCTGAGCTTTTCGATTTATGGCAAGTGCAGAACCCAACGTATAAGCATCACAGGCATTGTCAAAGGCTATGGGCTGAGTCTCCAGTACTACTTTTTTAGGATCAATACCGAAACTCATACAGTATTCATGAGCTTGCTCGATAGAGGATAAGTTCATCTCTTGGAGTAATTGAGTCATTGATTCATTCATAACGGCAGCCTCCTACGCATTACGGGGGTTGATGACTGTACTGGCTTCGTCAAATCGGCCATAGCAACCCGTTGCGCGCACCATTGCTTCATTCGCATCCATACCTTGATCAAGGTCCGCCATCATCTTGCCCAAGTTCAAATATTGATACCCTATCACTTCGCTGAATTCATCTAAGGCAAGCTTGGTCACATAGCCTTCTGTTAACTCCATATAACGTACGCCTTTTGCTATGGTTGAATAACTCGTCCCTACCTGGCTGCGTTGTGATTTCCCTAAGTCTTCGAGCGCTGCACCAATTTCTAACCCTCCTTCAGAGAAAGCCGACTGTGTCCGCCCGTAAACAAACTGTAGAAAGATTTCGCGCATCGCTACATTAATGGCATCGCAGACTAAATCAGTATTCAGTGCCTCCAAAATGGTTTTACCTGTGAGGATTTCCGCCGCCATTGAGGCAGAGTGAGTCATGCCCGAGCATCCAATAGTCTCAATCAAGGCTTCTTCGATAACACCTTGCTTCACATTGAGCGTAAGCTTTGCTGCACCTTGTTGTGGAGCACAAGTCCCAACTCCGTGGCTCAAGCCCGAAATAGCGATGACTTCTTTTGGACGTATCATTTGGCCTTCGACAGGGATAGGTGAAGAAGGGTGTAATTCTCCACGCTGAATCGGACACATGGATTCAATTTCACAAGAGTATTGCATGATGTTTTCCTCTTAATCGGAAAACAAGTGGAAGTGGGTCGTGGATTTTCACTACTACAGAACCAACAACCTGATTTGATCAGATTACCTTTCGACGAATCACTTGTTTTCGTATTCTGTAGGAGTCATCAGCCACAGTGGCGGTTAAATAGGTGGAACCCCATCACCTGCGTAATTAGAGTAGATCCAAGTAGCACATAATAACAAGACCTCTTTTAGAACGATTATGTATTAAAAGAAACTACGTTAGATCAACTCAAACCATCATAAAAAGAAAGACTGCATTAAATGCAGCCTTTAGAATTATACACATCGCTTACTTGAAACCGTCACAGGCGCGTCTTTAATCCCTGCATAAAATACAATGATTTCAGCGGGCTCATTACCTTCGTTACGACCATAATGACAAGTGTTAACCACTTCAACTAGTGAATCTCCCGCCTTCATTTCTAACACCTTTTTGCCCTTTACCTCATCTTGAGTAATGACTGTTAACTGACCTTTAGTCAAAACACCAGCGTTGATTGCAGGGTGCTCATGCAAAGGAAGCTGTGCCTTAGGTGGAATAGTAATTTTCAGGACGGTGATTTCCGGTATGCCTTGGCCGTAGCTTGGGAGCTCAGAACCTTCCCAGCTTCGAGAAGATTTCGCTAACTGCTCCACTTTAGGTGTCATTTTATCACCTAAACTTTGCTCTTCATTAGCAAACGACTGACCTGATAAAGAAACGGTAAGGCATGCCGCTATAAATAGTCTGTTCATCATATATCCTGTAGTTCTGTTATTTGAATGGTTGTGAATTTAAAGTGATATTAAATTTAAAAAATAAATATATTTCCAACCACTATACCTGTCAAACCTCTAAGATAAATCTTACTAATATTTAATTTAAATTAACTTAGATTGTCAGTTAAAGTAAAATAATAATTAATACTTACTCATCGTAACGGAGAGTTGAAAATCATATAAATGACAACACCTTTAAAAAACATTAATATCACTAATAGAAATTATTCAGCATTACTACTCTCAGTTTATTTAAATAAATCAAATTATGATTTAGGATTAATTAACCACTTACTGATGGAAAATCCATTAAATGATAATGGTAAATCGATATAGGATAAGGGCGACAATAAAGGTGGGATATGTTCAGTGAGATAAAACGGCCTGAAGCAAAACAGAGGCAAGCTTCAGGCCTTTGTGGTTAATCTTTCAATTTATCGCATTTCGCTGCACAGATGAAATCGTTACGGTGCAGGCCTTGGATTGAGTGGCTCCACCATGTGATAGTTACTTTACCCCATTCCAATAGTATCGAAGGGTGGTGAAACTCATCTTCAGCCAATTCGGCAATCTTATTAGCAAATGCCCACGCTAACTTAAAGTTCTTAAATTTGTATTCCTTCTCTAACTGAGGAATACCATCTCGCTCTATTAGCATCCAATCGTTAAGCTCTGTAAGCAGCAATCTTTGCTCTTCTTTGTTCAGTGCAATCGCATCACTGCTGCAGGCTTCACATCGTAATTCATTAAGCATGGGTGATTTCCTTTGGTTCAAATAGCGGAGGTAGCAATCCCGCGTTCATTGCCTGATGTACATGAGACATCAGATCCGTTTTACTTAGCTTATATAACTGCCTAATATCTTCGAGCAGAAAATATATTGGTTGCATAATATCAATGCGATATGGCGTCCTCAGTACAGTATGGATATCAAACCCTTCTCTCAACGGGCGCTCGTCATCTAAGGCATACAGTGTTTCTCCAGGAGACGATAAAATCCCTCCCCCATAAATTTTGCATTCTTGGCCTTCTTTCACCAAACCAAACTCTACAGTAAACCAGTAAAGCCTAGCTAAATACACCCGTTCTTTACTTGTCGCGTCTTTGCCAAGTTGACCGTAAATATGTGTGAACTCAGCAAATTCCGGATTAGTGAGCATTGCACAATGGCCAAAAATTTCATGAAAGAAATCGGGTTCTTGTAAGTAGTCAAACTCTTCACGTGAGCGTAAGAAGGTGGCCACCGGAAATTTCTTATTTGCCAGTAGAGCGAAAAAACGATCAAAGTTTATCAATGCAGGAACAGGCTCGACTTGCCACCCGGTTTCTCTTTGTAAGACTTGATTAATTTCAGGCAGTTGAGGAACTCTATCGAGCGGTAGATTGAGCAACTCAAGACCACGAAGATATTCCTTACAAGCACGCTGATTAACTAAATCTAACTGACGTGAGACAAGATCATGCCAGATCTGATCTTCTTCGCTGCTCCAATCGACAAATCCTTGTTTATTAACAGGTTTAGATACGTAGTGAGTCATCACATTTCCTTTTAACAACTCTTTTACATTAAGCCTATCCCCTCACGAAATCGGTGACAATTCGTCCACTTACATCACCGTCACGACCACTGTAACATTTATTTTACATTTTCATTTTTTTTGCTTATTTATCAGCGATATGTTTATTGGCGGATTGTTTGACATTGGCTATTTTTGCAACAAAACTTAGCCATAGTTATGGAAAAGTGTGTAAGACGAGGAAGTCATGTCCACTCAAAAGTCAGTTGGGCCACTCCCACTTTGGGAGCCTAGCCAAGAAAGAATGGCCGCATCCAATCTGTATCAATTTATCCAGCATATCAACATGCAGGGAGAGGCCATTGAAAATTATAGTGATTTACACCGATGGTCTGTAGAAAATAAAAAACATTTCTGGATGGAGATTTGGCACTTTTGCGATGTAATCGGATTCAAAGGTGATTGCATTCATGGCGAAGGAATAGCGCGTTGGGAAAAGTTCTTATCCAATCGCGACACTATCTGGTTCCCACAGTCTCAGCTAAACTACGCTGAAAACCTGCTCTCCTATGCATTTCAAGAGCCTGAAGGTGTCGCCATCTGGTTTAAAAATGAGCGCGGCCAAAGCCGTAAGCTCACTTGGCAACAACTGTGCGATCAGGTGTCTATTGTTCAACAATGGTTAAAACAAAACGGTGTAGAAAAAGGTGACGTGGTCGCCGGATACCTACCCCATATGCCAGAAACGGTCGTCGCTATGCTTGCGACAACCAGTTTAGGCGCCATATGGACATCCACTTCCCCTGATTTTGGGGTGGAGAGCGTCAAAGAAAGATTTGGACAGGTTCAACCTAAGATTTTGTTTTGCTGCAACGGTTATAGCTTCAACGGTAAAACATTCAACATGGATGAAAAGAACAACCAAATTGTGAAGGCTATATCCAGCATTCAAAACACCTGTCACATTGATTATTTGCAGATTGGGCAAGAAGGGCCCCACAGCAATGAAAAGTTTTCTGACTGGGAGTCGATTTTAGCCAGCTACATCCCTCGTGGAGTGCGATACCAACGCGTCGGATTCAATGACCCACTGTTTGTCCTCTACTCCTCCGGCACGACCGGCAAGCCTAAATGTATCGTCCATTCCGTCGGTGGCACGATACTTAACCATTTGAAAGAGCATCAACTACATTGTGATATTCAGCCAAGTGATCGCGTGTTTTATTACACTACCTGTGGTTGGATGATGTGGAACTGGCACGTTTCAGCCCTCGCCAGTGGCGCGACTCTCGTCATTTTCGACGGCAGCCCTATGTATCCAATGCCCAGTGTTTTATGGGAATTGGCTGAAGAAGCACAAGTCAGTTTATTTGGCACATCAGCTAAGTATCTCGAAGCACTGCAAAAAGCAGAGTTCAACCCGAGTCATTACTACCGCCTAGAAAGCCTTAAAACTCTTTGTTCAACTGGTTCCGTACTCTACCCACAGCAGTATGACTACGTCTATAGCTGCATCAAGGCAGATGTTCACTTGGCTTCTATCTCCGGTGGCACTGATATTTGTGGCTGTTTTGTTCTCGGAAACCCAATTTCTCCGGTATATCGTGGTGAATGTCAGGCGGCGGGACTGGGGTTAGATATCCGAGTATTCAATGAGCAAGGACAGCCCGTCGAGAATCAGCGCGGTGAACTCGTTTGTCTTAACAGCTTCCCGAATCAACCCGTCGGCTTTTGGCATGACAATGGTGAACGCTACCACAACGCTTATTGGGATAAGTACCACAACACATGGCACCATGGTGATGATGTGGAAATAACAGACAACGGGGGAATGGTTTTCTATGGCCGTAGTGATGCCACCCTCAACCCCGGGGGCGTTCGGATAGGCACAGCGGAGATCTACCAGCAGGTTAACCAGCTTGAAGAAGTCAAGGATTCTATCGCTGTTGGTCGGGTCACAGACGGTGATGAGAAAGTGGTGCTGTTCGTTCAGTTAAATGAAAACCGTACACTTAACGATGAACTCATTTCAACCATCAAGTTACAGCTCAAAACTCAATGCTCACCTAGGCATGTACCCGCTGAAATCTACCCCATTAGCGAAGTACCAAAAACCAAATCTGGTAAGTTAGTGGAGCTAGCCGTCAAACAGGTCTTACACGGTAAAGAAGTCCTGAACAAAGGGGCAATAGCTAACCCTCACGTATTGGATGAAATTGCTCAATACGCGACTCAAGCGGTGTCTTAAACAAAAAGCCCGAACAACAATCGTTCGGGCTTACAAAATTTTGAAGTTGGCGTTATTTCTTTGCTATCGCCATCAGTACTGTCAACTTACCTTGCGGCGTGTCTATACTAAACGGCGTTGTGACTTCGACCTCATCAAACCCAACACTGCTCAATACCTGCAAAACATGTGTTGGGGTCATTCCACCTTCTTCGTCTTTCTCAGATAACCAGTCCCAGTGAACAAAGTGGTTTCCTTTATTAAGCAAGCTATAGACAATATCGACAATATCAGAGTAGTTAGGTAGAAAACTGCAAACAGACGATGCGACAACGAGATCAAACTGATTGCGAAACGCTGGATGCATTGCGACCAAACCACGAGACAAGTAGTCAACAACAGGTTCAACATTATCCAGCTCTTTCATGTCCAGTTGCTCAATCATGGCTTCTGAACTGTCTAGCGCGACAATATCTTTCGCGAGAGGAGAAAGTTTCTGGCTTAGTAATCCTGTACCACAACCAAAATCGAGAATACGCTTCCCTTGGACATCGACAATTTCTTGCAGAGAGTCGAATGCTTTCTGTGCATACAAGACTGCTGAAGGTTCGCTTTCCCACTCTGCTGCGTAATCATCCCAATTTGTAGCCATCATGATCTCCCTGTTACCTCATTCATTTGGCGTCCAGTAAGAGTATCAAAACTGCATAAAATTCATAGCTTTTGCCACCAGAAAACAGACAAGCGTAATGTATTCTTATAACATTAGCTTATATAAACACCAATGACGTGAATTACTCAGATGAACCTATCGCAGATTGAAGCCTTTTGTACTGTTGCTGATACTGGGTCAGTATCCGAGGCCGCCAGACAACTCGAATGCAATCGCACCAAGCTGAGCATGTCCATTAAAGCACTTGAAAAAGACCTTAATATTGAACTATTTGTGCGTACAGGTAATCATGTATCTCTATCTGAGGCTGGCAAAGCCATCTATAAAGATTGCCAGAATTTACTGGTAACGGTTTCCCGTATTCGTCAGACCTGCGCGCAAGTTTCAGGCGAATTCAACGCCGAAGTCTGGATAGCACGTGATGACTCACTACCAGACGACATGTGGCAAGAACTTTCTCACCGATTGAACAATAAATTTCCAGCGACCTCATTCAACATTGTGCTGGCATCCAGTGGAGATTTAGCCAATTTAGTCACAACACAGCAAGTCGACTTTGCCTTTGGTATCGACTACGAGCGCATTGACGATCCACACATCAGCTATCACCCTTTAGGTAAAATAAGGTTGATGTCTGTCTGTAAGGCCGATCATCGTCTTAGCCAACTTCGACGTGTTTCAGACGAAGAGCTTCGCAACGCAAATCAAGCGGTGATGGTGTATTTGAATGAAAAGGATAATCCGGAATTGCAACCTTTTTCTCTGCGCCATATTGGCTTTTCCAGCTTTGATTACATACTCAAAACCATTCTTACAGAAGACGCCTGGGGAGTGCTCCCTGAACCCCTCATACGCCATCACTTGCGCAAGCAAGAACTGGCGGTCATTAAACATACCTATGGCCTGACTCAAGAGGACTACTGCATGTTTACCGCCGCAGGTATGGCAGAACACCCCGGCATGTCCTGGTTAGCTGACAAACTTAACGAATATCTGTTTGATTTTTAACTGCCGCCTCGATTTAAAAACCAAGCCCAAGCTTTAAAATGATAGATTCCGTTTACAATACGACAGTCAGTGCCAATTTAACTGACACCAAGAATAACAACTAATCCATTGATTTAGAAGTACTTTAATTTAAAGCAAAGAACATTGTTTATTTTAAAGTCAGATCGAGTTTGTCAAATTCTCTCAGTATGAGAAGAATAAAGGTATGTATAGCGAAGAGAAAACTCTATGTGTGCCAGGACAAGCTTAAATGAAAAACGAATACTGACTTTCTCAGCCCTTTTAGCTTCAGGCTTTGCAGTAGGCGGATTGGTACTCGGGCTGCTTGTTGGTTCATTAGTCATTGTCTTTGATGGGGTTTATTCTTCAGTTAGTTTGCTGCTAACTTTACTGTCGCTCGCTGTATCTAAGTACATTCAAAGCCCATCCCGGAGTCACTTCCCCTTTGGTAAAGCAGTCTTAGAGCCTGTTGTTATCGCAACTAAAGGCAGTGTCATCCTTCTTATTGTTGCGTACTCACTTTATTCTGCCATTATCGCAGTGTTCAATGGTGGACGTGAAGTCGATGCCTCTATCGCTACCTTGTTTGGTGTAGTCAATGTTCTAGGCTGTGGTTACGCGTGGTGGCACATTGCTCAAAAGTCCAAGCGTTTTTCATCTGGTTTAATCGAAGCGGAAGTCAAACAATGGCAAATGGACACATTATTAAGTGTTGCCGTCACTTTAGGCTTTATAGCTGCATGGGTAGTTGCCTTATCTCCACTTGCTGAATATTCGGTTTACGCTGATCCTATGATGATGATTCTGATGTCTTTTTACTTCATCAAAGTACCCTATGAGATGCTTAAAGAAGCGGTTCGTGAACTCCTGATGATGCCTCCTAGTGATGAGATCTGTGACGCAGTTGATCAAGGTGTATCGGCACTGGTTAAAGAAGTAAAACAACAAATTGAGTTAACGGCTGTCACTAAAGTGGGTCGTGAGCTTAGAGTGAACCTTGATGTCCATTCAACAGAGAAACAGGTGGCTATCGCAGATATTGAGAAAACACGTCGCATTTTGAAAGATAAACTCTCTAAGCTACCGCTCGACCTTAGACTTAATTTGCATATTGCGGGTTAAATAACCCATTGTTAAAACATTAGAAATCTCCCTCTGAAGAGGGAGATTTTGTTATTAATCCTACCAAATGCGCCAGCTCGTTCTATTATTATGTATATGATTTCATAAAAGACATCTCCAATCTCAAAATGGAGAGGCAGTAACACGAGCACATCAAGGTTGGCGCCTATGAAGAACCCGTTTACGTCATTACTGGCAGACAAACAGCCAAAGAAAGCATTACCACAACGTGATGACAGCATTAAAACCAGCATTTTAGATCTGCTATCTGATGGTATGGTGATATTTGATGGCCAAGTAGGCTCCAATGCCATTTTCTATGCCAACCCTGCTTTTCTCAAATACTACCAACTCCCTTCTAACCAAGTCATTGGCCGTAATATCATTGAATTTTTCTCACATTATCTCAGTGACGATCATATCGCTAGTCTTCATAGCGCAGTCCATGCAGCCACATCCCACACCAGTGAAATTTGTATCAATCAAGAAAAAAAGCAAGGTTGGCTACGTATCAACTTGGAAGCAATGAGAAAAAAAGGAGGCGGTAACCACTACCTCATTCTCAGCCAAACTGACATCAGCCAAATGAAACAAGTTCGTCAAGAGCTCAAAAAGTCTAATCGTAAGCTTCAACAGTTGGTCTCTAACCAAAATCAGCGCATCAATGAGCAAGAAGTCCAAATGGGGGTCATGTTCGAACAGGCCGTCGATAATATGCTGCTGCTCAACTCTGAATTGAGAATACTCGACGTCAATGACTCGGCACTCTCTCTTTTTGAGCATGACAAAACCGCTCTGCTTGGCTTGAACCTCACCTCGCTCCTTTATGAGTTTTCAGAAAACAGCATCGAAAGTAAGCTTTCCAGTGTGGAAATGTACCAAGAAGTGCCACTAGATGACGTCATAAAAGTCAATCGAACTAATGACGTTCTCAGCATGCTCGGTTCTGTTCGATACATAACAATGAAATCGCAAAAGTACATCGTTTTGGTTTTGCGTGACATCAGTAAAGAGCAGATAGCTCAGAATGAACTCAGAAAAAGCCAAAGTGAGCTTGAAGAGGTAGTAAGGAGCCTCAATTTAGCAACTCAAGCTGGGGGGATCGGAATATGGAGCTGGGACTTTAAAAGCAATGAGCTCTCATGGGATGAACGTATGTACGAGATATATGGCGTAGATCCTGACAACTGTAAGAACAACTACGCTATGTGGCAAGAACGAGTATTAGAAGAAGATGTATACAGCGCTGAGGAAGCCCTTAACAAAGCCCGAGAAAACCTCACTCAATTTAACTCTGAATTCAGAATACAATTACCAGACGGGAATATACGCTGGGTTAAAGCCGCTGCAGATGTTCTCTTTGATCAGGATGGAACCACCCCTATTGGTATGGGTGGTGTTAACATTGACATCACGAAAGAAAAAAAAGCACAAGCTAACCTCAGGCAAGAAAGTGAAATCGCATTAGCCGCCAGTGAAGCAAAATCTATGTTCCTAGCGAACATGAGTCATGAAATACGAACTCCGATGAACGGTGTTGTCGGAATGTTGAGCCTTTTGAGTGAGTCAGAGCTTAACGGTGAGCAAAAAAGTATGGTCACCACCATCAAAGATTCCGCTCTTACCCTACTTCATATTATTAACGACATTCTAGATTTTTCTAAGATAGAAGCTGGTCAAATGTCTTTGGAAAGTGTCCCTGTTGAGCTGCAAAAACTCATCGAAAGGACACTAGATGTTCTCTGCTTACAGGCAAACAACAAGGGAATTGAGCTTTATCTCACCTATGATGCCAGCCTACCGAAAGTCATCATGAGTGACAGTGTTAGGCTCAGTCAGGTGTTACTCAACCTAGTTGGTAATGCCGTCAAATTCACCGATAGCACGGATGAAATGAAAGGTAAGGTGTGGGTGTCTGCAACTCTTAACCAGCATGAAATCGCGCCCTACGTCGAAATCATCATTGAAGACAATGGAATTGGTATGACTGAGGAGCAGGTTGAAAAACTATTCAAAGCCTTTAGTCAGGCAGACACCAGTACTACTCGACTCTATGGTGGAACGGGGTTAGGCCTCTCTATCACCCGCTCCCTATTAGAAATGATGGGAGGCGATATCAAGGTAGACAGCAGGTTTGGTGTGGGTAGCCGGTTCTCTGTTGAACTCCCTTTCATAGAAGTAGAAGAAGGCCCTCAAGACCCAACGCCAAACTATGTTAATGGCTCCAGAATCCTTTTCGTCACCAATGATCAAAACATTTCTACCTTCTGTGATATCAATCTTGCAAACTTTCGTTGTAAAACCAATTGCGTTGCCACCATTCAAAGAGCGATTTCCGTACTCGACTACGCAAGTAATGCCGGTGCGACCATCGATCTCATTATCATTGGCCCTGATCTCTATCATTATTACGAAGAGAAACCACTGTCTGAGTTCAAATCACCCCTGCTGGATAAACAAAAATTCATCTTTCTGACTCGTAATCCAACCGCAGAATCCGGCTTAACCAAACCTAACAGCTATGTAATGCCATGTACGCCTTTTAAGCCAAGCGAGCTCACTACCGCTATCGGTGTCATGCGAGGCCTTATCAGTTGTGAAAAAAACATCAAACAACTTGAGAATGACACCAGTAAAGGCATTCCCAAAAGCAAAACAGGCGTCATTTTAATTGTCGATGATCAACCCACCAACCGAGATGTTATTCAAAGACAGCTCAGTCACCTCGGTTACCAATGTGAAATGGCCGTGCATGGACAAGAAGCCCTCCACAAGTGGAAGCATGGACAATTTGATTTGATATTGACGGATTGCCACATGCCGGTAATGGATGGTTATGAACTGGCGAATCAAATCAGGAATATAGAACGTCAAGACAAGAATCGAGGCCATACGCCAATCGTCGCCATTACCGCCAACGCGATGGTTGAGGCTTCGGAGCAATGTATCGCATCGGGGATGGACGATTATTTGACCAAACCAGTTGAGCTAAAAGCTCTCGATCAAGCAATAGAGAACTGGATGAAGCTCTCCCCTATCCCACTGGGGGATAAATCTGCCAATCAACCTGAGACTGCGCCAGAAAATACCGAAATCCCCGTAGAAAAATCAGAGCAAGCCCCTATCAGTATGTCTACTTTGGAGCAGCTTTTAGGCACTAAAGAGATATCGGTTGTTGGCCCTTTATTAGAAGGCTACTGGGAGTCCGTTAATGAAGATATAGAAAAAGTAGAGCTTGCAGTGACTGAGCAAAGCGATAAAGAACTTCAACAAATTGCCCATGCTGCAAAGGGAGCCGCCCGCTCTGCGGGAGCTGATGAACTCGCCAATACATTTGAGATCTTACAAAAAACAGCACATCAAAAAAACTGGTTAGAACTATCGAACACTTTAAACGACGCCAAAGCAGAACTGATACGCTTAAAGAACTACCTAATTGAGCATTCAATCATCGAAGATACGGAAGTGATTTATGAGTAACTATGACCCAGCCGATTTTACGATTCTTATCGTTGAAGATCACAAGTTCTCTCGCCAAGCGCTCGTAGGGATGCTAGTAAGAGGTGGTTATGAAAACTTACTCTGCGCTAAAGACGGCATGCAAGCCATGAAAAAATGCGCAGAGAACAAAATTGATTTAATTATCACAGACATCAACATGCCCAATATTAATGGACTGGAGTTGATTAAAACCATAAGAACCAACCAAGCCCAAATCGCCTGTGACACACGAATTATCGCTGTCACAACCCTGTCTGATACCTCCACTATTTCAGCTTGTATGGCGATGGAAGTCGATGCTTTTCTAGTCAAACCCATCAATATAAAGTCGGCACAAGAAAAAATTCAAAGTGCAATATCAGAACCTAAGCGTTTATATCAACAACACTTTTACCAAGAGGTCGATACCCACATTGACTTAACTCCTCAAGAAAATCCGCAAGAAACAACACAGCGTATCCGGTCTATAGACAGTCGTGTACGCGAACTATCACAGCTTTCGGAACTCAAAGAAGGTATGACCCTAGTTTATGATATTAATGCCGTCTCGGGTGGTTGCTTGCTTCGGGCTGGCACTGTGCTTAACAAAAAGCTCATTTTACGCTTATTTGAGCTCAGTAAAATTGTTGATACAAATAGCATCGTGGTTAGAGAAGACAAAACACAGATGGCTGTCTAAGCCACTTTCTCAGATTCAGAATCAAACTGAGAACACCTCAAACTTTCCAATATTGAGAGACAAATTAGGGTTCAATTCTAGCATCCAACATATTCAATCAGTAAACATATCATTGATTTAAAACAAAAATAATCAGATGAACTGAAATAGCCAGTTATTGGTTCGATATTTGCAGAACTCGTATAATTCGAGCAACGCTACTCTCACATAGTTACAAGGAGAGGTTTATGACAACATTCGAACCTAGAATATTTACCATTCTTGTTGTAGAAGACAATAACTTGTCTCGCAAATCACTCATAGGCATGCTGTTTAAAAGTGGTTACGAAAACATTCTGAGCGCAGCAGACGGCCAAAGTGCAATAGAAAAAATAGCACAAAGCCATATTGATTTAGTCATCACAGATATCAATATGCCTCATATTAACGGATTAGAATTGATTAAAGCTATTCGTATGGGGAATACTAAAGCCCCGCCAGAAACCAGTATTATCGCTGTTACAGCGCTCTCAGACACCAAAACAATCTCAACCTGCATGCGTTTCGAAATCGACGCATTTCTGTCAAAACCGATCAAAGTCAAAGACACCCGAGAGCAAATCGAGCAAGCGATCACCGCACACTCAGAATTGTATCAACAGCATCAATACCATGATGTCGTAACCGACATTAATCGAGAGTCCTCGAATACGACAACACCTCATTCTACAACGAATTCCAACCAATTTATTACACTCGCGAGCCTGGCTGAGCTACAAGCAGGAATGACGTTAGCAGGCGATATATTTGCAAATAATGGCGGGTGTTTATTGAAAGCGGGAACATTACTCGATAGCCGCCTAGTGAATCGGCTCAAAGAGCTCAGCTTAATCATTGACAAGCACCCAATTCGAGTTCAGTTGGAAGATATGCAACCGGAAGGTGTCTGAATCTAGCAGACATCTATCCACTCGCAAAACCCTACTAACAGGACTGCTTTTTTTGTTGCACCAGAAAAAAACCATCAGTATATTCAATCGCGATTTGACGATTATCAATTAGTATCACTCATATGACTAACCAATGTAACTTAGCAAACCAGCGAGCATTCTCAACAACAGATGCTGAAATCGCACTAGAAACTGCATTTGCTCTCCAAGCGAAAGCACTTTCTCACCCTGCCCGCGTTAGAATTCTTAAGATTTTAGTAACATTGGATAACCTTGGAGGCTGCCTAAACTGTGATCTGGTATCGCAGTTAGAACTGGCACAATCAACCGTATCTGAGCATTTACGTATTCTAAAACAAGCTGAGTTTATTATTGCAGAGCCGAATCCCCCTAAGGTGTGTTATAGAATCAATCGCCATGGCATCGCAGATTTTGAGCATGTATTTAATCATCTCTTTAATTGAATGCCTTAGCGATTAAGCGCTCAGCTCATGCAAACTTTTCATACTGTTCATCAATATCGGGCGCTACCGACTTCTTTTCTTTCTGCGTTCTGCACAACGTACTAGCACAGCGCGTTTTTCCTCATCCGTATAAGAGCGCCACTCCAATATCTCATTGAGCGTTCGAAAACACCCTAAGCAAATGTCATCACCATCAAGGCAGCAATTTCTCACACAAGGGATGGGCACCTTTTCAACGACAGTCTTCATCTTCACCCTCTCATGTTAACACTAGCGGTTGAAGATAGAGCTGTCGAATAGAAGCGTTTTAGGCACAAAAAGAGAGCCTCAGCTCTCTTTCTCCTCGTCTTTCTTTGGCGGGAACCTCTCTTCATAGAGTTCCATAAAGTCTTTTCTGATTTCCTGCTCTAGATGAGTCGCCTTATCAGTCGGGCAAAAAATCATGAAATGAACAACTTGCTCCCCTGTCGCGCCGCTATTGATATGGATATGAGGTTCTGCCCCCGGCAAATCAACACCAGCGTGCTTCTCGATCATGGCGTTATAACGTGTTGCAACATCGCTGAAATAATGGCAATGCTCTTCGATTTTCTCGATCATTATCGGCACTAGTGGATACAAGTTGACAAACTCAGCCAAAACAATCGAAAAATTATGATAAACATAGCGCTTCATGAAGTTGAGGTTTTTCACCGGATAAGTAAAAAACATACTATTGGGGAGGGTCGCGGTTTTCCCCGTGTAGTGGTACTGGCCATGGTGGAGATCGATTTCCTGAATGACAGTAGCCATCATGTTGTGCTCAATCACTTCACCACAAAGCTTACCAACTTCAATCCAATCACCAACTCGAAATGAACGAGAACTGGCTCTTTGAATCGAGCCGGTAAAACATAAAATAATTTCTTTGGATGCCACAACTATCGCCACGGCAATCGCCGTTACCGAAAGAGCGAATTCATTGATCTCAGACTTCCACAGAATGAAAAGTAGCAGAACGGTCACGGCAAATGCACCATTCTTGGTGCGTGACATCCAGTTACGTTGTTTCTCAGACACAAAGGCAACATCGCCACGTATCTTAGATAGAATGATGCGGCGGATTACGACTACACATACCATAATCAGCGCTGTGAAAATAAATTTATGAGTCAGAAGAAAATCGATGACAACTTGCACTTTCTCCATTCTCGGCTCCTGTTTTTGTTATATAAGAAAGGGGCAAACGCCCCTCATAGAAATCTATACATGATCAATAATAACTTCCCATACTTGTTGAGAAGGATCCAGTTTACATTGCTATAAATACAGTCTATGTGCTGTGAGACACTATTTAAAACGCGCAGAGGTGATAAATTCACCAAAGGTTTCACACCAAACTATCACCGTATTATATTCTGCTAAACTCACATCACTCGGTAAATCGAGAGTAAAACGGTCAAACGTCTTCACGTCACCGACTTTCACCATGGTCTGTTTTTGTTGATTAAAGTCAGCTTCGGTTTCGACAAACTGTGGCGATAAATAAAGCTTATAATCCGGCCCCGGAGCTAATTCACCAACAAAAGCGATTTTGTCCTGACTGATAGACACTGATCCTTCGCCCCAATGCAAAAAATCACTGTCTTTCCTATCACGCTGGAAGGTCGCCGTATAAACGGCATTGTTAGTGACATTCTCTACTGAGCTCATCGAAGGCGAATCAGGCTGGATGAGTATAGGTAAGGCATAGATACCAATTGCAAAACCAACACCACCACACATAAGATGTGTAAACAGTAAAAAAATCCTTTTCATCCCTGAAACCTCTGTTTATCGAGCATACTCTAATAAATGTACACGATAATCAATGAGATAACAGGAATATATCAAGATTTTATCTATAGCTAAGTGCGGTTCTTTCTGACAAGGTCATAATGACTTTAACGGCCTGCTCCATAGCCTCAATACTGATAAACTCATGAATTCCATGAAAATTATAGCCACCAGTGAAGAGATTAGGACAAGGTAACCCCATGAATGATAACCTTGCACCGTCGGTACCACCGCGAATTGGCTTAACGTTTGGTTCGATATCACAGGCGATCATCGCTTGTTTTGCTAGCTCTACGATATGAGGGTGCGGCTCAACCATCTCCTTCATATTGAAGTAGCTGTCTGTCAGTTTAAGTTCTACTCTACCTTTGGTTAGCGTTTCATTGAGCTCGTTCACTTTGCTCTGCATAAACGCCTTGCGTTGCTCAAGTCCATCACGTTCAAAATCCCGAATGATATAACCTAACTCGCAACGTGCAACGGTCATTTCCGCAGATTTCAAATGGTAGAAGCCCTGATACCCTTCCGTTGCCTCTGGCGTTTCATCAGTAGGCATCAACAACTGGAACTGAGCTGCAATGTTCATGGCATTCACCATTTTATTTTTTGCCGTTCCTGGGTGTACGTTGACACCATGGCAAATGACATCGGCACTGGCTGCGTTAAAGTTCTCATACTCCAGTTCACCAGCAGGACCACCATCAATCGTATATGCCCATTGCGCGCCGAATTTCTTCACATCAAACAAGTCTGCTCCACGACCAATTTCTTCATCTGGTGTAAACCCAATACAAATATCACCATGTGGAATACTTGGGCTCGCTTGCAATTCAGCGATAGCGGAAATAATTTCAGCGATGCCCGCTTTGTTATCCGCACCGAGAAGCGTTGTACCGTCTGTGGTGATAAGGTTATGCCCATGAAGTCGGTGCAGCTCGGGGTACTGAATAGGAGAAAGCACTTCATCCCCCTTACCAAGTGCAATATCCCCCCCCTGATAATCCTCAACAATCTGAGGCTTGACATTTTTTCCTGACGCATCAGGTGCGGTATCCATATGAGCGACAAAACCTATCGCAGGGACATCATAATCGACATTACTTGGCAGTTTCGCCATCAAATACCCATTTTCATCAAGCGAAACATCACTTAACCCCAGTTCTATTAACTCTTGTTGCAAAAACTGGGCGAACGTTCTCTGTCCTTCACTACTTGGACATTTGGAACTTGAAGGATTGGATTGTGTGTTAAAAGTTACGTAGCGCAAAAAACGTTGAATCAGTTCATTCATAGCGGTATCTCTTATTATTGTTGGAAATCTCCCAGACGGGATGCTCCCATCCTACGCCTACAACAAATCGAAACGTTGCTATAAATCAGTTTTGGCTCAAATAGATAAGTAAAGCCCAACGTCATAAACTGGGCTTTGTACTTCTTTTATAGATTTTAGAATCTAGCGATGGGTTAAAGTAGAATGAAAATCCCCGCTAGGCATGCACTCATTAGGTTCGCCAGTGTACCAGCAAGTACTGCTTTTATGCCTAAATTAGCCACTTCAGAGCGGCGCTCTGGTGCAATCACACCAATAGAGCCAAGCTGAATAGCAATCGAACCTATGTTGGCAAAGCCACACAGTGCAAATGTGACGATCACTTGGGTGTGTTCAGAGAGTAGCGCTTTGTGCTCGACAAAGTCGATGAAAGCCACAAACTCATTCATGACAATTTTCTGGCCAATGTAAGAGCCCGCCATCAGCATTTCATTTGCCGGAACACCAATTACCCATGCCAGAGGAGAAAACAGGTAACCGAACAGCGTTTGCAGCGTCAGTCCGCTAAAGCCCGCCACGTCGCCCAAACTTTCTAGGCCCGTGTTGACCATGGCAATCACGCTCACGAACGCAATCAACATGGTACCGACAGCAACGGCAACCTTCATACCATTCATTGCACCACTTGCTAGGGCATCAATCACATTGCTGTCTTGCGCTTTGTCCATCTCAATATCAGATTGGTCAATTGGTGTTTCACGCTCAGGCACAATGATCTTTGCCATCATCAGACTGCCCGGTGCGGCCATAAAGCTCGCGGCAATTAAGTACTTCAGCTCAACGCCTAATCCGGCATACCCACCCAGCACACTACCAGCCACAGAGGCCATCCCACCGGCCATCACAGCGAACAGTTCAGAGCGAGTCATACGCGAAAGGAAAGGTCGAACAAGAAGTGGAGACTCACCTTGAGATAGGAAGATGTTACCGGTAGCAACCAAAGACTCAGCTTTACTCGTCCCTAGGAACTTTTGGATACCACCACCGATAAACTCGATAACCTTTTGCATAATACCAAGGTAATAAAGTGCAGAAATTAGCGCACTAAAGAAAATGATGATAGGAAGAACACGAACCGCAAAGATAAATCCTGTATTGGCTAAATCACCAAATAAGAACCCAATACCTTCATCGGCAAAGCCTAATAGGCTAGAAACACCATGACTTAAACTGGTGAGTGCGGTTTGTCCCCAAGGGAAGTACAAGACTAAAGCGGCAAAACCGACCTGAAGTAACAAAGCGCGAGAGACTGTTTTCCAGTTGATTGCTTTGCGACTCTCTGACAACAACACAGCACACAATAATAGTGTCGCAACACCGATTAATCCGAATAGGACATTCATTAAAGATAACCTCTACAAGCATTGAAAAATAGCTGGTCCGGTCCGTGGGGTCATTCACCATTCCATGTGACGGCTTGTATTGGTAGAGCTGTCGCTCTTAACCGGGCGGTAAGTATAGCGAACATAATGAGAGATTCATCACATATTTTCACGCAAACGTTCAAGCGCTCAATCTATAAGCAATACTTTCACCCCTGATAAGATTGACCAGGGAAACTAGCAGCAAGTGTACAAATTGTGCATTTTGTTGCTATGAAATAATGAACCAAGATCACAATAACTAATATGTAACCAAATTCATTTACGCAAAAAGTTTGGCAATTCACGATTTGCCATCTAGGTTTATAAAAGTATCAACTAACGTACTAGTGGCAAAAGAATTCTCTAACAACGTCAGCAAGCTAATAACGCAAACACAACTGCATATTGCCCCACCGTTTGGTGGGGCTATTTTATTTGGAGCAATTTAGAGCGCTGATTGGGAACTTCATGCTAAGCAGTAACTCAATTAGAGCTAGATTTATGCCACTAGCGGTATAGAATAATCGCCCCTTTAACAGATGCCAGAGATCACCATGCAACGCGATTACACCCTCTCATCCCTACAAGCTACCCCAAGAGAAGAGCTGGAAGAACTGAGTCTACGAATGATCCACCGCCTGATCGCAGAAGAATCGATGACGGAGCTGTTTACGTTCGATGCCGATGAGACGGAATCCAAAGACAAACTGCAAGAGGCGCAGTTTGATGCCATGTTGAGGATGAGTGCGATCGCTCTGAGTGAACTGCCAGCCCTTTTCAGCGAATCAGACAATCAACAGCAAAATACGCTACGCATGCAACGCTTACTGCTTTGGCATTTCTATTCGGTTTCGTTTCACCTTGAACAGGCAATACCTCTTGAAGTCCATTGTCAGCATGTGGAAGTACTACTTAAACAAGCCCCAACCAACGCATTAGAGTGGGTCACAACGTTAACCGACTTACTGCGCCAATACGCGGCCATTAGCCAAAGTCGCTAATTCGAACTCGGTAGAACTGCGATCACCCAACCTCACATCATTGTGAGAATCGCCACTGGGATACTGAGTGTGAAAGGGAAGCAAAAACCAGACTAAGGTCTGTCAGTGCTGCTTCACAGCCGCTGAAAAGGCCGGGATGTCCCGGCCTGATTATTTTAATCGTTAGTGAGAACGACACGAGCATTCTGTTTTTGAATTGGGCGGTTGTTGTTACCCATCACCATCTGCATTTGTTTTGCCTGTTCCGTCGTTAAGGTTTGCGCAGATTTAAGCACAAACCAGCGTACGCCTTCAGAACAAGGTGGCGTCGTCAGAGAGCCATTAAAGCGGTAATACTCCCCCGTTGCAGGCAACATATCTTTTACCGCAAACGGCGTTTGTAGCCTCACGGTTTGACCGGGTTCAGGCATGGTCGCCGTCAACTGTGTGATCTGGTTGTTTTCCCCTGGTGCTGCGTTATACATCACAGCAACAACCGCTAGGTTGCCATCTTTATCCGCATTGACAAAATGCGCTTCCAAGGGAAAGTGTTGACCACGAATATGGTTTTCTGAAGGCGTATGGAAGTGGAACTGCGCCAGATTAAACTCAACTCCATCTACTGTCACGGCGTTATTCCCCTCAACAACAGCTTGAAGTGTATGTCCGTTATTCGTCAGCCCAGTCACCATACCCTGATATTCAATGTTGAGTGGCATCAGCTCCGCGTCAACCACATCCTTGATATCAATCGGGCTTTGGTTTTTGCCAGTGGCACACTCTTTGGCAACATCTCCCCAATGTTCAGGCCCTTTATCCCCTTTGTAACCCCATTCAGAGGCCTGAACCGTTCCGGCCATCGCAATCATCAAACTTGCGGCAATCAATGTGTTTTTCATGTTATTTCCTTATTATCGTCACCAACGGAAGATCGGCCACCATCATAAGTCGATGACCAAATTCATGAGTAGTAGGAAAACTTTGATTACCTGCGAATTTTGGAACCGGATACAAAAAAGTGAAAGTTTCTTTTTTGTCAATTTCACTGGAGGCTGTCGGTGTTTGACTAACATTGCCAGTTTGATCTTGCCCTACAAAAAAGGCGACAGGTTAACCTATCGCCTTTTACTAATCAGAATCTAGATTCCTTTATTCCCAGTCGAGAATCACTTTACCTGATTGGCCGCTACGCATTGCGTCAAAGCCTTTTTGGAAATCGTCAATCTTGTAATGGTGAGTGATGATTGGCGTCAAGTCTAAGCCCGATTGAATCAATGATGCCATCTTGTACCAAGTTTCGAACATTTCGCGGCCGTAGATACCTTTAATCACCAGACCTTTGAAGATCACTTGGTTCCAGTCGATACCCATGTCTGATGGCGGAATACCTAGTAGTGCAATTCGGCCGCCGTGGTTCATTGTCTTCAGCATGGTGCTGAATGCCGCCTGAACACCTGACATTTCAAGGCCCACATCAAAACCTTCCGTCATGCCCAGCTCTTCCATTACGTCTTCAAGCTTTTCTTCCGCAACGTTGACTGCGCGCGTCACACCCATTTTACGTGCAAGTTCAAGACGATATTCGTTCACGTCTGTAATCACAACGTGACGAGCACCTACGTGCTTAGCAACTGCCGCCGCCATGATACCGATTGGGCCAGCACCTGTGATCAGTACATCTTCACCCACAAGGTCGAAAGACAGTGCCGTATGTACAGCATTGCCGAACGGGTCAAAGATTGATGCTAGATCGTCTGAGATACCTTCAGGGATCTTGAACGCGTTAAATGCTGGAATCACTAGGTATTCAGCGAATGCCCCTTCACGGTTTACACCCACACCAATAGTATTACGACATAGGTGAGTGCGGCCGCCGCGACAGTTACGACAGTGACCACAAGTGATGTGGCCTTCGCCAGAGACACGGTCACCGATTTCGAATCCGCGAACTTCCTGACCAATAGCAACCACTTCACCCACGTATTCATGACCAACAACCATAGGAACAGGAATCGTGTTCTGAGACCACTCATCCCAGTTGTAGATATGAACGTCTGTACCACAAATTGCGGTTTTCTTAATTTTGATCAGAATGTCGTTATGGCCAACTTTCGGTTTTTCAACCTCAGTCATCCAGATGCCTTCTTCAGGCTTTAGCTTAGATAGCGCTTTAATTTTCATTACTTAATGATCTCCATGTCACGACCCACTTCGATGAAGGCATCGATGGCGCGATCAAGTTGCTCACGCGAGTGTGCTGCAGACATTTGTGTACGAATACGTGCTTGGCCTTTTGGTACTACTGGGAAAGAGAAGCCAATAACGTAAATGCCTTTTTCTAGTGCGCGCTCTGCAAACTCAGCCGCAACTTTCGCATCGCCAAGCATGATTGGAATGATCGCGTGGTCAGCACCACCCATAGTGAAACCAGCAGCTTCCATACGCGTGCGGAAATGCGCTGCGTTTTCCCATAGACGATCACGTAGGTCACCACTTTGCTCTAGGAGATCAAGAACTCGAATAGAAGCATTAACGATGGCTGGTGCTACCGAGTTTGAGAACAGATATGGACGAGAACGCTGACGTAGCCAATCAATCACTTCTGCTTTACCTGAAGTATAGCCGCCTGATGCACCGCCCATGGCTTTACCTAGCGTGCCTGTGATGATGTCGATACGCTCAACCACATCGTGGTACTCGTGAGTACCTGCGCCTGTTTTACCCATGAAACCCACCGCGTGAGAGTCATCGACCATAGTCAGTGCGCCGTACTTGTCAGCAAGGTCACAGATAGCTGGCAGGTTAGCGACTACACCGTCCATTGAGAATACTCCGTCTGTAACGATAAGGATGTTACGAGCGCCCGCTTCTTTAGCCGCGATTAGCTGCTGCTCAAGCTCTTCCATGTTGTTGTTTGAGTAACGGAAGCGCATCGCTTTACACAGACGAACACCATCGATGATTGAAGCGTGGTTAAGCGCATCAGAGATGATCGCGTCTTCTTTGCCCAGAATCGTTTCGAACAAACCAGCGTTAGCGTCAAAACAAGAGGTGTATAGGATTGTGTCTTCTTTACCAAGGAACGTAGAAAGCTTTTGCTCCAGCTCTTTGTGGATATCTTGAGTACCACAAATGAAACGAACAGACGCCATACCAAACCCGTGCTTATCCATGCCCGCTTTACCCGCTTCAATCAGCTCAGGGTGGTTAGCTAGGCCAAGGTAGTTGTTAGCACAGAAGTTAAGCACTTCTTCGCCTGTAGAGATTTTTACAGCCGCTTGCTGTTGAGAAGTGATGACGCGCTCTGACTTGTAAAGACCTTCAGCCTTTACTTCTTCAATCTGTTGTTTGATCTGTTCGTAGAATGCAGAAGACATTTCAAATTCCTTCCTAGTTATTATGTTAAGCACATTGCTTATTCATCACCTTCGTTTTTTCGAAGGCGTAAAAAGTTGCCCTAAGTGTAATTCAAGCACGTCACTTTCATTATCCCATCAGGTGGAAAAACATTCGTGAATCACAGGCACAAATAAGGATTTTTTATGATAAAAGTCACAGTCCATCTTTCCGATTAGATATAAAATTGCTGTCTAACAGTAATCAAGATTAGACACTTATGGATGTATAGGTGGATAAATATAGTGTGCTGTGTAGCTATGGGAATGTATTAAAGACTGTAAGAAACAAAAACAGGCGTTGGTTACTTTGACCTACCCGCCTGTTTTGGTGACATAAATGAACACGCGTGTTACTTTTCTAACACTAAGGTGACTATGGTGAGCAATACGACTGCGAATGCGGCCAGCAAGATATCTTGCATCATTGATCCCAAGTCAAGAAGAAAACCTGGTTCTTGCACTTTGAGTACCTCTTGCTGTTTAACATTTGACCACCTTATCGATACAACAAATTATTAACAACCGATTTAATTCTCAATTTAAAGACATATCACGGTTTCAACTTGGTTAATTCAAAACTTATCGCTTTGCTCCCAGATCTTGCATCCTTCATTTTGATCGTTGATGAAGGTAGCTTTACAGCCGCTGCCAAAAAGCTCGAAGTGACCCCTTCAGCACTGAGTAAATTGATCACTCGGCTTGAGTTTGCACTATCTGCAAAGTTGTTCGAGCGTACCACCCGAAAACTGGTGATCACGCCGACAGGACAGCAGGTATACGATCAAGCGATCGTGATGGTAAACGCCGCCCAGCAAGCTTGGGAGCTCTCAACCACTGATCACAAACAAGCAACAGGCTCTCTTACCATTGCAGCGCCAGAGGCCTTTCTCAACTCTGTTTTGCAGCCTTTTGTCGTGCCTTTCTTAAAACAGTACCCAGACATTCAGCTCAAATTGCGGGTGGCTGATGGTGAGATCGACCTACTCAGAGACGGGATCGATGTCGCCTTCAAACTCACCGATAGACCCGATGAAAACTTGGTGCTTAAAGAAATTGGTAAAACGAATCTGGTGCTTTGTGCAAGTCCCGCATACATCGAACGGCGCGGGATGCCCTTACACCCTACCGACCTACAACAGCATGATTGCCTATATCTAGCTGAAACAGAACGAGATAACATCTGGGACTTCTTCAAAGATGACGAATTCCATTCAATGACGGTGTCAGGTCGCTATGCAGTAAACCACTCTCAAATGAGACTCACTGGAGTAAAAAACGCGCTAGGGATCGGCATATTTCACGACTTTGTTATTGCAGAAGCCATTGAAAAACAAAAGGTTGTGCCTGTACTCCCTGATTGGACCATCAAAAGTAATTACCATGGTGCCATCGCCATGCAGTACCCGCAAACCAAATACATGCCCGCTCGTCTGCGTGTTTTTATCGACTACATTAGCCAAGCGTTAGGCGATAAACTCGCCAGCCATTAACGAGAACTCCTATGTTTAATGCAATTCATCACGTAGCGATTATTTGCTCTGATTACCCAGTGTCTAAGCAGTTTTATACTGAGGTGTTGGGGCTGAAGGTCTTGGCAGAAAATTATCGAGAGGAGAGATCTTCTTACAAACTCGATTTAGAGCTCCCAGACGGCTCGCAAATTGAGTTGTTCAGCTTTCCCAGTGCACCGAAAAGGCCGAGTTTCCCAGAAGCAAAAGGCCTACGTCATTTAGCTTTTGCGGTAGATAGCGTTGAAGAAGTCAAAACATACTTAGAAGGTAGAGGGGTTGCCGTCGAAGCCGTACGTATTGATGAGTTCACCGGCAAGCCCTTTACCTTCTTTCAGGATCCAGATGGTTTACCACTGGAAATTTATCAGACTGAGTAAATCCTTGTTATCGCCGATTAGTCATGATGAATCCACGGAACCTTTGCTCAAGAGACCAGATAAACACTTTCTCAAGCAAACTGCGTCGTACTCGCTTTTTAATCGGCTTAGTATCACTCATTCTGCGCTTCTCCCCTAGCTTGTGGTGGCTGTACAACTTTTTTACTGCGTTGATACCAATCGACTTTTCTGGTGATAACCATAACGAAAGCTAGGATCACAAAGCACAATGCTGTCCCCATCAGGAGTGCGTAACTTTCTGCCTCAAGTAACCCGAAGAGTAATCCGTATAGACACAATAAACTCGCTCCAAATACTGCCCCCAGCCTGGTGTTGTCTAGCATACCGCTGACGTAGACACTCAAGAGGCTGGTCGAAGCCAAAACAGAAATGACGTAAGCCCAGTTAAAACCAGTATGTTCACTGAGTGAGATCAGTAATAGATAGAACAACGCCAAAGCAAGGCCAACAAAACCATATTGAACAGGGTGAACAGGGCGAGCCTGAAACAATTCAAGCAAGAAGAAGCTGGCAAATACTAAGGTGATGACAAGAAGAGAGTAATTAATAGCACGGTGTGATTTAAGGTAATGATCAACCGGGTCAATGAGGTCAACCCCCATTTGACGTTGCTCTAACTCATCACAAGACGAGGCTTCTTCCATGCAGTTCTTAAACAGTTGCGTAATATTGGATGAAAAGTTGCTGCTGGCCCATTTTGCACTAAAGCCTGATTCAGAAACATCCGACGCTACTGGCAGATAGTCACCGATAAAACTCGGGTGTGGCCATTTTGATGACAGCGTTACTGAGGTGGTATTCCCAATTGGTGTGACTTGAAGTTTCCCCATCCCCTGTAATAAAAAACTCAGATTAAAATCAAGAGATTGGTTAGGATCTAAATGAACCAAATCAAGTGAAATATGAAAACCTTGAGCCAGTTGTTTAATACCTGTACCCGGCACTACATTAAGTGTCTTACTGCCCAGCTTCATTGCATCTAACTTAACTAAGCCGCGGCTATCTTTAATACCAACCACCATAGTTACTTTTTTGATCTGATATTGCTTAAGCTTATTTAGCAACGAAAGATCGAACGATCCTTTGAGCGCACTTTGCGCTTTGTATAAGCGAGCTTTGTAGATGCCTCTATATTTCTCGAAGCTGTCTAAATGAGCTGTCATATCAAAAGTATCTGGCAAAATGTAAGCCTGACGCTCAACCGTATAAGTCCGTTCTTCACTGCTAACCGTTTCGGTAAAGTCTATCGCGATGAATGGACCGATAATACGTTGCTCACCACTGCTACTGCGTGCGATTTCCTCTCTCACTTCTTGCTGACGGTAAGCGCGCTCGGAAACAAGGCCACTCACCATAGAAACCGGGATTTGTAATAAGACAAACAAAAGCAGCACAAAGCCAAACTTCATGCCAAGCTGATTATTAAAGATTTTTTTCATCTGTTTTCTCCTTAACTGATGTGGCTAATGTAAAACAGCCACTTGGAGAAGAGATGGAGCGTTTATGGAGTTTTTATGGAGAAGGAAAGCTCAAAGTGGCTTTAACACCTTGGTCGACATTCTCAATCAGCAATGAACCCTTATGCAGTTTGGCAACTTGCTCAACAAAATTCAGCCCAAGCCCAGTACTTTTCACGCCATTTTGGCGAGCAAGAGAATAAAATCGCTCTGTAAGCCTTGGCATCGCGTAATCTGGAATACGTGGCCCGTCATTAGATATCGACAAAGCAACTCGATCACCTGATTGTGAGTAACACCAACGAATCGCGCCATTACAATCCACAAAATCCAGTGCATTATCCATAAGGTTGAACAAGGCCTGCTGGAACATAAAGCGATCACCAACGATCTCAAAATCAGACTTTATAACGACTTCGCATGTAACTCCTTTAGCATTGAGTCGAGCATCGGAGGCCGCTAAAATATCATTAAGCATAGTGTTGATGTTGATCGGTTCCTGCTTATCCAAATGTGGTTGCTTCTCTAGTCGAGCCAACTCCAATAGTTTGTCTACCAAAGACTGCATCCTATCGCTCTCGCGCTCGATGTTTGTCGCAAAACGCGCTACTTTTTCATCGGATAACGGCATCTGTAATATTTCGCTTGCTCCCTTAATCGCTGAAAGCGGACTTTTGAGTTCATGCGTCAATGTTTGCACATACTCTTCGACATACTGCTTACCATCGAGTTGATTACGCATGTTTTCTAATGCGTTACTCAAAGTCCCATATTCATAAAACACGCGAAAGCTTGGTTTAGTGACCTTCTCTCCTTGGCCCATTTTTACCGCATAATTTTCCAACTTATTCAGCGCCGAGTGAATACGCCATGCGAACAAAGCCCCAGCCAGCAATACTAACCCGCTCATCCACACCATCCAAAACAAGACATTTCGCTTCGACAGGTCAATAAATGGCTGAACCGAACGGTTGGATTTAGCCACCGTCACGCTGCCAATGATTTCCCCCTTATGATAAATAGGGGCTGCGACATGCATCACTGTTGACAGAGGATCATCTGGATCTTCAGCAGTACTTCTCGCTCCGTATTGACCACGTAACGTGAGATAGACATCGTTCCATCTCGAATAATCTTCTCCGACATCCTGTTGCCACGAGTCCGCAATCACAACCCCATTTTTGTCTGTGATGTAAATGCGATGATTGATCGCTTTCTTACCGATTTCCCAGATACGAGCTTTGGGCTCTCTTAAGCCATATGCAGTAAGAAGTGTTGAGAATCGACTCTCTGAAATTTGGCCATTCGCCACGTCTTCTTCCGCAAGCACAGCCAAGAGGTTGGCCATATCCACCAGCGTTTCTTCGGTCGTTTGTCGAACCGTCGGTTTAAGCTCCTGAATCACCGTAGTGCTCACGGTATAGGCCGTCAGACCGACAAGAACAAAATACAAAAAGAACAGTCTTAATCCGAGTGGGATCTTAGGCCATTGCATCGTTACTCATCCGTTTGTTCGTAGTAGTAACCGAAACCACGCTTGGTGCAAATACGATCATTCATGGCAAAGGGCTTGAGCTTGTTGCGTATCGCTTTAATGTGAGAATCGATATTACGCTCATAAGACGTATGCGGTGTCATATCAGCCGCATGCATCAATTGCTCACGGCTTAAAACACGACTGGATACAGCAATAAGTTTGCTTAAGATCTTAAACTCAACGGCAGTTAAACCTAATGATTGGTCACCAACGCTGTAATCAAAGTTGTCCGCTTTTAACTCACTCTCATGTTCTTTCGGCGGTTGGTCTAAGGTGAAGCGTGATTTGATACGCAGCTTGATTCGTGCCAGCATTTCTCTTGGGCTAAAAGGTTTAGTGACATAGTCATCGGCACCAATCTCTAACCCCACCACACGATCGATTTCCTCATGTCTCGCAGTCAGAAAAATAATCGGTACATCAGAAAACTCTCGAATGGATTTACAAAGTTCAAATCCATTCCCATCCGGTAAGCCAACATCAAGTACTACTAACGCTGGTTCGCTCTGCTTGATGAAGGCCAACCCTTCTCTCGCGGTTGAAAACCATGCAGTCTGATAGCCATCCATTTCGATAACATGAATTAAGTTTTCGGCAATGGCTGGTTCATCCTCAATAATGACGATCGTTGTTTTATCGCTCAATGTGCTAACTCCGTACAACCGTATTTCTGTTATATGACGAATATATAATTACAGACAATCATTGATGTGAATAGCTTAAAGGCCAAAGAAGCGCATAGGCCAAGTCACTTGGCCCATTTCAATCAAGTCATAAATGGTGAAAAACACAGCACAGATAACCGCCAACTTCAAAAGACGATAAACGATGAACATAAACACTTCCTCAAGCGTGAAAAAAGCCGCCAATGCGGCTTACAAAGCAACTAGAAACAAGGCTACGTTATACCTTTTACTTATTGAGATTTCGAGCATTAAGCTCAAAACATTTTCTACTCGAGTTAGATTACATTTCACCACTAACCTTGATATGCATCAAGATTAGTAAACTTACTCCATCCAAGACAATTTGATTTCGTCCGCTTTAACCGTTTTTTAACCCTCGCCTTCCTAGTATCCCATCTATTACTGCACACAAGGAAGAAAGCGATGAAAAAGCAAGCGTGTTTATTCGCCCTGACGTTGGGGCTAGCATCCCAAACAATGGCGATCCCTATCCCCGATGATCTGGATACAGAACTACGTAAACTGATTGAGCAACACAGCCTGACTGGGGAGCCCAACAAAGGTTTTGAGATACCCAGTGTGGATTCAGAAGAAGTAAAACTAGGCAAACTGTTATTTTTCTCCAAAGCACTGAGTGGCAATAAAGACGTCGCTTGTGCCAGCTGTCATCACCCCTACCTTGGTGGTGGAGACGGGTTATCACTTCCAGTCGGTACACTGGCTGAGAATGAAGATGTACTGGGTCCAGGCCGAAAAACGACGACTGGCCAATTCTACGTAGCACGCAACACTCCAACGATCTTCAATGCAGGTTTATACAAACGCAGTCTGTTTCGCGATGCACGCGTAGAGTTTGTTGATTGGCTTGATCCCTCAAAAGGGATCAGCACCCCCGATGTGGCGTTTGGTGAAGCTGACCCAAACGCAGGTGATACCTTGTTAGCAGCTCAAGCTCGCTTTCCACCGGTCACAGCCTCAGAAATGCGCGGTTTTGATTTCATGCAGGATGCCTCTAATCAAGCTGTAAGAGCACATCTCGCGGCAAGAATTGGCGACTATGGTGACGCGAAAGGCGAATTGTTTCGCAATCACTGGGTAGAAAAATTTTCATCCGTTTACGGGGAAGACAAATCACCTCAAGAGCTTGTGACGTTTGCCAACATTACCCGAGCACTCTCTGCGTACCAACAATCAATGAATTTTACCGACAATGCTTGGAACCGATACGTAAAAGGGGATTTGTCTGCGCTCACCCTTTCACAAAAGCGCGGTGCTTACCTATACCTCTACATGCCACCCCCTCCGTCTGATGGTGGTAATGAGCCCGATTTCTTACCCACCCAATGTATTGGTTGCCATAACACGGACACCTTCAGTCAAACAAAAGATTCAAACTATCATCGCCTTGCTTTCCCACAAATTGGCCCCGGAACTGGAGAACCAGGAATGGAAACCAATGACTTAGGCCGTGCCCATCGTAATGAAAGTGAAGACGACATTTATAGCTTTCGCTCTGGTACGCTATTAAACATCGAAGTCACCGGACCATTCGGACATGCTGGAAGTTACGATACACTCGAACAAGTAATTGATCATTATGATGATTATCATCAGATACTCGATCAGTACATCGATGAGCTAGGCTGGTGTGAACAACCGCAGTTTAAAGACATTGAACATTGCAATAGTCTGTTCCCAGAGACAAGAGAGAATACAAATAAAGCCGCCAAGATCATTGATGATGAAATTGCCGATGGTGCCCCTGTGCTACAAAAACTCAACTTGTCAGATCAATCGAAAACCGATTTGGTTAACTTTATGAAAGCACTCACCGACCCTTGTGTGAAAAGCGCAGAGTGCCTGCAAGCTTGGCTTCCTCAGCCGGAGGAGTCAGATCCTGATGGGCTTCAACTGCAAGCAATCAACTATCAGGGGGTACCTCTTTACCTGCCTTCCAAGTGTTCGGAGGGTGAAGCCCTACAATCCGGTGAAAAGCTAACAAGAGATCAAGGCGAGTGTATCACTGGTTTAACTGAACACTTTTATTTTGATGTTCAGAGAGATAACACCACTGTCTACCTGAGCAGTCGCGATGGTCAGGGTGATCTTAAACTCTACTATCACCCAACAACTTGGGCATCTGAGGAAAATGCGTTAGCTGAATCAGTGGGAGAAGGCACAGAACAAGTCCTTATCATCACCCTAAATCGGGGACGCCACTACCTAAGTGCCATCTCACAACAGGGGTACCAAGGGGTATCTATCGCATTGGGTGAACACCAAGCAAATAAAGAACCTGGAGAGCAGCCTAAAGTCATCTCAGACCAGTGTGCTGTTTCTGCTCCTATCTCCTTTAGCGAATTGCAGAGTGGTTCTCCCGTCTGTACTGCACAAGGTGACAACTATTATTTCATCAAGGTCACCCAACCCAACAGTACTCTGGAAGTTAGAACACAACACGGTAGCGGTAATACGGATTTGTATGTCAGTCCTTATTGGCCAAGTATCAACCAATTTGAGTTTTCCTCTCAAAACCTTGGCAGTAGTGAGTACATCAGAATTGACTCTCCACCTCCCGGTTGGTACTTCATCCTAGCGGCTGGCGATGGAATCAATCATGGTACATCGATACAACTTGATGTCTCCAAACAAAGATAACTCGCTTTCTCAAGAAAAGGGAACATTGTTGCCAAGCCATCACTGGCTTGGCTTTACTTCTATTGGATTTCACTAAGGTGCCCATGATCCACACAATATTGGTTGAAGACGATACTCGGCTAGCAGGCAATATCATAGATTTTCTTGAACTGGAAAACATTACATGTGATTTCGCCAGTAATGGTATTACAGCCCTCAACCTGATAGAAAATAATGATTATCAGGTTATTATTCTGGATATAAATCTCCCACGACTTGATGGCTTTAGCGTTTGCGAACAGCTTCGCTCTCAAGGAATCGGGGTTCCAATTATTATGTTAACTGCCCGAAGTCAACTTGAAGACAAGCTGACAGGATTTAAAGTTGGCACTGATGACTATCTCGTAAAGCCCTTTGCAATGGCAGAATTAGTGGCAAGAACGAAAGCACTGGTGAATAGAAAAAGCGGTCAACTCACTCAGTTCAAGGCGGGAAACATAATGTTTAACTCGCAAGAAAAACAAGCGTATGTTGATAATCAACCGCTCAAGCTCCCGCCGACAAGCTTGACTATCTTAGAGCAATTAATGCGTGCTTACCCGCACTCAGTCACTCGTCAATCTCTTAATTTGGCGATCTGGGATGACCGATTGCCCAACAGTGACTCCCTTAAAGTCCACATACATCACCTACGTAAGGCATTAGCTTGTCATAACAGTTCGGCCTCCATCATTTCTATCAATCGACAAGGCTTCAAGTTACAAATTACAGAGTTGGAGACCCCATGATCAGCGAGATACCAAGCTTAAAACGTTATACTCTAATCGTGCTTCTCACCTCCGCTGTTATATTGGTAACACTGATGTCCGCTCTCTGGATGCTTCATTTTTTTAGCAGTCAAGACAACATGATTAAGGGCGCTCTACTCGAAGTAGCCCATAGGAGCGAATCAGACCATCTTGAGGCAAATCATCGATTCTTAAAAACCAGCAATTGGCATGACCTACCTATCGAGATTCGCCGTCATTTCACTCGTGAACAACTCATCCCAGATCGACTCTATCAAAAGTCAGATCGAGACAGCCTGTTCTCTAGGCCGACCGAGTCCGTGTTTTTGCTCTCCCTAGCAAGGCCCAATGGAGAAATCCATTATGCTGCTCATCATTTCAAAGAGCCTCCAAACATCCCCGCCCCATACTGGTTCACATCACCTGAAGTTCAAGCAGTTTTTCTTGGACTTTGCGCATTGAGTTTCTTTTTCATGATATTGCTAATGTTTATGAACTCAGTCACTAAACCAATTAAAGAACTGTATGGCTGGGCCAGAGAGCTGGATGCCCAAAATTTAAGTGCCGCACCGCCAGGGTTCCGATACAAAGAGCTGAATACACTCGCTCAAATTATCCTCGATAGCGTACGTAAAACGAATGCCTCACTTGAGCGAGAACAGGAGTTTGTTCAGTATGCCAGCCATGAGCTACGTACACCGATTGCCGTTATTCGTAGTAGTGTGGAACTAATGGAAAAAGTCGAACAGCAATGGGAGGTCAAGAGTCATCGCGCAATGCAGAGAATTAAGGATGCCAGCCATTGCATGGCTGAACTCTGCAATACGTTGTTATGGCTAAATAAAGCCGAAGATTCTCAGCTATCCACTCAACCCGTGGATCTATCATCGCTACTGCATTCAGAAATGGAGAACCTGAGCTATCTGACACAAGGAAAAAGCATTGAAGTGCAAATCCGTACTGACAGTTATGAGGTCAACCTACCCTACGCGGCTGTGCAAATGATAATCGCTAACCTATTGCGTAATGCCGTGCAACACACACATGAGGGTATGATTACTATTGATCAGCGTCAGGGAGCCGTTCAGATCATTAACCGAGAACGGCAGGAAGATCATGAATATTATGCGGAGCACTCAGGTTTTGGGCTAGGTCTCATATTGGTGAAGCGTTTATGTCAGCAACTGGGGTGGAGTTTCAGTTTTGAAAAGAGGCACGATCAATGCTATGCCTCTTTGTTTATCAAAAAACCGAACTTTAGACTAGCTAACAGATAAGCAATTAGAGCGCCTGAAGGCTAAACAAGGCCGGTACACTGATAAAAGTCCCCTTACGCGTTCACACCCTTCATGCCTTCAGGGGTGTAACGCTCACCTACTGGCTTAAAACCATCAATGGCTTTTTCCAGGATAGCCTCGTCCTGAGGTGTTAGCCTCACGTTCACCGAACCAAGATTATCTTCCAAGTATTTAAGTTGTTTAGTACCTGGAATAGGCACAATATCGTCCCCTTGCGCGAGTAACCAAGCTAAGGCGATCTGTGCGGGCGAACACGCCTTCTCCATCGCTAAGTACTTCACCGCATCGGATAAAGGTTGATTAGCCTTTAAGTTTTCAGACGTGAAGCGTGGCAGCGCTTTACGAGCATCGTTGTGAGAGAAATCCTTTTCTGACTGGATACGTCCAGTCAGAAAACCACGCCCTAACGGCGAATATGGTACAAATCCAATACCGAGTTCACGACAAGTAGGTAGTACCTCAGCTTCAACATCTCGAGTCCAAAGTGAATATTCCGTCTGAACTGCCGTAACTGGATGAATTGCATTAGCTCTTCTCAGGGTATTTGCACTTACCTCGGAAAGCCCAATATGTGCAATTTTTCCTGCTGAAACCAACTCACTTAGCGTCTCCATTGTCGTTTCAATAGAAGCCTTGGGATCCAAGCGGTGAATGTAATAGAGATCAATACACTCGACACCGAGTCGACGCAGTGACCCTTCACACGCTTGGCGAATATACTCGGGGCTATTATCAATACGTCGTTTGTATTCTCCTGGCTCCCTTACGATGCCGCACTTGGTGGCAACTTTGATATTTTTGTCTTTAGTCCGTAAGAATCGGCCAATCAATTCCTCGTTGTGATGGTCCCCATATGTATCCGCTGTGTCCAAGAATGTACACCCGAGATCGATTGCCTTATTAAGTACTTGCAATGATTCTTGATCATTTCTTGGCCCATAAAACTCGCTCATTCCCATGCAGCCTAGCCCGATTGCTGATACTTCTAAGCCATTTCCCAAGATACGTTTTTCCATCATCTAATTTCCTTGGTTTGTTGTATTGTTCACAGTATGATTTCCCAAAAGGGAAAGTTATATGCCAAAAAAACGCAATCCATCTTCCGATATCGGAAAATGGGAATTCAACAAAATCCACTGGGATGATGCACGAGTCTTCTTAGCCATAGCTAGAGCGGGGACATTAAGTGGTGCCTCCAAAGCATTAGGTGTCGGAATAGCAACGGCAACTCGTCGTATTGAGCGCTTAGAAAGTGCACTCAATTTAAGGCTGTTTGTAAGAGATCAACTGGGTTATAAACTCACTGACGAAGGGTTATCGCTTATTCCTCAAGCAGAAGCTCTAGAACAAGCCGGATATGCGTTTGGCTCTGCCGCGCAAGGCCATGATGATGGAGTTTCAGGACACGTTCGTATAGCCACAGCCCAAGGGCTTGCCGACCACTTAATCATTCCAGCCCTACCAAATCTACTACGCAAGCATGCCGAGCTCAGCGTAGAAGTTGTGACCAGTATTTCAATCGTTAATTTGCATCGAAGGGATGCAGATCTAGCCATACGTATGGTGAGACCAGATAGAGGAAATGTGACTATCCGACGTTTAGGGAAGCTGGGCTTTGGCCTTTACGGCTCTGAGAGCTATATCAGTAGCAGAACAGATTCAGCGCAGACCCATCCCTATGACAACGATGACTTCATCGGCTGGGCAGAAACTCAACACCACCTCCCCACGGCTCAGTGGGTACAGAAAACACTCAGAGGAAGAAATTGCAAGATCTCCACAACCAATTTATCCGCACAGTTCAGTGCCGCTCATGCAGGCCTTGGGCTCGCAGTACTCCCGCATTTCATAGCCCAGCAGCAAGGACTCGTCTGCATTCAACACGAAGTAGACTGCAATCAGCCTATCTGGTTGGCTATACATTCAGATTTAGCGCACTCAAGACGAATAAGAGTAGTCGCTGAATTCTTGAGCGAGTTAGTTTCTGAGAATCGTCAGCAATTAGAGTTTGGGGATGAAAATAGGCGACCGAAAAATAAATGATTATCGGTTGTAGATAAAAACAAAAGCCGCTTAAAGCGGCTTTTGTTAGAGCGAATTCTAATACTAATGCACTGGCTTATCGGTTTTAGAATAAAACTTACCGAAGTACTGCTCTAGGATCTCTGGTGTTAGCTCACCAGCTTCTTCGAGTTTTTTTAGCTCTGCCGCGATAGCTTTTTGCTCTTCAAGTGATGGAAGAGCTACCTCAGGCTCATCACTCATTTCCTGAGACATTTGCTCTAGCTCTTTTTCAAAATCACTCATGCTATTTACTTACCTAATCAATATAAAAACTGGGGCTAAGTTTACCTACTTAACCCCAGTTATTCTAGCTTACGGACAGTTTTATAGCTTAAAGCTACCTACCATACGATCTAGACGTTCCGACAGCTCTTTTAGATCAGAGCTGGCGGCCGCCAGTTCCTCGGCAGTACTGGTTGTCACTTCATTAATGGCGTTAATTTCTTCGATATTTTGGTTGATAGTATGCACAACCGTTGACTGCTCTTCCGTCGCCGTTGCCACCTGAGTGTTACGGTCAGAAATGTCGTGGATACGTTCGGAAATGTTCACCAACACTTCTACCGCTTCATCTGACGATGACACGCCTTCATGCGTTACAGACTTACCAGCTTCCATCGCCGTTACAGCATCTTTTGCATCACTTTGAAGCTGGTTGATCATTTTCTGGATCTCTTCCGTCGAATCAGCCGTTCGACTGGCCAAGTTTCTTACTTCATCTGCGACCACAGCGAAGCCACGTCCCTGTTCACCCGCACGTGCAGCCTCAATTGCTGCGTTCAATGCAAGTAAGTTGGTTTGCTCGGAGATATCACGGATAACATCCAGAATAGAGCCAATTTCTTGCGTTGTAGATGCCAGTTGCTCAACCACTTGACCTGTGTTTTCTATGTCCATCGCCAAACGACTGATCGCGTCCTTAGCTTTGTTGACGACGCTCTGGCCGACCTGAGTGTTGTCTGAAGCTTGGTTCGCGGTTTCCGCTGCGGTGGCCGCATTCGAAGCAATTTCGCTGATCGTCGCGCCCATCTCGTTAATCGCGGTCACCACTTGAATGGTTTGGTCACGCTGAATCTGACTATTGTCATGAGTCGTGTTAGCTTTGTGAGACACACTGTCAGCGGCCGTTTGCAACGCACCACTGGTTGACGCTACTTCTTTCATTGACTCGTGTATTTTCTCAATAAAGCCGTTAAAACCTTCAGAAAGCTGGCCAATCTCATCGCTACTCTGAACTTCGATACGTTGTGAAAGGTCGCCATCGCCTCGGCCAAGGTCGGTAAAGCGAGCAGCAATCGACTTAATAGGGCGTGTGATGCTATTAGCTAAGAATAGACCCATGAAGATAAACAGAGCAGCAACCACAATCGTCGTAAAGGTCATTTGCTTGGCAACATGGTTAAGGTCAGCAAACACTTCATCAACCGGGGCTACACCAATAACAAACCAATCCATAGAAGGAATATACAGGCTTGAAACAAACACCTGTTCACCTTCATAGTTCGCTTCTATCAAATTAAAACCCGATTTATTCAGAAGTTGAGAGGCTTCCCCACCATAGAGCTGAGATAACGTCGAACGTGCTTTGTCTTTCTGACGGTGAATTTGTACTTGCCCTTGTGCATCGGTCAGAAATACAAAGCCGGTGTCTTCGATTTGAAAGCCATTCAACAACCTAACCATATCATCCATTGATTTCGACAGGCCAGACATACTTAGCCCATTAACAAACTGGAAGTTGGCGAACATTTTTACTTCACCCGTCGACTCTTGGAACATGCTTACCATGGTCGGCTGACCAGATTGGGTAAAGCCAAAGAACCAGCCATCTTGTTGTTGGTTCAACTGGCGCAAAAAGCCATTTTGGTTCCAATAGTAAGCCGTTTCACGATTCGCAACAGAAGCATCATTCAAACTGTATTGGTTACGAACGTTGTTAAGCTCTTTAACCAGCTTAGCTTCAACCTGAGGGTCAATATTGGTCGTGCTAATCGCATCTTTAATAAATTCATTATTTGCTATCTGCTCTGCTGCTCGCAGTAGCTGAGTTACATCGTAGTCAATTTGTCCCTTGATCTGGTCTAGCATGGAAGGCAGTTCAATATCTACCAGTCTATGCTCCAGAACTTCGCGTGCCTGACGCTGTGCCATGACTCCAACAATAATTGTTGAAGCGAGAACAGCAAAGGTAATACCCGCAACAACCTTTTGCTTAATACTGATCGCGTTTAGTTTCATCATTCGAGTTGCCTTTTAGCGCTTTGTCATTATGAAAATTCATCATCACCACTGATTTACTAGCTCCAGAAAGGGGCGAGCCAAGCTAAATTGTGACGCATCTTTTTATATCGGATGTAAATTACATTTCTTTACTGAATAAGTCATCAATTTAACCCTGATTTGCAAACCAATTTTTCGATATTGAACACTTGCATGAGGAACGAAAATCCCCATATTGTAAACAACTGAAATAATAGCACTTATGTTGTACTGCTGCGTTGAGTAGTAAATAAGCAGCCGAACGACAATAAAGTCAAAATGGATGAACTTTTTCATAGCTCAAACCACTAAGTGAAAAAGTGAGGAGATAGACACTGATGAACTCTCAGTCATTGCACCACCTACAGCAATATTTAGAAGGTCAGGTTATTGGCCAACAAGAACTCGTCAAGCAGCTTTTAGTTGCTTTACTGGCCGACGGACATATTTTGGTTGAAGGCCCTCCGGGGTTGGCCAAAACACGAGCTGTGAAATCATTGGCTGACTGTATTGAAGGCGATTTCCATCGCATTCAGTTCACTCCTGACCTACTGCCTGCAGACTTAACTGGCACCGATATTTTTCGTCCAGAAACAGGCGAATTTACTTTCCAACCAGGGCCGATTTTTAACTCACTGATTCTGGCCGATGAAATCAACCGTGCTCCTGCTAAAGTGCAAGCAGCAATGCTTGAAGCGATGGCAGAAAAGCAAATTACGGCCGGTCGACAAACCTACCCATTGCCCGATTTGTTTTTGGTCATGGCAACACAGAACCCCATTGAGCAGGAAGGTACCTACCCACTGCCTGAAGCTCAGTTAGATCGCTTTCTACTGCATCTCAATGTTGACTACCCAAATGCGGAAAGTGAACTGGAAATTTTGCGTCTTAACCGCGGCGAAGCCAAAGGGGCAGAAAAAATCACACCACCAGTTCTCTCTCAACAAGATATTTTTTCTGCTCGTCAGGAAGTGTTGAACATTCATATGGCCAAAGGGGTTGAGAATTATATTATTCGTCTCGTCATGGCAACGCGTCAGCCCGCTCAATACGATGATACATTGAGTAGTTGGATAGAAATGGGAGTAAGTCCACGCGCCACAATCGCTTTGGATCGCTGTGCTCGAGCACACGCTTGGCTGTCTGGTCGCGATTATGTTTCTCCAGAAGATGTACAAGCCATGGCCTTCCCCGTTCTCAGACACCGCATTCTGCTTAGTTATCAGGCGCAAGCCGAAGGCATCTGTGCTAATCAGGTAGTGAACCGTCTTCTGTCTCTGGTGGGCAGCGCGTAAGGGTTACAGATGGATAAACAATTATCCCCATACTCAGACGGTGTAAACCTGTGTCTTGATGAACTGCTTTACTATAAGCAACAAGCGATAAAGTGGTTACCTCCTGCTAAGAGTTTGTGGTCTCAAACGCTGGGACAGCATCAGAGTAAGCAACTAGGGCGTGGTTTGGACTTTGCTGAAGTCCGCCAGTATCAAGCTGGAGATGATGTTCGCAGCATCGATTGGCGTGTAACCGCTCGAACCGGCAAACCTCATACCAAACTTTTCACTGAAGAACGAGAAAAGCCCATCATAGTGTACGTGGATTTCAGTGTCAGCATGATGTTTGGTTCTCAACTGATGTTTAAATCGGTCTTAGCCGCACACATAGCAAGCCTGATTGCTTGGCTATCTGTCGCGCAGCGCGATCGCATCGGTGCAATTATCGATACTGGCGATCAGCTGACCGAGTTAAAGCCGACTAGCCGTAATCAAGGACCGTTAGCATTCATTCAGCATATGGTGAAGCTTCATCAGGACAAACTGCGCTCTGCACCCACGCAAGCATCACCTGATATGATGAACGGGTTACAAGCTCTTAATCGACTTTGTCCCAAAGGCAGTGAAGTTGTTATTATCAGTGACTTCCTGCGCTTTTCAGAGTCCAACCAGTCATTACTCACTAGGTTGCGTTCCCACAACCGAGTTAGGCTGGTGCATATTTCCGATCCTTTAGAAGCCGGTATCACCAATTATCGTGGCGTCGAGCAAGTTTCCGACAAACGTCAAACTTTGTGGATGGACTTTTCTTCACGAAAAGCGCGCGATCAGATCAAGTCGGTTTTTGAACAAAAACAGCAAGATCTGAAAGACTTATCTATTAAACACGGCTTGAGTTTTACCCGTCTCTCCACCCAAGAGTCACTACTACAACAATTATCTGGACGTACTCAATGAGCACCTATAATAAGGATTCATTACTCCCACTCAACCCTATGCATTTACCGGAAGTACCTTCGTGGTTTCCATTAGCATGGGGCTGGTGGGCAACCGCAGGAGCAATGGTGTTCGGCGCATTGGTCATTTGGTTAGTCTATCGCTGGAACAAAAAGCGCTTGGCCCCCAAGAAAACCGCGTTGAAACTCATTCAAGCAGGTGAAAAGCCTGCGGAAGCCATTGAATTACTTCGTCAAGCAGCCCTGTGCTACTACCCAAGAGAAGAAGTTGCACAGCTTACAGGTAAAGAGTGGTACGCCTTTCTTGATACTCAGGTTAAATCCCCTGTATTTCTAGACAATTACGAACTCTGGCAAGAAGCTTTGTATTCGAAAGAGCCTATCGGAAACGCAGCCGAATTGGTAACACATTGCTCACGATGGGTAGACGAAGCACTTCCGCCAAAAAGAAGGAGAGCCAAAGTTGGCTAACATCGAATTTGTATGGTGGTGGGCATTTTTTCTGCTGCCGCTACCCATACTGATTTATTTTTTACTGCCGCCAGTTAAGCAGTCATCTCCTGTTTATATGCCTTACCTGCCAGACTCTACGGCAGGTAACGCACCAAGGAATTTATTGGCTAAAATTCTGGCTGGTCTGATTTGGGTTTGTCTGGTTACCGCAGTCGCAAGACCGGTTTGGTATGGCGACCCGGTCACGACACAACCGAAGCACAGAGACATGATGCTGGTTGTCGACTTGTCTTACTCGATGAGTAAAGAAGACATGCAATTTAACGGTGACTATATCGACCGTTTAAGTGCAGTAAAACAGGTCTTATCAGACTTTATTGCCAAACGTCAGGGAGACCGACTCGGCCTAGTGCTGTTTGCCGATCACGCTTATCTGCAAACACCATTAACGCTTGATAGGAATACTGTTGCCGAGCAACTCAATCAAACAGTGCTGAGATTGATTGGTACCAAAACCGCCATAGGTGAAGGTATAGGACTGGCGACGAAGACCTTTGTCGATAGTGATGCTCCACAACGTGTCATGATTTTACTCAGTGACGGCAGCAATACTGCTGGTGTACTTGACCCGATAGAAGCCGCCAAAATTGCTAAAAAGTACAATGCGACCATATACACCGTCGGTGTTGGTGCGGGTGAGATGATGGTCAAAGAGTTTTTCATGACGCGCAAAGTCAATACGGCACAGGATCTGGATGAGAAGTCACTGATGGAAATTGCCAAGCTGACAGGAGGACAATACTTCCGTGCCCGTGACAGTAAAGAACTGGCGACCATCTATGACACCATAAATAGCCTAGAACCTGTGAGTCAAGCGACTCAAACTTGGCGACCACAGCAAGAGTGGTTCGGGTTTCCGCTGGCAATATCACTAGTAGGCTTCTTTGCCCTTATCATCATTAGGAGGAATCATGTCTGATTTTCGCTTCCTCTACCCAGAGTGGTTATGGGTGCTTATTCCACTCTTAGGGATGGTTTTCTGGCTCTCGAAACGTAGTCGTAGCCAAACATTGATCGCACCTCATTTAGCAAAAGCAATGGGCATTAAGCATCAATCAACACGAACCGCGATAACCAGTATCATCGCCTTCAGTGGCTTTATTGCTATTATCGCCCTTTCCGGACCGAGCTTCACCAGTTCTGAACGACCGAGCTTTAGCAATGACAATGCGCGAGTGCTTATCATGGATATGTCGATGTCAATGTACGCCACCGACATCAAACCGAATCGGCTCACTCAAGCTAAGTACAAAGCCACTGATCTGCTCAAGAAATGGAGTGAAGGGACGACCGCCCTACTCGCATACTCTGGCGATGCATATACCGTGAGCCCGATGACTTCAGATACGCGGACTATTCAAAACCTGATACCAAACCTCTCACCTGAGTTGATGCCCTACCCCGGGGCCGATGCAGTTAAAGCGGTTAAGTTGGCCATCGAGATGATGAAAAATAGCGGGTTATCCCGCGGTGACATCGTCCTTTTCAGCGATGACTTAGATGATGAAGAAAGCCAAGGCATTCAGGATCTTATTGCTAACACACAATGGCGTCTATCCATACTTGGGATCGGAACTCGATCTGGTGCACCAATCCGGCTCAGTGACGGCACCCTACTCAAAGATGCAGGGCAAACCGTCGTTGCGAAATCGAACTTCAGAAATATGAATCGCCTTTCCAACTCTGTTGGTGGCTTCTTCACGCCTATTCAACTTAATAACAGCGATATCGACGCGATTGCCAATCGCACTAGCAAAATTGAGCACACAGGAAAACTCAATCAATCACAACAAATCAGTGATCGTGTCAACAGTGGTATTTGGTTATTACCACTTTTGATTATTCCTGCACTTTTAATGTTCCGTCGCGGCTTTTTGTTTGCTTTAGTAGCCTTAACTTACCCGCTACTTTCCCCCGAACCCGCATTGGCCTCCGCTTTTCTAAACAGTAATCAACAAGCCAAACAACTCTACGACGCGGGGCAGTATAAAGCCGCCGCTGAGCTGTTTGAGAATAGAGAATGGCAAGGTATTGCGCACTATCAAGCGGGCAATTTCCCTGCCGCCATTGAAGCCCTTAAAGAGTCTCAAACACTCCACGGAAAATACAACCTTGCCAACGCCTACGCTCAAAACCGAGAGTTGGAGCAAGCTATTGAGCTTTACGAGGACGTGCTTAAACAAGATCCGAATAATAAAGATGCCAAAAAAAACTTGGAGATAGTCAGACAGCAACAGCAACAGCAACAGCAACAGCAACAGCAACAGCAACAGCAACAGCAACAAAAGTCTGAACAGGATTCGTCACCAGAGCAAGAGCGCTCCTCTCAATCTGAACAAAACTCTGGTTCAGACAAACAGCCCTCTGACAAGCAACCAGAGTCTCAGCAAAATGAGAGTGAAAGCAAGCAGCCAAATCAACAAGCTTCCCACTCCCAAGCTGAGCAAAAAGAGTCATCGCAAAGCACTTCAAAAGCAGAGCAAGTGCCTCAGCAGGAGAACCAAATTTCAGAACAACCACAAGGTGAAGCACAACAGGAGCAAAACCTAGAACAGATAGATCCTGCGCTTCGCAAGCTAGAACAAGTTGAGAGTGCACGCGATCCTAGCCGTTTACTCAAAGCTCAGATGATGTTGCAAGCTCAGCAAAAACAACCACCGCAGAATACAGGTAAGAAGTGGTAACTATGAACCGACAAATAATAAAACTGATTAGCTTACTGGCGCTGGCTTTTACTTTTGTTAGCCCAGCGGCATTGGCAGCCAATGTTTGGGCTACCGTTAGCAAAAATAAAGTCGTTAAGAATGAAGTATTTCAGCTTCGCGTTGTGGTTGACGAAAAAGTCTCTTCCGATGCTATAGATTTCAGTGCACTGGAAAAGGATTTCTATGTGGGAAGGCCTAGCTTTGGCTCTTCAATTAACATCGTCAATGGTGATCGCAGCACACGCAGCGAGTGGAACTTAACACTCGCTGCTCAAACCCTAGGGGTTGCCAAGATCCCCGCATTTACTATCAATGGCGCCAGTTCAAAACCCATTGCTATTCAAGTCACAACTGATAATGATGAACCTCAAATCTCTGATCTCGTTGAGCTGCAAAGCTCACTCGATAAAACAACGCTTTACCCAAATGAAAGTGCCTCACTACGAACTCGCCTGATCATTAAAGCGGATCCAAGGCGCCTGCAGAGCCCTAACGTTATTCCGCCTCGCGTTGAAGGGCTAACATTAGCTCAGATGGGTGAACCAAATCAGTACCAAAGTGTACTTGATGGGGTAGAAGTAACAGTGCTTGATCAAAGCTATCGCGTTACCGCCAATCAGCCCGGTGACTACACACTGACTGGCGCTGCGTTTAAAGGTTCTGTTGTCTATGGCAACGATCGTACGGGCACCACTAAACTCATTTCCGTTGACACCCCAGCTAAAACTTTTGAGATTAAAGTAGAAGATAAGCCCGAAGGCTACACCGGCGTCTGGTTGCCAACTTCCCAACTTAAATTAACTCAAACTTGGACAGCAGCCAACGGTGAGAAGATAACCTCTTCTTCAGTTCATGACACCAAAGTCGGAGACTCAATTACACGAGAAATTACTCTTGATATTGAGGGGCTTTCTTCCGATCGCTTCCCTAATATCAAGATCACCTACCCTCAAGGCATTCGTGTCTATGCAGAAAAACCTCAGTTCACGCAACTGAACAATGGCTTTACCCGCATGACATTGAAACAGGTGCTCATTCCCCAACAAACCGGTGATGTTGAGCTATCAGAAGTGAATCTAAATTGGTGGGATAGCCAGAATAAACAGCAGAAAGTCGCTCATCTTGATGGTTTAGCACTGAATGTAAGCCCCGGTGAGAGCTTGAATATTCCGGTTCCAGCCTCTCAATATACAGCCCCCGCAGAAGTCGAAACGATCACCGTCAACGACCCAGGGTTCTGGCCTTATTTAACTGGCCTCTTTGCATGTCTTTGGATCGCCACAACCATATTGTGGCTAAAGAAACGCACTCCGATTGAAGCGCCAAATCACCATGATGCCAAAACACCAATAAAATCAAGTGACAGTTTGATCGCTGCGCTAAAGGCTGGCGATCATTTTAAAGCGCAGCACTGTGCTTCAAAATGGCTTCAGGAGGCACAAATCAGTGATAAATCTCTTCTCTCTGACATCCAAAATGAACTGGATGATATGCAAAAGTCACGTTTTTCTCAGCAAGAAACTAGCTGGAACGCATCAAAATTGCTTAAACTGATTAAAAAGGTGGACAAGATGCCTCGGACAAAAGATAAGCCGAATGAAACTTTAGCGAAGCTTTAATACATAGAGGCATTGGTCGCGTCCACGTTGGTGTACCAATGAATAACTGGAGGAATGATGTCGGCAATAGAAAAGCCAGATCCCAGTACTCATTATGTGATCCTCTATTTTGACGGCTCTCAAATGGCTTCATTTGAAGTCGATGCAAAAAGTCGTTATGAGGCGATAGAGGCGTTTAAAGATCTGGGTTTTGCGGAGTGTGATATTTTCTCTATTTCTCCCTGATGAAACCGCCTAAACTCGAAAGGTAGCTTTGCAGCTACCTTTCTGTTTTTTAAGCGAGCTGAAAGCAATGATTGAGATTGCAATTCGAGTAACCCTCATACTAAGCACAATAATTTTCGTCTGTAGCGCCAATGCATCCGTCGACTTGGTCACCGTCGACAAGTCCAAACGTCGTATGTACCTCATCGACGATGGTGAGGTGGTTAGAGAATTTCGCATTGCACTTGGCAAACACCCACGAGGGCATAAAACTCAAGAGGGTGATAACCGCACACCAGAAGGCCGTTACTTCCTAGACTTTGTCATCAACGATTCAGAGTTCTACCGTTCGATTCATATCAGCTACCCAAACCCTCAAGATATTGCATACGCAGCAAAGCTTCGGGTTAATCCTGGAGGAAATATTAAGATTCATGGCTTAAGGAATGGGGAAAAGCGCCCTGCAAATTTCGTACAGAGCTTTGACTGGACCAATGGATGCATTGCCATCACTAATGAAGAAATGGATGAGCTGCTCACTCTAGTGAAATCTGGTACACCCATTGATATACGCTGGTAATGATTAATCATTACATGTTTGAGGCTCCGCTGGCTCAGCCTTTTTCTCTCTTGTTACCCACCAGCACAGTAATGAACCGACTGTCACTAGCGCAACGCCTTGCAAAAAGGTATCGGTGAGCACAAGACCCAGGATCACAGAAGAGATAATCGTTGAAAGAACGGGAGTAAAGTAAGACAAAGTGGCTAAAAGCACCATATTCCCGCCTATGATCGCGTAGTTCCAAAGCGCATAACCACTACCCATTGCAATCCCCGTAATGAGTAACAATCCACCAGATTCAAGATTTAAGCTCAAACCTGTTTCATTGCTGATGGCATACTTCATCCATAGAGTTACCGCCGTCATGATGAAGAACAGCGTGATCGGGTTTTGCCCTTTAGATATTCGCTTAGTCAGATTGCAATATATTGCCCACAGGAAGGCGCCGACAAAAGCCATAGTGTACGTCAGCGGGTTCGTTGCGATATTCGCAGCAATCTGAGAGAAAGAAAGCCCTTGTTCTCCGGTAATACTCCACGCGACACCAAAGAAGGCTATCGCTATCGCAGGGTAAACGAGGATATTGGTTTTCTTCGGGCTGAACATTACAGCCAACAAGACGGTTAGAGCGGGCCATAAATAGTTAATCACCAACATTTCTACAGCTTGCTGACGAGAGTTTGCCATCGCCAATGCCAGAGCCAAACAGATTTCGTAAGCGACGAATAGCCCACCCCCGAACAGCACATAAGTCATTGAATAACTTCGAACCTTAGGCAGCCCCATGACCATAACTAAAAACAGAGAAGCAACGCTATAGATTGATGCTGCACCGCCAATAGGGCCTAAAAACTCGGTGACCGTACGAGCTAACCCCATAACACTACTCCAAAGCAGGATGGCTAGTACACCGCACAAAGTAAATTTATGTTGGCTCACACTATTCTCTCAAATTGACAATAAAAGAGGTTAAGCTAGCGTTAACTGTCATTCTCTGTCAAATGTCTTATCAAAGTCGCTGGGGTGCCACCATATAGGCTGTCAGGCGGTACATCTCGTGTCACCACCGAGTTAGCCGCAATCACACTGCGTGCACCTATGGTCACACCTTGATTGATGACCACATTACCACCAATCCAAACATCATCCTCAACCGTGATTGGCAAGCAAGTCGTTTCCCAACCTCGTCGACAACGGTAATCCAAAGCATGGCCTGCAGTGTAGAATTGAGTGTTAGGGCCGATAAGCACATGATTGCCTATCTTAATCTCAGCTCCATCCAACATGGTCACGTTCATGTTAATGAATGTGTTATCCCCTATCGATATGGTTTGACCAAATTCACAGAGAAATGGTGAACGAATCATACTTGACTCACCAACATGATTGAGCAATTGGCGGCAGATGTCTACACGCTGCCCATCGCTGGTATTGTGATTCAATTCTTGCAAGAGGCGAGTGGCTTGCTCACGAATACGATTGATGCTGCCATCTGACCCATCAAACAACTGGCCAGCGATCATTTTTTCAAACTCTGTCATCACGCCTTCCCATTAACGGCTTGAATAAAAAAGATAAAGTAGCGCGAATAGAGGATTGTAAAAAGGGAAAGCTGACAGAGGATCATTTCCGTAATTGACAAAAAAGCCGAGTTGTAAACCCGGCTTTCCACGTTTTATAGTAAGCTATGCTATGTCCCAACTGTGGGTCATTTCTACGCCTTCACCTAGCATCAGGCACACGGAACAATACTTTTCTAGAGAGTCTGCTGTTACTTTTGCGACAACCTCGGCATCCAAATTTTCACCAGACACCTCAAAATGAATATTTACTTTGGTGAAAATTCTAGGCGCGGTTTCACGACGCTCAGTCGACAGTTTTGCCGTGCAACTTGTTACCATTTGCGCCGCTTCTTTTAGCCCGTCAACAACATCGACTGAGCTGCAGCCACCCGCCGCCATCAGAACCATCTCCATTGGGCTTGGTGCAGTTGCACCGCCATTACCATCCATGACCACAGAGTGACCAGATTGAGAGTGACCAAGAAACTTAAATTCTTCAACCCACTTAACTTCAGCTTGCATATCTTTCTCTCTTATACGTCTGCCGGGAATATTACGCCCGTTTGTTTACGAATTTCTGTCAGCAATTTAGCCACAATCAGCGAGCGCTTCATACAGTCTTCGTCCATTTTGTTCGTTTCAAATTGCTTAGCAAAAACCAAGGCTTCGTAATACATTGGGTTCGGATCTTGTTTCACACTCAAATCTACTCCAACACTGCCTTTTGTAATCTTGGTCAGCTTTTTACCCGTAGAAATCATCTCCATCAAAAGCGCGCCCTCTTCGCCTTGAATTTCGCTTGGTAAATAGGAGTCACTGGTTTTAGAGTGCTGAAGCACGACTTCAAAGCCATCATAACCCAAAATCACACTTCCACTGCCATCCACACCACTGTCCAGCAGCTGGGCGTGAGCTTTCACACTGAGTGGTTCGCCAAATAACTCTACCGCAGCGCCTACACAATAGTAGCCAATATCCATAATTGAGCCGTTTGCAAAAGCAGGATTAAACGTATTTGGGTTTTCACCCGCCAGATACTTAGGGTAACGCGATGAATACTGACAATAAGTAATCAATGCTTTACGAATCTTACCTATATGGCGGCTATGCTCTTTCAATAATTTAAAGTTGGGAGTATGTGGTGACATAAATGCTTCAAACAGCACAACATCGTTTGCTAATGCCGTCTGATACATCTGTTGCGCTAACGTCTCATTGGCAGCCAGCGGCTTTTCACAGATCACATGTTTCCCTGCTTCTAGTAGCTTTATCGCTTGTGGGGCATGCAGTGAATTCGGGCTGGCAATGTAAACCACATCAATCTCTGTTGAAGTGGCCAATTCGTCAAAATCATCGAACAGAGCTGGTGAATCATATTTCTCGGCAAACGCTTTCGCTTTTTCAATAGAACGGGAATACACGCCTGCTAAAAGATACAGATCGGTTTTTAATGCGGCCTCAATGAATTGGTCTGTGATCCAGTTTGTTCCGATAACAGCAAGTCTAATCATCCTTTCTTCTCCAATCATGACAAAAGGAGCCAAGGGCTCCTTTGTTATCTATTCTCATATGTATTGAGTATCTTACACTGTCATGACGACTCGCACCGCTAAAAAAATCAACACGGCACCTGACAAACGATCAATCAATTGTGCTCTGGAGCGAATTTTGTCTAGCAAACGGGGGCTAGAGAGTAAAAAAGTAATCAGGGTGTACCACAGACCATCGACAACGAAAGGGGTTAATACAATCAGAGCTTTGGCTGCCAAGCTATCTCCAACGGCCACAAATTGGCTGAACAACGCGATAAAGAACAAGGCAATTTTCGGACTCAAGATGGAGATAAGAAAGCCCTCTTTTGCCGACTGCCAAGCCGTTGTGTGCTCTCCTGATTCTAACTTCGCTGCCACGCCACCTTTTGAGCGCAGAGCGTTGTAGCCAAGATAGGCCAAATACGCCGCCCCCGAATAACTGATTGCTTTGAATAGCAGTGGGGACTGTTGCAGGACAACGGCAAGACCAATCAGGGTAATAAAAGCATATATACCGATACCAAATGCATGCGCCCATGCCGTTGCCAAACCATTTCTACGACCACCAGCCAAACTATGCTTGGCCACCATCGCTAGGCTTGGTCCGGGTGACATCGCCCCTAAAATGCAGATCGTGAAAAGTGATAGCCAGATTGTGAGTGTCATTATTTTTTCCTGAAACTAGAGTCATACCATTAAGTTATCGCAGCGAAATAATGATTTGAAATCAAAGTTTATTATATTAGCTATGACTTCAAATCATACTAATAGAATACCTTGAAGTGCGGATCGCATGAAGCACCCTCTCACGCATCCACTGATGGGCTTTATCTTGATCATACTTAGGGTGCCACATAAGCCAATACTGATGCGCTTCCGTGTCAAACGGTAGCGGGCGATATTCCAGATCGTGATTGGCGGATAAGTTCAACGCAATGTGTTCAGGCACTACCATTAAATAATCACTAGAAACTAGCGCATTCACGGCAGCAAAGAAGAAAGGCACTTTCAGCGCTACCCGCCTTTCATAACCTAAATTTTTCAATACCGTGTCAGTGCTGGAATCTTTGTCTCCCCCTCCGGTGACTTTCAAGTGCGGATAAGCGATTAAATCTTCTACAGTCAGTGTGCGTTTAGACGATAATGGATGAGAGCGATGCATAAGGCAAACTGACTTGTCTTCCCCAAGCTTCACACTGGTTACATTAGCAGGTTTCTCTGGCTGCATGGTTGACGCTAAGTGGATACCCGTTTCGCCAAACTGCTGAAGATAATCAGGCTGCCAAAGGCGATAAGCCAAGTTGACGTTAGGGGCTTGCTCCACCATTACCGCAACAACATCTGGCACTATGTACTGAGCAACATAATCACTTGAAGACAAAACGAACTCCTGCTTCCAAGTTTTAGGATCGAATGGCTTGTCATGCAGCAGCTGTTCAAACTCGCCCAAAAGCAAATTGAGTTTTGTCTGCATTGCGAGCGCTCTTGGGGTCGGAACCAAAGCATTACCGTCACGCACCAATAACGGGTCACCACATAAGTCTCTTAATTGGGCGAGCTGGCGACTCACTGCAGATTGGGTGATGTTAAGTCGTTCTGCAGCCTTACTGACATGACATTCCTCTAGCAGTACCTGCAACGAGCGCAATAAATTGAGATTGATATGATTAAGAGACATGACGGGTATTAAAAAACTCCGTGAGTACAGTGTGGGTCATTAGGTGACGTAACTCCGGAATCGTTTGTAATTCATCGCGAACTGCATTAAGCCTAGCCATGGTAGGCACTTCAACAAATAGCATCATATCCGTTTCCCCTGTAATGGCGTGACACCACTTCACTCCCTCGATCTTATAGATCTTCGCAGCGTACGACTCACAATAATGTGACGACGCAGACATATCGAATTTTAATGCAATGTAGGCTTGTATTGACTCCGGCTCGTCTTGGGCAATATTGGCGTGATAACCAAGAATCACTTTCTCTTGTTCCAGTTTTTGAATTCTTGCAGTAACAGCTGAACGTGACAAATTCACTTGACGAGCAATATCACTGACCGATGCTCTGGCGTTATGTTTTAAGATATTAAGAATTTGGTTATCAAACTTATCCATATTACTTCCTGTCATACCTCAACTTATCCTGTTGATTTCAGGTAATGTGACACAAAAAGCCGTTGGGCGAAAGAGTGCAATCTGCCTATTTACCTCCCTCAGTTCCGCCAAAGTGACATATAAATCCGACAAATTGTTTGCTGTGTTTCTCTTAATGTTTGAGTAAGCTATCAAAAAAAATTACGGGAAAGGAACCATGGGGCAGCTAAAACAAGAAATCACATTATTATCAGGCGTTGGGCAACTCTCAACGACCTTGCTGGGTACTGGCCTTTTTATGGTCCCCGCGATTGCAGCTGGCATCGCTGGTTCACTTTCTCTTTGGGCGTGGCTCATTCTATTTATTGCGATATGTCCGATTGCGCTGACCTTTGCTCAGTTAGGTAAGCGTTACCCGAACGCAGGTGGAACCGCGTATTTTGTACGTCAAGCATTTGATAAGCGCCTTGAAAAAAGCGTGGCTTGGTTATTTGTCAGTGTAATTCCCGTCGGTGTACCTGCCGCGGTGGCACTTGCCGCTGGCTTTTTACAACAATTACTGCCCGAAGCGCTGAACTCCTCTACTTTCGCCCAACTGCTAACGGTATTTCTGTTGATCGCTGTTAATCTGGCAGGCACAAAGTCATCGGGGCGCCTTCAGACGCTTATTGCGCTCAGTATCTTCATTCTGGTCGCAGCCTTCTGGTGGAAAGGTGATATTGGCGGGCAAGATCTGAAGATGCCGGCACTCACCTCCGAATCAACTTGGAGTATTGGGGCTGCACTAGCCGTTATGTTTTGGTGTTTTGTCGGGATAGAGGCTTTCGCACACATGGGAGAAGAGTTTAAAAACCCGCAAAGAGATTTCCCCATTGCGATCATTATCGGTTGTTTTGTCGCTGGAGCCGCTTACTGGGCCTGCTCCGTCGTTATTTTAAAGTTTGGTGCCTATGGAAGCAGCGAATTCGACAGCGCTTCCATACCTTGGTTATCAGAAATGCTGTTTGGTGAACAGTTTAAACTGCTCATCAGCGCCCTTGGGTTTGCTGCCTGTTTTGCTAGCGTCAATCTATACACACAGAGTCTCTCAAGAATGGTCTGGGCTCAGGCACGCGAATACAAACCTAAAAGCGCCTTAGCCAGAGTCTCAATTCGCGGCGTTCCGGCCAACGCAACTTTGGTAGTCGGCGTGGTGCTAGTGCTTTCATGTTTGGTCGGGGAAATTTCAGGCCTAGATCTTGAGTTTTTTCTAAAGCTGGCCAATGGCATTTTCGTTCTGGTTTACCTTTTGGCCATGCTTTCAGCCTATAAGCTCCTGACAGGTACCAGTAAATGGATGGCTGGCGTGTCATTGTTTATATGTACTGGCGTATTCATCTGCTTAGGTTGGTCAATGCTATATGCCGTCACTATTTTCGCCGTTCTTTCTCTCCCATGGAGAAAGCGACGCTATCTCAATCAAAGTCGGGCTAAATAGCATGATAGGTTACGGCGTCACCCTTTATAGACAAAATACTTTGCGCAGAGACTTTTCTCCAATCAGCGCTTTTTTCCAACGGCTCTGATGCCAGAGCAATGTTTGCGCCATCTTGTCGAATGAAGACGGTTGGCGCATCATTCGCTGAGCTATAACGCACGACCCAAAATTGCTCACCATCCGAAATACAAATCGATGCTTTCAATGGTTCTTCTATTCCTCTCGATGTCGCCAGCTGGCCTATATCCTTGAGAGTTGTACGAATCGCTTCAACAGGCTGCTCACGTAGGCCATTTTGTAACATTAAAAGAAAGATAAGCTCGCTATCCGTTGTGCCCATGCGCTGGAGGAACAACGGCTCCGATAACTTCTTATGTAACTCATATTTTATTTGTTCAAAGCCCCCAATCTGGCCATTATGCAAAAACATCCAATTATCGATGATAAACGGATGACAATTAGAACGAGAAACCTGAGTCCCTGTGGAAGAGCGAACATGAGCCATAAATCGATGGGAACGAATGTGGTGAGTTAATGAGCGCAGGTTTTCATCTCCCCAAGCCGGTAAGACTTCGTGGAACTGCCCTGGAGTATCTCGCTCGGTATACCAGCCGAGCCCAAAACCGTCGGCATTCACGCGCGTGACTGCTTTTCTTGCATCAAGACTTTGGTGCACCAAGGAGTGCTCAGGCTCATAGACTAATTTGTCTAAATAAATGGACTCTCCTTGATAGGCTAACCAGCGGCACATAAGCTTCCCTCAATTGAAGATATTTCATTCAATACAATCACGATTCAAACAATCGGGCAAGCACTCGTATTCTCGGTTCTAGCTCTGACAAGGGCGTATTACCAAAACCAAGCACAACAGATCGCCAAGTGCGGTGACTTGCCGCGGTATGCTCGTAGTAGCTCAACGGACGCAGTACAATGCCTTGCTTTTCGGCCCTTGCCACCCACTCTTGCTCATCTATTCCGCCGTCCCATTTGAGCGTGACATGCAATCCTGCCGCTTGGCTGATGATTTCCATCCTTCCATGAAAATAGTCGACAATGGCTTGGCTGACTATTTCATGTTTCTGTTTGTACAACCGGCGCATTTTCCGAATATGACGAATGAGATGACCTTCAGCAATAAAGTCAGCCAAAGCCTCTTGTGTATGAGAAGGAGAATCCCCGCTCATGGCATCTTTGATTTCAAGACAGCGCTGAATTAAATTATCCGGCACCACCATATAACCTAACCTTAAGCCGTTAAACATCACTTTACTCAGTGAGCCAATGTAGATCACATGCTCATCTAGCCCCATTTGCCCCGCTAATCCCTGTAGACTGGTATAAGGCCGGTGCGCAAACTGAAACTCACTGTCATAATCATCTTCAATGATCCATCCTTGATTACTCGCCGCCCATTCAATCAACTTCAGGCGATTTTCAGTGTTGATGGTCGTTCCCATCGGATATTGGTTACTCGGGGTGATGTATAACGCTCGTGCCGTACTTTCCAGGACATCACTCAACTCAAAGCCTGTTTCTTGATACACCGTCAAAGGTTCCAGTCGATATTGGTTGAATTCAAGCACCTTGGTCATTTGGGCATACCCGGGCTGCTCCATCAAGACTTTTTCACCTTGTGCCAGAGTCGCTGCCATCGCAATGGTCAAAGCCTGCTGCGCGCCAGAAGTCACGATAATTCTCTGTGCTGAGCAATAAACGGAGCGACTGGAAGACAAGTAATCAGACAGCGCCGCTCTAAGCACTTCACTGCCCTGAATATTTTGATTTCCCAGTAGCACTGGGCGTAGAACATGCCTTTGCAACAGTCGTTGCCATTTACCAAGCGGAAACAGTGAAAGATCTGGAACGCCAGGTGCAAATGACGAATTGATATCAAAGCAGCTGGACTCGACCGAAGACGTACCCTGAGTCACGGTCGCTGGCACATATTTGTCCGGTAACTCAACCGCAACGTAGAACCCCGAGCCTTGCTTGCTTTCTATGTAACCTTCCGCCAAAAGCTGCTCATAAGCAGCCGTTACGGTATTACGACTCACATTGAGCTCACTGGCGAGCTTACGCGTCGAAGGTAACTTACCCTGCAATGGCCACAAGCTTTTCACTATTTTTGCTCGAATCGCATGAAACAACTGCTGCTGTAAAGTGCTCGCCCCTCCTGAGAGGGTCAGATCTCCGATATCAATCAACGCCATTAACTGGACCTATAAGTTTGTTAAAACTGGCTCTCAATAACATACCAGTTAAGTACTAGATTGGAACCATAAATGACAAGCCAATGGAGATACGCAATGCTATCAAACACAGAAAGGACCCAAATAAAAAAAGGCGCTCACAAAGCCGTGTTCGAGGACAAACATCTTGCACAAATTATTGATGAGTCATTAATCGCCCATATCGCGATTAATGACGCTAACGGCCCTATTGTGATTCCTATATTGGCATGGCGTGTCGATCAACATGTGTATATCCATGGGGCAAACAACAGCCGACTGCTGCGCTCGTTAAAACAAGGCCACCAGACCTGCCTGACATTCACACTTTTCGATGGCTGGGTTTTAGCAAGATCGGCTTTTCACCACAGCGCCCACTACCGCTCAGCTGTCGTTTTCGGCCAATTTGAAGTAGTTGAAGAAAAGCAGGAAAAAGATCGTCTACTCAATCATTTTATAGAGCAGATTGCCCCCGGAAGAACGGAGCAGGTCAGATTAAGTAATGATAGAGAACTCGCCGCGACAATGGTGCTGAAGATGCCTTTAAGCGAAGCGTCTGTCAAAATCAGTTGTTTTGGTGTCAACGATGATGAATCCGATTTGGATCTTCCTGTGTGGGCTGGCGTCTTACCCTATCGGACGACAGTTGGCCCACTTGAGCCAGTAGAAGCATCCACACATTTGGAAGAACCCGATTACAGCAGTGCTTATGGTGAACGCTGGTACAGTTCAGTGAACTAACACTCGATAAAAAACCTTAAAACGAGCCCCAGCCAATTCGCTCTCATCTATTGAAATGCACCAGATGAGTCGTTTGGCGGATTCTGAAACAATAGTCAGCCCTAACCCCAAGCCGTCGCTATGGCGGCTTTTATCCAGCGTTCAGGGAGAAGGCTTTATGTAGATAGGACTCAGACAACACCTATCGAGATAGTCTCTAAGCCCACGGTAACCGCTAAAGCCAATAATTTTATTCATTTTGCATTCTTGCGCTTTAAATATAATAAGCGTAAATATATTTCAAGTTAAAACAACACTAAAATGTATATTTAAAAATAAAAAACAATAATAATCCACATATTTAAGAGATGAATAAAATAGAAGTGGACCCCGATGGTTGGACACATAAGCTAATTTCTTAAGTGGTTGATCTTGCTCATGCAGCGTATCTCTGCCTGCCGAAGTAGGCTTCATCAGGAGTGAGGTCATTGAGTCCTTGATGATTACGCTCTTCATTATAAAACACCAGAGAAGTGGACCCCGATGGTTGGACACATAAGCTAATTTCTTAAGTGGTTGATCTTGCTCATGCAGCGTATCTCTGCCTGCCGAAGTAGGCTTCATCAGGAGTGAGGTCATTGAGTCCTTGATGATTACGCTCTTCATTATAAAACACCATGTAGTGACCGATTTCAAGTTCTGCCTCTCGGGRCGTGGTGTAAGCTTTTAAATAAACCTCCTCATATWTTAGGCTTCGCCACAGTCGTTCGATAAAGACATTATCAACCCAGCGATCTTTTCCATCCATGCTGATCCGTATTCCGTGGTCAAGTAACTTCTCCGTGAAGTCAGAACTGGTGAACTGGCTACCCTGATCGGAGTTAAAGATATCAGGTGGCCCGTAGTGTTGAAGCGCGTCTTCGAGAGCCTCAATGCAAAAGCTTGTTCGATAAGCGCCAAGACAACACTTTACGGCTATACCAGTCGATAATRGCGACCAGGTACAGGAACCCTTTAGCCATTGGGATGTAAGTGATATCAATAGCCCAAGCTTGGTTCGGGTAAGTGACTTCGATATCACGCAACAGGTAGGGGGTAAACCTTGTGTGCTTTGTTCGCCAGTGTTGTTTTTGGCTTGGGATAAATCGCTCCAATGCCCATATCTCGCATGATCCGAACAATACGCTTGCGATTAACGTTGTGGCCCTTTTTAGCCAGCTCGGTTCGAACACGCYTACTGCCCATGAACGGATATTGAAGGTGGATTTCGTCAATCATACGACGTAATTCAATCTCTTCAACAGAAAGTCCGACAGGCTGATAATAAGCTGTAGAGCGAGCAACATTGAAAAGTTCGCACTGACGCTTTATCGGTAATTGGGTGGATTTATCCAGCGAACTCTTTCGCTGTGCTCGGTCTAGYGACCGAGCACTTTGACCAAAAAATCATTTTCCATGGTCAATTGACCGGTCTTGGCGTGGAGTTTGTCCACTTCTTCAGAGCTGTCCTTACCCGACTGACTTTCAGAGGCAAAAATCATGGCTRCATTTTCAAGCAGCTCTTTTTTCCATGTTGAGATTTGGTTAGGGTGCWGGTTGTACTTCTGCGCTAACTCAGCGACAGTTTTATCACCTTTGGCGGCAGAAAGTGCCACTTTAGCTTTGAATTCAGGAGAGTGGTTTCTACGTTTTCTAGTCATAATCTGTTCCAGTATTCTTGGGTACTATCAAAACAGATCAATCACTTAAAGTCATGTCCGAAAATTGGGGGCCACTTCTNCACCTTTGGCGGCAGAAAGTGCCACTTTAGCTTTGAATTCAGGAGAGTGGTTTCTACGTTTTCTAGTCATAATCTGTTCCAGTATTCTTGGGTACTATCAAAACAGATCAATCACTTAAAGTCATGTCCGAAAATTGGGGGCCACTTCTCTGGCATTATTTGGAATAAATCCCTTTTGGGATAGGTTCTAAAGGTAGTAACGCTGAACGTACTGGTTAGGCGTTAGACCCCGATGTTTTTTAAACATGCGATTAAAGCTAGCGATATTCTGATATCCAAGGCGTTGAGCAATATCGTCAATCTCGATACCATGACGCATCATCTCTACCGCAATGTTACTCAGAACATAACCACTCACAGTGGTGAAGTTCATTCCTAAGTTACGCAATCGGCGTTGAAATTGCTGCACCGACAAACCAAGTAAGCTAGAAACATTTTCTACCGTTGGCAGCCCATAATGGCGGCTGTAGTTTAGAATTTCATAAATCACTTTCACTTCATCTTCTGGGTCAGGCATATTAAGCAATTCGTCCAAGTCAGCAAAATTCATCGCCAGTCGCCCTTTCTGCAGCCTCGCTTGCTGCTTGGTAGCTAAACGCAGCTCCGAATGAAACCATATCTCCGTGGACGAGTGACTCCATTCCACCTCACAGCCAAAATATGCTTCATATTTAGCTGTATTCTTGCGAGAACCAGACAGTTGTACTCTGAGTGGAGAAAAATCCTGACCAAGATAAGTACGTAAAACCTTAGTGAGTGCCATCGCCATACGAATACTGTCGTGAACTTTACATTCAGGTTCGATCATCGGGTTCCGATACGCCCATTTGATCAATGAGCCACTCAGGGAAGCAGACAGAAACGCCCCACTTTGCAGACTGCTAAATCCATAATTCACACGTCGAATGGTCGATGCGAGATCACTACCAGAAAGAAGCCAGTGAGAAATAACACCTATCTGCCCAACATCAACATCACGGTTGATATCAAGAATCACATCGGGATTATCAGTAACGCCCTCTAATTTTTCAAACCAGCGATTCACTTCAACCATTGGGATCAGCGTCATAGGATTGCGAAACACGGATTCTGCAATCACCAGTTCGCCATCATCAATTTGGTAGCGCGACCTCGCTTCCTGATGAATATGTCGAATTCCCAACACACGCATAAAGCGCACTTTATCCATATACAGATCACATCAATTGGCTATTTAATATGAATCAATCTGTCACATACTAAGCTAATTTTCAAATCCGAAACACAATACTGATCCTTATTAATAAAGGAGCCTTGAATGAGTTTATTAAGTGTCCCGTTCGTTGGAACCGGTGCAGACACCGCATTACATGTCGTCGCAACTATTGTCTTGATTGCGACTGTCGGCGCTGCTCTGTTTGGATTCTGGAAGTTTCACGAACTACCAATCAACAAAGCCCATAGTAAAGACCATCATCAAATAGGACTAATAACGGCGTTGACATGGATTGGTTTCATCTGGCACTGGGTTTGGGTTGTCGCAGTCATTGTCGCTTTTGTCGATATGGACAAAGCCATTGTCAACCTACGCGACACTTGGCGTCACGCACCCAACACAAAAGATAAACAGGAGGAGGCTTAATGTTAGAAGGTTTAGCTGTCTGGGCGCTTTTTATTTATCTGCTAAGACTGGTGGGTATGCCTTGGAATACCGCGACCAAGTCATTCGCCTATTTAGGTGGCGTTTCTTGGCTGATGTTTGTTTGGGTCGGTTTGATCAACTATACGCCAATGGATCTATCTGGCGGTTCGGTGGTGCAATCCCCTCATATCCAGTTACGCCCCGATTCTCCTAACGTAACAGGTAAAGTCGACAAGATTTACATTGAACCCAACCAAAAGGTAAAGAAAGGCCAACTGATTTACGAGATCGACCCGACTCAATACCAAATCGCCTATAACCAAGCGAAAGTAGAAGAAGAGTCCGCGATGGTGGAGCTTGAAGTGGCATTTGAGGATGTTTCAATTTCACAAGCAACGTACGAGTCAATGGTTCAGGATTTGGAGACTACAGAAAGCCAACTTGCTGCTGCCAAAGCCGATTACAGTTTGCAGAACAAAATGTTAAAGCGTTACAGAGAGCAAAACCGTGTAGTGAACAACACCATCACTGCGAGCGATATTGATAAGCAGGAAACAGCCGTCACTAAGGCACGACACAACGTCTCAACCATAGAATCAAAGCTAAAAACAAAACAGGTAGACACTGAAAAAGCCAAACTTGCTATCGCGAAATCAGAATTAGTGGTTAAATCTAAACATGCTGATTGGAAAAAGTCACAAGAGAAACTCGCAAAAGCAAAATGGGAGCTGAACAGCACCAAAGTTTATGCACCTGCAGATGGCTTTGTGACCAACTTCATCTTGCGCGAGGGGCAGCGTGTCTCAATGTTACCTAGGCTGCAAATGTACACAGATGAGAAATACGTGCTAATGCGAGTCAATCATCAGGCGATTCGCAATGTTAAACCAGGACACAGTGCTGAGTTTTCTTCTTCAGTCTACCCAGGTAAGATCTTTTCTGCTCAAGTTGAGGGGATAGTTGAAGCCACGGGAGAATCACAAAGCAACTTATTGGGCTTGGACGAATCGGTAAGAGTGACGACAGGAAAAAATGTACAAAATAAGCATCACTTCGTGCGCTTGAAAATAGAAGAAGCCGAGGGCTATGACATTCCCGTCGGTTCTGTTGGGCTCGCTTGGGTTAGCGGAGACAAACCAATCGGCTTTATGGCCTTCCTCGATGTTATCCGTGGCATCATCATTCGTATGAAGTCCCAGCTCTACTACTTCTATTCTATTTAGCCCATACTACCTACAGCCCGGTGAATCCGGGCTTTTGCTTTTCACTAACATAACCATAAAACGATCGCATTAGCTGTCAATTTCTATAGCTTTATCATACATGTCACTCAGCACAGCTATTTCAGCCAATATATTGAAATAGTAAACATAAAAAAGCCAACATTCTCATCGTGCTAGCACTTTTCATTTCTTTGTTATCTCCAGTACGAATGAAACAGAAACTCAATCTCAAACACAGTGGTACTCTGAGCTTAGCAAGGTTTTCTAAACAAGAATGATAGGAAAGTGATGTAATGAAAGTCTTAAAGTGTGTGAAATATCATTAGCAATAACGTTTTAATTCGCAAAATGCAAATGCACATTGCAATTTAAAGTCGAAAAAATGCTATATTGCGCCCAAATGCTAGGCAATTACGCTCTATAAAAGTTGGCACATATACTGCATTTATTAAGGTGACCCTTCTTAAGCCGAGGGTCACCTAGCCAACTGACGTTGTTAGTGAACCAAATTTGTTCACACTTATTTAAGCCAATCTTACTTATTGAGGTTGGCTTTTTTTCTGTCTACTGCCAACACATCTATCATGGTTCTTCATTGCTACAATGGTGTGGCATTTCCATGATCCTAGTGTTTCACATCCTTCTATATTTGAGCAAAGACTGAACTTTTAGCACACTAATACATCCAAAATAACCGCGATTTTCTTATTAAAAATAGCGTTTGACACACCATATCATCCTAAAACCACAAAAATTTCAGCCAGCCATTCATCCTCATTCTGCCCCCACCAGACACGACATACGCCACCACTCAATAATCATATTATTAAGAAGGTATTGCATGATACAAACATCAGCATAAGCTGAGAAAAATGCCTATCATTAACCAAATACCGACAAGTGAAGTTAATTCCTTCAGTCGTGTTTTTATAATATTCATATAAGATAAAAATTTGTTTTAATTGAACTTATTGAATAAAGAACACCAAATGACGTTAACATCAAAAAAACGATTGACCAAGCCACTTTCACCACAGTACAAGCTGTCAATTATTCATATTCAACTCAGCATAGTGATTTAAAGCCTATTTGTGGAGATAGAACCTAGGATGACAAAGTTATTGATCAAAAATGCAAAGCTACAACATCAAAATGAATATAAACAAATTTTGATTGAAAATGGTCAGTTTCAAAAGATTGTCGATAACAACGTTTCACTCTCTTACTCCGGCGATACTTTGGATGCCGAAGGGGGGATAGTGGTCGCGCCATTTTGCGAGCCTCACATCCACTTGGACACAACTCAGACAGCGGGAGAGCCGAGCTGGAATATTTCCGGGACACTGTTCGAAGGAATAGAACGTTGGGCTGAACGTAAAGAAATACTTTCTATAGAAGATGTTAAAGCTCGTGCAAAACAGACTCTTAAATGGCAAATTGCCAACGGTGTTCAACACGTTCGTACTCACATTGACGTATCGGACCCGACGCTTGTCGCTTTGAAGGCGATGGTTGAAGTGCGTGAAGAGATGAAGGAATGGGTCGAGATTCAGATCGTCGCGTTCCCACAGGAAGGTATTCTCTCCTACCCTAATGGTAAAGAATTACTCGAAGAAGCGGTAAGGCTTGGCGCTGATGTTATTGGTGCGATTCCACATTTCGAATTTACACGAGAATATGGTGTTGAATCTCTACACTATGTTTTCGAACTGGCAAGAAAATATAACCGCTTGATTGATGTGCACTGTGACGAAATTGACGACGAACAATCTCGCTTTGTCGAGACCCTCGCCGCCCTCGCGCACAAATATGAAATGGGAGATAAAGTAACAGCTAGTCACACAACAGCGATGGGGTCCTACAACGGCGCTTATGCGTCGAGGCTTTTCCGCTTGCTAAGAATGTCAGGCATTAACTTCGTCGCTAACCCACTCGTCAATATCCACTTACAAGGACGCTTCGATGAGTATCCAAAACGGCGCGGAGTCACTCGAGTTAAAGAAATGCTCAACGCTAATATCAACGTGTGTTTCGGCCATGATGATGTGTTTGATCCTTGGTATCCATTAGGCACCGCAAATATGCTTCAAGTGCTTCATATGGGACTGCACGTATGCCAAGTAATGGGCTATGATCAAATCAACAACTCCCTTGATTTGATCAGTACCAACTCAGCTCGTACTTTGAATATCCAAGATAGATACGGTGTCGAAGAAGGTAAGCCAGGAAACTTATTAATTCTACCCGCTGAAAACGGCTTTGATGCCGTTCGCCGTCAAGTTCCAGTCCGTTACTCAGTACGTCACGGAAAAGTCATCGCACAAACTCAACCTGCGGTTACGTCGATCCATTTGGAGAGTGAAGAAAGCATAACTTTCCGTCGTTAGCATCAACTGAATGAATAAAGGGAAGCACTGCTTCCCTTTCTATTTATGACCTAACGGTTTCTGCTTTGAGCTTAAATGGCCGGATCCGTTTTATTCGAACCGATTGCTTTTTCTTGAGTCGGATATGACACAGTTCTAATACTAAGCCAAACGCCATTGCAAAATAGACGTAACCCTTATTCACGTGGATAGCAAAACCTTCTGCCATCAACAATCCGCCAAGCAGCACTAAAAATAATAATGCCAATGTTTTAAACCCAGGGTATCGGCTCACAAGGTGATTTATCTTCTCTGCTGTTAACACCATAATCACCGCCGAAGATAAAATAGCCGCTACCATAATTGGGACTTCACTCGTCAAACCAACCGCCGTGATGACAGAGTCCATAGAGAACACCGCGTCAACAGCAACAATCTGCAATAGTACGACTGCTAACCCCGTTCGAACGTGGGTAGAATGCGTTGCCTCGCTATGTACAAGCCAAGACCACAGCTCTTTTGCACTTTTCAATAATAGGAAGGCGCCGCCAGCAATCATAATGATGTCACGTCCAGTAAAGCTCGTAGACATTATTTCCAAGACTGGATGTGTCAACGACATAACCCACGATATAGAGAAGACCAGCACGATTCTCGCAGCCACTGCGAGGGTTATACCTAGGTTGCGAGCAAGCTTTCTCTGATGTGCAGGAAGTCGTTCACAAAGAACGGAAATAAACACAACATTATCGACGCCGAGTACCACCTCTAGTGCGAATAACGTTGCGAAGATAACCCAGGTTTCGGGTTGCATGAAAAGTTCTAACATAAAAAAGCCTCCTCGGATGAAGAAGCCGGAGAATGAATCAGTCGACTAAAGGGGTCGTCCATTTTAAGTTATTTACCTCTGTTACTTAGAAGCGGCCAGTTAATCATTCAATGAAATCATGCGCAAAGCTCTATTTGTAACAATTAGTAAAAAGAAAACCCCACCAAGCTCTCACTTAGTGGGGTTTATTCTTACTCGCAGCAATCCGGCTACTATAGGTGCTCCCTGCATCTATTCCATGATAGTTCGCTGATTCCTTCAGCTCTGTCCTTATCATCGCCTTCCTAGCGGTGTCCTCGGCAATCCAGCCCGTTAGCTATCCTCGCTAACTCTCATCACTTTATCCTTAAGCGGTGTCCCTGAATCTATCATCCTGATAGAAATTGCCTTAGTCCTTTAAGCGTCCATTAACCTTCCTTGATGTAACCATCCTAGTTACTAGCGTCCAGCTAATGTCCTTCGCTTTCCTTGCCGACTGTTCATCCTGAGCAATCGAATCTTCGTCCTGAAGATGACCTGTCCATGGGTCTTTCCTGTTCCGTGTCCGCATCCTGCTGACCACTTAAGATTATGCCCCTCAGGTATTTTAACAATGGTTAATTTCTCACATTGAAAGCGAAGCTGACGGGCAAAATCCAAAAAAAATTTAAGATACAGTCACTTAAAATAAAAATTCTACAATTATCGCACCGCTTATAGTCATTAAACTTACGCATTTGTAAGAGATCTCGCACAGAACCCCGAGCCATTAGTACTAAAGCCACCCCTAATTCGACTGATAATATGTGATGCGAATCACTATAAAAAGCCAAAGGACACGCCTACCGAGGTTAACGCTCAGAATTTTACTGGACTATCTATACCGAAATTAGGATATTATTACCTGATCTCTATCACACTACTTTTCCCCCTATACAGGGTTTGCTTCCTAGAGGAATGACTGAATGATTTCTAAATGGGCACAACGCTTTTACCAAATGGCTGTTCTTGTCGGCTCATGGAGTAAAGATCCTTCCACTCAGGTCGGTGCTGTCATCACAAAACAAAATCGTATCGTTTCCGTTGGATTTAATGGCTATCCACATGGCATTTCTGATAGTGCCATGACCGATGACAGAGAGATGAAATACCTCAAAACGCTACACGCAGAAGAAAATGCAATCCTATTCGCTAAACGCGACTTAGACGGCTGTGAAATTTGGGTGACACACTTCCCTTGCCCTAATTGCGCTGCCAAAATTATCCAGACTGGCATCTCCGCGGTGCATTGCCCAGAGCAAACAGATGATTTCCTATCTCGCTGGGGTGACAAGATCAAAATCAGCCAAGAAATGTTTCTCCAAGCCGGTGTGAAAGTAAACTGGTTACCGCTGGAAGACTTAAAGGACAACCTGTAGTCGTTCAAACGTATCGAATAGCTGCTGAGACTTATAAGGTTTAGGTAGGTAAGCATCCATCCCAGCGGCAAAGCAGCTATCTATTTCTTCAGGTAGGACACTGGCCGTTAAAGCAATGATCGGTGTTCTGCTTCTTCCCTGCTCTATCTCCCACGCACGAATATTCCGTGTTGCTGTCAGTCCATCCATAACTGGCATCATGCAATCCATCAATATTGCGGTGTACTGCTGCCCAGACTGAAACATATTGACTGCCTCTGCACCATTACTGGCAATCTGGTAGTTCATTCCAATCTTGCTGAGGAAGAAACTCGCTATTTTTTGGTTCATCAAATTATCTTCTACAATCAACACACAACGGCTTTCATTTGAGCAAAGCGCTTGATTTTGTATTGGTTCAGCATGATTGCTATTCAGTTGAATAGAGTTGAGAGCTTTCGTAACCGCAGTTTCAAATCTGCTGCCGAGGAAGGGAAGCGTCAAATTAGATGATACCAGTGCTTCAGAATCTGGCAGCATAAACAGATGGTGCTGTAAACCAATGATTTCCGAGAAATTAAACCGTGCTCTAAGTGAGGCCAGATCTCTACGCGAACTGTGATGCGCATGATAACAATAAAAAATCAAATCGAATTGCTCATCTAGCTTTATACCTTCATTGGCATTTTCTAAAGTCGTTACCATCAAACCAAAGCGTTGTGATTCGCTCTCGATCAACGAGGTGTATCGACTGTTATTAGTGATAAGCAACGCTTTGCCTTTGACTTTGTCCCTGCTTGAATCAACGACAGAGTTCGCAGGAATAGAAACGCGAAAACAACTTCCTAACCCCAAAGTAGAGCTGGCCGTGATACGTCCTCCCATCAACTCTGTAATCTGACGACAAATTGCTAGTCCTAACCCAGTCCCACCATATCTTCGAGTAATACTGCCATCTTCCTGAGTAAATGGCTGGAAAATCTCCTCCAGTTTTTCTTCATTAATGCCAACGCCGGTATCCGTGACACAGCAATCTAAATATGCTTGCTGTCCTTCATTGAGCATGGTGATCGTGACCGAGACTGTGCCATCTTGAGTAAATTTCACCGCATTGCTGAGTAAATTCATCAAAATTTGTTTAAATCGAAACTCATCAATATACAAACTATCTGGAATATTGTCAGAAAGCGTTGCTATGAGTTCTACCTGCTGTTTAAGTGCTTTAGTGCTGACCATATTCATTGCTTCAAAAGCGGATTCACGAATATCAGAATGACTTGGCGATAGGGTTAGATTTCCAGATTCAATCTTCGATAAATCGAGAATATCGTTGATAAGAATAAGCAGTGCATGTGAAGACACATCGATATCGCTAAGAATATCTTTTTGCGAAGAAGTTAGATGGCTGTCGGACAAGATCTCCGTCATACCTATGATACCGTTTAATGGCGTACGGATTTCATGAGACATATTGGCTAAGAATAAGCTTTTTGCCTGATTCGCCGCTTCTGCATTTTCTTTAGCAATGACGAGCTCTTGCTCATACTGTTTTTGCGTCTTAATCACGTAATTCACACTGTGAGCAAACTTAGAAAATTCATCTTTACCATCTACGGGGATCAGTTCTACACTGCCACTATTTCGCATACTCCCCATCACAGAAAGTATGTGCGCCAATTTAGAATTGATTCTGTATAAGGTACTGGTCCCCCAAAAGAACATTCCCGCAAAGAGCATGAATCCCCCGATGGCTATCGCCAATAATGTATGTTCACTTCTCTTAATACTTATTTGAAGTTCTGCATGAAGTTTGTCTGAAAACACACCTAGCTGTTTTTCTACTAGAACATTACGTTGCTCAATAGCAGAGGCAAAGCCTTCTAATTTATCTCGCTGACTGTCACTAAACAGCATGTGTTGCTTGTAGTAGCTCCCGCGTTGAAAATCTCGACTAGCAAAAACATTCAGTAACGTAGTGACTTGCTCGGAATCCGCTCCTAAATTGACAAATTGGTCTAGGTAGAACTGCTGCCTTTCACTGATCTTAAAGTACTCACTGGCGTATTCCGCATATGAGAGACCCATAGCTTTGATTTCCTGCGCAATCCAAGCTTCTTGTTCCATCCAAAAATACAACCAACTCAAATCACTTAATACAAGATCCAGTTTATGTACTTTTAGCTCTGCACTATGACTCTCTATCGATTGAACGTCACTATAGAGATCGTACAAGACTGTGTAGATAAGGCGACCTAATTCTAAGCTTCCATCGGAACTGACTGTAGCGAGCTCGGGGATAAGCTCATTAAGCTCCTCAATGTAGCTTAATGTATGATTAGAATCTCTAATGCCGTGATGTACATGCTCTTCGGTATGCGCTACCTCCGCGGCTAAATTCAATGATTGCTGGGCCATACCCAGTACCAAAGCCGCATTCTGTCCTTCCATGCGATGGTTAAGCGCTTGATACACATACTTAGAAAATGCAGATAAATGCCTGAGTGTTTGGTTTTTTTCGCTAATGACAGCGTAGCTGTGAAGTCTGTCCTGAATGCGAGTGACCGCATTGGCGCTAAACAGAATTATGACTAATGTAGGTATAAGGCATAAAATCAGCAACCGACTTTTTATAGATATATTAGTGAGTAGCATTGAGACTCGTTCCTTCGAATCATTTTTTAACCACTAGACCTATAATATTAGTTCATATTAACTTTGCTTCTTATTAACAAGGCTAAAATTAAGGTAATTTTTTGGGCTTCAAGGGGTATTCTTGCTTAAGCATCTGACAACCTTAACATTGCAACTTTTCTGTTTTCAGTCGCTGGCATGCAACTTTGCTATCGTGACCCTAAATACAGATATTCAAGCACTGCGATCAAACCAAGTAAAAATGCTCTATCGAGGCCGAATATCGAGTATCGAAGGGTACCCAATCAGGTTAATGGACCTGCCAAAACACTCAGAATATCGCCAAGACTTTTACCATTCCCTATTGAACAAAAGCCCAACTCAAATGAACGCAATCTGGGCACGTCAAACCTTCTCAGGAAAAGCGCCTGCACCGAGTGAAATTACTCAAGTATCAATAAAAGATATTACTTGGTGGCTAGATAATCACCCAAATGGCATAGCTTATGTTCCGATCAACTTAATTCCAGAACAAGCTCATGTCCTCTTTAAACTCTGTAATAAAGGCTAGGATTATGGAGATTCAACAAAGATCCTTACTGATAATCGCACTGATAAGCCCCCCTACCATAGCCCAAGTGCAACTCACTAATGAGTTAAGCCTGAGCGGCTTTGGTACCTTTTCTGCCGCCAAGAGTGACAACAATACTCCCGTGTTTTATGGCCGAGATATTACGCATGACTGGTGTTTTGACTGCGATAACACACTAGGTTTACAGTTAGATTGGCAACTGCTTCCAAACCTACGATCCGTACTACAAGGCCTCAAACGTCCCCAAGATGCTTTCTCTTCGCCAACACTCGAAAGGGCCTTTCTTGAGTACTCCGCGGCAGATCATCGAATCAAGGTAGGTCGACTCCGTTCCCCCATGTTTATCATGTCTGAGTATTACTATGTTTCAAGCACTTACCCTTGGTTACGTCTTCCCGTAGATGTGTATGGTGGGCAGCTTGGCATTACCCATTTTGAAGGCACGTCTGTTGAACTAAATTACGAGTTTCTTAATCAATTTTATCTCAGCCTGACACCATTCTATGCATTAGCTAACGAGGAGGAATATGAACTATATGGGCAGTCTTTCACCTTGGATGTTAAAAGTGCTTATGGCCTTGGTGCCGACTTCTACTTTGAAGACAGCCAACTTCATCTGTCCTATACCGATGTCGAAGCACAACAAACATTTACTAACCAACATGAAATTTTCTTCAACATACACCTCTTTAGTTTAGGGGTTAGCCATACAATCAATGCTTGGCATTTTCAGGCTGAAACCCTGCTGTCTAATGAGCTCTATTCAAACTGGTATGCTGGTGTCGATTACCGCCTCTCAAAGTGGACACCCTATGTCCAATACGGGCAGTCCCGAAAATCCAAAATGAGCAACAGCTATCTATTCGGTGTTAGGTATGATTTCACGCCCCAAATTAATACATCTTTGGAATGGCAAAGGATAGAGGGTCAAAAAAACGTGATCAGTGGACAATTCACTCAACCACAGAACTCGAGTGAAACGTTTGCTTCTAAGGTCGACCTGATATCCATAGGTTTATCGTTTACTTTTTAAGTAGTAATAGTGATAAAAATTACATTACAAAGAGAAACATGAACATAAATTACACTAATTTTGTGTTGTGAGTATTTTTTGTCGAAAAAAAAGTTAGGTAAATAAAAAATGTCAATAGGTCATATTGACAGAATATTTCCCATTTTAGTGGGCCATATAAGCGAGTTACTCTACAATTATTTTTTCTAGCAGAATAAGATATTAAGCATTACAATCCTGCCGCATAAAAATTACATAATTAAAACACTTTATTATCTCTACTCGCTCCCCCTACATAGTGAAGTAGAGTCAGTCCTCAAAACGTGAAAGGTCCAAACAAACAATGAGTCCAGAGAAACACCTTCTTGACTGGCAAACTAGCCAAACGATTGCGGAAACTATCTCTCCCCTACTAGGTCAACTTTATCGCGAAAAAGGCGTAGAAGTTCTACTGTTCGGTAAAACTCTGGTTAATGCAGCGACCATTGATATCATAAAGACTCACCGTCTTGCTCGCCGCTACACTGGAACACCTCTTTCAGCGGAACAAACATTACCACTCATCAAAGCGCTGTCTGAAATGGAGCTATCGCCATGCCGTATTGATGTAGGCCAATTGGCGCACCAATTCTGGAAAGGTCGCGATGACGATCACGGTGTGAAAGACTTCCTGCATTCTTCTCTCATGGGCGCAATGAATGGTGAAACGGTCACTGAACCTCGTGATGTCGTACTTTACGGTTTTGGCCGAATTGGCCGCTTGCTCACTCGCTTATTAGTCGAGAAAAGTGGCCCAGGCTACCCACTGCGCCTTCGGGCTGTTGTAGTACGTGGTGGTAAAAAAGGTGACCTAGAAAAACGTGCTAGCTTACTTCGTCGTGACTCAGTACACGGCCAGTTCAATGGAAGCATAATCGTAGATGAAGAACGTAAGGCTATCATTGCAAACGGTAATTACATTCAGTTTATCTACGCTAATAAACCTGAAGAAGTGGATTACACTAGCTACGGAATTAACAACGCGCTTGTTGTCGATAATACCGGTGTATGGCGTGATGCTGAAGGGCTGAGCCAGCACTTAGAATGTAGCGGTGCCGAAAAAGTCCTCCTAACCGCTCCGGGCAAAGGCGATATCAAGAACGTTGTATTTGGTGTCAATGACAATGTGATTGATGCAGAAGACACCATTATTTCTGCGGCAAGTTGTACAACTAATGCCATAACGCCAATTCTGAAAGCAATGAACGACAAGTATGGCGTTGTTTCTGGTCATATTGAAACCGTGCATTCGTTTACTAATGACCAAAATCTGATCGATAACTTCCACTCTGGTGAACGCCGTGGTCGTAGCGCTTCCCTCAACATGGTTCTCACTGAAACGGGTGCAGCGAAAGCAGTTGCAAAAGCGCTTCCTGAACTTGCTGGTAAGCTTACAGGTAACGCAATCCGAGTTCCTACTCCAAATGTATCAATGGCGATTGCTAACCTCAACCTAGAAAAAGGGACAGACAAAGATGAGCTAAACGCTTACTTACGTGAAATGGCGTTGGCGTCTGAACTATCGGCACAAATTGACTATACAGAGTCAACAGAAGTGGTTTCTACGGACCTAGTCGGTTCACGTTTTGCTGGTGTAGTCGATGGGGCCGCAACCATCGCTCAAGATAACCGCTGTGTTCTATATATTTGGTATGACAACGAATTCGGCTACAGCTGCCAAGTCGTCCACTGTATGGAACAAATGATGGGTGTTCGTTACAAAACTTACCCGTCAAAGTAACCAAATATCGCCCCTGAAAACGCTCAGGGGTAAACCTCCACAACACAACTATAAAGATACACCCCCGTACTTGCCGTTTTCATTCGAAAGCGGCTTTTTTGTTGATACAGGTTTTATTCATCTTTGATTCATTTCCTTTCGCTTAATATTCGTATTAAAAGAGAGGTATGAGTTATGAATAGAATGATTTCGAGCGCACTTGCGCTGTTTATTGGATTCTTTACCATTATTTTTGGCCTGATCCTCGCGATTCCCCTAACAATCGTGGCTCTGATTACCGGCAAAAAAATTGAGAAAGCGATAAAGAAAAACGCTACTGCGTATCAACAACCATCAAAAGGCTCTGTGTTGGAGGGAGAGTATGAAGACGTGTCAAAATCAAAGTAAAAGAGAAAAACTTGAATACATGATGCGTAAAAAAACAGCTTTGGTCTTTTATTTTGCAGCCGCTGTGACGGCAGGTCTAGTTGGCTGCAGTACTCCTTCTAAAGACCCCGCCTATGACAAAGCTGACACACTACCAAACTATCAACAAAGTAGTTTTGAAAGCTACCTAGAAGAGACCAAAGCTTGGTTAGCGGACAACCGTTTGTTCATGACCGATGACCAACAACAGGAGTTGGACCAAGTCCTGCCGCATGAATATATTCCAAATCAGCCAAACGGGCAGGGAGTACTCTTAGTTCATGGTTTGGGTGACTCTCCCTACTCTTTCATTGATGTCGCCACCCACCTCGCAGAACAAGGCTATTTGGTAAGAACAGTCCTACTTCCTGGCCATGCTAGCAAAGTGGGCGATCTGCAGTTATCCACCCTTGCTGATTGGCAAGGCGTTGTAAAACACCATATCGAACTGCTTAAGAAAAACACGGATTCTATTTGGGTTGGGGGCTACTCGACCGGAGCTAATTTAGTCACGTCTGAAGCGTTGAGCGACAAAAGCATCAATGGTGTGCTTCTTTTCTCTCCAGCATTTGAACCGGGCTCTTCCGCTGTCAAATTTGCTGAGTTAGCAAGCTACTTCATTACCTGGGCAGATCAGGATCCTGAAGATAACCCCCTACGTTACAATTCTTTGCCGATGAACGCCGCAGCGATCTACTATCAGACTTCTTCCGATGTCAGAAAAAAACTCGCGTCAGCAAACTATGACAAGCCCGTATTCATGCTTATGAGTGAGGGGGATAGTGTTATCAATACTCAGTATTCTATCGATATGTTCTCGCACCGAATGACAAACCCTAACAATCGTTTAGTTTGGCAAGGGGAACACGATCTGAATGACCCTCGTTCGACACGTTTTAGTATGATATTGCCAGAACAGCGAATTTCAAATGGCTCTCATATGGGGTTACTCTTCTCTCCGGATAATCCCAACTACGGAGTCAATGGCGCTCATCTTATCTGCTCCAATGGTCAAGAGGAAACAGATGCAGCAAAATGCGCTGAGGGTGAAGAAGTATGGTTCTCCGCATGGGGCTATACCGAACCCGGTAAGATTCACGCTCGTTTAACGTACAACCCCTATTTTGAGCAAAGCATGAAAATCATGGACTCGGTCATGACGCCACGTACCTGATCCTATCTGCTTCTTCCGCCTCTGTTCTGGCTGCTTCTGTTTCTGGGGCTAAAGCCATTTTTCGACTAAGCTGGAATTATTGATTGCAGTTTATTGAAGTGTTTGTTAATAGTTTTAACAAACACATAAAAACGAAGGATTGACAGATGAGTAATGGCCAACGCGATATAACACTACGCTTTCTAGCTGAGCCCGGAGATGTCAATTTTGGTGGCAAAGTCCATGGTGGCGCTGTCATGAAATGGATTGACTTAGCAGCGTATGCCAATGCTGCTGCATGGAGTGGCCAATACTGTATCACAGCTTACGCTGGTGGCATCCGATTTGTAGCGCCGATACACGTTGGCAACCTCGTTGAGGTAAGTGCAAAAGTGATATACACGGGAAAAACGTCCATGCACATTGCCATTGACGTTCAAGCCAGTGACCCGAAAGAGCTAAAAAACCGCCTGACAACGCATTGTATTGTCATTATGGTTGCGGTAGATGGAGAAGGTAAGCCTTCTCCAGTCCCTGAATGGATTCCAGAAACCAAAGAAGATATTGAGTTAAGAGACTCAGCGATTCGTTTGATGAACATGCGTAAACAAATAGGCGAAGAAATGGAAGCACATGTAAAGTATTTGAAATAGTCGCTCTGTACTGCAAAGAGGCTGAAAGCCTCTTTTTTCAACTTTATTAGCCAGTTTTGAGCAAACGCAACCTCTCTGTCATTTTTCCTTCATCTTAATTTGATTAAATCCGCAATCGATTAGTTTAGAAGGAAGAACACGGTTTGAACCTTAGCCACACCACTCTCAGCGAAACCACACTGGCCAACCCCAAAGCCGTAGAGTACCAATGGGTTCGTACGATGTATGTGGAGGGCTATGCCGATGATGAGATTAATCATTACATCCAAACCTGTTTTGGCGGTGACGATACCTTCGCCGATCTATTTCGTAAGGTTGCTCTTTCTCAGGAAAGTATTTACGTTCTGCTCCAGTATTTAGGCTGCGCGCCTTCTAATCGCGAATTTTAACCCAAACGACACTGACTATTTAGAAATCCAGAGTTTGTAAAAATCGCTATACCCTGTTGGCCTAATTTGCACACCACGAACTTGCTGCACTTTCGTTACTTCCTCTTTCCCACAAAAAAGCGCTACACAACGTTTACTCTCATATAGCTCTTGCTCTATTTTCTGTAACTCGACAAGAGGCACGTGTGCACTCACTGCTTGACGAATTCTCTGTTGATGAGTTTCCATGTCCCGTTCATTTAATGCAAAACGTAGTCCCGTCGAGATAGATAGCCATTCAAACAGACCGTATTCAAGAGGCGCCTCGACTATCTCTTCAATCAACATCAGATCAGCATGTGCAGTGGCTGCCTCAGGGTGACTAATGTCTTCGACAATATGAACGTCAAGTTCTAGCCCCGTTGAACGGATCAGTCTATGTAACCATTTTGCATTACGAATTAAACTAGGAATGGTCCAAATAGGCTCTGCAATCACCACTCGACCTTTAAGTTTTGGAGGTTCAACCGGCAACATATTTTCCGATAATTGTTGGAGGTCTACCCCCTCAACAGCGTTATCTTCATCATAATCGTATTTACTTTGGGCAATGTAGTTAGCTAACGCATCCCAAGTAGCTGGGCTTATCTCACTGTCGGCGCGCTCATGATAGGTGAGATAAGAGAAGGCATTGATTGATTCTACTTCAACTTCGCCCACTTCCTGATTAAAGCTAAGCGCATTTTCAATGATCTCTGTGTTGTGAGACAGCGTCACCTTTTCTATCAAAGCCCGTGCAGCGTAATAATCATTGTGAGCTTTGAGAGAAAGGCTTTCTTCATTCCATCTATCAACCTTATACGGACCGGTTCCGACATGACAGGTATAACCATTACCGAAACATAGTTGATCTCGACAAATAATAGACGCGTAGGGCATTGCCAAAGCGTAAATAAATAATTTATTGGGAAAGTTCAGTGTAATCTCGACTTTATCGGAGGCAGTAATATCTATTGTTTCAATACCACTCACCAGATCTCGAACCGGGCCAGAGTAATCACGTAGGCGCTCCAAGCTCCAAACCACATCCTCTATTGCAAGCAACTCACCATCATGTCGGTAAATCAATGGTCTAAGCCACAAACTGATCACATTGCCATTCTGTTCCCAATGATGGGCTAACCCAGGCATTAGGCTGCCGTCTTGGTCTTGCCTTATCAAAACATCGTAAACACTTTTTATGACTTGTAACTCTGAGGCGCGATAAGTTTGGGCTGGGTCAATGGTATTGACCCAAGGATAGGAGGAAATAAATACTGAGTTAACTTGCTCGTTTCTCTCGTTAAACTCTTCAGCAGCGACACTGAGTGCTCGAATCGCAACTAATCCATAACTTTCAAGCAATTTCGTAATGACTTTAGACTGCGCTTGTTCGAGTTCATAAAGAAAAACAATGGAGAGAACTTGTTGGAGAGATTTTTTTACCTTAAGTTTACTGCTCTTGCCACGCCCTACTGCAGGCTGCCAATACACCCAGCCAATATTCGCTAACTTACCCATTACGGTTGAAACATTGCGTCTTGAGGTACAAAGCACAGTCTCAAGTTCACCAAGACCAACTGAGTAAACCTGATTAAGCTGGTACTTTTTAAGTAGCAACTCAAGGTATCTTATATTCACATCGTTCACGAATACTCCAGAATTCATCGCCCCTGTTTAAGAAGACATAAGGAGCTCTAAAAATAGAGCTCCTTCGTTTCATGGCTAGAAGTGATAACTTAAACCTAGTGACAGAGTGGTAATATCTGACTCTACACTCAAGGTTTCGTTACCAATTTTAACTACCTCAAGCTCAGGCCTAATGTAATCAAGCTCAGCACTCAGCTTGATATTTTTAGAGATTGCAAACTCAGCGCCTGCACCATACATTCCTGTGATAGCCTCATCAGAAACTGTAGCATAGCTCGTTTTGAACTCAGCACCAAAGTAAGCGAGCCCCCCTTTCACAAATAGATTGAATCGATCACCAATTGGCAGAATACCTTTAGCTTGTGTTGCCAAAAACGCCATATCACCAATAGACACATAAGAGCCATCGATAGCATCATAGCCACCAAGTGAGCCTTCTATCGCGAAATAATCATTGAACTGATAACCAACAAATAGCTTGGCTGCCGTGCTGTCATCATCTTCCAAATCTAACTTGTATGAGCCGTTTCCAAATAGAGTGGTGTTGTAAGAAGAGTAAGTGTCTTTAAACTTAGCTTGACCTACTGCCACACCAAGATAAGGGTTTGCGTTTGCAACCGAACATATTCCCGCAAGTGCGATCACTAAAATTGATTTTTTTAACATTGTATCTACTGCCTATCTTATTGAACTTTCAGATTGACACTTCCCTATGTAGCCAATGTTTTCCCTACCATTGGGTTTCGAAACAGAACTGATAATAGAGCTTTGCTTATCAATAAAACACGCAGAATATTTTCGTAAATTTTCTACTTTTTTATTCACTACTCAAAATAAAGGTCACTTTTTATTTCATTTCTGTATGTAATTAAGCAGAGAATGGGCCCCGTTTTCCCTTTAAGAACCAGTGGCACGCCACTGACATACTATTTCTGTAAGTAACTACATTTCATTGAAATTAAACGATAAGTAAGACTGTTGCCGAATGAATACGTAGTGAAAAGATATAAAAAAACCCGAGTAAACTCGGGTTTTGGTTACAAAAACTGTTAGTAGTGAAATAGTAAGGAATCTAAGCTAACAGCCAGCTATGCGTAACGCCAGTTTTGCTCCCTTCTTAACTGATCGGCGGCCAAACCAAAAGTGTTAAGTCGGGAAACAAAATGGGCGACCTCGCAGTCGCCCTTATCGTTCTTATTAGCCTTTCACACCACCGGCGGTTAATCCTCCGACCAACCAGCGCTGCGCAAGTAAGAATACGACAGTAATTGGTAGTGCAGATAATACTGCTGCTGCTGCGAAATCTCCCCACAAATAGTTCTGAGGGTACAGATACTGCTGCATACCAACCGCTAATGTGTATGAGTCTACATCAGAAAGTAGCAAAGATGCCACTGGAACTTCACCCACTACCATAATGAATGACAAAATAAACACTACTGCAAGAATCGGCACCGACAAGGGTAATAGTACCAATCGGAACGCTTGCCATGGGGTTGCACCATCCAATGCTGCCGCTTCTTCTAGAGAGTTATCAATGGTTTCGAAGTAACCTTTTATCGTCCATACGTGCAGTGCGATACCACCTAAGTAAGAGAAAATTAAGCCGCCGTGCGTATTGAGTCCTAAGAATGGAATATACTGACCTAGCTTGTCGAATAGAGCATAAATCGCTACTAGGGCTAGTACGGCTGGGAACATCTGAAAAATCATCATCGCTTTAAGGATGGTGTTTTTACCCTTGAACTTCATACGTGCAAACGCATAAGCAGAAGTTGTCGAAAGCGACACAATAAGAATCGAGCTGATGCCAGCCACTTTAACTGAGTTCCATAACCATGTCAGAACCGGGAATGGAGGCGGGGTCACCGAACCATCCGCATTAGTTACGGAAAAGCCTAATGCTAACTTCCAGTGCTCCAGCGATGGATTCTCAGGAATAATACTGCCGGTTGCGAAGTTACCTTCACGGAACGAAATCGCGATGATCATCAACAATGGGAAGATGATCAGTGCTAGAAACGCCCACATTGCAATATGAGTAGCCCAAACACGGTATTTTAATGACTTACCTTGTACCATTGCCATTATATTTCTCCTTAATCCTGAGCCACTTTTGTTACACGTAGGTTCAATAGCGCTAGTGCGCCAACCAACAAGAAGATAAGCGTTGCGATTGCACTCGCTAAACCAAAGTCCTGACCGCCTGCACCTTCAAATGCGATGCGGTAAGTGTAGTTAACCAATAGATCGGTATAGCCAGCAGGCTCCGACGTACCAATCATGTTCGGCCCGCCTTGAGTCAGAAGCTGAATCAATACAAAGTTATTGAAGTTAAACGCAAAGCTAGCAATAAGTAGAGGCGTCAATGGTTTAATCATCAGTGGTAGCGTGATGCGACGGAAGTTGTCGATAAAGTTCGCTCCATCGATAGCAGACGCCTCATAAAGGTCATCAGGAATCGCTTTCAAGAGACCCATACACAGAATCATCATGTAAGGGAAGCCTAACCAAGTGTTCACGATGATGATCATCAGTTTTGCCAAGAACGGGTCAGAGAACCAAGTTGGGCTGATGCCAAACATCGCCTCCAAAACCATGTTCACTTCACCAAAGCTCTGGTTGAACAAACCTTTGAAAATAAGAATAGAGATAAAGGCAGGAACGGCGTAAGGCAGAATCAGCAGTACGCGATAAATTGCTCGCCCTTTCAGCTCTTCCCATTGAACTACGCTTGCCAGAACCAAACCAATCAGAACCGTTAGAGCAACACTGACCGCTGAAAAAACAATCGTCCAGATGAAGATGCTAATGAAAGGCTCTTTAATGCCATCGTCTTTCCAGACGCGCTCAAAGTTATCAGTACCAATCGTTACAATAAAACCTGGTGAGACAGTTGAGCCTACAAATTGGCCATTTTCATCAACGGGTTGGTAAAAGCCGACTTCATTGTTAGGACGTAGGTTCTCTTGCGTTTCATTGTTGTAGAGCGTTTCTCCATCTTCCTGCAACGTGTAGAGCGGGACAACTGCCGCAAACTTGCGCAGACCGCTCATGCGGATGTCTTCGCCTGACGGCATGTGTAGGTCTACAGCGCCAAGAACAGATTTGTTCTTGATGATGGCTTTAATTTTCTCTTTTTCACCCTCTACCTGCTCAACAGGAGATAACGACATATCACCCGATAAAGTAGCGAGGTTAAATTCTTCAGTTGCCAGCAGTTGGTCATCTTTCTTCACAGAGATGCGGTGGCCATTCTCGGTCTTGATCAGAGAAAACGGGTAGCTATCACCACTTTGATAAGTACGATCAAGCAAAACAGACTGAGCACGTTCAAAAGAAAGCTGATTTTTCGCACTGTAGTTCGTGAAAGCAAGACCAACCGTATACGCCAATGGGAACAGAATGAATAAGATCATGCCTGCGATACCTGGATAGATATAGCGATGCGCGTAAGTCTTTTTACTACCAAAAATATAAAGAGCGAGTGCGGTTACGATAAGGGTAAGAAGTGCGAACGCAATCTCACCGCGTGAATACATTAGAATCGTCGCGTAGCCATTAAGAATACCGACTGAGCCAAGAAGCGCCCACTTTATGAATACATTTTTACTTGAAGGCAAGCTCGTTGTTGGTGATGTCATAGCATCTGTACCTTGAACTGACTGCATAAAAGAACCTGCTAGCGATAATAAAACAAAGAAATGAAGGAGGGGTTACCCCCTCCTTAAAAAGGTCGACAATTATTTTGTCATTTGTTTTTCTGCGTCAGCCAGTGCTGCATCTACAGACTGACGACCATCAACGATGTTGATGATAGCGTTCTTAGCACTGCCCCAGAACGCGTTCATTTGTGGGATGTTTGGCATGATTTCGCCATTCATCGCGTTGTCCATTGTCGCTGCAATACGCTTGTCTGCGTCTAGCTCACGCTGGAAAGAGTTTAGAGCAACAGCACCAAGCGGCTTGTCATTGTTCACTTTACGCAGACCATCATTTGTCAGCAGGTAGTTTTCAATGAATTCAACCGCTAGGTCTTTGTTTGGCGACGCAGTGCTGATACCTGCAGTCAAAACACCAACGAATGGTTTAGAAGATTGGCCATTAAATTTAGGCAGGGTGGTTACACCGTAGTTGATACCAGATTTCTCGATGTTGCCCCAAGCCCATGGGCCGTTGATGGTCATCGCTGTTTTGCCTTGGTTGAACGATGATTCAGAAACAGAGTAATCCATATCAGAAGAGATCACACCTTTGTCTACCAGACCTTTTACGAAACTCATTGCGTCTTTTACGCCATCGTTCGCGATACCCGCATCTTTGATGTCGTAACCTTCAGCACCGTATTTGAACGCGTAACCACCGTCAGCCGCCATTAGTGGCCATGTGAAGTACGGTTCTTTCAGGTTCCACATGATGGCAGACTTGCCTTCTTTCTTCAGCTTGGTGTCGAGTGCTTCAACTTCTTCCCAGCTCTTAGGTGGGTTTGGCACTAGGTCTTTGTTGTAGATAAGAGACAGAGATTCAACCGCGACTGGGTAACCGATGATTTTGCCATTGTATTTAACCGCATCCCATGCAAAGTCTACGATACCTTCTTTGATTTCTTTAGACGGTTTGATTTCACTTAGAAGACCTGCTTCAGCGTAACCACCAAAACGGTCGTGAGCCCAGAACACAATATCAGGACCATCACCGGTCGCTGCAGTTTGAGGGAACTTATCTTGAAGTGCATCAGGGTGAGCAACGGTGACTTTGATACCCGTATCTTCTTCAAACTGTTTACCTACTTCAGCAAGTCCGTTGTAACCTTTATCGCCGTTGATCCAGATAGTTAATTGACCTTCTTCGATAGCAGCATTTGCACCAAATGAGCCAAGAGCAACTAGAGTACCTAGTGCCACTGTGCTTAGGGCGTTTTTCATGTTCATATCCTTTTTATATTTGTGTTGTAGGGCTCCACCGTTCAGAGGTTTCACCGTATTTCGACATACATTTTTAGCTAAACTGTCAATTAGCTCATCCTCCTACTCCCTACGCCCTCGGTATTATGGACTATTTTCGTGATCATCATCCGTCGGCTAGGCGACCAGAATCACAAAATTGACCCTTAACGTGACCAAGTTCACCATCAAACCCCATATTTCTTTGAACTCGATCTAACTCCGTGCAATCAGCCCTACTCTCCCTACTCCCTGCCTACTACCCCTTTAAAAAAGTTCATCGGGAGGATGTAGCAACAGTGCAATAAAGCCAAACTACAGTCATCCGAGAGTGGATGGTAAGAACCCTTTCCAGTACGTTTTGAATTGCTTGGCAATCGAACGAAAAGCTGGTTTGCAATGCCGCAAGGTTCGCTGTAATGAAGTAAATGTTCGTAGTAATTCTGGTGTCATTACCAGTTTGGATTCAACGGGGGAGACAGTTACTTTCATACGGGGGAAGCGAACTTTCATTTGGCTTTGACGGGTGATGCGATTGAATCCATCACCCTTATTTTCTTACACTTCGATTCACCTTACCGAATTCCTACACTTACTGCTCGCGCGATAATTCATATAATGATGGGCAGTAAAACAAAAATATTGATCGAGGACGAGCTAGATGGCGAGTGTCACGTTAAAAAATGTATGTAAAGCTTATGGCGACGTTTTAATTTCAAAGAACGTTGATCTGGACATTCAAGAAGGCGAGTTTGTCGTCTTCGTTGGTCCGTCAGGCTGTGGTAAATCAACTCTGCTACGTTGTATTGCTGGTTTAGAAGACATTACTTCTGGTGATCTTTACATTGGTGAAGAACGCATGAACGAAGTGGAACCTTCTCAGCGCGGTGTAGGTATGGTCTTCCAATCTTACGCGCTATACCCACACTTAAATCTCTATGACAACATGTCATTTGGTCTCAAGTTAGCAAAAGCCGATAAAGGTGAAATCGATAAACGCGTTGAACACGCAGCTGATATTCTCCAACTTAGTCATTTGCTGGATCGCCAACCCAAAGCCCTATCTGGTGGTCAACGTCAGCGTGTGGCGATTGGTCGTACTCTGGTTTCTCAACCTAATGTTTTCCTTCTTGATGAACCTCTATCAAACCTAGACGCAGCGTTACGTGTTCAGATGCGTTCTGAGATCACTAAGCTTCAGCGTAAACTAGGTTGTACCATGATTTACGTGACTCACGATCAGGTAGAAGCCATGACCATGGCAGATAAGATCGTGGTATTGGACGCAGGCTATGTTGCTCAGGTAGGTAAACCACTTGAGCTATACCATTACCCTCAAAACCGCTTTGTGGCTGGTTTCATCGGCTCACCTAAGATGAACTTTATGAGTGTCTTCATTGAAGCTGTAGAAGACGACCGTGTCATGGTACAGCTAGCAAATGGCACAACTTTCTGGATTCCAGTTGATGGCCGTACTGTAACCCGTGGCGAGCGTATGTCGCTGGGTGTGCGCCCAGAGCACTTGCTTCCTGCCGATCAAGGTGACGCTGCTATTGAAGGTGAAATCAACATCGTAGAGAAGTTGGGTAACGAAACGCAGGTATACATGCACATTGACGCGGCTGACGCGGATATGATCTACCGCCAGCCAGACACGCTAGCGGTCGAAGCCGGCGACAAACTGATGGTAGGTATTCCAGCGCACCGCTGTCACTTGTTCCACAGTGACGGTAAAGCTTGTCGCCGCCTATACAAAGAAGCAGGCGTCGATTTCGAAGAGTAATCGACAATCGATTAAAACAGCGCCCGGCTCAATGCCGGGCGTTTTCATTGCCGTTAACTGATACTATTTTGGCATTGGATAGCTTTTACTGACGAACTCAGTTTCAACGACCTTGTGAATCTGGTTAGTATAAGAAGCCAGTGTATACATGACGTTCGCTAACAAATTAGCATATCGAAACAAAATTGGATCCGGTGATTTTTTACCTGCATGTTCAACGGCCACGAGTGCACGTACAACTTTCTTTGCTTGCGTGCGGCACAGATGCAATTCAGCCGAAATAGGATGCCCTCCGGGCAGTACAAAGCCTTTAAAGCCTCCGTCTAGCTTTTCACGCAGCGTATTATAATCGCTATAGAGCTCTTGCAGGTTTTCCTCAAAGATTGCCAGTTTCCCTCGTACCGAACCATTCAAATGATAAACATAAGGCTGGATTCGTTGCAGCACATCCCGACTATAATCATCCAGAGCCATCGTCAGAACAAGACCGATCCGTGTACATAACTCATCCGCTGCTATCTCAAAGTCACACACAGGACTATCTTCATAAATAAAGGGATAACAAATTTCCCCATGATCCTTGCTTACAGGTTTCACGCTTTTCCCTTTCAGATACAACAAAGGGAGCCAGTATAGCTCCCTTATCAGACAGTTTTCGACTTAATTGGACAGCTTAAGCGTTTTCTACCTGCTTATGACCTTCTTCAAGGTGGACAAAATCAACCAGATCATCACCCGATACCTGATAAGCCTGACCAAAGCCTTTTACAAACAGACCTTTCTCAGCTTTCAGGTTGAATAGAACAAAGTCTTGCAGTTGGCTAAGACCATCAATGATTTCACCGAAGCGTTCTTTCATCTGACCCACAATTTGTTGCCATTGTTCTGACTCACGATCAACGACACTTGCTACTGCATCAAATGTCAGACGCTTACGCGCAAACAGCTGCTTTGACGTATCTTCGTCTTCGATCATCATGATGGAAACATTTGGGTTAACCTGAAGGTTACGAGCGTGACGCGCAATTTCCGAGATCAGGATGAAATAACCTTCCTGGTTTTGAACAAATGGCGCATAGCTCACATTCGGTTGACCATCAGCATCAACGGTGGCTAGTTGAAGCGTGCGACGCTCTTGGCGAAACTCTTTGATTTCCGGACCAAGACGACCTTGAAGACGCTCTTGTTTTACTTGTGGATCCATTTTGAACTCCTGACTTTTCAATACTTTTTATTTCTAATAATCCTGGCTTCCGGCATAACCTGTCATGCCGGAGCTCCTATTTATTTACGTAGCTCTTGCTGCCACTGCTTGAATGTTTCTACCTGTTCAGCGATCAGCTCACGCTTTTCGTTGCGTCCTAGATAGATTTTAAAAATGTTATTCCCTTGTTCACAGAAGAAGCCAAAGTAGTGACTCTCACGTCCCATGAACGGTTTGCTAACTAACGCGATATTTTTCACGTTGTCTAACTTAAGGTGACCATGAAGCTCGCCTTCTTTACCCATCAGGTTGTAGTAGCCTCTAGCAACTTTGCCTTTCGGAAATGGAGCCTTCACTTCAAAGATTGAACCGAACGAATGAACAATGGTTGTCACTGGGCCAAAACCGACCAAGTTTTCCAAGACAGACTGAGCCTGCTCTCCCGGAGTCAAAGCAATCATCTCTTCTGGTAGAGCTGCTACTGCTTCGAATTCAGGCACCTCTAAACGCTCTGCAATTGCAGCAGGTAGAAGTGTCGGTTCTTGCTCTATCAGTTGAGCGACTTGTTGTTTTAGTGCTTCCATAATAATTCCACTTAGAGTGCCACTTTGTGTGACGCGGTTACTTCACAATGTGCTTTTTGCAATACTTGAATGCAGGCTTGTGCCAGACTGACTGCCCAGAAGCTGCCAGCTAAAGTCAACACTAGATAATCCCCTTCAATACGGGCTAAGCCTTTGTTCTGCCATACTTCAAACAGCGGCATAAAGAACTCAAACGTATCTTCACCTGCTAATAAAGGTAGTTGATGACGGCTAACGACACCTTTGTCGAAACCAGACTTAATCGCAGCAAACAAAGGCTCCAGCGCATGTTGCTTGGTCATCATCGCGACGACTGAACCACCAGACTTCATCGCGTTCATGTAAGTGTCTAATGTGCGGTGATTCATCATTCCATAACCACCGATGTTGCCACCAGCGCCACAACCGATAGGTAATACTTCAGCGTATGTTTTTGCTAGGCTGTTGTACTGGCTGCGCTCTCGATTGTCTCTTGCCCAGTGATTAACACTTAGCTGGCGCATATAATGTTTGTCCATAAAAGCGACGCCAAGTTCATACATTGATGCTTTATCTGGTGTCGTTGCTGGGGGTGGTATCTTGCCTTTTTCAACCAAATTCAGCATCGGCGCGGTTCCACCGACCACAAGCTGATAGAGATCTAACCCGTGAGCGCCTGTCGACATGAAATCATTCAAGTCCTGCTCAAATACATCTAGCGTCTGATACGGAAGACCGTATAGAAGGTCAAGAATGATTGGCGCCTCTTCGGTGGCAGCGAGCTGCGCGACACGCTCCAGTACAACTTCACGATCGTCCAGACGTTTTGCGCTACGGCGGACTTTGGTATCAAAACTCTGAATACCAAAGGAGAAACGGTTAAAGCCACCTTGCAGAGCCCTTTCAAACATTTCGTCGCTGAATCGATTGATTCGCCCTTCTAAGGTGATCTCACAATCTGTAGCAAGCGGGAAGTAATGACGTATGGCTTTACCCAAACGCTCAACCTGCTCCGCCGAGAGATCGGTAGGCGTTCCACCACCAATATAAACCGCATGAAAAACACCGGTCTGTGTCCAAGGCAAAGCGCTCTTCTGCTTGATTTCATTAATCAGTGCTTCGAAGTAGTCATCAACCAGTTTTCGGCTCGCAGCATTTTGGAAGAAATTGCAGAAAGTACATCGGACCCGGCAGAAAGGAATATGAATGTATAGGCAACGCTTTTTGTTACGTTGACCTTGTTGTTCATACAAGGTGTTGAGAAGTGGCACTTTTTGCTCAGGCATGATGGGAGATGCCATACCGCCCGCATGAGCAGAATACTTTTTGGGGAACGCAAATCGCAACGGATCAGGCGTATCCTCTCCCAAAACAGATTCATCAAATTTATCAATATCTAACATCACATAACATCTCTTAACGCTTATTCCACAAGGGCTCGCGCTAAATCTTTCAAAACTGCCAACGATCATAAAATGGCACAAATGATAATGCAATTGATAATTGATCTTATTTCGATTGTAAGTAATAATCTCATTCCATGTTGTAAAAAATGATTCATTCGTGAGGCTGGTAGTGAACCTAAAAAGATATGCGATAGCAGGAGGCGTTTCCCTTGCTCTTCATACCGCAATTCTCTTTGTCGCTGATGAGCCAAAGCTTCATGCGATGCCTGCTGGTGCGCAATCTTCCACGGTCTCTATCAATTTCAAAGCCGTACCCACTCCACAACCACCAGCTGAACCGGAACCTGTCGCTGAACAACCCGTAGAAGCACCTGAGCCTCCTAAACCAGTTGAGCCGGCGAAAGTCGAACCACCAGTGAAAAAGCCAGCGGTGAAAGAGAAACCGGTAGTAAAAAAAGAGGCACCTAAACAACAGAAAAAGGTGGTTGAGAAAAAGACTGACCAACCCGTTAAGAAAACAACGCAGAAGAAACCACAAGAACAACCTGTTGCTAAAAAAACTGCAGAGAAGCCAGAAAAGAAAAAAGAGGTTGTGGAACAAACGAAACCTCAACCTGCTGAAGTAAACCAAGGCATTAGCCAAGAACCGGTACTGGTAAACAGACCGAGCTTCTTATCGAAACCGACTCGACCTGTCTATCCAAGACTCGCACAGAAAAGAAAACTTGAAGGCGTAGCTATGTATGAAGTCTGGCTGGATGAAAACGGTGATCAGGTTAAACAAATCTTAATTTCTTCTTCCGGAGCAACCATCTTGGATAATTCAGCTCTGAAAGCCATCAAAAAGTGGAAATTTTCTCCGCACATCGTTAACGGACAAAAAATGGCCCACCGCGTCAGATTACCCGTTCGCTTTAAATTGGATTAACAATGGAACAACTACATCAATTACAAGAACAGCTTGGCCTGATGACATGGCCATTGATCATTTGTTCAGCATTAACTGTAATGATCATCACCGAACGTTTATTTCAAGTCATGATCAGTCTGGGAGTGGGTAAGCGCGCTATCCGTAACGAGCTCGACCAAATCTCCCCTTCAGACAAACAGCAACTAGAAGCACTGGCTGAGAAACTCTCTCCGCGCCGGCCGCTGCTATATAAAGGCGTGGCGATGCTGCTAGCTCACCATTCATTTTCCAAAGTTTTACGTGAAGATGCCGCGGGTATGTGGCTTCAGGAAAAGCGTCATCAACTCAATTCTGGCCTTCGCTTGCTGACTCTCATCGGTGTGATCAGCCCTCTTATCGGTCTCTTGGGGACCGTACTTGGCCTTATTGAAATGTTCAAAGGTGTTGCCGCATCAACGGGCAGTATTACACCCAACGATCTTGCAGATGGCCTTGGTTTAGCGATGCGCACAACCGCTGCTGGTCTGCTGATCGCACTCCCTGCCATTGCTGGTGCTCAATTGCTTGGCCTATGGGCCGATAAAGTCATGGCAAAACTAGAACACACACTCAACTACGTTAACTTGTGGTTGGAAGGTATCAGTCTCCAACACGTTTCGCCTCAAGTATCGGCGAAAGCCCCAATACCAGTGGCCGAGGCGTCATCATGATTAAAGTATCACAAGAGAAGAGTCACTTCGGTCTAACGCCTGATCTTACTCCTCTACTGGATATTATTTTTATTGTCATGGTGTTCCTGATGCTCACCGCCGCCGTCAAGCTCGATTCGCTGGAAGTCGATCTTCCAACGACTGACTCGCAAGCAGTCGCGGAAGTGGATACTAAGTCTATTACCGTCAACCTTCTTGCAAATGAGCCTTACTGGGCAATCAATGGCAAAGAATATATTGATTGGGAAAACTTCAAACTTGCTCTTCTGGAGGAGCATAAATCAAACCATCATCCGATAGTGATTGGTGCAGAAAAAACTGCCGACGTGCAGTACCTCGTCAAGCTACTCGCCTTCTTACAAGAAAACGGTATTCAGGCGACACAACTGCTTACGGAAGAATTAAAACAATAGAGTCTATTATGCTTAAGAAAACATTGATCAAAGGAATTGCCGCCCTATCCCTTTCTACGGTTGCTGCAACAGCGATAGCAAATGAACGTATCATCAGTGCGGGTAGCGCGGTGACCGAACTTATCCTCGCCTTAGAGCAGCAAAACCAGCTGGTTGCCGTCGATGTCACCAGCGAACTGCCGCAAAACTTAACCCTCCCGAAGATCGGTTACCATCGTAATTTATCCTCTGAAGGCTTGATGGCACTTAACCCAACACGATTGATTGGTTCCGATGAAATGGGGCCAGAAACGAGCCTAAGTCAACTCAAAACTGCTGGTGTTGAGGTCGATATCGTCAATACTCTACCAACTCCTGAAGGCTTGCTGGAACGTATTGATGAGATCGCAGCGCTAACCGATAGCCAGAAAAATGCTGAAGTGCTCAAAGCGGAAGTAAACCAACAGATTTCGAGCCTTGAGAAAAACAAAGCAAAAACCAAAGAAGCCCAAAAAGTCCTGTTTCTGCTGATTCATGAAGGACGCCCTGCCAACGTTGCTGGCGCTAACACAACACCTAACGCCATCATTGAGTTAGCGGGAGGCATCAATCCCGCAGCAAGTAAGCTGGATTCATACAAGCCACTATCCACCGAAGCTATGCTCGAGATGCAACCTGATGTCATTCTGGTAAGCGGCCGTAGTTATGAAAAAATGGGAGGAGCCGATGCCATTTTAGCCAAAATGCCACTGCTGGCCGCAACGCCTGCGGGTCAGTCAAAAAACATCATCACAGTGGATGGACACGCTCTTGTCGGTGGCTTGGGCCTAAAAAGTCTCTCTGAAGCTGAACGTTTGAGCTTACTGCTGACTACCATGGAATAAATTTCGCTCATGTTGTTACGTCGTATCCCTTTATCTGCTGCTCTAATACTGTTTAGCTCCGTTTTAGCGCTGACCGCGTTAGCATCAGTGACCGTAGGTCCAATGAACATCAGTTTTATGGACAGCTTTTATAGTCTCGTTATCCGCTCAAATGAGCTGGCACCTCACATCAATATGGTTATCCATGAGATCCGCTTTCCTCGCACAGTCTTATCTATGCTAGTTGGTGCCATCTTGGCGATGTGTGGCACCGTTATGCAAGGCTTGTTTCGCAACCCACTGGCCGAACCCGGTATTATTGGTGTTTCTGCCGGTGCCTCTTTGGGTGCTGCTTTTGCGATGGTGATGTTTGCAACATTCAGCATCGACTACCCACAGTTGATGAATTTCGCCGCCGTGCCTTTATTCGCCTTTTTCGGCGGGGCATTGACAACCGTGATGGTCTACAAACTCGGTACTAGTAAAATGGGTACGTCAGTCACCATCATGCTACTGGCAGGTGTCGCGTTCAGTGCTTTATCTGTCGCAGGCATCGGTTTTATGAGTTTCATCGCCAATGACCAAATGCTTCGTGATTTATCATTATGGCAAATGGGCTCCCTAGCTGGTGCCAACTGGACCAGTATTACCCTATGTGCTATGACCTTACTCCTTCTAATGATTATTTTTATGCGTAAGGCTATGCCTCTCAACGCATTGTTGCTCGGAGAAGCCGAAGCAAACCATCTTGGGATTCCCGTTCAAAAACTTAAGCGCCAGCTCATCCTCCTAACCGCAGTTGGTGTTGGTGTGACTGTTAGTGTGTCAGGCATGATAGGCTTCATTGGTTTGATTATTCCTCATTTGGGGAGAATACTGTCTGGACCTGATCATCGTAGCCTGCTGCCGATTTCAGCACTGATGGGCGCTCTGCTCCTCACCATTGCTGACATGTTCTCTCGAGTTGCTTTCGCTCCAGCTGAGCTCCCTGTAGGTATCGTCACTGCTATCATTGGCGCGCCATTCTTTATCTATTTGCTGTTCAAACAAAAAGGGAAGATTCTGTAATGGGTAACGTTGCACTATCCGGAAAGAACATCTCAATGGACTTTGGCGATCGCAAGGTTCTGGACAAGATCGACATCGAAATAAAGTCAGGGGAAGTGACCGCCCTACTTGGGCCTAATGGCGCAGGCAAGAGCACATTACTTAAATTGCTATGTGGTGAAATCCCGTCCAACAATAACATTCAGTACTTTGGTAAGCATCGAAAAGAGTGGCAAGCAGGCACACTGGCCAAGCATCTTGGAATGCTGCCTCAACACAGCACTTTGAACTTCCCGTTTTTGGCACATGAAGTTGTTGAGCTTGGTGCGATTCCACTGAACTTGCCCAACAAACAGACTCAAACGTTAGCAAAACAATACATGGAGAGGACGGATGTTGCGCACCTTACCGAGCGCCTCTACCCTTCTCTATCTGGTGGTGAAAAACAGCGACTACACCTCGCGCGCGTCTTAGTTCAATTGTCTCACTCAGGTGATAATAAGATTTTGATGCTCGATGAGCCGACATCCGCACTCGATCTTGCACATCAACACAATACGTTGAAGATTGCCCGCCAACTTGCAGACGAGCAAAACACCGCCGTAGTTGTGGTCTTGCATGACCTCAATTTGGCTGCTCAATATTCCGATCGACTTGTTGTACTGCATGATGGAAGGCTGGTGTGTGACGCCACACCTTGGGAAGCACTGACATCTGAAATGATTGAATCCGTCTACAGCTATAAGTCTTTGGTAGACAAACATCCATCTCTGGATTTCCCTATGGTTTACCCAGCGGCATAGCCGAAAAGGAGCGCAACCAGCGCTCCTTACTCATTACCCACCCAACGTGTTCTCCGCAACGAGCCGACGATCTTGCATTCTTTTAGTACTATACGAAAACAACACAAGCAGTAATAAAGCAGACGCCACAGCCGATAAACAGACATAGAACGCACTGTAATAACTATACATTTCACCTACCAGTCCAACCGCTAAGCTAGCCACTAACATGCTCACATTGAGCAAATTGGAAAAAAGCGTCGATGCCGTTCCCAATCTATCGCGCATCATATCTTGTAAGACGACCATACCTAATGTCGCGCAACTACCAATAAAGATACCATTGAATATCTGAGCTAAGATCAACGTGGTTTTATCCACCGCCATCAACATCGTCAGAAAAAACACACATCCACTAAAAAGCCCTACACACATGATACGTACCGCGCTATATCTGGCGGCCAACCTACCGGCATAGAACATGACTGGTATTTCACATAAGGCAGCAACTCCAAATAGTACGCCCAACCAGTTCGCTTCGACCTTGACCTCTTGAGATAAGTACAAAGGCATACTAACGATGTATAGGTTGTTGGCTGTAAAAGCGAACACCACGACAAAAGCGTATAACACCGTCAGAACATTCACTGACGAGCCGAGTAATCTGCTATTTCTTTCATTCCCAGAAGCCTTTGTAACACCACTAGGCAGGTAGCGTGTAATGACAACAATCGCAACGCTCACTATGATCGCGGACACAGCAAATGAAGCACTAAATCCAAACTGAGCTTTAAGAACAAAAGCAATAGGAGGCCCGAATACCCATGCGATGGCAATCCCGGCTCTCATGATAGAAAGAAAGCTAGTACTATCTTCGAATTTACTATCACCATATTCTCTTCCAAGGGCAAATAGTTGACCAAATGCAGCACCGCTCACGCTACCAAACAAGGTGACAACAAGGATGGCCAACCAGTACTCTCTGATAAAAATAAAACTGACGACCGTAATGAAATAGCAGCTCAGTGAGGTCACCAGAATTCTTTTCCTTTGCCAGCCTTGGTCAGAATATCGAGCGATGATCTGTGACACAATCACTGAACTTGTCACGGCTGTCACCATGTAAGCTGATAACATCATAGGTGAGGCGCCTAATGCTTCAACAATAAACAGACTTGAAAGTGGATAAAAAAAGGCACCGCATAAGCCTGAAACAAAGGCAGTAATAATAAATAATATCGCAGTTTGATCTTTATACATTTATCTACTCTTTATACCTAATGGACGAATTGTGCTCATCTGTGAGATCCGCTCTAGTCTAATCAATCAATGGCGGCTAAATTAATGGTATTCGACCTAACTCTGATACTTTTCCATCAATAATGACATTTTCACTGACAGCTTTTAGCTAGTTTCCTGAGTTTAGGATTACTTTAGTAAGGACTTTTCCCTTGAAGCCATTTATCGAAAATATTCGTCATACATCCAATTTCAATTGGCTGGTAAAACACTTTCGTAGCCCAGTGCCCAAGCTCGAATACGCCTGTGCTTGGCACTATCATGCAGAGTACGAACTGGTGTTATACCTTGATCCACAACGGGTATTCGAGGGCAGTTATTTCGCAGGTGACAGCATTGGTAAAATCAACCATCAATCAATGTTTTTGTATGGCCCCGGGCTACCCCACATGCTCGCTGGGCGTTTATCAGGAGTAGAGGAAAGCGCACACCACACCATAGTAATATGGCTTAAGCATCAGTGGCTTGAAAAGATACAAGAGCTGATCCCAGAAGCTCGTGAGTTAAAGCGATTGTTAAACGACTCAGCCTACGGGATCGAATTCAGTAAGGAAGTGGCTGAGAAAGTCAGTGTGCTTGTGGATCACTTTGATGATTTACCTCCACAGCGCCAAGTATTAAAGGTAATAGATATAATCATGCTGTTACTTGAAGATGACAACAAGCGTAGGTTGTCGGCGTCTCCTTATTATTTACACCAATTTAAAGATGACAAAGAGTCTTACCTGAGAATAGAAGAAGCTCGTAAGTACATCGAGACCCATTACCATCAGCCCATCAAAGTGTCTGACTTGTGTCAGCTTCTTCACATGAGCGAAAGTTCTATTTACCGTATGTACGAAAAACACTATGGCGTCAGCTTTTCAGAACACTTAAAGCAATATCGCATCGGCAAAGCATGCGAGTTATTGGCAAGCTCGACCAAACCAGTTTCACTGGTTGCCGAACTAACAGGTTTTCAAAACCTTTCAAACTTTAACCGCCAATTTAAGGCAATGAAAAGCACAACGCCTTCTGCGTTTCGTAGGCAATTTAAGCCAGTCTAAGCCTGCCTCCTCCTTAAGATGAACACTACAAAACATAAAAATGTTATGTTATAACATATCCATTTGAATTACAGCTGAATTTGCCATGCCAGTTAATCGTCTAGCCCTGATCCTGATTGCTATCACCTGCTTTACCACCGCCGCACTCATCCAAATTGAACACACCGAAACAGTGCCCTCCACCTCTCAACAAATAACGAAAGTCATGTATCAGTCACTTCCAGGTGCAATCACTCCAGATATCCAGCCAATGAAAGTACATTACATCGTAAAAGTTGGGGATACCTTAAGCTCTATCTTCTCTGAATGGGGATTGCCTTATCAGACATTACAGGAGGTACTGGAAGCGGATTTAACTTCACTTAAGCTAGATACGATAAAACCAGGTGACCACTTAGAATTCGTGATTGATAGGGATAAACGGAAATTGCTCTCTCTGATTTATCACGAGAGTCTAGTAGAACAAGCCATTTATGAACAAGGCAGCAGTGGCCAGTTCACCTATCGCTTCGATGAACAACCCAGCCAATGGCGCTCAACGCTTTATTCCGGTGAAATCAACGGCAGCTTCTCTATCGCAGCGCATCAACTCGGTTTAACAACCACACAGATTGCAAATATCACGCGTATATTGAGAGATAAAGTCAACTTCGCCCGGGATTTACGTACCGGCGATAGTTTTAACATTCTGGTCAATGAACAGTTTTTGGACACACATAAAACTGGAAATGCGGAAATCGAAGGCATAGCGTTGTCGCTAAGAGGAAGAGAGGTCGCTGCTTTTCTCGCGGAGGATGGGCGCTTCTATGACCGTGAGGGAAATAGCCTAGAGCAAGCATTTGATCGTTTTCCAATAGCACGAGCCTACAGAAGAATTACCTCCCCCTTTAACCCCAAAAGGAAACACCCCGTAACAGGCAGAGTTTCACCTCATAATGGAACAGATTTCGCCACACCTGTCGGAACGCCTATCTATTCAACGGGAGATGGTAAAGTGATTGCGATAAGAAACCACCCATATGCTGGTAAGTACCTAGTAATAGAGCACAACAGTGTTTATAAAACACGATATCTACACCTAAGTCGCTTTTTAGTAAAGAAAGGGCAGCAGGTTAAGCGCGGCCAGAAGATAGCTCTATCTGGCGCAACTGGTCGCCTCACTGGACCGCATCTTCATTTTGAAGTACTCGTGCGAAATCGAGCCGTCGACCCAATGAAAGCGAACTTACCTCTAGCCACATCCATTCCTAAGAGCTTATCAAAAGCATTTGCAGGTAAGGTGGCCAGTTTTGATGAAAAAGTTGCCGCTCGGCAAAACAGTACAGAGAGAGGTATAAAGCAACCTTTGGTAAACCGCGCGTTTTATCAAAATGAAAAACGAAAAAGCCGCTGTAAAAACAGCGGCTTAATCTTTGAATGTGGCGGAGAGATAGGGATTTGAAAGCTATATCCGCCAGACTAAAATGCTTACTTTACAGTGACTTATGCGTATCATTCAAAAGTCGAATTTGCTAGTTGTCCAATACATCATAAACTAATACGGAATATTATCTCAACCTATTTAGTTTAATTGTTCAGGAGTTGCCTCGTCTCCTAACTTTTTTTCTTTTGGTCTTTTCTGGTGCATAGCGATCACTTGAGTCGTGCGTTGTTATATGAGGGCCGATCGCTGCGACTGCAATTCGTAGTTTGTTATTCGCTAGAGGAATAAACCCAAAATAAATACGTTTATGATTGTGGCTTCCATCCCCCTTAGTATTCCTATCAGAAGGCTTAAGGTGGTACTGGCAGCCTAGTTTCGGGTAACGCACACCGCCATGTTGAAAGTCAAATTTGAAATGATCATGTGATTTACCTTCAGGAGTACACGCATAGTGTGCTTTAGTAGCAATATCTGAAAGGTGATTTTGGATATTGACGCCAGACACTGGACTTAAACTATCCAGCGCTTTTAAACACTTAGTTATAGCTACAGAATAGTTGCAAAATCCATCAGGAACCCGCTTAAGAGTATCCTTGCAATCAACATGATAGATTATATTCTTAAAATGACTTGTCGCTCTTTGATAGTAACTATCTTCATCAATTGGGTAGGAGCCTAAAATTTGTTCATAATAGGAATCGAAACAACCAATAGACTTGATACTTGAAAGCCCAGCGATGAGTGTTTTAGGCGCATATAGAGTACAGCATAGCCTACGATTCTCATCTGGAGATTTTGCTAGTTTTTTCAACTCATCACTAGTGTAACGCTTTTCAAAGCCACTAAAATAGCCCCGTTCAAGCGTCATTCGAAAGGCAGTAATTGCCTGTTTATCTTTACCGTAAGTAAAGTTATTAAATTGTGTTTCTATAGAGTGACCAAAATATTGATCTTTTAGAATATCCGTCGCTATAGATAATGAAACGCCATCTTGACTAAACTTACCTTGTAAAGATTTGAGTTTTGCAAACTCATCTTTAATCTCTCCAAAGCTAATAAACCTCTGAGATTCAAAGCTAAAGTTAGAAATACCTATCAGAGTCTTCATTCTTCCTTACCGCTCATCAAAATATCCATATCTATAAGTTGTTGGTCGAAAAATTGTTCAGGCCATTCAGATAACTCACCCTGTTCGTTTACAGTTATGGCAATAGCTTTACTACATCTTGCGGAAAAGTCAGCAACAACTTGATAAATCTTGATTTTATCATTGCTAACTTTTCCTAACCTAGGCATTAATCTAATTCCGTTAATTAAGTGATCACTGTGTGTTTCTACAATGACTTGAACACCAGCTTGTGCAGTTAGAGCAATCAAGCGTCCGAGGTAACTTTGCCCTCTAGGATGCAGATGCGCTTCAGGATTTTCAACAATGATCAGACCACCTGAACTTGTATACAAAAGGGCGGTTACAATAGATAGAGCATAACTTACACCAAACCCCACGTTATGCGGTTTTAGCGCTTTATTACCATTCTGTTCAAATATATTGACCGATGTGGAAGCTTGCTCGAACAATTGGGAGGTTACTGAAATTCCAGGACTAATCTCCTTTAACCAAGCATCAATTTGCTTACCTAATGCAACTTGTTCCTCTTTAGGATGTAATCTAGGATCTCCGATAACATCCGCTGAATTCTCTGCTCCACCCACGAACAAGCGCATATCTCTTGAAGAACGAGACAGGAACTCTGAGGTAAACTCTCCCCTTGAGCCTAACCAATCGCGATGAAAGCCGTTAGACTTAGCAAGTACATAGTTAGCCCTAGGCCCGTAGCGCTCGGCTTGAAGATATTGGAGGTTTTCTATTATCTCTCGCAATGCTGTGTTTGCATTTGATGATGGTGGAGTAATAGAACTCAAGTGTTTAGTGGATAGTTGTTCTTGTTCATCTATATAGTTATAGCCCCAAGAGACAAGCTCAGAATTGATTTCTAGCTCAATTTTTAAACTTTCATCTTCCGCAGACTGGTGATGAATATCGTTTAGAGAGCCTAGTTCGACAAGCTCACCATTCAGTGCGATTTGTGAGTCAAAATACGATTGAATAGGTACTGATAGCGCTTGAATCGCTGTACTTTTTCCAACAGAGTTATTACCACAAAAAACAGTAAGGTTAGAAAAATCAAATTCTTCGCTTTTATATGACTTAAAGTTGTGTAGTTTTAGCTTATTTATCATTTGTATTTCCCAAAACTGGAGTAAGCCGTACGTCGATTCCTGTAGATTTCATTAGAATGTTTCTGAACGCAGAAAACCTGTACAATATCGTTGGTCTTTTGCCCGTGGATGCAGAAATAGAATACATTAAGCCTCTATTCTCTTTTTGATACCTTTCAGACTCCCACTCAGCAAACTCGCGTGAATTTGACTCGATTGCCTTATACAACTCACCAGTAAACTCGTCGATATTTGACAATAACAAGTCTATCTGCGGGGTAGTTAAGCTTCCAAAAATGGTAACAATGACTTCAAAAAGCGGCTTGCTAATAGGTGCGCTTTTGCCCACATCCAATGATTTCTTGAATGCGACGCCATTGAAAACTTGATGTGCAATGCGAAGCCCTTGCTTAAACCTGTTTTCAAGCTCAAAAAATATTTGGTTACTCTGTTCCAGTATGTGAGCTTGACCTTGATCGATTGAGTCAAGATTATCTAGGTAGAGTTTATGCTTATTAATTCTCTTCATAGCTAACGAGAGAAACTCGTTGTATGTGTTAAAGTTGAAGTCTTCATAACCCAGTGCCAAATAAGAAAGAGCTGACAAGCATAACTCCATATCTTTTTGTCGTTGAGGACTAACTTTACCGTTGGTTGCTTCTATAAATTCTGGGCTTGAAGATAGATAGCGTAAGAAAGTTACACTCGATCCCTGAAACATTGCCGACCGAATCTCTTGGTTACTCAATTTTACCCCGTATGTGTTAATACGGTGAAATAACTCAACTATTAAGTTCTCTTTGTCAGATTCGGAATCTATGACATGAGCGGTGATTTGATACTCTCTGATTTTTCGCTTATCGAGTCGAGTCAGATCACTAAAAAATTTTCCGTTATAGCTGTCGTCTAAACTTGTCAACTTATCCAACGGAAACTTGTCTTTCATGAAGTCAAAAATTGTTGTGATACGTTGAAGTCCATCTACTACAATCCAATCACCATCACTCTTTTCTGCGAAGTAAAAGGCAGGAAGGGGTAAGCCCATGAGTATAGACTCAAGCAATTTTGAACGCTTCTCCATCGACCAAATACGGTCTTGACGTTGGAAGTCGGGTTGGAGCTCAATTTCATCGAAGCTAAGGCGATCGTGAATTAAGGTAAGAACAGGGGTTATATGACGTATTCTTAATTCATCACGTGATCGATCCTCATGGGAGTTAGACGTTTGAGTTGTTGTTATGTCGTTAAACTCGGTAGAGTCCTCTGACTCATTTTCTATTCCCGTAAAATCCTCATCTTCTATGTATTCCTCTACAGACTTAACATCACTAGCTCTATGAATCAGCCCGCCGTGGTTAATCTCATGCAGCTCATTTTGAAGAGTTACAATAGAATCACGAACGTCCTCTTCAAGGGCAGCTAGCTTTTGAACAGCTAACTCAAGTTCTTTGCTAATCGAAGCCACAGAAATTCCGCTATCCAAGCGCCTCTGAGTAGACTTTAGCCTATTCAATATATCAGACTGCCTAGCATATACAGCTTGATTGTTAAGAGAGAAATAATTGTCTATTTTGGATAAAACAAGGCTGAGTTCATCACCAGTTAGCTCTGACAAAGTACCAGGGCTATGAATAGGTTTAGCCCGAAGAAAAATGTGCTTTTTCCCTTTAAAACGAAAGTGTTGTATGTAAGGCAAATGTGCAAATACAGTCTCAGGTTGATTACGGCTACTGCCACTTCCGTAAAGAGCTTGGTCAACATTGCAAAACCCCTTGTATGTAAGTTCATTCCATATAGCTTCCAACTCTGTAAACGGACGGCTATCACCTGTTTCGTTTGGTGACTGAGATACAAAGTAACTTTTTAGAGAGAAGTCAACTTTTGTAATGTAAATAGGTGCCGTTTTGGGGTTTATAGCTTGAAGTGGTTTATTCACCAATGCTTGGATATCTTCTAATACTTGGTTGAATTGCATAGTTAACCTAGTTCTTCATATTAATTCTTCATAGTTTATCAACACTTACGGTGTTGCACTACCTTCTGATCTGCCATTATAGATGGCTGAAGTACCTAAATACGCAATCTATAGTGACTTTAAGTACTGCTTAATCGTTCGAGCAAGTCCCAAAGATGCTAAGTATGGCACACCATTTCCTATAGTCTTGAACATGTCAGACAGGGTCATTCTAGGTGGTAGGCTAAACTCTTTTGGCAAGGACTGTATCGCCAATGCTTCAGCGGCGCTAAGCCTCCGAGGCTTATATGGATGCAAATGAACTTCGTTGTTACCATATGCTGCTGTTGGTGAATATCTAAAGCGATGCAAACGTTTGAACGATTTTTTACTATCGTCACCTTCCTCTACAGTGTGAAAGCGTGCAGAGTATGGCTTAAAGTGATGTTTAGAGTTAGGGTGGTTATAAACTTCGTTTTTTTCGAACCAATGCTGAACAGTTAATGTTTCTAAGCCTTCAAGGTTACTAGGCAACTTTTTACGGGACGAAACTGCTTCTTTGAACTTGCTGGTTGTAGGCCATAAAGATTTATCTAGAACCAGTTCTCGATTAAAAAGATGCTCCTTTTCCCAGTTAAAGTTTTGCTGTAGTTCTTCTCTTGACAGGTCGCCAACATGTTTCGAGTGTATCCCAAACATCAAAATTCGGTCTCTATCCTGAGGAACACCATACTCTATACAGTTGGTAAGCCTATCAGTTAAAATGTACCCAGCCTCTTCCAATAGACTCTTCATTTCATCATAGAACTCTCGATGTTTTAACGTACGCCAGAGCCCCTTAACATTCTCAAACAAAAAAAAGTCTGGTTGATTTCCAACGATAGCTTCAATATAAACTTTGGTTAATCTACCGTTATCTCCATCTGCACCTTTATGCTTTCCTGCTGCGGAAAAATCTGGGCATGGTGGCCCTCCAATAAATCCCACAAGTGAATCCTTCTTGGACTCACTCACTAGTTGATTTAATTCTTCACTTTTTTCACCACTTAGAAAGTCTTCAATACTTCCTAGGTGGTGTCCATACAATGGATTGGGTAACCCCATTTGTTCGCGAGAGTATATGTATGCATCTAAAAATGATTCTTGATACTCATTTACAAAACGTACATCGAAGCCTGACATTTCGAAGCCGAGGTCTAAAAAGCCACTACCCGAAAAAAATGAGAAGATTATTGGTTGTGTTGAGGACAACATTACACCTTAGTATCAATGGTACAAAATAACCCTGTATGATACGCTATGTTTACTCTTTCTAACACTCTCCTTTGATGAGATTAGCACTAGTCTGAAGCTTTAATGCACGACCTATGCAAGCTAGGTCACATCCCCACTGGAAGGCTTAAAATGACTATGTGACAAAAACCTCTCAGTTCGTCAATTGCGAACCACATTTCACGAACAACGATCTGACTTCACAAGTACTTTTCAACGGTTTTAAGTCATTTTAGGTGGATAGGTAACAATCTTCTCGTATTAACTCCAAGGAGTTTTCGAAAGCGCAAAGCAGCCCTAGTCTCGGTATGTCTTTTCATCGATTTTTCGAGCTGCTTTCTGGCCTATGTAATGCGTATCCCTGGTTGCCTAAGTCTCAGCGAACTGTTCGTTAAGAGCTTGGTAAGTCCCTTGAAGTATTTCGTACTTCTCCGTAATGGAGTTTAAATTGCTTGTAAGTTTAAGATTGTGTTGAAGCAACTCCGAGTGGCTTTGCCGTGATTCAGCCAATTCAAGTTCTAATTCTTCAATTGTGTCCTCAAGCCGTTCCTTTTCCTCAACTTGCTTCTTAAGGCGTTCTTCAATATCAGCATAGTCAGCTTCAGCTTGCTCCTTGGCTCGATACGTTAGGTTGTACTTTGCGTCGAGATCTCTGATACGAATAGCCATCATGGTTTCATAATGCTCGTGCGCCTTGTTATTCAAAGCATTCGTCATATCACGCATTACTTTACAAAGCTCTTCCTCCCGCTTAGCTAAAAGTTCCTGCAACTCCACTGGAAGATCATAGGACAGAAAAGCACGGGTAGCTTCACACTCTTTATAGTCTTGCGCATTAAGCGCTTCAACCGAGATATGTCCACTTTTTATAAGGCGATCTAAGTCCGATTGAATTGCGGAAATTTTTCCTCGGCCTAATACTTCTTTTATGCTCCAGCCCGAAGGCTTTTTTCCTTTGCTGATCAGCTGAGTAGCAATTTTGATGACATCGTCATCGGTATATGATTTCGGTCTAGCCATTTTTCACCTGTTTTTAGTTATCATTTTTAGGTTTGTTAGTTAGTGAAGTAAGTTAGTCACGTTAACTAACTTACTTATCTATTGAAGCTTCGGCTTCAATTGCAGTATTGGTCTTTTTAATAGCCTTAATTTCCCTGGTAATCCCTTGCGTTACCGAAGGAGGAAGCTCTAACGCAGCACTGAAAGCGGAATCAAGATACTCAATCTGTTTCGTTGCCATCTTTTGGTCACGAGCATTGAGAGCAAGCAGCACTTTCTTAAACACACTGACCAACTTTGGCACAATAGCTTCTGATAATTCTTTCGTTAGCTGAGATAGACGCGACTTTTGTGCCTGGAGCTCTGATACTTCTGTCATTACAGTATCTTTTTCAACTTGCAGCTCGCTGAGATTAATTTGTACTTCAGTGACTTCATCAAGTAATTTTTCAAACTGCCCTTCTAGTGACTGGGTATTTTCTAGCAACTTGTCATACTGTTGCTCTGCCGATTGAATCTTTGCTTGAGCAAGCTCTAATTGATGAGTGTAATAATTATGGCTACGTTCAGACTTGGGTGAGCTTGCCTCTCTGTCCATTTTCTTGCGAAGCTCTGACTTCTGCTCCGTTTCAGGTGCAAAGTCTGCTCTTAGCTCTTTACTTTTAAACAAGTGCTCGTTCGCGTAATCCAATACCATGCATTGAAAGTAGTGGCCGAATTTTTTGGTTAATTTTCTGCTTAGTTTCCCATCAGCAGGTAGCAACTCCTCATCGGGAAAACTAGAACTGATGTACTCATTAACTACTCTAATCTGAGTCTTCCTTAAGTCATATTTACCTGTCTGGTTATTTTGCCCCGATATAAAATAGTGAGTATGTGCTCCAGTAGTTACTTCGATGCTACGCTCATCGTCATGCGCAATGATTGCGCGAACATGATAGTCAGGGAAATGGTCGTCCAAAAATTTTTGCGTAAAGAGTATGTATTCCTCAACGCTGATAACATCAGTGCCAACATCCCACCGATGCGGAACTTTAAAGATGCCTTCTTGCAGAAAGACATGATTAGCGGCAGGTCGCTGTTGTAATTGGTTGTATGCGTTCAAATACGTTTCGAGCATTTTGATGCGTTGACCTTTCCTTTGCATTGGAAGCTTTTTAAACTGCTCTATGCGAGAGTACGAAACATGACCTTTTGTATTTAAGACATCTTGCAAAAACTTAGCAGCATCGACGTTACCTTTGTTCGTTTCACTCTCTATAGCTTTCTTAATTTTGAGGCGATATTGCCGCTGCTGAGTTTGCAGCTTGGACTGATTACGAATTTTAGGCTCTGGTGCGAATTGATATAACAGCTCCAGACGCTCCTCTTCAGACACTGAGTTCAAAGACAGAATATTTGAACCAAGCCAGATTAAGTTGGAATCTGCAAGCTCCTCATTCCACTCCAACTTCTTAGCTTTATTAGCGGCTGTTGGTGGAGCGATACGCAATGAATGAGCAAGCGAGTGTTCGCATTTAACTCGATCAACTGGTTTTGATGTGAAGTTAAAGCGTCGATGAAAGAATCGAATTTCCTTCATAGTCACCCCCGTAGGGGTGAGTATGGTAGAGAGTCAAGAGAGCTATCTCTTGCCCGCAGCTCACGTTCATCTTTTTGGAACAAAAAGTGTGACGGGAGCGCAGCGGGTTGCTTAGTCATCTCACTTTTTAAGTGAATGACTTTGGCACCAATGGTGCCATTCTTGGTAGTGAAACTGCCAAGGCTGACACCACAAATGCCAATCGTTGAGGAAGCTATCATGACTGGCTCCCAACAAGCATTTTGACCGCAGCGAGAAGCTCAGGTTTAGTTTGAAGGATTTTGACCAACGCCATTTCATCGTTCTGAATTATGACCTCTCCAGATACCTCTGTTTCATCAGCAGGTAACGACTGTCCAAACGTTCCTGCGAGGTGTTTCGCAGATGCATTCGCATAATCGGGGGAATCGTCAGTGATCCATTCGCCATAGTGCTTATCGATCATCGCAGTGTCAGTATGACCCATTTGCATTGCAATCCAGTCTTTCGAAATCCCTGCGGTTAGGTTTTGACTAGCGAATGTGTGCCTTAGTTGACCAGCACCTCGATGGTCTACACCTGCGTCTTCAAGAAACCCTTTAAAAAATGCTTTGTTATATTGCGCGGCGTTAAGAAACGGTGCGTCATTTTTGCTGTTGTAGAAAACAAATCGAACGTGCTCTTGAGTACGTGTTTTATTATCTTCCTGCACAACAGAAACATTCAGCGCTGGCTTTTTACCTGTAAACTTTAATTGTTGTTTCAGAATGCTTATGGCTAATGTATTGAGCTCAACAGTGCGGACAGATTCTGGATTTTTCGGTGTTTTGTAGTTGGTCAGAACTCTGGCTCGTCGTACATATAGCTTACGCTTCTCGAAATCGATATCTTCCCAGCCAATCGCAAGAATTTCACTGATACGTAAACCTGTTAACACGTTAAGCTCAGCGGCATTTTTACCGCTTTTGCACAACGATGCTGTGTTGTGCAGTTTTTTCAATTCAGCTTTAGTAAAAGGATAAGGTTTACTCTTACCGTTCTTCAGAGTCTTGATCCCAGCCATAGGATCGGTATCAATAGCACCATCACGCTTTGCAATGGCAAATGTTGCTCTTAATATAGTCAGGAATGCATTGATAGTTTTGTTGGCGTAGCATTCATGCAGGTCATCTATAATGTCGAGAATGTCGCTATGGCAGAAATCCTGAATGGGTATCTGACCATAAGAATCTATCAATCGGTTTGCTTTACAGTTGTCAGATTTGAATGTCGATTCAGCAGCCAAAAACTGGAAGCTTTTCATGTAGCTTTTAATGTATTGTTCTAGTGTTTTTGTGTTCCCATTTTCCATTTTTCTCAACTTGACAGCTTCTGCTGCTCTTCTATTTGAGAGCATCATATCTAGGCGAAATTAGAAAATCTATACTAAAAATACTAATATTATTAGTTGCTTATTATAAAATCAGAGCACTTTCGTTCTTAATCAATCAGTTGAGAATTTGAATTTTTTTTAAAAAAAAGAGGAAAACTGACTGCCTTCCTCTCATTGAACCTAATTGAGTCGAATTGATTAACCGTCGGCAGTACTAAATGCCATTGAGCGGACTGATGTTCCCGAAAGGCTAATTGCACCGATGATAAGGGAGCAGCGACATAGGTTTTGTAAACTTGTCGCTGMAACAATGGCTATTTAATTTACTTCTGGGATTAAACTAAGTAGAAAATTGCTAGGATTACCATGAGTCAGCAAACGAACTCCTCTTGTTAACTGGTGATGCAAACTGGATATTGAGTTCTTCACAGCATCATTCACTGCATAGCTCAGCGTAACGTCATCACACAGCTCTTTATTTTGTTGATTTACCAAACCCGTTTCAAACAGGTACTGCATTATCAACAGATATAGCTCATCAACGTAATCGTTCCTGGTTGGTATGTGGTTCTTATAAGCAAACTCCTCATACTCTTCTTCAACGATATTCCACAAGCTGTAGAGCGAGAAATTAATCGCTTGAAGCTCAGAAAACCAACTAATATCTTCACCAATACCTGATTCTCCTTTTTTTTCAAAACGGCACTCGTTTTCATAGTGATCAACAATACTCTGCGTCATTATCTCTGCAAGTCGATAATGCTCATGTACAAACAAGAGCAAAAGATGACAGTCACGCAATTGATGAAGTTCGTTATAAAGGGAAGAGTACTGACTATTCAGTTTAGGTGCATGCCGATAAGCATCAATTAGAACCTCGTTACATGAAAGTGACATGATCTCAAAGGTCTGTTTATCAAAAGCAGAATAACGTTCTTTAACACTGCTGGGAGTGTAAAGGCGCATATTATCGAGTCCTGTCCAACTATTCGGCACGATTACATTGTCTCGTGATGGTAAGTGCCACTTTAATAGGTGATGTCCTGTTGATGCCTTCGTTTCCTTTTCATCTGTGACCAAAACAAACTCAATCCCAAGGGCGTTTTGAAAGCTCATTGAGACCATGGACGGCTCTAAGTCGAGTAAAGCAGGTTTGATAGTGCTTGCCATCAACTCAATAAGTTGCGATTCGGAAAGCTGGTAGCCTTGGAATGTTTTCATAACGCGAGGCCAGATGGTATTTTGAAAGCGAGCCTCTAAAACGGAGTCACTTTCTTGCTTCCAATCCACCAATACATCTTTATTTCGACTTAACCTTTGGTGGACTTCATTAGGGCTGAGGTTAAACAAAATGTACGCAAGCATATTATCCCTCTGACGAAAAGAAATACTTAGCTCTAGATTGCGTCTTAGATGTTCATTGAAAGCGTTGGTTAACTTAGTGTAAGTCGATTTGTTGCGTAAACGCATAGCTGTCTCTCCAACATGCAATAGCAAGCTGCGGCTGGCGTTTACAAAAGCTCACTAGTGCACTGGGTTTCAGCACAAAGACTTTAAGTTATATTAGCAGTGATTTGAGTACGGACAGAGGTAGGTATCGCCAGCGACCAGTGTATGTCATCCGCACTCATTGTAATCGGTTCTAAATTTTCAATGCAAGAGATTTAGAACGGATTAAGCGTAAATGTATTAACAGCTTGCGCCAGATTCTCTGCTGGAAGTTGCTTACCGTAATGTCCGTAAGTCATGCTGGTATTTTTATGCCCTACGATTTGAGCTACTACATGTTCCTCAACATTGGCTTGCTTTAGTTCATCGACGAATGTGTGTCGAAAAGAGTACGCAGTAGGGCGATTACCCGCCTTAAAGCCACATGCGGTCAGAACGTCACCCATGCTGTCTCTGAAATCTTTTGACCAATCGATGTCCTTGCCACGAGGGATAAAATCAAACAGTTGGATTTTCTTGTGTTGTTTCCGCTCTTTTACATAATCGAGAAAACTAGACTCCAATAACCTTTGATGGATGGGAACCTGTCGTTTGGATGAGGCATTTTTTAGATGTTGCTGCTCTCCGCTATCACTAAAAGATATTATTGGTATGGGGCCATCTATATGGATATCAGCTACTCGAAGTTGACAAGCTTCCGACGGACGACAGCCATGCAATACCATAACCTTTGATGCCCATTGGAAGGATAAATCCTGTTCTTTAAAAGCACGACTAGAAAATAGGCGTGCTAGTTCCTTTTCGCCCCAGCGTAGACGCTGGGAATGAGACGAGATGTTTTTGGAAGGTAGCTTTACGTGAGCAAATGGATTGGTGTTTATCAGCTCCTGCACCACACACCAGTTCATAAATTGCTTAATTGCGGCGAAGTAGTCACGTAATGTCTTATGGCTTAATCCTCGACCTAAGAGCTCGTCTCTGTAAGCCATTGCAACGCTGCTGGTGATACTCGATCCTTCCAATTGTTCTACAAACTTTAAGAAGTCTCCATTACGCTGCTTTAACTGCTTAAGAGTGAGGTTAGTGACTTTTTCTAGGCGCTTAGATTCAATAAAACGATCAAGAGAATCACTATTGATGGCTGGTATCTGTTTCTTTGGCTTAGGCTCATACGTTTCCGAGAGCAGGCGACATGTTGAGTCACCATCAACTGTTTGTTTATTAAAAGAGACTCTAAGCTTGTTAATCTCGGCATTAAGCTTTTGCTTAAAATCAGGAAAGGGTAAAGACTTTGTCTGTGCTAATTCGAAAAGCTCGAATATTACTTTTGTTTGGTCAAGATTGCGTTTGTAAGCCGTACGACGATCACGCGTGACTAGGGATAAGCGAATTTCCTTAGGAAAACCGTTTTTTTGAAGGGAAGTTGGGATTGCAACACGTGTGTAGTACACGCTATTGGGTTGTCGAAACAAATACATCTGTATCATCCTCTTGTATTTGTCGACTTTTGAGTTATAAAAACGAAAAAACCGCTGTAAAAACAGCGGTTTAATCTTTAAAAGTGGCGGAGAGATAGGGATTTGAACCCTAGATACGCTATTAACGTATGCCGGTTTTCAAGACCGATGCTTTCAACCACTCAGCCATCTCTCCAATGCGCAAGCAGTTTAGATTTTGGCATGAATTTTGTAAAGAATTAATTTGTAGTCACTGAGTTAAATGACGATAAATCAACCACCTAATTTTGTGTTTTTATCGCTGAAAACGCCAAAAACCAACGCATTTTGAAGTGTAAATACTCTAAAGTGCATTTTCTAATAAAATAATGTTTTATTAGAAAGATACTGATTTTTAAAAGAAATAGCACTTTGAGATAACATATGTACGCCCGAAAATCATTGCGCATAATTGTGAAGTGTTTCAAAATTAGTGGGTTGACCTATATCAATGAGAGATTTCTGAGGTTGTTATGAAAGTCGCAGACCTATTTAAACATCGTGGTGATAAACAGCATTCTGAATTCATGCAGTGGATGTCACCTGCAGTACGTGAATATTGGGATGAGCTTTTGCACAAAGCCAATAACCGCCACTTGTTTACTCGCCTCAGAGATCTGCAACGCCCTGCTGTAAACGATGAAGTTCAACCACATGTTGAGCCTACGGTAACAAAGCCAAAGTCTATTGAACTCAAGCCAGAAGCGCAAAAACTGTTTGACGAGCTTCAGGAAAAATTAGGCGAAGTTATTCACACTGGTGATTGGTTGGATATTTCTCAGGAGCGCATCAATCAGTTTGGGCAGGTTACAGAAGACATGCAATGGATCCATACCGATCCAGAGCGTGCTGAAAGTGAATCACCATTTAAAACAACCATAGCACATGGCTTTCTAACACTAGCTCTACTACCTAAGTTGACTGACAGCGTGGATCCCGATCATTCGTTGTTCCCTACAGCCAAAATGGTTGTCAACATTGGTCTTAACCAAGTCCGCTTTCCATATCCAGTCAAAGCTAACAGCCGAGTTCGAGCGGTAAGTAAGCTTTCTAAGGTGACTCCGATTAAGAAAGGATTGGAGATCGAGCGTGAAATTAAAGTTGAAATTGAAGGTGTTCGTCGACCTGGTGCCATTGTGGTTTCGGTTATTCAATTGCATTTCTAGTAGTACATTTATTATCAAGGAGAGCTACTTGAGCTCTCCTTTTTTGTTTCTGCTACTGACTGATTGGCGTATAACCGTATTCGCGGATTAAAGTTTGAGCCTCTTTACCTTGCAGGTATTGAATGAATGACTGGGCATCTTTATCAAGTTCCGCTTTCTTATAAAGTACAAGGAATGGGCGAGACAGTTCATATTTACGTTCAGCAATGGTTTTGCTATTTGCATCCACTCCCTCAAATGTGATTGCTTTAATTGAGCTATCAACAGATCCTGTAGAAATAAATCCAATCGCTTGTTTGTTATGGTTGACGATGGTTTTCACCATGCTGTTACTATTAACCACTAAGTTATCTGGATTGATATCTGAAACCTGACGTCCATTTACAATTTTCGTAAGCCCCAGCAGGCTTTCAAAGCTATAACGTGAGCCGGATGACGCTTCACGTGTCACTACAGCAATTTTTTGATCGGCTCCCCCCAACTCTTTCCAGTTGGTAATTTTACCTTTATAGATATCGAATAGCTGCTCACGACTGACATTTTGGACCGGATTAGATTTATTGACGACAACAGCCAAGCCATCAAATGCCAAAGGGGTGACCGTTAACGTTTCATCCTGCTCACTTTCTGTCAGGTATCGTGAGCTCATACCAATATCTGCTACGCCTTTCTTTAAAAGGGTAATACCTGCAGTTGAACCGATACCTTGTACTGCAATGTAGGTTTCAGGGTGGGCCGTATTAAAGTTTTCAGCCAATACATCCATAACACGTGCCACCGATGTAGAACCGGACACATTAACTTCACTCGCCAGCGCAGGAAAAGTAAGTAAAGAAGAGGACAACATTGCCACCAGCGCAACACGAATCATAATAATCTCCAATCTGATGCGGATAAGTAAACTCGCGCTATCATATTTCGATTACATGACATTTTTGTGAAAACCTATGCAGACTCCTCATATTCTTGTACATACTATGGGTAGGTTAGCGTTAATGATGGAGCCGGTATGGGACTGGTCAGTTTGCTGCAAAAACAAGTAGAAAGCCGCGCGCAGGTAATCTGTGAACAGCGTAATAAAAGCTTACCTGCAGAATTAGGTAAAGCGAGCTATGACGTAACGGATAATGGAGTGATATTCATCAAGCAACATTTTCTGCTTGATTCAGCGCATTGCGATTACATGATGCCTGTTGCCAAGGTGCAATGGAACCAAGAGCGCCGCTCTTGGCTGCTATTTATGCCTGACGAACTCAATGAAGAAAATTGGCTGCCCTATCCTTACCTTGCGCAAAGTCATGATCTTACGGCGATTATGCGCGAAGTAGACAAAGATCCTAAATCCGTATTTTGGCAAGACTAACCGAAAAACAACGCAAATCAGCCTAAATTTCAAGCACAAACTGAGCATTAAACATACTGAAGCTTGTGCTTAGAGATTTATACCTAAGCGATAGTTTTACCCTTAGGGAGTCTTAGCGGTTTGATTCTTAACCGGGTTGGCATAGCTTGCCACTAAATAAGGTTGCGCACCCTCGGGTAACTGGCTCAGCTTGTCGGCCATGATGTCTTTGACTGTTTGATCGACCTGTTCGTTACCTGCAGCCAGCTCATTTATAGGGAACACTTTGTAATTGTCATGGATCTGGCGATCAATCTCTTCTGCTAACGCTTCTGGTGTTTCTAAATCATCATAAATGACATCACCAAATGCCACATGTATACGACCTTTATCACCTACAATGCCTTGAATGATGCTTTCAATATCTTCAAATTCACCTTTTTCGTAAGAACCACTGGTGGCTTTTTCAAATAACTCACGGGCTTTAGCGATATCACATGGATCATTTTCATAGGAAATAGAAACCGGGACGATACGCAATGATTTAATGTACTCTGAAAACTCTATTTTCTGCTTACGCCCTTCCACATGGAACATTTTAAGGATCGCCGGATCGGTAAAATCATTACCATCTTTCGCGCGCCCTTCTTTTTGCGCGATCCAGATAGAGTTACCCGTATCGAGCGAATGTTTGATGTAGCTAGACAAAGTGCCTAGCGCTTTCATCATTTCACGTGGGCCTTTCGCCGAACGTTTTACGATGAAACTCTTGTTAAGCTTCATCAGTTCCGTCGCACAAGGCTTTTTCAAGAGGTTATCGCCAATGGCAATACGAACCGTTTTATGATCACTCTGATGAAGGCCGTAGTTCACCAATGCGGGGTCCATCGCAATGTCACGGTGATTGGACACAAATAAATAAGAGGTTTTTTTATCTAGCTTATCCAGTCCCGAATAAGTCACACCCTTTGTTGTTGTGCTCAAAGTTTGCTCAAGGTATTTTTTTACTTCCATCTGAATGGTTTCGACAGAGTTAAGCTTTGACCACTTCATTTTGAGGTAGACTTTGACAATCGGTGACATAAGCGTTTTAAACCAACCGGCATGGTTAGCAAATCGATGCTGTAGAATTGCACTGATAAACTCTTCATCGTTAATCAGGCGGTCGATAGCCGCTGGAATTTCTTCGTCATTATAAGGACGGATTTCAACAAAAGGGTCGTTTTTAGAAGTCATTTCTTATTACATCTGATAAAAAGCTGGCCTATTCTACGCAGAGATTAGGGGATTGACAGCTATACTTCTCTCATAATCAACAAGGTCAGACCAGAATAAAATCACCGATTAAGTGGAAAGTCGGAGTTAAGTTGGTTTTTTCTGCAAGAAACGTTAACCTTATCGCCCCTTGAGTACCCAAGAACATGAGCAATTCAATGCACTACGCTATTTCGCATGACTATCGCGACTTTCAATATCTGACTATGACACCACGTAAAAAGAGCATCAAGCATATGCTGCTTAAAGTCGAGCAAGGTCTGACGCTGTTGAAACTCGGTAAAACAGAATATGCGATTGAAGCGGGTCAGGCAGTTTGGATCCCATTTGATGCCCTGTGCGCACTCACCTTCTTCCCGCAAACGCAAGTTCAACAAATTGAAGTATCTTCACGTGTTACTTCATTCCTCCCTAAACAAGGTGGCTTTGTAACTCTCAATGAGCTCACAAACGCTTTATTGAATAGGTTAAAGGTGATGGAAGATCGACACGATGCGAAGAAAAATCTCCTTACTGTTTTACAAGAAGAGCTTTCAAGCTTCAAACCTCAGTTGAAGGAAAGCGAACTGACTCAACAAATAAACCAATGGGCCCCTAACATCGACAGCAAACTATTGGTAGAGCAACAACTCGTTTTGAATGTGCGAGAAGCCTACAAACGAATGCAATCTGGACAATCACGCCACCAGGTTGTCGCCGAGCTGTTCGAAGGCAATGAAGCAATGTATTCACAAATTGAAAAAACAATTCGAGGTGAAAAGCAGAAAACTTGATTAAGTTACTGGCTGATTATTCATTTCATAACTATAAATCTATAAATATCCTCTATATTTGTAGATAAAATAGGAAGGCGAATATGAAATTCAGCCATAAAATTGTGGCAGCATCCTCTCTCCTTTTACTGGCCACAGTAACATTGCTTACCCTACAGCAGTACTACACCGTTCAAACAGAAATTAAATCTCAAGTCACTTCCAGTGTCGCCGAGATTGTGGATGGCGTTAGAGATACAACCGCTGCTGAGATAAACAGTAGAAAAGCGATTGCTACCTATGCCACCAGTATGCTTGAGTCCAACCTAGATCTGGATGCGATGGAAACCGTCATTACACGTCCCATCGTTAAAGAAACTTTCCTATTAGCTGGATTAGGGTTTGAGAAAGATGGTTCAAACATCAATAACGATCCGTCTTGGAATCCCGGACCAACATGGGATCCACGTGCGCGTCCTTGGTATATCGACGCTAAAAACGCAGGCAAACTCATTATTACGGCCCCCTATGCTGATTCTGCGACAGGTGAAATTCTGGTTTCCATAGCTACTCCAGTCAAAGACAGCGGCAAGTTTATCGGTGCTATCTTCTACGATGTTAGCTTGGCAGGTCTTGCCGACCTTGTTAACAAGGTGCAATTGTTTGATGCAGGTTACGTGTTTATCGTCGCAGGTGACGGCACAACCATTGCTCACCCTCAAACAGACTTCAATGGTAAACCGATGAAAGATTTCTTGGGTAATACAAATATCCAAGATGACCCTCAACAAGTTTCTATTGACGGTAAAGATTACACTCTCGACTTTTCTAAAGTGCCTGGTGAAGATTGGTATATCGGTGTTGTCCTCGATGAAGAAATTGCTTATCAGTCATTAGCAGACCTACGTAACAGTTCCATCATCTACACTGTCGTGGCCCTAATCATCAGTATTGTTATTCTTCTTGTCTTGATGACGGCTCTAATGAGGCCACTTGGTGCCCTCAACAGTGCCATTCAGGACGTCGCTTCAGGTGAAGGCGACCTTACCCAACGCCTCGACACCAATACCGACCAAGAGTTTTCATCATTGGCAGAAGGATTCAACTCCTTCACCAGTGCGCTTCAACAGCAAATCACTCAATCAAAAGCGATTGGCGAAGAGATTCTACGTGGGTCTGAAATGACTTCGATGGGCTTACAAGAATCAGCGGCGGCCATGCAAGATCAGCTGAGAGAGTTAGAACAGCTCGCTACAGCCATGCACGAAATGGCTACAACCTCCGGTGATGTTGCCAACAATGCACAAGGCGCTGCTTCGGCAGCAAAAGAGGCAGATGAGGCAACTGAAGTCGGTACACGGGTTGTTGGCGATACAACTGGTGCCATCACTGAACTGTCACAACGTATCGATGAAGCAGTTGAAGAAGTGAAAACATTAGAATCTGCTACTGACAACATTGAAACCATTTTGAAAGTCATCAATGACATTGCGGATCAAACCAACCTACTCGCATTGAATGCCGCCATTGAAGCAGCTCGTGCTGGTGAGTCCGGCCGTGGTTTTGCTGTGGTCGCCGATGAGGTTCGCACACTGGCGCAAAGAACTCAGGAGTCTACCACTGAAATTCGAAACATGATTGAGCAATTGCAATCAGGAGCAACCGCAGTCGCCAATGCAATGAATATGAGTAAAGAAACCGCCAGTGGCGCGGTATTAAGAGCAGAAGAAGCGAACGCCGCTCTTAACAGTATTCGTGATGCAATCCAAGCCATCAGTGATATGAACATTCAAATCGCATCTGCAGCAGAAGAACAAAGTTTAGTGGCAGAAGAGATTAACAACAACACAGTGAAAATTAAGGATCTTTCTGTTCAAGTGGCGGATGCCGCAGAAAATGCCAACATTGCCATGCAAGCACAAACTGAAAACATCCGCGAACAAGATGCAATACTCAACAAGTTCAAAGTGTAATATTTTCAGCCCTCCCTCTGGGAGGGCTCTTAACTCTTAACTAACATCAAGCTCTCTTCACCAGCCACGGAGATACTCATAGTACCTTGTTGACTAAGGTAATGCTCTTCAGACAGTAAATCCAACCACTTTCCACTCACCGCAATCTGTACTCTCTGTGGTCGCTTGGATTTATTGATGATCACGATACCTTCATCACCACGAGCAAATATTAAGAGATCGTCAGATGCTTCCATCACCTGCATAGTTTTACCATGCATGAGATTATAAAAACGAATACGCGATGTCATCCGCTTATCATTCCAAGCATTCAGCCATCGAGGTCGACCATCAGAGCCTTTCAGCCCACAAGTATCAAGGTCCGTATAGATCAATGGCACACCACCATCTCTACCGAGAATATAGCTGTATGCTAGCCACTCTGTTTTTTCTGGCATGACCAAATTAGCAAACACATCATTGTTTGGAATGTCATGGGTTATGGCAAACGTAATCGCCCTGCTTTGTGAGAGCGCTTGCCCGAAGCAATATGGGTTAACCAAGCTCTTTAAGCTACCTTTAGCTTCTAATGCATCAAACATAGTTTGAAACAACGGGAAATCATAAGCACCCAAGCGAGTTTCCGCCAAGAACGGCTCAAGGAATAAATCATATTCAAGCTTTGTCGCACCACCATCGGTGATGATCTCACCAAAGATATGGACGTCTTCACAGATCTCTTTACTCCACACTTTTTGCAAATGTTCTAGTGACATGTGCTTAGCTGCATCAATTCGAAACCCTTTTACACCAAGAGATTTCAGCGAACACAAATATGCCTGCTGCTGCTTGATAACATGCTCATGAACACGCAAGGTCGGTAAGCCCGGATCGGCAGGACCACCAGTAATCCGTCCATTTTGGACTTGCCATTTATCCTGCCAGTCTTCAATCCCAAATGCTTCGACGAAATCGTTTTCAGCAAACAGTGGCTCTGACAGGTCTCCGAACAATTTGATATTTTCATAGTAGTTAGTATCTAACTGATAGGACTCTAGGACGCTTTGATCGGGATACTGAAGGTCTAATCTACTCTGTGATTCATTCGCCATGTGGTTAAAAACCACATCTGCATAAACATAAATTGAACGTTGATTCAGCGCTTCAACCATGTCTTTAAAGCTTCGTGTATCACCGAGCTGGTTATCAATCACACGATAATCCTGTGGTTGGTAGCGTTGCCACCATTTTGTACCCTGTGCGTGTTTTAAAGACTTCATTGGAGGAGAAACCAGCACAGATTTATAACCCGCCGCTGTAATTTCATCAGCGCGTTGAGCAACCAATGCGTACGGCCAGTCGAAGGCATGAAGAATGACGTTGGCTGTTTTAAAAACGTTCATCTCTTGTTCCTTTATTTCAAATTCCATAATCACCTGACTGATCGCAGGTGAAGGCTGCCTGCCATTATAGACACAAGCCAATCTTTTTCTTCCCCCCTAGAAAGCGGAATGGGTGTAGTAGATCTAAGGCGTAGAATTTGAACTATTTATAAAATTAATTATTCTCACTCACTATAATGAAGTAGTAAGTAAAGAAAGGCGTCAATCATGAAAAATGTTCGGATAGACATAGTGTCAGATGTGGTTTGCCCGTGGTGCATCATCGGGTACAAAAGGCTGGAGCAAGCTTTAATGACACTATCAGACACTATTGAGGCAGAGATTCACTGGCACCCATTCGAGCTTAACCCTGCAATGAAACCGGAAGGGCAAAACCTACGAGAACACTTGGCGGATAAATACGGCACGTCTTTAGAAGCGAGTATTGCCGCTCGTCAAACCATCACTGATTTAGGCCAAGAATTGGGGTTTGAGTTTAATTTCACAGATGAAATGAGAATTTATAATACTCGGAAAGCGCATCAACTCTTACTTTGGTCACAATCGCAAGGATTACAACTCGACCTAGAAATCGCCATGTTCCACGCCTACTTTACGGATGGTAAAGATGTGAGTGACACAGAGACTTTGTTAGATATTGCTGAATCCCTTGGACTAAATAGAGACACCTGTCAGGCTGTACTTTCAGACACGAGTTGGAAAGAGACCGTATCCTCAACAGAGCAGCAATGGCTTGAAGCTGGAATAAACGCAGTACCAGCGATCATCATTGATCGCAAACACTTAATTTCAGGTGCTCAAAGCAGTGAAATGCTGGTTGAAGCACTGCTAGAAATCACTCACCAGCAACACGATGTAGAATAAATGGCTAACTACGTCGAAGAAGCTTTCCAATGACACCCCATAAAAGTACAAGCACAATGCCCGCTAGGACACCAATCAGGCCGTTGAGAATAGAAGGGAAAAGTGCTTTCGCTAAGGTTAAACTTGGCAAATTGAGTAATACTGGCTCAATCCAATGGTGAATGACAGGCACGTTGTGAACAACAATCCCACCTCCCACTAAAAACATCGCGGCAGTACCCACTACCGTTAAGAACTTCATTAACTTTGGCGCAAAGATAATTAAACCTCTACCAATCCATGCCATCAAACCTGTCCCTTTTGAAATACGGTTAAGATAAAAGCCAAGATCATCCAATTTCACAATACCTGCCACAAGGCCATAAACACCAATAGTCATTAAAACCGCAATTAAGCTGACCACCATTATTTGGGTCAACATGGAATGTCCTTGAACCGTTCCAAGGGCAATAACGATAATTTCCGCAGATAAGATAAAATCGGTTCTAATTGCGCCTGCCACTTTATGCTTTTCATACTCTGCAACAGAACCCGTCGGTAATTCATCACCTGTATCAACTTCTTCATTTGAATGAAAAAACTTCTCAGCCAGCTTTTCCGCGCCTTCAAAACAGAGAAACAAACCACCCAAAAGAAGCAATGGCATAATAAGCCAAGGGGCAATAGAGCTCATCAAGAGTGCTGCTGGAACTAAAATCAATTTATTTCTAAACGAGCCTTTAGCAACGCTCCATACGATAGGAATTTCACGCTCTGCAGCAACACCAGATACTTGTTGTGCGTTCAACGCCAGATCGTCCCCTAGTACACCAGCAGTTTTTTTCGCTGCTACTTTGGACATCAAAGCGACATCATCCAACACCGTAGCGATGTCATCTAACAGGGTTAACAGACTCGCACCCGCCATTTGTTTTCTCTTAGAAATAAGACATGTAACTAAATGTAACATTGACCACATCGAACTTAAACCGAATTCTCGTCAGTAATGCGTCAATAACAACACCCCGGTTATTGGCTGAACTTATATTGATTGCTTCCCCAAAATGGGCGTTTTATGCTGTCGCCCACATCCCATAACAAACATAGGCAAAGTAATGCATAGTTCTTACTCTTACCCTATCGGAACACCAGGCCAAAAATGGCAAGAATCAGAGCGTCAAGCTTGGCGTGAAAAAACCAGTATCAAACGAGAATACCAACAAGAAGTGGTTCCAAAGATTCAAGCCCTACAAGAAAGGTTCGATATCGAACAGTATGGTGCTCTCTCCTACGACCCAAGCCGCTACCCACTTTTTTGCATTAAAAGTAAAAATTGGGACAGTACAAAACCCTTTGTTCTGGTGACAGGTGGGGTTCATGGCTACGAGACCAGCGGCGTTCATGGTGCACTCAAATTTGCTGACACTCAGATGGAAAAATACGCTGAGCACTTCAACATCATCGTCGCACCATGTGTCAGCCCATGGGGTTATGAGACCATCAATCGCTGGAACCCATTAGCGATTGATCCAAACCGCTCTTTCTATGAAAACAGCCCGGCAGAAGAATCCGCCAATCTAAGAGCGCTGGTAGCCTCAATAGGACAAGATGTATTAGTTCATATTGATTTGCATGAAACGACAGACACGGATGAAACCGAGTTCAGACCTGCCCTGGCCGCGCGTGATGGCATTGAGTATATCGAAGGTATGATTCCTGATGGCTTCTACACAGTAGGTGATACTGAAAACCCTCAACCTGAGTTTCAGGCAGCGGTGATTGAGTCAGTTAGAAAAGTGACTCATATTGCTCCCGCTGATGAAAAAGGCGAAATTATCGGCTCAGCCGTTGTACAGGATGGCGTCATCAATTACCCGATGGTAAAACTTGGCCTGTGTGGCGGTGTAACCAACTGCACTTACGGCACCACTACCGAAGTCTATCCTGATAGCCCGAAAGTGACCGATGAAGAGTGTAACGACGCTCAAGTTGCGGCCATCGTAGGCGGATTGGACTTCGTAATCAAAAAGCTATAACAGCTTACTCTTATACTGCTCCGGGGTTTGCCCGGAGTATTTTTTGAACATTGCAATAAACGGGCTGGCTTGATTGTAGCCCAAGGTTAATGCCACTTCTTTTACCGAATGACCCTTTCTCAGTAAATCCATTGAGTATAAATAGCGTACTCTCAGCCTCCACTCAGTAAAGCTCATCCCCAACTCAGACTGACAGTGCCTTGCCAAGGTGCGCTCTGTGGTATGTACCTTCTCAGCCCATTCAGAGAGGCTGGTATTATCAATCGGGTTCTCTTCTACTGCCGCCAATATTCTCGCCAGATATTTGTTGTCTGAAGAAGGCAAAAAGTGATGCTGAGTATCACGAGTTGCCAATTGATCTAAAAGAACTTGCACAAGACGCTTATCTTGATCCGTTTGGGCAACATTAATGTCTCGTTGACGAAAGTCATCGACAATCGATGACACAATCGGCGTAATTTTGATCAAGCTAGTACAGTCTGGAAAATGCGTAGTAAGTTCCTGAGCGATATTCAAGGAACAGTAGGATAGTGGCTTTCTGTTGTAACTAGTGTGCATCACACCTGCTGGAACCCAGATGGCTAAATGGGGGGGAGCAAGAAAACGAGTTCCTTCGGCCTCCATTTCAAGAATACCACCACTGATCAGTTGCACCTGCCCCCATGGGTGGCTATGCATTCGCGTCTCTGTATTGGATAAGAAAGCTTCAAAATTCATAAATACATCTGATGGAGCTTTATCTATTGATAGAGATGGGTGAAGGTGTTTGGCCGATTTTCTCAAATTTGTCTTCCTGTCGCGCCCGATGTCTTTTAAGAGATATCTACAATCATACAGACCTGTCAAACTCACTTCTACTGTTCACTTTGAGATGAGGCTCACATGATCTACTTACTTCCACTACTTACCGTTTTCATCTGGGGAGGGAATTCGATCATCAACAAGATGGCTGCTTCCGTTATCGAGCCTAGTGCGATGAGCTTCTTTCGTTGGTTTTTTGCCATGCTTGTGCTCACGCCTTTTTGCTTACCGAAAGTGATTAAACAATGGCCTATCATCAAACCGTATTTAAGCAAACTCGCATTTCTAGCCATGCTAGGTATGGTGTTAAACCAATCGCTGGGTTATTACGCAGGCCTTACTACGACTGCATCTAATATGGCTTTGATCACCTCATTAGTACCACTTCTCAGTGTATTTATGAGCGTGCCGTTACTCGATAAAAAAGTCTCTCTTCTAAGCATCATTGGTGGTGTCATTTCACTTGCAGGTTTATCTTTTATGCTCGGACAAGGGGACATAGCCTTCTTTTTACATCAAAATGTGACTCAAGGTGATGCATTGATGGTTTTAGCGGCTTGTTGCTACGCAGCTTACTGTGTACTGATAAAACGCTGGAAGATGCCTTTGTCTAACTGGACACTCATCTATATGCAAGGGATCTTTGCAGTCATCATGCTAGCACCTCTTTGGCTTTCTAGTAATCATCTCACTCCTACAAAGGGAGCCTTCTCCCTTATCGCCTACGCCTCCATTGCCGCATCGATTCTCGCGCCTTGGATGTGGGTCAAAGCGATTAATGCTATAGGTGCGGATTCGAGTGCGATGTTCATGAATTTGCTGCCTGTCGTCGCCGTATCATTAGCGGCTACTTTACTAGGAGAAAATATTCAGAGTTACCACCTGATGGGCGGTATTATGGTGATCTCTGGTGTCATCCTGTCACAAGTAAAACGAAAGCCGAAGGTAGAACAAAGTCTACAAAAAGTTAAGCCAGTATGAATGTGCGCCAAAAGCCACAATCGCAACCGAAGCACCCAACTCAAAAATGGATCATTTTTATGTTCGTTTATGTGAACATTTTCTTAAAACGAACCTTAATCAGCCAGTTCCGCTCATAAATCATTGCTTTGCGTTCCTCAAACCGTAGAATTGCTTTATTCCAACAGACAAGGATATTGTTAGTGAAAGCCATCAAGCGTCACCAAGAAATCATCGAGCTGGTGCAAACTCAAGGTTTTGTGAGCACTGATGAGTTAGTCGAGCGTTTTGACGTGAGTCCGCAAACCATTCGTCGTGATCTCAACGAACTCGCTGATGAAAACAAAATTCGCCGAAATCATGGCGGGGCGACGATCGCCTCCAGTTCCGAGAACTCCTCTTATCAAACTCGCCAAATTTCCTATCAGAAGGAAAAAGGCCAAATTGCGCTGGAACTGGTCAAGCACATCCCTGATGGCGCAACCTTATTCATTGATATTGGTACGACCCCGGAAGCAGTCGCCCGTGCCCTGCTAGGAAAACATCATAACCTACGCATCGTAACCAACAATATCAATGTAGCAACAATTCTAATGTCTAAACCTGATTTCAAGGTTATTCTAGCCGGCGGTGAAGTTCGCGGTAAAGACGGAGGTGTCACAGGTGAAGCAACCCTCGATTTCATCTCTCAGTTCCGCCTAGATTTTGGCATTCTAGGTATTTCAGGCATTGACTATGACGGCTCATTACTCGACTTCGACTATCACGAAGTTCGTGTCAAACGTGCAATTATTGAAAACAGCCGCTCAGTATTTCTAGGCGTAGACCACAGTAAATTTGGCCGTAATGCTATGGTGAAGCTAGGCACTATCGCTGATGTTGATCTCATTATTACCGATAGAAAACCACCAAAAGAAATAGAGTCCTACGCCAAAGAAAACGACACTGTTCTTCAAGTTGTAAAATAAAGAAAAGGCGCATATCGCGCCTTTTTCTATTCTTGTCACTAATATGCTTAAAAATTCCCCACTCTCACTTTTAACGTGAGAAAAATATTACATAACTCGAATGTAATTTGTTATAAGTAATAAAAAGCGGCGTTAATAGCACTAAATGAAAGAAATTTTACGTCTGATAGATAACTACCAAACCATTGATTCTATTGACTCAATGGTCAAATTGCTGGATCAGTTAAACACGATTGTAAACAGCGAGTATTTTGTACTTGGTGTATCGTTTGACCCACATATTAAAAATGGTCGATTTATCGTTGTAGATAACTTTCCGGATGAATGTCGTAAAGATTCATGCAATCTTGAATTAATGTATGTTGATCCTATTTGCAATTTTGGCGCATCAAACTGTATGCCTAGCGTTTGGGAATCAGCCAAACAAATAGATGTTCACAGCCAGGCGCTTTATTCCTTATCGCATATTCAAGGAATAGAGCAAGGTATCAGTATCCCCATTCATGGATTAAATGGTGAAGTGGGTATTCTTAGTTTCGCCACATCAGACGTTATTGCTCACCCCGCTAATCCTGATGCATTACTGTTTACTCAGTTGATTATCCCGCTCATTGTACAGAACTTACCGCACTTGCCTTTGACTTCACAAACTAAGCACTCTCAAGCGATGTTAACTAACAGGGAAATTGAATGCCTGACTTGGGCCGCCGATGGAAAAAGTGCTTTAGAAATTGCAGAGCTCGTTGATTGCACTGAACGAACCGTTAAGTTTCACCTGAGTAATGCGTGTAAGAAACTCGGAGCGACCAATCGCTGCCAAGCGGTGACAAGAGCCCTACTCGGTGGGCATATTAAACCACATCAATAAGGGAAAGTAGTCTCCTCTACTTTCGTTCTAAATAATCAGAGCCGATTTGATTGGCTATGTCTATATTTTTCGCTCTAATCCACCATTTAGTATCAAGTTTAATACAAAACCTGTCCGATCGGACAGTTACACTATCCTATTGTTTTTAATATCATTATATCACTGAGTTACGACACGTCAGTTGGCTCAGACTGATGAATACGATCCAAATACAAATGAAACAAAGTATTCACACTAAAAAAAGCCCCGAATCATTGATTCGGGGCTTTTACCTTTTATAGAGCTAGGTTTAGTTCACCACTTCAATATCCGTTTCAGGGATACAACAACATGCTAAAGCAACACCCATGTTTTTTTCGTGATCTTGTAGTCCTGGAACATCAGGTTGGTGAACTTTGCCTGACTCAACCGTCACCTTACATGCACCACACAAACCAGCGCGGCAGCTATGAGCAATAGCTATCCCGGCATCTTCCGCTTGCTCTAACAACGGCTTTTGGTTATTGCCGGTAAAGATGTTGCCATTAACACTTAACTGAAGCTCTTTAAGTGGTTGCAGATTGGTTTGAGAAACACCGAACGCTTCTTGGTGATAGCACTCCTCCGGTAACCCTTTCTTCAGCAAGAGAGTTTTCGCCTGTTCCATAAAGCCATCAGGTCCGCATACAAAGATCTGTCTTTGCTCAACATTTTCGATCTGCTTTAAGTGCGCGCTAGTCAAACGCCCTTTTAAGCCGAACCAATCCACTGGCGGCTGAGACAATGCGATCAAGACTCTCAATCCAGGGTGTTGACGTTTGTAGCTATCCAACTCTTCTTTGCATGGGATATCTTCAATGCTACGACACTGGTGATAAAAGGTGACATCATCAGCCTGATCGTGATCAGAGAGGTACCTCAACATGGACAGCATAGGGGTCACACCACTCCCCGCAGACAAGAGCAAAATGGGTTGATCGTGTTTGTCTCCAAGGTGGAAGCTGCCATCAGGGTTTTCACACGCTAACGTATCACCGACTTTCAGATTGTCGTTCAGCCAGTTGGAAACTCGCCCACCATCAATACGTTTGACAGAAATAGCCAACCGCCCAGGCCTTGAAGGACTGGAAGAGAGCGTATAGCGACGCGCGACTTTTTCACCATCGATATCAACTGAAATCGGTAAGTGCTGACCGGGTTGGTAGACAGGAGCCGTGCCGTGTTCTGGCTCTAGCCAAAATGTCACAAAGTCACGAGCAATCTCTTCACGTTCAACACACGTCATCACCAATTTTTCCGGAGTGTTGTCTGGATAGAACTCTTTCTCTTTGTACTCAAGGACTTCCACCACATCTCCCTGGCGAATCATACCTTCATTCTTAGCGACTAAGTTTTGACCGAAGAAAACGCCACCTCGCTCGTTCGCTCGAAACTGAGACAGTGTGTTGAGTGGCTCTTTGCTTGGTCTGAATTCACCTTTGTCAACGTCGACCGTTGTCAGGATGCAGCGTTCACACGCTTTAACCGCTTCAAACTCCACTTCTCCAATACGGATTCGCTTCCAGCTATCTTCCTCAAACGCCTCAGTCGTAGAAACAATCAGGTTGGCACGGAATTGGTCCATAGAATGTTGTTCAGGGCTGCGGCGGTTTAGTTCGTCCAAAGAACCCTGACCAATCACAAGCATTGGATAACCGTCGGCAAAGCTGACATTACCCCCAACTTTCTCTCGTACTCGCTTTGATTGCTCGCCTGAAAACAGCAGCTCTACTCTCTGTTGCAAGACATCGCTAAACCAGTCGTCCGCTTCGTCCGTTGTGGTATACGCGGTGAAATTATCTTTCCATACCTGAGCAGGGGCTTCCTGCATTTTAAAATCGGCGTACTTTAAGCGAAGCGGCGGTTTGCCTTCAGCAACAAAGATTAAACCATCTGGCGTCAAGCTCGACTGAACTTTAACCATATGCGGATATTTACGTGCCGTCACCATGGAGCCATCGGACAAAGCAAGCATAAAGCGACGGTCAAACATCAGGCCTTGCTTTTCTACCCAAGCAGAAGATTGGCTGATACCGCCTAAGGATTTAACTGGGAAAATGTTGAGTTGAGACAGAGTTGGAGCTGACATTGCTATTCCTGAGCGTTGTTATTTGCTGCAATTATACCCGACTATCTAACAAGATGTTTCACCAAGATGCGCGTACCGATCAGAAAATCGACTCAGCATTTTATCAAAAATGCAATGAAGGCTAAAGCGACGCAATGAAGATGTCGAAATATGTTTTGTCTTGAAAACTGTTAACACCCCACTCCCTTATGTAAGAATCCATTAAATTAACTTGTTCTAATATACCACCTCGCTAGTATGGATTTACCGCACTATCCCATATGCGGTACTCCAAACATTGTTGTGTTGTATAACGGAATATGAAAATCCGATATTTCAGGGTTAACGGATTAGCCCTTTTCTTTCATCCAACCCACTTCAAAAGTAAAAAACAGATGCATTAAAAGGCACTTTGCACTATCATCCTGTCGCCTAAGCGTAAGCGTTTGCCTTCACAGTTTTCGTTGATGCTTAGGCTCCAATCAGACAACTTATTATTATGGTGGGAGCAATAATGACAACACTTACGATCACTCGTCCTGACGACTGGCATGTTCACTTACGCGATGGTGATGTTCTAACAGATACCGTCCGCGACATCAGCCGCTACAATGGTCGAGCGCTAATCATGCCAAACACAGTCCCACCAGTTACCGACACTGAAATGGCACTCGCTTATCGTGAGCGCATCATGGCAGAAAAACCAAGCGAACAATTTGAGCCCTTGATGGCGTTGTATCTGACGGATAACACTTCACCCGATGAAATTCGCAAAGCAAAAGCTTCAGGTAAAGTGGTGGCGGCCAAGCTCTACCCTGCTGGTGCAACAACCAACTCTGATTCTGGTGTGACTTCTGCTAAAAACATCTACCATGTGCTTGAAGCAATGCAGGAAGTTGGCATGCTACTTCTGGTCCACGGTGAAGTGACGACTCATGATGTCGATATTTTTGACCGTGAAAAAGAGTTTCTAGATACGGTTTTGGCGCCCATCGTCAATGATTTCCCAGAATTGAAGATCGTACTTGAGCACATCACAACGGCAGATGCGGCCACTTTTGTTAAAAACGCCAACGATAATGTTGCAGCAACCATCACAGCTCACCACCTGCTATACAACCGCAACCACATGTTGGTTGGTGGAATTAAACCTCACTTCTATTGTCTGCCGATTCTTAAGCGCAACACCCACCAAAAAGCGCTGATTGAAGCTGCAACTAGCGGTAGTAAGAAGTTTTTCTTAGGTACAGATTCCGCTCCTCATGCGAAAGGTATGAAGGAAGCAGCATGTGGCTGCGCTGGTTCATATACTGCTCACGCAGCGTTAGAGCTTTATGCAGAAGTGTTTGAGCTTGAGGGTAAGTTAGAGAACCTTGAAGCATTTGCGAGCCACAATGGCCCAGACTTCTATGGTCTACCTCGAAACTCAGATACCGTAACGCTCACTAAAGAAGAATGGGCAGTGGCAGAATCAATGCCATTTGGTCAGGACATTGTCGTACCAATTCGCGCGGGTGAGACTATCGACTGGTCAGTAAAGTAACCGAGCCATACGTGAATCAGGCCACCAATAGGTGGCCTTTTTTGTTGTGGTACTAGGATGCTGACGTTTCCATTTTCTGCCGGAAAACAAACCAATCAATCACACCAAAGAGCACGATAGTCACCGCTGCTAGCGGGAAAAAGACTGCAACCATAGCGAGTGTAATGGCTCCTACCTTCCAGATACCATCACTTTCAAAGCGAGGCGGAATACCGACTCGAGTCTTGCCTGATGGCCTTCTGATCCACCACATCACAATACCAGTGATGGAAATAGAGATGAACGCCACACAAAACAAAACATTGAGTATCTTGTTCACCACGCTGACATCCCCTTGGTGCAAAGACACGCCTGCTGCCATAAATTTAGCGAACAAACTGTAGTCTTCCCATGTCACATCCACCAACACTTCACCTGTGTACTGGTCTATGTGAGTGGTTTTGTCTTTTCTCGGATCGCTAATGTCGCCCGCCATAGAATTCGCTGCTAGCGTATACACACCCGTTTCAGACTGAGGTAAAAAGAGATTGAACTGAGTAAAACCAAGGCGTTGTGCTTGCTCGACTATCGAATCGATGCTGATACTCTGACTGATATCATACGAGCTATGTTCATGATGAGCATGATCTTCGCTACCATGAGCATGCCCCTTAGATTCAGGTAACGGAGCCTGTTCTAAGCTCCATGGCATTTCTTCCTCACTACCGTGGTTGAGGTCAGCGTGAGTCAGCAGTGACTCTGGCTTATCGCCCCAAGTGTAGTAAGTAGGAAACGTATTCCACGCCTGAACCAGCTTGCTGCCCCAAACGCCCGCCCAAGCCAAACCTGAGATGACAAAAAACAGCAACACAACCGACAACACACCACCCAAGTTCGCGTGCAGATCGCGCATCAAGATGCGTGTACCCGATGTAAAACGCACTTTCAGAAATCCCGCTTTACTTGCCTTGTCCCGTGGTAACCATAAATAGATGCCCGTTACCAAAAGTAAGATACTCAAGCTAGCAGAGACTTCGATTAAGTAATCACCCCATTGACCAATCAACAAGGTTCCGTGGATTTCATTCGCAAGCTGATACCAGCTGTCACTGCGATCTATTTCACCTAATACCTGACCACTATAGGGATTCACGGTGGCAAACACCGAGGTGCCATCTTCCAGACGTACACTGAACTTATTGACCAGGTTGGTTTCAGCAGCAGGGATATACTGAGTAACCTGCCCAGATGGATAACTAGCTTGAACACTCTCTAGTTGCTGAGACACAGGAACTTTTGAAGATTCAGGCATAACAACCAACTCATCCTGATATCGAGCTTGTTCGATTTCATCATCAAACAGCATGACAAGCCCTGTCAGGCTGAGCATAAGCATAAATGGGATGACATAAAGGCCTGCATAAAAGTGCCAGCGCCATGTCATAAAGTAGCGTGATTTGATTCGAGCCTTCTCTGAAGATAGGCGTGAAGATTCCTTAGGTGAAGTCTGAGTTTGACTACCCAACATTACAATTTCCTTTTTATTGCGCGCAGCAAAACCATTCGGGTTCAATCCGAATGGATCATTCAATAGTGTTTGCTGAACGTAGACTTTACAGTGAGGCGCTATGCCTTATTTAATAATTTTATTTTTATATCAAGCAATAAACAAAGGCGGCGCACGTGGGAGTGCAAGCTGATAGCGAACGCTTAGAGCCAAAAAAGCATACGCTTCATCACGCACATACGTCTGTCGTGTAAAGTAAGGTGGTGTTGGAAGTGAATCCTGATGGAAAGAGGAAAAGTGACTGAATGGACAAGGCTTACCGTGCTGAGTTTCCGGTTTACCTTCTTCGACCTGAACCAGCTCGAAACCGTTGATGGTACATAACGTTGCCCAAACTCCAGCGTTTGAGCCATGCGCATTTATGACCGGCATCAGAGAAACGAGCAGCCAACTCAGGGCACTCGCCAATAACATCGTCCGGTTAAAATTCGTTGCGCGTAACATGATCACTCTCGATTTGTTCGCTGTAACTATATAACGTGAAATTAACAAACTCAGCCAGTTGTGCTGCAAAACATAAGCTTAGTCATAACTTTTCTACAAAAAGAACAATAACTAACCGAAACGAGTCCAATCAATCATGTGACACTATTCACGAAACACTCACTAACCAACTCGATCTAGGAAATTTTCCTAATCCGCCTAGGAGCATCTCTCAAGCCACAACGCACCACGATGAATACACTTAGCGCCATCGATTTACTCCTGACTGCCTGTCAGCTAAATCAACCGAATTTTTTATTTGCTTTGCCCAACGGGCTAAGCTGGGCTCTAAGGATTCACTATGTTGAAATTTCTAGAACAAGTGCGCAAACCAACGCTGGACCTGCCAGTCGAAGTTCGCCGAAAAATGTGGTTTAAACCCTTTTTACAATCTTACTTAGTTGTATTCATTGGCTACATGACCATGTACCTGATCCGTAAGAACTTCAATATCGCTCAGAACGATATGATCTCCACTTACGGCCTATCAATGACCGAGTTAGGTATGATTGGCCTTGGCTTTTCGATTACTTACGGCATTGGTAAAACTGTGGTGTCTTATTACGCCGATGGCAAAAACACCAAGCAGTTCCTACCCTTCATGTTGATCCTTTCGGGGCTTGCCATGCTGGGTTTCAGTATGAGCATGGGAGGCGGTAGCATCAGCCTATTCCTCATGATCGCATTTTATGCGTTAAGTGGTTTCTTCCAGAGTACTGGCGGCCCTTCTAGCTACTCAACCATCACCAAGTGGACACCACGTAACAAGCGCGGCTCATACCTTGGTCTGTGGAATATGTCGCATAACGTTGGTGGTGCGGGCGCGGCAGGTGTCGCTTTATTTGGCGCGAATTACCTATTCGATGGTCACGTGATTGGTATGTTCATCTTCCCATCTATCATCGCTTTGATTGTAGGTTTTATTGGCATGCGTTTTGGTAGCGACTCTCCAGAAGCCTATGGTTTGGGTAAAGTGGAAGAGCTATTCGATGAAGCTGTCAGCGAAGAAGACAATGCCGCGGAAGAGCAGCAAATGTCTAAGCGAGAAATCTTTGTTGAATATGTACTGAAAAACAAAGTGATCTGGCTACTGTGTTTCGCCAACATTTTCCTTTATATCGTGCGTATTGGTATCGACCAATGGTCAACGGTTTATGCCTACCAAGAGCTTGGTCTATCTAAAGAAGCGGCAATTTCTGGTTTCACCTTATTCGAAGTGGGTGCACTGGTCGGTACATTAATGTGGGGCTACTTGTCAGACTTAGCTAACGGTCGCCGTGCGCTTGTTGCTTGTGTATCACTTGGCTTGATTATTGTGTCACTCGAGTTCTACCAACATGCCACCAGCGAGTTCATGTATCTAGCGTCACTGTTCGTATTAGGCTTCCTTGTATTTGGTCCTCAGTTGCTGATTGGCGTTGCAGCCGTTGGCTTTGTACCGAAGAAAGCCATCAGTGTTGCTGACGGTGTGAAAGGCACATTTGCGTACCTGATTGGTGATAGCTTCGCGAAACTTGGTCTGGGTATGATTGCAGACGGCACGCCTATTTTTGGCCTGACGGGTTGGCAAGGTACTTTTGCTGCACTGGATACTTCTGCGGCTATCTGTATCGGCTTACTTGCTTTTGTCGCCATCGCTGAAGAGAAGAAGATTCGTAAAGCTAAGAAACAGCTCGCTCAAGTAAACGCTTAATACCCCCAGTTAGCGCTATCTAATACTCGCTGTTTAGCCTGAATCAGTGAGATATAGATGGCGCTTTCTTTAGTTCCAAACGCTATTTGCCTATTAGTACACTTAACGGTACCTTACCCCGCATTCTACCTTGCTTTGGATAATTGCCATGATTAATGTTGCTCTCGTTGATGATCACGTCATCGTTCGATCCGGTTTTGCCCAGCTTCTAAGTCTGGAAAGTGACATTAACGTCGTTGGTGAATTCAACTCAGTGTCCGATGCCAAACAAGGCTTGCCAGGCAGCGGTGCTAATGTGTGCATTACCGATATATCAATGCCTGATGAAAGTGGACTGAGTTTACTTGAGTCGCTCCCCTCTGGCATCGCCTGCGTCATGCTGAGTGTCCATGACTCGCTAGCGATGGTAGAAAAAGCCCTTGAAGCAGGGGCTCTTGGGTATTTGACTAAACGATGTAGCCCGGAAGAGCTGGTTCAAGCTGTGCGAACCGCATCCACTGGCGGCTGCTATTTAACCCCAGAAATCGCCTTGAAGTTGGCCTCTCCTAAAGCAGCAACCGCTTCATTAAGCCAGCTAACTAAGCGGGAGAAACAAGTCTGTGAACTGCTCGCGACGGGGATGGATGTAAAGTTAGTGGCCAACCAGCTCGGCCTGAGCCATAAGACGGTTCACGTCCATCGTGCCAATGCGATGGACAAACTCGCGGTCAAAAACAATGTTGAATTAGCTAAGCTGTTCAGTCAGGAAATCCCGCTCTAATGCGCAACTACCTGATCACTTCTGCCTGTGCTTGGTTCATTACCCTGTGTAGTTGGTTTTGCTTATGGGTCATTTCTTATTACTTCGTTAATGATGCTGAGCTGGCAATTCTCTTTTTCCCCTTCGCCTTGCGACTGGGCGTGACATTACATACTGCCAAGAAGCATTGGCCTGCAATTTATGCAGCAGAATGGCTGCTAACGATATCTCTTGCGTTATTGTTAGACCAGCCTCAATGGCTTACCGTTTTAGCGGCCAGTGCCGCCAGTATTCCAGTCACCGCGATGGCGATGCGATTTAACTATGGTGCGCAATCTCAGCGATTGCTGGTTCAAGCGGCTGTGATTATTGTGTCGTCGCTGATCAATGTTGCTGCTGTGAGTAGTCACGTTGAGTCAACCAGCTTAGTTTGGCTGGTTAGTGTCACTGGTGGACTCATGCTGGTCCCGACCTGCTATCTGGTCTGGAACTACCTGTTTCAAAGTACTTGGTTACCTCTAACCTCCAATTTGATCAGTCAGCCGATTCAATTCAATATAAAGCCGATTATCCTATTTATCGCCCTTTTCTCTGTCAGTATTGCCCTGCAAATAGGACTACCCGATGAATTGCGACGTTTTGCCCCGTTTTGTTTGGCAATCCCCATTATCCTGCTGGCTTTTCGTTATGGCTGGCAAGGCGCTATGCTGGGTACCTTACTCAACAGTATTGCTTTGATCGCAGCACGTAGTGGGGTTTCTCAACTTGAAATCACCGACCTTCTACTATCAATTACAGCACAAACACTAACGGGGATCTTGCTAGGCGTCGCTGTACAGCGCCAGCGAGATTTAAACCAAAAATTACGCCATGAATTAAGCCGCAACCAGAATTTATCGCGCCAGCTCGTCAAAGCGGAAGAGTCCGTACGTCAGGAGGTCGCACGCGAACTACATGATGAAATAGGCCAGAATATTACTGCTATCCGCACCCAAGCCAGCATCATTAAACGAGTCGAAAATCCACAGATGAGTGCCAATTGCGCCACCACCATCGAATCTTTATCACTGAATGTTTATGACACCACTAAAGGGCTGTTGACTCGCCTCAGACCCAAAGCACTGGATGATCTTGATCTGGTCGAAGCTCTGCAACAGTTAGTTCGCGAAATGGAGTTTGAGCAGCAAGGCGTTGAAGTCTCGTTCAAGCTAGAAGGTAGGCACGTATCTACGTTAAGCGATGCGACCAGTGCAACCTTGTATCGGATATGTCAGGAAGCCCTCAATAATGCACAAAAGTACGCTCAGGCAAGCCGTTTAGAGATTGATATCAAACTGGGAGACGAAGTCGAACTCAAGATTCAAGACAACGGCATTGGATTCAAACTACAGGACAGCCAAAAAGGCTTTGGCTTAAAAGGTATGCAAGAGCGTGTGCAAGCACTCGGTGGGCGATTTAATATTCGCAGCCATAGCCAGCATGAATCAGAGCAGCATGGTACTTCTATTCGTGTCGAACTACCGGGGATTTGAGGTGTAGCTTATGTCCGACTCTATCGCTCGACCTAATCACACTACCCACGAGATGCAATCGACTTACCAGTACTGGCGGCTGCATATCATGGTCGGTATGTATCTCGGCTATGCCGGCTTTTACTTCACCCGCAAGACGTTTAACTATGCGACCCCTGCTTTGATCGCAGACCTAGGTTTAGACAAAAGTGACATAGGTTTGATGGGCACGTTCTTTTATCTGACCTACGGCTTGTCTAAGTTCATTTCCGGCATCGTTTCAGACCGGTCTAATCCACGCTATTTCATGGGGCTTGGATTAATTGCGACAGGCATCATTAACATTCTGTTTGGCTTATCCAGCTCACTCTACGCGCTGTTTACGCTTTGGGTACTCAATGCCTGGTTTCAGGGCTGGGGTTGGCCTTCCTGTTCAAAACTTCTCACAACATGGTATTCACGCTCTGAACGCGGTTTCTTCTGGGCTATCTGGAATACGGCTCACAACGTGGGCGGAGCCTTAATCCCTCTTGTCGTCGGTTATATGGTGCTGCATTACAGCTGGCGAGAAGGCTTTGTTATTCCGGGGATTATTGGTGTCATCATCGGGCTGTTTCTCTGTTGGAGACTGAGAGACAAACCGATCACCATGGGGTTACCCACCATTGGCCGATGGAAAAACGACAAGCTTGAGCTGGCACAAGAGAACGATGGTATTGGTCTGAAACCCCACCAAATTCTACGTACCTATGTCCTAAACAACAAATATATTTGGTTGCTGGCGTTTAGCTACGTGCTGGTGTACATCGTTCGAACAGCAGTCAATGACTGGGGTAATATCTACCTTACCGAACAGCACGGTTTCGACTTGATCAACGCAAATGCCGCTTTATCCTTGTTTGAAATCGGCGGCTTTATCGGTTCTTTGGTTGCAGGTTGGGGGTCAGATAAATTGTTCGGTGGTAATCGTGGCCCAATGAACCTGATTTTTGCGATGGGAGTCTTCTTGTCAGTGGCCGCTTTGTGGCTAATGCCAGTGACGAATTTTGCTTTTCAGGCCGCTGGATTTTTTGCCATTGGATTCTTTGTGTTTGGACCACAAATGCTGATTGGTATGGCCGCTGCAGAGTGTTCGCACAAAGACTCAGCGGGTGCAGCAACGGGCTTTGTCGGTCTATTTGCTTATATGGGAGCAGCATTGGCAGGCTACCCTATGGCTATCATTATGGAGCATTTCCACTGGACTGGTTTTTTCGTCACCATTTCGATCTGCTCAGCGGTTATTGGACTGTTACTTCTGCCCTTCTTGCAGGCACAATTCAGCAACAGTCCAAATCAAACATCAATTTAGCCGAATAGCTTACTCCAGATGCTTGGGTTACGTTTGTCGTGATATTCAATGCGAAGCTCATCGACCTGACGTAAAGACTCTTTTGCCGACGCCATATCGCCAGCGTCCAATTGCGCTTCTACCTTATCCAACGCACCTGATAGCTTATTGAAACCTTCAAAGTAGATATCAAACTTTTCTGGTGGGTAGTCACCACGCTTTGATTGCTCTACCAGTTCAGACAGGTTAGTCACCGCTGTCTTCATTTCGGTAATTTCAGTTGCTTCAGCAGCGTGTTTAAATTCAACTTTCATTTGCTTCATTGTTGCTTTCAGGTCGAAGTCCGACGCAAAAGCCTGTACCGATACCATCAGTACCAGAGCTGGAATTAACTTTCTCATTGTATTGTTCTTATCTTGGAATAGGAGGGGAAAGTGTACTGAATTCAGTCAGCACACTTGAGATGAAAATTGTATCAACTTATAAATTGACGTACTCCTCGATAGGAGCTCGGCCTCTCAGCTCAAGGAAATTGAGAAATTGTCGAGTAGAATGGGTGATCACTTTCTCTTGATCTATACCAATCGTATCAATCAGTTGCGACACTAGATCTAAATTACCAACATCCTCGCAGAAATGAGCATCACTACCTGTGGTAAAATACACTCCCAGTTTTTTACCAATCTGGGCGATTTCGCAGCAACGTTCAACACTTCCCACTCTGCTGTTACCTTTCAATGTGGTGTTGTTGATTTCGATTGCTACGTTGTGCTCTCTGGCACACGCTAGAACCGATTCAAAATCAAAGTCGAAGTTCGGATTGCCTAGATGCCCCAGAGCATCAACTCGACCGCTGCGAATAGTATTGATGAGGGCTTCAGTGTGCACGTCTTTACTAGAGGGACGAAATACAGGCTCATGGAAGCTGGCGATAGCCCAATCAAGATTGGCCTCTGTAGAAGAATGGATATCGACTTCACCTTGAATGTTGAGGATATTGGATTCAACACCACGAATCACCGCAACGCCTTCAATGAATCGAGGCAGCACCCGTTGATTTGAGAAGAACCAGTAATGGGGAGCTCCCGGCATAGATTCAGCGTGATCAGTGGTACAAAACATGTGTAGGCCATTTTTCTTCGCCAATCGAGCATTCTCAATCAAGGTGCTATAAGCATGACCACTGGCATACGTATGAGTATGAGTATCAACAACAAGCTTCATAAAGACAATTTACCTAAGTCTCGTAAAAATTTGATCTACTTTACCAGCCTACGGCTTCTGTTGCTCACATATTACTTTTATCAATGGTAACGCTTTTTGCCAGCCACTATTGAACATGCTGACAAAATCAGGATGAGTTTCAATTGTCACTTTCAGTAATACTGAGTTTTCCAGAGGTGTAATCTGATAGCTTTCTTTACTACCAATCCACTTTTTGGCCGAGTCACTGTCTATATCTTGAATATGCTCCGGGTTAAAGATTGCAATATGATGATATTCAATTACTTTGTGCTCTTCGATCCGATCTATCACCGCTCTTGTCCCACCTAATTCAGGGTCAAAAAACGAGACATGACTCCCTTCTAACCACTCGCCTTCAAATTGAGACTGGGGTGAAAATGCCCTTGCCCATTGTGAATACAGCTCCACCTCTGTGAGCACTTTCCAGATAACGCTTGGCGTTGCCGCCACTTCTATCTGATAGTTTAATGTTAACATCCCGTTTCTTCCCTCAATTACACCTCTAATAGTTATAGTCGATTCAGTGATATATTACCTTTATAAATCATAAAACTAACGACTGCCCTATCACTAAATTAACGACAATTTTTGCATGATTCGCATATTGACCAATACTTAATAAGTGATTTGTTATTGGGTGATACATGAAGAAACGTCGCTATTCGTTAAGTATCCATATTACGAGCTTATTTTTAGTCCTGACGACTTTAGTCGGTACTGTGCTCATTGCCATAAGTTATCGTCACTCTCAAGAGCTACTCACCGTCAGCGCCAAAGAGCTGAGTAGCGAAAATAGCCGTAAGCTAGAGTCAACTTTCAAGGTACGCGTAGGGCCAATCCTTACTACTCTAGACTTTATGGCTCTCAGCGCAGCCATTGATCAACGACAAGCCCCGATTAAAGTTAAACGATTCCTTTCATCGTTAGATTTAATATTCAAAAGAAATCAAGGTGTTGTTGCGCTTTTCTATGCTAACGAACAAGGTGAATTCACCATGCTTCGTTCGCTTCGTGATGATAAAACACGAGAACGATTCGGGGCGCCACCGACAGCCAGCATGATGATTAACTTTACTAAGCCAAGTGGCTTAAATGAGTTTCACTTTTTAGACAGTAAACATAGAAAGGTCGGCTACAAAAAGACCCATGATAATGAATTTGATCCTAGAGTGAGGCCGTGGTTCGTAAATGCAGACCCAGATGGCGATATTCGCCTCACTGAGCCATATTTTTTTTACTTTCTCAAAACCAACGGCGTAACTTTATCGCGCCGCTCTGCGGATGGAGGAAAAGTCGTAGCGGCGGATTTCACGCTTTCTTCTCTATCACAACAACTTAGTGAGATAGGCTTTTCCGGCAAAACGAAACTGATCCTGTTTGACAACCAGTTCCGAGTGCTCGCCCAGCACCAGGCGAATGTCGATCTAACTCAAGAGAAGGACCAAATACAGACACAGCTTGAAGACAGCTTGTTTGCCCCTATCTTAGACCGCCATAGTAGTCAAACACTCTACGAGCCCGTCGTCCATGACGGTCAAAACTGGTCAGTGACACTCACTCCTGTTGTGCTCAACGAACACGTGCGTCTTTTATTGGCAGAAGCTACACCACAGGAAGATTTACTAATGAATCTTCTTTCCATGCGCGACAGGCAAATCACGGTCGCAATGGCGATGCTCGCACTGAGTTTTATTGTGGTTTGGATTGTTGCCAACAGACTGGCGACACCATTACAAAACTTGGTGCTGCTGACAGATAACATTGCACGCTTCGATTTCAAAAAAACTCGCTATCCTAAGAGTGTTATCAATGAGGTCGCAAATCTTACGGAATCCATCGAACTGATGGAGCATACTCTGCATGATCTGCTGAGATTACTCAGAGAGACAGCAAGTAATCAGGATTTCTCTCTCTTAGCAAAAACCATTACTCACCAAAGTTACCTTGTCACACGAGCCGAAACCATCATTCTGTACACGCACTCTGATAAGAAAAATACCTTCGACATGGCCGCAAACCACGCCATTATTCCTTTTAAAATTGAGCTGAATGAGTTTCTGACTGAAACCGCTTGGTTAGAAACAGATTTACGCCGAGGTGAAATCGTGCACCTCAACCGAAGTGATAACGCTCTCAGCCCACATAAGGATATTTTCTACAACTCTGATATTTACTTCTTCCCGCTACTTAATCGGGACAAACAACTAGTGGGTATTCTGCTACTCGGTTACGAAAGAGCCATCACCAAGGAACAGAGTGATAAACACGCTTTCCTCAAAGAGCTGTTAAGCTTTGCAGAAATCGCCAAGGAAAACATTGATCAAATGCAACAGCAAAAAGATATGCTGAATGCGTTTATCGAGCTGATTGCCTCATCAATAGATACCAAGTCTCCATATACAGGTAGCCACTGTCAGCGCGTCCCAGAGCTGACTAAAATGCTCACTCAGGTTGCTCAGGATGATGACCATTATTTCCCCCAGTTTGAAATGGATAAAAAGCAATGGGAAGAGCTACATTTAGCCGCATGGCTGCATGACTGTGGCAAAGTGACAACACCAGAATATGTCATCGATAAAGCGACCAAACTCGAAACCATTTATGACCGTATCCATGAAATTCGAATGCGCTTTGAGCTCCTTAAAACACAAGCTGAAGTTGACTACTGGCAAGGACTGTATAACGGCGGCAGTGCGACCGAACTAAAGCATACGTTGAAGGAAACACATAGAACCTTAGACGAAGAGTTTCAGTTTATTGCTAACTGCAATGTCGGCAGTGAGCAGATGGAAGAATCGGCCATTGAGCGTCTTAAGACTATCGCTCAAAGACAATGGAAACGCACCTTAGACGATCAAGCCGGTGTTTCTTGGGTCGAAAAACAACGAGCTGGCGAACCCGCTGTATTACCCGTTATGGAGCCCTTATTAGGTGATAAGCCAGTTCATCAAATCCCATGGACTCAGGGCGAAAGCCCGCAAGATGTTTGGAAAGAGAACTTTGTCCTTCAACCAGGAAAACTTAAATACAACCGCGGTGAGCTATATAACCTTTCTATTCGCTATGGCACTCTAAACGATGAAGAACGATTTATCGTCAACGATCACATCATTCAAACCATTACCATGCTTGGCCGTCTGCCTTACCCAGAACACCTCAAAAATATCCCAGAAATAGCAGGCGGACATCATGAACGTATGGATGGCAAAGGCTACCCCAGAGGTCTCAGTGAAGAACAACTCTCTATCCCCGCTCGAGTTATGGCTATTGCCGATGTTTTTGAGGCCCTCACATCCAGCGATAGACCTTACAAAAAAGCCAAAAGCCTCGCTGAGTCACTCAATATCATGACGCACATGGCAACCTCAGGCCATATTGATCCTAAGCTCTATTTATTATTCTTAGAGCATGAAATCGATCAAAGTTACGCTGAGAAGTTCTTAGCGCCAGAGCAGATCGTTCCCGTTGAGCGTGAAGAACATATGCAAACCGTCAAAGCGCATCTGAAAACCTTGTTCTAACGCAGCAAGAAACCTTGCAATAACGTCTTAAAATTAGAGTTTTAACTCCATACAGGAGTTCTTCTCACCATTCCCAATAAGTTATATATAATCAATGACCTAGCATTATTATTAATCAATATTTAATCGATTGCCTTCACAAAGGTTGATGTATATCAAAGACTCATAGACAATACGCTGCCGAATTGAGATTTATCTCTATAGCTCAAGAAGGTTAAGGTTTTGGCTATCAAACTAATAGACATCACCAATTATCAATTTTGAAGTCCCGTTGATAGGGTTGGCTCTTCGAGTCGCCAGCATTGACGGCACATGATAACTACCTCGTTTCTAAGGGAAAGATGATGGTAATACCAGAAAACAGCAGCATCGTTATTTTTGGTGCTTCGGGCGACTTAACCTATCGTAAGTTGATCCCTGCTTTATACCACCTTTACGCGAGTAAGCAGCTTCCAGAAAACTTCGCTATTCTAGGCGTTAGCCGCACCGAATACAGCGATGAGTCTTACCGCGAAAAACTGAAGCACTCACTTCAGGAAATGGAAAAAACTGAGCCTGCAACGCTAGATGCATTCATTAACCACCTGCACTACCAAGCGATCAACACCTCTGAAACCGCAGACTACAGCAAACTGGTTACCCGTCTTGACCAATTGTCGGAGCAATACAACTTCGAACAGCGCAACACTCTATTCTATTTAGCAACACCACCGAGTTTATATAGTGTGATTCCAGCCAGTCTCGCAGCCCATGGTTTAAATAATGAAGATGAAGGTTGGAAACGTCTAATCATCGAAAAACCATTTGGCTATGATCTTGAATCAGCACAAAAGCTCGATAAAGAAATTCACGAACACTTCCAAGAGCATCAAATCTACCGTATCGACCACTACTTAGGTAAAGAAACGGTTCAAAATTTATTAGTTTTCCGCTTTTCTAACGCTATGTTCGAGCCGCTCTGGAACCGCAACTTCATTGATTACGTAGAAATCACAGGGGCGGAATTCTTAGGCGTCGAAGAACGTGGCGGCTACTACGATGGCTCTGGTGCGGTGCGTGATATGTTCCAGAATCACTTACTGCAAGTCCTCGCCATGGTAGGGATGGAGCCACCAGCACAGATCAATGCTGACTCTATGCGTGATGAAGTCGTCAAAGTACTGCAATGTCTTAAGCCCTTAGATGAAGAAGCACTGCGTAATGACCTAGTGCTTGGTCAATACACGGCTTCTGACGTTCGTGGGGAGCACCTTATTGGTTACCGTGAAGAGAATGGCGTCGCTGACGATTCACGAACTGAAACCTACATCGGCTTGAAAGCGTACATTAACAATTGGCGCTGGAACGGCGTACCATTCTATGTACGTACTGGTAAACGATTGCCAACACGCGTAACAGAAGTGGTTATCCACTTTAAGAACACACCGCATCCAGTGTTTGGTCAAAATGCACCTGAAAACAAGCTCATCATTCGTATCCAACCGGACGAAGGCATCCAGATGAGCTTTGGCCTTAAGGAACCAGGTGCTGGCTTTAAAGCCAAAGAAGTGAAAATGAACTTCTCTTACAATGATTTGGAAGAGACTCAGATGCTAACCGCGTATGAGCGTTTACTACTTGATGCTTTGAATGGCGATGCTACCCTATTTGCGCGTACTGATGCGGTTGAAGCCTGCTGGCAATACGTTCAGCCAATTCTCGACTTTAAACAAGATCCACAGGCACTATTTGGCTATGCCTGTGGTACATGGGGCCCTAAAGAAGCGGATGATCTACTTCAGCGCGCTAACCGAGCTTGGCGTTTCCCATGTAAGAACCTAACAGATACGGACTACTGCGAACTATGATCAACCATAAGATCTTCCCAACAGCAGAACAGGTGGTAGAGAGCTTAGCGAACGACATGAAAGCGTTCAGCGAACTAGGTCGCCCTGTTCATATTTCACTGTCTGGCGGCAGCACACCTAAGATGCTGTTCAAGCTACTAGCGACAGAAACATACGCAACCTCAATCGAGTGGAACAACCTACACTTCTGGTGGGGTGACGAGCGCTGTGTCGCACCTGACGACGCTGAAAGTAACTTCGGTGAAGCAAATACTTTGCTTTTCAGCAAAGTCGAACTGCCAGCAGACAACATTCACCGCATCCGTGGTGAAGAAGAGCCAAAAGCAGAAGCAGAGCGCTTCGCGAAAGAAATGGCAGATGTGATTCCAACTGAGAACGGCACACCTGTTTTCGATTGGATTCTGCTAGGCGTCGGTGCAGATGGACACACAGCATCACTGTTCCCAGGTCAAACTGATTATCAAGACGAGAACCTAGCGGTATTGGCTTCTCATCCTGAATCAGGCCAGATTCGTGTTTCTAAGACGGCAAGAGTTTTAGAAGCCGCTAAACGTATCAGCTATCTTGTACTTGGTGCAGGCAAAGTTGACATCGTAAACGAAATTCATACTACTCCGGCAAGCGAGCTGCCATATCCAGCTGCGAAAATCCAGTCTAAAGCTGGTGAGACCGAGTGGTACTTAGATTCAGACGCAGCAGCAAAAATCGCGTAATGCGAGCGTCCATTTTTAGAGAAATTGGAGAGAAATAATGAAAGGTGATATCGGTGTAATTGGCCTAGCGGTAATGGGTCAAAACCTTATCCTGAACATGAACGATCACGGCTTTAAAGTGGTTGCTCACAACCGTACTGCTGCGAAAGTAGACGAATTCCTAGAAGGCCCAGCAAAAGGCACTAACATCGTTGGTGCTTACTCTCTGGAAGAGCTAGTTGAGAAGCTAGAAGCGCCACGTAAAGTGATGCTAATGGTTCGCGCGGGCGACGTCGTTGACAAGTTCATCGAAGCACTTGTCCCTCTGCTAGACAAAGGCGACATCATCATTGATGGTGGTAACACTAACTACCCAGACACAAACCGTCGTGTTGCTGCTCTTCGTGAGAAAGGCATCCACTTCATCGGTACGGGTGTTTCTGGTGGTGAAGAAGGTGCTCGTTTTGGTCCTTCTATCATGCCAGGTGGCGCAGCTGAAGCTTGGGAAGCGGTTAAGCCTATCTTCCAAGGTATCTCTGCAAAAACTGACGCTGGCGAACCTTGTTGTGACTGGGTTGGTAACGACGGTGCTGGCCACTTCGTTAAGATGGTTCACAACGGCATCGAATACGGCGACATGCAGCTGATCACTGAAGCGTACCAGTTCATGAAAGATGGCCTTGGTATGTCTGCAGACGAAATGCAGGCAGTATTCGCTGACTGGAACAAGACTGAGCTAGACAGCTACCTTGTTGAAATCACAGCGGACATTCTTGGCTACAAAGATGAAGACGGTGAACCACTAGTAGAGAAGATCCTAGACACTGCCGGCCAAAAAGGTACAGGTAAATGGACAGGTATCAACGCGCTAGACCTAGGTATTCCACTGACGCTAATCTCTGAGTCTGTATTCTCTCGTTGCCTATCTGCACTAAAAGATCAACGTGTTGAAGCGGAATCTCTATTCGGCAAGACAATCACGCCAGTTGAAGGTGATAAGCAAGAGTGGGTTGGTGCACTTCGCCAAGCTCTACTGGCTTCTAAGATCATCTCTTACGCTCAAGGCTTCATGCTAATGCGCGAAGCATCTAACGAGAATGGTTGGGACCTAAACTACGGTAACGTAGCGCTAATGTGGCGTGGTGGATGTATCATCCGCTCTGCATTCCTAGGTAATATCCGTGATGCGTACGAAGCAAACCCAGACATCGCGTTCCTAGGTTCAGATGACTACTTCAAAGGCATCCTGCAAAACAGCCTAAGCGCATGGCGTAAGGTTGCAGCTAAGTCGCTAGAAGCAGGTATCCCAATGCCTTGTACTATCTCTGCACTGTCGTTCCTAGATGGTTACACTACAGCGCGTCTGCCAGCGAACCTACTTCAAGCTCAACGTGACTACTTCGGTGCTCACACTTATGAGCGTACTGATCGTCCACGTGGCGAGTTCTTCCACACCAACTGGACAGGAACAGGCGGCGACACTGCATCTACTACTTACGACGTATAGTTCAGCTTAAAGGGGATTAGTACGGTATTTTGTAATACCCGAAACTCCTACTACAATTAAGACGTTATGGAGGATGTTAGCCTAGCTCGCATCCTCTATTTTTTGAAACCTACAACAAGGAGTCGTGTGAGTTTACACAACGACATTGGTGAATTGCTTAACCTGGATGGTTTATAACAATCTAAATTGAGGTTCTTGAAATGACTATTAATAAGTACTTTGTCTTTGTTCCTTCTATTGAAGAAGCTAAAGCGAAAAAGGAAAGTGAAGTGGTAAAAACTAAGGAAGCTCAACGTCAGGCATTAGTAAAACAGGCGCAGCAACAAGGCGGACTGTAAAGGCTAGGTTTCAGTAAAAAGAGCGCCGTTGTGGCGCTCTTTTTTTATTTTTGGCTCGTGACGTATTTTAGAAGCTCAACAACATGTTCTGGTGATTCCGCCCACGCCATTGCCGCAGCATCGACCTCTTTAAGCGGGTGAATCAAAGACTCATCGTGAAGCGTTATATACGGCTTATCAAGTGCCGCTAACATGCCTGCATCAAATGCGGCATTCCACTGGCGATATTTATCACCAAAGCGCACCACGCCAATGTCACACTGTTTGATAAGAGTAGACGTTCGAATGGCGTTGACTTTGGACGATTGGTGGTCACGCCAAAAGCCTGATTCATTCTCTCTGAGTACGTCACCCGCTGCATCGCTGGAGTCGTGATCGGTATTCGCAGAATAGAATTCAATATTCAGATCTAACTTCTGAGCACCTTCCACAATACGCTCGCGCCAATCGGTATGAATTTCACCGCTAAGATAGACTTTCCAAATCATCACATTGTTTCCTTTTGATTGTTATTTTGAGTTTGTTGCTACGACATCCGCACGAATGACTGACTGTTCAACCACTATATCAGCTAACTGAACTCGACTTGCCAGATAGTGCTCAGTTTGTTTATGTTCAGCCAAAGCTTCTTGGCTTTGATAAATCTCGTACAGATGGAAGAGCTGCGGGTCGTTAAGATCTCTGATTACGTCAAATTGTACACAACCCAATTCATTCTGACAGGACGCTTTGGCGTTTTCATTCATGATAGTGATGTAGTCTTCTTCCCTACCTTTTTTTACTCGATTGGAGACGATTATGCAGTACATAATTAGTTACCTTCCTTGATAATGTTCATCATCATTGCAAAACAACCTCCTTATTGTATACAATTCAATTCAAAATAAAATACAAGGAAGTGTAATTATGGACAGACCTGCTCCATTTAATGGCATGAAACATATTGCTTTAGTGGTTCAGAAATTCGAAGAGTGCGAGGCTTTTTATACTGATATCATGGGCATGTCAGTGTTGAGACGAGCAAGTGATAATCTGGTTTACCTGACTAACGGCTGCGATAACCTCTCACTTGGTCGCGCCCACTCACAACGGGTATGCTCGCCCATCAGCGTCGATCACTTTGGCTTTATTGTTAGAAGTAAAGATGAGCTCCATCATTGGTATGAGTTCATGCAAGAGAAAGGAGTCACACTGCTCGACGCGCCTCATGATCACAGCGATGGTGCGAGAAGCTTCCATTGCCGCGATCCGGAAGGTCACGTCATTCAACCGCTTTATCATCCCGAGATTTCACACCAGACCATCATTTAGTTTTGATCAACCCCAATGCTTTGAGCTTTCGGTAAACGGTGTTCCGGCTGATTCCCAGCACTCGGGACACCTTGCTGACATTACCATTGTGCGCATGGTAGGTATCGATCAATGTGCTATTAAGCGTTGATTTCAAATCCTGTTCTACCACTTCACTTTGCACCGGAGTGTTTTCTAACAATGGCTGGGCAAAGTGAGTAGGCACATGCTCAATACTGATTTCTTCTACATCGCTAGCAATCAAGCTGGTGACTTTGAGAAGGTTATCCAACTCTCTCAAATTGCCTGGCCAACGATAATTGAGCAATAACTGCATTAGCGACGCCGAGATTTGCTGAGAGTCTTGTTGGTGTTTTGCGTGAATTGCCCGAATCAAGGCGGCTTTGTCCTCGCGCTGATACAGTGAAGGTAAAGTAATAACTAAGCCATTCAATCGATAATAGAGATCCTGCCTAAAGCGTCCCTGAGCGACCAGTTGGTTTAAATCCTGATGCGTTGCGGCAATCACCTGAATGTTCACTTGATAGGATTGAGCCGAACCCACAGGCATAACCACTTTGTCTTGCAGGACAGATAGCAAACGGCACTGCGCATCAAGCGGCATTTCCCCGATTTCATCCAGAAATAAGATACCTTTATCCGCCTGTCTCACCCGCCCTGAATAGCCGTGCTTACTCGCCCCGGTGAACGCTCCAGACGCATGACCAAATAGCTCAGATTCAATCAAATCTTTAGGTAGTGCCCCACAATTAACGGTGACAAGCGGCTGTTTACATCGAGCACTGTGTTTGTGTAGCGCTTTGACGAATTCGCCTTTACCTACCCCTGTTTCTCCGAGAATTAACAAACTAATATCACAACCCAGTACTTTATTTGCCTGTTGCCACGCCTGTTCAACTTGGTGATCACCATAGTGAAGCTCACTCGATACGCTGAGCCATTTTTTCTGGACCGGCTTCTGGCCTAAGGTCCGTTTTTCAAAGACGAACTGCGCGCTCTGCTCTGGCTGCTTGAGAAGGCTCTCGACATGCTCTCCGACAAGTGCTGCCTTAGGGATAAGTTGAGTGGCAACCTGATTGTGTGCCACTACCTGACCATTTTCATCAGCAATCACTATGCCTTGCCAACCACTCTTCAAAACTGACTCATTGTGCGCAAGGTTGATTTGCAATACTCCCTCAGGGATTTGCGTCAACAGGTAGTTTTCAATCAGCTGCACCATGTTCTGGACCAACAGCTGCGTAGTCACATCATGTTTGCTTTGTTCACTAGTAATATCGAGAATGCCAACCAGTTCACCATGATGGTTAAAGAGCGGGCTCGCTGAGCAACTAATGAAACGATGCTGTTTGATAAAGTGCTGCTCACCAATAATAGACACTGCTTTCTTTTCGAACAGTGCCGTTCCAATCGCATTCGTCCCTTTCAGCCTTTCCTGCCAGCAACTGCCTGAATCCAGCGCTATCGACATCAACTTTTCTCGGAATCTTTCCTGCCCCCAACTCGCAAGAATGACCCCTTCATCATCCGTCAAAATCAACCGGCTATCTGTTCGAGAAAGAACTTGATTAAACAAAGGCAAAGCGCACTGCTCCACAGCTTCAATCACGCCTTGAGCCTTATAACGTCGCTCTTTGAGCAATGCGTTGGACACGTTAATGTCTTCAGGTTTCTTTACCTGTTTGAGGCCCGCATTAGTACTTCTCTGCCATGAGGACATGAGCCAGCTGTCTGGTTGATGGGTTTGTAGTTCCATACCTGTTCCACTCTTGAGCATTTGGGGTGTGCCATTTTGGAACAGGTGAACATTTTGTTAACACTCAATTCCATCTCCATGCGTTTAAAACAACACAGTCTAAGCCTTGAACACTCTAGCGCCAGAACAAAGTCACAACAAGTTTTTAACAATTGGTCTGTGATTTGCGTTAGTTAGGTGAATGGTAACTGAAGTGTTCACCTGTTAGTGACAGCTTCAAACATAACTTGAACGAGAAAATAATAAGGATATTTCTATGATTTACGCACAACCAGGCAGTCAGGATTCTGTGGTTAACTTCAAAACCCATTACGACAACTATATTGGTGGAGAATGGGTGAAACCCGTATCTGGCGAATACTTTGACAACACTTCACCAGTCAATGGGCAAGCTTACTGTAAGGTGGCTCGTTCAGGTGAGGCAGACATCAACCTGGCACTTGATGCGGCTCACAATGTCAGAGCGAGCTGGGCAGCCACGAGCGTCACAGAGCGTTCCAATATTCTCCTCAAGATTGCCGATCGCATTGAGCAGCACCTTGAAGAGCTTGCCGTGGCAGAAACATGGGAAAACGGCAAACCAGTGCGTGAAACCCTTGCAGCAGATCTTCCTCTTGTTGTCGACCATTTCCGCTATTTTGCGGGCTGTATCCGCGCTCAAGAAGGCAGCGCAGCCGAGCTTGATGTGAATACTGCGAGCTACCATTTCCCTGAACCTATTGGTGTTGTCGGCCAGATCATTCCATGGAACTTTCCTATGTTGATGGCAGCATGGAAACTGGCTCCAGCGCTCGCGGCAGGTTGTTGTGTGATTTTGAAACCGGCTGAGCAGACCCCAACTTCTATCTTGCTTTTGATGGAAAAGATCGGCGATCTGATTCCAGCAGGCGTGGTAAACGTCGTCAACGGATTTGGTAGTGAAGCGGGTCAAGCACTAGCCACCAGTAACCGTATCGCCAAGATCGCTTTTACAGGCTCGACTCAAGTCGGTAACCACATTCTTAAATGTGCAGCCGATAACCTAATTCCTTCGACAGTGGAACTGGGCGGTAAGTCGCCTAACATCTATTTCCCGGACATCTTCGACCATGAAGACGAGTACTTGGAGAAATGTATCGAAGGTACGCTATTGGCCTTCTTCAACCAAGGTGAAGTCTGTACCTGCCCTTCACGCGTGTTGGTGCATGAGTCTGTGTACGACAAGTTCATCGCCAAAGTGGCAGAACGCGCGAAGAGCATCCAGCAAGGTAACCCGCTCGATACTGACACTCAGGTAGGTGCACAAGCTTCTCAGGAACAATTTGACAAGATCCTGAGCTATCTAGAGATAGGCCGCCAAGAAGGCGCGAAAGTTGTGTTCGGTGGTGAAGTCGCTCAGCAAAAAGACGATATCGAATCGGGTTACTACATTCAGCCAACGCTTCTTGAAGGCAACAATAAGATGCGTGTCTTCCAGGAAGAAATATTTGGCCCAGTCATCGCCATTACTAAGTTTAAGGATGAAGCCGAAGCACTGGCCATTGCGAACGATACCGAATATGGCTTAGGCGCAGGTGTCTGGACGCGAGATGCCAATCTAGCCTACCGCATGGGTCGCAACATAGAAGCGGGTCGTATTTGGGTGAACTGTTACCACGCCTACCCAGCACACGCTGCCTTCGGTGGTTATAAGAAGTCAGGTATTGGCCGTGAAACGCATAAGATGATGCTGGATCACTACCAGAACACCAAAAACTTACTTATTAGCTACGACGTTAACCCACTGGGTTTCTTCTAAACATAAAGAGCGCCCTAGGGCGCTCTTTTACTGTCAGGCTTCTTCGTGTTTGTCGCTTTCTTTACGTTTGTCATTCCAATACAACATGCCACTGGCGATCAACGCTACCACTGAAACGGTGAACAAAGCTGGCATCTTCAAAATCCAGGCAAAGGTTGCCGCCAGAAAAGCAATAAATGTTACCATTCTGCTGCCTGACATCACACGACCTAGTTTTCTGTCCATAACTCCTCCTACCAAGAGAAAGGGAAGGGAAAAGGTGAGGTAGGTAGAGCGCGCTTTTTCTACACAGTCATTGTGGCATTAACGGACAAAAATTAACCTAAATAGTTATCAAAGACTCTCACTATGTGATTTACAACATCCTCATTTAGGGCAACATACATCAACGGGAATCTGCACAAATATAAGCTGAACATTACTCATATTAGGTAAATGTCACAGAAGAAATACACGGTCATCACGATACTCGATAACGCTATGAAACCTTTAATGTAGTGTTGAGGTACATTACGCGATACCCGAGCAGCAATATATCCACCTAAAAGCGTCCCGAGCATAACGGTACCCCCACGCGACCAGTCAATGGAATCATCAATAACAAAAACTAAAATGGCGGTCAGAGACACACAGGAAGAGATAAGAAGCTTAAGGCCGTTCATCTGATTGATGTCTTTGTATCCCGCTAATACCAGATAACTCAACACGATCACCCCTAAACCAGCATTAAAAAATCCACCATAAGCTGAGACCAAGATTAGGCATGCCCCCAGCGCCACAATTGACCACATTGGATGCAAACAAACACCTTGAGCGATTTTTCCTGACCACTCACTAACCTTATAACCAAATAGAAAGAGCAATGTGGCAACCAATAATAACCAAGGAATGGCTTCAAGAAACAAAGACTCCGAAATGCTCAATAGAAGATAAGCGCCTAACGCTCCACCAATTAGACTCAGGATCACTGTAAAGGATATGATTTTAGGGTCTTTACCTATGTCCTGCCTAAACCCATAAGCCCCACTCACATACCCGGCACAAACAGCGAATGTGTTCGTTGCATTGGCGACAATAGGGGAAACGCCCACAAACAACAAACTCGGAAAAGTGATGAAACTCCCTCCGCCCGCGACACTGTTTAGAATGCCGCCAAGCACCCCGGCAACAAACAATAGAATCCATTCCATCTTTTTGATTAAGTTGAGAATTATTAATCCAATGTAGCGATATTCAGCATCAAGGTAAACTTAAAGGGGCAAATATTTTGCCCCTTTGATGCCCTTAAAAACAAACTTTCTACTACTGAATATCCATTGCGATATTTCGCCAATCACGTAATTCTTGACGGTAATGCGCGGTTTGCCTGTTGGTGACAGAGTTAATGATTTTAACCAAATACTTATCCGCTATTGCTTTGTTGTAGTCTATTTTTTCTTCTAACTCGGCTGAATAAAAGCTGGCAGGATTAAACATCAATTGCTGGAAGTGTGGTTGAAAATATCCCGTCTGCATACGATTAGTCAGCAGCGTATTCATTTCTATACGCATTTTCGTTTGGTGATCAATCCAATCATAAGAAGTAACCACAAGCTGATCTGCCCATTCTTCAATCATATGTTCTTGTTCAGATGTCAGCGAGCCTAACCAATCATCAAAGTTCTCCGTGATCTTGTCTTGATAGTTTGCTCGGATTTCATCTTCAGATAGCGTCTGATATTTCTTTTTATAACGGGTATGACGAACACGTATATTATCCATTAACTCCTCAGCCTGTTCATCTGATAGCTCTCGAGCTAAAGCAAATACTTCCGGAGCGATTTGGCCAACGAGTCTTTTCGTGTGCTCTTGAAATAGCTTCTCTTGGGTTTTGAGGTCTTCCTCTGTAAAGGATTTAGGATCAAGCGCGATCAACTGGTCGAGATGCTCTATATAATTCGGGATTTCCTCTCTTCTGTGCCAATCACTGAGCAACTCGATTTTCTCACTCACTAATTCTTCCTGCTCGTCATTGAGCTCTACGAAGTCTTCCAGATACTCAACCAATAACCAATCCATGTTGTTATAAACAAACTTGGTACTACAACCCGTTAAGGCAAAACAGATTGCTATCAGTAATCCCCATTGTTTCATTGTCCATTCCTCTGCCCTACACATTATAATTGTAGCTCTCACGTGAACAGAGTGTGAGCTGGTTACATTACCAGCAAATTAAATACCAGAATTTGTATTTGAACAATAGAGCCCTGAAATTCCTTTAAATAACAAAAGTTAAATGCTCATGAAGCGTCAATGGCTCATCAAGTAGGTATGGTCAAAAGCGGCAACAACATGCCATATCTATAAAGAAAGACTCGCTAGAAAATTGGATCAGATGAAACAGTATTGTGTGACCCGAAAGCTTTTCAAAGACTCACATTAAGGCTTCACAGCAGAAGTCATTCAAATTTTTCTTCTATCTTCTTACAGATGTATTCTCCAATAGGAATCGCTGAGGTCGCTGCTGGGCTAGGAGCATTACACACATGAAGGCTTCGAGCACTCTCAGAAAACAAGAAGTCATGAACAAGCGTACCATCCTCTAGCACTGCTTGGGCACGTACACCCGCAGGATAGGGCTGTAAATCTTCCAATGCCACTACATGGCAGTATTTATTGACTAATTTGAGATAGCCCGGCTTCCACCATGAGTTTTTTAACTCTTCCAGCCCAGTTTTTAAATGCTTCGCTGAGACACGCCAAAAGCCTTTAAACAGCAGCATTTGTAATGTATCACGTAAGCTGAAGTTAAACCTCGAATACCCTTCTCTCTTCCAGCCTTGCACCGCATTGGGACCAACTGTCACGCTACCATCGATCATTCGAGTAAGATGTACGCCGAGAAACGGTAACTCAGGATCAGGGACTGGGTAAATCAGATGATTCACGATTTGATTGTGCTTCTCAGGCAATTGATAGTACTCGCCCCGATAAGGAATGATTTGAAAATCAGTTTTAATCCCCAACATTCTCGTCATTCTATCTGCCATTAAACCACTGCAAGTGATCAAATGTCGGGTATTAAGCTGCATTGTTTGCCCATCTGCGACGCAAGTAAGCTGAATCTCTTCTTCAAGCTCTTGCGCAGCTACGACTCTCGTTCTCAACCCAATCAAACCACCAGAGGCCGTGAATTCTTCAACCATGCATTTAGCAACTTTTTTGTAATCGACAATGCTTGTCTGTTTAACGTAGATAGCTCCTAAGCCCGTAATGTTCGGCTCTGCCAATTTCAGTTGAGCTTGGTCAAGCAATTCAACGTCAATTTCGTTTTGCTGGCAACGTTCGAAAAGCGCCTGCATTCTCTCTAATTCATCGTCTGTCGTTGCGACAATGAGCTTCCCGCAGTTTTCTACGTCGATACCGTGACGCCGACAGAAGTTCATGGTGGCCTGCACGCCACGCTTACAAAAGTCCGCTTTAAGACTTCCGGGCTGATAGTAAACGCCAGCATGAATCACACCACTATTGTGACCCGTCTGATGCTGCGCAAAGTCGGCTTCTTTCTCTAGAAGAAGTATTCGTTTAGCTGGGTATTTTTGTTTTAGTTGCCATGCAGTAGACGCCCCCACTATGCCCCCACCAACAATAATATAATCGTGCACGACGTCCCTTGCTCTTAACCCATATCTAGAGTGTATTTTAATCTCAATTATGCTCGATTACGCATAGGTGGAGCACAGTCACAGCAATGTCTAATCGTTAAGTCAGATTAATCGTGCGATTTGTGACTTGCTATCCAATATATTGGCAGCAGAAAAGTACTGAACGGAATGAAACATTTGACCAATATGGTCGTCTTGAATGAAATGTGGGAGTGGCAGAAACAAAAAAGGAGAGCCGAAGCTCTCCTTTTCTTAATCCTAATAACTAACTCTAATTAAAGAGCAGCTTTCGCTTTTTCAACTAAAACTGCAAATGCAGATTTGTCGAATACCGCGATATCAGCAAGGATCTTACGGTCGATCTCGATAGATGCTTTCTTAAGACCGTTGATGAAACGGCTGTAAGATAGACCATTCTGACGAGATGCCGCGTTGATACGTGCAATCCATAGTTGACGGAATTGACGTTTCTTGTTGCGACGGTCACGGTAAGCGTATTGACCAGCTTTAGTAACTGCTTGGAAAGCTACGCGGTAAACACGTGAACGTGCACCGTAGTAACCTTTAGCTTGTTTTAGAACTTTCTTATGACGTGCACGAGCTTGTACACCACGTTTTACGCGAGGCATTATGCTTCTCCTAAACTAAACGATAAATAAACTAAAAAGAATTAAGCGTATGGCATCATACGAACAACTGCAGCCACTTCACACTTAGGAAGGATTGCGTTTGGACGTAGTTGACGCTTGTTCTTAGTAGTACGCTTAGTCAGGATGTGACGTTTAGTAGCGTGCTTGAACTTAATACCACCAGCAGTTTTCTTGAAACGCTTAGCAGCACCTTTGTTGGTTTTCATCTTAGGCATGATGAATAACTCCGCATTGTAGTAGTTTAATAAACATGTAATTAGGGCGAATAAAACCCCGCCGTTTAAAAACGGCAGGGTTTAATTACTTGTAAGCCGTTAATTACTTCTTTTTAGGGGCAAGCACCATGATCATCTGACGACCTTCGATCTTCTTAGGGAAAGATTCCACTACTGCTAAATCAACAGTGTCTTCCTTAAGACGATTTAGAACGTCAACACCGATCTCTTGGTGTGCCATTTCTCGGCCACGGAAGCGAATTGTTACCTTCACTTTGTTGCCTTCTTCAAGGAAACGCGTCAGGTTGCGTAGTTTTACCTGATAGTCTCCAATATCAGTTCCAGGACGGAATTTTACTTCCTTAATCTGAACCTGTTTTTGCTTCTTCTTCTGCTCTTTAGCAGACTTGCTCTTCTCAAAGAGGAATTTACCGTAGTCCATTACACGACATACTGGTGGCTCAGCGTTTGGACTGATTTCTACCAGATCCATACCCGCTTCTTCAGCTGCTGCAACTGCTTCTTGAATTGAAACAACGCCAACTGATTCACCATCAGCGCCAGTTAAACGAACTTCACGAACGCCACGAATTTCACCGTTTAAACGATGAGCATTTTGTTTGGCCGGTACTTGGCCGCGTCTTCCGCCTTTAATAGTTTATTCCTCCAGATTGAGCTTACGGCTTGAAATCTCGTCTTGGATGTATGAGATAAAGTCATCCACTTTAAACTTACCGAGATCCTTGCCTTTACGAGTACGTACTGCAATCTCTCCAGCTTCCATTTCTTGGTCGCCACAAACCAGCATATACGGCACACGCTTCAAAGTATGTTCGCGGATTTTAAAGCCAATCTTCTCATTTCTCAAGTCTGCTTTAGCTCTAATTCCACATTTTTGTAGTTTTTGGGCCACTTCCTGAGCATAATCCGATTGCTTATCAGTAATATTCATAATTACTGCTTGCTCCGGAGATAGCCAAGTCGGGAAGAAACCGAAGTATTCTTCAATCAGAATACCGATGAATCGTTCTAGTGAACCTAGGATCGCACGGTGAATCATAACAGGAACTTGACGTTCGTTGTTTTCATCCACGTAAGTCGCACCTAAACGGCCTGGTAGGTTGAAGTCTAGCTGAACCGTACCGCACTGCCATGCACGGTCTAAACAGTCGTGCAGTGTAAATTCAATCTTAGGCCCGTAGAATGCCCCTTCGCCCTCTTGGATTTCGTATGGAATATCCATCGACTCCAGAGACTGCTTTAGCGCTTCTTCTGACTGATCCCAGATCTCATCTGAACCTACACGCTTTTCAGGACGTGTCGACAGTTTCACGACGATGTTGTCGAAACCAAAAGTTTGGTATGTATCATAGACCATTTTGATACAACCCGTAACTTCGTCCTGAATTTGGCTTTCAGTACAGAAGATGTGTGCATCATCCTGAGTGAAACCACGCACACGCATAATACCGTGTAGTGCACCAGAAGGTTCGTTACGGTGACAAGAACCAAACTCCGCCATACGTAACGGCAAATCGCGGTAAGACTTCAGACCTTGGTTGAAGATCTGTACGTGGCCCGGACAGTTCATTGGTTTCAATGCGTACTCACGGTTCTCCGAAGATGTTGTGAACATCGCTTCTGCGTATTTGTCCCAGTGACCTGAACGCTCCCATAGAACGCGATCCATGATAAGCGGACCTTTAACTTCTTGGTAACCGTATTCGGTCAGTTTCTCACGGACGAATACTTCAAGATCACGGAAAATAGACCAACCATTATGATGCCAGAACACCATACCCGGTGCTTCTTGCTGCATGTGGAATAGGTCTAGCTGTTTACCGATCTTACGGTGGTCACGCTTCGCCGCTTCTTCTAAACGAGTTAGGTGCGCCTTCAACGCTTTTTTGTCGTGGAATGCAGTACCGTAGATACGCTGAAGCATCTTGTTATCGCTGTTACCACGCCAGTAAGCACCCGCTACGTTCAGTAGCGTGAAGTGCTGACAGAAACCCATATGTGGTACGTGAGGACCACGACACATATCGATATATTCTTCATGATGGTACAAGCCTGGACGATCGTCACGAGATACATTTTCGTCAAGGATTTCAATCTTGTACGTTTCACCGCGAGCTTCAAACGCATCGCGTGCTTCCTGCCAGCTTACCTTTTTCTTGATAACTTGGTATTTGGTCTTCGCCAGCTCTTTCATGCGCTTTTCGATCTTTTCAAGATCTTCTTGCGTCAAAGAGTACTCTAGGTCGATATCGTAGTAGAAGCCGTTGTCGATGGTCGGGCCAATCGCCATTTTTGCTTCTGGGTATAACTGTTTAATCGCATGACCCAATAGGTGTGCACATGAGTGACGAACGATTTCAAGACCATCTACTTCATCTTTTACTGTAATGATCTCAAGACTTGCATCGTCTTCAATCAAATCACACGCATCAACTCGGTTGCCGTTAACACGACCAGCAATGGTCGCTTTCGCAAGACCCGGACCGATAGATTGAGCGACGTCTAGAGTAGAAACTGGGTTGTCAAATTGACGCTGACTGCCGTCAGGAAGAGTAATAATAGGCATTTAACTGTCCTTTACAGTGGTGTTGCACACCAAGCAACACTTGATTTGTTTTATTTTCTTTATGTAGCAGATAGTTACATGAAGAAAAAGTGAAGATTTATTCAGCTCGGTACACTTTTAGGAACAAATACAGATGAACCTCTCAATGAACCAAGAGCGGATTCTAATGTATTCTAAAGAAAAAAGACACTCACAGAGGCATCTTTTCATCCATTAGTCTGATTTATCTTGCTATACCCTTTATGAACTTGTTACTGACGGAAGGCTTTACCGTTCATCCTTAGGTGAGTCCATGACCACCATAGTGGTGATAGAGTTGACTTGACGGCACTCCCCAAGTACATCTGCATGAATCTTTTTGTAGCTTGGAAGATCTTTTGTTTCCACTCTAAGTAGATACTCATTTGCACCTGTGATGTTGTGGCATTCAACGACTTCATCAACAAATCTGACGTGTTCTTCAAATTCAAGTTGTGCTTGCTTGCTGTGACTCGACAGACCGATAGACACATAAGCGGCAAAGCCCACACCTAATTGGCTGCTATCCAGTACTGCGCGATAACCTTTTATCACACCTTGCTTTTCTAATTCCTGAACCCGGCGCAAAGTTGCAGAGGGAGACAAACCAATGCGCTCAGAGAGCTCAACATTAGAGATTCGTCCGTCCATTTTGAGTTCATGCAATATTCTTTCGTCAAACTTATCCATAACGCCCCTAAATTGTGCAACATCGCCTTAAAATTCGAATAAAAACACAAAATTGCGCCTTAATCCACATAATATAGAAGTTGACCGGTCAGACAAAACACCCAACGCAACAATCTTGCTTTCTAACAATTACAGGAGCCCATCATGGAAATGGAACAACTTGGCGCACTGGTGCTTTTTGCCTTTGTCTCGACCTTCACCCCTGGACCAAACAACATCATGCTGATGACGTCAGGAGCTAACGTCGGCTACAAACGAACCCTACCTCATATGACAGGAGTCGCTTTTGGCTTTGCTTTTATGGTCATGCTGGTTGGCATTGGTCTAACAGGTATATTTGAAACCTATCCTGTTACTCATACAGTACTAAAATATATCAGCCTGGCTTACTTGGGCTATCTCGCGATAAAAATTGCCTGTAGTGGTAAAGCAAAAGATGTCGAAGACTTCAAACCAATGACATTTATCGGTGCTGCGAGCTTCCAATGGGTAAACCCCAAAGGATGGTCAATGGCCCTGAGCTCTGTGACCTTGTACAGCAATGGCGGTGGCTGGCTTGAACTCTCGATCATCGCGTGTACGTTTCTATTTGCAAACTTTCCTTCTGGCAGCTTCTGGATTCTTGCTGGACGTGAGCTGCAGCGATGGTTAACAAACAACATCAGAGTGAGGAGCTTCAACCTGCTCATGGCTTTACTGCTGGTTGGCTCAACAGTACCAATGCTTTAACACTGTAAATTTGCTGTCTCACTGATGAAATAACTGTTACTCTAAATGCGAAAGAGAATAATTATCGAGTAGAAATATGAAAAAGCCATCAGCAAAGACGCTAATTGTTCAATCGACAGAGTCCGTTACCCCTAACATGCAGCGAATTACACTACAAGGCTCTGGGCTTGCCGATTTTCCAAACGAATGTGAAGGCGGCTATATCAAGCTTTTGTTTAATCAAGAAGGCAGTACGGATTTAAGCCAACTGACTGAGACGGAACGGCCTGTCATGCGCACTTACACGATTCGTCAGTTTGATCCAAAAGCATGTGCAATTGAAGTCGACTTTGTGCGCCATATCACGCAGGATTTACAATGTGGCTTTGCCGCTCGCTGGGCAATGGGTGCTAAGGTTGGCGACACCATTTCCATCGCAGGACCGGGTTCTATTTCGACGATGAATTTACAAGCTGATTGGTTCTTTATGGTGGCAGATATGACGGCGCTGCCCGCTTTAAGCGTTAAAGTGAGAAGCCTACCTGAACAAGCGAAAGGTTATGCCGTTATTCAAGTAGAATCTGAAGAGGATATTCAACCCGTTGACGCTCCCAAAAACGTTGAAGTCATCTGGCTTAATGCATCACAATCTTTAGTAGATCAGGTTCGAAAGCTAACTTGGTTAGAGGGGATGGCGTCTATTTGGTGTGCTTGTGAGTTTGATTCAATGCGTCAACTGAGACAGTATTTCCGCAATGAAAAGGAAGTCGGACGAGAAAATATCTATATCAGTAGTTATTGGAAACAAGGCGTTTCAGAAGACGGCCACAAGGTGATAAAACGACAAGATGCTGACGAAAACCAGTAATCAAAAAGCGAAGCCTCTGTGCTTCGCTTTTTGGTTTGTTCAAAGCTCGTAACTCAAACCGAAGTTAATTTTGTAGTCATCTTTCTCGGGTACGACACCGTCCGAGTCAGCTTTAGTTTGTGAAACATGTTCCCAGATAGCTTTAATACTGAACTCCAAATCCCCAACAAGATCAATGTCAAAACCAAGGTCGTTCTTATGTCGCATTCCACCGGCGTCATCACTCGCCCAGTCAAGATTGTAAGTATGACTAAAGTCGATATCCTTTGTCAGCTCGTACTCAAAGTTGGATTCCAAGGTTAAAATCGTACTGCTGGCACTGTCTTCCTCACCGGCTTCTACCGTCGAAAATTCGCTGTACTGCATACCGGGACCAATTGACACATCCCACTCAGCATCTGAATCCGCCACGAAAAAGTAACCAACCTGCATTGAAGCATTCACCTGATAATCCAAGTTCTGAAATTCATCGCTGAGAACGGACAGTTTTACTGGCCTGAAAAACAATCTGTTGTTGAGGTAAATATCGTAAGATCCATTAAATTGGCTCTTCTGTGCCGTCTTCTCATTATTTGACTCTGACACCTCATGGCGAGCACTGAGTTTCGTTCTTGACTCAACCGTATTGCGCTCTGCTTCAACCTCGCCTAACAAAGAGAACTCTTCCGTATTACCTTTGCTAATGTCCAATCCAAGAAACAGATCTGCCGTCCAATAATCTGAATCCTTCTCTGCACCACGATAGATAGAAACAACCTGATTAACAGGAAAAGAAAACTCCTGATCGCCCTTTTTCAAATACAGTTTATTATCACGAATTGAGAGGTAACCATCATAGATATCCCCACTAGCGGTTCGAATAGTGAAAAAGCTTGCCGTCTCCAAAACCGAAACATCTTCAAGCTCAATTTCTTGATCGCCAAGGTCATCGCTGTCAAACTCAATTTCCTGATCGTATGAGTTCGATTCCTTCTTTACTGTCCCAGTCAGCTCACCTTTTAGCACCTCACCCGATTTTAGCTTTACCCAGTCATCACTTTTATCGATATAAACCGTCTGGCTATTTATCTCTTGCGCATTTTCTTCTGCCGCAAATACGCTAGGTTGGCAAATAACAGTGGCAATAAAAAAAGCCATAATTTTGAGTTTCATCTGCACCTTTTCGTCTAGTAGGAACCCATCTCATTGCGCAATAAGATAATGAGGCAATCGTGTCTCAATGTCAGAAGCGAGACAGGCGATTGTCAATGTTATTGGGCATGATAATTAAGCTGGGTGATATAAGAAAACTCAAGTGCAGTCTATGAATATTTGATCAACCAAACAGAAACGAATCCTTTGGCCCCCCTTGAAAGTGACGCTCTTTTGCTTTTAAATCAAAGGTTATGACTATTACAGCAGCACTACGACCACTAACCCTTCTCTTCATCAGTTCGTTCCTATTGATGAGCAGTCATGGCCTGAGTGGCATCTTACTTCCTGTCTCCCTTTCCGAAAGTAACATCAGTGTTCAATCGATGGGTTTCGTTCTTTCCATGTACTCCGTTGGTTTTCTTTTGGGGGCAATTCTTGGCAAACGTATTCTACGCAACATTGGTTTGGTAAGAACGTTCGCCATGTGTGGTAGCTTAGGAGCCAGCGCCATTCTGATTATGGGGCTTAATTACGAAGTCTGGATATGGGTGATTATGCGTTCCATTATGGGCTTTTGTATCGCCTGCGCGATGACTACTCTTGACACTTGGTTTAACAGCGTGTCAACTGAGTCCAATCGAGGGAAAATCCTTGCCGTTAATCAGGTTGTCATTCTCAGTGCTATCACTTTAGGTCAGTTTGGCCTTGCCATTGCACCACCCAGTGAAACCACCTTGTTTATTTTGTGTGGCGTTTTATTCAGTATCTCGGTAACACCTGTGGTTTTCATTTCTCAATTCGAGCCTCAGATCGAACAATCCGATTCCATCCCACTCAAGTCGATTTACGTTCTCTCTCCCTTGGGGTTTGTTACGTGTTTCACTTGTGGCGTTTTGTATTCCACCATTGCCAACATGTTACCCATATACGCTGATGGCGTAGGTATTACTGGCTTTCAGCTTTCTGTTTTCATGGGAGCGGCTACCGCTGGCGGTATCTTATTACAACTGCCAATGGGCTATTTATCTGATCGATTTGAACGACGCAAAGTCATACTTGGAAGCTGTTTTGTACTTGCTATAGTCAGTTTCCTACTTCCCGTATCCATTGACTGGCAGTGGTCAACAACACAATTGCTTTTGGTTGCGATGACGATGGGGCTTGTCGCCTGTTTGTATCCGCTGAGTATTTCCGAGACCTTTGACCGCGCAATGAAAGCCCAGCTAGTCCCCGTATTATCAGGTTTACTTTGCATTTACGCGATTGGTTCGATTGTCGGCCCCTACACTGTGTCAGTATTAATGGCTCAATTTGAGAATAGTGCTTTGTTCACTTTTCTTATAATGGTGGACTTAGGCCTTATCATCTTTACTATTTATCGCATGTCAGTGCGTGAAGCTCTGCCAGTCGAAGACCAAGAAAGCTTCGTGATGCATACACCGACATCGATTCACAGTGAGCTGGACCCTCGAACTGAGTATCAAGAATATTCTCTGTATGTAGAAGAAGCTTTGGAACAAGTCGAAGAACTGGCGGCATCACACCCTTCAAATGCCATTACCTTTATTCGCAGTTTGGCTAACAAGCAGCCTGAATGGGCAGTGTCGATCGCAGAGCGTGCTGCGCAAATCGAGAGCATCGATACCGTTCTGCTTTTCAGAGCGATGACGCTAACCAACCCTGAGCTCTCTGTGGACATTGCGAAACGTCTGGCTGAGTCTGACGATAATCAGATAGAAGCACTCGTAGAGTGGCTGGTTGAAAAAGAGCCTGAAAATGCAATGTCTATATTAGCTGCGATTACCGAATCCATGGACGATACACCAACCAAAGTGATTGAAACACTGGCTGAACACGATCCAGATATGCTTGTTGAAGTCAGCCAGGAGTTAGTGGCAAATATGGTAGAGAACAACAGCAACTTGAGACCCGCCGACCGTGAAGACAGCAATCTCACGGAATCGGTTGAAGAGTGGGTCAACGCCATTTCAGAAACGGCTCCTGAACAAGCCGAAGAGATCGCAGAAATGGTTGAGCAGTCGATTCAGGATGCTGACTTAGAACCTAGTACTCCCACCTAATTTATCGGCCAGAAAATCAATCAACAGACGTACTTTGGGTGACAGGTTTCGGTTTTGAGGATATAAAGCCCAAATCCCTTCTCTGTCACCCCGATAGTCAGACAATACTTCTACTATTTCCCCAGAATCTAGCCCTTCCTTGACGTAATAATCGGGGAGCTGAACTAAACCTAAGCCGCGCTTTGCCGCATCCAATAATGCCGCCCCAGAATTGCAGTGAATACGACCTGAGACACGCAGTGACTTTTCTCGTTTATTTTCTTTGAAACGCCAATAATCAATAGTTCCAACTAAGCAGTGGTGATTATCCAGCTCAGATAGCGTATGTGGCTCTCCATAGCGGGCTAAATAGTCTGGGCTACCGCACACATAAAGCTGACGGCTAGATAACCGCTTGGCCACTAAGCTAGAATCCTCGAGGCGACCTAATCGAATCGCGACATCGACACCCATTTCAATGAGATCAATCCTTTGATTCGTCAGGTTAAGGTCTAAATCAACCAGAGGGTAAGACTCAAGAAAGTCGAGTAAAAGTGGGGCTAAATGTGTTTCACCATAGGTCACCGGAGCTGTGATTTTGAGTAACCCTTTGGGGGTTGACTGCATTTGAGTCACGGCCAATTCTGCCAACTCTAACCCTTCAACTAAGTGTTTACACTGCTGGTAGTAAACTTGCCCTGCTTCAGTGGCAGAGACTTTTCTCGTTGTCCGGTTAAGTAACTTGACTGCTAACCTTTCTTCCAAGGCAGCAACCCGCCTACTGATCTGAGCCACAGAGGTATCCAGCTTCTTAGCTGCTGCGGTAAATGACTGTGTTTCTACGACCGCGACAAACTCACTCACCCCCTCCCAATTAGCCATTATGCACTCCTGTTAACCCTAAAATAACACCTTACCATTATTACAATAATGTAAAAATCATTTTCAATTTAAAGGGATTATCTTTACATAGGAAATACCTAGAATGGTGACCAACAAAGTAGAACAGCGAGAAACACCTTCCTCGTCTACGCTTAGAACGTCAAAAAACAATTACATAGAAAGGAAAATCCAATGGCATTAGATATCAAACCGGGTCAAGAGTTTATCAAGTCAAAAGCCGCTGTGGCTTGGGCTGCTGGTGAGCCTCTGAAAATGGAAGAAGTTGATGTACAACTGCCTAAGAAAGGCGAGGTACTGGTTCGCATTGTGGCGACAGGGGTTTGTCATACAGACGCTTTTACTCTTTCTGGTGAAGACCCTGAAGGTATCTTCCCTGCTATTCTTGGTCATGAAGGTGGCGGCATCGTCGAGATGGTTGGCGAAGGTGTCACAAGCGTAGAAGTTGGTGACCATGTTATTCCATTATACACAGCGGAATGTGGCGAATGTAAATTCTGTACTTCAGGCAAAACCAACCTATGCCAAGCAGTCCGTGAAACTCAAGGTAAAGGTCTGATGCCAGATGGCACCAGCCGATTCTCCATCAATGGGGAAACTATTTTTCACTATATGGGGTGTTCAACTTTCTCTGAGTATACGGTTTTGCCGGAAATTTCACTGGCGAAAGTCAACAAACAAGCGCCTCTTGAGGAAGTGTGTCTCCTTGGTTGTGGGGTCACGACCGGGATGGGCGCAGTACTGAACACAGCAAAAGTCGAAAAAGGGGATACCGTCGCAATCTTTGGCTTAGGTGGGATTGGACTTTCCGCAATTATTGGTGCTCGTATGGCAGGTGCAAGCCGCATCATCGGTATTGATATCAACGAAAGTAAGTTTGAACTGGCACAACAGCTAGGCGCAACGGATGTGCTCAACCCGCAAAATCTCGATAAGCCCATTCAGGATGTGATCATCGAGATGACCGATGGTGGCGTCGACTACTCATTCGAGTGTATCGGTAACGTTAATGTCATGCGTCAAGCATTGGAGTGTTGCCACAAAGGCTGGGGGGAATCGGTCATCATTGGCGTGGCCGGAGCCGGTCAGGAAATTTCTACACGTCCTTTCCAACTGGTCACTGGTCGAGTATGGCGTGGCAGTGCTTTTGGTGGCGTTAAAGGCCGTTCTGAACTCCCAGAAATTGTTGAACGCTACATGGCAGGAGAGTTTGGGCTTCAGGAGTTCATCACTCACACTATGGGCCTTAACTCCGTCAACGAAGCGTTTGATTTAATGCATGAAGGTAAGAGTATCCGTACTGTGATACATATGGATCAATAATGCCCGTTTAACCCGTTAATAAGCCGCTGCATCTTATCGTGTGACGGCTTTATCTGAGAGACTAACAATGAGTTTATCCAACATAAGCCAAAACAAAGTCGCAGGTGGCTGGCACAAGCAATACATCCATGATTCCATAGTCCTAAACTGCACTATGCGTTTCGCCATTTTTTTGCCGCCTAACGCAAACAAAGCCTCCCCTGTTCCTGTTTTATACTGGCTTTCCGGCCTCACTTGCACCGACGAAAACTTTATGCAGAAAGCTGGGGCCTTCAAAAAAGCCGCTGAACTAGGAATTGCCATCGTCGCTCCCGACACCAGCCCACGTGGTGAAGGCGTCTCTGATGACGAAGGTTACGATTTAGGTAAAGGTGCAGGTTTCTACCTTAACGCGACTCAGGCACCTTGGTCTGAACACTATCATATGTATGATTACGTCACACAAGAGCTGCCTGACCTTATCGAATCAAGCTTCCCCGTTTCAGGCGTGAAAGCGATCTCTGGTCATAGTATGGGAGGGCATGGTGCCCTAACGATTGGTTTGAAAAATGCTTCTCACTTCAGCTCCATCTCAGCTTTTAGTCCAATCAGTAACCCAATGCAATGTCCATGGGGTCAAAAGGCTTTTAGCGCTTATCTGGGGAACAACGTTGAAAGCTGGAAGGATTACGACGCTAGCGAGCTTCTCAGGCGAGCACCGTCTCCGATACCTATTCTGGTCGACCAAGGCGATGCCGATAACTTTCTTATCGAACAACTAAAGCCTGAAGCTCTGATCGCCGCTGCAGAAATCCACGGTTCAGATTTAGAACTGCGCATGCAAACGGGCTATGATCACAGCTATTACTTTATTTCGAGTTTTATTGATGAACACTTAATGTTCCACGCGAAACACATGTTCAAATAAACATACAAAGCCAAATAAAAATCCCCTCAGTCATCCAGACTAAGGGGATTTTCCATTTGTTCTGTGGTATCACAGAATTATCATGGGCTAAACATGCTCTAGCTCACACGCTTGCCCCATAAGTGAAGCTAAACTCCTAATTTCCCACCATCGTAACGTGAAATCACAACGGTACTTGAACGAGGCCGCCAAGCTCGCCCGTCATCAGGAGTTTCCGCCGATGCATTCAATGCATCATGTGGCCAGTTCGATGGATGCTGAACGTTAGTAAACATATGACGAAAATCCGGTGTGAAAGTAATACCTGTTGATTCCGCCCCTTTTGGTGCCACTGCAAAGCGTTTGAGGTGTTCTTGGTTACCTACATTGACGACAGGCTCACCATTAGCAGAATGAGAAAGAGCATCAGGTGCCACAGCTAAGATCTGATTATCGACATCAATCTCCTCTTTGGCACCAGAGTCGGTTTGAAGCCATAAAATCCCGCGCTGATCGAAGCTAATTCCATCAACGGAGGAGAACTCATTCTCCTCGGTTAGGCCGGACAAGTTAACACTCGATGCATCAGCTTCAGCTGAAGAACCAAAAGCAAAGATTTCCCACTCAAACTCTGTCGCAACTTCACCTTCTTTCCAACGAATAATATGACCATATTCGTTATTCGGACGAGGGTTAGCAGCATCCACATCTCCATTGTGGCGATCAGTGTTGTTTGTCAACGCGAGATAAACCAGCCCCGTTTTGTAGTCCACTGCAGTCCATTCTGGGCGATCCATTGGCGTAGCTCCCATCGCATCAGCTGCGCCAATCGTATTGCGAATAATAGCTGCTTGGCTGCCAATGGTATCTCCAAGGCGGTTACCATCAAGGTCGATAGCGTTTTCAGTCAACGGTAACCACTCACCTTTGCCCTGCTCATCAAAACGTGCAACATACAATGTGCCATGATCCATATATTTGGCACCAATCGCCATACGATCTGCGCCGGCAGATAAGTTTTCACTCGCGTCACTCTCATCCCATAATGCATCCGATACAAACTTATAAACGTACTCATATCGGCCATCATGCCCACTGTAGAAGACGACAGGTTTACCCGGTTCAAGCACACCATAGGTACAATCTTCATGGCGGAATCGGCCTAGAGAGGAGCGCTTAGCTGGCTTAGCGTTTGGAGAGTAGGGATCAATTTCAACAATATAACCAAAGCCGTTATCGTAGTTACGAAAATCCTCTTCAGGGCTCGCTCCTAAGACTGAAATATCCCAGCGCTTAAATTCACCTGTAAAATTCTCATCTTGCTGCGGTGGAGAATCCCAGTCTCCGTAAGCTTTATCGCTTGTCGTGCCATAGCGTTTTTGAACATCGTCTGGCTCAGAGGTAATTTTAAAATGACCAGGCCAGTTTTCTTCACAAGTCAAATAAGTACCCCATGGAGTAAAACCATTACCACAATTATTGTAAGTCCCATGAGTTACGTTCGACTTATTGTTTTCAACAGTGAATTTGGTCGTCAGTAAGTCACCCTCAGTAATCGCGCCAGTGACGTCCATTTCAGTAGATAAATGAATTCGACGATTGTAAGGGCTATCAATCACTACCTGCCAAACACTTTGCTCCAACTTAATATGCACCACGGATACGCCATGAGCGTAATATTCTTTACGGACATAGTTTGGAAGCCGACGGCCCAAATAATCCCTATCGTTAGATTCAAAATCATCTTCATGTAAAGTATTTTGGTTTATAAACTCATGGTTCATACACAAAATACCCTGAGTATCATCCAGTGGGAAATAATACATACCATCATGCATTTGCCCAACAGAATGCAACTGGTCTATATCGCGATTTGTTCCATCTTGTTTAAATGGTTGAATGAAATCATTATGAGAAGAAACCGAGAATAATCGAGTCCCCCAAGGAGCTAATACCTGCGCAAAATACCCTTCAGGCACAGTAAAGGCATCTTTCGATTTTGCACTCACTGACTCAAAGCCCAATGAGTTGACTCGCTCAGATACCTCCACTGTAGTTTCATCAGTATCACAACCAGTCAGGCCAAAAGAACTCATAGCGCCAAAAGCAGCAACACCTCCTGTACCTTTTAACATAGTACGTCTTGATAATGCTTTCGACATCACTTCAGAAAGCGGCGTCTGTTTACTTTTATTGAATATTTTATCTGTAGTTGTACAACGACTCATAATACTGCCTTTATTTCCATCAAAAAAAATAGAGCAAACTCTCTATAGACAAATATTAATAAACATAAATTGTTAAAGCTTTGTTTAAATAAAAAGACAAAACAATAAATATTACAATTTGGAACAAATACAACAAATCAAAGCGAAAACATTAATAACCACACGAAATAAATAAAGACAAATATCATCATAATATTATTAATAAATAATATGAAAGGTTCTTACTATATATATTGCCACATGAATTAAACATTTATAAAATCACACCGAATTAATCATTATTCTCTTAGAGTTAACCACGGACGTAATCAAGAGTACCTCTTGCCTCTTATAACATTTCTTATCTCATGGAGAACATTGCAGCGCACCTTCACATGACGAAACTGGAAATCACGCCTCAAACAGGTAGAATCTCGCCTTCAGTTTTTCGTAGCAACGGCAAGTTAAAATGCATCAACCTGAACATTTGTTTACTCTTTTCAAAGCACCCATTGATGGTTACAGCTTGCCTGACAAGTTCACCTTTCCCTTTTTCTATCAACCACATCCACTATGTGAGCTTGCGGCTCAGGAACTGCAAGAGCACTTAGTTGCGCAAACGGATTGGCAGCATAATTTCGGTGTCGATGGAAACTCAAAGGGCACAGGCAAAATGTTCGGTGTGCTGCTTGTTCAGTCACCAGATGGCAAGATTGGTTACCTTTCAGCCTTTTCAGGAAAAATAGCCGACCAAAACTTGCTACCCAGCTTTGTCCCACCCGTTTTCGATATGCTGACAGAAGAAAGCTTCTTTCGGGCGGAAACCGCTGAAATCATGGCGGCGAATCAAAAGTTCAATCAACTAAAAAGCAACCCTCGTATTGCCGAGCTGACCGAACAGATAAACTTGCTAACTTCTGAGTATCAACAGCAGGAGCAATTACAGCGCGACGCAATGATTACAGGCCGAGCTGAGCGCAAAGCACAACGCAAACTAGCTGAATCCTCACTAGCCGGAGAAGCGCTGCAAAACAGGCTTGATGAATTGGCGAAGCAAAGCATCGCTGAAAAAAACGTGCTTAAATATCTCAAGCTGGAGTGGGATGAAAAAATCGCCGTCTTACAACACGAGCTAGATGAATTAAATACCAGCTTGAATGCATTGAAAGAGCAGCGTAAAACCCTATCTAATACGTTGCAAAATAAGCTGTTTGATAACTACCGCTTTCTAAATATCAGAGGGGAGGAGAAGTCCCTCAATGCGATATTCAAACCGACCAGTGCGCCCGTACCACCAGCAGGTGCTGGCGAATGTGCCGCGCCAAAACTGCTGCACTTTGCCTTTAAGCATGGATTTAAGCCGTTGGCATTAGCCGAGTTCTGGTGGGGGGCCTCGCCAAAATCAGAAGTTCGCCAACACGGAAAGTTCTACCCTTCTTGCCATAGTAAGTGCTTCCCTATTTTGGGCCACATGCTGGAAGGAATGACCGTTGATGATAATCCGCTGGAAGAAAACTGGGCAGAAGACAAAGAGCTTGAGATCTTATTTGAAGATGAAGCTATGGTTGTCGTCAATAAACCTTCAGGGCTACTGTCTGTCCCCGGCAAAACCATCAAGGATTCAGCTTACACACGCTTGCAGCAACGCTATCCAGATGTGGAAGGCCCTTTCGTGATTCATCGACTGGATATGGCGACATCAGGGTTACTGGTTTTCGCTCTAACAAAGCGTGCGAACAAGAACCTACAGAAGCAATTCATTTCCCGCTCAGTGCAAAAGCGCTACGTCGCACTACTTGAAGGAAAGGTAAGCCAAACCAGTGGTCAGATAGATTTACCGATGCGTGGCGATCCTGATGATCGCCCCCGGCAGCTCGTCTGCTTTGAGCATGGAAAACCTGCCGAAACCTATTGGGAGTTGATTGAAACACGAGATGGCCGCTCCAAACTGTACCTGTACCCCAAAACCGGTCGAACCCATCAGCTTCGAGTTCACTGTGCTCATCACCTTGGGCTCAACTTACCTATGGTCGGCGATGGTCTCTATGGTCAACGCGCCGAGCGATTACATCTTCATGCACAACGCCTAGAGATAGAACATCCCTACAGTAAGCAACCCATGGTTTTTGAAGTTGAGAGTGAATTTTGAACTCCCAGAGCACCGTGAATCGGTGCTCTTTTATTAGCTAAACTTCCAGCGCTCGGGTTTATTGTCACAGATAACCTCAAACTTTCTGGTGATATCCTTATCAGCAACTATTCTTTTATTGAATCTATTTGCATGTTTAAGGAAGAAAAAATGCGCAGCTTTGTTAAAACCTTTTTATATCTGACCTTATCTCTACTTTTTATCAACTTTGCTCAAGCTAACACCGTTAAACTCGCTAATGGCGAATGGGCACCCTATCAATCCAAATCGCTTAAAAATGGCGGCTTCATGACTCAAATTGTTAAAGAAGCATTCGAAGCAGAAGGCTACCAGGTGGAATTTACTTACATGCCATGGAAGCGTGGCTTTGAAGAAGCCAAAGCCGGTAATTTTGATGGTTCTCTTATTTGGAGTAAGAATTCAGATAGGGAGCAGTTTTTCCATTATACCGACTCTGTTATTACGTTAAGCACTGGATTATTCCAACAAAAAAGTAAACCTGTAAACTGGAGCAGCAAAGAAGATCTTAAGAACTTCAAAATCGGCGGTGTGACTGGTTACGCCTATGGAGTCGAAGATATGGAAAAAGCTGGGCTAATCAATATACAACGTATTGCTAGTGCAGAAAACAATTATAAAAAGCTCAGTGCAGGCCGCCTAGATATCGTATTGGAGGATATGGACGTTGGTATGGAAACCATCACCAAACTCAATTTAACCGACAAAATTGAACCTAATGCCAAGACATTATCAGCAAGAGATTACTTCGTGATCATTTCGAAAAAATCTCCTCGCGCTCAAGAGTTAGTCGATGCCTTTAACCGTGGTCTGGCAAAACTCAAAGCAGAAGGCAAGTTAGATGCGTATCGTGAAGCGTCAATCCGAGGTGAGTATAAATAGCGCTTATTGACTACAGTAGGAATCGATAGTTTTTAAAAGAGATGGCTAACACCATCTCTTTTAGCTTTCTTTACCTTTCACTCCAAAATTCAACTGACACAACCTCCCATTGCTTTGATGTATCAAGCTTAGACAATCACGATAAACCTCAGCACTCCTAACGCCCTCACCTCAAATATCCAAAAACAATCTCAAGCCCACTTAATGATTATTAATCACCTAGAAAACAATTTATATGCAACTAGATTTAAACTCATGTTCGACGCGTCATGAACCTCCATCTAATTTTAACCAACCTATTCAAACGAGGAACCAATGAAACCTACACTACGAACTCTCTCCGCTATAGCGCTTATTACTGTAAGCTACAACACTGTTGCGAAAGATCTTTACTTAGTCACTGACTACGATGATAAGCAGTATAATGAACTTCAAGTTCTCGACCTTGATACCAAAACAACAACTAAGTTAGCGGATATTAATTACGGTGGTCGTTTGGCAGTGACAGAGAATTCAATCTACGTGACGACAAGCTCTCCAAGTACTCAAGCCTTATCACGTGTCACTTTGGACGGTCAAAAATACCGGATGGTGAACCGAATTCCTATGGCTGGTGATATTCCGGTAGTCGTCGATAAAGAAACGGGACAAGTATATACCTCCAGTATCACTCAAGACACTGTGGTTGAGGTTTATTCGGACTACACAGATTCACCAGGAGCGCCAATTGAGGGAGAAGATTTCCGGTTTATATTCGGAGATACGATGGAAGAGTGTGGTATTGCCTACTGTGCGAACAACACTGCATTGGCTATCGATAACGCTAACGAACGAATGTATATGGCACTGGGCGTTAACCAAGAAACGGAAGTCATCAGCTTTCCATTAGGAGAACACTCAACTGTAGACAGACGCCAAGAATTATCGGTTGAAGACGGTATCGACCACGACGAGGATTGGCACAAAATCATCGCAATGCATTTGGATCCGAAAGACAAGTTCCTTTACTTTGCTAACGAACATGGCATTTATCGCGCAAACATCAAAGGAGAATCGAGAAAGGTCGAAAAAATCCTTTCAATTGACGAAAGTAACGGATTTGAAGGCGTTGTAGATATGGAAGTCGATTTCGATGCAGGTAAGCTTTACTGGGTACAAGTCGGAAAGCCAGAAATCTACTCTGCTGATCTCTCAGGCGAAAACGTAAAAGTTGAGTACGTGACTCAAGGTGGAACCACATTTGAATTAGCCTTTATGGACTAGTACTTTCACGCAAACCAAAAGGCCTAACATATGTTAGGCCTTTGATTGTTTAAGTTAGTCTCCCCAAACCATGTTGACGAACTCTGGGTGGTCAACGTATGGGTTACGGTTACCTTGGAAATTGTACACCGCGTTGTTGCGATCAATTTCCTTCTGGTCTACTGGGTCATTGGCATGCCAACGTTTTAACATAGCTAAAACCCAAGGTTCGAACACTGTTGTATTAGTGCCATTGAGCACTGCGTTGGAGTTATCGCTGTTCCCTTCCCAATTAGCGATCTCGTTTTCGTAGCGTGTCGCCATGTAGAAATATGCACGGGCCAAATCACCTTTGAACTCATCAATTGGTTCAAACACTGTACCCGAGTATCCTAGGCTAGAAGCCGCAGAGCCAACTTTTGAGCCGTTAGAAGACGTGTACGTCGCACTGCCAACTTCACCGAATGGCCAGTTGCTGCGTTTCGCATTCACGTAACCATCTGTCGCATACAAGTGGTGACCATCCGAGTTCATTGGCTCCACTTTTCCACCAAACCAACTCTTAGGGAAAGAGTGCTCGCGGTTGTAACAATCGCCTTCTTTACTGTACTGACCGCATTGGTCTGTCACTTTAGTAAAATTAATCGAATCACTGCCAGATATCTTCTCTGAGTAGATATCGAGAATCGTCCCGTCCTTCTCATAGTAGTTGTCGATATCAGCGGTTTTGACCAAATCCCAAACGGCAGAGTAGCCTTGCGAGTTGTGGTTATTGATGATGTTATACAGTGCAGTCTTCAGCGTATAGCCTGTCTTACCTTCGGCTGATTTGTAGTAGTCACCGAGCACTGGTGGTTCTGGATCAGGGTCGCTACCACCAAGCGTAAAGGAGTGCTGAGAAGAATTGGTAAAGTCTCCACCAGACGCAAGGGTTTGGCCGTTAGACGTTAGCGTGTAAGACCCATTTCCAGAGCTACAGCAGATGCCGTCGCCATAGGAATCAACGATTTCAAACACATACGAGCCTGATTCAACACACATCGCCTTTTCATAGCTGGTGTTATTACCGTAGTCAGAGCCAGAGTATAGAGTCTGACTGCTGCTGTTTTTCAGCGTCCAGCTTGTTTCAGAGCCATAACTATCAGTCGTTAGGTTAAGTGTGACTTCATGATTGCTACAAGTTGTCGGAGGCGGTGTTACAGCACCATCAGATGGCTGGAAGTTATCTATATAGACGACTTCGGAACCATCAAAACCAGACTCATCATAGAAGCGCAGACCAACGTTTATGCTCTTGGTGCTGCTGGCCGTGTACGAATAAGCAATATCCTGCCATTGACCAGTTTGGCTAGGTACACTGTAATTTTGGTATCCATCCACATACAGGCGTGCTTTAACATTGCCTTCAGTGTGATAAACAGACACAGAAAAATCATACGTCTGCCCTGATACCACACTTACAGACTGCTGAAAGTCCGTGTTGCTTTGCGTGCCGGTATTGACCGTCACTTTTGCTGCATTGCTACCACTTTTTACAATGCTGGTTTCCTGTGACACCGAAATGCCACTGTCGATTGTGTTCCACCCTGTTGGAGAGGAACTGCTCCATTGTTCGAAATCACCATTGGTCATTTCAGCCAGAGCAAGCGTAGGGGTAAGAAATAGAGACGCCAGTAAGACGCTTTTATTCAACGGAGAACTCATCTTGTTTCCTTTTTATTTTATAAGTCCGAAATATAGATTAGATTTTATCCATTGAATTACTAAAACCTGTGTCGCAATTTTAAGCAATAGCACTAATAACAATTCAAGAAAGTTTAATATAAACCCCACTTTCAACAAATTTAACAACAAAGAGCAACGAGAGGTTAATTCCAATTTAATAAGGATGCTGCTCTCTAAATAAATGCCAAGCACAACGAGTCAATTAGCTCGATAACATAGCGCTCATTATTGTTCATTCCTCAGACAAGGTTTCTTTCATAATTACCGACATATTGCTCTGAATAAGTAACACAAGGTGTCAGTAGTTAGCTGAGTTTTGACCTAATGATCCTCACCAATGGCTTAATTACGTCTTTGTCGCTCCAATACCGTGCATGGCTGAATAAATTCCAAGACGACATCAAACCACCTGAATTTATCGGGTGATCTTTAACTATCAAGTCATAAGTGTTACCTAATTGCCTCAAAGGCCAGCCAAGTACATCATCGGGATCATAATAATTATCCCAACGGAATGAGGTTGTCGGCTTTGCAAAACATACTCTATTCTGCAGTCCAGCATTAAACAGAGGAATATTACAACCCGTGGTAATGAGGTTTTCACAAGTTTCTAACTTCATGAAGGATTTCTTGTGATCATCACCATTATAGTTCTCGAACTTATTAAGATCGTGTTGAGCATCCCATATATAATTCGAAATCACCTGACAACCTAAAGACTGAGCAATGATGATCACCGGTCTACTCGCCTTGTGCCCTATATCTATATACGCATGTTCAAGTGTATTAAAAATAGCCTCCTGAACTGCAAGATATTTTTCATTTTGCCTGCTGGCACTGTGCTCAAGTGATCCAGCATCTCCGAATCCATATAGAAAGAACTGTCTTAATCGAATGGCATCGAGCTCATTACTCGGTTCTGAGGTCATCGCTTGCCAAAGCTCATCTTCTGGCTGTTGTAAAATAGGTGCATACTGAACGTTTTGAAATGATACCTTAGCCCACTCTGAACCTAGCTCTTCCTTCAAATGTTCCTCAAGCACATCATAGTAATCAGGCTTTATTTTCCCCATGCCGTGAAGTGTGATTAAAGCCACTTCTTTCATTCTGTTTTCCTTCATAAAGAGTCATTAACTGCAGAGGATCAACTCATTAGATAGTACGTTTCTACCGAATAGAGTGACCGGCTAACACACTCTATTCGTCATCAATTACTTTCGAAGATCGGTATCCCAAAACCCAAGATCTGGCTGTTCAAGCTCAACTGGCTGATAGCCTACGATTTTGTCTAGGCGCTTATGTGCTTCATCAAACTTTCGAGCTAACTCGTACAATTTGGCGAGTGACTTAGCGTTATTCCAAATCTGATAATACGTTTCGATTTGTTGTTCCGCATAATCGTTGCAGCTATATTTGTAGAAACCTTTGTGCTCTGAAGTAACATCAGCCCACTCATCACTCTCTAGACATAATTGGAAATCAACAGGCAGTACATCATTGGCGGTTCTGCCTACTTTAATGTTGTGAGTATTTAGGCAAGCAGCAACAAAGTTAGAACAAACAAACGACTCATCCGCTTTTTTACCAGAGAAAATCGTCAATAAATCATATCTTTTCCCTAAGTGGTAAAGTGCATCCATGGCATATTCTGCTCCAACCACTGAATCTTTTGCAGTTGCAGCTAATGTCTTGTTCCGTATTACCATCCAGTCTTCACCAAACTCTTCTAAGATGGATTCGAATGTCACGATGTGGACGCCTTGCTTAGGCATCGCATGAGCCACGATATTTGGCCCTAAACACAGTGCAACATGGCTATAAGCCGCTTCGTTTTTTCTACGTTTAGTCTGAAAAATTTTATTAGGCTTTGATAGCTTACCTACCCCATTTAAAAGCAGCACATCCCCAAAAATGATATCCATCGAATTCCTCTAATTTATAGTAATAGGTACAGATATGTTTGTAACCCCATGAAAAGCATGACTATAACAGACATAAATGAGTGTGCATCTTTCAAAAATCAACCTATCAGAAAAAGCATTAAGTTGCATATCAAAGTGTGAAATAGAGCAGATTTAAATAAGACTAGGAGAGTTTGTCAAAGAGTACGACAACGGCTAGAACAGCACCATTTGCATTGGTAGTAGGCTGTTGGAAAGAGTATCGAGTTCTATTTAAGCTTGGCCGTGTATTATGCTCCACAGACTATGGCCCTTTAAAAGTATCGGTTGAAGTAAATCCCTACCAGCTTGTCGTAGCTTTTCTCGAAGCGTACACGAATGTCAGCTTTATTACTGATGCTAAAGCGTGTGTCCCCATACAGGGCAAAGTCCCAGCCATTACCATTCAAGCCCAGAGAAGGGACCACTCTCAGGTGTGTTTTCCAGCTATCGGACCAGCGATAAAGCACGCCTGCTGGAAGCTGAAGTTCTGAGACATCGAAGTCAACGAAATCGACCTGTCCACCGAACATAGTGTAGGCTGAAAGGCGATTAAACCGACGTTCAGCCAAGCCTAAATAGCCTTTAAAATACGGGCGGTAACATTCATCATCATGGCACTCACTCTGCTCAAGTGAAAGAGCCAATTGCCATGCTAAGCGATCATTTTCAAACAAATTCACATCATTGGTATTGAGTGAAGCAACATTGAGAAAATCCAGTTTTTTAAGGCGCACCTTATCATTGGTTATATGAAGCTCAGTATCCAAAACAGTAAGAGCTGAATCTTTTAATCGAGCAACATCGATTGACAGAAAATCATAATAAGCAGCAAAACCCCGTAAGCTGAGATATCCACCATAGTTGTCGCTATAGCCTATCCCTAGACCAAGATTAATAGGTAACTGAGCTAAATGGGGCGGTTTGGCTTTACTCTCCGGCCAATCGACACTAAAGCTGTCTAACTGTAGCCTTGTCAGGAGCAACTGACGCTTTTGCTCTTTGTAGTTGCGCTCAGACTCATCCTCTGTGACCAATAACAGTTCTGTGTACTCAGTTAAAACATCTAGGACTTTAGCTTTTTCATAATCAGAAAAATCATCGGACTGCATAAAGGGGGTCAGCTCTGAAAGATCTTTAGCGATCGTAATTGTTTGCTGCTTTTCTTTATCACTAAGGGCAAGGTACTTATTTTGAATACGGCTGTACTTAGACTGACGCTGGCTAACTGCTTTGACCAAAGGTTGCCCATGATGCATAACATTTGGAAGAGCATGGAATATATCAATGGGCATATCCCATGGCTGAGATCCTGTATTGAGAGGCTGTTCCAGTACGATATTCAAAATATCTTTAAACGCAGTGGAGCAGTTGTCACTCAGGAAGTAATAGCTGAAATCAACCTCCTGCAGCTCAAACAGGTGCGCCTGTACCAGCGCAACTTCTTGCCTGGTTAGGCTAAGTTCATATTCCCATAACTCCCGCTGCTCATTCTCAGCATAGCTTGCAGTATGAAGATAGTATGTGGCTGTCGTGTAACTAGCACTGTAGCCACCGAATATACCATACAACACATACTTAACCGGATTGTCATCAGGGTGAGCATTCGCCCCGAAGTTAATACCGGTATCCAGCAGTTCAATATCCGTTTTACTGTCACCCTGTCGGTTGAATTTCATCATCAGGTGACCAAAAAATGAGGCCGGATTTCCAAGATAGCCCGTGACATAAACCACACTGACCGACTCAGTTTTACTATGTTGAATCCATTGCTGATAATCGTCACAATCTTGCAAAGACAGCCCAAAATCAGAGCCGAAGTTGTCTTTAAGCCAGATATAGCGCGCAGGGTAGCGGCAATGAACCATTTCTGATGTTCTGGTAAACGCGTTCACAGTAGCGGTCAGTTCTACTTCCGCATCAAAACGACCATTTTCGGAAAGGAAGAAATCAGGGCTGGAGATGGTACTGCTGCCATTTTTAAAATGCAGCAGTTTGGTCCACTGATTCATCTGTGTTTCACTAAGTGAAACAGAGCCAGAGGCTGGCCAAGGATACATTGACCCTGCAAAGAGTAACAAACACAAAACGGGCGATACACCATAACACACCACCCGTTTGTTAGTGTGGTTTAAGATGCCGAGCACTGTTGTGAAGCATGTTTTACCACTATACGGTAATAACTATCAGCCTTTTCGTGATGGGGCATTTCAGCATAGTTATCCTTGGCCAATACTTTTGCGAAATCGCTCCGTACTCCTTGACGTACCAGTTGTTGCTCTGTTTGTCCGCACCCAAGAATGTTCAACATCGCCATCATATGTTCACCTTCCCCCTGTACCGTTTCTCGTTCCAGTTCTGGGTAGGCTCTGTCGATAAATTGAGCGGCAGCATAAAATGGCCCCGAACAAGAGGCTGGGGTGGAATAGTAAGAGATCGATGCCGTAGTACCTAAGTCCCATGTCACGTTAGTAGTGACAGCCAACCAGCCATTTGCATAACCATTGGCAATCCAGTGCCCCAAGCCACACCCTTTATAGATGCCATCTAGGGAAGCATTGGCGTGTGGCAGGTAAGCAACAGAGCTTAGCAGCAAACCCAATGAAATAAATATCCTTTTCATACTACCTCCTATATTTACCCAGCCGTTTAAATATAGACAAGCAATATTAATATTACTTATTTTTATTGCTTAATTGGTTTTATTACTTTACAAGGGTTTCCTGCCGCAACGACGTTAGGTGGAATATCTTTCGTCACCACACTGCCTGCACCGATCACACTGTTCTCACCAATGGATACGCCCGGACAGACGATAACACCGCCACCCAGCCATACATTGTCGCCAATGGTAATAGGCGTGCCAAACTCCACCCCCTCTTCTACCCGACCTTTAACATCTAATGGGTGACCAGCGGTATAGATTTGTACATTCGGTGCAAACAATACGTTGTCACCGATACGAACTTCTGCAACGTCTAGCACAACACAGTTAAAGTTGGCGTAGAAGTTTTTACCCAACTTAATGTTGGAGCCATAATCGCAGCGAAATGGTGGTTCTAAGAAAGCACCTTCAGAGCCTGGAATTAGGGTGTCTATTGCATCGCGCCATTCAGCCGTATCAGGAATGCTATTATTGAGCTTTTGCAATACTTTGCGACATTCAATACGCTCGCCATAAAGTTGCTTGTCCCATGCATCATAGGGCTCACCAGCGAGCATTTTTTCTTTTTCACTTCTCATTACGCATTTACCTTTAACCACAGCACATCGTAGGCTGATAAAACAATCTCATCGCCGAGGAAAGACTTGCCAGAAAGCAGGTCCTTCGTCTGTCGAGTGCCCAAAATATCGCATATTGATGCAGGGATTGTTTGCTCCATTTCACCAAAATTACACAGAGCGAGAAGTCGCTCACCCTTTGCGTTAGTACGGCAGTAAGCAAAAAGTTGCGAACGATAAGTTTCTAGAATTTCTGTTTTGGCATTCCCTAACTCTGGGTGATTTTGGCGTAAAGCTATCATCTGTTTTAGTTCTTGATTAATACGGTGTTGATAACTCCCTTTTTGCTCAGCAAGTTCAACTGCCGCTGGCGAAATAGCAGGACGATTTACCCAGCGTGCATCATCGCGTTTGAACTTATCATTCAAGTAGCTGTGGTCATTTAAAATACCCAGTTCGTCTCCTTGGTAAATCAACGGAATACCACCGATGCTAAGGTTGATGCTGTTAAGCAAGCGGATACGCTTCAAAGCATGTTCAATCGCTTGTGCATCATCTGTGTCTATCGCTTTTTCTAAACCCGCTAGAGATGCTAATGAGCCACACACGCGGCAATCACCCGTCGTCGGGTTTTCTTGGAATGGCACACCTTGTGAGAATGAGCCTTCAAACTTGCCGGTATAGAACTGATTCAAAAAGCGGCGGTGATCATAGCCGTTAATGCCTTGCTGCTCTGCCACCGCATCATCAAATGTCCAGCCAATATCATCGTGACAACGAATGTAGTTGACCCATGAACATTGGTCTGAAATCTCGAAGCTTTTCTTTAGAGATGCTGTCAGGAGCTTGGTTTCACGTGTTGCCAAGCTCTCCCACATCAATGCCATCATCAGTGGGTTGTAGGATAACTGACACTCTTGCTTGTCGATGTACTGTGCCACTTCGTCAGGGTGAACAATCGCTTCTGATTTGAACAACACAGCAGGTGCTGCGATCTGTAAACAGGTGTTGAAACACTGAATCAGCGTGTGTGCTTTCGGCAAGCTTTCGCATTGGGTCCATTTCTCTTTCCAAATGAACGCGAGCGCATCAAGACGTAGCCCTTCACAACCAATATTGGCGAGGAACAACATTTCATCGGTAATGGCGTTAAACACCGCTGGATTTGAGTAGTTGAGATCCCATTGGAAGCTGTTGAATGTGGTCCAAACGTACTTCTCTACATCCTCTAAGAATGTAAAGCTGCCACGGCGAACGGTTGGGAAGATCTCTCGGCAGGTTTGGTTATACTCATCCACTTCCTTTTTATCGGTGAAGAAGTAATAAAAATCTTCAAACTCAGGATTACCTTTGCGCGCCTCAACCGCCCATTTGTGCTCATCAGAGGTATGATTGAATACAAAATCCAGCACCAAACTGATGCCTTCATCACTCAACGCCTCAGCGAGCTGCGCCAGATCTTTCTCCGTACCCAGTTTGGGATCCACTTTGCGGTAGTCCGATACCGCATAGCCACCATCGCTATCCCCTTCGGGCGCTTTGTAGAGCGGCATCAGATGCAGATAGTTAACACCCAGTGATTTTAGGTAAGGAATTTTCTGCTTCAGCTTCTGCAAGTCTCCAGCAAACAGATCCACATACACGGCCATGCCGAGCATCTTTTCACTACGATACCAAGCTGGATCTTTAAGTCGTTTCTCATCCAGGTTTTTCCATTTACGCTTACGACTAGAAAAGGCCTTGGCAAGCACCACCACCAGATTTTGTAGGTGCAAGAAAAAATCATAACGTTCGCCGTAAAGCGTGTGCAGTTGCCCAACCAAAGATGGGAAATGCTGTGCTAGGCGTTCAAGAAACACCTTTTCGTCTTTTTTGGTGAATTTAGGTAGCTCTACTGAATCAAGCACTTGTTGGAGAGCTTGTTGGGTTTGCTTTTCATTTAACATGGCATTTTTAATACTTAAATGGACTACTTAACAGGAGTAGGTGGGAAACCCACCTACTTTTATTCGATCACTTCAATTTCAATATCAAGGTCTGTGGTAACCGTAACGCGAGAGCCAGTGCTCTTTGCTTTCGCGGCAACATGAATGTCGACTTGACCTAATGGACCAAACTGCAATTGAGTTATCGCATACTCATCAGCAAGTTTGGGACGAATAACAAGCTTGTTATTCGGAACATCGATCTTAATGCCAAACACAAACTCGATCAGAATGCTGACTAAACTTAACCCTGTCCAACCAACAAAATCACTTTTCGCAGGTGTTCCTTGTTGAATAATCTCTGGAGCATAGTTTTCCCATAACGTTCCTGTCTGAGAAAAAACCTTAGCTACATGGGCAACATGATTGGTGGCGATATCAAATGCAAGATCGTGGAACCCCTTCTCTTCAAGTCCTTTGAGCACCATATAGTTAGTCGGTGCCCATACACCACCACGCCAATAATCGCCAGTTTGTGTATAGTGTTCGCAATCTGCAGACATCGTGGGTATTCGATGCGGTCTTTTGAAACTGTTCTCGTCATTAAGATGAGCAACAAACGGTGCTAATCGCTCATCGGGAACCATATCCGTCAATAGCGCCCAATAAGGAGCAATCGATTTAATCGATGAGAAAGAACCATCACGCAAAGTATCAAAATAAAACTGGCGAGATTCATCCCACATTTTCTCGTTAACAACCTGCTTGAGGTTTTCCACTTCTGCTTCAATATCAGACAGATTCTCATCAGTATTTAACTCTTCCTGCATTTTAAGCAGTAAAGTAGCGGACAAATATTGATGCAAAGTCACATCAATCCATGATGAGTGGCTATGATGTGAATAATCGTACTTTTTCTTATCGACCCTCAGTTGGTTGTCCATACCACATGACCAGCCACATCCCCAATACGTCCCATCTTTCCAAGTACGGTTGTCTGCAATCCACCGATGAAGCGCCAAAATAGGAACAAAAACATCACTTAATCGCTGTTTATCACCCATTTGTTGATAATGTTGCCACTCCGCCCATGGCAAGATATTCGGCCCTGTAGAGCTCGGGTCATGACGGTGAAAATGGTTCTGACCTGTTTCAATTGACAGCTCACGTCCGATAAAACCATCAAGCATCTGCTTAGCATACAGATTGTCTAACGTCCCAATAAAAGGGAATAAATGGTGAGCATATTTACCAAACATGGTAATGAACGCACTGTCCCACATGAACAAATGACCATTAAATGCCGTGTCAATAAAGTTAGAGACAAACCCATTCTCTCGCGTAGGTTGACGCAGGTTACTGAACGCAATTTGCCAAGTTTTCCAATATCCTGCGACCACATCAGGGCTAGAATCCCACTCAATGACTGGTAATTTATCTTGTATCTGCTCAAAACTTGGCAGAGGTCTGTCCTCTGCTTCCTTGCCAATAAAAACATTGTCACCGCGTACTTCAGAGTCAACATACAGCTCCACGAAATTGGTCTGTTTCTGCTCATGAACAATGGCAATGCCTTTTTCTGCTTCGTCCATCCAGCCCATTACACTACCTCTTCAAAGTCAGCTACTTGCATAGTTAACGTATCTAACGCTTGCTCAAGCTCTGATTCAGTGAACTTCGATTTACAGAACAACACCATATTTTTGATTGGGAAGAATGAAATCACCGTTTCTGCGAAGTTCTCGTCATTATCACCAAGATTGAAATCGATCCCTGAATGCTCAATAAAATACTCTATCAGCTCATCAGCATACGCTTTCGTTGCCGGATGAGCACGCAGCTCACCAAAGGTGGTATTGGGATGAACAATAAACGGAATTTTTGTTGTCGACTCAACACTGACGGTTTCCGTTAGTCTAATATCCTGGCATGAGGCTCCAATACGAATATCAAACTGACCACTTTGAACACGCCAGTCTGCTAACTTTTCATCAAAGAAGGCAAAACTACGTTTGTCTAGTACGAAATGCGCCGTTTGAGTCTCGCCAGCACGTAGGCTGAGCTTCTCAAACCCTTTTAATTCAATGTCTGGCCGTAATACTTCCGATTGATGATCTGAGATATAAAGCTGTACCACTTCTTTCGCGTCAATATCACCACTATTCGTGACATCAACCGACACTTGTAGCGTCTGATCATCACGAATATGACGTTGCGAAAGGCGCAGGTTGTGGTATTTGAAGTGGCTGTAGCTTAAACCATGGCCGAACGGAAATAGCACAGGCAACTTCTTGGTTTCAAAGAAACGATAACCAACGTAAATCCCTTCACGATACGTGACTTCATAGCCCTCACCTGGAAAATACTCATAACTTGAAGTGTGCTCGAGTTTAAGTGGGAAAGTTTCTGCTAATTTGCCACTTGGGGATACCACTCCAAACAATACATCAGCAATGGCATCTCCCCCTGCCTGCCCCGGCAGGTAAGCTTCCAAAATGGCTTTAACTTCGTTGGCGAAAGGCATCTCTACCGGAGCCCCATTGTTTAGTACCACGACAACATTAGGGTTTACTTTAGTGATTTCTGCGATGAACTCTAGCTGGGCTTTCGGCAAGCTAAGGTGTGTTCGATCAATACCTTCCGTCTCATAACGCTCAGGTAAGCCGCCACAAATAACTACCTTGTCTTTGCTTGCAGCTAGGGCTTTAGCTTGCTCTAACTTAGCAGCATCACACTTTTCATCATAGATCCCAAAACCTTGCATGAACTCGAGAGATTGCGAGTACTGCTGCATTGAATCCCAAGTGCTCGTGACCTTCGTTGGATTAGTGTGCGAACTACCTCCCCCTTGATAACGAGGTGTTTGTGCAAACTCGCCCAATACCGCGATTGAATCACTTACTTTCAATGGGAGAACTTGCTGTTCATTCTTAAGCAGGACCATACTCTCATGGGCAATTTCCCGAGCAATTTCATGATGACGCTGGGCATCAAATCCTTCGACTTCTGGCAGATTGTATGTGGTACGCAGTATTAACATCAAAATACGACGAACTGACTCATCAAGCGCTAACATTAGCTCTGCATTACCCTCTAAAGCCGCTTCTACCTTTTTATCGTTGACACCGCCACATGAAGGCATCTCAAGATCCATGCTTGCTAGCAAGCCCTTAATGCGGCTGTTGGTTGCGCCCCAATCAGTTACTACCACACCATCCCAGTTCCACTGCTTGCGTAGTACCTCATTAAGCAGGAACTGACTCTCTGCGCCGTACTCTCCATTAACCTGATTGTAGGCACACATGATGGTATAAGGGTTAGCTTCTTTAACCGCTGTTTCAAAGCTTGCCAAATAAATTTCGTTCAATGTGCGCTGGTCAATTTTTGCATTAATTGTTAAACGTTTGGTCTCTTGGTTATTACAAGCAAAATGCTTCGCTGATGTACCAACGCCTACAGACTGCGCACCTTGAATGTAAGCTGCACCTAAGTGTGATGACAGATACGGGTCTTCAGACAAATACTCAAAATTGCGTCCGCATAATGGTGAGCGTTTGATATTCAGGCCAGGACCAAGGATGACATTGACACTTTCCGCACGGCACTCTATACCAATCGCACGACCTTGAGCATAAGCAAGTTCTCGGCTCCATGACGCCGCTAAACCAGCTTCCGAAGGAAAACAAGTGGCCGGTACACTCTCGTTTTGACCTAGGTGATCTTCTTTTTCACCTTGTTTACGTAAACCATGTGGGCCATCCGTTAGCATTAACTTAGGAATATTTAGTCGATCAACGTTTTGCGAATGCCAAAAGCCCGAGCCTGAAAGCAGCGAACATTTCTCACTGACCGTAAGTTCTTGCATCCATAATTCAACTTGCTGTTGTATGTCGATTTCTCGTGGCGTAATACTCATGCTACTTCTCGCCCTTACAGTGAAATATTTTGTTCAGTTTCCATATCGAAGATATGGCATTTATTCATGTCGATGCAGAATGTGTATTGATTACCCACATCACTTTCCCCTGCTTTTTCATGTGGAATCCGTGCACTACACGGCTGTCCATCAACTTCGAAGTAAATATTTTCTTCAAAGCCCATTCTCTCAAGGGTTAGGATCTCTTCTGTAAAACTGTTTTCTACACATTCAGGGTGCGTTTCCGCATTACCTATGTATTCAGGGCGAGAGCCAAACCATATCTCTTTTCCTACGTGAGTTTGTACTTTCGTAGCTTTTTCGGCTGGCAGGGTGAAACGATGTTTACCAAGTTCAACTGCGATATCACCTCCCTCTTGGACCAGTTTGGCTTTCATTAGATTCATCGCAGGGGAGCCAATGAAACCCGCTACAAACTTGTTGGCTGGGTAGTTATATAAATTCATTGGAGTATCCACCTGCATGATGCGCCCTTGGTTAAGCACACAGATACGGTCACCCATAGTCATCGATTCTACCTGATCATGAGTCACGTATATCATGGTGGCTGGCTGACCTGATTTCTTTAACTCTCTATGTAAACTGGTAATACGTACACGCATCGAGACACGTAGCTTAGCGTCTAAATTTGATAATGGTTCATCGAATAAAAACACATCGGGCTTACGCACAATGGCTCGTCCGACCGCAACACGCTGACGTTGCCCTCCCGACATTTCTGAAGGTTTGCGATCAAGGAGGTCTGTGATTTGAAGTTTTTCTGCCGCTTCGCGCACCCGTTGATCGATCTCGTTTTTAGGTAACTTCGCCACTTTAAGACCAAATGACATGTTGTCATACACTGTCATATGTGGATACAGAGCGTAATCTTGGAACACCATAGCAATACCACGGTCTTTCGATGGCACATCATTCATGCACCGACCACCAATGTGTAGCTCACCTCCCGAAATACTCTCCAACCCAGCGATCATGCGAAGTGTAGTGGATTTTGCACAGCCTGATGGGCCGACAAAGACCATGAACTCACCTTCTTTGATATCGAGATCAATGCCATGCACGGCCTTAAAACCGTTGTCATACTGTTTTTCAATGCCCTTAAGGGTTACTGCTGCCATAGTTTTACCTATCAATTTTTCTAAGCGTGCCGCCAACTCGCCTCACGCATCAATTTGTATAAAAAGTGGTTAGTACTGGTTACTTCACAGCACCATCGGTAATGCCGCTAACAATCTGACGTTGCATGATCAAATAGAAAATGATGATCGGCACGATAGAAAGCACAAGACCAGCCATCGCTAAACCATAGTTACTGGTGTACTTACCAAAGAAGCTATAAGTCATCAGGGGCAACGTGCGATCATCTTGGTGTAGCGTTAATGAAGGCAATAGGTAATCATTCCATAACCACAGCGCATTCAGCACTAACATAGTGGCCGTAATTGGCTTGAGCTGCGGGAAGATAATTTTCCAAAATACCGTAAACTTACTGGCTCCTTCGATCGCACCTGATTCGTCAAGAGACTTAGGGATCTTCGCGATGAAACTGCGATACATGAAAGTAGACAGTGCGACGCCGAAACCGAGATAGAAGTAAACCAATGGTACCTTTCCGTTCAAAAAGCCTATCTTTCCAAATAAACTAACAAACGGGATCATGACCGCCTGAAAAGGAATGATCATAGAACCTACTAACACGTAGAAAATGATGTTCTTAAATTTGCTTGGCTCACGTTCTAGATAATACGCCAGCATCGCAGGGAAAACAGTTAACACCACTAAGCCCAGTATCGTGATATAGAGCGAGTTACTAACGGCACTCAGAAAGTCCATACGGACAAAGGCTTCAACAAAGTTATCGAAATTAAACTCTGTCGGTAGTGCGAGTGGATTCTTTAAGATTTCGAACTTGGTTTTTAATGAGTTAATAATAAGGATGGCAAAAGGAAAAACATAAATTAATGCCAAAACTAACGTGACAACAAACACGCCTCGAGATTTGCTTTTCATCACTTTAAACCTCTTTCTTCTTGGTGAAGTAGACTTGTGCCAACGCCACAATCACGACCACAACAAATAGCAAGATCGCTTTTGCCTGTGCTGTTCCGTAGTTTTGGTATAGAAATGCTTCGTTGTAGATATTTAATGTCAGTAATTCTGTAGAGCGATATGGTCCACCATTGGTCAGAGCCAAGTTGACATCAAACATCATAAATGCGTTCTTAAGGGTTAAAAACAGACAGATAGTGAACGACTGCATCATCATTGGGATCTTGATAGCACGAAGGATTTGACCTTTACTTGCTCCATCAATGCTGGCCGCTTCAAGCAAAGACTTTTGAACACCCATAATGCCAGCAATGTAGATCAACATCATATAACCTGACTGCTGCCATACACTGACAATCACTAATGCCCAGAATGCTTTATCTGGCTCAGATAACCATGGTTCTAGCAACAGCTCAAAGCCTGTAATATCACCCACCGTGACAAAAATTCGATTAAAGATAAACTGCCAGATAAAGCCCAGCAAAATACCGCCAATCAAGTTTGGCATAAAGAATACTGAACGCAGTCCATTTTGGCCTTTGATTCCTGATGTAATCAGTAATGCTAAGCCAAAACCAATAATGTTAGTAAACACCAAGCAGTAGAGAACATATTTAAGTGTTGTGGTAAAGATCTTGAGAAAGTTTTCATCACTAAATGCATCCACGTAATTTTGTAGGCCAACAAACTCACCAAAACTAAAGCCATTCCAGTTGGTAAAAGTCAGCACAATACCCATGATAAACGGGATAAACAGCACTGTAGTGAAAGCAAATAAAGGGATAAATGCGAAGGTAAAGAAGTCCTTCACACCATCTTTGCGTATGGTGCTAAACAGCATAATAAATGTCCTAAATAAAGCGTAGAAACCGCTTGACGGTAATGACAGGCAGGAGCCTGCCTGTTTTAACAAGATTATTTAGAAGTCCAGTACTTCTCTAATTCTCCAGCAAGCGCGGGCCGGTCAATCACGTCTCCTAAATATTTCTGCATAGATGCCCCCATAGACGGGAAAGCATCACCTGGATAATACATGTTAATCCAGTTAAGCGTTTCGCCCGCTTGCATTTTAGCTAATATTGTCCGTGACAACTCATCAGCAGGCTCGATTGTGATATTTTCATATACAGGAATGAAATTCATCTTGTTCACATAAGCGTCAATTCCCGCTTCTGATGTAAACAACCAATTCAAAAAATCTTGTGCTCCCTCACGCTCTGCTTCTGTTGATTGAGCAGCATCAATCGTGAAATACATAGGAACACCAACAGAAAGGGCGTTGTTACCTTTGAAGTCTTCGTCATTGTTAACTGGAACAGGTAAAATGCCAAACTCTCCATCGGCATTTAATTCATTCAAAATTGCGTAAGCCCAATTGCCTTGGAACCACATACCGACTTGGCCTTGTGCCAAAGCCATGGCACTCTCATCATAGGTTGGTGCTAATGGCGAACGCTTCGAACGGTTGTATTCTTTCATCAGGTCAAAAGTGTCCACCCAACCGTTGTAGACATCATTTTTTTGCAGAGAGATTTCACCAGCTTTAATGGCTTCAAGTGCTTCAAGATTAGCAGCAAGCCCATTGCCTTGGTTAGCAAACAGTACATTGGAGAAATGCGCCCCAAGCGACCAATCCATAGGTGAAACACTCACGGCATCAACATTATCTAAAGCCGAGATTTGTTCAAAAAGTTTAGCTAGCTTCTCCTGAGTATTAATGGTTGAAGGGTTAAACTCTCCTCCAACCGCTTGGTCCAGAACCGCTTTGTTATATAAAAAACCAAACGACTCAACAGTGATTGGCACCCCCAATACACGCTCACCATCTTTTACTACATCATAGGTGCCTGGATACGCATTTTTAATCAGTTCTGATTGGCTAAAATCCATAAGCCTATCTTTCAACTCTTGGGCTTCTTGCCCCATTACCATAATAGTTGGTGCATTATTTGATGCGTACAAAGCCGTCATTTTTTCATAAGTATTACCATCAATCGGTAGAGAAACAATCTCATACTCACTTTGCGAGGCATTATAAGTCTCCAATGCCTGTTCGAAATGAGGGCCAATCTCAGCTTTAATAGTGCCCAAGATGGTCACTTGTGTTCTATCCGATGACGAAGAAGTATGTTCTCCCCCACATCCGGCCAGTAAAAGAGTAGGAACGAGTAGGACAAGTGCCTGTTTCATAGTTTTGCTCCGTTAGTCTCGATTTTTATCGTTTTAATCTTTCTTCACACTGACGAGTATAACCATATTCCGATGCCATTCTGTGATCTCCAACAAATTACGTAACCGGTTACGTAAAAACAAATCATGTACGTGACAATGATCACACACTCAAATAAGCACCCAGCTTACAACCACTGCGAACGCCTAGTTCAAAGCGTGCTATAACTAGAGCTACCACCAAACGACAACCCATACTTAATATAATTAAATCAATAGGATAAATAATATTTCAATTGATTTAATGTCACTGTATATTTGACTTAAAAGAGACAGGCTTCTAGCCTTAGGATAGAAAATAGAACGGAGTAATAAAATGAAAGCACTCACAGTGGCGATACTTTTCACCATTTATGCGGGCAGTAGCATAGCCACGGAGATCAAGGATATAAAAAATGCTCAACTCCCTCAATTCGCTTACTGCCAAAAACTTGTTCAACATAAACACTACTGGTGCTTTGCCAATAAAGGCATAGTTATAAAAAACAATCCTACCCTAGCTAATAAGTGATTATATTCCTTCCGTTGTATATATCACAACGGAAGGATTAATAGGGTTCGGATATTAGTAAGCTAACCCAAATTTTGCAAAGTAGTTGTTTCCACTAGTATTATTATATGACTTATCCCAGTTATATACTGAAAACTCTGATATTAGTGCAAAAGTATCATTAAGCTTCATATTATATCCAATAATATATTTCATATAATCGCCATCGACATTGCTATCTTCGTGGTCCCCTTGCTGACCAATTTCGACTTTAGCCCAAAGCATTTTTTCACCATCAAAGGTATAAGCAATATTGGGTCTAACGGCAAACTCTGTATAAGTTGCTTCCTGTAATCCATGTGCATAAAATAGCTCAGCACCTATAGTAACATTCTCGCTTATTTCATACATTGGATGAACAAGATTTTCATTTACTCCTTCTTTACCTCCATCCCAATGCTTTAAGAGCACTTCACTATAAACACTTACATCATTATCAAACTTCTTAAATAAGAATGGCTTAAACCAATATGAGCTACCATCCTCTCCGACTGAGCCATAAGCAAACTCGCTACCAATATTCAATGAGTCACTTATCGAAATCTCATAGGTGGGTTTTATTTCCAATTCCGTCGCGTGAGTGGTTTCTGAATCAGAAGGATTATTTTGAAAAGTTGCTGCCAGTATACCCATTCTCCAGTTTGTATTTGGAATGGTGACAGCACCATCAATAAATACTTGCTTACTGAATAACTCTGTAGTTCCGTCATCATTGTCGAAGTACTCGAATTCCAGACCGGAAAAGTTATATATGGTTGCAGCTTCTGTTACTCCATCAAAGTTCAAGGTTGCAGAAAAGGTCGAAGAAGAAGTAAGTAATGCTCCCACTGAAAATAATTTTGCTAGAGTTTTTTTATTCACATTATTCATAGTTAATTTATGAGCCTATAAATATAAGTTTAATTTGTTAATATTTAAATATCACGAGTTACAATTTAGGAATTAAGTAATATATGATTTTAATATTACCTTTAAGACAATATAAACCTTCAGGGAGTGTATAAATCCACCGAACTATGTTTGCATTAGAGCGTCCTAATCAATCCAGTTTGCATTTTTAAGTTATCAGAACCACTAAAGTCTGATCTGTGATGATGAACACACAACGTAACCGGTTACTTACAAATAAGTAAATAATGTGACAAAAGTTCAAATTTCAGGCGAGGATTTGATATCAACACAGGAAAAAGACAATAAATACGCTCATTTAAATTTATTGTGCTCAAAATCAAGTAATCGGTTTCTCATGATTGTGAAACCGATTACTCATGTTATAGTGACCACAAATTCAGAGCCTTAAAAAGCGGTTATGACTCAAGAACCCAAACTCAACATAAAAAAAGTGGCCGAAATTGCCGGCGTGTCCGTCGCATCTGTTAGTCGATCACTCAATGGCAAAGGTGGTATCAGTGAGTCCACACGACAGAAAGTGCTGGATACCTGTAAAGCTCTTAATTACAACCCAAGTCTAACTGCTCGTAAGTTGTCGAGCGGAAAAGATATCAGTATCGCCATCCTTCTAAGTCGTAACGACACACAACTTTCTCCATACATGACATTGATGTATAGCAATCTACTGGATGAATTAAACAAACGAGGTTTAGCTCCAGAAATCGTCTATCACGAAGAAGTCGATACCATTAAACAGCGTGCTTGTGGGTGTATTGTCATTGATGCGACGGAAGGAGATGAGCGCCTTGCTTCATTAAAACAACAACAAGTGCCTTATGTTAACGTCGGCAAAAAAGTCGATGGTTGGTGGGTCGCGCCAGATGAATACATGGGGATCAGACAAATCACCCTTAACTTGGTAAATAAAGGTAAAAAACGCATTGCCTTTGTTATTGCAAGAGATAATAACCCTGTAGAAGAAAGCTTGCGTTTTCAAGGATATAAGAGTGCTTTGGATAGTGTTGGTCTACCGAGCAAAGCGATTATATTTGAAGGTAGGCATTTCCAAGGAATGCATGCTTGCTCCTATTTTTTCCGCAATCCTGAGTTATTGGATCAATTTGATGCGTTTGTTTGTCATTCTGATGAAATTGCTCTTGGTGTCGCAGAATCAATAAGTACTCAGAATCGAGCTATCCCAGATGACATCGCCATTACAGGTTTTGACGATCTACCAGTGGTATCAACCGATCTGACAACCGTTCGTCAAGATTTGGCTCATATTGCCAGCAAAGCCGTTGAATGCCTCGACTTAGCAAAAACCGGACAAGAACCTTTTGGCGTTATTAGTCCTGTCGAAGTGATTTCCCGCCTAACGGGTTAATGATTAATATTGCTCACTCTAGACTGGAAAGGGCATATACAAACTAAAACGCGATACCAATCGGTATCGCGTTTTTTGTTTTTAGAACTTAGTGTTTAGGCCAGCTTTCTCTGGAGCGAATGTAACGTTGGCAAAGCCGTCATGGCCCCTTTCTGCGGCGTCACCAGTCACTCAAACTCGGTTTGAAGTCACCTCTTTCATACTATTTGCTACCTTCACATAGCTCTAACCAAAGCACATCGTAAGCCGCTAGCTCTAACAGGTCGCCAGTCATACGATTACCTGTCAGCTTATCGACAACTTGTGCTTGTTTGCAGCCTTGGTTCTTATCAGCATGTAAGATGTCGCAAATCGAAACAGGCAAAGTTTGCGTATGCTCGCTGAAATTACAAATTGCCAGAAGCTTACTGCCATTTTCATGTTCGCGGCAGTAAGCAAACAGATGCGGGCGATAGGTGTCCAAAATTTGCGTTTTCGCTAAACCAAACACTTCGTTGGTTTTGCGTAGTTTGATCATATGGTTAAGATCAGAATAAACGCGATTTTGATAAGTACCAAGAGTATTAGCCAACTCGACCGAATCTGGCGTGATTTCTGGACGATTAACCCAGCGTGCGTCTTCGCGTTTGAACTCATCACCTAGGTAGCTGTGGTCATTTAAAATGCCGAGCTCGTCTCCCTGATAAATCAACGGAATACCACCTATGCTAAGGTTGATGCTGTTCAATAGACGAATACGTTTAAGTGCAAATTCGATTGCTTGTGAATCGTCAGCTTCAATCGCTTTTTCTAAGCCCGCTAGAGATGCTAACGAGCCGCACACTCTACAATCTCCCGTAGTCGGGTTTTCTTGAAACGGCACGCCCTGAGAGAATGCCCCCTCAAACTTGCCGGTATAGAACTGATTTAGGAAGCGGCGGTGATCATAGCCGTTAATGCCAAGCTGCTCAGCTACAGCATCATCAAACGTCCAGCCAATATCATCGTGACAACGAATGTAGTTCACCCATGAACACTGGTCTGAGATCTCGAAGCTTTTCGTTAGAGATGCTGTCAGTAGCTTGGTTTCACGCGTAGCTAAGCTTTCCCACATCAGCGCCATCATTAATGGGTTGTAGGACAACTGACATTCTTGTTTGTCGATATACTGTGCCACTTCGTCTGGGTGCACAATCGCTTCTGATTTGAACAACACAGCAGGCGCTGCGATCTGCAAACAAGTGTTGAAACACTGAATCAAGGTGTGTGCCTTCGGCAGGCTCTCACATTGAGTCCATTTCTCTTTCCAGATGAACGCGAGCGCATCAAGGCGTAAGCCTTCACAGCCGATGTTGGCGAGGAACAGCATTTCATCGGTAATGGCGTTAAACACCGCTGGGTTTGAATAGTTGAGATCCCATTGGAAGCTGTTGAATGTCGTCCAAACGTACTTCTCTACATCCTCTAAGAATGTAAAACTGCCACGGCGAACGGTTGGGAAGATCTCGCGGCAGGTTTGGTTGTACTCATCCACTTCCTTTTTATCGGTGAAGAAGTAGTAAAAGTCTTCAAACTCAGGGTTACCCTTACGTGCTTGCTCTGCCCAGTAGTGTTCATCTGAGGTGTGATTGAACACGAAATCCAACACTAGGCTAATGCCTTCATCACTCAACGCCTCAGCGAGCTGTGCCAGATCTTTCTCCGTGCCCAGTTTGGGCTCCACCTTGCGGTAATCTGACACTGCATAACCACCATCGCTGTCTCCTTCTGGCGCTTTGTAAAGCGGCATCAGGTGCAGATAATTGATACCAAGTGACTTGAGGTACGGAATCTTCATTTGCAGATTTTTCAAATCACCAGCAAACAGGTCCACATACACAGCCATGCCGAGCATCTTTTCACTACGATACCAAGCTGGGTCTTTAAGTCGTTTCTCATCAAGGTTCTTCCACTTACGTTTACGACCAGAAAAGGCCTTGGCAAGCACTACCACCAGATTTTGTAGGTGCAAGAAAAAATCATAACGCTCGCCGTAAAGCGTGTGCAGTTGTCCGACTAAGGATGGAAAATGTTGCGCCAGACGTTCAAGAAACACCTTCTCGTCTTTCTTGGTCAGCTTTGGCAGCTCTACTGAATCAAGCACTTGTTGTAGTGCTTGCTTAGTTTGTAATTCGTTTAACATGTTTTCTCTCCTGCCAAGCTAGATACTTGAACGTTGCGAAGTGCTAGCGAGCCGCTATCCACGCTTAGGGCGACACTTGCTTGCGTCTCTTTGGCATAAACAAGGTTGGTAAAGCTGAATTGACCAGCGTTGATCAGTAGCTCGACCGAGCCTTTGTCGATCAACACTTCGACTTGGAATTCGTTATCAATCGGTAAGGTCACCCGATAGTCATGTGGGAAGTGTTTATCAATCCGTTCAGTGCCAAACTGACCGCGGCGCACTGAGCGCACCTCAACCCCTTGTTCTACGAGAACAAACTCAAAGTAAGCCGGATTATCTTGGTAAACATTCAAGTGCAACGTTTGTGTATCTTGTAGAGCCACATCCGCGCTGAACTTCATGACTTCTTGTTGGCTATACAGGCTAATCGCTTGTTCATCACTTGGCTCTGGCGTTTGTACATCAAGGCTTAACGCCTGATTAAGCTCTTTAACAAAACGTTGTCCTACGCGTAGCCCTGCTTTACCGTCAAACAGGAAGAGTTCACGAGGCATGGCCATCGAACTGCGGAACTGTTGAGTTGGCAGCTCAAGTGAGTACTGATGGTTGCTCATCCATGTGCTGACAATTCGGCGACCGTCTGCTTCGGGGATATCAGAAAGTGACTGAGTCGCGTAGTAATCACGACCGAAATCGAGCCACAATACACTCTCTGGATGGTTGTGATTGACGAAGATTTCGCCATCAAAGTCGCCGATAAAATACTGCGTACCAGCACCGCCACAGTGCGCACCCTCACCAATGCCAACCACCAACACCCAACGTGTTTCTTGTGAGCCTTCGATAGGCAGTTCAAACAAGTCTGGGCATTCCCACGGGCCTTTACTGTGGGCACCATGGCGGTAACCAAACTCGCTCACTAAACGCCAATCCAATAGGTTGGTAGAACGGTAGAACTCGATATGTTGCCCGCAAGACACCACCATCACCCACGCTTGGCTTTGCTCATGCCAAATCACCTTAGGATCACGGAAATCCGGATTACCACGTGCCGTGATGATCGGTGCTCCATCAGCATATTTTTTCCACGTTAACCCATCCTGGCTATAAGCAAGTGACTGCTGCTGAATTGGGTCTTCTACTTCAGTGCCATCAGCCAATGTCACTTTGGGTTGAATGAACGAAGTATAGAACGCCAATAAGCCTGGTTTGCCTGTCTCGAATAAACCCGAGGTGTTATGCCAATCAACAATTGCACTTCCCGAGAAACACATGCCAGATTCATCGGGATAAAGTGCGGGCTCAAGCTCTTGCCAATCAATCAGGTTGGTACTGATTTTGTGCCCCCAGTGCATTGGCCCCCAAACGGTGTCGCTTGGGTAATACTGGTAGAACTGGTGATAATGACCATTGAAGAACACTAATCCGTTTGGATCATTCATCCAACCCGAATCCGGTGTCATGTGAAGGTATGGGCGGTATTTTTCTGTCATTTTCCAACCTGTAAAGTCGTTGAATACGTCTGGGTTTGGTTCAAAAAAAGGAGCCGGACAGGCTCCAAACGGACTCAAAGCTGCCAATGTCAGTCCAAAACCAGAAATATTAAATGCAGTGGAAACTCTCCTCCTGAGTATCAGGAGGAGAGGTCATTTTAGAAGCTGTAGTTCACGCCAATCAGACCAAATGGCAGGGTGTTTTCGCCGTCTTGACCATCGCCGAACACCACATCAACTGTTTTGTAGCTGAACTCGCCAAATACGCTCCAGTTTTTCGAAATAGGATAGTTAGCCGAAGCACCTAGCTTGACGTAATCCTCAGAGTGTAAGCTTGCACCAGTACGGTCATTTTCTTTGTCGAACTTGCCGATTTCAGCGAAGAGAGCCGCGCTCCAGTGACCGAAGCTGTACCACATCCCCGGTTTAATGATGGTTTCCGTTTCAACTTCTTTATCGGCGTCACCTTTAGCATCCCAAACACCTTGTTGGTAGCGTAAGTTAATCCACGCTCCCATGTTTTCTGCGATCTTGAAGCCAAAGCCAGGTTCTAGCTCGTAGTAGTCAAAGTTTCCGAGGTTTTGCTTAATCTCGACGTGGTACAGAGCGTAGCCGTGAAAGTCTAGCCAATCGTTAATCTGGTATGAGCCAAATACTTTACCTTCAGGCGTGCTTCGCTTATCCGCGCTTTCCTGAGCGTATTTCACACCCCAACCGATGCTGCCATTATCAATGGCGTAAGATTTATTCAGGTATATCTCTGTAATGTCATTCACACCATCATGATCGGCACTAGACAGCTCTCCTGAGTAGTTAAACTCACGAGCCATGTAGAAGCCAAAATCCACACCTGCCCAGTCTTCGTGGCGGAAGTTGCCGTTCGCCAGTGAGTATTTGACTTTACCGCCATTGTTCAGCACTTCGCCGTTTTTGACTTCTTTCCACTGCTCGATTTCAACGTTGGTACCAATCGTACCGTGCAGTTTGCTGTCTTCACGAGGCTCAGCATTCAATGCTGTTAACAACTCAGCTTTCGAATACTCGTTTTCTAGCGCGCTCAGCTTGGCTTTCAGCTCAGCTTCTTCAGGGTTAATTTTTTCGTTGGCGATTGCCACGCCGGAAATTGTGAGTGCAAGAAGTACAGAGGATGCCACTACTGTCTTTTTCATGAGGTATACCTTATTATCTCAGTGTTACTGTCTGTCCCGCGCCAACGGGATAGTTTTTTTGATGCCTGCGCCAACAGGCATTAAGTGCACATTCAAATCAGTCGAAAGCTGAATTTTGAATGCAGTAATCCAGAGCCCGCCGCCAAGCGGGCTTTTTTATTGTTGTTATGATTTAGGGGTAACTAGCTGGCTTGCTGAATTTGCGGTGGAAGCGTTATCAGGTCATCAATGGTTTTACCACGCTTAAACGCCAGCCCTTTGCTATCGAAAAGATGACACTTCTCAGCAGGAATTCGGATATTTAGCCTTTGACCGATTTCAACGTGAACAGTCCCCGGCACACGCACCAAGACTTCCTGACCGCCACGAACTAGTGTGGTGTAAAGCAGCGACTCTGTTCCCAGACGTTCTAGACCTTCAACAATAACACCCACTCCCTTCTCATCGAGGTGGATATCTTCTGGTCTGATTCCCAAAGTCATTAGCGCGCCCTGTGTTGCAGCAGTCGCGTCAACATCGGCTTCAAATGTGTAATCACCCACTTCTACCCTTGCCTGATCGCCAGTCGCCTCAACCAATGTTGCGGGCAGCAAGTTCATTTTCGGCGATCCGATGAAACCAGCGACAAACAAAGTTTGTGGGAAGTAGTACAGCTCCAGAGGCGAGCCGACTTACTCTACCACACCGGCCCGAAGGACAACTATTTTATCCGCCAGCGTCATCGCTTCTACTTGATCGTGCGTGACATAAATAACCGTCGACTTCAGTTTCTGGTGATATTCCGCCAACTGTAGACGCATGCGAACACGCAGCGAAGCATCTAAGTTTGATAGCGGTTCATCAAGCAGGAACAGCTTAGGGTTGCGCACGATCGCTCGGCCAATCGCCACACGTTGACGTTGACCACCTGATAGCTGGCTAGGTTTCTGCTTCAGCAGGTTAGTCAGTTCCAGCATTTCCGCTACCTGGCGAACTGCTGAATCAATATCTTCTTTGCTTTTCTTCGCCAGTTTCAGGCCGAAAGCAACATTTTCGTAGACCGTCATATGCGGATAAAGCGCATAAGATTGGAACACCATGCCGATGCCACGGTCTGTAGGCGAAAGGTTGTTCACCACTTCACCATCTAAGCACATCTCTCCTGATGAAATCTCCTCCAAGCCAGCCACCATACGCAGCATGGTTGACTTACCACACCCTGATGGGCCAACGAATACCGTGAACTCTCCGTCTTCAATGGTCAGGTTGGCATCCTTGATGATGTGCGCACCATCAGGATAGATTTTATTGATGTTCTTCAGTTCTAAACGTGCCATTGTTCTACCTACGTCTTTAATGAGGGCGAGCAAGCTCGCCCATTGTTATTGTTGCTACAGGATTTCAGCCAAAGTCAGCTTGGCAGTATCATCGAAGCGCCATGTCGCGTGACCAACTCGGTCGTTAGGACCAATACCGACAACACGCATTCCCGCTTCTTTTGCCGCATCTACACCTGCTTCTGCATCTTCAACCACGATGCACTCGTCAGCGTTTACACCCACTTGACCCGCCGCGTGGATGAACACGTCCGGCGCTGGTTTAGAGCGCTGCACTGACCAGCCGTCACCAATCGCATCAAACAGTGGCGTTAGGCCAAGGCGGTGAAGAATAGGACGAGCATTCTTACTTGCTGACGCCAACGCGACTTTGATGCCACGTGCATTTAACTCAAGTAGAAATTGCTCAATACCTGGTAGAACGTCTTTTGCAGAAATCGTATTCAGCAGATCCACGTAATAATCGTTCTTGCGCTTCATCAACTCTGCAAACTTCTCTTCGCTGATCTCTTTCCCGTTCAGGATGATGTTCAGAGACGCCTGACGAGATACACCACGCAGCTGTTCGTTGATTTCGCGGTCGAAGTAGTAACCTTCCTCGTTCGCCATACGTTGCCACGCTTGGTAGTGCAGTTCTGCGGTATCTGTAATGACGCCATCTAGGTCAAAAATGAATGCCTTACACATTGAAAATCACCTCTGTTGAATCGATAACACGTGGCTCGCCTGCAACTTCGATGTTTAGCGCTTGGCCGTTGAACTCAGGACGTTCAATACGAACTTGCTCTTGATCTACCGTTACTTCCAAACGCTCACCTTTCCAGTAGATTGGGAAGTTCAGGCTGTCCCACTCTTTTGGAAGGTTAGGGTTAATACGAAGGTTGCCACCTAGCATACGTACGCCACCGAAACCGTAAACCACACACTGCCACATGCCGCCGATAGACGCCGCATGAATACCGTGATCCGAGCTCTTCATGTTCTGGCCGATATCGATAGATGCTGCCTGTTGGAACAAATCGTAAGACAGTTCTGGGTTACCCACATCTGACGCCAATACCGAGTGAGTAGACAAGCTTAGCGATGAGTCGTGTAGCGTCTTCGGCTCGTAGTAGCTCCAGTTCGCTAGCTTAGTTTCAAGGTCGAACTTATCTTCTTGCTGAAGGAACAGCACCATGATGTCCGCCTGCTTAGAAACTTGCATCTCGTTAACCTGCTCTAGGTTGTAGTCTTGGAACAGACCACCAACGAATGGCTGCTCTTTGTACTTAGTCAGGTCAATGATTTCTTTCTGCAAGTAAGTGTCATCCTGTGGGATAACCTTATCTTCTGCACGTGGCTGTGGCAGGTAGATGTTGTCTACGCGCTCTAGCCACATCTTGCGAGCTTCAATTAGGTTTAGCTTGTCAGAAAGCTTAGCCAGTAACTCTGGATTAGACGTTTCTAGATCTTCGTAGTAACGAATCGCCAGCTTGATGTTCTCTACTGCCATGTAGTTAGTGAACGCATTATTGTCGATGTGCTCTTTGTACTCATCAGGACCGATAACATTGCAGATACCCCACATCTCTCGATCTTCTAGCCACTCTAGACGGCTAGTCCAGAACGTTGCTGTGTCGAACATGATCTCGTAGCCCATGTCGTCCATGAACTTCTGGTCACCTGTGATTTGGTAGTACTGCCACAATGCGTAAGTGATGTCACATGTGATGTGCTGCTCGATAAAGCCAGACCAGATCTTAGTCGACTTACCTGTAATGATATCTACCGCGCCCCATACTGGCGTTACTTCTTCACCTGTTAGCGCTGATTCCCATGGGAACTGTGCACCTAGGTAACCGTTGTCTGCTGCTTTCTTACGTGCGCCACCTAGCGTGCGGAAGCGGTACTCTAGTAGGCTGCGAGCCACTTCTGGCATTGTGTAGATGAAGAACGGAAGCATGAAGACTTCTGTATCCCAGAACGAGTGGCCTTTGTAGCCTTCGCCAGACAGACCTTTCGCACCGATACCGAAACGAGAATCGTGCATTGGCGTGAAGATGTTCAGTTGGTACTGCGCAAAACGAATCGCCAGTTGGTCAAAGTCATTACCACCGATGGTGATGTTCATGCCTGCCCAACGCTTGTCCCACTCTGCTGCACTCTCTTCTAAAAGCTCATCAAAGCTGCGGTCTGCATTGTTTTTAAGGTTAGTCAACGCATGGTCACGCAAAGCCTGAAGTTCGTATCCTTCAACGTCGAACTGCTTATCGCGAGACGTATGCACCACACCAACTTTCTCTGTACCGAACGTTTCGCCCGCTTTCAGATCGTGGTGGATGTTTAGCCATACTTTACGGCGGTCCATTTGCAGACCTGGGTCAATCTCAATTTCCTGACCATCCACAAGGTAGCGGTGAGATGTTAGGAATACAAAGTCTACTTTGCTTTCTGTGGTGTGCTGCAGAAGCTCGATAAAACGCTTGTCGTAAATACGCTTTTCACCTTCGTGGAAGTGCTGTGCGCCTGAGTTAGAAAGCTGCGCGTCCACACCAGAGCGGATTTCGATTTTCGCATCGCTGTTTAAAGCTTTAACTTGAACGTCGAATGCCATTAGATGAAGGTTTGCTTGCGAGAAGAAACGGCGGAAGCGCATCTCGAAGCTCTTGCCTTCTGTGTTTGTCCAAGTGAATTCACGGATGAGTTCACCGTTTTTCACGTTCAGACGACGAGAGTAGTTGCTTACCTCGCCTGTTTCTAGGTGAAAACGACGGCCATCAATGAAGATTTCAATCGCACTCATGTCTGCAGAGTTTGGCAGCTCGGTCACTTCGTCTGCGTCAAACTTGTTGTAAGTACCCGCAACAAAAAGGTTGCGAACCTGTCCCACGTATTTTTCTTCCGTTGCACTACGCGCGCCCATGTAGCCATTTCCTTGGCTCATTACTACTTCACATTTACCTTGGAAAGCTGAGTCAAAAGCCGTCTCTTCAACGATCCAGTTTTTTAGTTCGCCTTGACCAGCGTTGTAGTTCATAAACATCTTAAATATCCCCGAAATTTAACCTTTAACAGCGGAAGAAATATCGTTACCCACGAAGTAACGTTGGAAAACCATAAATACAATCAGTACTGGGATTGTTGACAGGAAAGCCCCCGCCAAGATCAGGTTCCAGTCACCTGCTACGCCATAGGCGTTACGTAAACTCAATAGGCCAACAGGAAGCGTGAATGCATCAGCTGGGCTGTTGATCACCACCAGAGGCCAGAAGAAGTCGTTCCATGCCCCTTGGAATCCAAGGATGGTCACCGACAAGATGGCTGGCTTCGCCAGTGGCATAAATACCTTCCAAAGAATCACAGCAGGGCTTGCGCCATCTACGATTGCCGCTTCTTCCAGTTCTTTCGGAATGTTCTCGAAGAACTGTTTCATGATCAGGACCTGACCCGAAGCAACGACCGCCGTAATGACCGCCCATGGCGTATTCAATAAGCCGATATCTTTATAAATTAGGTAGTTAGAGATGAAGGTTACTTGTCCCGGAATCATCATGCTGAACAACATGAAAGCAAACACAGCACGGGCACCAGTGAACTTCAATCGAGCTAAGGCATAACCAGCAGTACATGCAAAGAACAAGGTCAGAATTACCTTACCAATCGCAATGAAGAACGAGTTGATGGTCCAGCTCATGAACAGGCTCTTACCGGTCTCTAAACTGACTGACTCGGTGTACACGCGAACGTAAGACTTAAACACGTAACCAATCACACCCGGTGCTGCGTTATCCCATGCCGCTACACGGCCACGACGTTCCATCTTGCTTGGCGCTAGCGTGCTATCAATCAGCACTTGGCCGCGCGGCGCTTCTACGGTTAGTGGTAGCGTTGCAATCTCAGGACCTTGACCTTGATACTTGATGGAAAATGCCCACGTTTGGCTGTGGCCTTGCTTAGTAAGTTCACGGCGACCACGCTTTTCTACAAACGTCACGTTGTCGTTAGTGTCTACCAACACTGGCTCGCTGACTTGTGCATAATCGGCAGCAAAGTCGGTCACGATAGCCGCAGCCATACCTGTACCAGGGCGACGACGTGGCACTTCAATTTCAGGTATTTTCAGTTCCTTGCCGTCTTCCACCGCGTAAGTCACGGTGAAGTTCACTTCTGCTCCCGGAGCGAAACCACCGAACATTGGCGCATCGTTACCTTCCTTACCGAGCTGGTAAGCTGCGCCCCAGTTGCTTGGTTGAACCTGAGCAAAGTTGAACTTAAATGGTTGCTCCAACGGGTCATCTTTCAGACTCGCCAAGAACGCCACCACGAAGGTCCCTAACATCACTGTAGCCACGAGTAGTAAGGCACTGTAAACCCAAGCAACTTTCGCCCAGCGACGACGCGCTTGAAACTTTGAAATCTCTTCCATAGATGCCATAGGTTTTGCATCCTCATGGTTGATTGCTGACATTTGGTTAGCCATCTGCTTTCTCCTTCACTCCAAAGATTTTCTGCAGATAAACCACTGCCAGCGTGATAAACGCCAATACCAATGCCGCTGCGCTTGCCATACCAATTTGCGGAGTGCCACCTGGTGGGAACGCATTGTGATATACGTAGTACGCCAGAGTAATGCGAGACTCCAATGGTGCTGCTGAGCCAAGCAGTGCCACTTGGTCAAACATCTGCAACGTACCAATGATTGAGAAAGTCACGACAACAAATGTCACTGGTGCAAGCTGAGGAATCGTAATGTTCCAGTGCTGCTGCCATTTGTTTGCACCATCAATATGAGCCGCTTCATAAAGCTCACCCGGAATGCCTTGTAAACCGGCTAAGAACAACAACATGAAAGTTGGAATCGTGGTGTAAATGTTCTGAATGACAATTGCCCACAGAGTCAAAGGCATTGGACCGACGTTATCACGAGTGTTGAGCCAGTTGACCTCAACCACGTCTTTCGTCACTTCAATCCAACCCACTGCACTCGCCACAAAAGTCGCTACGCCCGCAATGATGAAGGAAAGTATCGCCCATGCTGGATCAAACCAACCGACAGGCAGACCTTTCATCCGGTCTTTCGTCACCAAAACAAACTGAGTCACAATGGCCACAAGCGCAAAGCAGCTCAGGTGCGGGTAGTGATTGACAACATCCGTCACAAAGCCATTTAAGTAACCGTTCTTTTGGTAGAACCAAATGAAGATCAAGGTGACAGCGGCACTCGACAAAATACTCGGTAAGTAAAATGCCGTTCTAAAGAAGCTTTTGGCACGAATTTTTGAATTGACTAAAATTGCTAAGCCGAGTGCTAAAACAGTTTGCACACACGTTACAATCAGAGAAAACCAAACAGTGTTAGCCAAAGAAAGTAAAAACAGATCATCGGTCAGCAGTGCTTTGAAGTTTGCCAGACCGACCCAGATTGCATCGCTGAACAAGTCGTACTCAGTAAAACTGAAGTAAACCGTTCTAACCAACGCGTAAAGAAAGAACACCACCAAAGTCAGTACAAATGGCCCAGCAAGGAGCCATCCATAAACTTGTTGGCGTAAACGTAAAGAGTTCATCACTCGCCCCGTTACTTCGCTGTCAGTGCATCGTATTTCGCTTGTGCCATTTTGATCGCTTCTTTTTGCGTCATCTGACCAAGCAACACTGAATTCAATGCTTCGTTAATCGGAGTCATCCATGCCGTGCCGTAATTTCCAAATGCGAATGGCTCTACATTTCCTTCAAGAGCACCATCAAACACTTGTTTTGCAAGTTCATTTTCTGCTTTCTGCTGCGCGAAGAACTCTGATTTACCAAGAGCTTCACGACTTGGCAGAGCAAGGCCTGAATCCAATACCCACTCCTGCGCTTTCTGGCTCGTCAAAATTTCTACCGCTTTTTGCGTTGCTTCGACGTTCTTACCATCTGCGTTAACGCCCCAAGCGACAGTGAACAATAAGTTGCCGCGTTCACCACTCACTGGATCTTTTGGCATCAAGGTCGTGCCGTAAGGCAGGTTCGGTGCCTTATCGCGTAAGTAGCCACTGATCCAGTTACCTTCTAACGCAATAGCCGTTTCTTCGGTACCGAAGCAACCACCACCCCAACCCTGACCAAGGTCCGTTGCCAGAATGCCCACTTTGTCTTCTGTTACTAATCCAGTGTAGAAGTTAAATGCACGTTCGAAGTTTTCATCCAGAATGGTTTTGCCTTCTTCATTGAATGGCTTCCAACCAGTTGAGAGTGCAAAAGGCGCAAAACGGGCATAATCAGGCATGACACAAATGCCTGATACCTCATCCGCTAAAGCATCTTTCACATCAAGAAGTTTTTTACGTAAGTCTTCCCATGAATCTTTATTCGTTGGATAAGCAACTTCCGCATCATCAAAGATGTCTTTGTTGTATTGCAGTGCAATGGTGTTGAAATCTTTAGCGACGCCGTACTGCTTACCTTCGAGAGTAAACGCGGAGTTTAGGCTTGGAATAATGTTAGTACTGACTTTGTCCAGTTGTGGCGCATTAACAGCAACCTTACCCGAGCCAACTAACGCGTTGGCCATTACAACATCGATGTAGAAAGCATCTGGCGCGGTTCCTGCGGAAAGAGAGTTAGTGATGAACTGAGAGAAATCACCTTCCACAGCTTGATACTTAACAGTAAGCCCTGCTTTCTTAAAATCTTCGGTCAGAACTTCGTTCACTAACTTGTTCAGAACCACAACATCGTTACCACCCCATCCGGCGATGGTCACTTCTGTATTTGCGACTACTTTTGCAGAAAGGCCAGCAGCAAGTAGGGATACTGCTAATATTGTTTTTTTCATCGTGCCCTCAAATCTTGTTTCTTTAAATCTGAGAGTATTATGCGCATTTTACGTAAGCGCTTACGTTAAGTTGATCACATTACGCTTTCATGACGTTTAAGAATAAAAAAAGCATGACTTAAGTCATGCTTTTTGAGTATTCTGTTAATTATTTGATCTATTTTTACGTCGTTTTACCCAATTTTAAGCCTACAGGAACGATAGAACCTACAGGTTGCTCTCGCAAAATCGCTTGTTCTAGCATGCTCGCTACGCGTTCAGCAATTTTATCCGTATCTTGAACAACGGTTGTCAGCTCCTTCGATATCCCCGGTAACCCGTCGTAACCAACTACGGAAAAATCTTCAGGAATCGAGTAACCACGGTCTTTTAATGCCGCAATCACGCCCAAAGCGGTTTCATCACACTCACATACAAAACCTTGATAGCCTTCAAGCTGTTTACGTTCCATTTGCGTAAAAAAGCGATACGCCGCGATTTCTCCCAACGGTTCTGCACCAGTCCGTAGCTCTCTGACAGGTAAAGCGTTGCTTGCCATGACGGACATGTAACCTTGATGTCTAAACTGATAACCATCGCCATAAGTGGTTGGTGTGACGAAGCAAATATCGGTCAGACCTTTATCTACAAGGTGTTGTGTAGCTTCTCGACCACCATTGAAGTCATCAGGTGCAACCCAAAACGAACCTTCACTCATCCCAATACAAACGAAGGGTAATTCCATTTTCTTACACGCTTCAATTCTCGGATCGTCATTGGTGATACCAAGGAGCACCGCTCCGCCAATCTGTTCAAGCTCCACTTCACCAAAGCTGACTGGTAATAGATTCCGACCTGAATTACGAATAGCTGCCGACAATGATGGCCAAAGCATTCCAAGGTAACGAGACGCGTAAAAGTCATGTGGTCCCAGAGAAATAGCAATTGTATTCTTGTGGCTACCGGTAAGTTCTCGCGCCGAGGTACTAGGGACGTAACCCAACTCTTTACATATCTCGAGTATTTTCTTTCTCGTTTTCTCGCTGATTCCGGGTTTGTTATTCAAGGCTCTACTAACAGAAGCTATTGATACACCAGCGATTTTCGCCGCTTCATGTATCGTAGCTTTCTTGAGCTCTGCATCTGTTTTTGGTGCACTCACGGCGCTCTCCCACCATAAAACGTAAACTTTACGTTCATTATCTTCGCGCAAGAGAAAATTTCAAGCTTAATTTACGTAAAGAAACTTGCCGGCAAATAAATGGTCGACAACAAGTTTGTAATGAAGGATGAATAAACTCATCAAGGCGTTGCTAGCGGGACAATCAAGTGTTGACAACAAAAGTAAGATTAGTTGTAAATGTTATATTTTGCTTCACTTAAAAAAGTATGAACCATAAACATATGAATTATAAAATAAATCCACCAAAATCATTCATTAAACCACCCAATAAAAAATCTATTTAGCGTCGTTACTTTTGGTTATTACTATTTAAGTAAAACGTTAACACTCTGCACTTATTCTCAGGTTCATCTTTTACTGAGGATACAAGGCTATGCAATTACCTACACCTTTGACTTCACTGTTCAATAAACGATCTTTGGTTACCCTATCACTCATGGGTATCCTTGTTGGCTGTGATGAAGACGTTATTGTTGAACAAGAAACTCGTGATCTCGACATTCCCCCACGAGCGACCAACTTCAACCTGACGATTGGTATGGATTTCGATAACCCACCCACCGGCTCGAAAGTAGACCCTCAAAATGTGGGGAAAAAATACCCTGTTAATATTGAGGAACTAGGATCTCTACCAAGTGTCACTTCCTTCGATGGTTCATTGGCTAAGTCATTTACAGAGCTCAACAGCCTTCGCTTTTCCGATTTGAGAGCATCAGAACATAGAACCGTCAGCTTTTGGTTCAAACTCGAAGAAGACCAGCCGGAACAAGAAGTCTTATCTCTAATGAACGGTTCTCATGGCGAAGCAAGAAGTCGAGAGCCGGTTTTGTTACTGAATACTCAAAACGACACATTAGAGTTATGGCGCAAATACGAAGGCACGCAAATTCCAGATACCCAACTCCCCACCCAACTTCTTTCCGGCGTTAAAGTGCCTCGTGGGGAGTGGGTTCATATAACGATGGCGAGTAATCAAAACTCAACCCACCTTTACCTCAATGGGAACCGCGTCGCAACAGGTGCACCAATTGCACTCGCATCGATGCATCTCGCTTTCGGAGCGAGCCCGGGCTATGACAGTCACTTGGAAGACATACCTTCTGCTAATATGGCGATGGATAACATCCGCGTGTATTCGCAAAGTATGGGGGCACGATATATCAACGCACTCTATCACTATGATTTAGGCGAAAGACACACATTACCGACTAACAACCCCGTTCCGTCAACGGGAACGACTGGAGTAACCACGACAGATACTCGCCTGCAGTGGTCACATCCGGACGAGTTTAAAGCCGAGCAAGACATGACCTATACTGTGTTGATTTCTGATCGTTCAGACTTCTCAAATGTGCTTTATCAAAAGACGACAACTGACAAAGAAATCCAGACGAGTGGTTTGTTACCAGATACCCAGTACTTCTGGCGTGTTGACGTTGAGTCATCTTCCAGCACAATCACCGGAGATACCTGGCAATTCACCACGGAAGCTGCGCATCAGAATCCAGATGAGCTCACAACTATGGCATACAACATATGGCATGCCGGCTCTGCGCCAGACCCTCTGCGTAGCCAAGAATATGTTTATGAGCAAATCATCCACTCAGGTGCCGATGTTATTTTTATGCAAGAAGCCTATGGCTATCAGGAGGCACTGGCTAACCGTCTAGGGTTTGAATATCGAACATCCGCTTCAGATGGTAATCTGGCCATTTTCAGTCGCTACCCGATAGAGAAAGAGTTAGGCGATTGTACTAGTCACATTTGTGGCGTGCGAATTGATATGGGTAATGGTAAACAAGTAGACACTTATTCTATCTGGCTAACATCAAGTGATGACATCGTCAATTTACTCCCAGATCCTTCATATACAAACGAAGAGCTCATCTCCAAAGACGATGCAGCCAGAGCACAGCCACTCAACAATATTCTGACCCAAATAGAAGCTGACTCTGAACCGACTATTCCTGTCATTATTGGTGGTGACTTTAATACCTTGTCCTATGTCGATACCACTGAAGAAACCAATATCTTTGGTCGCGGTAATATCGACTTGCCGACCTTGAGAGTCGCGGATAGTCACAACTACGTTGACAGTTATCGCCAAATTAACCCAGATGTACTGAATAAGAAATGCATTACTTGGACGCCTTTCTTCAAAGGGAATTCAGGCGCAGGAAGGATCGATTTTATTCTGTATAAGGGAGAGGGCTTGAACGCTGAAGAAAGTTACTGCCTCCTAGATGATGGTCACAGCGAGATGCACCCATCAGATCATGGTGCTGTTGTCACCCAATTTTCTATTGATTAAGGTCCGCTATCCCAAATGAAAGCTGGCTTCAATGCCAGCTTTCACTTGGACAGGTAACCTGAACGTCTTCACTAGTCAGAGACTAATGCGTCCCACCAATCATAGAGGTATAAAGCTAGATAAATGGGTACCAAGGCCCAAAGTAATGGATCATCGTATATGTTTTCCGTAGTACCAATTGCCGTTACAGCTAACATCATCAACTCCGAAATACCGATGAAAAGCAATGCTTTAGTTATATGAGCAAGAAAACGATGCGCTTTCTGCTGGATATTGGTTTTCTGATATGTGGCTTCGAATACCCCCACAATAGCCGCTGCCATCAATAACCCCACTACCGCCAAAATGGAAGCTTGATTGCTTTTATCCATGTCTTGCATTGCTTCAAACGTCATCTCAAACAACAGAGGCACAGCAAACATTAAGATTAATGCTTGTTTAACAGCTACTTCGGCCAAAAATATCGGGGATTTCAACACTCTACTCCTTCATACTAAAACGCGTGCTCTTTCCAGCACGGCATGGTGGTTTATTCATCAACACTGTAGACGATTTGACCGTTTAGCATCGTCATCCAAATATCGGTCTGTTTGATTTTCTCCGCAGATAATTTGGTAATATCGCGCGACAAAATGGCAAAATCTGCGGCCTTCCCCACTTCAATTGACCCTGTCACATCATCAATACCTAAGCTCACTGCTGCATTGATGGTATAAGCGTCTATGGCATCTTCAACACTGGGCAGGCCTGTTTTTCCCATGATAAGGCTATTGCCAATCCCTACAAGCGGGTTGATATCATGCACATTCCAGTCACTGCTTAAGGAGACGTTAGCACCTGTATCGAAAATGGCTTTCAAGTTCATCAATGCACGGGCTCTCTTAGCGCCAAGAAATGCCTCCGCCCACTGATGATCGTGATACGCCACATAATTAGAACCCACTTGGAAATCAGCAGTTACATCCAGCTCAGAAAAACGTTCAATGTCTTTCGAGTTCACCAACTCGACATGGGTCAAGGTGTAATTTTTGTTGCTGCCTTGCTGACGAATGGTTTGAATAGCATTCAGTGATTCTCGAATCGCACCATCACCAATCGCGTGAATGTGAGCACCATAGCCAATCTTATCCAGTGCTTTAAGCCAGTCAGCCATCACCTGGGGTGGAATGTAGTTTATGCCGTAGGGCTCGTCAGGAATATAAGTATCCAGATAAGGATCAAGCGTCTTGGCTGATCCATTAACCAGAATGCCATCACTGTACATTTTAACCTGATCCACCAGTAGAAGCCGAGATTTGTCTGTGGTCAGTACCTTGGATAAAAAAGCGAGTTGCGACTGCATTGAGTCCGTCGGGTAAATCCAAGGCCTCAGGGAAATACGTGCCGTCAGGTCACCCCGCTTTTCGGCTTCCTTCCATACTTCGTACCAGCCACGTTTCCAGTAAAGTCGCCCATCACCTATGGTGGTGATTCCATGTCTTCGGGCCTCATCCAAGCCTGCCATCATACCTTCATAGCTTTGATCAAACTGCTCTTCAAGGCTGTTCCAAGCTATTTCCATCACAATATCACCGGCGTTATCAAGCAGGATGCCATTGAGCTCACCTGTGCCTTCATCTTTCAGGATCTTACCTCCCTGTGGCTCTGGTGAATGCTTATTGATTCCTGCGATGCTCAAGGCGACGGAATTGACCCACATCGAGTGGGATGTTTGCTCCATAATAATCACAGGTTGATCTGGGAAAACCGAATCAATCACCTCTAGTGGTGTACGTTTATTCTCTTCTGCCAGCAAAGCTTCTATAGAAAAACCATAGCCCATGACCCACTCGCCTCGACGAGCATCTTTACGACACGCTTTGAGGTAAGAAATTTGCGCTTCAAGGCCTGCATCCATGCCCAGCTCACACTGGCCTCCCGCTTCTGAAGCCGCCTCAAACACATGGTTATGGTTGTCGATAAATCCTGGTACAACAAAGCCGCCGTCCAAATCTATGGTTTCAGTCGCAGAGCTCTGTAAACTATTCATGTCTTCTTGCGAGCCGACATAGAGAATTTTCCCATTGGCGATAGCAATCGAGTCTGCTGAGGGGTAACCGTAAATACTCGCATTGGTTAACACCCTATCTGCAGAGCTGGCTACGCAAACACGAGCAGTCATAGTTAAACTCGCAACTAGTATCAGAGTGACAACACATTTCATTAGTTTGGATTCCTTGTTATTCATCCCTCACGCACCACAGTATAGGGCTAGACTCACTTTACAGCCTAACAAGTCATTGGAATGTGTGAAGAATGGTCATTTCATTATCCGATTTAACAAAAGCCGTGCCTTCGTGCCAACTTGTGCTGCAAGAAATACAATCAGATATGCTCATCAAGATTATGCATCTTCCGTCTAGGTCACTACCCTGTGATGAGATACTCTACGGTGGTTGACTTCAATTACATTGCATCATATTCACGGAGGAATGCATGTCAGATTACAGCGCCACCATTCGCTGGCAGCGAGCTGAACATGAAACGTTCAGCGATAACCAATACAGTCGTGGACACCAGTGGCAATTTGACGGCGGCGTGAGTGTCCCTGCTTCGGCTTCCCCTCATGTGGTTCCATTACCTTATGCGGTCGAGGAAAACGTTGACCCAGAAGAAGCATTTATTGCCGCTATTTCAAGCTGTCACATGCTGACTTTTCTGGGGATTGCCGCTAAGCGCCGTTACGTCATCGACTCTTATGTTGATGAAGCCATAGGCATTATGGAAGAAGATGACAAAGGTCGAACCTCGGTAACAAAAGTAACCCTCAGACCTAACATCATATTTTCTGGTAGCAAGCAACCTGATTATGCCCAGTTAGAGAAGATGCATCACCTTGCCCACCAACACTGTTTCATCGCCAACTCAGTGAAAACAGAAATCGTAACAGAGATTCTTACTGCCTAAATCATTAATAGTTCGGGTTAAGAATTAAGCTCGGGAGAGATCCCGTGATTGGCGTAATCATGCTAAACTCGCGCCAAACACAGGATTTCCCTGCTTCACTATTCAAATTCAGAGTGTATAGATGCCATTCTCTAAGCTCGGCTTAAGCCAACCAATTATTCACGCTATCCAACAACTGGGTTACGACAAACCAACGTCGATTCAAACCAAAGCGATTCCTGTGATTTTACGCGGTGACGATCTCATTGCAGCCGCGCAAACAGGTACAGGTAAAACCGCCAGTTTTGTACTGCCCATGCTGGAAAAACTCAGCCAAGGTGAGACTCAACGTAAGAAGCGTATTCGTGGCCTGATTTTGACTCCGACTCGTGAACTGGCCGTTCAGGTGGAAGAGAAGGTTCGTGACTACGGACAACACCTTGCTCTGAAATCATTAGCAATGTACGGTGGTGTAGATGAGCAAAGCCAAAAACAAGCTCTGATTGAAGGCGTTGATATTCTGGTTGCAACACCCGGCCGACTGATTGACATGTACGGTAAACGTGCAGTGCATTTTGAAGAAGTAGAAATGTTGGTGTTAGATGAAGCTGACCGAATGCTTGATATGGGCTTCATTGATGATATCAACAAGATCCTTGATCGCCTGCCGACAGATATTCAGCATCTGCTGTTTTCTGCCACTCTCTCGAATAAAGTTCGCGACCTAGCGAAAACAGCCGTCCATAACCCATATGAAATCTCGATTGCCGCTAACCAAGCATCCAAAAAGAACATAGAGCAATGGTTAATTACGGTTGATAAAGATAAGAAGTCCGCGCTTTTGAGCCACTTGATTAAAGAAAACAACTGGGATCAAGCATTGATCTTTATCGAAACGAAACATGGCGCCGCCAAACTCGCTCAGCAGTTAGAAAAGCGCGGTATTGAAGCCGAAGCCTTTCACAGTGGCCGCAGTCAAGCCGTGCGATCAAAGCTACTAGAAGACTTTAAGGCTGGAAAAATCCAATACATGATCGCGACTGGAGTAGGCGCACGTGGTATTGATATTGAAGGTCTAACTCGAGTCATTAACTATGACTTGCCCTTCCCAGCGGATGAGTATGTACATCGCATTGGTCGTACTGGCCGTGCAGATGCGAAAGGGGAAGCGATATCTTTTGTTTCCAAAGACAACTTCAAAAATTTGTGCATGATAGAAAGCCGCCTTGGTCACTTGATTGAACGCCGAGAAGTAGAAGGATTTGAGCCTCGTAAACCCGTGCCTATTTCTATTCTAAATTACGTACCTAAGCACAAGCGTCAAGAAAAGGATGCCCAATGAACGCACCAACTAAAATTACTTTCTTTGAGTTTCTAACTCCGCTGATTACTTCTGGTAAAAAGACGATTACCATTCGTGACGAGTCGGAGTCTCACTATGTGCCAGGGACTCAGGTTGAAGTGTTCACTTTGGAGAAAGATGAAAAGGTGTGCGAGATAAAAATCCTTGCTGTCGAGCCGCTTGAGTTCAATGACATTAACGAATTTCATGCAGAGCAAGAAGCGATTGAACTGCCCAAGCTTAAACAACTGATTCGTGAGATCTACCCAAGTACAGACGATCTGTTTTTGATTACTTATGAACTGGTGAATACATAAGCAGTGCGGCACTCGCCCGGCATCACCGGGCGGTATCCGACTCTATCAGCCAAACAAAAAGACCAACTTACTTTACTCTCATGTTTTCGAAATAGTCGTAAATGAGTGCTTCGTAGCGTCCGTCTTGCTTCATATTAAATAAGACTTGATCAAAACGCTTCAGTAATTCGCCGTGGTTGCGACCTTTGGAAAAGGCAATATAGCTGGGTGTCGCTTCAATAGGAGGCGATAAGATCTCAATATCATTATCTAAACCTTCACGAACAAGAATACTACGCGCACCGAACTCATTATTTACCCATATATCTGCGCGTTTCGTCCGGACGAGATGAGCGCACTCTTCCGTGCTGTTTCTTTGGAAAATGAGCCGAAAGCCTCCCTTCGCGATCTTTTCATCCATACGTTTGCCATAACTCACGCCATTGACGACACAAAGAGCAATTTTGGATACATCCCCAGCTAAAACTTCTGTAGGTTTGTAATCACTTCCTTTGAGAGCCATGAGACTGATATTTTGAACGAAGAGCACATTTTCCGAAAAATCTGCAAATTTTTCCCGCTCGGGATTTTTGAACGCAGTAAAGATACCATCAGCACGGCCGCGTTTAACCAAGGTTAGTGCTCTCGCCCAAGGTAACACAGTGATGTTCACTGGCGTTTCTAACTGATGAAAGACATATCTTACGAGCTCTACAGCAACGCCTGAGACTTGCTGTCCTTGCATTTCTATATAGGGCGGATACTCAAGCGTCACTAAATCAATGGACTTTGCAGCACAAGGTTTCAGTGCTGCTAGAGCAAGCATCATTATACCTAAGCGTAACCCTTTCATCCTGAATCCTTTATATAAATCAACAACCTAATGGAAAAGTTTTATAAAACCAAAGAGCAATAACACAATTGCATATAGTCAGAGAACTTCTACACTTACTTATTGTTAATAGTAATCTCTCTGTTGAGTATCGTTTGACTTTTTACGTAAAAATCCATCTTTATAGCCGTTAGTATGGGGACCTTATGATTCGCTCTTCTCTTAATCGCTTTCAATACTTCCCTGTTGTGGCACTGACCCTTTCTTTACTTGTTGGTGGCTACTATTACGATAAGACACTAGACAATTGGGTCACAAATATTGTCAGTACCTACATGTCAAACATCATTGATGACGTCTCACATCAAATTCAAGACAAGAACCTTGATCTCTATGATATGAGTCAACCTGAAATAGATAGCTTCCTTGATACACTTTCACAATCTAGCTTTGAGCAACGATTCACCATCATACACAGTTCAGGGGAAGTACTGGGCGACTCCCAATTGAATAACCGAGAGATAGCTCGGCTTGACGATCACAGTCGCCGACAAGAGTTTGTTTCCGCCTTATCTGGTGAAACAGGCATATCCAAACGGTTTAGCCAATCCTTAAACCAAGAATTACTTTATGTAGCTAAAAAGCTTGAACTCCCCGAAGACGGCCATGGTCACGACTCAACATATATTCTTCGTCTCGCGATGCCCATGACTTCAGTCTACGCCATGTCGGCTGATTTGAAGTTTATCGAACACGTCTTAATGGCGTGTTCGGTATTAATTCTTGTTATTTCAACTTGGGTCAGCCATCGTAAATTATTCCGGATGGTTCAAGCGGAAAGGGATCAGCAGGAATATCGTATTCAGAAAAGCACTCAGGAAATTGAACTGCTCCACCAATTAGCCAACATGCTAGCGGCCTGCAATACAGTGAAAGAGGCACAAATTGTGGTGGCAGACATCATTCCCAGAGTATTAGGTAACGTGAATGGCTGTGTCTCCATCATGCGCGACTCTCGCAACCAGTTGGAAGTCAAACTCGACTGGGGAGGCGAATGGCCCGCAAGTAAGCTATACGCCCCTAACGACTGCTGGGCACTGCGAAAAGGGAAATATCATTTATCGAAAGAGAAGCATCATAACCTCTCATGCAACCACATGAACCAGGCCTCGACCGATGGGCTCACTCTTTGTATCCCTCTTACCGCTCATGGTAACACAGTGGGCATGTTTCACTTGTATTTTGATGACCAAACTGGAGAGATATCTGAAGATATCAAGCAGCTTTCGTTTACCATCGCAGAGCACCTTGGTTTGGCACTGGCGAACTTAAGCCTACAAGAGAAGCTTCGTTCACAAGCGATGCGGGATCCTTTAACAGGCCTATTCAATCGCCGTTATTTTGAAGAAATTTTTGAGAAAGAGTGGGCAAAAGCCGCACAAGACAACAGCCCTATATCACTTCTGATGTTGGATTTAGATCATTTCAAACGCTTTAATGATAACTTCGGCCATGATGCAGGGGATTACGTATTAAAAGAAGTGGCCAATCTATTGAAACGAGAAATAGGCGACGAACACGTCGCCTGCCGCCTTGGCGGTGAAGAACTGGCGGTGATCTGCCCAAGTAGCTCAGTAGATGAGTCAATGGAGCTCGCCAACCACATTGTCGACTCCGTTAGAGATCTGCATTTAGACATGAAAGGATTATCATTAGGGCAACTCGGTGTTTCCATCGGGGTGACGACTTTCCCTGAGCTTAACACTTCGACTACTGAGCTCATTAAAGCCGCAGATACCGCTTTGTATCAAGCCAAAAATAATGGCCGAAGCCAGGCCGTACATACTCAGTCAAAATCCTACCTAAAGCAACAAAACAAGGATTCTCATTCAGACAGCCCAGATGTCTTACCACTGAAACTTTAGCCACTTAGCGTGCGAGTCGTTCAACCCACTCTTTGATAGAGTCAGTTAAACGGTTCGCATTTATGGCCAAACCAAACAAGTCAAGTCACTACAACACTAGACGACTGGTCTAATTTATTCTATATTGCACGCTATGAATGAAAAAACACACGACACTCGCCAACATATTCTCAATGTGGGTTACGAATTAGTGGTAAACAAGGGCTTCACAGCAGTGGGTTTATCTGAGTTGCTTAAGACCGCAGATGTACCGAAAGGATCCTTCTATCACTATTTCAAGTCCAAAGAGCAATTTGGTGAAGCGCTTATTGAAAATTATTTTAAGAGCTACTTAGCGCGTATTAATGACATTTTTACAGCTGATACAGGCAATGGTTATCAGCGTTTAATGGGGTACTTCTCGCGCTGGTTAGACGTAGAAAATGGTGTCTGCAACGCCAATCGATGCCTTGTGGTCAAGCTCAGTGCCGAAGTTTCTGATCTGTCTGAGCCTATGCGTATCAAGCTAGCCAATGGCGCAGGAGCAGTCATTGCCTCCATCGCGAGCTGCATAGAGGCTGGTATTAAAGATCAGTCTATTCAAACTGTGGATGCACATTTGGTTGCGGCTCAGCTTTACCAACAATGGCTTGGCGCAAGCCTTCTCAACAAACTGGTTCAGGATCAATCACATCTTGAACGTAGCTTAGAGACCACTCAGTCTCTACTTAGCACTTAAGTTACCTATTCCCGTTTGGCTAAACCAACGGGAATTTTTTGAAATTACAACTAGACGACTGGTCTAATAATAGGAAACACAATGACTAACAACGTAAACCGACGCATCGTTCTTGCTTCACGCCCTAAAGGAGCACCAACTGCTGAAAACTTCCGTTTAGAAGAAACCCAAAAGCCCCTTCCTGCTCAAGGTGAGCTACTACTACGAAGTGTGTATCTGTCTCTCGACCCATACATGCGTGGGCGTATGAGTGATGCCAAATCCTATGCCGACCCTGTTGCGATTGATGACGTGATGGTCGGTGGCACAGTGTGCCAAGTTGAAGCCTCAAACCATCCTGATTATTCAGTTGGGGAATGGGTACTGGCTTTCGCTGGCTGGCAAGATTACGCGATTTCAGACGGTGAAGGGCTAATTAAAATGGGCATGAACCCAACTCACCCCTCCTATGCGCTCGGCGTGATGGGCATGCCAGGCTTTACCGCATATATGGGTTTACTGGATATTGGCCAACCCAAATCAGGTGAGACTTTGGTGGTTGCCGCAGCGACAGGTGCTGTCGGTTCGATGGTTGGTCAAATCGGCAAACTGAAAGGTTGCCGTGTGATTGGTGTAGCCGGTGGTGAAGAAAAATGCCGATATGCCAAACAACAATTAGGCTTCGACGAATGTATCGACCACAAGGCAGATGATTTTGCCGAGCAATTAGCCAAAGTCTGTGACCAAGGTATCGACATCTACTTTGAAAACGTCGGTGGTAAAGTCTTCGACGCCGTCATGCCACTACTCAATACCAGCGCTCGAATCCCACTTTGCGGTCTGATTTCTCAATACAATGCGACGGCACTGCCTGAGGGGCCTGACCGAATGTCCCTACTCATGTCACAACTTCTTATCAAGCGTATCAAAATGCAGGGCTTTATCATTTTTGATGACTACGCTCATCGTTATGAAGAGTTCGCCACTGACATGAGCCAGTGGCTAGCAGAAGGAAAAATCCACTATCGCGAACATCTAATCGAAGGCTTTGACAAAGCACCACAAGCCTTTATCGGCCTGCTAGAAGGCGAGAACTTTGGCAAGCTGGTGGTAAAAACCAACAACCCACTGTAACCGGAGACCAACATGATTAAATTACATCATCTCAATCAATCACGCTCTAAACGCATTATTTGGCTGTTGGAAGAACTGGGAGTTAACTATGAAGTCGTACCTTATCATCGCGATAGCGTGACTTTTCTCGCCCCGCCAGAGCTAAAGGCTATTCATCCACTTGGTAAATCTCCGGTGATTGAAGAAGACGGGCATGTCATTACCGAGTCTGGAGCCATTACTGAGTACCTGATCGACAAATACGCTGCAGACAGGCTCGCACCGCCTAAAGGCTCAAGTGAACACCTAGATTATTTACAATGGTTGCATTTTGCAGAAAGCTCTGCGGCACTGCCATTACTGTTAAAGACGTTCATCGCGAAGGATGGCGCTCAGATGAACTTCCTGCCTGATTATGCGGAGATCGAGCTGCACAAGGTTATGAGTTACGTTGACCAACGCTTGGAGAATAAGCGTTATCTGGTTGCAGATAAGTTGACTGGAGCCGATATCATGATGTCCTTCATTGTCGATATTCTCACCAAGTTTGGGCTACTGGAACGCTACCCCAATATTATTCGCTACGCTTCTCAGATCAAAACTCACGACAGCTGGAATAAAGCCGAACAGTTAGAAGTTAAATTCGGTTAACTTTTCTATAATGGGCTGCTTGCTCTAGGGCAGCCCTTGTTATTACTCGCTTTCATATTCCTCATTGCCTTACCTGTACATTTCAATATGCACCTGATAGAGAATATCTATCGATAGCATAGCCATAAACAATTTTATAAAAGCTCTCTCACCAACTATCCTGACATCTAAACAACAGTCCAATGATGGGCATTCACTCAGGCGCTTTGCCAATGGGGAAACGTCTTTGTCTTTAAGAAAATACCCAATAATTCGATTACTGCTGAAACAACAGCCAAAGCAGTAACCGAGAATAAGCGACACTCAAGGAGCAAACATGGATCATAAAAACGTGAGTACAAACGGTCAATGCCCTGTTATGCATGGCGGTGCAACCTCTTCAGGCTCATCCAACGTAGCTTGGTGGCCAAACGCCCTCAACCTCGACATCCTGCATCAACATGATCAGAAATCAAACCCAATGGGCTTGAATTTTAACTATCGCGAAGAGTTGAAAAAACTCGACGTAGAAGCCCTGAAAAATGATCTTAAAACGCTGATGACAGATAGCCAAGATTGGTGGCCAGCAGATTGGGGTCATTATGGTGGTTTAATGATCCGCATGGCGTGGCACTCTGCAGGCTCTTATCGTACAGGCGATGGTCGCGGTGGTGCTGATACCGGTAACCAACGTTTTGCACCTCTGAACTCTTGGCCTGATAATGCTAACTTAGACAAGGCTCGTCGCTTACTGTGGCCTATCAAACAAAAATACGGTAACAAAATCAGCTGGGCTGATCTGATGATCCTTGCGGGCAATATGGCATACGAGTCTATGGGCTTGAAGACTTTCGGCTTTGCTTTTGGCCGTGAAGACATTTGGCACCCAGAGAAAGACATCTACTGGGGCGCAGAAACCGAATGGCTGGCTGAAAGTGGGAGTGAAAACAGCCGCTACTCAGGTGAGCGGGACTTAGAAAATCCACTTGCCTCTGTCATGATGGGCTTAATCTACGTCAACCCTGAAGGGGTTGATGGTAACCCAGACCCACTAAAAACTGCTCAGGATATGCGCGTCACTTTTGAGCGCATGGGAATGAACGACGAAGAAACCGTTGCTCTTACGGCGGGTGGTCATACTGTTGGCAAAGCACACGGTAACGGAGATGCATCTCAATTGGGTGCGGAGCCCGAGCGAGCAGATCTTAATGAACAAGGTTTGGGTTGGAACAACCACACCTCTCGCGGTGTTGGTCGTGATACAGTGACCAGTGGGTTGGAAGGCGCATGGACAACCCACCCAACGCAATGGGATAACGGCTTCTTCCACCTCCTATTAAACTATGACTGGTCGCTGCAAAAAAGTCCGGCTGGCGCGTGGCAGTGGGAACCTGACAACATCAAAGAAGAAGATAAACCTGTCGATGTCGAAGACCCTAGTATCCGTCACAACCCAATCATGACAGATGCCGATATGGCGCTGAAAATAGACCCTGAATATCGCAAAATCTCAGAGCGCTTCTACCAAGATCCTGAGTACTTCTCAGACACCTTTGCTCGTGCATGGTTTAAGCTAACTCACCGCGATATGGGGCCCAAATCCCGTTATTACGGTCCAGATGTCCCAGCGGAAGATTTGATTTGGCAAGATCCTGTACCTGTAGGTCACAGCAACTTCGATGTTGAAGCAGTCAAGGCCAAAATCGCTTCAAGTGGATTAAGCATCAGTGATATGGTCTCAACCGCCTGGGACAGTGCTCGTACCTACCGCAACTCAGACAAACGTGGCGGTGCGAATGGCGCACGCATTCGTCTTGCACCACAAAATCAGTGGCCAGGTAACGAACCTGAAAAGCTCGCTAAAGTACTTTCGATACTAGAAGGTATAGCCTCTGAATCAGGTGCTAGTATCGCCGATACCATAGTCCTTGCAGGCAACGTTGGTATCGAGCAAGCAGCTCAAGCTGCTGGCGTCAACATATCCGTTCCCTTTGCTCCGGGACGTGGTGATGCGAGTGCTGAACAAACAGATATCGATTCATTTGATGTGCTAGAGCCTGTTGCAGACGGATTCAGAAACTGGCAGAAGCAGCATTATGCGGTCAGCCCTGAGGAATTGATGCTCGACCATGCTCAATTATTGGGCTTAACCGGACCAGAGATGACGGTCCTCATTGGTGGTATGCGTGTCTTGGGAACTAACCACTCGGGTACTCAGCACGGTGTATTCACAGACAATGTCGGAGCACTGACAAACGACTTTTTTGCCAATCTGACGGACATGCGATACACATGGAAACCAACAGGGCGTAACTCCTACTCTATTGTCGAACGTAGTAGTGGAAAAGAGAAATGGACAGCGACCCGAGTCGACCTTGTGTTCGGTTCCAACTCAATCCTACGCGCTTATGCAGAGGTTTACGCTCAAGACGATAACAAAGAGAAATTTGTTCGCGACTTTGTCGCAGCTTGGACCAAAGTTATGAACGCTGACCGATTCGATTTAAAACAGTAAGTTAGCTTGTCAGCCCACGGCCGATAATAGGTCGTGGGGTATCAACAAGCCAGACCTTGCAAGTGACTAACTCATCAACAATTTGGAAAATAACGACAAGTTGCACTAAATTTAAAGAGGTAACCGTAGTTAAGAAACGAAGCGCATAAAAGTTTCACTAATCCATTAACCTTCGATGTTACAAGTGAGGAAGTTGGCTATGAAAGGATTCGAATTCTTTAAGTTGTTTGATACCAAAGAGCTGTTTATCTTCTATTGATGCTGAGCAACCCGCTTAAATCAGAACTGAAATCCATACGCCGATCGCTACCTGCACGCATCGGCGTATTGTTTTATTTAGCGCTTATTGTTTTTCGCCACCGCTTTCATCAGAACAGAAGTATCCATACGGCCATAGCCATCTTGTTGTAGCTGAGCGTATTGCTCATCAACCTTCTTGGTTAAAGGTAAATCAAGCCCGACTCGTTCCGCTTCCTTTAGGCAAAAACCTAGGTCTTTGCGCATCCAGTCAATGGCAAAGCCAAAATCGAATTTATCTTGTGACATTGTCACGGCGCGATTTTCCATTTGCCATGAGCCTGCCGCACCATGCTTCAAGGTCTCGACCACTTGCTCAACATCCAAACCAGATTTTTGAGCGAGTAGTAACGCTTCACTAAGCCCTTTCAGAATGCCACCAATACAGATTTGGTTGACCATTTTACAGCGTTGGCCCTGACCATTTTCCCCCAATAGCGTCATTTGTTTAGCGTACACATCCATCACTGGTGAGATTTGCTCGAACACTGCTTGATCACCACCACACATAATGGTCAACACGCCGTTTTCCGCGCCCGCTTGACCACCAGAAACTGGCGCATCAATAAACTGATTACCGTTTTCTTTTGCTGCGGCCGCCAGTTCAACCGCAAGCTCTGCTGAGGTTGTAGTATGGTCGACCAGAACAGCACCTGCTTTCAACCCAGCCAGTACGCCATCTTCACCGTAAACAACACTGCGCACGTCATCATCATTGCCCACACAAATGAACACGACATCGCAATCCTGCGCTGCTTGCTTTGGCGTCTCACACGCTGTGCCCTGATATTCATCGGCCCATTTAATCGCTTTTGCTTGAGTGCGATTGAACACTTTGGTGGAATACCCCGCTTTACTTAAGTAACCTGCCATCGGGTAACCCATCACACCTAGACCAATAAACGCGACTTGCTGCTGACTCATTCCTATTTCCTTTTAAGCTTTATAATTAGGTGGATAGTCTACTAAACATTTTCTCTTTGGTTTACTACAAACACCCATTAAATGATTCCAGATAAAGAAAAAGCCCCAATCAGGGGCTTAATCTAACAAAACACATTACTTACATTTTGACCAAGTCTTTCCTTTATCAGGAGAACACTCCAATGAAGAGGTACCATTATAGTAATAGGTATTCTTCCACCAATCACCGATGGCGTTTCTTGAAATTGCAATACCGTTAAATTTAAACGGTGTCACTGCCACTTGGGAGTGCTTAGACCTCACCCACGTGTGGGCCCCGTAATCTGAGTCGTCATTGAAATCTGAAGATATATAACTCAGTTGATCCAAAGTGCTACGGCTAAAACTATCGATCTTCTGCTCAACGTTTACCCATTCAGGATATTTAGGATTGGGATAATAACTAAAAGTATGCTGGGCGCGTAACATACCATCACGATAATTATTAACGACTATCACTTCTAAATATTGGGTGAAATTGCTTCCCACATTATTGTTTTTGCAGCTATCCCAATCCAGTTCTTGCGTACTTGAGCTATTACTCACACGATAAGTTTTCAGAGAGTTGGGTTGAATAAGTTGCTCAATTGACTCGGTGATATCACAGCTGTAGCTGGCGTTATCTTCATTAATCCATAATGATGCATTCTTAGTGTAGTCAAACCCTGCTTTCTTTTTCGTGTTTCGCTCTGTATGACGAGTCAGTAATACTTCGGTCTGTAAGTCTGCTGAGACTTCGTATTCCGTGTGTACTAGCTTAGTGTCAGTTAAAACTGTTTTGACCTTATACCACTTGTCTATTTTTTGCTGTGTATCTTTGTCCCAGTATTTCCAATAGTAGTCTACATAGGCTTGATGAGCGCCAGGATTTACCTGCTGAAGTGCCTTAGTATCACTGTATGACTTCCTAATTGCGGGCATCATCTTCTGAGCTAATTCATACAGCTCTTTATTTTGTTCCTTAATGAAATCACCGTAAATCTTATCTACTGCGATGTTATAACGTGCCGCAATACGATGATCGTGCTCCTTAACATTTTGGATCACTTTCTCTTGCGTATTTACAGCAGACCTCAACCCGGTACAACTGGTGATACCACTTTCATTTAGGTCTTCCTGAATTTGATTCCACAATACTGTCGTTAAAGGTGTAGTAGATTTTATCTCATGCTCTGAACTGAGTGTCATTGCTGGAGGAAAGACAAGCTGGTATGGCTCACTGATCGGCGTATTAGGATGATCCGCATCAATCGCACCGACAGGCACATTTACAACAATAGGCGCGTAATCAATACAGTCAGAGTTACTACCTGACAAAGATAATCGATAGCTACCCTCTGAATTAGTTACAGCACTAGGCTCACCAGAGTCTAACTGACCGTTGTAATTGATATCAAGAAAAGCCGTCGCGCCAGAGATGTATCCATCTATGGCCACACCTTGAAGGCTTCGTGTTTGAGATGAAGTACTAGAGCTAGGTGAACCACCGTCGCCGCCTCCCCCGCATGCGACTAGGCCTGCAGAGATGGATACAACAGCAATAAGTTTAAGGTTCATTGCAAAATCCCCGATGAATAATGAAAGGCAAAAACGCGCCATTAGAGTGTAATGGCGCGTGGCGTTATAGCAGTGGTTAACGCAGTGCGAATGCTAACAGCTGTAGATTTAGAAAAACACGTAAGAAATGGGACAAAATAGTGCATGTTTTTTCATTCGAATGGCCGACCTTCTCACTTAACCCGCTATTTCAGTGGCTCATTATTGTGAATACGTTGCTAAAGCCTTAAGCACCGGAAGTCTATCATCGTTAAGAACCTTATATTTATTGGCAAAAGCACGCTGATATCCACATACATTCCATTCACCAAATTCACTTTCAGAACACTCATAGACTGTACTGCCATCATCGTAATCAGTTTCCTTAAACCAGGCATCATCTGAGTACTTGATTGTTATAACTTGTGACGACTCATTCGAACTAAACTCTGCTTTCGATCTCACCCAGAATAATGAACCGTAACCTTCGTTCTCACGAAAATCGGGATCTATATGAACAAAACTTTCCAGCAAGTTTCCATTGACGTTGTTCAACGTAGGATCCACATCTACCCATGCAGCATTGGCCTTATATTGGTCATAATGAAAACGATGTCCAATAATGACTGTCCCTTGATTCTGACTATTATCAACCGCCATCACTTCTACCGTTTGCTCATAATCATCCCCACCAACATCATAATTGAGACAAACGTCCATCTCGGATTCTTGTTTAGTAGCAGATTGATTAGTTACGACATAATAAAGCCATGAATTTGCATAGAGCTTATGAGTTTCCTCAATGGTTTGTTTAATTGAACAATTAAAGGGGAGAGTCTCTATAGACTCTTGATTACCCTCGGTTTCTCTACGCAGGCTGTACTCTCTTGTATAGGACAGATCACTATTCTCGGCTGTATATGTCACAATATGCTCAATCAATTGAGGGTCAACAAGCTCGCTCGTTACGTCAAATGTTCTTCTTTCTACCTTTGAGCCACTCTTTGTCACTTGAACTTTATACCATTGGTCGTTCTGATCGTCATTGGTATCCTCATCACTGCGGACAATGTAACTAACGTAAGCTTCTTCGGCTGTCGGATTCTGCTGTCTTAACATCTTTGATTCACGATAAGAGGCCTTGATTACTGGCATTAGTTTCTGTGTAAGCGCTTTTACCTCATTGTCATCCTCTTTTATGAAGTCACTATACAGCTGATCTACACTAACGTTGTTCCGGTTCGCTACATCGTTTTCTAATTCCTGGATACTATTGTCCGTAATGCCTTGCAACTGAATCGCAAGTTTTAGGTCTGCACAACTACCCATAGCATTATCATCTATATCTAGGTTTAGCTTCATCACATTCCAAAGCATGGAAGTCAATGGAGTCGTTGACTTAATTTCAGAACCTGAAGTCGTCATCTTTACTGGAGGAAAGAACAGCTGATATGCTTCTTCGATCGGAGTGTTTGGGTTGTCAGCATCAATGGCGCCAACAGGTACATCAACCACGATTGGCGCATAATCAATACAATCCGCATTCTCTCCTGATAGAGAAAGCTCATATCGACCATTGGCATCGGTAATACTTTTTGGTTCACCGCTATCCAGTTCACCGTTGTAATTCAGATCAAGAAATGCAGTTGCACCTGATATGTAACCATCAATGGCAACACCTTGAATTGATTTAGATTGAAGAGAAGATGGCGATGTGGCTGACGAGGTTTCTCCTCCGTTACCACCTCCACCGCAAGCAGTCAAAAGTGTAGAAACAGTCGCGATAGCTATAATTTTGGAAGTCATGATAATAGGCCCTGACACATATTTCCTATGAGTAAAACTGCACTGCACAAAGCAATGCATCCTAATGTGTAATCATTGGTAACACGTGCTGATGGTATAGGCTTTAATAGGCATAAAACATGAAAGGGTCAGGTAGAAATAATGCATGTTTTATTAACCATCTACTATCAGAAAATAAGATTAACTTATTGTTTTTCCTTATCAATCCAAAGCTTATAGAACTCACTCAACCCTGACTTACTTGTTTCAACGCCATGCACTTCAAGACTACGCGTGATTTTTTCTTTACCATGGAACAGAGGCAGCAGCAGGTTCTTGTCATACAGGCCCTGCTCAATTTTACGTAATGAATAAGAGTACAAAATATCACTCATTGCATGCTTCACTTGTTCATAATGAGTATTCATTTCTGTTTGATCATAAATGAATTTCAGGCCAGAGCTGGCAAGAAGCCAATCATACAATCCAAATTCTTCAGGCTGCTCTATGACTTCTTCGATAAAGAGAATATCGGCATAGTCACTGACTGAGCTTGGATTGCTAATATCCTCTAACTCGAGAATTTCAAGGGTCAGCCCGGTTTCTAGAATCGTGCTCTTTAGCCATTTAGCGATCTTTTTGAGATATGGAATGGTCAGTCGAGGCATGGTCAGTACCAAGTGCCCGTTTAAACGCGGTGGCGCGTCATCAGAAATACGCTCCAAACAAGGGGTAAAACTGACATCATTAACAACCGTTTCTGAGTCCAGATTAGCGCGACAGCGACGCAAGTACTCAACAAGCCGATGAAGGTTGTTTCGGCTGACCTCTGCGTCAGGCCTTAAATGGATAGCAAGGTAAGACAAAGCATTAATCGTACTTTCCTCACAATCTCCATCCTTATTGAAACTGAGGCTAAAGTCACTCAGCTCTGAAGAAGAAGACAAGGTGATCTTATCCAGCAAGGCTGATTGCGCATAGTAATTACGATGCCGTTTCAACACCAAGCGCTCTCGGTCCCAATCCTTCAGATAGAAAGGCCCACTTCCTATATACGTACTAAGACCACTTGAGAAATACGTAGATTTTAGGCGATAGATTGAAGCATGAACCACACACAAAACATGCAAAAACAAGGGATTAGGTTGCTGGAGCTCAATCGTTACTTGCCCTGCGCCGAGAACGCGTATGCCGATCACCTGTTCAAAAAGGTACTTAACCGGTCCATCCGTTACTTTAAGCCGATGTAGACACTCCGAAACATCAGTGGCCTCTAACACTTCACCATCGTGGCAAATAATATCTTGCCGCAACCATAAATGAATAAAGCGTCCTTCCACTTTCCAGCTATGTGCTAACCCCGCTTGAATACGGCCTGATTCGTCTTGCGTCAACAAGGTACTATAGACGCTACGAATGACCTGCATTTCCGCAATTCGATACGTCTTAGCAGGTTCTAATGTATCTACCCATGGATATTCAGTGATCAGCAAACTATCACAACGCTCGTTAACACTTGCTTGTGTTACCGTTGCTTCAGCCAAAGCTTTGACCGCAAGGTGTCCATACAGATCCATTAAACGAGAAATATTAGAAAAACGCCCTTGTTCAAGTTCTTTGCTAAAGATGTGCTCAAGTGCCCCTTGTAAATTATGCATGATCTTAAACTGGCTAAGCTTTCCTCTCCCTTTAGAAGGAAGCCAACTGATCCAACCTATGTCAGACAGGCTTCTCAAAATATTAGAAGTATTTCTTCTTGAAGTAGATAATGCTATTTCCAATTCGTCGATAGACAGATGGTATGTTTTGCCAGACTCATACTTAATAAGCAGTTGCTGGAGTCTACGTAAGCTTGCGTCGTTCAATGGTCACCCTAACTCAACAAATAACAAATGACGGATTCGTCAACGATATAAAAAGTGCTCAAACCGACACTTTGTATAACTTTCGAACAATTCGTTCAAAAAACGAACTGGTATATCACAAAATTCTACTCTACTAGAAATTTTATAAATTGAACCCCTACAGAGTGTGACCGCAATTCAGCCTTCTACTTCGAGCACTACTAATGGCAAGCCACAAAAATATCATTAGCGTGAATATCAATAACGAGAAACACCCTATGAAAAATATAACAACTTTACTCGCTGCCACTGCTGCGCTCAGCGTACCTCAAATTACTTATGCCGACGCCATCCTACATGCATTTAACTGGAAATATTCGGATGTCACGAATAATGCCCAGCAAATCGCCGCAAACGGATTCAAAAAGGTTCTGATTTCACCCGCCATGAAATCAAGTGGTACCCAATGGTGGGCACGTTATCAACCTCAGGATTTTCGTGTCATCGATTCACCACTCGGTAACAAACAAGATCTAGAAGCGATGATCGCTGCACTTAAAGCGCAAGGCGTAGATGTTTATGCCGATGTCGTTCTGAATCATATGGCCAACGAAGCGTCAAAGCGTAGCGACCTGAATTACCCTGGCACCGATGTGCTTAATGACTATGCTTCTCGCAGCAGCTACTACGCAAACCAGACATTGTTTGGCGACTTGAGCCAAAACCTCTTCTCTGGAAATGACTTTCATCCGGCAGGTTGTATCACTAACTGGAACGATCCAGGCCACGTCCAGTACTGGCGACTTTGTGGTGACAATGGCGATACCGGATTACCAGATTTAGATCCAAATAACTGGGTGGTGTCACAGCAGAAGAAATACCTTCAGGCACTTAAATCGATGGGAATCAAAGGCTTCCGCATCGATGCTGTCAAACACATGAGTCAGTATCAGATCGATCAGATTTTTACATCAGATATTACGTCTGGGATGCATGTTTTTGGTGAAGTCATTACCAGTGGTGGTAAGGGCGACAGTGGCTATGAAGCCTTTTTGGCGCCTTACCTGAACAATACCAATCACGCCGCTTACGATTTCCCTCTGTTCGCTTCTATTCGCGGTGCTTTCTCTTTCGGTGGTGGATTAAACCAACTTCATGATCCTCAAGCCTACGGTCAAGCGTTAGAGAGCTCGCGCGCCATTACTTTCACCGTGACGCATGACATTCCAACCAATGATGGCTTCCGTTATCAAATCATGGATCCGAAGGATGAGCAGTTAGCTTACGCATACGTTTTGGGGAAAGACGGTGGCACGCCACTTGTCTACAGTGATGAACTACCAGACAGTGAAGACAGAGATAACGGTCGTTGGGCCGACGTCTGGAAAGACGCCACTATGATTAACATGCTCAAGTTCCACAACTCAATGCAGGGTAAATCAATGACCGTCTTACACAGTGACCAATGCACGCTTGTCTTCAAACGTGGTAAGGAAGGCGTAGTCGGCATCAACAAGTGTGGCGATGCGAAGTCCGTTACTGTGGACACCTACCAACATGAGTTCAATTGGAACGTTTCGTATAAAGACACGCTAACGGGAGATACCACTGTGGTTAGCTCACGCTATCATACGTTTAGCATTCCGGCGCGCACAGCAAGAATGTGGATGCTGTAATTTCCGCTGAAATGACAAAGGTCTGGTAAATATCAGACCTTTGATTATTTAATCACCCTCAGCCTACTCATCATTTTCCTTCCTATAACCTTCACATTCAACAAACCCACGTCTAGGTCAGCACTTTTACTATAATTATGATGTGTGCCAGAATGGGCTTCCTAACTGTTAAGGATTAAGCTGTACCTATGAAAATTCAAGCCGCTATCTTTGATATGGATGGCCTACTGTTAGACACAGAACGTGTATGCATGCGCGTATTCAAACAAGCTTGTGTTAACGTCAACCTACCTTTTTATGAAGACGTCTATCTCTCAATCATCGGGCGTAATGCTGCCGGTATAGAAAAGATCTTTCGTGCCGCCTATGGAGACGATCTTGATAAGCTTCATGATGAATGGCGTCGTAATTATGATGCTATTGTCAAACACCAACCAATACCAGTGAAAGAAGGCGTAGTCGAACTGTTGAAATGGCTACGAGAGAACCAAATTCCGACGGCGGTTGCCACCTCGACTCACCGTGATATCGCAGAGGTTAAATTGCGCTTGGCAGGCTTAGACCAATATTTCGATGGTCTAACCTGTGGCTGTGAAGTTTCAGTCGGTAAACCCGATCCGGAAATTTACCTACTCGCCGCCGACCGTCTCAACGTCCAAGCTCAGCATTGTATTGCATTCGAAGACTCCAATAATGGAGTCAAAAGTGCGGTCGCTGCCAACATGACCACTTATCAAATTCCCGACTTGGTGGAGCCTTGTGCAGACGTAAAGGCGTTAGGGCATTATATTCTTCCCTCGCTACACTCTGCACTTGAACATCTTAAGCAAGCTTAGCCACACCACAGATAGAGGGGGCAATATCAGTTGATTGCTCCTCTATAGTCTATCTACATTAGCAACCCCTTATTCAATTAACCGATTTGCAATAACCAAAGGTTCTAATAATCTGATAATGGAGGGTTTTTATCTCTTCACACCACCACCATCTAACCTAGTGCCGGATATCATTTTTGGATAAGGAAGAACAATGACTCACGAATACGTACCACCTAAAGTATGGAAAAATGAACCAAGTTCAGGTAATCAATGGGCAAATATAAACCGTCCAGAAGCAGGAGCAAGATTTGAAAGAGAACTGCCCATTGGTGAGCACCCATTTCAGCTTTACTCATTAGGCACGCCAAATGGTCAAAAAGTTACCATTATGTTTGAAGAGCTTTTAGCACATGGTATTCAAGAAGCAGAATATGATGCTCATATCATTAATATCGGTGACTCTGACCAATTCTCATCGGGGTTTGTTTCGGTAAACCCAAACTCAAAAATTCCTGCTTTAGTGGATAAGTCGGGTGATGAGCCAATTAACGTGTTTGAATCGGCATCGATACTGGTTCACCTTGCTGAGAAATTCGGTGTGTTTTTACCTGAAAGTGGCCCAGCTAGAACACAAACATTTAACTGGCTATTCTGGGCGCAAGGTTCTGCCCCATTTTTAGGCGGCGGGTTTGGTCATTTCTATGCTTATGCTGATGAAAAACAAGAATATCCAATTAACCGCTTTGCTATGGAAGTAAAACGCCAGTTAGATGTGTTGGATAAGCAACTTGCCAAAAACACTTACGTATCGGGTGAGGAATATACAATTGCCGATATGGCGATTTGGCCATGGTATGGCAATCTAGTGTTAGGCAAGGCATACGATGCCGCTGAGTTTTTACAGGTCCATACCTATGAGAATGTTGTGCGTTGGGCAAAACAGATTGAAGCTCGTGAAGCCGTTCAACGTGGTCGTATCGTCAACCGTACTATGGGTGAAGAATGGGAGCAATTACCAGAGCGCCATAGTGCCGATGACATCGACAAGGTACTAAAACTAAAGCCATAAGAGGGATTAGTCATAAAGCAATCTGTCAGCCTAGGCAGATTGCTTTATTTTTTGGTGTTTGTACCATGTTAATCCACTTGTAACGTCTCGTATCTCAACTCCAAGAACTTACGTGTTGCCGCACTTGGCGCTCTTTCAATGGCCAGTTTGTAAAAAGTGCTAGCTTCTCTTTTTTGTCCTAATTGACTGAGAATATGCGCACGACTCGCATACCAAGGTTGGTAATCTGAAAGGTCTTTTTTTAACTTATTCAACTTTGTAAGCGCCAGTTCTGGGTGACCTGTCTCCGCAATCACGACTGCCCAGTTCAAGGCGATAACCGAAGTGGGCTCGAATTGCCATAGCGATTGATAAAGCAAAGACATTTGTTCCCAATCGGGGCTAGGCTTCATCATGTGGCAGTCTGTTATCGCAGCCTTGATCTGAAATGGCCCTGGTTGTCTTTTTTTGATGGCATTAGAAAGGAGAAGATGAGCTTCATCAATATTGTTTTTCTGCCATAGGCTAGTGTCCTGTTCTTCGACAGGTACCATCACTCCACTTGCATTTATTCGAGCTTTACGTCTCGCATCCGTAAGTAACATTAAGGCAAGTACACCTTCAATTTCAGGTTCATTGGGTCGCAGCTTGTCAAGAAGCCTAGCCAAAAAGATACCCTCTTGGCATAGCAAGCGTGGACATTCACCCTCCCTGACATAGCCAGTGGTGAATATCAAATAAATGGTTGTTAATACCGTCTCCAGTCGCTCATACCATCTATCTGCTTCTGGAATAGAGAACCCAATTCCTTTAGCTTTAATTTTGGCCTTTGCGCGATACAAGCGTTGCCCCATGGTTTTCTCGCTATCGAGAAAAGCAGCAGCAATTTCCTTTGTCGTCAAATTGCAAACCGTACGCAAGGTTAGAGCGACACGCGACTTTTCTTCCAAGGCTGGATGACAACAGGTAAAAATAAGGCGCAAACGTTCATCCGGAATCGTTTCGGGAACACCGTATTCCTCACCACCCATGAAGTTGTCAACCATATCTCGAACCTTTCTCTCATCTCGTCGCGCCGAACGAATATGGTCTACTCCCTTGTTTAATCCAACTCTCATCAGCCAAGCTGCTGGGTTATGCGGCAGGCCAGATCGCGTCCAGTGTTTCAATGCTGCAATTGATGCTTCCTGTAGAGCATCTTCGGCTAATTGAAAATCATTAAGGCGTGAAATAAGCCCCGCCAAAAGCCGCCCTCTGTCTTTGCTCAAGACATCATTAATCACATGGCCAACAGCAATTGCTTTTGATGAGGCTTGGTTCATACACTAACCTACTTCGTTATAATCCAACAAAGGGCGAACTTCGATAGTACCAAACTTAGCCACGGGAATGATTTCTGCACATCGCAGTGCCGCATCCAAGTCGGGGACATCAACAATATAGTATCCACCCAAATGTTCACGTGTTTCAGCAAAAGGCCCATCCATAGTTTCTACCTTGCCAGATTTAATCCGCAGTGAAGTCGCCGTATTAACATCCTGTAAACCTTCTCCGCCAACAAGTACACCATCCTTTTCAAAAGTCTCCGTCGTGAGGGCAAAGTCTTCCATCATCTTGTCGAATTCGGGGGTACCAAATGCTGGTTCTTGATCTGGTGCAGCATAAAGTAAAAGCATGTATTTCATCTTAAGTTTCCTTTTGGTTTGTTCTTTCATACTCAAGGACGTTTGCGCTTGGCTATTTTCGACATGCACTCAAAATTTTTTCAGTTTTTGTAGATGTACAGTAGAACAAAGACTAAATATTCTTCAATTTCAATATTTATTATTCAGTTCCGAAAACAGCGAACATTTCCCTCATTCCGTTGATAGCATTTGCCTGAAATTATTCACTACAAAAGTAAATGGAGGTATGAGACGTGTTCAAGAATATGCATAAAATGGACGAACCGATAGTTATTTGTAATGTATGGGATGTACCAAGCGCGAAGATTGCCGAAAATGTTGGGTTTTCTGTCATTGGTACTTCTAGCGCAGCTATAGCGAATAACCTTGGAAAGGCAGATGGAGAAAGTATCCACTTCGAAGATCTTCTGTCGGTTGTAGAAGCTATTGTCAAATCTACAGAACTGCCTTTGACCGTAGATCTTGAATCTGGATATGGGGATACACCTGAAATCATAGCAAAGAATGTTATTGAGTTAGCTAAAGTTGGAGTTGTCGGAGTCAATATAGAAGACAGTGTCGTGGTAGACGGTGAAAGAATCTTGTGTGATAGCGCTCTTTTCGGCAAAATATTAGGAAAGGTTAGAGAACATATTCATAAAGCAGGTCTTGAAATTTTTATTAATATCAGAAGTGACGTGTTTCTACTTAATGTTGAAGATCCTCTTGCAGCAAGTATCGAAAGAATTAATAGATATCAACAAGCAGGTGCTGATGGCACTTTCCTACCGTGTATCAATAAAAAAGATGATATCAAATCCGTTGTCGATAGTACCTCTCTACCGATAAATGTGATGTGTTTTCCGGGATTACCTAACTTTTCAGAACTGAAAACTCTAGGTGTAAAACGCATAAGCATGGGTAATTTTGTACATGAGGCAATGCTTGACTCTCTATCCTCGATCTTGACCTCAATTAAAAGAGAGCAATCTTTTGCAGCATTGTTTGTATAGTTCACATTCGTTTCAGCCAATTCTGGCTGAAACATTTTTGCCCCAAAGTGTGACAGAACAATAAAAAAAGAGGCTGATGATCAGCCTCTAGTTCTTCAGCTTGGTGCGTACAACGAGATTTATGGTAAATGCTTAGCGATTTCATTCACTAGAAGTTTGGCACCATGTGTAGACAAATGATCATCATCATAATAATAAATTGATGTAGCGTCATTAGCTTTACAGTGACCCTCAGTACAAAATACTTTATGTGGATAAACTCTAGAAACGTTCTCGCCTTCTACGTTATCCAAGAGGTCAAAAGCTTCCGATGTCCTCTCTTGATAGGTTGTTTCATGGACGCCGATTTTCAAATTATCATATGCTTCTTTTTTCAAGCTTGGTAAAACATGCTCACCTAAAATTTGTTGGATTTTTCTAGGTACATGCCAGCCAATTTCAGGGATCGGATAAACCAAAACTAATTCATGCCCTAAGGAAGCCCAAAAAGATAGCTTGTCGATAACTGCTTGCTTCGCACTTCCACCGTTAACTGCTTCGATCCAACGATCCCCACCAGGCTCAAGCCCTCCTAAGCCATTATCAAAGCGTTTTCCACTCAAATACAGTGGTAACCTAGCAACAAACACAATTTTCATTCTAGGTGTAACAGGGCTTTCTAAATATGCTGAAATCTTCTCAGATGCAACTTCGCAAGGCTTTATCCCTAGAACTTCTCCTTGTACTTTCTGCTTTGCCCTAACAGTATTAATCCCAGTACAATTAGAGGGCGTTAGATGTATATATCCCATGCCTTGTTTTAAGGATTCATTATATAAGTGTCTACCAATGCTTCCAGCATGACTATCACCAAGTAACAAAACATTTTTTTGGTCACTCATAACCCTGCAGGATTTATCGAATGACTGATTAAAGCAACGAACTCCTCCTATTTTAAAGGTAGAGTTATCATTAAGATCTTTAAAAAGAGTTACAACAGCCCCCAATCTTTCTGGGTATCCTCGATTTTCTTGAACAAAGAAGTTAAACGCAAACAAAAGGAGTAGAACACTCAGCATGACAATCACTTTTCCCTTAGAACCCCTTTTTTTCCTAAAAGGCTTTTCAACAAAGAAATAACTGCATACTGCAAATACGAAAGAGATAAGAGCTAATAGTACAAACTGCTCATACCTAAAGTAGTCATGCTTAATGAATCTAAAAAACACAAATACAGGTTGATGCCATAGATATAACGAGTAAGAAATAAGACCTATTCCGACAACAGGTTTTAAAGACATCACATCATTAGATACATCTCCTTGGTGGGAGAACATAATGAAGAGACATGTTCCCAAAACAGGTAGTAAAGAAATGAATGATGGATGCGAAACTTCATGACCAATAAAAATCATGGAATGGACAACTAAAAATAATCCAATGATTGGTAATGACTGGTAATGACTGGTATGCGATAGATGCAAAACTACCTTTTTCAGAGCCTTCTAGATTCGCTCGATTATAAAAAGTAACTAAACCACCAAGTATCAACTCCCATGCTCGTGTCGGAAGTAGATAGAAAGCCATATCTGGATTAACTTTCACAATAAAGCTAGAAACTTGTAAGGATAATAGAGCTAGAACAAGGAGGATTCCAAACATGTATCTGGGAAAGAAGCGATTAATTGCCCAAATCACAAATGGAAAAACAACATAGAACTGCCACTCGACAGATAAACTCCAAGTATGAAGTAAAGGACGATAGATACTCGCAGCAGCGGTGTAGCTATCCTCACCATAGAAAAAGTGATTAGACCCAAAGTACAAAGCTGATTGAAGAGATTGAGCATAAACAACCAAGTCATCTGGTAACAGAATTAAGTAAGCTAAACCTGATGTAACCAACAACATGGCTAAGAGAGCAGGTATAATCCTTTTAGCTCTTCGCCAATAAAAATCTGGGAATGAAAACGTTCCTTGCTCCATCTGACTTCTAATTATTCCAGTAATTAGATATCCAGAAAGTACAAAGAAAACATCTACACCAAAAAATCCACCTTGGAATAGCTGAACTCCAAACAGTTTCAAATTGGCGTGATAGACGATTACAGCAATAATAGCCAATGCCCTCAGGCCATCAAGCTCTCTACGATAAGACAACATAAAAAATCACAATTAAAAATTTGGTTGTATTGTAAAGGCAAGGCAAGACAAGGCAAGAAATTATATGGGAAGTAGAAAGTGACGTGCGTGATATGCCCTTTATGTTCAATAGCGAAGAAGACTCGCACTTTGGGTCATTAGAGCGCCTAAATCACTCCTAGAGGTGGTTTACCACCCCTGCATACACGTTTCTATACGTGATTAGCTTTAAAAGTTGAAAGTTTGTGACGGATTCAGGAGCCAAATGGGCTGAGATTTCCTTAATTAAAGAAATGAGTGGATTTGTGACGGAAAGCCCATTTATCTTGCTTTTAAAAGCTGACTCAGCTTGAGGCTGTAACTCGAAAATGTCCAATTATGAGTTACGATACAAGAAAAATGAGCAACATAATGACGACTTACAGAATATATGTAAGCTCAAACATAAGCTGACCACTTCATTGTTTCTGCTAGCTCAGGCACTCCCCCTTCCTTTTATCCCTAAAAATTGTCCGTATTTGTCGTGGGTACTCTTCGCTATACTTCGCGCAATTTTACAAAAAGCTCTGGATTTACGCTCCAGTTCGCTAAAAGGATAAAACATGACAGATTACGTAGTATGCGCACTTTATAAATTTGTGCGTCTTGAAGATTATGTTGAACTTCGCGAGCCACTAAAGGCTCTGATGGAGAAACACGAAGTCCGTGGCACGCTATTATTAGCAAATGAGGGGATCAACGGCACAGTTGCGGCTCGCCGTGAAGGCATTGATGCCCTTCTTGCTTGGTTTAGACAAGATCCTCGCCTTGCAGACATAGTGTACAAAGAGTCTTTCGACGCAAACCAACCATTCAACCGTACCAAAGTTAAGCTCAAAAAAGAGATTGTAACCTTAGGGGTGGAAGGTATTGATCCGCGCCACGTAGTCGGTACATACGTGAAACCTAATGAGTGGAACGAGCTCATCTCTGACCCTGAAGTGTTCGTAGTCGATACACGTAATGACTACGAAATCGAAATTGGCACATTCAAAAATGCCGTTAACCCAAAAACGGAGACTTTCCGTGAGTTTCCTGAATACGTCGCTGAAAACATGGATCCAGCGAAGCACAAAAAAGTGGCAATGTTCTGTACCGGCGGGATTCGCTGTGAGAAGTCTACCGCCTATATGAAGGAACAAGGCTTTGAAGAAGTGTACCACTTAGAAGGCGGCATTCTTAAATACCTTGAAGAAGTCCCGGAAGAAGAAAGCCTATGGGAAGGTGATTGTTATGTATTTGATGGCCGTGTAGCGGTAAATCATCAGTTGGAAAAAAGCGGTTACGATATGTGTAATGCTTGCCGTCTGCCTATTACTGAAGAAGACATGGCGTCAGAGGCGTATGAAAAAGGCGTCAGCTGTCCTAAATGCATTGACAAGCATACTGATGAGCAAAAAGCTCGATTCCGTGAGCGTGAAAAGCAAGTCCAGCTTGCTAAGAAGCGAGGGGAAACCCACGTAGGTGGTGAAGCGGATCAAGTCATCGCTCAGCGCAGAAAAGAGAAGCTTGCCCGAAAAGAGCAGCAAAGAAAGTCAAAATAATTTCACTCCATTCTCTCTTCTATCCCCTTTGCATTGATGCGAGGGGATTTTTCTTTTACAACTAGGGCTGTTGACCTTTCAACCTAGGACGTGAAGTTAGCATGGATTTTGAAGCGACAAAGAAGCTGTACACTGTCTTTCGACAACTTGAAGATTTCGACCAATCCGATCTGGATTTAGCGAAGAAGTTTATTCATTTTAATGCCTACCAACCTAAAGACTATATATTTTGTCAGGGTGACTTTCCTCCTGAAATCCATTTTGTTATCGACGGCATTGGGCGATACTTTTATATCGATCACGATGGTAACGAGCGAAACAAGTCATTAGTAAGAATTGGCGGAGCGTTTGCCAGTGTGAGTACCGTTGTCGACGGTAGCCCCAGCCCTTTTTATACTCAAGCCCTCACTCCATGCTTAACTGCTTCAATCACATATAAGAATTTGCTTTACCTAGCGGACAGCCATCGAAGCTGGGGAATATTTTTACGCCGTCTCTACGAGCGCCTTGTGATCAAAAAAGAGCAACGAGAAGCCAGCTTTTTAATGTTATCGGCAAAAGAACGTTATCTCGCATTCTTACAAGAATTTGAACAGGATAGTCACCAAATACCACTTCGACATATCGCGATGTACTTAGGCATTACTGACGTCACTTTGTCCCGCATAAGAAGAGAAATGGGCTTAACATAGGTAAAGGCAGCGATACACTTGCCCAGTTAATATGAGTTCTCACCAAAAAAGGAACTCGATATGAAAAAACTTCTTCCTCCCAAAATGTTCTTTCTATTCATTATTTTAATGATATTTTTACACTGGTACATGGAAACTGAAGACCTCATTCCTTACCCCCTAAATCTTATAGGCGCTCTTCTCTTTTGCTTGGGTTTAGGACTGGCCAGCGCAGGAAAACGATTATTCCAGAAGCTAAAGACCAACATCATGACATTTGAAGAACCGAATAAAATCGTCACACAAGGCGTGTTTCAATACACTCGTAACCCTATGTACCTAGGCTTGGCTATTGCACTTATTGGCTTTGCCATCATGCTAGGAGGCTCATTAATGACATTAACGATAGCGGCTTCATTTATCATCATGACAGACAAATGGTACATTGCGTTTGAAGAGAAAGAGATGATGAAAAAGTTTGGAAGGGAGTATCAGGAATACTGCCGTCATGTTCGACGCTGGATATAACTGAAATCGCCATTCAAAGAGATCAAAGCACAAACCGAACGCTAACGGCGATAAATGCATGATCACTAGCCTGTCTGTCGAGCTCGAAACTAGGGTTAATCAGGTGGGCATCAAGCGTTGTGTATGCCGTTACCTCTGCCATCGAATACTGCGAGTCTGGCTGAAACTCCTGAGACAATAGTATGTAATCCAACACATTGCCCTTTGCAAAGTGGTAATGTGTGGCTGGCCGCAGCGCACTTAGATGTTCAGGTTTGAAAGTGTCCCAACTATCGCGTAATCTCAGCCGATCCCTTTCCTCTTCAACATTTTTAGTCAACCAACCGCAAAGATCACTCGTCAACGGCTGATTCAGGTCGCCCATTAATACGGTAGGGATCGGGTGTCTCGCATACTGCTGTTCCATAAAGAGACGCAACATTACGGCTTCCCAACCTCGTTGCTGGGCAGATAACCATTGTCCGATCAGTGGATGACTCTTTTCAACATTGTCGGCTTCTGTCGCTCTCTGCGATTTCAAATGGCAAACGTAAATCGCGACTTCACCAATATCTGGCACATTGATAACCGCGCAGACAGGTTTGCGGCTGAACTCGGGTATAGGGGCAGGATAGCCCTCTAACATTGAAAATGGCGGCTCAACAGGCGCTAAACTCAGAATGGGGTACTTAGAGGCGATCGCCACCACGGGCTGAGAATATACATACTCGCTCTCTATTTTAGGCCGATCCACGCAAGCAAAGTGTTGGTAACCTATCCCTTCAAATAACCTCTTTGCAGCATCAATACTGAAGACTTCTTGCACCCCGACGATGTCTGCATTCAGTTGTTGAATCGCGTTTTTCGTCCAGCGACACTTGGATTCCCAAGCTTCCGCTTCATAGATATTTTCAAAGTCATAAAATGCACCAGGAGGCTCAATGAAATTGAACAAGTTTGCCGTGGCAAACGTGAGTTTTTTGTCTGTAAGCAAAGTACGACCTTACTGATTACTGCCAGTTTTTAGTGTAAACGCATCACTATGAATCCGCTGACAATTCTTTGGGTTAAACCAACCGACCCTGCTTAACTTATTTTTGTTAAGTCGGTTTCTACCTATGGTCAGTTTACTTTTTATCATCAAACGGGGTTGATCCAATCCAATAAAAACGATAATAATTATCATTACAATAAGTTGAGGTCAGTATGGATAACCAAAAACCACTTTACAATGCATTCTTTAAAGCGCAAGACAGATTCATTGATCGCTACACGCCGTATGGATTCGAACCAGATGTCATTCATGATTATATTCATTGGGCGATGACGTTATCGTCGCTTTATGAACATGGCTCAGAGAATGAAAATCCATTGCTATGTGAGTTTTTCCTTCGTCAAGTCTACGCTCACTTAATTGAAGCGATTCAAGATCCGATAAGAAGTCGTACCTTCAGGCGGGTCTGCCTCGACGCCATTCATACTCCCTTACTATGCTTAAAGCGCTACTACTACCAATGGGACGATGGCGACATTAAGTTCTTACACCTACAACAACAATTAAAGCGAATTCAAACGCCGCACGACTAGATTAAAAAGGATCACCAATGACTCAACCTTCTGCCCCGCAAACATTCCGTGTTGAAAAAGACAGCATGGGTGAAGTAAAAGTACCAGCTAACGCTCTCTATCAAGCGCAGACTCAACGCGCAGTCGATAATTTTCATTTCAGTCAGCACAAAATGCCTGCTGCATTTGTCCAGGCCTTGGCATACGTAAAGCAAACCGCAGCGCTGACAAACGCTCAACTAGGTTTAATGGAAGGCGACATCGCCAATGCGATTGCTGATGCGGCGCAAACTATTATTGATGGTCAGCACTTAGAACATTTCCCGATTGACGTATTTCAAACTGGCTCTGGCACAAGTTCGAACATGAATGCCAACGAGGTGATCGCCACTCTGGCCAGCGATATTCTTGGTGGTGATGTCAGTCCAAATGATCACGTCAATATGGGGCAAAGTAGTAATGATGTTGTCCCAACCGCAATTCAGGTCAGTGCTGCATTAATGGCCGAACAGCAGCTTATCCCAGCGTTAAATCATTTCATTACCGTGTTGAAGAATAAACGCAATGAAATTGGCCATGTAGTAAAAACTGGCCGAACGCACCTGATGGATGCCATGCCAGTGACATTTGATCAAGAGCTTGGTGGCTGGCAATTCCAACTGGAACAAGCAAGAAATGGTATAGAACAAAGTCTAGTGAACGTGAAAGCATTAGCGCAAGGCGGCACCGCTGTGGGAACTGGTATTAACGCAGACCCTAGATTTGCTAAAGCCTTTGCAGATAATCTCTCTCAGGCAACGCGCTTGCAATTCACCTCTAGTGAAAATTTCTTCTACAACCTTAGCAGTCAGGATGCCTTGGTCGCTCTTTCCGGTCAGCTCAAAACGGCTGCTGTAGCTATCATGAAAATCTCGAATGACCTGCGTTGGATGAACTCGGGCCCACTTGCTGGCTTGGGTGAAATTGAGCTTCAAGGCCTGCAACCTGGCTCTTCGATAATGCCAGGCAAAGTGAACCCAGTAATCCCTGAAGCAGCAGCCATGGCTGCCGCACAAGTCGTCGGTAACGATACAACCATCACAGTGGCTGGGCAATCTGGTAACTTCCAGCTCAATGTTATGCTACCAGTGATCGCTCATAATGTACTGGAAAGCATCGAACTACTGGCCAACAGTGCGATGGCACTGGCCGACAAAGCGGTCGCAACATTCAACGTCCGTGAAGACAACCTTCAAGTCGCATTAGCGAAAAATCCGATTCTGGTGACGGCACTCAACCCTGTGATTGGCTATTTGAAAGCGGCTGAGGTGGCTAAGAAGGCGTACAAAGAAGGGCGTGCGATTATTGATGTTGCGGAGGAAGCAACCGATCTTGACCGTGAAACGCTTGAGCGCCTGCTTGACCCGGCAAAACTCACTCAGGGTGGGGTTGCGGAGTAAACCTGCTAGCACACATCCTTGTGCTGTGTGCTCTGGTTTAGATCCAAGCCAGAGATAAAAACAAAAATGGAACCGCAATTACTGATGCCATTTTTGCCAGTGACAACATCTCGCGGAGTACAATTTCACGCTTAGGTGATATCGCGTGCTCCGCACTTTGTGTCACTAATGCTTGGGCATTGTTCATATTTCCTCAAACATGCGCTTAGGTCAGTGGAAGCGCGATTTTAAAGGCTTCTCTTGGTCACCGCAATGCTTCCCAACACCATAGTGAGTGAATCATGATAAGCGATCATTAATAACCAATTTTTGTTTTCACTAACAAATGGTCCGAACCTGCTGGAATCGGTGAACTGTAACGCTGACAAATCTTTCTACCAGCGCTGACCGACTGGAGCCACAAATGATCGATCGCAATCATTGAAATAGGCGGAGTTTTAAACGCTTCTGCCCAATTTGGCCAACTTGCAACAGGGGCTTTCTGAAACGTTGGAAACATCTTAGCAAAGCGTAGGCTGGTAGATGAAAGATTAAAGTCACCGACCACCATCACTTCATCACTGGGGTATACCTCAAGCAGAGACTCTATCGTTTGAATCAAGGCATTACGTCGATACCACAACGTTTTTGTCCTTGGTGAAGGGGGATGAGCAACAATCAATGTGATCGCCCCTTGTCTATTCGGGTACCAAGTACCACGAATAATATTCTGTTCATCCGGTGTCATGAAGACCGACATATTTTTCAAAGGGGAAACACTCAGAATCATCTGACTAGATGGATAACCAACCCCTTCCTGTCCACCATAAAAATAAGGATAAATATCATTAAGCATTTGAAGTTTGTCGCCAACTTCTGGGGCAACTTCTTGCATCACAATCAAGTCTGCCGGTTTAGTGAGCAGGTAATTGATGAATGCATTTACATCTGGATTCTCATAATAAAGGTTAAACTGTGCTACAGACACAGGGTTAGCGCATTGGGCGACAAGCTTTTGCTCAGACTTAGGGGTCATCAACGCGAACGCTCCAGCTAAAACAACGCATACCGCACTATGTGCCCACTTTTGCATTAGAGCACAGACCAATGCTAGCACTAGGTAGACAATCAAAAATAAACTGGGATACGCGACTATGTTTTCTATCCACCAAGTCGCTTCTTTAAGTGATAGCCCTGCCCAAACCAGTGCAGGAGTGTAGACCATCAACCATATTTTCCAACGCCTCACCATAAATCCTTTTAAGTGGAGCTTTCCTTAAGTATGTACCAGTTCTACGGAAATACCGTTTTTATTCTCGACCTAACATCCTTAAATGCTCTGTCACCTCTTTGCTTGGGGAATCAAAGCAAAAAATCGGTTTTCCTAAAGACACAATTAATACTAGGCTATTAGTAAGCAATTAAACACATAATAACTTGCTATGAAAACACAACGTCAACTGGGCATAGACAAACAACTTGCTATTGCCACTCTTCTACTTAGCACAGCTATGGCATTTGTCATCGCTGGTATCAACGTTTACGTCGACTACCAAGCAGAGCAAGAAAAACTCGATAAGCAGATGCTGCATATAGAAGAAAACTATATCGACAGCTTACAAAACAATTTATGGGTGGAAGATCAAAAACGGCTCTTCACTCAAGTCAATGAAATATTTCAACGCTCCTACGTCGATAGACTCACCATCCTCGATAGCAGCAAACCTCTTGTTGAGTTGGGTGAGCCTATCGAAGGGGAAAAAATCACTAACGTATGGGATCTTACCTATCAATTAGGAAGCAAAAGCTTCACTCTTGGGCAACTGAAAATAGAAACCGATCTAGCTCCTGTCTACGGGCAGCTATGGCACAAATTTTTGCTTCTTCTCACCATGACGTTTATTCAGACGTGTGTGATAGTCTCCAGCCTCCTATGGATTACCCGTAAACTGGTTCTAAAGCCCGTAGCCCATCTTTCTGCGGCCATGACAGATTTCAATGGTAGCCCGATCCCCAGCAAGCTGGCGCCTACCAACCGTCTTTTTGCCGATGAAATCAGTTTGTTAACCGAAGGATATAACCGTTGTGTTGATAAACTACATGCTAACTATCAACAGATCATTGAGTCTAAAGACAAGTCCGAAGTCGCCAACATCAAGAAAAGTGAATTTTTGGCCAACATGAGCCATGAAATCAGGACACCAATGAATGGTATCGTTGGAGTTGCGGAATTGCTCAAAGAAACTAACCCCAATGAAGTACAGCGCAATTATGTCGATATCTTACTCACATCCTCTCATACCCTGCTCGACATCATTAACGATATCCTCGACTTTTCAAAAATCGAAGCCGGCCATTTTGAATTAGACCCCATTGAATTTGACTTAAAGAAGCTAATACAGCAGCAAGCCAATGAGTACAGCATTCGCGCAAAACAAAAAGAGCTATTCTTTGACTGCAATATTGACCCAGCGATTCCACAAACCATTGAAGCGGACTCAGTCCGACTAAAACAGGTCATTAATAACCTTATAAGTAACGCTCTTAAATTCACACACCGAGGCTATGTAGAACTCAATATTAAAATGTTAGAGAACGATGCGGGCAAGCAACTGCAGTTTGAAGTAAAAGACACTGGAATTGGTATCGCTAAAGAAAAGCTAGAAGCCATTTTTAACAAGTTTCAGCAAGCTGATGGCAGTACAACACGGCAGTATGGTGGCACTGGGCTAGGCTTAGCCATCAGCCAGAAAATTGTTGAAATGATGGGGGGTAAACTCGAAGTGTCTAGCGAAATAAGCCTAGGTAGTAGCTTCTACTTTTCTATACCGGTTGATGGTGCGACTGCTGCTTCAAGTACTCTGGCTTCATCATCACCCAATTTGGTCACGTTTCCTGCCTCTGCCACCACACAGATGAAAAGACTGTCTCCCAAATACAAAACTGGCCTCAAGGTGCTAGTCGTAGAAGATACGCGGGTTAACCAGCAGGTTATTCAGGTCATGCTGAATCTACTTGGCCTGGAAGTCGATATCGCCAACAACGGTCAAGAAGCTTGGGAATATTGTCAGAAAAACGAAGTAGCGGCCATTTTAATGGATTGCCAAATGCCAGTGATGAATGGGTATGAAGCAACACAAAAAATACGCCAGCTAGAAGGTTGGGCAGCTTATGTGCCTATTATCGCGGTTACGGCCAACGTGGTAAAAGAAGACAGAGAACGCTGCTTTGAGATTGGCATGAATGGTTTTTTATCCAAGCCTGTTAAACCTAAGGAGGTCGAAGAGGCGCTCATTAACTATGTTCCCGCTTATCAAAGCGCGCAAAACAAAGCAAAAATGGCCTACCGAACCTAAACACTTGCCTCCCCCTCTCTTATCCAGTGACCGTTCAACAAAAACAACAGGACGAATAAGTCATGCATGTTTAGAAGGTCTCATTACGTCGCTCTTTATGAATCAGAACTATTTATTAATTCAATTATCATCTAAATTGGAAGTTAGGGTTCATAAAGAGACAAACCATGAGTAGGATTCTCGCGTTAGTTTTATTGTTGATATTGCCTCCGCTAGCGGTATCTCAAACGGATGATAAGGTGGTCAAATTTGTTGTTGGCGATTGGGAGCCATATACCAGCAGTCAAAACAATCCGGACCATAAGATTGCCGAAGTTCTCGTTAGAGCCGCCTATCAGACTCAAGGGTATCGTGTCGTCATAGACTACCACCCATGGAGCCGAGCATATCGGTATGCTCAATCCGGTCAATACGATGGAACATTTCCATGGTTTAGAAGCAAACAACACGAACCGTTTTTTGTTTTTTCGAGTCCGCTTTTCAAACAAAAAATTGTGTTTTTCTACCACGAAGATAGTCACTTCGATTGGCAAAAGCATGACGATTTAAACCAATATCGTATTGGTGCTACTCAAGACTACGAAGTGACCCGATTACTTCAATCTAAAGATGTACGAGTAGAAATTGCTAATGAAGACCAAAGCAATTTCATTAAACTCGGCAAGCATCGCATTGACGCGTACCCCGCAGCCATAGATCGTGGCTACTACATGATGGGTACTGTCTTACCGGCAGTACAAATCAACAAACTCAGAGTTCACTCTAAACCGATTATTGAGAAAGAAATGTATGTCATGTTCGCTAAACACAACCACGAACGTAACAAAAAGCTGAATGACGTGCTCTACATGGGTATGCGGCAATTAATACAATCCGGTGAATACCAAAAAATCATTAGTTTCGAAAACCAAGTTTTCCACTCCGATGCTTCTGACGATGCCATTTACAGTGAGTGAAAACAAACTGTCACAATCCTTCGCTAACCTGCCATGCCAACCTAATCCTACATCAGCGAGAGCCTCGACATGTCTCAGCCTCTTTACGTTTTCGACCTTGACGAAACCCTCATCAACGCAGACAGTGCCATGCTATGGAACGAGTTTCTCGTTGAGAAAGGCATCGTCAATGATGCCAATTTCCTTGCGGAAGACCAACGTCTGATGCAATTGTACGCTCAAGGGCAGTTGAACATGGACGATTACCTTAACTTTGCCATGGCGCCCATTGCTCACTTACCAATCGAAGACGTTCAGATGCTCGTTGAAGAGTGTGTCGATAAATGGATTGTTCCTAAACAATTTCGTCAATCTATTCCTTTGTTAGCGGAACTTCATCAACAAGGGAAACAAACGCTCATTATATCAGCCACAGTGAGTTTTCTCGTAGAAGCCGTTGCACAACGCTTAGGTGTGGAGCACTCCATGGGAATTGATTTGGTCACTACTGATAACCGCTATACCGCAGAAATCTCGGGGGTACCGAGTTATCGAGAAGGAAAAGTGACTAGGTTAGAACAGTGGCTGTCAGTGCAAGCAGAGCCCTACTCCGAAATTCACTTCTTCACCGACTCAATCAATGATCTGCCTTTGTGCGAGCGTGCTGATTTCGCTTATTTGATCAACCCATGCCCCAAGCTGAGAGCAGTATCAGAGCGTCCTAATTGGGTTGTACTCAACTGGGGTTAAACGTTCTTTTGAAGCGAAGCCAACTCAGGGCACAAACCTCAGCCCTAACATAACACAGCCATCCTCGTAGTAACGGTCCGTAAACACCTTAAAGCCATAAGAACCGTAGTAATCTTTAAGGTGTTCCTGAGAAGAAATAAAAATGGCATCTTTAGGGTAGATCTCTCGGATCGTGTTAACACTCATTTTCATCAGAGCATGCCCTAGGCTTCTTCCCCGATGACTTTTGGCTATGATCACACGACCGATCGTCACATCCCGATCTTCGGGTTTAATAAACTCAAGAACCTCAGCTGGATACCCTAGTCTTTGAGGCATGAGTCGGCTGTAAGCCACCAGCCTATCGCCATCAAACCCCATCACATGACGGGTCTCTGGGTGTGTGTCTTTCCCATCGAGATCACTGTATGGATCTTGTGACTCAACGATGAACACATCAACTCTCAAGCGCAAAAACTCATACAATTCACGTACCGAGAGTTCTGAAAACGTTTTGATTCGCCACTCTAACATTATGCTTCTCCTTACTTTACTAGGAGCAAAGTTAATATTCATATCATCAATATTCATTAACCTTTGTTAATCTGAGCAGCCAGCGTTTAAGAGAACAATGTTGACATATAAGTTACAAACACAGCTAAAAAGCCGCTAAAATCTCTAAAACTCCATCTAACCTGAGCTCACCCATGCGCCTATATCGTCTGGCTATGTGTTTTATTATGGTATTTCCTTGTTACGCACAAGCACAGAGCCTACAAGAGAGATGGCAATCGCTTTACCAAAAAAGCTGGCAATCAGAGGATGTATTGGTGAGTCAACAACAGCTCAGCCGCTTTCCAGCCGAGTTACTCCAAGAGCGCACCCGTTATCCTGATTTTGAATACTACACTTGGTCAGATATTAAATATATTCACGAGGTATCTCGGGATTGCTCTCTCAATGATCCATTGCCTCAACACCTCAGTGATGCTGCCGAGTTCGAGTTAGCGCTGTGTAAACGCCAAAAGCTTAACGAAGAGTGGTTCGCTACTCACCACTTATTACACCCCGCAGGTGGCAGCTTTGCTGATCGCTATCTAGCTCAATATCCAGATATACAGAGTGAAAACCTGTTTCGTTACCTAACGGTTAATAACCCTAGACACCCCTTACATAGCCAGTTTTCAGCCCTCTCAGCAACTGGCCGAGAAGCCCTCCTCAAAGGCTACAGAGCATGGATGGAAGATGACACTTTGTGGCTAAGTGGTGAACAGGGTTGGAAGTCGATATCAGCAGATACATGGCGCCCCCTTGCACGTCAGCTTGATATCACAATTACAGGTCCGAACTGCACGTTTCGCTACAGCAATCTTTGTATCAGTGAGATGGCAGAAAATGTCCTCGCATTACGCTGGTTTGTCGCAGGTTTATCCTTATTGATACTCTTTACCACCGCCAAAGGTCTCTACGCCAAACGCAAACAAAGTCGTGAAAGACGCTTCGTACTGCAGTTGCTCACTCATGAGTTACGCACACCACTAACTAGCCTAGGTCTAACTGTAGAGATGCTTCGCGATCAGTTTGATCACTTACCAGAGAAAGCTCAGGAAGCAGTCTGGCGCTTAATGTCTGATCACCAAAGGCTGTCACAATTAACAGAAAACAGTAAGATTTATCTGAGCACACAACGCTCCGAACAGTTACTTGAACAAACGGCTTACCTCAGTGATTGGCTTGATCACATTTGTGAAAAGCATCAACTCGATTACCAGCTCAACCAAAATAAAGCGTTAACCTTGCCTTTCTATTGGCTTTCTATTTGCCTGGAAAACTTAATTAAAAATGCCAAACAACACGGCAAAGGCGAAATTGGCATTAACGTAACCTTGGACAGGACTTTAGTTATTGAAGTGACTGACCAAGGAGCTTTCCCTAGCCCAATGAAGCGATTTTTAACTCATCTGCGGCGACCAACAAACAATGAAAATATGGGAATAGGTTTGAATATTGTTGAACACTTAATTCAATTAATTGGCGGGAAGTTAACCATACAGCGCCAACCTACGCGCTGCACACTGGAGATACCGCTATGAAGACCCTGCTATTGATTGAAGACGACCTATTACTCGGGCAAGGGCTTGTCTCTTGGTTTGAGTCGAACGGCTACCAATGTATTTGGGAGCAAGAATCCAGCAAAGTGGAGAAACACTGGTTTAAAGCGGATCTAGTTATACTCGACAGACAGCTAAGCGATGGAGACAGTGTGGCTCATTTACCCCATTGGCTGCTCCTCAAGGCTCTGCCCGTTATTTTCCTCACCGCTAGAATCGACACTGAGCAAAAAATAGAAGGTCTGATGGCAGGAGCAAAGGACTATGTCACCAAACCTTTTTCCCATCAAGAGCTGTTGGCACGCGTTGTCAGCCAGCTCCGTCCATTAGGAGACAGCACTCTTCATTACGGCAAGATTGAAATCCATCTTGCGAAACGTGAAGCCACCTTCGACAACCAGCCAATCACCCTAAAGCCGAAGGAGTTTCAACTGCTAGTACTACTAGTACAAAACCAAGGGCGCGTCTTTCATCGAGATGAATTACTGAATAAAATCTGGGGATATCAAGCTTTTCCCAGCACTCGAACCATAGACAACCATGTGTTACGTCTTCGGCAGAAACTGCCTGTATTGAATATCGAGACGCATCGTGGTGTGGGCTATCGGCTCAATGAGGCTGCGTTATAATGCACCGTTCATTCTGCCTGCTGTGCGCACTGTTATTTTCAATAACTGCTTATGCAAATTGGTTTAGCGATACGCCACTCTCGCGCACCTACGAAGCCCTACTTAACGGACAGCCTCTGCTCGCCTGGCAGGAGTTACATCTTGCGCTCAGCCAGCAAAATATCAGCCGTGACTACTGGCAGCCTGTGAAATTAGAAATCTTAAACCAAACTCAATGTGGTCAAAAGCTCATAACTCACTCAGAGTTTTTACCGGCCAATATCAGCCTCAGTTTTGTTCGGCGCTCTGGCTTGGCTTCACAGGGTTTTCAAATCAAACTATCCGCTGAAGATGTACATTCCACATTAGACGTTGAGCTCATTTCCCCCACCAAGAAAAGGATTCTGCATGGATTATTTACCTCTCCGCTAGGCTATCAGGAGATGGAAAGCGAAGAAATGCTGGTTGAGCCCGAATCTGGCGTCTACCAACTAAAGCTCAACGAAAATACCTACGCGCTGATCATCGCAATGCCAAAAAATCAAAATTGGCTGACGCTAGATAACATCACACAACAGATCACTGTGACTCCACCTACAGTGACCGAAAGTTGTGCGAAAGCCATGGCACACTGGCAATGGTTTGATCGCCACTACACATTGATCGATAAACTAATCCCGATTCAAACACTCAATGCTCCATTTCCGAAATCGAGTCAACAACCAAAAGGAGCAGCACATCTCAGTGCATCGGTCTCAATCTTCGAGTATCAACAGGGGCTTAAGGTTGAATATATACAGAGGCTGGCTCTGCCCTTTTCGGCCAGCCAGTAAGCCAATACACAAAATAATAGAGACAAATGGGTGACATTAAGCACCATAGCGTGCGCTCTAATAGTGACTTAAACCACTAATAGGATTTCGTCATGTCTTTTAAATTCAAACCCATGGCCGCTTTGACTTCGCTGTCGTTTTTCGCGATTCTACCTTTTAGCGCAAGCGCACAAACACTGACTCTGAGTGACCACTCAAATCAGATCGCTATCTCCCCCCAAGATCTGAGCATTCGCTGGAATGATCTTGTCATTAATAGTCCATCTTTGAGTGTCAATGAACAAGCTCAAACGATCTCAAGGCTCACAGTGGACTCACCGACCAAAGCACACTGGGTTCTCCAACCAAGTAAGCTCCGCGTCAACGCGGTATTAAAAGAGCAGGCTCTTGAACTGAGCTTCGCGGTTCCAAAAAAAACTAAGATAAAACGCAACCAACCTATCGTTTTACGTTGGTTTGATTTGCCGCAAAAATGCACCGACACACTTTACCTCCCCTTTAGTGAGGGAATGCGCATCCCAGTAGACAACAAGATGTGGGCGAACTATCTGACAGAAAACCACTCAGGAGCAAATACCACTCAAGACCTGAAAATGCCCTTTTGGACTGTTCAACAAGGCAAAAAAACGATCAGCTACCAGCTTGTCAATGCGACTAACAACAGCCTCACCTTCTCTAACACAATGCCCAAAGTTGATATGTTAGCAGACCACCGCTTTACTACTCTCAATAAAAACCAAGCCTTCAAAGTGCGAATAACCTTAGGTGACAACTGGATGGATGGCGCCAAAGCTTATAAGCAATGGCGCATTGATCATCATCAATCCACAACGCTGGCTGAAAAAGCACAGCAAACGCCTCAATTGGCGAGGTTAATTGGTGCCAGTCAGGTCTATCTGTTTGGCAAAACGCTGATCAGTACTGACGATGTCACAGATTGGTGGGGACTCAAAAATTGGTATTTTTCACAAGACGATCTCACACAACCTCAGGCGGCAATCCAAGAGATCAAGCCACTCACTAAAGGCCGAGACTGGCTGAGTCGCTATCATAAACAATTACTTGTTGACTCACTCAATGCGTCCTTACAACTAAAGTTCCTCGCCCCTGCGCCATCACAAAACAACAATGCTATCGCAGAGCAATACCAAGCTGCACAACGCCAAAAACACTGGCTATTGCAAAATGCTTCACAATACCTAATCTCACCTGAACGATGGGGGCAAGCGTTATCACTCGATATGCTCGACAATATGAAAAAAGCAGGTCTAACCAAACTTTGGCTGGGCTTCGACAACTGGATGCCTGCCTTTTATCAGCCTCAAGCTATTGATGCTGCCAAACAATTGGGTTATCTGGTCGCCACCTATGATTCTTACAACACGGCGATACCAAAAGGCCTTAACGACGGTTGGTTAACAGCTCAACTCCCTGACCAGATGAGAGAGCAATGTGCGATTGAGCAAGCAAACGGTGAAAAGAAAACAGGGTTTCGTGGCAATGGCTACTACCTTAACCCAAATTGCGAACTGGATTACGTGAAGCAGCGCGTTGAGGACATCATCCAATACGGCCGATTCAATAGCTTGTTTCTCGACGTAGACGCAACAGCAATGGCAAGAGAAGACTATCGTGATAACAGTAGTGAAAGCGATATGCTGAATGCGTTTAACCAGCGAATGAACTGGATTGCCAAGCAAGGTAATCTGGTACTGGGCTCAGAAGATGGCAATAGCCTCACCACAACCGGCATCGCATTTGCTCATGGGCTTGAGACTGTCGGCTTCGGCTGGACAGATAAAGAGATGAAGCACGACCAACACTCGCCTTATTTTTTAGGGCGCTGGTATCCAGACCAAAAACCAGAGTTCTTTTTTAAGAGTGCGCAGGTCAAAGAGCCTTATAAAACACTGCTATTTTCACCTCAATTTAGAGTACCTCTTTACCAAGCCGTCTTTCATGACGAAGTGATAAACAGCCATCACTGGCACAGTGATAGCCTTAAATTCACTAACGTCCAAGCCGAACGTGACTTGATTTCCATGCTCTACAATACACCGCCAATGGTGCATCTGACACGAGATGAAGCAAACTCACCTGACAGCCCTAGACTCAAAGCACTAGCGCACTACCAGCAGGCATATACTCCCATCCATGAGCAATTGTGGGACAAACCACTCACTAGCTTCAAGTGGCTGGATAAATCAGGACAGGTTCAGCAAACCTCTTTCAGTGACGGTAGCACTATTACCGCTAACTTTGGCTCCAAATCCATCGAAAATTCAGGGGTTAAAATTGCTCCCCACTCCATACTGGCACAACTGAGCAATGGGCGTCAGATCCACTGGCAGGCTCACCATCCATAAACATAGAGCAGCCAAAGTCGCTCTTTCAAATATAAAAGAAGACGAACTATCAGCAGTTGGTTCTCTGGTTTCAGCCCTATATGGTGGGCTAACAACGCGCTAAGCTACTGACAATTTGTCGCACGGAGTTTTCATAAATGGAATGTATATTTCCGAATTTACCATTTAAACAAAAATAACATTAATGTTACTTTAAACAATGTTGGTTACACTGATACAAAGTCATTCTAAAGACCACGAATACTTTATAACAGTTTGGATATGGAAATTAGACCAACAATCTCCAAACTAAAAAATTTAAATTGTTGCCCTTGTTTGCCCGTACAGTCTGCCCACTGTGCGGGTATTTTCTTGCGAATCGACTTACCAAACTTAACTCACCTCACAGTATTCGATTAATTAATCACTTGATTAAATACTGTTGAATTTTTCACATATCGCAGACAAAAACAGCACTCTATAATTAATCAGTTGTTTAATATCTGAGGCATAATTTCGTGGCTGAATCATTGAGGAAAGCTGGCCGTCCAAGTACCAAAATCGATGTTCGCGCCAAGCTTATTCACCACTCTCGTGAGCTATTCACCATGATGGCGTACGACAAGGTATCAACTCGGCTCGTAGCTAAGCGTGCAGGCGTCAATGTCGCAATGATACGTTATTACTTCGGAAGCAAAGAAGGCCTGTTCGAAACCATGATCCGCGAAACGCTCCAACCAATGAAGCATCAAATACGGACACTGATCGCCGACAGTAACCAAAAAAACTTTTTCGACCTCATGCGTACGTACTATCGTGAAATGATCAAGATTCCACAGTTTCCTAGGCTCATCGCTCAAGTGATGAACATGCCACCATCAGAAACTCAACGTAAATTAATTGAGAAAGTCTTCGATGATATCGGCCAACCAATGCAGGACGTGATCTTTGACAAGCTCATAGACAGTGGAGTGTTAAGGCCTGACGCCGACCCAAAACTATGCCGTGTTTCTTACATCAGTCTGATGGTTTTCCCCTTTATTGCTCCTCAAGCTTTACTGGCCATTCATGGCATTGAGCTCAACGAAGAATTTCTCAATCGCCTTTTTGAACACAACATACAACTTATGACACAAGGCTTCCTTCAGCCTTCCCAATCAACGGAATGACCCTATGAATATCAACAGAAAGCTGCTTTTCTTCCCCGCACTCGCCGTGGGTATCATCACGTTGGTTTTGGCCATCAAGATGAAGCCGGATCTCCCCGTAAAACCAGCAGGAGATCGAGCAAGGCTAGTAGAAACCATCCCGCTCGAACTGCAATCTATCGCACCGATGGCTATCGGCTTTGGTAAAGTTGCCCCTAAACTGGAGTGGAAAGCAATTGCAGAAGTGACGGGTAAAGTCGTGTATCGACACCCTAGACTAGAAAAAGGACAAGTAATTCAAGCTGGTACAGAAATCCTTAGAATCGACCCTCTCGATTATGAATTAAAACTGATACAAGCTCAGGCGGATCTTAAATCTTCACAAATCTCTTTAGCTAAGCTGGCGCTGGAAGAAGACAACCTTAAGCAGACGTTAAAAATTGAGAAAAACCGCCTCGCTATCGCCAACAAAGAGCTTGAACGCAAACAAAACTTACGCAAGAAAGGACTCACTTCCCAATCCGACGTCGATCAACAGGAACAGAGTACCCTATCTCAACGTAAGCTAGTGGTTGATATCGATAATCAAATCGGACTAATGCCCGACGAAAAACGGCTCGCTGAGGCTCTGGTTAAAGTGAATACGTCCAAAGTCGAGGAGGCCCAGCGGGCTCTGGAAAAAACCGTCATCACGCTCCCTTATGACCTACGCATCGCTGATATCGAAGTTGAGCAAAATCAAGTCGTCAACCTACAGCAAACCATGGTGACGGCACACGGTATCAATGTCATGGAGGTGGAAGCCCAGCTATCCATTCATGACATGCACACGCTCGCTTCCAGCTTAGGGGAGTTTGGGCGAGACGCAGCAGGTATCCCACAACCCGATATGATTTCGGTCACTGCCATGATTGAACTCAATAGCGGCAACCTCAATGCCAACTGGCCTGCCAAAGTAGCCCGAATCAGCGAGACAGTAGACCCCAATCAAGCAACCGTAGGTGTGATTCTTGAAGTTCAGCAAGATTATCGCAACCTAAAACCAACGTCGGTTCCCCCCCTAGTAAATGGTATGTTCGTCAGGGCTAAAATCGAAGGTCAAGGTAACCCAAGTTGGGTAATTCCAGAACGAGCATTGCATGGTGATAAGGTCTACATCAAAGGTCACGACAACAGGCTACAAATACGTACCGTCAATGTGCTTTACCGACGAGACAACCATGTTGTGATCGACGGTCGCTTTGAACAGGGTGAAAAGCTGATTGTGAACGATCTTCTCCCTGCGATTGAGGGAATGCTCCTCAAAGATCAAGCCGACAACAGTGAGGAGTCTGAATCATGATCCGATTCTTCGCTAAACACCCAACAGCAGCAAACCTGCTAATGCTGACGCTGCTGATATTGGGTATGACTTCTTTATCGACAATCAAACGAGAGACATTTCCAGAATTTGAACCTCCATATATCATGGCGGGTGTGACTTACCCCGGAGCCTCACCGCAGGAAGTAGAAGAAAGTATTTGTGTCCGCATGGAAGATGCTGTCGATGGACTGGCCAACATCGAAGAGACTCAATGCGAAGCGATTGAAGGGTCAGCTCGCCTTATCTTAAAGTTAGATGAGAAAGCAGACATTGGCCGTATGCTGGTCGATGTACAGACTCAAATCAATGCGATTAACGACTTCCCCAAAGAAATAGAATCCCCTGTGGTGCAAGAGCTGGACTGGAATGAACCGGTAGTGGATGTTGCGATTACTGCTGACACCACTTGGCCAGAGCTCAAAGCTTACGCAGAACAGCTTAAACGGACATTAAAACTCGATTATGACGTTTCATTAGTAGAGGTCGCCGGGTTTTCTGACCACCAATTTCAAGTCGAACTGGACAGCCAAGCGATGCGTCAGCTTGGCCTGAGCGTTGGTGATATTGCTGAACAAATTGGCCGTCAGAACGTAAAACTACCCAGTGGCAATGTGGAAACACCAGATAAGAACTTCCTGATACGATTTGACGAAAGGCGAATAACCCCTGAAGAACTAGCATCTATCGTTGTCGGCTCTGGTCCCAATGGTTCTCTCATCCGCTTACATGATATCGCAACCATCACTGATCGCTTCGAGTTGGATGAGCAAAAAGTTCTGTTTGACGGGCATCCTTCCGCGCTTTTGAAAGTCAGCAAAAACAAAGAGGATGATGCACTGCGCATCAAAGAGCGTGTCGCTCAGTTTGTTGAAGACCAACAAGCTATCGCCCCCGATGGCGTCACATTAGAGCTGACTAATGATTTGTCGTCAGTGCTGTGGGACCGTTTGACCATGATGGTCAAAAATGGTTGGCAGGGTATCATATTAGTCTTTGCTACTATGTGGCTCTTTTTTAGCCTTCGTTACTCATTCTGGGTTGCGGCAGGCCTCCCTGTTGCATTCCTAGGTGGTTTGTTTCTGATGGCTCAATTAGGCCTTTCGATTAACATCATGTCTCTGGTCGGGCTACTCATGGCGATTGGTATCATGATGGATGACGCCATTGTGATTGCCGAATCGATCGCGGCCCACCTCGACCGAGGTCAGAAGGTGGACGAAGCCGTAACTAATGGCGTAAAGAAAGTGCTACCCGGTGTTATTTCTTCTTTTCTGACGACTGTCTGTATCTTCGGAAGCCTATTGTTTCTTCAAGGAGAAATGGGCGCCGTACTTAAAGCCGTCCCACAGGTGTTGATTTTAGTTTTAACCTTAAGTTTGGTTGAAGCTTTTCTTATCTTACCTAACCACCTTTCTCATTCTTTGCATAAAGAAAAGCAAGATAAACCACCAGCAAAATTCAAACAAAAACTGCTGAGTGAATTCGAATATTTCCGTAATACCAAGTTAGTTAGCGCCGTTGAGAGAGTAGTCCAATATCGCTACGCCTTTATCGGTGGGGTATTTGCCCTATTATTGATTTCTGCGGCAACCTTAGTCGGTGGGCTACTCAAATTTCAGCCATTTCCTGAGCTAGACGGCGACATTGCAGAAGCACGTATTATTCTTCCGCCTGGCTCTTCACTCTCGCAGACGGAAGACGTTGTCGATAAAATCATCGCTTCGGCACAAAGACTTGATAAAGAGTGGAGTGACAATCAGGAAAACGGCACACCACTCGTCCAGCATATCACCAGTCAGTTCAATGCCAACGCTGATGCGAGTGAATCAGGCCCACATATTGCCACAGTGCGTTTGGATTTACTGGGGGCTGAAAGCCGAAACACATTAATTGAGGAATTCATTGCAGCTTGGCGTGAAGACGTCGGCGAGCTCGCTGACCCAATTTCACTGGTTTTTAAGCAGCCGACTATGGGGCCGGGAGGACGTGCCATCGAGATACGGGCAAAACACAATGATCTCGATGCTCTGAAAGCCGCTTCCATCGACATTCAGCAATATCTCAACGAGTTTGATGGCGTGCATGGAGTGCTTGACGATATGCGGATGGGTAAAGAAGAGGTGCTCGTCAAACTCCGCCCTGGTGCCGAAACCTATGGTATTAATGGTCAGCTTATCGCAAATCAGCTGCGTGCTGCTTTCTTTGGTCAAACCGCCGATGAGATTCAGGTCGGCGTGGAAAACATTTCCATCGAAGTCCGTCTCGATAAAGACCAAGCGGGAGACTTGCAACAATTAGTAAACTTCCCGATCATTCTGTCGGATGGTAGCCAGATTCCTCTCGCAACCATTGCCACTTTGAATTTCCAACGCAATTACGTGCGAATACAACGTATTGATGGATTGCGTACCATCAGCGTATTCGGAGATATTAATAACACTAAAGCAAACTCAACCGCGATCATCACTCAGTTCCAAAAAGAAGAAGCACCTAAGTTAATCAAGAAATACCCGGGGCTTCGATTCGATTTTGAAGGGGAGGCAAAAGACACCGCAGAAACCGCCACCTCAATGGGTAAAGGCTTTTTACTCGGTCTGTTCGGTGTTTTTGCTATTTTGAGTTACCAGTTCCGCAGTTACCTAGAGCCCTTTGTCGTCATGCTGGCTATTCCGCTGGCCTTTATTGGTGTGGTTTGGGGGCATATTCTGCTCGGCCACTCGCTGAGCATGCCAAGCATGATGGGCTTTGTCTCTCTAGCAGGTATTGTGGTCAATGATTCGATTCTCTTGGTGCAGTACATCCGGCATCATGTCGATGAAGGTGACAGTGTTCATGACTCGGTTGTCAAAGCCAGCCGTGAACGTTTCAGAGCCGTTTTTCTCACCTCTATGACAACAGCCGCAGGTTTATTACCTCTTCTGACGGAGACCAGCTTACAGGCACAAGTGATCCAGCCACTGGTCATCTCCATCGTATTCGGCATCTTTGCATCCACACTTCTGGTGCTGTTTATGATCCCTGCCGCTTATGCCATCCTCGCCGATTTTGGTGTAGTGCATAAACATGAAGAGATTTAAGAACTGCAGTCTATGAATACAACAAGGGCGCTTTTTGCTCCCTTGTTGTTCGTTGTTATTCAAATGCAGTTTTGCGGTTGTGTACCAGCTTATGCTTAGCCCAGCGAAATATGCCTTTGATGTCATCAAGCATCAAGTATAAACATGGTACCAACACCAAGGTTAGCAATGTGGCAAACAGCACCGCAAACCCGAGCGCTACCGCCATCGGAATCACAAACCGTGCCTGTAAGCTGGTTTCAAACATAATAGGCAATACGCCAACAAAGGTGGTAATCGAGGTGAGGATGATAGCTCTGAACCTTGCACACCCAGCTTCAATCACCGCTTCTTTGATAGCGCTCCCTTTTGTTCGTAGATGGTTAACGTAGTCAGTCATTACCAAGGAGTCATTGACGACAACGCCTGCCGCCGCGATCAAGCCAAACGTAGACATCATGCTCAGATCGAGACTGAACCAGTAATGCCCCCAAATAGCTCCTGTCAAACTGAATGGAATAACCGACATAATAATCAGTGGCTGGGTATAACTCTTCAATGGCACCGCAAGCAAAATATAAACAATGATCATCCCAGCAACGAAAAAGATTTTCTGCTCATCTTGTTGAGCTTGCTGCTCTTCAATAGTGCCACCAAGCTGGCTTTTTACCCCTGTATAATTCACTAAGATATCTGGAATGATCTGCTCGTGGATTCTACCGACAACTTCATTAGGCTCAACCAACTCTTCATCAATCGAGCCATACACGTACACACTGCGGAAACCGCCTTCACGGCGAATGCTGCTTACTCCCGGCTTTTGGTTAATTTCCACCACATCACCCAACATCACCTTCTTACCTTCCGGGGTTGTGATGACCGCATAACGTAAAGAGGCAAATGCTTCTCGGGTCAGTTGCGGGTAACGAACCATGACTTTGATCTCTTCCCCATCACGCAGCACGCGTTGCGCTTCACCACCGTAAAAACTGCCACCGACTTGCAGAGCTATATCGGACAGGCTAAGCCCTAAGTCATAAGCCACAGGCGCAAGAGATAACAAAACTTCCTGACTACCAGCATCAATGGAAGACGAGATATCAAACAAACCTTCCTGCTGCTTAAGTTCGAGGATTAACGCTCTTCCCGCCGCATTGAGTGTATCGATATCAGAGCCATACAGCAGAAAGCCAAACTCGTCGCCTTTCTCATCATCATTCACATTGTCTGAAACAGTAAGCATTTTTAGGCCAGGGATCACAGGTAGCGCTTCACGCCAACGACGAGCTAATTCAAAGGTATTGAAAGGGCGCAGCTCTTCATCCACCAAAGGGATCACCAAACGCCCTTCTTTGCGCCCCTGACTGAAAGTCAGAATGTCGCGAATCATTTTCTGACCGGTTTGTTTTTCCGTCTCATCATCAATGTTGAGCACCGTACTTTCTATTAACTTCAGTGCGTCAATCGTCTGCTCACTCGACACGTTGTCATTCATCACCAACTTAATACTTGGGAAATCGTGTGGCACTTTAGGGGAGGGAATTATCCTGACGTAGTTCGCCATCACTAGAGCCACACTGATCACTAAAAGTGCCGTAAAACTGGCAAATACACTCCATCGCCAATACGTACAGAAAGTCACAAAACGCTTGTATGGACCATTCACAAAGCTGAAGAAACGATGGTTAAATCGGTCTCGAAAACTGCCTTTTTTGATCGGTTTAAACGTCGAGTGCGCCAAATGTGAAGGCAAAATCAGTTTTGATTCGATTAAACTAAAAATCAAACAAAGAATCACAATAGCGGCAATACCAAAGAAAAACGCTCGCTCGATGCCCTTTGACATCAAGAAAGGGGCGAATACCGCAATCGTCGTCAACACACCAAAGGTCGCAGGCGTCGCGACACGCTTGACACCACCCACGACATTATCAACCCCTCCGCCACGCTTCTCTATTTCAGAATAGGCACTTTCACCAATTACAATCGCGTCATCGACCACTATACCCAAGACCATAATGAACGCGAACAAGGACACAATATTGATACTGACGCCAATCGCCGGCATTAGCATAACCGCACCAAGAAAACACACCGGTAACCCTATCATTACCCACATGGCCAGTTTAACGCGCAAAAATAAACTCAGCATGAGCGCAACGAGCACCGCACCTTGTAGTAGGTTTTTCAGCATCATATCGAGGCGAGCATTGAGGTAGTAAGTCATGTCCACCAGTGTTTTGATTTTCAAATCCGATGGCAATTGAGTATTCTTCTGCTCAATATAGGCCTTCACTGATTCTGCAACCGTCACCATATTCTGGTCCTTAGTCGCTTTTACAGAGAGGTAAATTGCGTTTTCACCGGAATATTTGAAGTATCGGTCATCCTCAGTAAAACCGTCTTTGATGGTCGCAATGTCCTGCAGTAATACTCTGGCACCGTTTGCGCCTATTTTGACCGGGATATCGCGGAACTCTTCTCCGTTGTAATACTGATTTTCGATACGAACCGAAATCATCCCCGCATTGGTTCTCACCTCACCGGCGGAATAGTTAGCGGAATAACGTTGAATCGCCTGGGTGATGTCATTTAAAGTCAGGCTGTATTTACGAAGTATCTGTGGTTCAACTTCAATAGCAATTTCATATTCTGGCGCACTGAGATCCACCAAGGCTACATTTTGTAGCTGAAGTAGCTCGTCTTCGATGTGTTTGGCTATCGGTTTGAGCTCGATCAGAGAGCGGTCACCAACCAACGCCATTTCAATCACATCCTGGCGATATTCAAATTGATAGACCTGAATCGGCTCCATACCCGCTGGGAAGCTGGAAACAGAATCCACTTTCTGTTTGACTTTATCCAGTACGTCTTCAACATCTTGGTTAACATCGACCTCTATTTCTATCGCTCCGCTTCCACGAGAGGCCGTCGTCACCGCTTTTTTGATCCCAGTGACATCTTTGAGAGACTCTTCGAGTTTAATCAGAATACTCTCTTCAACTTCCTGCGGAGATGCACCTGGGTACTGAGCACTGACGTTAATGTAATTCACTTCAATGTTGGGGAACATTTGACGCTGAATAAAAAAGAAACTGACCGTCCCAACAATGAGCACAAATGCCATAAGTAAATTGGCCGCGACCGGGTTATGAGCAAAGTAGGCAATCAGCCCTTTTTGTTTTGAATCATCCATGTACCATTCCTACAGGTTTAAATCTGTTTGGGTGGCTGCGACTTCAACTCGCATCCCTTGCTGTGGGTATTCAGGGACGGTAAGTACGATCTTATCTTCGTCCGTCAGGCCCTCATTGATTAACATAAATTCTTGCTCTGCTCTTAGCACATTGACAAGACGAGGCTCAAGCTCATTATTTTCATTCACCACCCACACCTGCCGATTATTGACCAGTTCTTGAGGCAAACGGTAAATATGCTTAAGCTCTTTACCAACAAACTGAACTTCAACGTAGGAACCAAACTTGAGCGGTGACACATTCGATTCAATCGCGTATGGGTCATCAACACGCACAACCATATTGATCATTCGCGTCGCACTGTCGACAACACCAAGATCACGCGCAATAACTCCCTCTCGTTGGGTATCCACAATGCCTCTTTGTATAACATTGGCGGCTATGCCAGCATAGTTCTTAGGTAGGAACGCACTATCGAATCCTGCAATCGGAATATGTATCTCCGCGGCCTCGACATTGTTCAGCGTTGCGACATGCGCACCTGCGGGAATATACTGACCGACACCAATATCTCGGGATACCACTAACGCATCATACGGAGCAACAACATTGCAATGTTCAAGATCACGGTTAACTCGCTTGAGTGCAGCTTGCGCTGATTTCACCTGAGCTTGCGCGCTTAAAACCTGAGGTTTACGTAAATAGAGTTCTGTCACCTGTTTGGCTGGTAGGTTTTTTGCCTGCCGTTTAGCCACTTCGGCTTTGGCTTTTTCTTCGATTAACGCCGCTTGAGCACTTGCTAGATTCGCTTCTGCTTGAAGCACTGCTGCTTGGTAATTATCGCGCTCAATAGAGAAGAGTGTTTCCCCTCTTTTTACCACTCCACCAACAACAAAATTGGGGTGCCAGCTGACCACTTCTCCTGAAACCTGAGCTGAAAGTTGAGTCACTTCAGCAGGAACCAATTCGCCATAGCTTGTGATAAGTACTTTGTGGTCACTTGAGCGTACTGTTGATACTGTGACCATGAGAGGTTTCTTTTCCGGCTTAGTTCCCGATCCATCAGAAGCACTCGCAGTAATCGCAGCATAGCCAGCATAAGCCCCTCCTAGAAGAATAAAGGGAAGCAACCAACGTAACGGCTTAATTTGCATAAATAATCCTTATTAGAATGACAGCCTATTGTTCTTACCTGATTATCGTCAGACATATTTTTATACGAGTCAGCACTAGCTTCGACATCATATAGATAATAAATATCCATATCATTTATGCTTTTTATTGTTCATTCATTTCACTAAAGAACCGACTTAGCGAAAAGTTTTCAGCAAAGACAATGCCAACAACAAAGTATTTAAAATACAATAAGTTAAATAAAAAGAAGCCACACAAGAAAACATAAATAAGGTAAATATGTCTACATGTTGACGAAATTTACCTCTAGGTTCCTGACAGCTACATCAAGTTGATGTATTCAGCACGGCCACGGGAAGAGCAAGATCTGTTTATTTGATAGGGGAAGTCTATTTCCTACGGCAACACAAGGAAATGTTTTGTGCCTGAAATCGAAGTCGCCGGTTACGACTTAACATAATGCTAAGCCGTAAACCCTGATTCAATCTTCCAAATTAAGGGGCTATCGGCTGAGGCTGGTAGCGTCCAGGCTTGTGATTCATTGCCAGAATCAAGTTTGTCGTTATCGCACCGACAACAGAGAGAAGAATCAAGGAAATATCAACGATGAACAGAGATAAAACAACGATCGAGCAATCGAGCGCCATTTGGACTTTACCCGCTCGAATACCAAAACGCTCCTGAAGAAATAACGCGAGAATGTTAAACCCTCCTAGACTCATCTTATGACGGAAGATAACCAACATCCCCATACCTATTAAGCCTCCTCCTAGCAGTGCAGCGTATACAGGCTCGATACGAGCAATCTCTATGACATGATGGAGATGATCGGCAGCAAGGGAAACAATGCTGACAGCGACAAAAGTATTCACGGTAAACCGCCAGCCCATACGGGTAATCGATAAGGCATAGAACGGTAAGTTAAGTACAAAAAACACCTGACCAAAGCTGAAATCACTTACCTTGGTCAGAAATATCGATAGCCCTGCGGTACCACCAGTTAACAAACCGACCTTATTGAAGAAAATCACTCCAAGTGAAACCAGAGCACTCCCTAAAATCAGCGCAAGTAAGTTCTCACGCAAACTATGTTCTTTATCCATTTTGGCTTCCTATCCTAATACAGCTCACAAATTATGCATGAGCCAAACGCGGATAAGATGTCGATAATTGACAATAATGTCGAGATAATGCGTTAAATCTGTTAATAGCTGAGTGTTTAAGAAGGTTTACAATTCCTTAAGATATGCCCTAACACTATTTAGCAATTTCAAACGATGTTGATAACCAGATTAATCATTGATTGATGTTAACCTGACTGATTGAGAACCTTTTTTACAAACGGTTGTTTTACCATCAAAACAAACCGAACCTGCCATCCGCTTTGCTCTGTACATGGCTTCATCTGCCATACTTAACAACACCTCTTTGTTCTTGGTTTGATCAGGGAAGTAACTGACACCTATACTCGCCCCAACCTTAAGCGTTCGGCCATTAAACTCAATCGGTGCGTTGATCGCATCCAGTAATTGCTCTGCCTTTTTCGCAACAATTTCAAAATCATGTAATAGGTCAAGACAGATAACAAATTCATCGCCACCAAAGCGCCCTGCAAAATCAGACTCTCGAATGGCGGCAGTAATACGACTGGCAACTTCAATAAGAATGGCATCTCCAGCTTCATGCCCAAAGGTATCATTCACAGATTTAAAGTCATCCAAATCAATGAAGAAAATCGCCAGCTTGCATTGAGTTCGATTCGCTTTCACGATGGCATTTTCTAGTGCTTTATCAAAAGCTCGGCGATTAACTAGGTTAGTCAGTGGGTCATGTTCAGATAAAAAGATCAGTTGTTCCTGCTTATGCTTAAGCTGCTGCGTTTGGCGCATCACCTCCTCTTCCAACTCTTGCTTAGTCACCGTAGTTTCACACAATGACAACGTCATCTGGTTAAAAAACTGCGCCATGATTCGAAACTCGGTGTCCATTTTCACTGCTTCTACTTTCGAATCTAATTTCCCTTCAGCCAAATCAACAATCGCGTTTTTCATGGCTTCTGCACCTGATTTGAAGCGAAAAGAAATTAACCAAGCCGTTGCACTGACTAAGATTGAGCAGATGACCAACCAAGCCGCGGCATAGATCATCACTTGGTGAAGGCTGTCTGCATTACGATTAAGTACCGACTGATGAACATAGGCGAGCTCTTCCGTCATATTCTGAACAATCATATTGTAGCGAGAGTGAAGCAACCCCCGAGCATTAATGTTCCCAGAGCCCTGGTCATCCAAGCCATTAATTGATAAAAAGTAGACTTGTTTCTCTTTATTAAGCAGCGCGTTCAAGCTGCGGTTCATACGTTGAATATTACCCAGCAGACTATTATTTTGTTTATAGGCGGTTAATTTCGTTGCTAATTCCGCCTGAGCTAACTCGACTTGATTAAGGCTAGGCTCATCACCAAATTGAAGAAAAACCCACAACTGACTTCTTAGCAAATCAACACACAACTGCAAATCAATGATCTGATCCAGCTCGGCTTTTGTCTCTCGTTGTTCTTCCGCTATTTTTGCAAAAGAGATAATGATGAACAAAGTCAGCATCAGTGTGGTAGTCGATAGAAAAAACAGTTTCTTAAACAATGAATCCAACATGGCTTACTCTCGCAAAGCAATAATCTGCTGATAGGGTTGAGTAAAAAATAGGTTTCTAAAATCAGGTTGTGCACTCTCTACGAGTCCACTCTCTACTGCCCATCTCGCTTGTAATTGCAGGTTGGAAAGTAAGGAATTGCCCAGAGATAAGCGGAAAACATAGTCCTCCCAAGACCATTTAACCTGATTTTCTGGAATATTTAGGCGCTTAGTAATGATGCTTAAAGCCTGACTAGGATTGGCATTAATCCACTCTACAGCATCATCAATAGCTTGTAATAAATACGTAGGTTCTTTGCCAGCAAACTCGAGATATGCCGTTGTCGAAAGCAAATTAAAAGACTGCTGATAAATCCCTGGTGTTCCTAAATTCACCACTTCAGCTGCGGACAGAATGTCCGCTTTATACCCCATAGGCTCCCATGCTGAAATGGCCTCCACACGGTAAGACAATAAAGCGGGAACCAGCTCATGAGGCTGCAGGTAAACCTTTTCGACATCAAGACTTTTGAGATTATTGGCTATTAAAACGGAGTCGAAATAAAACTCACTGGCGCTACCTTTTATCACGCCCACCCTTTTACCCTGTAAAGCGCTGACATCGTTGATTCCAGAAGGATCCAGCGTCAGCAGTTTCAAATCGTTGTCGGATTCAACAAAGCTGACCAGCAGGGCCAAATCGTTGCGATCGAAACTCTGGAACATGACTACAGATTCGGAAGCCGTCGCGTACTCTACATCACGATTTAGCATCAGTTGAGTACAAGCAGGGCCACTGGTACAGGGATAGAGAGTGACATTAAGATCATAGTCTTCAAAAAGGCCGAGATGCTCAGCAATTAAAAAAGGCGAAGCTAGTGGGGTCAGAGAGACACCAACTCTTATTTCGTGGTTACTAGACTCTCCCTGCCATTCGTATTGTGTAACGCCAAACGCTACTACACCAATCAATACAGAGCCAAGGCCTAAAGCCATTAAATTCCATTTAACAAGTGGCATGACAAACACGCTCTAAATTAAGAAACCTAGCTCATATAAAGTTAGCTTATAGATTTATAATCTTTGGCAGAGAACGCTAATTTTTATAGAAAGTCTTGTAACTCTTTATTATTTACGAGAACAAAATCACAAAAATCCACAAGAAAATCATCATAACCATCAGAAAGAAGCGTACTTAACCAAGGTGAGCCAGCAAAAAATCTTTCTTCGCTGCTAAGCCGTAGAACATACATAACTTATAGTTATGTATGTTCCCCTCTACCACACTGCTTAATTTTAGGGTATCCGATGAAAGTACTGATTTTTGGTGGAAACGGTGGCATAGGCCACGCAATTTGTCAGCATTTAGCGCAAACAATCCCTTCGATAGAAGTGCACGCAACCTATAGAAATACTCGACCACCGAGCTCACATGAAGCAATCATTTGGCATCAACTGGACGTAACAAACGAAGCGAAAGTACAATTGCTAGCTAATGAAATAAAGTCATTAGATTGGATTATTAACGCGGTTGGATTGTTGCATGATAAGCACCACGGGCCCGAAAAGAACCTCAAATCATTTGATCCCGATTTTTACCTGAAAAACATCATGAATAATGCGATGCCGACTATGTTGATCGCCAAACACTTTCAAAGCGCCTTCAAGCATAGCAGCCAGCCAAAGCTCGCAACTATCTCAGCTAAAGTCGGCAGCATTAAAGATAATCAACTGGGAGGCTGGTATAGCTATCGCTCATCTAAAGCGGCACTCAATATGCTACTTAAAACCCTCAGTATTGAATGGGGAAGAACTATGCCCAAAGCATGTGTTCTTTCACTACATCCAGGCACAACGGACACCGAATTATCAAAACCTTTTCAAGCCAATGTACCAGAGGGAAAACTGTTTGAACCTGATAGAGTGGCCGCAGATCTCGTCAAGATCATTTCCGAAGCAACATCAGATATCAGCGGCAGCTTTCTTTCTTATAGCGGTGAAGAACTGCCTTGGTGAGGCATAGGTTTAAGCAATGACAATCAAACCAAACTTCGACAGTAACTGCTCTTGCTGCCAATCACAGATCTTCACACCACTAAGTGAGACCCTACGCATGTCTAAACCTTCCAAATCAACATGAGTTAAGTCTGCGCTTTCCAAGTTAAATGTGCCCCACTGCTCTTTGCTGAATTCACCACGCGACAAATCCGCACCCAGCATACTGGCTCCGAACAGGTTGGCACCACTCCAACGATTTTCAAACAACTCGCACTTTTCTAGTAATGCGCGCTCGAAGTCGGTGTAACTCAGGTTACACCCTGTTATGTACGCCGAACAAAAGTAAGCTGAATGGCTAATACGGTTCACAAAATTCGCACGCTGAAAGTTCGCACCTTTTAAATCGCACTTTCTCAATTCGATACCAAAACAATCTGCACCAACAAACTGGCTCATGGCTAACATACAGTTTTCAAAACTGGCATCCTTGAGGTTGGCATATTGGAAGCTGCACCCTTCCAACGCTTGCGCTTCAATGAATTTACAGTTGATAAACTTTGCATCACGTAAATCCGCACGGTCAAAGCTGCATTTAATGAACTGACAACCCTCATACACCTGCTGTTGTAAATCCTGATGAGAGAAGTCCTGCTGATGATACGTCTGATCTTTTATAGACATGTGTTCTCCTTAGTTGGCGCAAGACTAGCACTCTAAGCCTTTGTTTTTCCATAAAAATAAAACCTTAAACATCAAGCACTTAAAACACCCTAAAATCGCCAATTTAAGGCATCAAAATGGCGATTTAAGAGCCTTCTACTTTGAACTTCGAAGGCGCATATCAAGAAAAAAGTTTAAAGCTTTAAATCACTGTTCAGATGACCGTTTTAAAAAGTAAAAAGGCGTAGAGCATTTGGAGCAGTTTTGCTCTAATACACGGCAGTGAATCTCAAGAGATAACGTAATGGAAGAAATCTATTTTGCTGGTGGCTGCTTATGGGGTGTACAGGAGTTTATGAAGCACCTGCCAGGAGTATTACTCACTGAAGCCGGGAGAGCCAATGGCACTAGTCAGGATACCAAAGGGGAATATGATGGCTATGCAGAATGCGTCCGCACTCAGTTTGACCCTGAAAAAGTATCAGTTCTGGAATTGATGGATTTCTTCTTTGAAATTATCGATCCATACAGCCTTAACAAGCAAGGCGAAGATATCGGTAAAAAATACCGCACTGGCGTATATAGCATAAACCATAAGCATTTAACTCAGGCTCAGGGCTTTATTGAGTCTCGCTCAGATCGCGAACGTATTGTGGTAGAGATACTTCCGCTGACCAACTATGTCAAAAGCGATGATGAGCATCAGGATCGCCTGACCCTCTACCCAGACGATTATTGCCACATTTCGATAGACTTACTGCACAAGTATAAGAATCAATACAACCAAGGCTAGAGTAATACACTAGCCTTGATGCTATTTAGGAGGAGGCTCCTAAACTTTAAACTTGCTGAGATTAGTGTGTAAGTCATTGACATGCTTGGCGATTGCTTCATTTGCCATGGCTGTACTCTTCGTTTCTTCCGCGGTTTCTTCTGCAAGAGTTTTAATGCTGGTCAAGTTATTATCTAAGTCTTGAGTAACCGTCGATTGCTCCTCAGCCGCAGCAGCAATTTGTAAGTTAAGCCCTGCGATCTGATTGACTGATTCTGCAGCAATTGAAAAAGTATTGGCAGATTCTGAACTCTTCTCTAAACAAAGTTTTGCGGTATCTGTCCCCTTTTTCATACTCGAAACAGCATTTCTTGCTTCAGACTGCAACGTATCGACTAGCTGCTGAATATCCACCGTTGCTTCTTGAGTGCGCTGAGCGAGTGAGCGAACCTCGTCCGCAACCACCGCAAAGCCACGCCCTGTTTCACCTGCGCGAGCCGCTTCGATGGCAGCATTCAAAGCAAGCAAGTTAGTTTGTTCAGCGATACCTTGAATAGATTCCAGTACTTGCCCGATATTGTTGGTCTCGGAAACAAGGTTTTCAATCACACCAGATGATGTGGTGACCTCATTCGCAAGCTCCTGGATAACTTCTTGAGTGGCTAGCGCTTCTTTCTGACCATCCATGACGCGTTTTCGAACTTCATCAGTCACCGAAGACGCGTTGGCCGTACTGTTCGCCACTTCCTGTGTCGTCGCGTTCATTTGGTTAATCGCTGTCGCCACCTGCTCAATATCGCAACGCTGCTTTTCAACGTTCTGCAACGTACGCTGCATAGCGGTAACGGCAACTTGTGAAGATCCACCAAGCTCTCGCGCCTGTCCATTGATTTGCGAAATTGTTCCTATCAACACACCTAAAAAATGATTGAACGCATTCGCTACTGTTCCGGTTTCATCTCGAGAAGAATCGTCGAGTCGAATAGTCAAATCTCCATCGCCTTCAGCAACCTGCTTTAATCTATCAATTAAATTTAAGATTGGCGTACGAATAGCACGTGTGACCAAGAAAGGCAGAAGAACACCTAAAGCTATCGACACTGAAGCAATGATCGTCATCCACTTGATCGCATACTTCTCATCCTCTTCAGCTTGCAGTGCACTGGCGAGAGTAAAGTTGTGCACCTCATCAAGAATCGAAATCAACGATTTATCAATTTCATCTTCATGTGCTTCCACTTTCTTAGAGAACTCAAGCATCTGTTCGATTTGACCATTGCTGCCGTAGTCCATTGTTTTGTCAACTTCACCAACAAGCGTGCTGTAAGACTTCTCGACAACTTTCAGCTTGCCAAGAAGCTTCTCGAATTTTTCTTGCGCCTCAACTGAGTGCAACAGTGGTATGGCTTTCTCGATGAACTGTTCAACTTCATAGAGTTCTTTTTCGGTTTTGACCGTCAGGTCATGAACCTTTTTCTTGGCTTCTTCGAATACGCTCATCTGGGCCATTCCTTGCTCAACGCGGATCGCTTTAATGAGTGCTCTTTCGAACAGAATCGCTTGTTCCAACTGATGCTCTGTCACCACCGTCAACATTTTAGTTAACGGGATATCTTCTTCTGCGATATCAACCAGCTCGTTACCAATCTTGTTCATTTGATAAAGGGCAAAACCGCCCATAATCATCATGGCAAGCAATTGGGAAAACCCAAGTAAATACACCTTTTGGGCAATGGTTAATTTAGATAGCATACCTATCCCCTCAATCCTTTCTAACAAAACACTTTAATTCACATCACTGACTTCCGCGTTGTAACAAGCGAATGTATGTCGTGAGAGCTAATATGGCGAATGTTGGGTTGGCAGGTGTTTATAGCTCGCAGAATGATGAACTATTCTCTACATTGCCCTATATGCTTTGACAGAGTCCGTTCTAATTGCTTTTGCTTAAGCCGTTGAATCGTTCCACTGACAGGCACAAATTCCAACATTTCCACTTATGGTTCCTAACTCTCTTACTTCAAAAACCATACTGTTTATTTAATCACTTGGCTCTGAAGCCATCTTGCTCTTTTGCTAGCGCATAGAGGGCTCAAAATTGGCTGTTGAGCACATTCTCTATGCAATAACCCTGTCAGACACTTTCTTGAACATGACTCTGATAGCTGATATGCAACAGGATTTAACAGAATGTTTACAAATTATGTGCCAGAGACAAAATCGTACTTTAATGATCGATTTGAGAGAAAAGCGGGTAATAAAAGCCATTAAATCAAAAAAACAAAACGCATATTGCAACCACATTGCAATATGCAATTGCAATGTGGTTAAAGCAACCAATAACCACACAAATTAAATGGAAAAGAGTTACTTAGGTTTTTTGCTGACTTTTTACGGTTGGCATCAATGCTCCAATCCGCCAATCAAATTTTACGGCACATACAGCCAACAATATCCCAATGACTCCCAAACCTTGCGATAGATTCACCACATTACCAAAGGCAAAGTAATCCACCACTAAAGCGGTCACGGGGTACACGAAAGATAAAATGGCGATGAGATGAGTGGTGAGTTTTTGAAAGGCATCATACATAATGACGTACATAAATCCGGTATTTACTAAACCAAGTGTGAGTAACGCTCCCCACTGAACTGGAACCTTCGGCAGCGCCGACCAATCCACCATAGGTAACAGTAAGACAACACCCACACTGACCTGAACAAGTGCAATCACGCTTGGCGATACTTGGCTGACTTCTTTGGTCAATAATGTCGTCACTGTGTACAACAGTGCAGCACCCAGCGCCAATAACAGCCCAAACAATATTTGCTGGCTGCCAACATCTTCACCTTGCAGCAAAGTACTTAGCTGCGTTAGCTCCAGATCAGTCACTAACACCAACCCAATCACTGCTACTGATAGCCACACAATGAGGTTCATTGATGGCAATTGCCTTGCCATCAATGAACCAGCAACAACTAACATAATTGGTTGCATGTGGTAAGCAATCGTCGCAATAGAGAAAGGGATATAATCAAAAGAGGCAAAGAGCAAAACCCAGTTACCCACCAAAGTAATACCACCCGCCACAATCAACCCAAGTACTTTTCTATTCAGGCCTGCAGTAAACGAACCATACTGCCATTTAACGTAACCAACCAGAAACAGGCCTGCGATCAAACAGCGGAAAAATACGACATTCCAAAACGACTGACCTGACTCAATCACAAACAATCCTATGGTTCCCGATAACACCATAGCGGTAATCATTTTGATGGTGCCTGCTTCTGTATCATTCCTATACATAATTCATCCCCTTGAATCTACTAAGTAATACACATAGATTAAGAAGTAATCCCCGACAAAGGCATGGCGAAATGAAGCTCATTTTTCAATGAGACTTAAAAAAGGAAGACAAATATGCGTAAGAACCTTAAAAACGAAGATTGGACGCTGGACGCCATCGATAGCCAACTACTCGACTTACTTAACGATAACGCGCGAATGCCAGTCGCAGAACTAGCCCGAGAAGTGAAAATGTCGTCTCCGAGCGTTAACGAGCGACTCAAACGTATGGAAGAGTTCGGCGTTATTTCAGGATATCGGGTTCAACTCGCACCAGAAAATTTAGGATTCCCACTTGAAGCCATCGTACGTATGCGTCAACTACCAGGAAAGATAAAACAGCTGGAAGCCATGATCATAGAAACGCCAGAGTTTATTGAATGCGACAAAGTCACTGGTGAAGATTGTTTCTATGCTCGGATGCGTTTCGGCACAATGGAGCAATTGGATGAAATCCTAGACAAAGTATCCTCTCTGGCTGAAACCAATACCTCCATTGTGAAATCAACACCCGTCAAACGACGTAACGTGCCTTACCAATATTCTCGCTAACAAAAATAATGGGCGAGCAAAACTCTGCTCACCCATCTTAATCTTCGCTCAATGCATAAATCCATTCATCAACTTTGACCTGCTAACTTAGCGTTTGCCGCTCTGTGTTTTTCCGAGGCAGGTTTTACAATCAAACCGATGCCTATCAGAAACAACGCACTCGCGATGACTTGCGGCATAGAGAGCACTTCGTCATACATGAAATAGCCACTGACTAAAGCGAATACTGGAACAAGCAAAGTCAAAGGTGCTGCGGTGCTTAACGGGTACTTAATCAGCGTTCGATTCCAGACCCAGTAACCAAACAAGGTGGTTGGGTAAGCCTGAAAAACCACTGCAATTGTCGTGTTCATATCCCAGTTTTCATAAGCTTGCCAAAGGATTTGTTCACCGTGCAATACCGTCGCAAACAGCACTAGCGGTACAGGCGCAAACAACATTCCCCATACATTAAATGCAAAAGCCTGTTTGGTTTTGGAAGCTTTAACGATGACTCCCATTAAGGTCCAACTGATTGCCGCAATCATAATCAGCATAAGGCCTGAAGCAGTAATATTACCGTTGGTCGCAGACACCAGCACCAGTAGCGCGACCATAGCAAGCAAAGCCCCCATCAATTTTCGAGGTGACGACTTTTCTTTAAAGACAAAAAGTCCGACCGCCATGCCGATCAATACGTTGCTCGACAGCAAAACCGAAGACATTCCGGAAGACAAACCCGCAGTAATCGACCAAGACGCCATGCCCCAGATCCCGACGCCAAACACTAACCCATAACTGACCAGATAGCGCCAAGCCACGTTTGGTCTGGCGATGAAAAAGATCGCCGGGATCACCGCAAGCGCGAAACGGGCGGCTGTCGCAATCAGTGGGTGAACATTGGTAATCCCCATTTTGATCATCGAGAAGTTGAATCCCCAAATAGCCATGACGAATACCGCAAGTATTAGGTCGTTTTTCTTCATTGTTATCCCTCCATTCATTCTGTGAATATGAGTATCGCTTGCGAGCAAAAAGGGATACAGATACAATTTTTCAAATAAAAACCAGTACAGTTGTTATGATGATGAGCATTTATAAGCAGTTAGCCAATCAATTCATTGAAGATATTCAACACGCTAAGCTGTGTGAAGGGGACAAAATGCCCTCTTTACGGCAACTCTCACAGCAGCACTCTGTCAGTATGTCGACCGCCGTTAGTTGCTATCAGGAGCTGGAATCACAAGGCTGGATTCAGTCACGCCCTCAAGCGGGTTACTTCGTCGCACCTCGCCAGCACTCCCACCAGACACCTGAACTCACGCAGTTTGTCAGCACAATTTCAACAGTCCGCCACTTTAATTCTGTACATTCAGAACTGCGAGGCCCATTAGGTGTTTCCAGTACCGCTAATGATGAACAAGCCGTAACAGAGCTCGAACGCAGTTTTCGCCGAGCCTTGCGTCGAATGGGCGACCGACTCAACCACTATCCTGATGTTCAGGGAGAGCCTCTGCTGCGTCAGGCATTATCGACTCACTTTTCTAAAGTCGGCGTGCACTTTTCTGCCTGTGATCTTGTCATCACCGCGGGTTGTATGTCAGCGATAAAAGCGGCAATAGAGTCCTGTACCGAGCAAGGTGATGCCATCGCGATCAGCTCACCATGCTTTAACGGCATCATCGAATTACTTGGCCAAATGTCGCGAAAAATCGTCGAAATTCCTTCTTTAGACGACGGAATAGACTTAGAGCAATTAGAAGGGCATTTTAGGCAAGGGACTGTTAAAGCAGGGATTTTCTGTACTTCTCATATGAACCCTCAAGGAATCAGTATGTCAGCCCAGCAAAAGCAAACACTGGCTCTGCTAGCGAATCAGTACCAAGTTCCCGTGATTGAAGACGACGTTTACCTTGAGCTCTCCTACTCAAGCCATACCCCTCTGCCAGCCAAATACTACGACCAAAATGGCTATATTCTCTGGTGTGGATCTGTTTCCAAAAGCCTCTCGCCCAGCTACCGGCTAGGTTGGTGCTTACCCGGACGCTATATGTCCATTTATCAAGGCAGGTCTGGCGCCAGTAGCTATGGGGTCTCGACACCAATTCAGCTTGCTGTCGCTGACTTTATTGACTCCGGCCAGTACGCTAAGCAGCTCAGACGCAGAAAGCAAAAGCTACTTTCGCTAAGAAAAGACTATCTCGATTACCTGATCACTCAATTGCCTAATCACATAAAGATCAGCAACCCACAAGGCGGTATGGTACTTTGGATCCAAGCTCCGGGTTTGGACAGTAAACAGTTACAGAGTGAAATCGAAACTCAGCAAATTGATATTCGCCTTGGGCATCTCTTTACCACTCTCGATATCTACTCTGACTGTGTCAGAATCAATATGGGTTACCCACTTGAAGGGCGTGCCAAACAGGATTTGGACACACTTATTAGTCTTTTGATTGAACTCTCAGGATGAAGTGACGTTTAAGGCGCGCTTAGAACGTCACATCTTTACTCGTTATACGTTTTCCAATTCAGGCTCGCTGATGGACGCTTTCAATCCTTTTGCAAGACGCTCTACTGCTACCGTTAGCTCCTCTGGCGTGGCATTAGTGTAGTTCAGTCTTAATGCAGGCTTGGCTTCATCTGCATTTGGATAGAATACCGGGCTTGGCACAACCGCAACGCCATTCCCTAGCAACGCTTTTGCTAGTGCAAATGTATCGCAGGATGGCAGCGTCACCCAAATGAACATGCCACCTTCAACAGGCTTCACTTCGCAGCCAGCTGGTAGCTGCTTTTGCAGCTCAGCAAATAGCTTCTCATAGCGGGATTGATACAGTTCTCTAACCGTACCAATGTGCTGTTCAAAGCCTTGGTGTTCCAGTAGACCTAGCAGTAGCGCTTGCATAGGGACACTTGAGTGTAAGTCAGCACCTTGCTTGATCTTGATGAGTGGATCAAGATATTCACTCTTACCACTTACGACACCAACTCGCAGACCCGGAGACGCGATCTTTGAGAAAGAGCGCAGCACAATAGAGTGTTGTGGACAGAAATCAGAGACCAATGGAATCGCTTGACCTGAGAATCTAAGTTCACGGTACGGTGCATCTTCAATCAGAACAACATTGTATTGCTCACACAATGCACCAACCTTCTGACGAGTTTCTAAGGTCCAGCAAACACCAGTTGGGTTATGGAAATCTGGTACAGCGTAGAACATCTTAGGTGACTGTTCAGCGAAGCTCTTCTCAAGTGCATGTAAATCAGGACCCGCTTCCGTCTGAGGTACGGTGACAATATCCGCCTGAACCAAACCAAACACCTGCATCGCACCAAGGTAGCTAGGTGCTTCCATGACCACTTTGTCGCCCGGGTTGACATAAGCACGAGCGATCAAATCTAGCCCTTGCTGCGATCCTGTACACGCCATTACTGAGTGCGTCTCTGGCAACTCAAAATACTCTGTTAGGAACTCTAAAAGTGGTGCGTAACCTGCGGTTGCTCCGTATTGGAAAACTTCCGGCATTGATGAAAGGCTTTCTAGTGTCGGCTTCATTAGTTCAATTGGAAATGTACTTTCATCTGGCAAACCACCCGCTAGCGAGATGACATTTTTATCTGATGCAGCAGCGAGAATTTCACGAATATAAGACGACGAGATTTGTTGCAGGGAGCGAGCGATTTCCATAACAGTTCCTGAGTGTAATTTTAGAATTTTTATCGTCGAAAAGACGTTAATGAAGTGTATAACCCATTGATGAAAATAGGATGTCCGTTTATGCTGTTAAACATGTCCATTTATGCTATTTTCCTGATGAGCAAGCAGCACCTTTTTCGAATCAATGATGTGCTTTACCACATTCATAAAGACATCAGTCAATCATTACATGCCAAGGAATTAGCCGACATCGCTGCCTATTCTGAGCAACACTTTCACCGCGTTTTTAAGCAGGTTGTCGGAGAATCCATCCATCAGTATATTCGCCGAACACGAATGGAGTACGCCGCAAATCAACTAATGTTTGGTCCGCATTCCTCGGTATTGGACATCGCCAACAAATGTGGCTTTCACTCTGTTTCTTCGTTCAGCCGCGCATTTAAATCCACTTTCAGTGTCTCACCAGGAGAATGGCGAAAGCACGAGCAACAAAACATCGATAAGCCCTATCTCAAAGATCCTGAAATCGCCGCAGGCTATCATCGCGTCGCAAAGAAAACTCTTCCCAAGCCTAAAATCATCGAAACCTCCGATCGCCTCGCTGCCTATGTTCGCCATGTGGGTTACAGCCGAACCGTAAAAAATGCTTGGCGAGTCTTAAATTCATGGGCAAACAGCGAGGGACGTGACACATCACATCAATACGGTTTACATCATTCAAACCCAGCGTTGGTTGAACTGGATAACTGTCGCTACGTAGCGTGTATCGAGATAGACAAACCTATCAAAGTGCGCGGCTTAGTTAATCAGTTGATCATTCCCGGTGGACTGCACGCGGTATTTCGCCTGACCGGCGTCTATGGAGAGTTGCTACCTCAAATCAGCAAAGTACATGAACAGTGGCTGCCTGACTCCGGCTTCAAGCTAGGTTCAACACCTGCCTATGTCCATTATCACAGAAACCATTTTCTGCATGAGGATGAGCAATTTGAACTGGATTTCTATCTTCCCATTAGCTTTTATTAACCTCCCTCAATATTGCGTTACACATTAATGATGGGGAGAGTAGCCAACGCATAGAGATAGTATTAAGGCAGATGTAGTAACATACACCTGCCTTAATTAAAGCAACGAGTCCAGATCGAGTCATTTTTATCGACCTTTAAAAGAAACTTTCGACAGACTCAAAATCGATACGGACTCATTTTGAAACTAACTAGTTTATTTACTGTCTCGGGTTTCTTCCCGAACAAATTTCACTTTCAAAGTCGCTACGATAAGGGTTGATATCAAGACCGCCTCGTCGCGTATATCTCGCAAAAACTGTCAGCTTTTCAGGGGCACAGCATCGTTTGATATCAGAATAGATTCGCTCAACGCATTGCTCGTGAAACTCATTATGTTCACGAAATGAGATAAAATATTTCAGAAGACTCTCATGATTGATTTTAGCTCCCGTATAACGGATGTATACGCTTCCCCAATCTGGCTGATTCGTCACCAAACAGTTCGATTTCAAAAGGTGAGAACATAAAGATTCAGAGACATACTCATCCACTGTGCTTCCGCATAGCGCATCCGCATCATACTCAAACGAGTCAACAGTAATATCCAAACCATCAATGCAATCAAATTGCTTATTTATTGAGGTTTGTTGTGTTTCATCTACATCCATAAATGACACCGTCACTTTAGCACCAGCAGCATTAGTTAAGTCGGACTGCATTTTTTCAATAACAATATCTTTCGACTCAAAACGTGTTTGATTGAAGCTATTTAAATACAATTTGAATGACTTCGATTCAATCAAATTGTTGGACGTATGAGGAATAATAAACTCCGCGATTGCGACGATCGGTTTACCTTTATTGTTCAACCACGAAACTTCAAAAGCCGTCCACAAGTCATACCCAGCATGAGTAGCGACCTTAAGGTCTTTAATCTCATCTCTGCCTTTTTGTCTTGGGATAGGGTCGAGTAACTCAGGTTGATACTGAGAGATATACTCGCTTTTTTTACCTAGGTTCTTATCATAGGTTGTCATTATTATTTAATTCCTTGACGTTGATTAAGCGGGAAAACAATTTCCTTGCGAAATAAATGGGCGCGACACTGAACAGTGCATATAAGATCTTAATAGTAACCTGGCTGAGAAACATAACGAAAAGAACGTCATTGGGTAGTACATTAAAGAATGCAATACTAATAAATAGTGCGCTATCTACAACGGATGCGATACTAGTACTTGCTATGACTCGAATGGCAAGCCATCGAGATTGTGTGGCGATCTTTATCTTGTTCAGGACGTAAGCATTGATGTTCTCAGAAATAAAGTAAGAACTTAAAGAAGCTAAGAACACTGAGGTCATACTCGTGACAAGCGAAGTATACTGTTCATCCATCGCTTGCCATGGGCCTATGCTAGGAATAGTGGTGGATAAATAGAGAAGAACGAGTATCCCAGCATTGACCACTGTCGATTGTATGATGGCTTTTCTGGCGAGCTTTAAACCAAAGTATTCGTTTAATATATCAACAAATATAAATGAAATTGGGTAAAGAAATATTGCGGCAGGTACAATTAAGCCTGTGTTGAATATTTCTACAGGTTTAATTCCGGTAATGTTTGACAATGTAAAAAGAGAACACAGACACAGTACAAGAAAAGAGTAGCTCATCCAATAACTTTCATGTCTGTCCTCTAGCTCATATGCTCCTTCAAAGCTCGATTTTGAATAAACTTTCTTACATACTTCAACTAATTCATTTCGATTTAGATCATCAGCGACTTCACTGGAAATAAGATCTTTAGCGGGCATATTCACGACCTTTCCAGTTCCCCGAATCATCACGCTAGCCATCATTTCAGGGGCACCATTAAAGCCAATCAATTTATATTTTTTATTAAACACAAAAACGTTCCTCGAGTATTACTCCAAAAAGAAAATCGCCTTCTAAAAGAGAAGTGTTAGGGGGAAGAGAATGCAATGCACCACCGCGAACAATGAGCTTACTCAGCTCTTTTTCATTGTGATTCGAGCGATCAATAATCAGCAGATTGCCCTTGGTAAAATAATTAGACAAAACCTGACCCACTCTAATCGCTACGATGTTACTCCCTTCAGAAAAGTGGTAGGTAAGGGGATAATCAGTGACCAAGTCGCCGATGTAATATTCACTTTTCTGGATGAACTCCATTTCACTTAGAATCGGAACAGCAATTGGGTTCTTGTTTCCGCATACCGACACGACAGGTGTTTCAGATAGAAGATCTTCTAGGGATTCATTTTGAATGATATGACAGGTTGTTCCAAAGAAGTTAGCAATTCGTTCAACCGTCGAGGTCTGTACTCTTTCAACCTTGCCATCGAGTATTTTATAGATAGTCGAACGCGTAACACCGGTTTTGCGACTTAATGACGCCTTCGTTTCTTTACTCTTATTTAGGCCAAACTGTATGTTGTCTCTGAGTATGTCCAGTTGCTCACTGTTGTTCTTCATTGATGTGCCTTTTGGTCATAAAGCGAGGCCCAACCTCCCCAAAAAACAAATGATATCAGTATCATATAAAAAAACAATTAAATATACACATACATTCATAATGTGTACACTAAAGTGTATCTTTTGCTGTTGGTAAATAATCATGAATACAGAAAGCCTAGAATCTCGCCTTCAAGAGATAACCTACTGGTGCCGGTTGATTCACGCAGAGCCAGAGAAAAAAGAGGCGATAAGCTACCTCTATGTTCACACACAGCTACTATTGGATGAACTTAAAAATAAGAAATACTCCGAGCAAAAAAATGAGGTTTTAGAATAAACCGTGCCTAACACACTACCTTGCCAAACCTTTACCAACGATTGACACCTATCATTACGTTCTAAAACAAAAGGCTTTCCACTTTAGGAATAATGACAATCCCCACTAACCTCGTTAGTGGGGATTTTTATGGAGAGTTTTAAAGCGGCAAAAACTTAATATATACACTGTTACATTGGTTGGCACTGAGCCCGCTCGGCACTAACCCATTTGGTTCGCCTTTTTACATCTGGATCTTTTCTATTTTAAAGGATCGTTATCAGGCAATGCACTGTGGATCCACAATGCGAGTCTATGCTTGATATTGGCACCGTCAAGTTTGCTATCAGGTAACGGCGTTATTTGCTTAGCATCAACCAAAAATAGGTAAATCGCTTTGACTCTCACTGGTTGAGGCGACTGAGGCAGCTCGAATCCCTGCATCTTAGCCATCTTTGCACCTATTTCTAGCGCTTTCTTAACCAGCTTATCTTCATTGTGCAGCTTGGAGTTTTTTGACATTGATAGAGTCCTCTATAAAGAATCCGCTTAGAATACATTAAGCTTCCAATTAGGCATGTTAACCGGCTCTCAGATTGAGATCCCATGTGATTGACTCACGCCTTGTCATCCAGCAGCTTAGCGAAGAAATCTCTCAGAGCATTGTCTTCGAACTCCAATAGATTGTCACCAACATACCATTCTATGATGGATTGATTTGGATGCGCGGTGACTTGTGGGTGACCGAACCAAATACCTTCTTTAGTGGCAAAAGCATGTTGTAGCTCTTTCACTTCTTGACAACTAAAAGGAACAATTAGATGTAGCATATTTGACTGAGGCTCAGTGGGTCTCACTGTAAGAGCCGGAAACTCTCGGATAATCTTGTAAACTTGTTTAGTTCGCTCAAAAAGAGTAGGCAGTTTTGCCAACCTATCGTCAAACTGCATTGCCGCTGACACAATATAAGGTGTGCGATGATAAACATTTCCTCCCTGACGTTTCATCCAAATCGATGCACGCTCAACAAATTCCTTGGATCCTAGTAGCATAGAGCCACCCAGACCGTTGATCCCTTTGTAAAGTGATACATAAGCGGTATCAAAGCCTTTAGCGATTTGATGATATTCCTTCTGATAATAGGCAGCGGTTTCCCATAGTCTTGCACCATCCATATGGAGATGGATATCATTCGCTGAGCAGTAAGACTTAATCTCTTCTAAACTTTCCCAACTTGGCAGTTGGCCACCAATTTCACGCATTGGCAATTCATACAATACCGCCGCAATTTCATCCGGCCATACCTGGAGGTCACTTAATGACCATGTCTGATATAGGTTACCAACCGGAAGAATACTGAAACGATTTTGCAGTTGATAACCTTGCCTTTCATGGACATAGATATGGCTGGAAGGGTGCATCGCCACCACTGGATTGCGTTTCTGTTTGGTGACCAACTCCAACACGGTTGGTTGTGTCATCGTTCCCGTGATGACAAACAAACCAGCTTCATAACCAAGCAAATCCGCCACTTTCTGCTCAAACGCCTGAATGGTTTCTCCTTCGCCATATATATCGTGAGCGACATTATGCTCCTCACACCATGCTGCCATTTTGGCAAAGTGCTCGGCGGGTGATTCTTCTTTATTGCCGGGTAAAATCGTATGACAAAGCTGTTTCAACTGACTGCTCATTATTATTCTTTCCTTGAGTTTGTAGAGATGTTTGTTTTCCGCCATCGCCTATGGCTAAGCGTTATCGGTCCATAGGCTTAAACTGCAATTCAACCAACCGCTGGTACAGCTCACAGCTTTGCAGTAACTGATTATGGTTGCCCACATCCACAAGCTGACCGCTGTCTAACACCGCAATCTGATCAGCATGCTGAATCGTCGACAAGCGATGAGCAATGATGAGGGTCGTGCGGTTGTGCATAAGCGCTTCCAACGCCTGTTGAACATGGTGTTCACTCTCGCTGTCTAGTGCGCTGGTCGCTTCATCCAAAAGCAAAATTTTAGGATCTTTGAGAATAGCCCGTGCGATGGCGATACGCTGACGCTGGCCACCTGACAAGCGCACTCCCCGCTCACCAAGGAAGCTATCGTAACCTTGTGGTAATTTCATGATGAAATCATGTGCGTGTGCTTTTTTCGCGGCTTCAATTACTTGTTCATCTGTCGCTTCAGGGCTGCCGTAGCGAATGTTGTGTAACACATTATGGCTGAACAAAGCAGGTTGTTGAGGCACCAACGCCATTTGCTGACGCAGTTGATTAGGGTCCAGTTGGCGAATATCAACGCCCCCTAAAGTCACTTGCCCTGATTGTGGGTCATAGAAGCGCTGTAGAAGTTCAAACAGTGTCGTTTTCCCTGCGCCAGATGGCCCAACCAAGGCCAATACTTTTCCTTCTTCAGCCTTGAGTACTAAATTCTCAATTGCAGCATGCTCTGGTCGCGATGGATAATAGAATGTAACATCCTCAAACTTCACTTCGCTGGTAAGGTGCTGAGCCGAGACAGCTTTATCGTTTGGAGCAACAATATGGCTTTCGACGTGCAGAATTTCAACCAACCTTTCGGTGGCTCCTGCCGCGCGCTGCAATTCTCCCAGCACCTCAGAAATGGTTGCGAGTGAAGAAGCCACCATAATGGCATAAAAGACAAACGCGCCGAGATCACCTCCAGACATAGTTCCATGGATAACATCACGACCACCCACCCAAAGCATACCTGCGATTGCGCTAAACACGATGACAATCACACCCGAAATCAATATTGCACGTTGCTTAACCCTTTGCCGACCAATCTCAAACGCCCGCTCAACCTCCATAGCAAATGAAGCTCTTTCTTGTGCTTCATGGCTGTAGCTCTGAACCGTTTTGATATGCTCAATGGCTTCACCTGCATAACTCCCTACATCAGCCATTGAGTCTTGACTCTGACGGGACAAAGCTCTTACTCGGCGGCCATAAAACAAAATAGGGACGAGAATAAAAGGAACCGATCCTAGAACGATCAGCGTCAATTTGATATTGGTTGCAAACAGCATGATTAACGCGCCAATGCACATCAAAGCGCTACGCATCGCCATCGAAAATGAAGAGCCAATGATACTTTGCAGCAAAGTCGTGTCCGTTGTGATCCGCGACATGATGTCACCACTACTATGAGTCTCAAAGTAGCTAGGGTGCAGAGTTATCACATGGTTGAAAACCGCTAACCTAATATCGGCACTCACGCGCTCTCCTACCGAAGAAACAAGGTAAAAGCGAAAAAAGGTCCCAATTGAAATCATCACCGTCAGTAAGAGGATGAGTTGAATAGCATTACTGAGCTCTTGCGTCGACTGCTGGGCAAAACCTTCATCTATCAAAAGTCGTACACCTTGGCCAACTGACAGTGTTAATGACGCCGTCAAAACCAACGCCACCAGCGCGGCGATAACTTTCCACTGATATGGTCTAATGAATTTAATCAGTTCTAGAAGAATGCCGAGATTCTTACTTTTTCCTTGGGAGGATGAGCCGGTTTGTTGATCAGGGGTGGACCCCGTCTGACGCTGCTCAGCACTTTGCATAAATACGCCTTGGTTAGTAGCAGTTCAGGTCAAAGCGACAACTAGCTTCCACCATACTATGCGAGACAACTGTTAATGAGATTACCACTGCGTCTTGAGATCATTCAATACTTGTCACTTAAGAGGGTCTTAGTAGCACTTAGGTCGCTAACTCTAAACGAACAACGCAGCGACACCCAACCCGTATCATTTTGTTACATCCTCTCAAGCATATGACTCATTTACGGCATTAAAGCCTTTTGAATATGGATGCAACCTCCTGATTGAGAACAAATATCATTCCCCTCATAAGCCGTTACAATTCTATGTTGGCGAATATGTCTCTCAAGTGATTTAATTTAACCACTACCAAGGAGGTATGCATGAGACGATTCGAGAACATACTTTTTGCTACACAAGGATTTCCCGGCCATAGTGATGCTCTAGGCCAAGCACTTCGAATTGCTGCCAACAATCAGGTACCTGTTGCTGGCTTAGTTGCCTGCCCTGACTTCCCAGATGACATGCAACAGTATCAGCAAACCTACCAACAATCTCTACGCAGCTCTGTACAACAGAATATTGAGCAGATCCGTGAAAAGAATGACATTTCACCCGAGCAAGTGCCATTCCCACTCACCGTTAGAAGTAGCGAACAACCTGCGGTTTGTATCATTCAAGAAGCGATTACAGCCAATCACGATCTGGTGATCAAAGAAGCAGAACCACTCAATGAAGGCACTGACGGATTCAAAGCCATTGATATGACGCTGCTACGTAAATGTCCATGCCCAGTTTGGTTACAACGAGTGAGTGATAAGCCTAGAGGAAAGCGCCGTGTTGCAGTCGCTATTGACCCAATGACATCGAGTGCAGAGCAACATGATCTCTCGTTGCGTTTACTTGAACTTTCTCGCTCAATTGCAGATACCTGTGACAGCCGCCTTCACATCATTTCTTGTTGGGAACATTACTTGGAGAACTATCTCGACAATCACGTATGGATTCAAGTCGATGAAGAACAACTCACCAACGATATTTTGAACGCACGAAAAAACCACCAGCAAGCTCTGCAGATGCTTATCGACGAGTCTGGTATCTCAGGAGATATGGTGATACATCGAATTCATGGCAAGCCAGATGAAAAAATACCTGAAAATGTCGATGAGCTGGAAGTCGATGTGTTAGTTATGGGTACTTTGGCAAGAACCGGTATTTCAGGTTTTGTGATCGGCAACACCGCGGAGAATATATTGCAATCCATCAATTGCTCATTGGTGGCCCTTAAGCCTGAAGGCTTCGTCTCGCCGATAGGATAAAGCCACAAGTTGTTTTACTGATACTACAACCTATTTCAGTGTTTTGAAAGTTCGCTTAAAAAAGCGACTCAGGAGGAAAGTATGAAACCACTATGTCCAATTTGTCATACGGAAATGCTTGAACGCTCCAATATCCACATCTGCCCAAGAAATGACATCGGTGATTGTTCTTTCGATGCCTTTAGTCTCGGAGAGAGCGAGCCAGCTTCTTTGCTAAACCAGGAGCAGACAATGAGAGAATTACGCTCGTATACGGTATCAGAGTGCAAATAACCCTATGGTAATCTTGTAAAAATAAAGAGTGCAGCACCGTTGAGGCCGTCTACTATTATTAGGCGGTCTCTGGTTGCACAGGTAGATAAATAAATCTGTCACCGCTATTTCCTGTTCACTGTCAACTCAATGGATGAGTGCTATTGAATAAACCAACTCTCAATAAACAGATTCAATTACCTAACATTTATTCACTAGCTTGGATGGCTTTTCTTCTGCTGCCGCTAGCTATTTTTGTCACGCTCATCGACCTCTATCAGCCAGGAGGGGTAAGTTGGCACGCCAGTTGGGTTCCAGGGCTAGGCATAAACTTAAGTTTTAAGTTGGACGGATTATCCTTCTTGTTTGCATGTTTGATTAGTGGTATCGGGGCACTCATTCAGACATACGCACTGGCTTATCTCAAGGGTACCTCTGCGCGGTTTTCTTTCCATCTTTATCTGACGCTATTTATGCTCGCTATGTTGGGGGTGGTGACGAGCGATAACATTGTTCTTCTTTTTGTGTTCTGGGAACTGACCACCATCACCTCCTATCTCTTGATTGGTTTTCATCATGAGAAAGACAAATCACGCAAGAATGCATTGCAATCTTTGATCGTCACAGGAGCTGGCGGCCTCGCCTTATTGGCAGGCTTGATTCTGCTAGGTGAAATGGCTGGCAGTTATGAAATGAGCACCATTATTGAGCAAAGTGCAGTCATCGCGCAGCATGACTGGTTCGTTCCTTCACTCACTCTGATTTTGCTCGGTGCATTTACCAAGTCGGCACAATTCCCATTTCACTTCTGGTTGCCCAACGCTATGGCTGCCCCAACCCCTGTCAGTGCCTATTTACATTCCGCTACTATGGTTAAGGCGGGTGTGTATCTTCTTGCCCGAGTTGCGCCTATCTATTCGCACAGCGACATTTGGTTTTATACATTGGGTATCTTTGGCGGCTTCACGGCCATTTGGTGTGCATTACTAGCGCTTAAGCAGACTGATTTAAAGCTCATGTTGGCATACAGTACCAATGTAGCATTAGGTAAATTAGTTCTACTCATTAGTATCGGGACTGAGTTTGCCGTAACAGCTGCACTTCTGTTTATTTTGGCACATTCGTTTTACAAAGCGGCACTGTTTATGGTCGTGGGCAATATTGATAAAGCGGCAGGAACGCGTGACATTCGAGTACTCCATGGCTTAAAAACGGTGTTAGTACTCAGCCTCATTGCTGCCATCATTGCTGCCTTATCGAAATCTGGCGTTCCACCTTTGCTTGGTTTCTTGAGTAAGGAGTACATGTACAAATCTGGATTAGACGTCAATTTACTCACGACTGCCGTACTCTTTGTAGTTAACGTCACCATGGTGGCTCTCGCGCTTGCACTAGTCATTAAGCCTTTCTTTAGCGCACATGAGGGAAGCCCAGCGCCCACGAAGAAGATAGAAGTGAACAAAGGACTTTGGATACCAGCAATGCTGCTTGCGATGGCCAGCGCAATCGCACCGATATTAGGCTTAGAGTGGATTAACAACAACATCGTCAAGCCGGGTGTTTTGTCGAGCTTACCAAACTCAGCACCAGAAGCCGCCAAGTTATGGCAAGGGATTAACTTACCCTTAGTGCTGAGTGTGTTTACCCTGCTGCTTGGTTATGTTTTGTATCGCGTCTATCCAAGCTTATTGGAGAACTGGCAAAGCAAAGTCACGACACTGCCAACCGCAGAGTCCATGTTCGACAAGATAATGAGTAACATGATCCGCTTAGCACAATGGCAGACACAGTTACTACAGCAAAAACGTTTAAGCCGTTATGTACTGCTTTTCTTTGTTGTACTAGCTGGAGTGTTATTGAGCAGTCCACTGTCGGTTCCACAAGAGCGCTTTACAGCTTTAGGTGACATCAGCTTTTATGAAAGCAGTATTGCTTTGTTGCTCATAGCTTCAGCGCTCGTGTGTACCTTTACCACTTCCCGACTGCTGGCGGTGTCTTCCCTTGGGGTGGTGGGCTTTATGACGACCTTGGTTTTCATGCTTTATAGCGCTCCTGATGTCGCAAAGACCTTGCTGTTGGTTGAGACCTTAATGGTGGTATTTGTGGTGCTATTGATACGCCACATCCCAGGGTTATTGACAGTGCCTCAACATTCTATGCGCCGGAAACTTATCCATGGCGTCATTGCTGGTGTGATTGGTATGTCAGTGACAGCACTACTCATCAACATTACAGCGCAACCTTTAGATTCCACACTGGCCGATTTCTTTGCAAAGAACAGTGTTCCAGGTGGGCATGGACGTAACATCGTCAATGTGATTCTGGTGGATTTTCGTGCCTTCGATACCTTGGGTGAAGTCATCGTCGTTGTCATGGCTGGGATTGTAGCTGTGAGTCTATTGGAAACACATTATCATAAACGCAATCGTATCCGCTCCCTCATTTTTGCAACGACAGCTCATATTGTGGCGGCATTGATGTTGGTATTTTCTCTTTATCTCTTGTTACGCGGTCATAACGAACCGGGCGGCGGTTTTATCGGTGCATTAATCGCCGTAATCGGTTTTGCGCTCCTGATGTTTGCCGAATCACCAAAGTATGTTCGCGAACGCTTGTATTACTCACCATTTAGTATCGCTCTATTCGGCATTTTCCTAAGTTTTGTGGCTGGTTTGATGAGCTTTGCTTTCAACCTGCCGTTTTTAACCGGTTTATGGTGGAAGGATATTTTACCGCTCGGCACGCCGTTAATATTCGATGTAGGTATTTATCACGCCATCATTGGTGGCGTGATGGGGATGCTGCTGCGTGTGAATGAGGAGCTGGACTGATGGAAATACTATGGAGCCTTGTTGTCGGAGTGTTTGTTGCTTCTGGTATTTACCTCATGCTAGAGCGACACATATTACGTTTACTTTTTGGTTTGATCTTATTAAGCAGCGCCGTAAACATCGCGATTTTCACTGCTGGACGACTAACACCAGGGTTACCACCGCTGATTGATACACAGTCCATATTACCCCCAGAAGGGGCGGCAAACCCGCTCCCTCAAGCTTTGATCTTAACTGCCATTGTTATTGGTTTCGGCCTGCTGGTTTTTGCTTTGATGCTGTTTTATCGCGCGTATTCAGAAGCAGACTCAGCGGATATCGATGCCATGCAGCGCTCAGAGGAGGATGAATGATAACGATTTGGCTGACATTACCTGTCGTGATCTCACTCCTCACTGCTGTTGCGATTTTTTGCGCAAAGCGAAGAAATGAATTGGTCGATGCGATAAGCGGTACCAGTGCAATCGCAACTTTAGTTATTGGTATCATGCTGACACAGAGTATTATTCAAAGTGGTACTCAGGCGGTGGCTTTTGGTCAGTGGGCAGCGCCATTTGGCATCGTCTTTGTGGCAGATTATCTCACGGTGGCGATGGTAATGGTGACAGCCATTATTGGTGTTATCAGTGTGTTTTACGCCATGGCAGATCTGCAAAGCAAGCGCTCGTACGGCACCTTCCATGCACTCATACATGTATTGCTTTCCGGGGTGTATGGCGCGTTTCTTACTGGTGATATTTTTAACCTCTACGTCTGGTTTGAGGTGATGTTGATTGCATCCTTTGGCTTAATGATCTTGGACGGTTCAAAGAAACAAATAGATGGGGCTGTGAAATACGTAATGCTCAATCTCATTTCAACCTTAGTCTTTTTACTCGCAATTGGTTTGCTTTACGGTGCGACTGGCACATTGAATCTGGCTGATTTACATACCAAGGCCTCCCTAATTGCACCCGACACTAAAACGTTACTCGCCGCTCTATTCTTATTTGCTTTTGCAATTAAAGCCGCTTTGTTCCCTGTTTTTGCTTGGCTTCCCGCTTCCTATCACACCTTACCAAGCGCTGTTGTTGCCTTGTTTGCTGCCTTACTGACCAAGGTCGGGGTATACGCCCTCATCCGTACATTCACTTTAATTTTTCCGTTATCAGAAAGTGGATGGCAACCCACCTTAATGTGGGTAGCGGGGCTGACAATGCTGACAGGCGTATTAGGGGCCGCAAGTCAGCACAATATCAAAAAGATTCTATCGTTCCATATCATCAGCCAGATCGGGTACATGATCATGGGTTTAGCAGTCTATACACCAATAGCAATCGCTGGTGCGGTTTTCTACATCGTCCACCACATCTTAGTGAAAGCAAATCTATTCCTAATCGGGGGTTTAATCGAGCGTAAATATGGCTCTGGCAACCTCAACCAGTTAGGTGGCGTGTACAAAGCCATGCCTTGGATCGCGTTCTTGTTTCTTGTACCTGCATTTTCACTGGCGGGTTTTCCACCGTTGTCTGGGTTCTGGGGTAAGTTTCTTGTGATCAAAGCGAGTTTACAGACCGAGCATTACTGGTTAGCAGGAACGGCACTATTGGTTGGTCTACTAACGGTATTCTCGATGACCAAAATCTGGAATGAAGTCTTTTGGAAACCGTCGCCGAAAAATATAAAGCAAAAACCTCTGAATCAATACACGCAATGGCTGTACTACGCGCCAATCACAATATTAACCACGCTGAGTCTGATTATTGGTTTGGCTGCTGAGCCAGTGTACCAGTTTGCCATTCAAGCCGCTGAGCAGTTACTTGAACCGCAAGAGTACATCCAAGCCGTGTTGGGAGAAAGTCGAGTCGAACACCTCAACGGACATGCCACAGGAGGGGCACTGTGATTTACTTTTTTTTGAATCTATTCCTCGCGCTGGCATGGATGTTACTCAATGGTGACTATACCAGTGTGAACTTTATCGTCGGCTTTGTTGTGGGCTTCTTTGCTTTGAGACTAAGCCAACCGTTTGGATTGGAAACCAGCTATTTCCGGCGCTTTCGATCTTTGATAAGCCTGCTGCTGTACTTCTGTTATGAGATGATGATATCGGTAGCTAAAGTTGTCTGGGATGTGATCACCCCCACTCATTTAAGTGACCCTGATATTGTTTATGTTCCGTTAGACGTTGAGTCGGATTTAGAAATCTCGTTACTCGCCAACATGGTCTCACTGACCCCTGGTAGTCTGAGCTTAGATGTCACATCAGATAAGAAGTATATGGTGGTGCATGCCATGTTTGCTCCCGAACACCAAAAGGTGATCAGGGAAATAAAAGATGGGCTAGAAAAGCGGATTTTGGAGGTGACTCGTGGCTGAGTGGTTATCAATGAGTATCACGTTTGCCTACCTAGGTTTATTGCTCAGCGTCGTCATGGCGTTCATTCGTTTGATTCTCGGGCCAACATTAGCAGATAGAGTAGTCGCACTTGATCTGATTGCATTTATCACTATAGGTTTCATTGCTGTTTACACGTTAGACAGCGGACAAGCGTCATTGTTGGATGTCGCTATCACACTCGGCTTGGTCGCTTTCCTAGGTACGATTGCCTTTGCAAGGCTGATCTTCAAAAGAAAAGAGGACATGTCATGAACATTACTGTTGTAATACTACTCTGTCTTGGCACCCTGTTTATTTTAATCGCCAGCCTCGGAATTTTGCGAATGCCCGATTTATACACGCGAATGCACGCAGCGACCAAAGCAGGGACTGTTGGTTTAGCTTCACTGCTATTAGCCGTCGCAATTGCAATACCGGATGTTACGGTCGTTTCAAGAGTCATTGGCACCATGCTATTTATTTTTATCACTGCACCTGTGGCTGCACACTTGCTCGGTAAGGCAACCAGAGAAAGTGGTTACCAAATCTGGCGCAAGAAAAATTAAACCGCAGAGTCTCCCTTTTCTTTATAACGCACTCTGCCTCGGTCACAACACCTCCAGTGCATATCAAAGCAGTTGTTGCAGAAAAGCCAGTTGCTGCTCTTCCTGCTCTGTCATTTGGTACTCTTCATCCGTCAGCGTACCGGAATCAAAACGACCAACAGGGTAGCTCTCGGCATCGCTCTGTCCATAACCTGCTTTTTCTCCAGGGTGACCTGACATACGTTCAATCACCACATCACGTAGCTCTAGATCGATCTCGCCCTCTGGCAAGACTCGTTTAAACGCTTTTAAATCCACTGTTTGCTCACCTTCTGACAATCGTTGCTTCTCAACTAAAGATGCAATGGCTTTACCGCCTTTCTGATAGAGGTTCGCACGGAGTCTGAATATGCCTTCTTTATCGATTTGTAACGTGACCGGAATCTTCATATCAGGCCCCTGAGCATATCCTTCTGATACTGACACCACGCTCGCTACTGAATGATATAAACGAACATCGGCACTAACAATATCTTCTCCTCGTTCAAAGTCGACACGTGCGATTAGTCTCAGTTCTTCTGGCCAATCTTTACCCGGCGTGATTTGCCACTGCATTTCATCCGCAGGCAATGTCGTTAGGGTTTGCTGCGTGGCAACAGAAACGACATCCAATGAAGCGCCAAGTACGGCTTGCTGCGTTTTGAGCTCAACCAGTATCAGTTCAGGGTAGAAGTGCCGGAACTTTTTAATGCTCAACGAAGCCGTTGATTTGCCGTCCAATATCGGAGTTTCAACCACTTCAAATGCATTCCAGTTCAAGTAAGGACTGCTCTCATTAACTATCGGTTGAGAGTATGATGGATATTGAAGAATTTGTTGATGTTTGATGGCCACCTGCTTTAACTTCAATGCCACTGCCTTCGTCTCGATAGAGTTTGCTCTCTCTGTCGAGGCCTGCTTTGAAACAACAAAGCGATTGTCCCCTTCAGGAAGGGGAGCAGCATCATGGCCCACTTCTCCCCTAGGCTTGGCGTATTCGGATGTCTCAACGGGGTTTGGCCAAAAAATGAAGCCTGCTGCTGTCAACGCAGTGATGAAGCTGAATACCCATAACTTAGTCTTCATAAGGTTCTCCAGAAAATCAGGGCTGAGACGTCCTACCCAGCCCTGCATACGATCAGTTTAGGCCAACCGCAATTTCAGACATGGTGTCTTTATTAGACCCTTGTACGTACAAGTATTTGGTTCCCCACCAGCCATTTTCCTTGTAAGTTGTAACCCCGACAGATTGGCCATTGGCTAGTGTCACATCCGTCACACTGGAGGTGACTTCCCCTTTGTGTTTAGGGCCCACAACATCACTGTGGCTGTAGTCGTCTCCCATGATCAAGGGATAGTGCTCAGGCATAAAGTTAGAGACGCCTTTGCTTTGAGAAGCTATCTTGCCGTTCATCGCTAAACTTGTTGAACAGCTGTCGTAACTTCCTGACTCTGCTGCGCCACAAGCGGAATGCGCCGCCACAACACCATCATCATTGCCGGGAAGAAAAGCGGAAGTCGTTTTGAAATAGTCGGTCCCGTTCCCAATAAATCGAATTCGTGGAATGCGGTGCTCTGACAGACGCGCTATCTGGCGTGCATTGGAGACTTTTAGATCATTGAGTACACCTGAGTTTTCCTGATTAGGCATTTCCCCCAGCCACAGTGAAATCGCGTAGCGCATCGCACTGTTTGCCCAGCCTCCCCCTTCGATGATGTTGACCACAATATCCCCAAGTTCAGAGCCGCCACCAGCACCAGCGAAATCGTAGGTAGCGACAACATTGAGAGGCTCTAACCCAGCGTTAGTCAGCCAGTTTTCCTGATTATCTAGCAGGTATCGTGCAACAAGATCGCCAGCAGAATGCGTCACAAAAATACACCCTGACTGGCAGGTTCCATTGCGAGACAGCTCTTGGAGTTTAGGCCAAGCGTATTCGCTGGAGATTTTGCCTTCAACACGTTCATAAGCAGGCCAGTCAATCCGAGCGTCAGCGTATTGGAGCCAGTACTCTTTCCAGTAATCTTCACCTTCCAGTTCAACCTGAGCAGCATTAGGTTTGGACTGTAATTGATCCGATTGAAAGCCGTGAATCAGCACGACCTTGTAGTTTCCTATGGCAGCATGTGTGAAACTAGAAAACGCAATTGCCACTGCAATGGAGGCAATCTTTGTCATTATTTTCATGATGTTATTAACCTTTTCGTCCTGAAATTAGCGTTATTTGCTTTGTCATCAGCGAGCAAAATTCCAAACATCGAAACCACTTTTGCTCGTTAAATAGGATTAGTCTTCGGCTCTCTTTTATTCAACTCATCCGATGAGAGCCTTTGCACTAGGTTAAAAAAACAACACATGAATGTTAACAATTTGAGATCTAAGACAGATTTACAATAACTATTGATATGAATTTTATTGCTTATCGTTTAAGTGTCACTAAAACGACATGTTTTACTGATATGAGGATCAACCCAATAAACGCATAACTATCCGGAATAATTGACTTTTTATACCATACTGATAAGTAAGAGCACTTTGCTAGGTTGCCGTGTTATCACGTAGACTGTTTAGTAAACCCCTAAATTAAATATGCCATGATTACTTGGAAACAACCGCTGCAAGATTTCGAATGGTTAATACATCAAGTCTGGTATCTGGAGCTAGAGGCAGACGATGTCATCACGCAACAACCAAGGCTCATTCCCAATCCAAGGGCTCATTTGCTCTTTACGCCGGATGAACAAAAGTACAGTTACGACAGCGGCATAACTAAATTTAAAGGTAAAGGGAGTCACCTACTTTCGGTGAGCGATCAGTTACTGTCATTAGACGACTCTGCTCCACTAAAACGTATCGGTGTCACTTTCAGGCCCGAGGGGCTGTACCTACTCAATTCTTCTGCCGGTCATCATCTTAACCAATGCGGCTGGCCTACTTGGTTGGATACGTTTTTCGGGCCCGCACTCCACAACCAGCTATGGCAATCGAATGACAAATCACATCTGCTTGACGTATTTCATCAACATTTCCACCAGCTCAACCTAAACAACAAAAAAGACCGCGCTATCTCTATTACACAGCAAGCGACCAAAATGATAGAAAATCGCCTATCCGACTGGAGTATCGAGCAGATTGCCGACCAATGTGCATGTTCTAGAAGAACCTTAGAAAGGCACTTCAAACAAGTTACAGGGCTAAGCGTAAAGCAATACCTTACGATGATGAAACTGGAAGAAATTGTGTTGTCTATCTATGAGCAAGATGCAGAGCCCGACTGGTCTGAATTTGCACAAGCATTTGGTTTTAGTGATCAATCACATTTAATCCGCCAACTCAAACATCAGCTCAATCGGACACCAGCTAAGTACCTCAAAGACCGAGACCTCACCATCGATATCTACGGGGACTTCGAATAACACTTGTCGCAAATATCCAATTTTCGGCGCAGATGTTGATCTACCATGCTGAGCAAATTGAGAGGTACACAATGACATACAAAAAACTAAAACGTGGTGAATCAATCTCCTTTGGCGACTCACTAAACATCAAACTGATTCAACGCGAAGATTTAAACGACATCATCCCAATGCTTAACGACCACGAGGTCAACGCCTACTTGTTCTTTGCTCCCGCAGAGGAAAGCATGTTTCACGCGTTTTTTACCCCAATCATTGAAAACACTGAACACGCAATAAACAAAAGTAATTGGCCAGACAGCCCAACATTTGTCATTCGAGACAAACAAGGCCACTACATGGGTATGTGCGGATTATCTAAGGTGATGTTTCTCGAAGGTAACTACGAAGTCGGGTATCAACTTCCCGTCCACGCATGGGGCAAAGGGATCGCTACTCGTGCCTGTCGTTTGCTCACCGATATTGCATTTAACGAGTTAGGTAGCCACAAAGTCAGTGCCGACTGCTATGGCGCTAACACAGGTTCGTACAAAACGATGGAGAAATGCGGTTTTACCTTTGAAGGTCGCCAAATTGACTACTACAAGGTTGAATCTGGATTCGACGATAAAGTGTATTACGGTATAACGGCTAAGCAGTATTGGGCACTAAACAAGTCCTAAAAACAACCTAGGTAAAGGTGCGCGCTCACCTCAATCTATAGCCGCCGACACCGGCGGCTTTCCCATTCAGTCCAACCACTTCTATTTGACCTAAACCCGTGCTCATCGCTAGTATCAGCCTCACAAATACTAGAATGATAAAAATTAATATGACAGAACAAAAAGTACGTTGGGGCATTGCCGGGCTGGGTAAAATTGCACATCGATTTGCCGCCGATCTCACTCAGCATGTCGACAACGCTTGTCTATATGCCGTCTCAGCCAGAGATGAACAACGCGCTGATGCTTTTGCCCAGCAATATCAGGCTGAGCACACTTATTCTTCTTATCAAGCCATGGCAGAAGACCCAAATGTTGATGCCGTATACATTGCGACTATCCATCCGTTTCACAAAAGCATGGTTGAACTGTTCTTAGACCATGGCAAGCATGTTCTGGTTGAAAAGCCAGCGTTCACTAACACCCAAGACTGGGACGACATGAAGGCACTGGCAGATAAGCAAGACCTCTTGCTCATGGAAGCAATGAAGTCAGTGACTTTTCCAGCTTACCGAGCGCTACGGGATTTCATTCAAAAAAACAGTATTGAGATAGAATCAATCGAAGCGGCGTTCGGCAACTGGCATGAATTTGATGTTCAACAGCAAATTTTTAACCCTGATTTATGCGGCGGTGCGACTTTAGATGTCGGTGTTTATGCGCTCTGGCTATACGCGGATCTTTGCCAGCTCAAACAGAGTGAGATCCAACCACCATCGGTGACCTATCAGAAGCACAACAATGAATCCAAGGTAGACGAAACCGTAGAGTTTACGTTTAGTCACAGTATCCAGGGTAAGATTGGCGCTTCAATCAGCCAAAACCTAAAACGCGTCGCGACAATACGTGGATCAGATGTCGAAATTGTTATCCAAGATAAGTGGTGGAATCCAACCGTCATTGATGTCACGTACAAAGGTGAACATACCCAGATCTCACACTTACCTGCAGGCGGTGGATTTGAGTTTGAAGCTTCTCATTTATCCCAGCTGATCATTGATGGTAAATCGAGCTCGGACTTTGTTCCTCATGAAACCAGTCGCCAGGTGATTGCTCTCATGGAGCGAAGCCTAAAAGACAACGGATTCTCGCACTTACTTCACGCCTCTCATCAATAGTCATCATAGCGCCAAGCTTTTCATTCAGAATTGCCCAATGATCTCTCCAACCACAGGTAAGACAGAGATGACGAGTAGCAACGCCATCAGCTTATTGAAAGCTTTCAAATAGGCTGGTTTGTCTAAGTATCGGCGTAACGAAGAGCCAAACACTAACCACACGCCAACACAAGGAAACGAGGCAATAAAAAACATCGAGGCGATGGTCAGGTTTTGAGTCATATACCCTTCACCTATTGTCGTAAATGCGGATATCGCACCAATTGCCACCACCCAAGCTTTGGCATTGACCCACTGAAACAAAGCTCCATTTAGAAAACCGAGCGGTCGATTTCGAGCTTTCTCAGCACTCACACTGTCAGCCATGGCGATCTGCAATGCGAGATATAAAAGATAAAGCGTTCCCATGACTTTGACCGCCAAAGAAAGCTGAGGGAACAAAGAAAAAATTTCGCCAAAGCCCAGCCCTACCAATAGCAACATCAAAGTAAATCCGACACAAATACCGGTTAACAGCGGCAAGCTGCGTTTTACTCCAAAATTCAGTCCAGATGTCATCACCATGATGTTATTTGGCCCTGGGGTCACTGAAGATGAAATGGCAAACAAAGCGACAGAGAGTAGATATTCCATAATAAAAACCTCGACGTTTATTGGTTACTACCACCGAATGCAACCGAGAATAAACATTATAATGAACGAATGAATTTTATAATGAACACCAGAAAAACGTTTGTCAAATCATGCTATCGTTTTTTATAATGAACGGAAACACACTGACCAGAGAGAGCGTTGTGGATCAAAGTAAACCGCCAATCGAACAAATCGCTGCCACTCTTAATGCCGAAAGGTTAAATGCTGGCTTAAGTATCGCTGAGGTCGCAAGACGCGCTAACATCGCGAAATCGACGCTCTCACAACTTGAAAATGGTGTTGGAAACCCAAGTATTGAGACGCTCTGGTCCATCTGCGTTGTCCTTGATATTCCTTTTTCTCGTCTAATCGACACACCAACTCCAACGACCAAAGTCATTCGCTACGGTAAGGGAGTGAGCGTGTTTTCGGAGCAAAAGGATTACCAAGCCGTGTTACTCGCAGCCAGCCCAGCGAATGTGTGCCGCGACATCTATTGGATTGAAGTCAAACCCGGTCAACCATTTATCTCGGAGCCTCATCACCCGGGTGTGGTAGAGCATGTGGTTATTGTCAAAGGCCGAGCGAAACTAGGGTTGCAATCGGACCCTCATGAACTAGAGGAAGGGGATTACATTTCCTACCCCGGAGATTTGCCACATATGTTTGAAGCGTTGGAAGAAGATACACGAGCAATGTTGATTTCAGAATATCGGTAGAAATGAAAAGGCGAGCAACATGGCTCGCCTTTCGCATTATTAGCTGTCAGTTCGATATCAAATTTCATAGAACCAAGAATCTTGCTGCAAATCCAGCAGCTCTGGCTCGCCCCCTTCAAGCTGGTACAAATGGAACTGTTGTAACGGCGGAGAGTAGACATGCAGCGTAACCAGAGGCTCATCATCAGCCTGCAAATTGGAAATTTGGTGAATATCGTTATCTTTGCTAACAGTCACGCTACCTTGCTGGTAATGGGAGGATTGAGACGCGTAAATATGGCCGTTCGCTGCCGTTTCAAATAAGGTCTCTGTTGCTTCACCATGCAGTACACGCACTCCACAGGCGGTATTTAAGTGGTCATGAATTTTGCTTCTCTGACCATTTAGCCAACTCAATATGAGCACTTCGCAATGGTCATTTTTAAACAGACGCTTTCGACAGTAACTGTCTTCATCAAAGCTGGCTAATGCCTTTATTTCGGTGTCATTCAAAGCCACGTTTTCAAGTATGAATCTTATCGTTGCAAGCGACAGTGGTTTGTTAGACAACTTAATTTGCTCCATAAGCTCCTGAAAATTAAGTCGGTAGTCGCTATCAAGTAACGCAGCCAGAGCTGGAGCTTGCTCCTGAGTTATCGCTGAGTGTCGCAAATTGTCCTCCTCACACATCCTGTTATGTTTTGGCAAGTCGCCTAATGTCTATTGGTGATGGACGAGTAGACAACAAGATGCATAAAAAGTATCACATAGAAGTGCTGTTCGTAGAATGTTGTCACGAATTAACAAGTAATTAACAAAACACCCAATTGCTTTATTGAACCTGTCTCAGTCATACTTTTACCAGAAACGAAAAGGGCCTTGCGGTTAAGCAAGGCCCTTGTTAGGTTCTCTTCAATGCTATGACAGCTTGAATCGACTGACGATACTCGATAAATGAGCATTGATATCAGCAATACTGTGCGCATCTTCAAGTGCCCGTTGACCATTACTATCGAGTTCACCCACGATGTCATTAATCGCACTCATGTTACGGCTCAGCTCCTGCGTGACACTACTTTGCTCTTCAGCTGCGGTCGCAATTTGCGTGCTCAGATCATTAATCTCTGTCACGAAGTCAGTCATCACATCAAGACTTTCAGCTACTTCCCCTGCGCCTTCGGCTGTCTGACCGCATTTTGCTTTGGTGGAATCCATAGAATCAACAACTGATTGGCTACCTCGAAGCAAACTAGCCAATGCGGATTCAATTTCTTCGGTACTGTCTTTAGTTCGGCTCGCGAGTTTGCGAACTTCATCAGCAACGACCGCAAAACCACGCCCTTGTTCACCAGCACGAGCAGCCTCAATGGCGGCGTTCAGAGCCAGTAAGTTGGTCTGCTCGGCAATATCGCCTATGACACCCAAAATAGTATTGATACCATCCGTTTCCGCCGCCATCTTGTTCACATTCTCTGAAGCGACACTGACATCATCGACCAAGTCCTGAACATTGCTCTGTGCCTGAGTGACTGTCACCTTCGATGCTGAACCCGCTTCGTTAGCTTTATGCGTCAGCTGAGCCGTATTCGCCGCATCTGTTGCCATCGCTTCAGCGGTAGAGTTCATTTCTTCTATCGCCGTCACCACTTGCTCTGTTTCCTGTACATGGCTTTGGAGAATGGAGGAGTTACGCTGACTCTGATCACGCATACGATCTACACTGCCGTTCAACTGGTTAGTCGCTTCGCTGATTTCCAACATCATGGTTTGCAAACTAGCAATAAACTTATTCACACCTTCCGAAATTTGGCCTAAATCGTCATTCGTAGTCACTGTGATACGTTGTGTTAAGTCGCCATTACCTTCACTCAGCCCTGCGATGGTTTCTTTTAACACTAAAATAGGACGATACAGTACCTGCATGACAAGTAACGCAACAATAATACTGATCACCGTCGCAATCACTGCAGTAAAGATGGCCGCTTGCTTAGCGGACGCAAGATCAGCAAAGGCGATGTCTTTGTCCAGACCGACCACAAAATACCACTTCTTGCCCGCAATATTGATTTCATGGGAAAAGAACAGTTTTTCGATCTCTCCTTCATGGCCATCGTAAACAACATCCGTCTTCCCTATTGTTTTATTGGCGACAGTATTAAGCCAAGGGTATTTGTCTGTCTTGTTACCGGCCTCCACATCATCCATTGATGAAGCCAGAATGGTAGTATCACTATTTAGTATGACAGCAACCGCTCCAGGAATGTTGTTTGCACTCTTAGCAATCTCATTAAGGAAACCCAGCTGCATATCCACAGAAATCATGCCACTTAATGTCTTACGGACAATCGACACCCAATACTCACTGCCCTCACTGCCTTTATAAGGTTCAGTAATTGATGTCGTGGTACTTTGCCGCCCTGCCTGATACCAGCCCCGAGTGGTCACATCCCCATCAAACTTGTGGTTAGGCCATGAGCTGGCTTCTTGGTTCCAATACGCGTCACCATTAGTAAAGGCAACGACAGAGCTATTCAAATTAGTGGCATTAGCAATGACATGAGTGAGCTCAATAAAATCGTCAGGCGTACCCGTTATTTCTTTACTTTCAAAGTGCTTACCCAACTTCTCTAAACCACCAACCTTCTCTCCTAGTTGATCCGCTATCTTTTGTGCTTGCCCTTTCACGTAGCTTTGGTTTGAGGCGGTAATTAACTCCACCAGCGTCTCTTCCTGCTTCACATAAGCGACATAACTTGAAACAGATACAGATATGACCACCAGCGCAATAATGGAAATGAGCAATAGCTTTTTAAAACCTAGATTTCTCATCTCTTTTCATCCTATACACATTAATTTCATTATTCATAAGCTTTTCATACACCACTTCACTAGAGGCAACCGCAATCTAATAAATAGGTTTATTAATAGATTGTGGTAGGAATATGACCAAACACCAAATTCAATAACTCATTGAAACGACATTAATGCATTCACAGCAACGATATAATCGCAATATGTGAACCTATGCATCAAACAAAATGATTCTCCGTTGCTTTACCTTGATCCAGCTCACCACTCATTAAGCAACCAAATGAATATTATTTATTCATGACAAGAATCAATTTTCATCTCCAAAACATTGAATAGCCTTTCTGTTCACCTTCAAAATGAAAACACAAACTATAAAAATGGCTTAACAATGAAACTCAGCGACCTCACTATCAAATATAAACTGGCGACCATAGTGGCTCTGGCAATAATTTTTATCGCTATGGCCTGTATCTATAATTTGATCCAGCAAAGGGAATCTTCCATGAACGAGCGAGAAGACAAGCTCAGTGCTCAAGTGGGAGCGACTATCAGCCTAGTTCAGTACTATTACGATCAGAGACAAGAGATCGGAGAAGAAATCGCTAAACAGCAAGCGTTAAATGCCATCAAGGCATTGCGTTACGACAAATCAAACTATTTTTGGATTCTAAACCAACAAATGCAAATTGTTATGCATCCAATTAAACCTGCATTAAATGGGCAAAATGCCAAGAGCTTCACAGACGGAGCGGGAAAGTTCCACTGGCGAGAAATGGTCTCCATTTCTCAAACCAGTGCACAAAAAGGGTTTCTAGACTATCAATGGAAAAGCCCCCAAGGCAAGCTTAAGGATAAGATCTCCTATGTTCAACTGTTCCCAGAATGGGGTTGGATTGTCGGTTCGGGTTTACTAGTTTCTGATATTCAGGAGGCTTTTTATGCCCTTGCTCTGAAAGAAGCGTTTGTCGCTGCTATCCTTTCAGCCATCTTACTCGGCATGGGCTATACCATTTCAAACAATATTATTACGCCTTTATATCGGTTGATCGATAACACTCATAAAATTGCCGATGGCGATTTACGAGTTCGTATGAGTATGTCGAGAAAAGATGAATTGGGAGAGATGAGCCAACAAATCGACAAGATGCTCAGCAAACTGCAAGGGACATTACGCACCGCACACCAGTCAGCAGAACAATCCAGTGCCATGGCCTGCAATATTGCTCAAGCCAGTGAAGAAGCAGCGACCAGCGTTAATTCTCAGCATGCCCAGTTAGAACTACTTTCTACCGCGATGACTGAGATGAGCGCGACTATTTCAGATGTGGCAACCAATGCAGAAAACACCTCGGTAAGCACCAATAAAGTGGTCGAACATGCTCACCGTAATGATCAAACCATGCAAACCACTTCACACACTATCGCAGAAGTCTCTCGCAATATTTCCACCGCTCACGATTTGGTAACGGACCTGCAAACTGGCGTTAATGAGATCAGTAATGTAGTTGGGGTTATTCGCGATGTCTCAGAGCAAACCAACTTATTGGCATTAAACGCCGCCATTGAAGCAGCACGAGCGGGTGAACAAGGCCGAGGATTTGCGGTTGTCGCCGATGAAGTACGTAATCTTGCCAGCCGAACACAAAACTCGACCAATGAAGTTCAAATGACCATTGAAAAACTCATCGAACAAGCAGGCAGAACCTTTACGGCAATGCAAAGCAGTAATGAAAAAGTCGACGAAAGTGTTGCGGCATCAACGAAAACACGTGAACAGCTTGATGTCATCGTCAATGAGATGCAAAACGCAAATGATATGGTCGCTCAAATTGCCGCGGCGTCTGAGCAGCAAAGTACCGTTGCTACAGAAATGAACGAAAATGTGTCCGGTATTCATCTGGCAGCGAATGAAGTGCTTCAAGCATCCCAGTCACTCGCAGAAGATAGCCAACTGATGGCGAATACAGCAGAACATCTCACAGCTCAGCTCAGGTACTTTAAAGTCTAACTTCTGCTCGAAAAAGCCGCAGCCAGACGCCTCTAGCTGCGGCTTTTTAAACCATTATTTTTTACTTCTTCGCGTTTACCGCTTTAACGAAAATTTCTTGTGCACCTTCAACATTTAGTGCTTTTGCTTCTTCTAGCAAACTAATGGCTTTGTTTAAATCATTCGACTCTACCGCAGCGGTAATCGCCTGATGGTAGTATTGTTGAGTTTCTGGCTGCACAACTTCAACACTATTCGCCATTACTGGTTTGGTGTTAGTCTCTGTTGAGCTTGAGGATCCCAACTGCTTAAATAAGCCTAAACGATCAATTGAAACCTCAATTTTGCCATACTCAGAGTTTGGAATGGCAATATCTTTTACTTCAGGCAGGTAGTTTCCGCGCCCTTCCGCATCTAATCTCGCAGGATGAGCAACTAGTGTCGCTTTGCCTAATTCACTCTTATCAGTGTAAACAATCAGGTAAACGGATTCAGTATGGGTTGGGGGGAAGAAATCAACCTCTGCGACTAGGCGGTTACCAAGATTTAGGCGTGGTTTAGTGTATTCAAATTTTTCGCTTCCATAGTTCTCTAGCTCACGACCATTTTTATCAACAATTATCGCTCTAGGCACAAACGCCGTATCCTCAATCATACTGGTGATAGTAATTGAGAACTCACCACGGTCTGCAGGTAGCTTAAACATCGCAACAGGGCTATTGATGTCTTGGTATTTGAGCTTCTGAGACTGTGGGGTAATTTCTACGATGGTGCTACTTGGTAACTTCATCGTCACAGCCTGCAACGCAGAGATTGAGTCTACTTGCTCAGCTTGTGCAGTTTGAACTTGTTGGATTACTTCTGGGGATTGGCAGCCTGCTAGTGCAACACAGCCACTAAGGACAAGGGCACGAAAATACATAGGGTATTCCTTATTTTATTTTTTTAAATACTCAGGGGAAAAGTGCTTAAAAAAATAGCCGACAATTGTCGGCTATCATAATCGGACTTAGACAATTAGAACAGTAATTTGTCTATTACCACCAAGCTTCTACCTGAACACCGACAACGTATTCAGAATCTTCGCCGGTACCAAATGCATTGTCGTTTTCTGTATCAGTGATGTAAGAACCGTAAACACGTAGTTCCGGACGAGCCCAGAAGCTGTCACCCATCGCCCAACCTTGAGCCACAGTCAGTTTAGTGTTGCCGAAATCTTCAGTCGCTGTACCAGCAGAATTGATCTTCTCACCTGAGTTTACACCCGCTTCAAAGATAGTACGCATTGTGTCGTTCCACTTGTACATAGGGCGAACAACTACCGAGTACTGATCAACATCAAACTTAGAAGAGGTAGTAGTGTTACCGATGTCGCTACCTGCTAGGTAAGCTAGCTGGTGACCCATTTCCCAATTCTCGCCTAGGTTCATCACACCCCAGTTGATCAAGCGGTAACCAGATGCGTCATTCTGCGAGTCATTACCACGATTGTAATATGCGCCAGAACCCCAAAAGTTAGCTGCTTGTACGCCATAGCCATTTGTACCATATTGAAGCACAGTCTGGTTGAAGCCGTTAGACATACCTTGGTGGATAATTGCAGACGCTAGTAGACCGTCATCTGCCTTTTCAGTGCCATCAGCTGTTTCAGTAGAAAAGTTATAAGCCATTGCTAGCTCAAGAGATGCATCTTCCCAAAGGCCAATGTTTGCAAGACGAGTATCTAGAATGTAACCCGCAGACTGTTTTACGTCGTTCGTCGTTACTTCACCATCTTGAATAACCGCAACCGAAAGCTTCTGGTTACCTACTGAAAGATTCTCAATACCACCACCAGTCCCAGACGTGTTTAGGAAGTAGAAGTCAGTGATGTGGATATCTTTACGTTGGTAGTAAGTTTTACCCGCCCACATGGTTGCTTCTTTATCCGATGCGATCAGGCCTTTCGCTTTTACAGCAAACTGTGCGACGTTTATATCTCCTGCTTCCCAGCCAGATTTACCATCATCATCACCTTTTGCTAACATTGACTCAACGCGCCAAGTTTGTTCACCCGTTTTTAGCTCTTCTGCAAAGCCAAACTCGTAGTAGTTGTCGTTTTCGTTACCTAAACGGCCAATACCTTGTTTATTGACCCCAACATCACCACCAGTATTATCACTGATGCCAGTGCCAGCACGGAAGTAACCATTGAAATCCACTGCGAAAGCAGAACCCGCTGCTAATGTCGCAGCCACTGCGGCAGCAATTACACTTACTTTTTTCATTTTTAACTCCATTTAGGGTTTATTATTCTTTTAGCTCACTCGTTGAATCGCTCTGAAAAGGCAGGAACAGAACCCATCAAAAAGAGAGGTAAGATGGGCCAAGCTATATCGCCTAAACCCCATTTGCTTCAACTGCTGACAAGATTACCGATAAGGCTCAAGGCTGACTTCCTCCACCTAACACTTATTTTGGGGGGATGAGAAGGGATGAGAAAAATAACCGAACGACGTACATTTGGCTTATGTCACAAATATAAGGGGGAGGAGGTATAAGATTCTTTTATAGCTTCCTCACAAAACGTCACATAGCTCACCTTTTACACAAAAAGGCGCCTTCAATTTGAAATAAAATTACATTTTTATTTTATACATAAGGTTCTTGACGTCTTAACAACAAAGCTATTTACTTAGTTCCAGTTACTAAATTACAAGCGTATAAAGCGATTAACCATGCCGTTCTCTCGCCCCTATCCTCTTGGCGCTACATTAAATCACGAAGGTTGTAACTTCGCGGTTTATGCTCCTAAGAATAAAGATCTCTTGCTGGCTCTGTTTGATGGAAGCAATCATTACCAAACCTATCCGTTGGAAAATGAATATGCAGGAATAAAACACACCTTCATTCCCAATATAAAAGCCGGTCAGAAATACGGATTCATTATTGTTGAAAAAGGAAAAGCGCACTTAATTTCAGATCCTTATGCAAAATCGCTGGATAAACCTCTTTTTTATTCCATTCCCTTTAATTCAGCGAAAAGTTTTGAATTATCAAAATGTGTGGTGACCGATGACCAGTTCGACTGGCAAGGTGTCAATAGACCACATCGTCCACGTGAAGAAATGGTGCTGTTTGAAACCCACGTGAAAGGGGTGACTAAACTCCACCCAGACGTACAACCAGAGCATCAAGGGCGATACCTTGGACTAGTCAGTGAAGCGATGCTTGCGTTTTATAAGCAGCAAAACATCAATACTTTGCAATTACTTCCTATTGCAGCTTGTATGCATGAAGCTCACTTACTCAAGATGGATAAGGTGAATTATTGGGGCTATAACCCTTACGTGTTTATGGCACCCGATCCACGCTACGCCGCCCAAGATGCAGTAACTGAGCTAAAAACAACGATTAGAGAGCTGCACCGACATGGTATCGAGGTCATTCTCGATGTGGTGTACAACCATACTGCTGAAGGGGATGCGCAAGGCCCAGTCTTTAATCTAAAAGCGCTAGATGAGCATTATTACGTTAAACATGCGGGGCATTACGCCAACTATACCGGCTGTGGGAATACCCTCGATTTGTCATATCAACCGACTCTCAATTTGGTCATGGATACACTCAGATACTGGGTTGAAGAGTATCAAATTGATGGTTTTCGCTTCGATCTTGCCGCGACGTTAGGTCGGGAAGGAGAACACTTCAATGCCAATTCAGGGTTCTTCAAGGCAGTAGCTCAAGACCCAGTTCTTAAAGAGGTGAAACTGATCGCTGAGCCCTGGGATATCGGCCCAAATGGTTATCAGGTGGGCAATTTCCCATTGGGTTGGAATGAGTGTAACGATAGATTACGCGATATTACCCGCAGCTTTTGGCGTGGTGATCAAGGCTACCTCAAAGAGTTTGCCACCCGTCTAATGGGCTCTCGTGATCTTTACAGTGCGGCTAACTGGCCGTACAAACTCACCGTGAACTACATTACTTATCATGACGGTTTCTCTATGCAAGATCTGGTGTCTTACCGCCAAAAACACAATGAAGCTAATGGAGAACAGAACCGTGACGGCCATGGCGATAATCGCTCTGACAACTATGGTGTAGAAGGTGAAACCGAGAACCCTATCATCACAGAAAAAAGAGAAAAGCAAAAACGCAATTTTATGGCCAGCTTGCTGTTTGCTTTCGGCATTCCGCATATCCTGACAGCTGACGTGCTCTCGCATAGCCAAAAAGGCAACAATAATGCCTATTGTCAGGATAACGAATTAAGTTGGTTGAATTGGCAAACTTCGCCCGAAAAAGACGAATTCAAAGCTTGGTTAGCCAACATGGTTCAAGCCCGCCAAACTTATATGGTGCCATTTATCCGCGCATTCAGTGGTGAGAACAGAAATGATAACCGAATCCACTGGCGTCGTATTGACGGTACTTTCATGGAACACGATGATTGGAATCAGCTCAGCTCCGTTGCCTTGCAGCTCGGTATTGGACAACATGGCGACGAGTTGTTCTATTGCATCAACCAAACCAACGCTCCGGCACGATTCACACTACCAAGCGACAATGGACAGCAATGGACCATGGTCTGCAATACTGACAACCATGATCTCCACCAGACGATTGATCACAAGCAGGTACTTATTGCACCGGCTTCCATGGCTATCTTCCACGCAAAAGCTTAATTGGACGCAGTTCTGATGATCATTTATCAGAACTGCAACTATCTGCTTGAATAGATTTCCTTTTTCTCCAAGAATAACCTTACGCTAGTCAAACTGGCTGAGGAGGAAATAGAGTGAACAAAATCTCAACCACAGCTCTTGCAAAATTACGAGAGATCGAGCCAAAACAGTTGTTTCAAGATCTCAAGCTGGCGGGCTATATCAATCGTTCTGATGAAGCATGGGTATTGACGGAGCTCGGTCGAACGTTTGGTGGTGAATATGCTCAGCATCAAAAGTTTGGCCAATTCATTATATGGCCAGAAAACCTCCTGATTAATACAGTAGCCACCAGTGGTAAACCTCTCAGCGCGACTCAAATCGGGGAGCGATTCTCGCTCAGCGCTAAGAAAATCAACCAGCTTCTTCAGGAATTAGGCTGGCTGCAAAAAATGGATACGGGTTGGGAGGTAACGGCAAATGGCCTCAAAGTCGGTGGATATCAACGCCATGACAAAGAAAGTGGGAATCATTTTGCTGTTTGGCATGACTCAATTGTCCGCAACAAGCGTCTCAAACAATCAGTCATCGAGTTTTCAGGTCTGGATGCTGAAGCGCATGCTACCGATAAATCAATATCCAGCTTCCGGCAGAAATTCGAAGCCAAACACCGAACGCTAGATGGACATTATGTGCGATCTAAGGGAGAGCTCAAGATCGACAACTGGCTTTATATGAATGGCATCGTGCATGCGTATGATCGCCAATTACCGATTGATGAAGATGTGCTAAGCGATTTTTACTTACCGACTGGCAAAGTCTATTTACAATTTTGGGGACGCGATAATGGCGATTTCCCTGAGAATAAGAAAGCCGATATCAAGCGTATATATCACGAGCACCAATTTGACTTAATTGAAGTGATGCCTGAAGACATCGACCACCTTGATGATGTGCTTCCCGCGAAATTAAGAGAGTTTGGCATTACTGCCTATTAAAAAAACGCCTCACATGTGTGAGGCGTTTTCATCAAACTATCAGTTCAATTCAAACTGAATAGCGTCAATCAGCCAACCTGCAGTCCAAGCATTGATGGCTTTAATTTGCTTCCCTTGAGGGACCTCGAATGTTTCAACCTTGATTGGCGATGCATAACCTTTCGAGCCCATCATGACTGAAGAGCCATCTTTGAACTTAAATTTAAGTGCAACGATATGGTTACCTCCCCAATAGTAATGACCTGAAGACACTTCAATACTCTTAACTTTGCTCAGATCAACAGGGTGACGTAGTGCTCCACCATGTCCACCAATAAGCGCATTAAGTTCTGTACCAACAGCATCAATCGCAAGACCAGAACGTACGTAAAGTACATCACTTGTCGTCACTTCCGCTTTTTGAACATCACCATTCGGATAACCAAAGATCGGAGAGAATTCCGTTTTACCCGCACGTAGCGTGCTTGAGCGGTAAGTGTTGTGGCTTAACCAACTTGGCTGATACGTCTCAGGAATTTGTCCAGCCTGAGTGATATTAGTCAGGTTGAACGAGTGCTGGTTCCAAATACGTGTCGCGTTTGTCCATGGCTTATCAGCTTGAGCAGACTGATACACATATACGCCCTTGTTAATGTTGTATTTGCTGTCGTAGTTGTTGGCTACAACAATCAGTTCAGCATTATCGTCACCCTCTAGGTCTGCAACGATTGGGTATTCCCACAAGGTTCCAGTCGAGTTATCGATCACAGCAAGCTCTTTACCTGTCTGACCATCAAGGATACGCACTTTGAAATGGTCCTGAACAAGCACTTCATCGATGCCATCAGCATCAAAGTCGTAAGCAGATACCCCTATCTTGCCACTACCGATATCATCGTTTTCAACCGACCAAACCAGCTCACCTTTTGCGTTGTACATGTCTACGGCTTTATAGCCTGCGTACACGATACCGATGCTGTCAGTACCTACTGACGTAGCCGTCTCAAATTGAACGCCTTCTACCAGCCAACCTTGTGACCACACATTCACACCCGTAACACTCTCACCTTCAGGAAGAACAAAGCGTTTCGTTTGCAGATGGTAGCCATAGTTTTTCGATCCCAGCATGACTGAGGAGCCATTCTTCAGAGAAAACTCCATGGCCAGAAGGTGGCGACCACCCCAGAAGTACTTACCGTAAGTGACGTCAATAGCTGTCACTTGCGAAAGATCGATAGGATCGCGAAGCGCTCCACCGTTACCGCCGATCGTGTTATGGGCTTCAGTACCAATCGCATCGATAGCCGCGCCAGAACGAACATAGAGCAAGTTTTCATCGCTAACTTGTGCCGACTCCACATTGCCTTTCTCATAACCAAAGACTTCTGATTGCTGAGTCACTGACTCACTGTAAGCCGCTAGGAAACTGGAAACCGCTTGAACACCACCGCCAGGATTGTTCTCATTGGTTATTTCCCACTTGGTTGAACCATCATGTTCCAATACCGCCAGAGAGCTCTTTTGCGCAGACGAGTAGCTTGCCGGAACAGAAACCACCAATTCTGGGTGCTTGTCTGAATCTAGATTCACCAATGAAGAGAACCAAACTTTGTCAGCAGCACTGTACTGCCAGTCAACAGCGCCTGAGCTTTGGAATAAAGTGCCGTCGGCAAAGACTTCCTGACGATTATCACCATCAAAGTCACCACTGATTGATGCTGGAGACCAGTTATGGCTAAACACTGGCTGACCAGATTGATAATCGTAAACACCATCAGCAGACAGAATTTCGATATCACCATCACCATCCAAATCGGCTAAAGCGATGTCACCCACCGTTTTCCAGCCAGATTCAACCGTCGCAATCTGCTTCTTCACATTACCATGATTATCAAGCACCTGGATGAAATCGCTGCCAGTACTGGTTGTGACAATTTCCACGATACCATCGTGATCTAAGTCTGCAACTGCAGGACTGTAACGAGCATCAGCAACAACACCGCCGTTATCATAGCTCCATAGCTCTGAGCCATCCACACCGCTCAGTGCACGAACTAAACCACCACGTGAGTAATTGCGACCTTCAAACGATACAATAATCACATCAGCGACATCTTGGTTATCGATTCGGCCGTCACCATTGTCGTCGTTAAGCTGACCGGTTACTGGCGTGACCATTACCTGATCTGACTCAGGCTTAAAGCTGCTGCCTTGCCAAGACCATTTCAGTTCAGTTTCAATTTTTTTATCTGGCTCTGAATAAGCAAGAACTCGCATCGAACGAGGGTTAGAAAAATCTAGGATCTCACCGTTATAAGCCTTCACTGACTCAAGCTGAGTATTTGACTTGTAACCGCCAAACACCGCTAAGCGATTGTAAGAAAGGTTATCCCAGTCACTTAGCATCACACCAAGTCCCTCTGGAGCACGCACCTCTACTTCATGACCTTTGATGTACTCTGGTAATGAGTAACCAGAACGTTGACCTTCTTTTAAACAGTAACGTTCATTATTCTCTAGGCTGACAATACACGCCTCTGGGTATTGCTCAGACGCCAATACTCGCATCGAACGAGGCTTAGAAAAGTCTAAGTAACGACCATTATACGCTTTCACATTTTTAAGTTGTTCGTTTGACGTATAAGTGTCAAAAACGGCAAGTCTGTTGTATGACAGGTTATCCCAGTCACTCAACATAACGGAAACACCACTCGGTGCGAGTACATCGACCGGGTGCGCATAAATCCAATTTGGAAGTGAATAACCTGAGCGCTCTCCCGCTTTAAGGCAATACTTCTCCCCCGACTGCTGACTGATAATGCATCCCATAGGTTCGGAAGCATAGGCAGGCAAGCTTATGTTGGCTAAGGCAAATGAGCCAAATACCACTGCTAATAATTTACGTTCCATTTAGAACACCCTTCGCTGATTTGTTGCCAAATTAATGTATTGCTCAAGACTGGCGTAATTCTCCCGTTACGTTGCTTCACCCAGAAATAAGCGGTTAGATTGTTTCGCGCAGATTATCTGTATGTAATTTGTTCTGTTCAACAATTCAGCGAGAAGAAGATGCCTCAATAATGAGACATCTTAGAAACGAGACATTTAAAGTGGGATGTCGCTTCATTTAACAGACAAAAGATAAAAACTTTTATCTCAGTATCCAACGACGTATAGAATGGCAACCATAATTCGAGAAAACGTACCGACGCCCAAGCTAGGTCAGTTTATTATGCAAATACCGTTATTTATCATTGCCGTCCTTTTCGCACTACCCGCCCTATCTCAGGATAAAGTGTATCGGCTGGATCACTTTGGTGCGATTAGCAATGACTCCCAAGACGATAGCCAAGCGATTCAAACTGCTCTATCTTCTCTCAATCCTGGGGATATTTTGGTTATACCTGAAGGCATCTATGATGTGTGTCAAACCCTATATTTAACGAATACCAAACAAATCTCTTTAATTGGTAGCCAAGGGGCAATCTTACGTAAATGTTCTGACTTTAGTGGCGAATATTTACTGTACATCAAAGAGACTCAAAAGGTGTTCATTGGGGGGATTCATTTCATCGGCCTCAATAACGGCGATACAACACAAGTCTGGGGAGAGCAAGGGGTTTACCTTGCCAGTACCTCCGACTCTCACCTATCCAATAATACTTTTGAAAATTTTGGCGACGCTGCACTAAGGGTGACAACCGGGCCTAACCCAACGGACTCACTATCACAAAACGCCACCTTATTCGCCAATACATTTCGCAACTGCAGTCAGGTAACCACGACTCAAGCGACTCAAGGTTCTAGCGCTCCAGGTACGCAAAACATCACTTTCGAATATAACTTGTTTCAGGCTTGTACCCTCAAGTTATCAAGCCGGAAAGAGGTTCAAGGCGCCCTTGTTTATCACAATACTTTTAAGGAGATAAACAGTACCGCATTAGAGTTAAGCTATTACTCGAATGTATCAGTAAAAGATAATAATTTTGACGATATTACAGGGTTTATTATGAATGTTTACCCTAATACACGAGCAGAACAACCAGTATATTGGGGGAATATTGAGTTTCACAATAATGACATATCAAATAGTACAATGGGGATCAGGCTACAAAGCTTTACATCTAATGAGTCTCCAACCAAATCAGTAGAAAACATTTCTATTTCTTACAATCGATTCAGCAATGTAACTTGTGAAAATATAAGCGAAGAAAAGTATAAAAAAATAATTAGAACTTATAGCCAGAATAGTAGTTACTCATTTGATAACATCAATATTATTGGTAACGAATATGATGAAGAGTCCGGTTGTGATTTTTTATCTATTGATATGTCATCTGAAAATATCAATATTGAAGAGAACAAGAAAAAAATAATAGTCGGTGAGAATTAAGCCCTGAAAATCAGGGCTTAATAAGATAAAGGTTAGTCAATAATAGCAGAATCACCTTTGTATACTTTAATAGCGCCTTCGACACGTTTGCCACTGTCTACATCATACAGTTGAGGCACGATAGTATATTCACCATCTGGGTAACTAGCATCTAAAGTAAAACCACGGATAATGCTCAGCTCATCAAAAGCTGACACTGACTTAAGTATGCGAGCATGGACAGGGATAGCCAAACCATCAGGACCGATTGCGGTTACCCAAAACTCAATATTCGCGGCTTCTTCTCTGGTATTTTGAGCTTGTAGATCAAGAATCAAATAACCGCCTTCGCTTGGGTACACGGTGTCGTTCACAGCAAATGCTTCAAGTATTAAGCCATCAATAGCCGCTGGCTGTTCAAGGCTCACACCCTTGGCAAAGGTCTCTGATTTAGAGAAACTTTTTCCTGTTTCGACATTTACACCTTCAACAGAAACTTGATACAAACCATCGTCCATATATTCTCGAACCCAAATACCGCGTTCAATATGAAGAGCTGAGCCTTCTTCAATATTTTCACTATCGAATTCAGAACTACTTAAACCAACAACTGACTTAGCAGGAAATACAATACCTTTAGGTCCTTTAACCGAAACCCAGTATTTAAGGTCAGCGTCATCTCCACCAATATTGTTTAAGTCAATACTTGCAGATAAATAACCACCTTCTGTTGGTACTTGGCTTTTAGAAAGTTGAATTTGTGCATCAAGAAGAAATTCTTCATTCTCTGATTGATTATCTGCAGCAAATACAGACAAAGAAGTGCTCAACGCTATACTACCCGAAAGTAGAGCGGCAATTAGTTTTTTCATTTTCACACCAGAATGTTAGTAAAAAGGATTATTAGTACAACAGAACAAAGCGTAACAACTGAGTGTTTTACATTCAATTTAAAAACTAAGTATATTTATAGTATTCATTATACTTATTAATCAAAGACAAAGTTTTCAGTTGTTACATTAAAAGAGTGATTTATATCACAAAACAAGGAAAGGGGGGGATTGATTATTTACCCCAACGCTCTTTCAATAATAAAAAAGCAAATTTTGAGTTTGTGACCAAATAACGTTTCCACATCCTTCTCGGTTCCTGAATAACACGGTACAACCACTCAAGCCCTGCATTTTGCATCCATGCTGGAGCTCGATTGACTTTGCCCGCCACGACATCAAATGTGCCGCCAACACCCATAACGAAATCAACACCCAGCTCATCTCGCCACTTATTAATAAAGTTTTCCTTCTTAGGTGATGTAATGGCGACAAACAGCAACTTTGCTCCTGAGTCTTTAACCTTCTTCACCAGAGCGGCTTCGTCATCCCAAAAATACCCATGGTGGTATCCCGCAATATTAAGATTTGGATGATTGCTTTTCATAATCTGAGCGGTTTTTTCGACCACCTCTTGCTTGGCACCAAGAAAAAAAACTGGAAACGCCTCTTTCTCCGCCATAGCATTCAACTCATAAAATAAATCAACGCCAGCCACTCGTTCTGGGATCTGATGTCCAACAAACCTAGCTCCCCAGACAACACCCATCCCATCGATATTGATGATGTCACACTCCGTCACTGATTGAGCCAGTTCTTGATCCTTCTTCATGTTCACCAATTTAGCGACATTAACGACTACATGCTGAGTAAATTCACCGGTTTCAATACGACCTTTAATCGCTTCAACCGTTTCAGACATAGTCATGGTGTCCATTGGGCTGCCTAGAAAAGTTACTCGGCTCACGATTTATCTCCTTTGTGATTCTTTAAATAAACACTCATCGACAGGTACATCCAAGCCTGAGTCCAACGTACATAATTAATTGCGTTGGTTGCACGTGCACTCTTTTGATAAACGAATTGTTTCTTGTCTGAAAGGTAAAGCTCTGCAATTGACCAATTGAGCACTTTGCCTGCCATGTCTACATCTTCCTGCTCTCCTCCAACCTTGATCAAAGTGATCACCGCCTGCGCGACTGAGTGTGGATCAAGAGGGTAACGATTATTGTGGTAATACTTTGCCGTCCCATCAGCTTCAAAAAGATGCGTTTTGTAGTAAGCCATGCCATGACCAATTGACTCGTCAAATTCATCGGTTTGCAACGCGCACTTAAGCTCGTACAAAGCTTCCAAATTGTAACCAGTATGAAAGCCATCAATAAATTGGTGATGGCTACGTGCGCCATACACCCAACTGCCATCAGGTGACTGTTCTTTCACACTTTGCCAAGCAACCGATCGAGCTAACTCACGATATTCATTGTTCTCGGTCTCGGATGCGACAAAGCCAACCCAAGCAGCGGCCCACAAGCTCGCGTTGTGAACAAATGCTTTTTCTCCAGGAATATAAGCAAAAAACTGTCTTTGCTGATCTTTTGTATAAAGGTGTTCAACAATAAATTTGGCGCTGGAACAGGCGGTATCCACGTATTTTTGCTTATTGGTCAATTTACCGAGATCAAATAATGCTCGGCTGACGTAAATTGTCGATATAACGTTGGGTTTGCCTTTAGGTACGAAAAATGCCCTCGCTTTCCAATCAAAGTGATATCCCCAACATGATGCTCCCCATGTCTCGCGACAACATTGATTCTCTAGCAACCAATCAGCCAGTTTCTCAGCCTCTTTAAGCAAATGCTTCTCCTGGGTCACTTGGTACTGCTCCAACATCCCAGAAATAAACAATGCAACCCCTTTAGGGTTACGCTTCTTAGGTACCCCAAGAAGATGGCGCATATTGATGTTCGAGCGTTTGAACATCTGAATCCATGCAAGGCCAAATAGCGAATTGCGCAAACGTGGAAACACATCAAAGAGACGAGCGTTTAGACCATCAAATGGATCATAACCCGCAAAATCATTGCTTGAAGCATCAGCTAACAAGCAACGCTGAATATCAGTGATCATGCGCGACTCCTTTGGATAAGCACGGCATCATAAATACGTTGCACTTGAGGAATAATGGCTTGAACAGAAAAATGCTCATCGAATTTCTGTTTTGCGTTCTGGGTATAGTATTGGTTCATTTCTTGGTTGTTCAGTAGTTCAATAAGTGCATCGGCTAAGGCGTCTGCATCACCCGCATCGACAAGAAGACCTTCCTTGCCGTTGGCAATTGCATCCGGAATACCACCTGCATACGTCGATACCACGGCAATTCCAGCCGACATGGCCTCCAATACTCCCATTGGAAAACCTTCGTTGTAGCTCGGCAAACAGTAGATTTGGGTCCGCTGCAGCACATCGAGTTTGTGTTGACCCGAGACCCAACCTAAGAATTCCACTTGTGCTTCCAATCCCAAATCCCGTGCCATTGCGCGGTACTTCTCAACCTCACCATCTCCCCCAATCAATAGCTTGACGTCAGGGCATTGCTGTTTGACTCGCACCATCGCGGTTAGCAGATCTTGGATCCCTTTTCGCTCACCCACTCTGCCAAGGAAGCTAATCACCGGTGAAGGGTTAGTTTTAGCGGGAAGTTCAAGTGATGGAACAGCGTTGTATACCAATTGAAAATGCTCTGAGCGGGTAAAAGTCGCTCGCGCCCAATCTATCCATTGAGAAGAAAGGACAATCACCACATCCGCCATTTCAAATGTGTCACGTATGTGTTTCTGCCTTTTCTCATCGCATTCATTGGCGTAAAAATCACGAAACTCTGCACCGTGTAAATGCAAAATCACTTTACCGCCGAGGACTTTAATCAACCTAACTAGTAATGCTTTTCGTAAGTAGCTACCTCGTGAAGCAACATGAATATGTGCCAACCCCACTCGGTAAAAAACAAAGTAATAGATGACTTTAACTAGCGCACTGAGATAACGCATCAGTGCCCCCAAAGAACCAAAACGATTGTTAGTAGAATGCGTTGCGATCAAACGAACGGCATTATCAGACAGAAAGCCTGCTTGTTGATAAACATTCAGCACAGTAGCAATGCCACCTTGTCCTTTAATGTCAGTCGCAATAGTTAGATTGATGTTCTTTTTCAACTCTGGCTCTCCACACTGCATATCGCCTGACGCACCTTGCCATTTTTCGTTCTCGGTAATGCACTCACTTGATGCACCTCGACTTGTAGGCTTTGTCCAACTCGTTCCTGAGTATTAAGGATCAATTGCTGCTCCTGCTGAACTGTAAATTTAGTTTGGTCAACCACAGCGAGCACTTTGATTAAATACGCTTTGTCTTGAACAAATTGGCAACTGATTAACCCTTCTACCCCTTTAGGAATATGGTTGAGAATATGAATTTTCTGACCATCTTCTCCAAGCAGATAGTCACCAACCCGCCCTTCAATTTTTTTAATTACAGGGTAAGTTCTGCCACATGAACAACGTTGATTTTCGGCCAAAACAACGTGGTCACCTGTACGGTAGCGAACCAGAGGATAGAGGGCATTATTGTAGTTAGTGCCCACGATCTCATGTTTACCCTCTTCCGTTTGTAGGAATTCAACATGAGAGTAATCTGAAATGAGGTGGTAATGACCGTACTCACAGCTGCCTATCGCAGCAACACGCTCAAATAGCCCATACCAATCAAAGACCTTGCATCGAAAACGTTTTTCTATCACTTGGCGATCTTCATCAGACAAAGATTCAGAGGAAGTAACAATCGACTTTAACTGACCTTTGTAATACTCATCTTTGCTATCCAGAAACTTGGCTAACGTAGCAATAGAAGATGGGTATGCTTGGATTATGTCTACGCCATAATCCTCCATCGCTTTGAGATAACTCGGAATCGCATCTGACGTGAGGTGGAACGACGACATGACAATCATGCTTTCAAAGATAGAATAACGCCAATAAGGCCCCCCTTTCTGCGATAACGGCACAACCATATCGCCTCGGATCCAAGCTCGCTTATCGCCTTTCTGGTATCCTGCCCAATCTAGGTGACGAGAGACAAAAGCTTGTTCTCTGAGAACTGAGTCGAGGTCTTGAGGGATAGAAAGAGGTGTCCCAGTCGTACCACTGGTGCTGCCTTTCACCGTCACTTTAGGGTTCAAACTTGTGTTAAGGAAGGCATTCGGTGAGGCTTTGACATCTTGTTTATCAATAAAATCAAACTGGTCTAATTGCTGCTTGTCTCCATAAGCACTCACATCTTTTGCACGCTCTAGAACGGCTTCCAGTTGCTTGTCACAAAATACCTTTAGTGCATCATGAGAATACTCATTTTCTCTCAATTGCTGCTTTAAGCCAGCAATACGACTTTCACTACGAATGGCTCCACGAACTAAGTCACGCAGAGACACCATAATATTTTGAACAAAGACAGGAGACTTCTTGTAAATGGACGAAGTATACACATCAACGCCCTCTAACCACGGGTATCTTGCAAGAAGGGGGCTGTTCCTTCAACATCAGCGCGGTTATCGTGAATGTCATAATCATTATCTTTAACCCAACCGATGATCTTGGCCGGAATCCCCCCAACAATGGCCCCCTCAGGAACACTTTTCGTCACCACACTATTTGCACCGATGATGGCATTATCACCCACAATAATCGGGCCAATTAAAACGGCTCCAGGGCCAATAAATACACGGTCACCCACTCTAGGGACTTCTTTAAATGGTCCTTTACCGACCGTTTTGCATCCAATGCCGATGCTGCACTGCTCACCAATAACCGTTTTGTCATGCAGTGATACGCCGATACCTTTAACGACAAAAAAGCTGCCTTTACCGATATGACATTTAACAGGTACTCGACAGTTATAAAACATGAAAATAAATAACTGGAAAAGCTTGGGAATCAGCGGGACTTTTTTCAGATAAAACCAGCGCGCAATTCGATAAATAGCAATAGCATTAGGCATGTGTGTAACCCGAGTTTAATTGAGAATTCTGAGAATCTACCCACTTTTCACGCAATGACTTGCTTAAATACAGACAGGTGAAAAGTAGTAATAAAGTTGGTGTTTTAGTCGTCAGGGAGTTGTTGGTAATACTGATTACCGCAAACGAAAAAACACTCATTCTTTCAATGAGGTTTCCTGTGACAGCGAAATAGGTCAGTGGCACATACACCACTAAAAACAAAGGAATAGTCCCTACCAAACCAAAAGTAAATATCCAGCCAATGAGGTAGTTTTCGATCACATTGATACCAATATAAAGCTCAATCGATTCCATCAAGCGATGACTTGCACCTAATAACCACTCTCGGAAACTAAGCTGGTCAATCAGATAGAACACATTCAATCGCGCAGACGCACTACCATCGATATAGAGTTTTGAGGCAATGCGCTCCGTGATACCCGAAGACACCAGCAAATATGCACCAGCCCAAAATGCGAAATACCCGATCAGCATAAACAAGGCAATTTTTTGTTTATTGTCTGGAATCCCTTGGGTAATGGCTCTCCACAACATTGGTGCCATGGAAACCGATACCGCACAAATAAAGATAGCCAGCGCCGCTCTCCCCCCAAATGCGAATAATGCGAGCGACACAATCAACATATAAACAAAACTAGGTAGCTTAGTTCTACTTGCCACCAATAGAGCAATGCTGACCGTTACCAAGGCGTTGTTGAGCGGGTGGGTCAAAAAGGCCGTCGAGCGAAAGAATGAAAACTCTTGGAACTCAACATTAACCAGACGGAAATGAAGCATGTACTCCATCACAGCGACAAACGAATTGAGCAATATCAGATAGGCAATCAATTTAAGCAATAAGGATTTTTGATTGTCAGTAAGATAAGCAAGCAATGGGACAATCAAAACTGGCGCCAAAAAAGTATTGATCAGATATGCCATCCCAGATGTGCCGTGTATAGCAAAACCGTAGAGGATCACAAACACATTACACGCCAGCGCCATCAGCCAAAAACGGTAGTAGTTACCCAGCCTCAGTGCAATTCCTTTAATGCCATCAAGCAGAAAAACCAACCCAAAGCCCAAAAGAATTAAGTAAGAGTACAAATGAATCTTAAAGAGAGGTGATCCCCCCTGAGAAACGTAAGGTACCCCAAGGTCCTCTAGCAAGTAACCACCAAGAAGAATTGATGAAGCGATAGCAACAAAGGGCAACAGGTAAATCCTAGATAGCACGCTGACGCCCCCTTAACTTAAGTAGCGAGGTTCTGATCTGGAAACTGTTCAAAAGCAGATGCGTTAAACCATACGCGACTAAAGCAGTCATTACTAAAAGAGCCAAAGTCAACACACTGCTATCCAGCTCAATATATTGCTTAGCTTGAAGTATTGCCAGTGCCATAACCGCTGTCGCAATCATTGTTCGCAACAAGGCTTTAGGTACCGGATAATGATAACCAGCTTTCCAACCTATCCATGCTGTCAGCAACAGTCCAACAAACATAGCTATCACAATACCTATCGCTGCACCTAATGCACCAAATTGTGGAATCAAAGCAAATGCGGCCAAAACTTGGACCAACAAAACAAACGCCATGATCAAAGGCACATACTTGGTCTTCAATGTAAACTGCAAACCATGATCGAAGAAATGTGCACGTAAGTTAAAAAGTAAGGCAGCAGCGGCCACCAAGTAAAACGTCGTCAGATCAACATTCCCATAGGCGTCACCGAGAAAAATACCGACAAGCATCGGCGCTAATAAACACAGACCCGTATACGCCGGTAGACTCAAAGCAATCAGGAACCCACTGTATACTTTGTGTTTAGCGATTAAACGTGTTCGATCTTGGGTAAGCTTGGTGAGTTCTGGATAAAGAGGCAATGCAATAGCCATAAAAACCAGAGCCATAATGCCAAACAAAAGATTCGCAATCGCGGCATACTGCCCCGCTTGCTCAAGCCCGGTGAGGTTAGCAATAAAAATACGATCACTTCTTGCTGCCAATATACCCAGTAAACCAGACAACATAAGCGGTGCGCCGTAAGAAAATAGCGCTTTCTTAGCTTCAGTGTTGGTCGCTACTCTGAGGTGCCACTCTCCAGTTCGAAGGCTGATAACGGCTGCTACCGAATAGCTCATCACTAAAGCAAGTAAAGCCATTTCTAATGCAGGTATAAAAGAGAGCAATACTACTGTCATGACGATTGAGAGGACAGCTTGAGTCATAACAGAACGACGGTAATACCCTGACTCTTGGTTCACGCGTGCATATTCGATCACAAACAAATAGATGACTTTTGCGACGAAAAAAGCATACACAGCAAAAAAGACACACCACTCAAACACACTCAGCAAGGCCACTAAGGCAGCAATGACAAAACATGACAAGAGCGTGTTACCGATTAACCAACGCACAAGCGTCGCGCTGATTTGTATCTGTTGGTCCTGTTCAGCGCTTGGGTAAAAACGAATGAGACAGTTGTTTATCCATTGAACTAACACTGAGCGGGACGCTTCCACAATGACCATCAACACGGCGAGAAAGCCGTATTCTTCGGGTAACAGAAAACGCGTCTGTATCGCAATAAGTGCGAACAGACTTAAAGCTGAAAGGATCTGAACAGGTGCATAAGTGAGCAGCTTTTTAATCACAACAGCTCTCCATACAGCCTTTGATAGTCATCGACCACAGCCCGTGGTGAAAACTTAGCACTCAGAGACTTTGTATCAACAGCAGGCAAGTTATCTAAAAACTGTGAAACGTTTTGAGCTTCTGATGCCGAGCCATCCGCTAAGGTATAGTAGACACCAGTGTTACGGAAAAACGCCTGCTCCTCCTGTAAAATACCGACTGCAGTAGCGATAACGGGTAAGCCTGACGCTAGCATCTCTAAGGGTACAAGACCGAAAGTCTCTTCACGTGAAAGAAATACCCCGACATCGGACTCAGCGTAGATTTGCTTAATTTGCTCAACATTCATTGGACCCAGCCATGAGATTTTATCCGCTACATTAAGCTCTTCAGCCAACTTGTTTAGCTCTGACGCATAGCTCTCATCAACGGGACCAATGATCTTCAGGGCTGCATCAAGACTGGTATTTAGCTGAGCAACTAACTTGATGATCTGATCCACCTGTTTACGTGGAGTAATTAACGAACAAGTCACCAAACGCAGTGAATCTGACTGGAGTCGGTTGGTTTGCTTAAAGTAAACATCATTGACTGGATTCCCTACCTTACGTGCTTTATGGCGCATAGCGTTTGGTAGAGAGTCAAACAAGATATCACCGACATAGGTTAATCGATCAGCAGATCGTAAACTGATAGCAGGTAGCAGGGTTTCAAAAATCAAATCATTTAACCAGCCGCGACTTTTTCTGGCTACCTTTCCTAATGAGTGGAGAGTAATCACTGAACGGTGATTGCGGCTTGGTAGCAGTGGAAGACTCGGTAAATGACTATGGACCACATCGGGCTGGAAACGACGAACCAACTTTCTTAACATCATGTTTTGGAAGACAAATCCAGGTACAGGTACCCCTAATACTTTCCCTTTCTTAGCAATAAAAGTGACATGCGTTTGTTCATTAAGTTGGATTCTTTTATTCAACTCTTGTTTAGATGCACCCACTTTGATTGCCAGTATTTCATACTGATAACCTTCAGGAGCATCTAATTCAAGTGACTGAACAACTTGCTGGCAGACAGAATCAACGCCGCCTGCGTTATCGCTTCCCCAATCAAGAGTACTTAATGGCATCACCAGCAGGACTTTTTTCATCATCGAACCTTAGACGAGTTAATTCAGAGAGCGAATGACTTATTTCTTCCGCTCTCTGAAATAGGTCACGCCAGAACACCTCTTGTATCAATGACCACTTTCTTGCTGAAAGCGAGTTTGTCTGCGGCTTTAAACTGCTTATGATCGACAAGGACAACAACCACATTCGCTACTTCAAGAGCACGCTCTAGATCCATAAATTCAACCCCCGCTTTAACCAGATTTTCAGGCAGCGAAGAGATGTTAGGCTCGACAGCGATCACCTGCCCCACATTTTCATTGGCAAGCTTTGTTGTAATGTCCAGTGCTGGGCTTTCTCGAAGATCATCAATGTCGGCTTTAAACGCCAAACCTAAACATGCAATCACTGGCTTTTTAAATTCATCCGCAGCTTGTTTAACCTGATCAATCACCCAATGAGGCTTGCCATCGTTAACTTCACGAGCCATTGCAATCACTTTTGCTTCATCTGGGCAACTGTTCACGATGAACCATGGGTCAACAGCGATACAGTGTCCACCAACACCTGGGCCTGGATTAAGGATGTTGACACGAGGGTGCCGGTTAGATAGCTTGATCAATTCCCAAACATTGATCTTAAGCTTTTCACAAATGAGAGAGAGTTCGTTGGCGAAAGCGATGTTTACGTCACGGAATGAGTTTTCAGTCAGTTTTGCCATTTCCGCCGTGCGAGAATTCGTGAGAATGCATTCACCGCGCACAAAAGTCTGATAAAGTTCAACTGCACGTTTGTTACAAGCGTCGCTCATACCGCCAATCACACGATCGTTACTGACCAGTTCCTGAAGAACGTAACCCGGTAATACTCGCTCAGGACAATGCGCTACTTTAATATCTGCCGCATCACCATTTTGCTGTGGAAACGTCAGATCAGGTCTCGCTTCTGCAAGCCATCCAGCCATTTTTTCTGTTGCACCGACTGGAGACGTACTTTCTAAAACCACTAAGTTGCCTTTCTCTAATACCGGGGCAATTGCCTTTGCTGCACTCTCAATATAGCTAAGATCAGGCTCGTGGTTGTCACCTTTAAACGGTGTAGGTACCGCGACCATAAATGCATCCGCCGCTTCAGGAACGGTTGTCGCCTTAAGCTTGCCTGTCATTACCGCACTACGAACCACGATATCAAGATCTGGCTCTACAATGTGGATTTCACCTTTATTGATGGTATCTACAGCATGCTGGTTGACATCAATACCGATCACTTCAATTCCGCGAGAAGCAATCACCGCAGCCGTTGGCAAACCGATATAGCCTAAACCTACAACTGAAACCTTGTTAAACATCTTGTGTTCCTTAATCTTTAAAGCGCTAAAATATCTGCAATTCTTTGGCAAGCTAGGCCATCACCATACGGATTATGAGCTTGACTCATAGATTCGTATGCGGTCTTATCCGTCAAAAGCTGAGTTAATTCACGGCAAATTAGACCACTGTCTGTACCGACCAGTTTGACGGTTCCCGCCTCGACAGCTTCTGGCCTTTCTGTGGTATCTCGCATCACTAAAACAGGTTTACCAAGAGATGGGGCTTCTTCTTGTATGCCGCCTGAATCTGTCAAAATGATGTGAGCTTTATTCATCAGATAGACAAACGGGAGATACTGTTGAGGCTCAACTAAATGAATGTTTGGAATGTTCTTAAGCAGGCGATTGACAGGCTCTTGAACGTTAGGATTAAGATGCACAGGATACAAAATTTGGCACTCTGGGTGACGTTTAGCCGTGTCGGACAGTGCCTGACAAATACGTTCGAACCCGCCACCAAAGCTTTCTCGCCTGTGACCTGTTACCAAAATCAGCTTCTTGTCTGCTTCCAGCATTGGAAATACGCTGTCTAGCGTGGTTCTGAGATCCGAATCGTTTTCAATCTTATCGCGGATCATAAACAAAGCATCAATAACCGTATTCCCTGTCACGTGAATATCCGTGTCAGCCACATTCTCGTCTACAAGGTTTTGTCGCGAAGTTTTGGTTGGGGCAAAATGGAAATTTGTCAAACAGCCTGTGAGTTTTCGATTGCCTTCTTCAGGCCAAGGAGAGTATATATTTCCTGTACGAAGGCCCGCTTCAACATGGCCAACCTGAATTTGCTGATAATACGAGGCTAGCGTTGCGCCTAAGGTTGTTGCCGTGTCACCGTGAACCAAAACAACATCAGGTTTAAATTCACTAAGTACTCGTTCCATGCCAGTTAAGATCTTGGTTGTTACCGTCGTCAGTGTCTGACCCGGTTCCATAATATCGAGATCATAATCAGGCTCGACACGAAAGAGCTCTAACACCTGATGCAGCATTTCTCTGTGCTGACCCGTCACACATACTTTGGTTTCGAATCGAGCGTCACCTTTCATTTGGTGAACCAAAGGCGCCATTTTGATCGCTTCTGGTCGAGTACCAAACGTAATTAAAACCTTTTTCACAACACTTGTTCCCTGAATTAAGCCAAGCATCATTTATCGTCATCGATAAATTTCAATCAATAGCTATCCGACCGAATCTAAGCTCGGCAAGAAATAAACAAAAATAAATAAAAAATAAGAAGTCAGTCTTTTTGGTAAGAAAGACTCTGTTTCAACGAATAAACACTGCCTCGGAGCGTCTCACTTCTAATACACTTTCAACAAAGCTTACGCTTGTATTGACGTTATAAAATTAAGCACCCCGTCACTGCCTTTCTCAATTAGTTCAAACGCTTTTTGATGACGTGCACGACTACCTTGATAAGGATCAGGGATTTCCTTTTCTTCAATGTCCGAGTAAGAGAGGAACAAAGCCAGCTTACTCCTGTGCTCTCTAGGACATAGGTCATGTAGAGAGGCCAAATTGGCTCTATCTGCCGCTAAGACCATGTCATAATTGGAAAAATCTTCTTCCTTAACCTGAGTTGCCGTCAAACCACTTAGGTTATAACCATGCTGACTCGCCAGCGTTTGAACGTGCCTATCTGGTGAATTCCCGACCTGATCCCGGAGGGTTCCAGCACTAGCAATATCCAGTGCTAGGCCTCGCTGGTCTGCTTTTGTTTTCAGAACAACCTCAGCGAGTGGCGAACGGCAAATATTACCCATACAAACAATAAGGATAGAAGGCATACTTTCCATAATTACTTACCAAATTTATATAGGTTTCGTGCAAACCATAAATCGGCTATAGGGTATCTCATTGGTGTTGGCGAAGTTGTCTCAATTTTGAGTATATAAAATAATTTGCCGAATAAAGTTTGAGTAATTATTCAAACAACCATTGAAAGTCATTGCACATTGAATGACTGCAAGCTGGTAAACCTACGCCTTCCGTTTAAAAGATAAACATCCTAAACCCACCGCCCATTTAGGTTCCAATAGTGTGAAACTATTGTTAAGAGTCAGTAAGTTGTATTGATATCTCTGTGAGCAGTATCTTAGAAAGCACTTTCCATTTTTACTCATCCGTATTGTGTGACAACCAACGAAGAAATTTATTCGTTAGCTTCTGACAATGTCTTTATCCACAATATATTTAAGGAATTGCTCTATGTTGTATTTTGAGTTTCTTTTCCTGTTACTTATGCTCTATATCGGTTCTCGCTACGGCGGTATCGGTTTAGGTGTCGTTTCAGGAATTGGTTTGGTGATTGAAGTCTTCATATTTAAGATGCCACCGACATCACCGCCAGTCACCGTCATGCTGATCATTCTCGCCGTTGTCACTTGTGCATCTATCTTAGAAGCGGCTGGAGGACTGAAATATATGTTGCAAGTGGCTGAGCGGCTTCTGCGCAAGAATCCTAAACGCGTCACACTCATTGCTCCATTCGTCACTTATTCCATGACGTTTCTTTTGGGGACAGGTCATGCTGTGTATTCCATCATGCCTATTATCGGCGATGTAGCACTGAAAAATGGTATTCGTCCTGAACGGCCAATGGCAGCCTCTTCAGTCGCTTCACAGATAGCGATCACTGCGTCACCAATATCTGCTGCAGTAGTCTATTACCTCGCTCAGCTTGCCGATATTCAACACGATATCACTTTAGTTTCAATCCTGATGGTTACGGTACCCGCAACGCTATTTGGCACGCTTTTGATGTCTCTATACAGTCTTAAACGTGGTAAAGAGTTAAGCGAAGATCCTGAGTATCAAGCGAGGCTCAAAGATCCTGAGTGGAAAAAACGTATCGAAAGTACCACTGCAACTTCTCTCGACGAAGTCTTACCGGCATCCGCGCGTAATGCAGTACTCATTTTCCTTGCCTCGATTATCACTATTGTGATCATCGCGATGGTGCCGGAAATTCGCACCGTCGTTGAAGGGGATAAGCCGATTAAGATGTCGGTCATCATTCAAATGATGATGTTGTGTTTCGGTGGTGTGATCTTATTGGCGACCAAAACTGACCCCCGCGATGTTCCCAACGGCGTGGTATTTAAGTCAGGTATGGTCGCAGCGATTGCCATCTTTGGTATTGCATGGATGTCCGACACTTATTTTCAATATGCCATGCCGCAGTTTCGCTCTGGTATCGTTGAAATGGTGACAAACTACCCTTGGACTTTCGCCTTGGCTTTATTCATCGTCTCTGTTGTGGTCAATTCGCAAGCAGCAACAGCTCGTATGATGCTCCCTGTTGGTCTGGGGCTCGGCTTAGATCCTGCCCTATTGATTGGTTTGATGCCTGCCGTTTACGGCTATTTCTTCATCCCGAATTACCCTTCAGATATTGCCACGGTGAACTTTGATACTTCCGGTACAACCAAAATCGGTAAGTGGTATTTCAACCACTCATTTATGTCGGTCGGCTTGATAGGTGTGATTGGTGCATGCTGCCTAGGATACGTGCTAGGTCAGGTTATTATAGGCTAAGAGTATGAAATAAAACAAAGCGCCCTCAACCTAGCCTGAACGAGGTTGAGGGCGCTTTTCTATCCAGAATTACTGATCGTGGACGATAATATGCTGCTCAAGCAAGGTCGATATAATTTGCGATGAATCCATGCTGTTGAAGTCAATTTGTTGACCTAAATCCTCGACCAGAATGGTTTGCTCGCCATTTCCATTGCCATCAGGGTGCACTTTAAGTTCAATATCATCTCCATCAACTAACTTAGCATCCAAATGGGACAATAAAGTATCCATATCCACATTAGCTTGTTTCAGTTCAGGTAACACTTCACGCAGGTCAATCTGATCTCCTTCAGCGATACTGAAATCGGTAATAGTGTCCGTCGTACCATCATCAATTTCATGCCAAATAAAGATATCTTCACCAGTACCGCCTATCAGGATGTCTGAACCTAAACCACCATCAAGAATGTCGTCACCAGCACCACCCAGTAAGGTGTCATCGCCAGCACCACCAATCAAAGTATCATTGCCAGTGCCTCCTTCGATTCGATCGTCACCGGAACCGGTCTGCAACTCGATACCTTCGTCACTTCCCAATAGCTGGTTATCTTGGCTAGAGGAAGAAACATCAATATCGGAGACATCATTGGTCACGTTAAGGTTGATATCAATAGGTGCTGATTCAGCCGAAGAGCTATCCGTTTCAGTCGACACCGCAGTCAATTGAATGGTATGTGACCCTTCTTGAGCACCAACAATAGAGACGCTATCAATATCATCTGCTGGCACGACAACTTTACCGTCCACTGGAACCAGTGTTCCTGACGATGTTTCCACCGTTGATCCAGCAGGAAGCCCCGACAACTCCATAGATAGAACTTCATGCACATCCGTGAGTGCCGCAACGATCCCCAGTAGAGCGATGCCGTTGTTGCTTGCTGTTAGGCTGGCATTAATATTCTTCACATAATTGTTATCTGGCGCAATCGATAGAGTTGGCGCGTTGGCAACAGGCGTAATCGTGATCGGTTTTTGCGTTGTCTCAGACATCACCATACCTGAAGGGTTACCCGAATCCGTCGCAGTAATGGTAAGCATCACACTGTCAGATGGCGCGTGCGTCGCATCAAAGGTTACTCCAGTGCCAGCAGATGGAGAATCCAGCAATGCATTCAGTTCTCCAATGGTTCCCGTCAATGTAATTGAACTGCCCGACGACGGAGTTGCTGTGATTGAAGAACCCGTAGGTATGGTTACATTCAGCTGTCCAAAATCGACCGTGAGCGTGACTGTCATAGCATCATCAGCAAATGCGTCGACATAGTCTGCATCACTAACGGAGATTCCACTGATCAACTGACCCGAAGACTCATTGATGATGGTCGTAATGTCGTCCACATCAATCTCAGGCTTATCATTTACCCCTATCACAGACAATGAAACCGTACCTGTATCTTGAAGGAAGTCATTGACCCCGTTCGTTGTACCATTGTCCTCTATGGTATAGCTGATGGACACATCACCATTGAAATTATCTGCTGCCGTAAACGTCCAAGAAACACCATCAGGGTTAAGAGTCAGTGTACCTTGCTCTGCAGGGACAGAGATGGACTTAACCACCAAATCATCACCATCAATGTCGTTGCTAGCGGCAATCAGTTGCGCAGCGGTAATCTGAATACTGCCTTCTTCAAGAATATCCCCTAGGTCAAGATCACCAGCTTGAGGCTCATCATTTACTTCAGAGACATGAATCACAAATGACGTTTCGTTGGTGTTTGAGGTATCTGGATTAGAAGCGTCCACCGTACCCACGTTACCTTGATCGTCGATGTGGGCCGTCACTTTAACGCCATCAGTGTCGATCAAATCATTGCTGTTTTCATCCGGCTTGAATGTGACAAGGTCTTGAGCAAGAGCCGTATTGATGTCAGCAACTTTACCCGTAATCGTCACAGTCTGACCTGATGTATCCACCAAAACGGTCAGCCCATTGTTAGCTGCTATCGTGGTGTCTTGGAATAGCTCGCCGCTGTCCACATTTAAAGTCAAGGTGTATACTGCATCAGGCTCATCAAGGCTAGAATCCACATCAGACACCGTGAAGCCTTTAATCGCCACTACCGTATCTTCTGCGGTCTGGGTATCAGCAATATTGTTGAACTCTGGACGGTCATTCACCGCTTCAACATCAACGGCGACATCAAAGACCTGATTCGTTGTCGGGCCAAGATATTCATCGCCATCTGCATCTTTATCCACCGACTGGACGGTAATTTTCAGGCTATCTTGATTCCAAGTTCCTTTGTTGTGATCCCCGGAATTAAACACAATCTTGTCGACTTCCTGAGCATCGACACGTAGCTCCCATTTACCATTACCTAAATTGGTAGCAGGTGTCACACCATCAGGATAGTAAATCGTCGCACCGTCCGGTACTTGCTCAACAGTAATCAACAATGTCTCTGGCTGATCCTGAGCAGAATCACCCGGCAACAGATCGGTTTTATCAACGATACTCGCGTTGATAGCAATGTCGATGTTCTCACCTTCATTACCAGTCACACGGCTTGTTGGGTCAATATCTACCACATCGCCAACAGGGGTAACATCAATGCTGAATTGCCCTTGATGTGCAGTCGGCTCTTGTAACAGTTGCTCTTGAGTAAACACGGTAATGCCAATATCGGCGGTGCCACTGAAGTGCTCTGCTGGGCGAATCGCAATCGCTGACAGATCAATTTCTGTAACGCTCGGGTCAGTCAATTGAATAACCCATTCACCACCACCACTGTTCTTCACTACAAAGTCAGACGAAGTACTGGTTACTATAAAGTCATCAGGCACACCCGTTAACTTGGCTGAAAGGAATTGCTCTGAGCCATCCGTGTCATTCAAGGCGATCGACAATCCAGAACCACCTGAAGTGAGCGAAATGTCGGTATCTTCATCGCCAACCACAACGATATTGTCCGCTGCGGTTGGCATAGTGACAGGATCTAGGACCGGCGTGATATCAATGTCCACGTTCTGCGTGAAGGTGCGCTCACTACTCGTATTGGAAACTTGCGTCGTACCTGTGGTATCAAAAGTGGTTTGGTCGACCACCGTACCTTTCACAGTAAAGGAGATTGAATTACCACTGCTGTCCGTCGGATAATTTTCTTTAGGCACAAAGTACAAACCATCCAATGCCGCCTGAATGACCGCAGGATCGTTAGAATCAACGACAAACACACTGCTGTCTGGCTGAATCGGGTCACCATTTACATCAGCAAAATAACCCAAGCTAGAATCAGGTAACGTGATTTCAACTCTCGTCAGCGTTTCTTGGCCTTGGTGACTATCGTTGCGAACATCTGCCAAATCAATATCAAGATCTAACTTGATAAGATTATCTTCCAGTGCATTAGCGTCCAACTGAGTACCCGTGCCTTTTTCCACTGAAGTCGCACTCAAGCTTATTTCAGGAGTGACATCGCTGTCGAGAGGCTGACCCTGCTCGCCCGCTCCCGGCGCTATATCAGCTACCGGTGTCACAGCGACAGGGATATTTAGTTCGACGCGATTCTCATCACCTGATGCTTTATCCGTGGTGACAAAGGTAATCGGCAGATTGAAGTCACCTGCATAATCTTCAGGCAGTTCTAATTTTAGGCCATCAGGAATAGAAATACTGCCGTCAGGGTTGATGGTTGCTTCAAACAGATAAAGGTTATTAGCAAAGTCGTACTCAGCCCCGATGACCTTAAGACCACTTACTTCTGCCGGAATGTCGCTTGGGTCAATCACGATAGTGAACTGGTCCGCCACACTATCAGCAGTGCTCACATTGCTACCATCGACACCAATTTGGACAACATTGCTTATTTGACTACTAAGGTCAATGTAGTTGTCTTCGACTCCCGTGATAATGGCGTCTGGAGTTGTTATTTGCTCAATCACAGCTGCTTCACTGTTTTGGCCAACAACACTACTTGGGAAAGTCAAATCTATCGTAGTTGATTTTTCACTAACCGAACCACTTTCGTTTTCATCACCCTTATCGTAAACCTGAGCGACAAACTCAACGGTCAAGGTACTGCTCGGTAATCCATTACTATCGGTGTAATTAAGGCCATCAGGCGCAACGATACTGAAGTTTTCTTCGTCAGTGACTGTCCAAGAGCCGTCACCATTATTCACCGCGCCTGTAACAAACAGCTGATCCAAATCATCGCCTGAAATGCCGACAAAACGCACCACCACTTCTTTGACTAGTTCGTCCGAGCTCGGATCAAAGTCTTCAAAGGCAATAACATTCGCATCACCATTCTGATCGTTGATAGTGAAGTCTATGCGGCCATCATTATCTGTATCGTCAATCGTGGTCACAACAGCATTATTCGATTTGACCTGAAGATCACCATCACTCTCAACAATTGGCCTAACAACAACGGTGAGTGAACCAGTCACTTCTTTCGTGGCAACACTGTCGCCATTATTATCAGCATCATGCTCTTCGACAATCAATTTGGTCTGTAAGTCCATATCAACGCTAGAGTCTTCTGGCGGCTTAACCCGAACGACAGGTTGGCTGGAGTTTTCATCCAGTCCTGTGATCGTCAACGTATTGCTGACGTCATCATACATCGCGGTGCCGCCTGTGTAGTTAGCTACTGGAACGCCATCAATCGTAATCTCAACATCTTCAGGGAAACCTGAAATAGTAATGGATGAGACGAACTCATAATCACGATCATTGGTATCTGGTGCTCTGTCAGGATTCTCTGCATTTTGCAGATTCCAAGGGACGACGATAAAGCTGTCTTCGTTACCTGTAGAAGTCCTGCTGTAAGCATCATCACTCCCACCAGCATCAATCACAGGCACAACTTTAACCAGAATGCTGCCATCCACTTCTCTGATGTGGCCATCGTTCTCCGTAACGATAACTTTCGTCGTGATATTGATGTCTTCGGTCGAATGTTTTGGCGGTTCAACCGTAATACCTGAACTGTATTGCTCTTGAGTAATATTGGCCTGATAAATAGGACCGTTAGCGTCACTACCTGCGTATACCAAATCAATAACACCGCCATTGCTGTCGTACAATTGCACGCCATCGGGGATATCTGAAAGCAGCACAGTGATCGATTCAGAGTTATCATTGACACCATCTTTTTCTTCACCCGATAAGACAGCAAAACTCAACTCAATACTTGAGTTTTCGTTAATAACAACCTGAGCACCTGCATTACCATTGCCGTCTGTATAGCTGTACCAAGTATCAAGTTCAGCACCTGTGTCAGGCACATCAGGAACATCGGGAAGATAAGGAATATCAGCAACACCTTTGACAGATACATGGACTGTTTTACCAGCACTCATTTCAGTCACATCGGTGACCTGAGAGCCATCACCAAGTGTTGCGGTATCTTTCACCACACCCGTTGCCTCAAAGGTGAAGTCCTCGTTGGAATGCAGCGGTGGCTGAATCTCGACCTTGTCTAAGTCAGATTGTGCAATCTCATAGTAGCTACCACTACCATCAGTAATCAATGGTAGCGGATCACCGGAACTCACCCAACGCACTTCAAAGCCAGCCAGCGGCTGACCATTTTCGTCAGTAAAATCAGACAGACGAACGTAGAGTACTTCAGACGTATCTCCCGGAGTATCAATATCGGCAGTCGAGTTGAGCGTAATGACTTTGTCGAGTGTCAACGGCTCATGATCCGTGTCAGGATCGACCGTATTTTGACTCGCTGCATTATCCTCAAAAATGGCAATACGATTAACGGAGAAACTACTTTCATCGGCTTGCGGTGTAACATTAAATACCAGCTCTTGCACCACAGATTCTGCGATTTCTTTACCCGAGACAGCATTGGAGTCTTCTTCAGTTAATGCTTTCGCGTCAAACTTAATCGCACCAGAGAAGTTATCCCTCGGATTTAACTGAACACTGTTGATGTCATCAGAGCTTATCAGATACACACCTGACGAAGACTCTGAAATAAGGTTTCCTGACGCATCCAGTAACTCAAACTCGCCTTGACCTTGAGTCACCTCAAGACGGTACGTAATCGTCTCTGGATTGCTGGTATCTTGTGTCACTGCACTCAAGTTGAGCGTCTGATGAGCGCCATCTTCTGTTAACGTGTACTCGTAAGTGCTATTAGCATCATCCCAGGTGGCAATATCGGCAACACTTTCCACTTCAATTCTGAAGCTCGAATTCAGCTTATGATCCAACGTACCATCGTTGTCAATTTCAAGCTGGTACTTGATCTGGATACCTGATTCATCGGTCGAGTAGTTTCTGTCCGGTACAAAATACAGGTTAGTGATCGTGGTGATTTGATCGCCATCACTGTTCACACTCGATGTCTGATCAATCAAAGAGCCATCAATGTAGATTTTACCTCCATTGTTTGGCTCAAGTTCGACGTATTGGCTGCCATCAAAGTAGTAGAAAGTACCGTGGTGATCTCCCGCCTTGATCGTCATGCCACCGATAGATTCGTTGTTATCCGCATCATACAAATTCGCTTGAAGCAAAATCTGTGTTGGGGAGTCAAGACCCGTAATACCGCTCTGGTTATCCTGAACGTTAGCAGTATCAAGGGTATTTGGATTATTTGGATCGTAGTCAATCGACGGATCACGACCCGACTCTTCGAAAGTCGTCACTTTGAGAGCGATTGCTGACGCTTTCCTATCGACGATGGTCAGATCCAATTGCGCCGTTGAGATATCTTTGTCTCCATCCGTCGCAGTCACGTCAATACTAAAATCAAACGTATCACCGTCATGTTCTAGGTTATCGTACGCTTTGAAACGGATGTCACCATTAGAGTTGACTCTCAACTCACCCAGTTCGCGGATATCTCTTGTTCCGCTACCAGTATCGTATTCTTCGTAAACTTTGATCGTTTGATTGCCAGACTGAATATCGACACTATCGACATAGGTACCATTTTCACCGCCAAATTTAATCACCGAAGTACCATCTGTAGTCCCTTCAATCATCGTAATAGCAGCGTCATCAGCCCCTTTATCAGTGGAGGCTTCAAACATATTCACTCTCTTGAAACCACTGCCTTCAACTCTAGAAATCGAGTGGTCAGTCAACAATGGAACATCATCGACGACGGTAACAGGTAGAGTAATCTCAGCGGACTCATCTCCATCAAAATCTGTCGCTTTGATTGTAAAGTCTATTTGGACGCTGTTTTCACCCGCACCGTCTGGATGATCAAGAGGTTTAAGTAATTCAAATTGATAGCTGTTGTCTGATGTATCAAAAACAATTCTAAATACTGGCTCATGACCATTTTCAGTCATTGCTGTATAAGTGAACGTCGTACCACTGGTTTGGACAGCAGCCCACTCAAGCGCTTCGCCGTCAGCAGACAATCCATCTAACGTATCATCTGCGTTAGTTAACTCATATTCCACGACACTGTCAGCGCCTTCAGCAATAACGAAGTTACCATTAATCGTGGTGTCTTCTGAGCGATCCGAGCCGATACCCGCTAGGTCATCTTCGTCGACAGATGTTTCCCCTGTCGTCCCCGTTAGTACAGGTTGATCATCAATGACTTCAATTGGCAGGCGGACAGCAGGTGAGGTGTCGTTGTCTTTATCGATCGCAACCACATCAAACGGAATGGTCAACGTATCGCTGTTTTGTGCATGGTCCAAAGCTTTGAATTGGGTGTAAGTATAATCACCGTTGTCAGACAGCACTAAAGTGAAGATCACTTGACCGCCAGCCATACCTTGATAAGTGGTCGCGCCGGCAATGCCATTCACCTCAGAAATCGTAACGGCTTGCCCATTAGACGTTAGACCATTTTGTGTATCAGCTATATTCACCAACTCATAGGCAACAACACCATCAGCCCCTTGTGAGGTGGCAAAACTACCTGTCGCAACGGCGACTGCACCAGACGAATCAGAGCCTGCTGCCGTGTCATCTTCATCAACGACAAACGTGCTGGATGGGTCAATAGAGCGAATTGTCGGGCTGTCATCACTAATCGTAACTGGCAGGGTAATGCGGTCAGTGTCGCCATCGGTATCGGTCGCCACCACTGTGAAATCAAGGCGTTCACTGTCGCTGTTAGCGTCATGGTCAATCGGACCTTTCAGCTCAAAGGTGTAGCTGCCATCAGGACGCAACGTCAGTACAAACACATCGCCATCAGTGCTTGAAGCCGTGTACGTCGCCACACCATCAGCATCGATGGACTCAGAGAGCGTCACCGCTTTGCCCTGAGACGTCAGACCATCAATCGGGTTAGTGGTCAGGTCAAGCTCGTAGCTCACGACCTTATCCGCCCCTTCAAGCGTGGTGAAGTCTCCATCTTTGCTCACGCGTGTCGCGTCTGGGCTGGTGCCACTGGCTAAGTCATTCTCATTGAGGATTAACGCCTCTGCCGATGCGATATTCGGGCTATCGTCACCAATCGTCACAGGCAGCGTAATGCGGTCAGTGTCACCATCGGTGTCGGTCGCCACCACGGTGAAATCAAGGCGCTCACTATCACTGTTAGCGTCATGGTCAACCGGACCTTTTAGCTCAAAGGTGTAGCTGCCATCAGGACGTAACGTCAGCACAAACACGTCACCATCAGTGCTGGAAGCTGTGTAGGTCGCCACACCATCGGCATCGATGGACTCAGAGAGCGTCACCGCTTTGCCCTGAGACGTCAGGCCATCAATCGGGTTGGTGGTCAGGTCAAGCTGGTAGCTCACGACCTTATCCGCCCCTTCAAGCGTGGTGAAATCCCCGTCTTTGCTCACGCGTGTCGCGTCCGGGCTGGTGCCACTGGCTAAGTCATTCTCATTGAGGATTAACGCCTCAGCCGATGCGATGTTCGGGCTATCGTCGCCAATCGTCACAGGCAGCGTAATACGGTCAGTGTCACCATCGGTGTCGGTCGCCACCACGGTGAAATCAAGGCGCTCACTGTCGCTGTTAGCGTCATGGTCAACCGGACCTTTTAGCTCAAAGGTGTAACTGGCATCAGGACGTAACGTCAGTACAAACACATCGCCATCCACGCTGGAAGCCGTGTACGTCGCCACACCATCAGCATCGATGGACTCAGAGAGCGTCACCGCTTTGCCCTGAGACGTCAGGCCATCAATCGGGTTAGTGGTCAGATCAAGCTGGTAGCTCACGACCTTATCCGCCCCTTCAAGCGTGGTGAAATCTCCGTCTTGGCTCACGCGTGTCGCGTCTGGGCTGGTGCCACTGGCTAAGTCATTCTCATTGAGGATTAACGCCTCGGCCGAGGCGATGTTCGGGCTATCGTCACCAATCGTCACAGGCAGCGTAATACGGTCAGTGTCACCATCGGTGTCGGTCGCCACCACGGTGAAATCAAGGCGCTCACTGTCGCTGTTAGCGTCATGGTCAACCGGACCTTTTAGCTCAAAGGTGTAACTGCCATCAGGACGTAACGTCAGTACAAACACATCGCCATCCACGCTGGAAGCCGTGTACGTCGCCACACCATCGGCATCGATGGACTCAGAGAGCGTCACCGCTTTGCCCTGAGAAGTCAGGCCATCAATCGGGTTGCTGGTCAGATCAAGCTGGTAGCTCACGACCTTATCCGCCCCTTCAAGCGTGGTGAAGTCTCCGTCTTGGCTCACGCGTGTCGCGTCCGGGCTAGTGCCACTGGCTAAGTCATTCTCATTGAGGATTAACGCCTCAGCCGATGCGATGTTCGGGCTATCGTCGCCAATCGTCACAGGCAGCGTAATGCGGTCAGTGTCACCATCGGTGTCAGTCACCACCACCGTGAAATCAAGGCGTTCACTGTCGCTGTTGGCGCCATGGTCAATCGGACCTTTCAGCTCAAAGGTGTAGCTACCATCAGGGCGCAGCGTCAGTACAAACACGTCGCCATCAGTGCTGGAAGCCGTGTACGTCGCCACACCATTCGCATCGATGGACTCAGAGAGCGTCACCGCTTTGCCCTGAGAAGTCAGGCCATCAATCGGGTTGCTGGTCATGTCAAGCTGGTAGCTCACGACCTTATCCGCACCTTCAAGCGTGGTGAAGTCTCCGTCTTGGCTCACGCGTGTCGCGTCCGGGCTAGTGCCACTGGCTAAGTCATTCTCATTGAGGATTAACGCCTCAGCCGATGCGATGTTCGGGCTATCATCGCCAATCGTCACCGGCAGGGTAATGCGGTCAGTGTCGCCATCGGTGTCGGTCGCCACCACCGTGAAATCAAAGCGTTCACTGTCGCTGTTAGCGTCATGATCAATCGGACCCTTCAGCTCAAAGGTGTAACTGCCATCAGGGCGCAACGTCAGTACAAACACGTCGCCATCAGTGCTGGAAGCCGTGTAGGTCGCCACACCATCGGCATCGATGGATTCAGAGAGCGTCACCGCTTTGCCCTGAGACGTCAGGCCATCAATCGGGTTGCTGGTCAGGTCAAGCTGGTAGCTCACTACCTTATCCGCCCCTTCAAGCGTGGTGAAGTCTCCGTCTTGGCTCACGCGTGTCGTGTCCGGGCTAGTGCCACTGGCTAAGTCATTCTCATTGAGGATTAACGCCTCCGCCGAGGCGATGTTCGGGCTATCATCGCCAATCGTCACCGGCAGGGTAATGCGGTCAGTGTCGCCATCGGTGTCGGTCGCCACCACCGTGAAATCAAGACGTTCACTATCACTGTTAGCGTCATGGTCAATCGGACCTTTCAGCTCAAAGGTGTAGCTGCCATCAGGGCGCAGCGTCAGTACAAACACGTCGCCATCCACACTGGAAGCCGTGTAGGTCGCCACCCCATCGGCATCGATGGATTCAGAGAGCGTCACCGCTTTGCCCTGAGAAGTCAGGCCATCAATCGGGTTGGTGGTCAGGTCAAGCTTGTAGCTCACTACCTTATCCGCCCCTTCAAGCGTGGTGAAGTCTCCGTCTTGGCTAACACGTGTTGCGTCTGGGCTAGTGCCACTGGCTAAGTCATTCTCATTGAGGATTAACGCCTCAGCATGGCTTATCGAAGGAGCGTCATCGACAATATTGACAGAAATATTTTGGGCAGTAGTATCACCATCATTATCTTTGGCAATAACCGAGAAATTCAATGCTTGATCATCAGCATTCTCAGCATGATCAATCGGTCCTTTCAACTCAAATGAGTAGGTGCCATCTCCTTTTATCGTCAGGACAAATACATCCTGAGCAGACGTTGAAGCGGTATAGGTATAGGTATTAGTTGCGCTGTCATAGGTTTCACTCAGTGATACCGCCAAGCCATCGGACTTCAAACCCGCTACTGGATTAGAGTTCGTATCGAGTCGGTATTCAACTACCGTATCTGCACCTTCAGTTACAGTAAACTGACCGTTTGCCGTCAAAGAAGCCGCGTCTGGTGAGGAACCTGAAGCGAGATCATCTTCGTCAAGAGACAAAGCGTCAGCACCACTAATCGTCGGTGCATCGTCTTTCACTTGGATGAGAATCTTGCCTGCTTCCTCGGAACCCGTACCGCCCGCTAATTCAGAACGGTCACCATCCGCATCAACCGCGTAAACTGGGAGCTCAATCGTCAATGACTCATCGTTCACACCTAAATGATCAAGCTGTTCAAACAACGTGAACTCATAATCACCTTGCGCAGGTGAATCCACCTTAATTTCGAACACTGTGACACGGCTGCCGTTGAGCTCAATCACACCTTCATACGTTCGAACACCGTTCTCATTATCCGTTAGCTCAAGGGTAATCTGCTGCCCCTGTGAAGTCAGTGAGCCGTCAGTATTAAATTCGCTTGGTTCCAGCTCAAAGTGATCGATGATATCACTGCCTGGGGTGGCTGTAATAGAACCACTACCCGAAACCACAGCAGTCCCCACTTGCGAACCACCAGCAACACCTGATTCATCAAGACTCAACCCATCAACATTAGTAATAACAGGGTTGTCGCCGTCAGTAATCTCAATATTAAGGTCATTGGTTACCGTATCCTGGTCGTAATCTACGATAGTGGTAGGCAGCGAAAGAGAAATCGTATCAGAGCCATTGTGTTCCAAAGGCTTAAACTGCTGGTACTCATACTGCCCCTGCGTATCAACGCTAACCGTAAGTACAGTATCTCCTGAACCATCAGCCGTTAATGTTATTGTTGTCCCGTCATCTGACAGCGTTGCCGTTGTAGATTGATTGTCACTGAGTAAGCCATCAAACTGCTGAAGTGCAGAACTGTCAAACGTTACTGAGGCCAGTGCATCACTGCCAATTTCAACTAATTCGCCTTGGATTAACGTTGAATCAGATTCGACGTTCTGAACATTCGTCGCTTTAGGTGTTGGATTAACGCCATCGCCAATTGAAACCTGAGCATCGATAGGAGCTCGAATAGCGTTACCACCTGAATCAGCACCTGTGATATCAAAGCTGACTGAAATCTGATCATCGCTGATTGCAACTTGTCCACCACCAACAGAATCTACATGATCAATAGGCTGGCTTACTGTTGTGGTCAGCTCAAGGCTGACATCTTTGCCGACCAGAGTCGTATCAATATCAATACGCAACACTTCACCTTGAGCGTTGACACCGATAATAGCGTTTTCGGCCGAATCATAAGTAAACGTAACGGCTTCGCCTGAAGATGTGATATCAGAATTGAGTTCGGCCAATAAGCTAGCGAGTGAAGCAGGTTCAGGGACAAAACTATCGGCATCTAAAGGAAGGTCACCAGCAAAGACGGTGACGGTTGCTGTTTCTGACTGGGGGTAAGTACCTGCTGATAGAGAGCCCTCAACAAGCGTTTCTGAAATGCTTTCACCACCAGCAGCAAATACTAACGTTCTTAGCTCATCTTCTGTCTCTTCTGCATCGTCTTGTGCTTGCGCTGATGTTTCGAAGAAAGTGCTTGCTAACACTTCGGTGCCATTGTATTCGATGGTCACAAAGCCGCCATTAGCAGAACCAGCACCACCTGCGCCGGCAGCAGTTGCTTCTAGAATTTGAGTCGGGTCAGCACCTTCTAAAATGGCGCCTTGGATCGCTGCGATGTCATCTTCACTTAAAGCACCGTCGCCAATCTGGGTAAAATCAAATCCAATGTCACCGTTAACTTGCGCAGAATGCCAAGCGTTTCCATCTACATTCTCTAATTCTAAGGAAATGCTATTTTCGTCAACAATTGAAGGAATGCCACTAGCACTCAACACCACGGAGGCATTACGAGCGGTGATCATAATTTCATTCGACTGGATAGTCTCGCCTTGAATGACTTTTCTCGCAGCACCATCTGGCTTCACGGCAATAACATCACCACTTACCTCTTCAACGATGCGAGCCTGGCGTACAATTTCGACTTCCATACTTATCCCCTCAATCTGACTAAGCAAGTCAACAACAATTAAGAATTTTAATAATATTCAACAAGCGTATTGGCGACAAAAATATCAAAATTTGTACGTGATTCCAGTGCTTATTTCCATAATATGACCGTTGCTCGTTATTAGAGTAAGTATAGACAGGTTAATTGACTTCGTTGCATTAACTAAGATCATGATATTAAACAGTTAACTCATTAGTTAAAACACCAATCTCACATGTGAGAATAACCACTAAAAACTTAGGTTATTAGTGAGTCAAGGCCATGAAAAATGTTTCGTAAGTGAAAAGTAGTGACGAATAGACTGATAAGAAATATAAAAATCCGATATTAGTTTCCTAATATCGGATTTGTCAGGCCTTTAAGAAGCGGACACTCAGCTCTCGATGTTCTTAATTGATTACATGACAGCTAAGTCGACACTTTCTCATGTAAAATCGCAGTCTATGGCACACCATGACCTTTAGAGGCTACCCAGACGCGATACCATTGCTCACGAGTAATTTCAATGTCTATCGCTTCAACTGCGCTTTTCACGCGTTCAATTTTTCCTGAACCAATTATAGGCAGAGGTCGTGATGGCAGTCTATTTACCCATGCGTAGATGACTTGATCAATACTCTGCGCACCTACTTCACATCGAATTGCTTCTAGCTCATCACGCACACGTTGTGCCTGCTCGGTTGCACCTGTAAAGATGCTTCCTCCACCTAAACAAGACCACGCCATTGGTCGCACGCGCTTCATTTGAAGCTGATCTAACGTACCATCATGGGCAACTTCAAAATTCAATGGATTGATTTCAACCTGGTTAGTAACCAGCGGTTTGGCCACACGAGATTGTAGAAGATCAAACTGACTTGGCGTGAAGTTAGACACGCCAAAGTGCTTCACTTTGCCCACTTTGTGTAATTCATTAAACGCATCAGCCACTTCATCCGCATCCATCAGTACATCAGGTCTATGGATAAGCAAGACATCAATTTGCTCGATGTTCAGACGTGCAAGCGAATTGTTCACAGATTCATAAATATGCCCCGCACTGGTGTCATAGTGGTTCACCTTGCGCTGAGGAAATTTGTCATTACAGGTCTTAATATCGCACTTAGTAACGATCTCTATCTCATCACGGACGGCAGGATCCAACTTTAACGCTTCACCAAACAGCGCTTCACATTCATAATTGCCGTAGATATCAGCATGGTCGACTGTTGTAACACCTAGCTCAATATGCTGCTTGAGAAACGACAATCTTTGCTGAGGCGTCATACCCCATTCAGCAAGGCGCCAGTAACCCTGAACCAGTTGAGAAAACTCTGGGCCTTGCGGCGCAATTGTGACTTTAAACACCATCACTTACCTCCTAATAAAAACTGCCTTTACAGTATTCTTGTTTAATTCAATGCTCAACGTATACTGACAACAAATTCGAACCAGAGTACGAAAAATTGAGTTTCTCCGAACGGCTAAAACAATTGATTGGTGAGGAGTCGGTTTCTGGTTTTGCTCGCCGAGTAGAACTTTCAGAAGCCCTGATTCGCAAATACCTCAACGGGAGTGAACCGAGTTTGTCGAAAGCTAATCAGATAGCCATGAAAGCCAACTGTTCACTTGAATGGCTGGCTACTGGCTGCGGGTATCTATATAGACAAGCTGAAGTGGTCGACATGGACGCCTATATAATGGCCTATCGACACGTCCATGGCTTTGAGCCAAAAGACCACGAACAACACCGCCATGTCATTGCAGGCTATCAATATCTACGAGGTCACAAGAAAGCCGATGGCTACCTGGATGAATCTGCCATGGTGCAATTTTTAAACCTCCAGATAAAGGCACAACGCTGAAACTGTCATTCGTATAACATAAAGGATGACTGCTGTGATTTTGAGCAAATTTAGGGGCGTAGATTAGGGGAATGATGTCAGCTTAAAGTAATCGGTTTAACCTTGTTTAAAAAACAATCAAGGAATGAACGTGAAGCAAACACATGTATCTCTTGCTGTGCTGACTGCCCTAATCAGTTCAGCAAGTATAGCCGCGCCGACTCTCACCATTTCAACCACCACCACAAGTCGGGATTTCCCTTTAAGCGCATCGGATCCATTGGTCCTGCCACTCAAAAAAGAAACTTATCAAGTTAATATATCGGGGATCGATGGTACGTGCCCATCAGTAGCAGAACAGAAAGTTAAGTTTCGTAAACCACTGAGCCTCAATTGCAGTAGCAACACTGAATTATCGGTCAAAATTCGCTTCAGTGGTGACTACTCATTTGCCTACGATGAGGGCCAACACACGATCACGATAGCTCGAGAAACTAAGAAAGTGGCAGCCAAGAAGTTTACCCGCCCTATCCCCGATGTTGTTTGCGAGCAATACAAAGGTGGAGAGGTGACACTTTCTTTAGGTGGCATCTTCACTGATGGTACTCAATTAAGAGAAGCATTTTCAAATCAACTTGTTACTGTGCAAAACGACCAAGTCAGATTAAAGCCCTCCCCGAACAGTGGTGGACTTGTTCTACTTGAACAGGCCGACGCCAGCGCCTCCTCCGCGCAATTCGACTATCGAAACGCCAATATCTATTTCGCCATGGTGGATCGATTCAACAACGGAGATACATCCAATGACCACAGCTATGGCCGAAAGAAAGATGGCAAACAAGAGATAGGCACCTTTCATGGAGGGGATCTTAAAGGGCTAACCGAAAAGCTCGATTATATTCAAAGCCTTGGCACTGACGTGATCTGGCTTTCTCCTATCGTAGAGCAAGTCCACGGCTTTGTCGGTGGTGGAGAGAAAGGCAGTTTTCCATTCTATAGCTACCACGGTTACTGGACTCGTGATTTCACTAAAATTGACCAAAACTTTGGTAATGAAGAAGATCTAAAGCAGCTGGTCACAGAGGCGCACAAACGCGGTATGCGTATCTTCCTTGACGCCGTGGTCAATCATTCAGGTTACTCAACACTGGCAGACTTACAGTTCGACAATATAAACGTTGTTAACACCGAAAATATGCCCGATAAATGGCAAGACTGGGAACCCAAATCAGGGCAGAACTGGCATAGCTTTAATGATTCCGTTGATTATACGAGTTCTAACTGGCATCAGTGGTGGGGTAAAGACTGGGTTCGTGCAGGTCTGCCAGGCTACAGCAAACCCGGCTCAAGCGACATCACAATGACACTGGCCGGCTTACCTGATTTTTTGACCGAGTCTGAGCAGCACGTAACGCCACCAGAATGGTTACTCAACAATCCAGGAACCCGCGTTCAAATACGCGAAAGCTACACTGTATCCGACTATCTCATCGAGTGGCAAGCCGACTGGGTCAAACGATTTGGTATTGATGGTTTTCGAGTTGATACCGTTAAACACGTTGAAGGAGATGTGTGGAAACGGTTGAAAAACGAGGCCACAAAGAGCCTTGATCAATGGCGTGCCGATAATAATCAGATCGGACAACCTTTCTGGATGATGGGTGAAGTCTGGGGTCATTCTGCTTACCGCTCTCCTTATGCTGACCAAGGTTTCGATGCGCTAATCAACTTTGATATGCAGAAGAAGCTCGACAAAGGTGCCGCTTGCCTGAGCCAAATGCAGGAGACCTATCAAAACTACGCCGATTCAATGCAAGAAACGCCAGATTTTACCCCTGTCAGCTACATGTCTTCACACGACACAGAACTGTTTTTCAGTCGCTTCAACTCGTTTGAGATGCAGCGTAACGCCGCCAACGCTTTATTACTTAGCCCCGGCGCTGTTCAGGTTTACTACGGTGATGAAGTGGGAAGAGATTTAGGCCCCTATGCTGATGACTTCCATCAAGGCACTCGCTCTGACATGCTGTGGGAGCTAAGTAAAGAGCGCCAACAACTTCTCAAGCAATGGCAAACGTTAGGCCAGTTCCGTCAATCCCATCCTGCAATAGGAGCAGGTGTACACAAAGAAATTGGCAACAATTCAGCCTATGTTTTCTCTCGGAGTTTGGAAGGCGACACGGTTGTTGTAGGTTTCGTTGGTAAATAAATATACAAGGGCTCTCTACCGAGAGCCCTTGTTCAAATTAGTCAGATTAAGGTTCGTAGTTTGGATTCATTAATGAATACCGGTATTGCTGATCTTTCTGTCCTTCCGCTGCAATATAAAGTAAGAAGAGCCCTGTATGACCGATGCCACACTTGAGATCGCAAGGGACCTCATAATCTAGCTTCAAAGTTGGTGGAGGCGATGTACTATCGACCTTTACATCAATCGGGTCTTGGTTCATCTCATTGCGCGAGTCATCGTACTTGGGCAGGGTGTAAATAAACAAATCACTCTCGCTTTGGGCCGCGTGAGTCCATGGGGATAAAGCCATGCATAATATGACAGTCCAGATAATCTTTGACGTTCGCTTCATGAATCATTGGGGTCGATAAGTTTGATTTCCATAATATATTAAACAGTGTTCAATTAAACCCCTAAAACGAAAAAAGCTCCCGACTTGGGAGCTTTTCTTACAAATAAGAGAGAGGTTATTTGTTACGACGAGCTTCTACAGCATCGGCTAACTGACGAAGAACCTTTTCAGTATCTTCCCAACCAATACACGCATCAGTGATAGACTGACCGTAAGTTGGAGCTTGACCATCAACAAGATCTTGACGACCTTCAACAAGATGCGACTCAATCATTACACCAAAAATAGCATCTTCACCTGCAGAAATTTGACCCGCAACATCTTCCGAAACCAACATCTGGCGCTGGTACTGCTTCGAGCTGTTAGCATGGCTAAAGTCGATCATCACCTTCTGAGGCAGACCTGACGCTTCAAGTTCAGATTTAATAGCACCAACATGCTCAGCACTGTAGTTAGGCTCTTTACCACCACGTAGGATGATGTGGCAGTCTGGGTTACCTGCAGTCTCAACGATTGCTGAGTGACCGTACTTAGTGACTGACAAGAAGTGGTGAGAAGCACTCGCACTGCGGATTGCATCTGATGCAATTTTGATGTTGCCATCAGTGCCGTTTTTGAAGCCGACTGGGCAAGAGATACCTGAAGCCAATTCACGGTGTACCTGAGACTCAGTAGTACGTGCGCCGATAGCACCCCAGCTGATTAAGTCTGCAACGTACTGCGGAGTGATCATATCAAGGAATTCACTCGCCGTTGGTAGGCCAAGATCAGTTAGATCCAGCAGCAACTTACGACCCATGCGCAGACCGTCGTTGATCTTAAACGTATCGTTCAGGTACGGGTCGTTAATCAGACCTTTCCAACCCACAGTAGTACGTGGCTTCTCAAAGTAAACTCGCATCACGACTTCTAGGCGGTCACCCAGCTCATCACGCAATACTTTCAAACGCTTACCGTATTCGATTGCTGCTTCAGGGTCGTGAATAGAACAAGGACCAACGATAACCAGCAGGCGGTCATCATCGCCGTTTAAAATCTTAGAGATTGCTTCACGCGAGCGAAAAGTCGTTGAAGACGCAGTTTCAGTCGCCGGAAACTTCTCTAAAACAGCTACTGGCGGTAATAATTCTTTTACTTTGCTAATTCGTACATCATCAGTCTGGAACATTGCTTACGTCTTCCTATTTCTCTTGGCTTGAACACCGCACCAAAAATTAGTGGTGCATAAATGCTCTATTTTGTTTTTCATCTTCCCTGTAACTTATCTATCAAAAACGATGCTTGCAACCACTTTTTGAACCAAAAGGCAATATTTCTTCTATTTTTACATTTTACACCGTATGTAAAATTTAAATTACATACGATAAAGAGTGAGCAATATCAGGCTTTCTAGCTCTATTTGAACCGCATGAGATGCAATATCTCTTTGATATTGTTAAGGTGGAAATACAAATAAATGCATATAAAGAATCGGCATGAGCGCCATCGATTTTACACACGTCAGCAAGTGGTACGGCCATTTTCAGGCACTGAAGAATATTAGCCTCTCAGTACAAAAAGGGGAGAGGTTAGTCGTTTGTGGCCCCTCTGGTTCTGGAAAATCGACCTTAATTCGTACCGTCAACGGGTTGGAAACCATCTCAAAAGGCAATATTCAGGTGCTCGGACAGCCTTTGTCCTCTGTCTCACCGGGAAAAGTCGGTATGGTTTTTCAGCATTTTAATCTTTTTCCTCACTTAACCGTATTAGAGAACCTGACGCTGGCACCGATGCGCACATTGAAGCAGTCGAAACAACAAGCTATGGATACAGCCATGCACTTTCTAGATCGCGTCAACATCACGGAGCAGGCAAACAAATATCCCGTTCAATTGTCTGGCGGGCAGCAGCAGCGTGTCGCGATTGCACGCTCTTTGTGTATGAAGCCCGAGATTTTGTTGTTTGACGAGCCAACCTCCGCTCTAGACCCAGAGACCATCAAAGAAGTATTGGAAGTCATGACAGATTTAGCCACAGACGGCATGACAATGATATGCGTAACACATGAAATGGGCTTTGCCCGAAAGGTGGCCAATAGAGTGATATTTATGGATCAGGGAGAAATACTCGAAATGGCTACTCCTGATCAATTATTTAGTGCGCCGCAACACCCTAGAACACAACAGTTTCTGGAGCAAATCCTGAGCCACCAATGATTAGCCGAATTTTAAAGCCCGTTTTGTCCGCCTTCGCTCAAATCCTAATACTAGGTTTAGGGCTGTGGTGGCTGCTGGATTCGGGTGCGAAAGCAATAGATTACCAGTGGCAATGGCACCGAGTACCTGACTATATCGCCTTCTATGAAGAGGGTGAGTGGTGGCCTGCTGAACTGCTCGAAGGCTTGTGGGTCACTATCAAGATATCGGCCTGGAGCCTATTGTTTACTCTGCTGATTGGAATGCTGACGGCTTTGCTTAAGCTTTCTCAGTCTGTTGTAGGTCGAACCATCGCAAATACTTATATTGAGCTGATTCGCAATACGCCGCTTCTGGTTCAGATATACCTTTTATATTTCGTCTTTGGGCCTGTGATCGGCCTTGATAGATTCGCGACTGCGATTTTGGCGCTCTCACTTTTCCAGGGTGCCTACACCGCTGAGATTTTTCGTGGAGGCCTGAACAGCATCCCTAAAGGTCAGTTTGAGGCTGCTCGCTCCCTTGGACTCAGCCCTTTCTCTACCTACTACGACGTTATCTTCCCGCAATTACTGCAAAGAACGTTACCGCCTTTGACCAATGAAGTGGTTTCTCTGGTTAAGAATTCATCAATTGTCAGCGTAATGGCCATATTCGACCTGACGACAGAAGGAAGAAACATTGTTTCGGAAACCGCTATGCCATTTGAAATTTGGTTTAGCGTGGCAGCGATATATCTTTGGCTCACACTGTCACTCTCGGGAATCTCCGCTTGGCTAGAACACAAACTTGGCGCCCAATGGCGTGCTCAATAATAAGGAAATCAAATGAAACACTTAGGACAAAAGATTCGTTCGTTGAGAGCTTTCAAGCAAGCGATTACCGCTTTGCTTGGGCTAGCAGTAGCGCTACCAACGCTCGCCAGTGAAACCCCAAATTTGGATAAGATTAACGAGCGCGGCACCTTACGCGTCGGAATGTCGACCTTTGTCCCATGGGCAATGCGCGACAAGCAAGGGGATTTAATCGGCTTCGAAATCGATGTAGCTGAACGTCTTGCCGCGGATTCTGGCTGGAAAGTCGAATTTGTACCCACCGCTTGGGATGGCATTATTCCAGCGCTTCTGGCGAAAAAATTTGATGTCATTATTGGCGGCATGAGCGTGACTCCCGAACGCTCTAAGAGTGTCTTATTTACCACTCCTTATTCACACTCTGGTGTTCAGGTGGCTGCCAATAAAGAACTGGCTTCAGGCTTTTCTGAAATGAGCGATTTCAATTCTCGACGCGTTAAAATCGCTGCACGCCGTGGCGCCTTCACGGTACAAGTCGCTCGAGAGGCTTTTCCGAAAGCTAAGATTCTTCAGTTCGACGATGATGCTCAAGCGTTTCAGGAAGTCCTCAATGGTAACGCTCACGCTGTGATTGCTTCTAGCCCTAAACCTGAACATGAAGCTGTGAAGAATGCCGACAAACTGTTTATCCCGTTTAATGAGCGCCTGTCTAAGGGCAACGAGGCTTTCGCCGTTCGTCTTGGTGAAAGCGACAAACAAGCCTTCTTCGACCAGTGGATACAAGCCCGTACCGAGGATGGCTGGCTTGAGCAAAGATACGAGTACTGGTTCGCGACGCTCGACTGGCAGCAGCAAGTTGCAACCGGTCAATAACCACGTTTCTTAAACCTAGGATGATTGATAAGACATAAAGATTAGCAGGACGTTAGGTGAATAAATCGAATTTACTGACCGCCAGTCAGGACAGAAAACCCAGCTTAAGCTTCAATAAGCTAGATTTGGTTTTATTGCTTGCTTTAGCTGTGTTTGGATTCTGGCTTTACCAACGCGCTTCTATCGGAGTGAATTACACTTGGCGATGGAGCGAAGCATTCACGCTAATCTTTACTTCACGCTCTGATGGGTCGTTGCCCTACTTCATTCAGGGTGTGATCTCGACATTACGACTCAGTATTTGGGGAATGCTATTGGCACTAACCTTAGGAACACTCATTGGTGTGGCGAGGCATTCTTCCATTTACGTATTTCGCTCACTGGCTAATGTGCATATCCAGTTAATCCGAAATATTCCCCCGCTGGTCTTTGTGTTTATCTTCTACTTTTTTATCTCAAATCAGCTCATTCCCGCTATCGGATTGGAAGGGATTCTGAGGGAGTACTCCGGAGAGTCGAATGCGTTGCAATCGATGTTGTTCGGGCCTAAGCCTCTATGGGAAAACCTGCTGTCTGGCGTACTTTGTGTCGGGATCCTTTCCTCTGCCTATGTGGCTGAAATAGTACGTTCAGGTTTGGCTGGAATAGCAAAAGGACAATGGGAAGCGGCAGACGCATTAGGGCTGTCCACTTGGGCTAAGTACCGCTTGGTAATCGCCCCTCAGGTATTAGCCGCAATTACTCCTGCACTTGCCGGACAAGCCATTTCATTAGTCAAAGATACCTCGATTGTGTCACTGATTTCGATTCAAGAAATGACTTTCGTTGGCACAGAGATGGCAAATTCCTCCGGCCTTATCTTTGAAATTTGGCTAATTGTAGGCGCCACTTACCTGATATTTTGCCTGACGCTTTCTACCTTATTTAAAAGGCTTGAGCGTCATTCATTAAAACATCAAGCAAATGGCTAGACAGGTGCTTCTCTCAAATCAAAACTTCCCTCAAATCAAATAGTGCTCGGCTAGTAGCGCTGAAAATAGCAACATCAGATGCCAAATAGAGAACTTAAATGTTTTGATGGCTTGCTTCTCGTCAGTACCAAATTTCAACTTCCAAGCGTGATAGACAAACAGCGCAGACAGTATTGTTACGGAGGCTAGGTAGAAAACTCCTGCCATCCCAACCAATACAGGAAACAGGCAAACGATAAGTAACAATACGGTGTAAAGCAGTATTGATGTTTTTGTGTATTCCTCACCGTGCGTGACAGGCAGCATTGGTATATCGGCTTTGGCATAATCCTCTTTGCGATGAATCGCTAATGCCCAAAAATGCGGAGGGGTCCATATAAAGATAATCATCACAAGCAACCAGGCATTAGCATGCATTTCACCTGTGACAGCCGTCCAACCAAGTAACGGCGGCATCGCACCAGCAATCCCCGCAATGACGATGTTTTGTGGCGTAGCGCGCTTTAAGTACATGGTGTAGATAACGGCATAGCCCAGCAAACTGRCAAAAGTCAGCCAAGCCGTCAACGCATTAACCCAGACATACAAGACCACAAATCCGGCGAGCCCGATTCCAGTGGCGAACGCAAACACATTGCGCACATTGAGTTCACCCGACGGCAGAGGTCGCTTGTATGTTCGAGCCATAACCGCATCAATTCGTCGGTCAATCAGGTGGTTAAATGCCGCAGCAGAACCTGCCATCAAAGCAATCCCCAACATACCAAGAATTGATTGTTGAACAGGTAGTGATCCTGGCACCGCTAAACACATTCCGACCAGCGCTGTAAGCAGCATTAAAGCAACCACCTTCGGCTTAGTCAGAGTGAGGTAGGTTCGCCATAATGATCGGTCTTGTTCAGAGATGTGACTGATAGAATTACTCATCGCGAACTCTCCTTACGAAAAAATCGAGTGGAATGGGCATTAGCAGTGACTTTCTGTCGCAGCAGATAATTGACATGGAGGACTGAAAGCAGCAACAAAGCGGCAACTAGGTTATGCGCAACCGCCACCACAAGAGGTAAGCTAAGTAAGACATTAGCAATACCTAAACTGATTTGTAGAATCAGCAACACACCCACTTTGAAAGCGGCACTTGTTAGCTTAGGATTTCTGGTACATAGCAACGCACAAAGTAAACTGATGGACAACAAAGCCACCAGCACAGCACCAAATCGGTGCGTAACATGAATCGTCATGCGAGCGCCATAGTCTAACGTGCCAAACTCGTAGGTTTCTTGCTTGGGTTGTATCAACTGAAAAGCGCGGTCAAAATCCAGATGCTCTGTCCAGTTCCCTTCACATACCGGTAAGCTTGTACACATTAAGGCGGCGTAGTTAGACGACGTCCAGCCGCCCAAGGCTATTTGAATAACAACAAAACACAAAGTGACAGGGGCGAGAAACTTTAGCCAACCAGATACATGAGGGACGGCTTCAATATGTGACTTGCGATCAAGTAGCCGCCAATACAGAAGCGCAAGTAGACAAAACAGTGTAAACCCTCCAAGAAGGTGCCCCATCACCACCAGTGGCATCAACTTCATGGTTACCGTCCACATACCCAAGAGCGCCTGAAAAACCACCACTAAAGAGATAACAATCGGCAGGCCATAAGGCAACGACTTCTCTTTAATCACTCGAAATGAAATAGCAAACACCAATAAACCCAGCGTGCCCGCAAAATAGCGGTGGATCATTTCCAGCCAAGCTTTATTCGCTTCAACAGTGAGCTCTGGATACAAGGATTTTGCCAGTGCTATTTCTTGTTGATCGTTAGGTACGGTCAACTGGCCATAACATCCCGGCCAATCGGGACATCCTAGTCCAGCGTCAGCCAGTCGAGTATAGGCACCCAGCATGATGACGATGAACGTCAATACGAGACTTAGGCGAACTAAATTGGTCAATCCCATAACCAAACTCCTTCCCTGCTGTTAGCCTACTCTTGATAACTTAAGTAGCTTCCTTAAGTCCGCCAGTACATCTTTGCTTTGGCGGACCAAATCGTCTTGTGATTCCACTTTGGGATAACGCATCACCAATTGGCCCAATGGGTCGACAATGACGTACTCGAAGTCAGACACAACCTGATGGAAGGCTTGATTCACTTTGATGGCTTCAAACCCACCCTTTACCAATACCGATGTATCACTGAGCTCAGAGACAAGCAGCACAGGTGCAACGCGGCTCTGATATTTACCCAGCGCTAAATGACTTTGACCCAGCAAGTACACCTGCTTCTGGCAGAATTCATCACATTGCTGCGGAATCAAATACCCCAACTGCCATTGCTCGCTTGCATAAGGGTTGCGGATTCCAAGCCCATCAAAACTTTGCTTTGGTTCAATCAATTGACCTTTGTTTGTCACGCCAGACTCATACCAATGATTGGCGAGAAATGTCTTGGCAATGACTGCCGGCAAGGCAAACATCACCACCAGTGCGATGAAAATAATTCTGCCCCTTATAACTGGATTAGCCATACTACCCTCCTCGCTTCAATACTCTGATGAGTAACCAAACACTCAATATGATTAATACACCCGCCATGCTAAACCACTGAACTGCATACCCTGTGTGTTTGGCAGAACTCAGTGGAACTGGTTTCCAAGGTTGACTATAAGGCCAACCTGTCATGCGTGGCTGGAGTAGATACGGCTCAATCGGAATTTCCCAGTAGAGCTCAAGTTCAGAAATATTAAGGTTTTGAATCCGATGTGGGACACCTGGTTCAAGGTAAAGCCCATCACTTAATGGATTTAAGGAACGCTGGTACACTCTCGCTTTGCCAGTGAATGGAGTGGTGATCCACTCCACGTTGGGTAATATCTCTCGCTGACCGTATGAAGGAATGAACCCTCGTTCTAACAACACAGTATTATTATTCCCAAATGCCATAAGTTGATAAGCCAAATAGCCCACTTCCCCTTGATATGTCTGATTATCCAGCAATAAATATTTTCCCTTGATGGGTCGTAGCTCAACCCTAACTAAAGTACCTGTCAGATAAACATTATCCGTAGTATTCAGCTGTTCAAGTTCGATAGCAGACGCACGCTCCCTTTCAGCCAAAAACTGCTCCATTTGACGTTTCTCATCTGCTCGAGAAAGCTGCCACAGCCCTAAGTTGACCAAAATCGAAAAGGCAACCACAGTTAATAGCAGACCAACCCAAAACGAGTACGACTTCATCTGAACGGATAGGGAAGACTTTATGGTATTCATCTTCAAATCACTATTAGTAGTATTACTGCTGTTTATCATCATCAACCTCGCAAGGGCGATGTTCGAAATGGTCAAAGGACCTCAAGATGATCATGATGAGGAGCCCCGCCAAGATAAACCCATGAGCTACTATCTTGGCCGCCGAGTATTCCTCTCTGCGCTCGCCGTCGTATTGTTAATTGCCGCTCTTATTACTGGTCTCATTGAACCCAATGTCCGCCCTTATTAAAGGGCGTATTTACAATACATAAACAAAAACAAACAGACATAGCCAAACCACATCAACAAAGTGCCAATACCAGCTGCCTGCCTGAAACGCAAAATGGTCCTTGGGAGTAAAGTGATCTTTCGCTACCCGCGCAAGCAAGATAATCAGGAACGTCGTTCCTAACAAAACATGCATGCCGTGGAACCCAGTTAATAAGAAGAAGGTGTTGCCATAAATACCTGACTGGAGAGTAAGATTGAGGTCCTGATAAGCGTGTGCATATTCAACACCTTGGTAGTAAAGGAAAAAAACCGCCAATACAATTGTAATTTCAAGCCAGACAATAAGCGCCATACGTTTGTTCTGCTCGAGACTCGTATGTGCCATATGTAAAGTAATAGAGGAAGTCAGAAGAATCAGGGTGTTGAACAGCGGAATCCCCTGCCATCCCATCGCTTGTGTCGTACCACCATCAGGTGTAGTCGTCAGCGGCCAAAGTGCTTCAAACGCGGGCCACAAAACTTCATGAGTCATGGCATTATTGCTCGCCCCACCTAACCAAGGAACGGAAATCATGCGTGCATAAAACAGTGCTCCGAAAAAGGCGCCAAAGAACATCACTTCAGAGAAGATAAACCAGCTCATCCCTTGCCTGAAAGAGCGAGAGATTTGCTCAGAATACTTACCCGTCATCGACTCGGTAATCACATTGCTAAACCAGCCCGCAAACATATAGAGCAGGAACAGGAATCCAGCCAGAAGAATCAACTTACCGAAGATACTGCCTTCTCCACCTTCGGCCATGTTCTGCACCGTGATCCCCGCGCCAACCGCGATAAGAAACAGCGCAACCGCTCCGACAATTGGCCAGCTGCTTTGAGCCGGAACATAATATGATTGATGTTTTGAACTCATGGCTTAGCTCCTTGCTGTGTGAGGTCGCCACTCGGCTCCATTCGTGCTACTTCAACGGGTTGTGGAACCTTATCCGTAATGTCGTAGAGGGTATACGACAGCGTTAATGTATGAATCGAATCCGGAATATCTGGCTCAATGTAGAAGATCAAAGGCATCTCGGCCTTCGCCAGGCTTTCCAGTGGTTGGTGATTAAAGCAGAAACATTCAATTTTGTTGAAATATGACGCGCCCATACCCGGAGATACCGAAGGGACGGCTTGACCGATAGTAGCTATGGATGACTGGTTTGTTGCTATGTAGGCCGTCTGAATCACTTCTCCGGGATGCACATCCATTGACTGTTGCTTAGGTTCAAACAACCAAGGCATACCCTGATTTCTGTGTGCCATAAATTCAACTCGAATAAGACGTGATGTGTCAGGAACCATACCCTGTGGCTGTAGCGCAGACTCAGTATTTGTTTTTCCGTTGATTCCTAAAGCCTCGCACATCACGTCATATAACGGGACAAGCGCAAAACCAAAGCCAAACATCGCCACCACTGCTGCCAGCAGCTTTAAGGTTAATCTGTTATTGGATTGCTGTTGTCCATCCATAGCGCATCCCTCAATCCACTTTCGGTGGGGTAGAGAATGTATGGTGCGGTGCTGGGCTTGGCACTGTCCACTCCAACCCTTCAGCACGATCCCACGGTTTTGCCTCAGCTTTTTCTCCTCCACGGATACATTTAATCACTAACCAGAGGAAAATGAGCTGAGACAAACCAAAGGCAAAACCACCAATCGACACTATCTGATTGATGTCGGCAAACTGAATCGCATAGTCAGGAATACGTCGTGGCATCCCAGCTAAGCCAAGGAAATGCATCGGGAAGAATAAGACATTTACCGAAATTACTGAGCACCAGAAATGCCACAAGCTCAACTTGTGGTCATACATATGCCCCGTCCATTTAGGTAACCAATAATAAGCGGCTGCCATAATCGAGAATACCGCTCCTGAAACCAGCACATAATGGAAGTGCGCAACCACAAAATACGTATCGTGATACTGGAAGTCAGCAGGAACAATCGCCAGCATAAGACCAGAAAAACCACCTATGGTAAACAGAATGATGAAAGCAATGGCGAACAACATCGGTGTCTCAAACGTCATCGCTCCCCGCCACATCGTAGCCACCCAGTTGAACACTTTGACCCCAGTGGGCACCGCAATCAGCATGGTGCAATACATAAAGAAGAGTTCGGCGAACACGGGCATCCCTGTTGTAAACATATGGTGTGCCCAAACCAAAAATGACAGCAACGCGATACTACAAGTGGCGTATACCATCGAGTGATAACCAAACAGCTTTTTACCACTGAACGCAGGAATAATGGCCGACACAATACCGAACGATGGCAAGATCATGATGTACACTTCCGGGTGACCGAAGAACCAGAAGATATGCTGGAACATAACAGGGTCACCACCACCCGCGGCATCAAAGAATGATGTGCCGAAGTACTTATCGGTAAGAACCATAGTCACCGCCCCCGCCAGTACAGGCATGACGGCAATCAACAAGAAAGCAGTAATCAACCAAGTCCAAACAAACATAGGCATCTTGAACCAAGTCATTCCCGGCGCTCTCATATTGACGATGGTGACAATCACATTGATCGCGCCCATGATCGAGCTAATCCCCATAATGTGAACTGAGAACACAAACAGCGCAGTACTGTCAGGCCCATAAGTCGTAGAAAGCGGCGCATAGAATGTCCAGCCGAAATCAGGGCCTCCACCCTCGGTAAATAACGAAGCAATCAGGATTAAGAACGCAAAAGGTAAGATCCAAAAACTGAGGTTGTTCATCCTTGGCAACGCCATATCTGGTGCGCCAATCATCATCGGAATCATCCAGTTGGCCAAGCCAGTGAAGGCTGGCATGACAGCACCAAACACCATGATTAAACCATGAACTGTGGTCATCTGGTTAAAGAACTGAGGCTCGACCAATTGCAGACCGGGTTGGAACAACTCAGCTCGAATGATCATCGCCATCGCTCCACCGGTCAGGAACATAATGAAGCTGAACCAAAGGTAAAGCGTCCCGATGTCTTTGTGGTTGGTCGAATAAATCCAGCGGGCTATGCCAGAAGGCGCTTCGTGATGCTCATGATCATCGTGTTCATCAATGGCAATCGCACTGTTTGCTCTTCCTAACTCGGCATCAGCCGCTGGTGCTGATTTTACTGATTCAGAATTCATTGACTCAGGTTTGGACGTTTTCATGGTCCCTCCTTGGATGCCTTAAATGCATTCACATCGGATGCTTGCACCACATCACCCGTACTGTTTCCTAAACCGTTACGTTGGTAAGTCACCACAGCGGCAATTTCTTTGTCAGACAACTGATTAGCAAATGCCTGCATCGCTGTTCCTGATCGGCCATTGACCACGATATCAATGTGATTCGAAACATCACCATTCACGACTTTACTACCAGTGATTGCAGGGAATGCCCCCGGAATACCCGCACCACTCACCTGATGACAGACGGCACATCGGTCGACATACACTTTCTCGCCTATCGTCATCAATTCTTCTTGCGACAGCGATGCGGTCAAAGAGGCGGCAGCTTCTTGTTTCGCTTTCTCTATCTCTGCTTTTTTCGCCAACAACCAAGCGTCGTATTTATCCTCTTCCATGGCATGAACGACAATTGGCATAAATCCGTGGGCACGGCCACATAACTCTGCACACTGACCTCGATACACACCAGGCTCATCAATACGTGTCCATGCTTCATTAATAAACCCAGGAATAGTGTCTTTTTTCACTGCAAAATCAGGGACCCACCAAGAGTGAATCACATCATCGGAAGTCAGGAGGAATCGTACTTTTCGATTGATTGGCAACACGAGAGGGTTATCAACTTCAAGAAGGTAATGTGCGCCTTTGTCCTCTATACCATCAATGGCTTTTTGGCTGGTTGCTAACAAGCTGAAAAATTCGACATCTTCACCAAAGTAGCTGTAATGCCACTTCCATTGAGAACCTGTAATTTTGACCGTCAGATCGGATTGGGAAGTATCTTCCATCGCCACCAGTGTGCGCGTTGCCGGAATCGCCATTAAAACCAAAATGATAATAGGAATGACCGTCCAGATAACCTCCACTTTGGTACTTTCATGGAAGTTGGCTGCCACTGCCCCTTTTGATTTTCTATGATGGTACATGGAATAGAACATGGCTCCGAAGACTACGACAGCAATAGCGCAACAGATATAGAAAATCAGCATGTGTAAGTCATAGACTTCATTACTGATACCTGTCACACCTTTAGTCATGTTCAAGGTGTTCTCTTCAGCATTAACTGAAGTAGCAAAACCAACAAACAAAAAATTGATCAGTTGCCACAGTGAAACCTGTAATCTTTTCAAAAGACCTCTCCTCTGCCTGAGGCATCATCTCTGATGATTTAATCAAGGCGCCCTAAGCCTAAATGACACAAAAAAGTCCTATTGGGCAAATGGGTGCGGAAAATTCCTTGTAAACAGCAAATTTGACGTATTTTGTTATAGTTATGTTAATAAAAGCTAGTTGGCCTTTAAGAATTGTGCAAGAAAGTGCTAATGGAAATATTGCTTATTTGAGCAGGTTAAATTGAAGATTGATCACAATACTTGATTTAACGATTGCGCTCTCGCAAGTGATAATCAATATCATTTAATATCCATCCATTATTTCTCAAATGTCATACACTTGGGATAACAATAGTCAAAGGTAGAAATAAGTTATGATGGAACAAGTTACTCGTTGGTTGAAAAAAGATCCGGATCCACGTACACGTGAAGAACTTCAGCGTTTAATTGATGAAGAGCAATACCAAGAATTAACAGACAGATTCAGTCAGAGGCTAGAGTTTGGTACTGCAGGTTTACGCGGAAAAGTGGGCTGTGGTCCAAACCGCATGAACCGACTGGTTATTCAGGAAACCGCTGCTGGACTTGGCCACTACCTCACCCAACAGGTGCAAGACGCGGAAAAACGTGGTGTTGTTATTGGTTATGATGGTCGTCCGGATTCAAAACAGTTCGCTCATGATACCGCCTCAGTCCTGACATCGCTGGGTATCAAAGTCTATTTGACTCACGATGTGGCAGCAACACCGATTGCCGCCTTTGGTGTGCGCCATTTTAATGCTGCCGCCGCAGTTGTTGTCACAGCCAGCCACAACCCACCAGAGTACAATGGCTTCAAAGTATATTGGGAAAACGGTGCACAAATCATTCCTCCTCATGACTCTGGTATTGCTGGAGAAATCGACGAAGCCGCCACAAAACCCATCCCTCTGATGAATCTTGATGATGCAGAAAAGCATGATCTTCTCGTGTGGCTAAAAGAAGACTACTACGAGACTTATCGTCAAACGATGAATGACAACCCACTGCTGGCTAATCATCAACAGCCAGAGGCGGTTGGCATTGCCTATACCGCAATGCATGGTGTCGGTGCTGATATGGCAGAAACATTGTTAAAAGATGCTGGCTTCAGCAAAGTTTACATTGTCGCTGAGCAGCGTGAACCGGATGGTGCTTTCCCAACCGTCAACTTCCCTAACCCAGAAGAAGCTGGTGCCATGGATATGGTGGTCGCGTTGGCAAAAGCTAACAACGCCGACATCGCTTGTGCCAATGACCCTGACGCAGACCGCTTTGCAGTGGCTGCTCGTCGACCTGATGGCGAATACCAAATGCTGACCGGCGATCAGGTGGGCTCTCTCTTTGGTCACTACCTACTAAACCGTACTGATGCAACCAAACAACTGATTGGTAACACCATAGTGTCCTCCACTCTACTCAAGAAGATTGCGCTTTCTCATGGGGCTGAATACTACCAAACTCTAACTGGTTTCAAATGGCTGACCAATATCGCCATGCAAAAACAAACTGCAGAGAAGCAATTCTTGTTCGCTTATGAAGAAGCACTAGGCTACACCGTGGGTAATAAAGTGTGGGATAAAGATGGCTTGTCTGCTCTGGTCGCTTTCTCTCAGCTAACCGCCGAGTTAAAGAGTCAGGGGAAAACGGTGTGGGATCAGTTGGAAAGCATTTATCGCGAGCACGGCATGTATATTAACGCTCAACATAGCACTGCACTGGATCCGAAAGCGCCACCTGTAGGGGATAAGCTTCGAGCCGCGCAGCCAAGTCAAATTGCTGGACGTAAGGTTGAAGCTATTGAAGATTTGAAATCTTCAACACGTACCTTTGCAGACGGAAAAACTGAATCTATTGACCTACCAGCCAGTGACGTTCTGATCTATCACCTATCTGGCGGTGCACGCGTCATCGTTCGCCCATCAGGTACAGAGCCTAAGCTGAAGTGCTACTACGAAGTCGTCGAAGCATTTGATACAGCAGATAGCTTCGCAGTGGCGGAAGAAAAAGCAGAACTAGCGCTGGACATGTTGATCAGTGAACACCAGACAAGCCTCGACCACTAAAATACAAGAGTAGAAACAGTAATGGTTTTAAAGCGGCTTGAACGGCCGCTTTTTTATATCCCAACCCTTCTTTCATCTGCCTAACGCTTTCAAACTGGCAAATATGTTAAAGTTCGACTTCTTCTTTCTGCTAGCGACCTATTTTCTATGAATACCACTTTCTCTATCATTCCTGCCGGGGTGCGCTTTATGTTGCTTTCTGCACTTGGCTTTGCCTTGATGTCAGCCTGCGTGAAGTACGTAAGCAACTATGGTATTCCCGTGTTTGAGATAGTTGCTGCTCGGGCACTAGTTTCTTTGGTGATCAGTTACTTGGATGTCAAGCGCAAGCGCATTTCAGTTTGGGGGCACAATAAGCCCTTGTTAATGCTTCGCGGTGCAGTCGGTACGGTCGCTCTCATGTGTGTTTACTATTCGGTGACAACCCTTCCGCTCGCGGAAGCAACCATACTTCAATATGTTCATCCTGTATTTACTGCATTATTGGGCGTTTTCTTCCTAAAAGAGCGTATTCAATTCTCTACCCTGCTTTGTATCGCACTTTGCCTTTTAGGGTTAGGCGTCATGGTACAACCCAGCATGCAAGCCGGTTCCAGCTCAGACTTACCGCTATTCAGCGTGATGATGGCACTGCTTGGAGCCATGGGTAGTTCTATTGCTTATGTCATCGTTCGAAAGTTAAGTCAAACAGAAGACAGCTCAGTGATTATTTTCTATTTTCCACTAATGGCCATGCCAACCTCTCTGGTGTTGATAGGCGATGATTTTGTGTGGCCAAGTCTATTTTTGACCATGATGCTGATCCTAGTTGGCGTCTTTACTCAGATAGGTCAGTATGGGCTAACCAAAGCGATGCAGACTCAAGCCGCAGGGAAAGCCTCAGCCTATTCCTATGTACAAATTGTTTTCTCAGCTCTGCTTGGCGCTTGGGTGTTTAACGAAATCCCATCCTATTGGACATATTTAGGCGGCTCACTCATCGTTATTGGCGCACTGATTAACGTTTTCGGCCAACACCTAAGACCGTTTCAGCGCGCAAGGTAGCTTAAAACCTCTCGGGGTGCCTATACTTGTCTTTAACAGTGACAATGAAAACACCCCGATGAATTTACGAGTTTGTTTTTGCCTTCTGATTCTTCTGATGAGCTCTAACACCCTAGCAAAGGCGATAGAGTTACGTGATGTGCACCTGAGTATCTGCGGCGACTCTATTGACTGGCCTCCCTATACATACCTAGATGGAGAAGATGTCAAAGGCCTTGATCTCGAAGTACTTAATGAGCTTTTGCTGCCACAAAACATCACATTCAATTTTACTATGACATCGTGGACCCGTTGCCTGAAAGGCACCAAGAACGGGGAGTTTCAAATAGCAGTCAGCGCTTCCCATTCTGAAGAGCGTGCTAAGCATTATTTATATACAACCTGGTATTATCACATCACCCCCTACTACTTATACAAAAAGTCGCGGTTTCCACAAGGCATATCCATTAATCGCGCAGCAGAATTAGAGCAGTACAAAGTGTGCGGGCTCCATGGCTATAACTATGGTGATTTTAGGTTAACAAGCGTAGAGCAATACACCCATAGTATGCATGAGCTCGTCACAGAGCTTCATCAGCTGCGATGCGAGGTTATTCTGTCTTGGCAAGAGATACTGGAAGGCATTAGAAACGTTTGGGGAATTACTTACGTCAGTGAAGACATTGAATCTAAACCGATTCCAAATATGCCTAAGCATAAGTTTTATATGCTGATTTCTAAGCAGTATGAGCATGGGCCAGCGCTGAAAAGGATTCTCGATAAAGGTTTGAGAGAACGTCAGACCAAGTGAAGACTGTCTGATCCAACGATAAGCCCACTCATTTTACAGTAAACGTCTTCTTAACCCTGCTTTCTCAAGAATACGAGTTGAAATCTCTTCAACTGATAACGATGAAGTATTGATATACGGAATCGCTTCTCTACGGAATAGCGCCTCCACACTTTCGAGTTCATTGATGCACTGCTCGGTGCTGGCATATTCACTACCTGCCAAACGGTTCTCGCGAATTTCCGTCAACCTTTCAGGATCTATCGTCAAGCCAAACAACTTATGGCGATGAATCTCGAATTCTGGCAACAGTCTTAGGCGACGAATGTCTTCTTCAATGAATGGATAGTTCACAACTCGCAGACCAAATTGCATCGCCATATAAAGGCTGGTTGGCGTTTTACCACTTCGCGATACACCCAATAAGATAATGTCAGCTTTATCTAGCCCCTTAAGCGTAATTCCATCATCATGCGCTAAGGTGTACTCAATTGCTGCGATACGATCAAAATAAGTATCAGAATCTTTACCCACACTCCGTGAGCGCTGCAGCTTCGGCTTCGGCTCCATTTGAATGTCGTCCTTAACCTGCTGGACAATACTCGCCAATACGTCATAACCGAATGCGGGAGCCTCGAGTAGCTTCTGCTTGATCTCTGGAATAACGATGGAAAAGAACACTAAAGGTTTCACTCCGTGCTCTTGGTAAGACAGCTCAATCTCTTTGAGAAGATCAGCCAATTTATCTTCACTTTCGACAAACGGAAACGTTTTTTCGTTAGCGTTAAACGGGAATTGACCCAAAACAACATGGCCTAATGTCTCACATGTTATGGCCGTTCCGTCAGAAACATAGAATACATCACGACTTTGAATATCAATTTGCATGTTTTATTTAAACTTTAAAATTCTTTTGAGTAGGATGGTCACCATAATATCGATAATAAAACCCGGCTGACAGTTACGTCCCCCACAGCTTTGAAAAATTGTTAAAATTTTTTGAGCCCACGCGTAATCGTTTGCCTTTCCCTACAAAGCTGCAATGTTTCTGGAGAAAGACATGCAAAAGAACACCCTCTGGTTCAATAGCCTATCCATGGAAGATGTCGACAAAGTCGGCGGTAAAAACGCTTCGCTTGGAGAAATGGTTTCAAATCTATCGAATGCTGGCGTTTCAGTACCGAATGGTTTTGCGACTACTTCTTACGCGTTTAACCAATTCCTTGACTATGAAGGTCTGGATGAACGAATCCACCAGCTGCTCGATGAACTAGACGTTGAGGATGTAGAAGCTCTGCGTAAGACAGGTGCCACCATCCGTCAATGGGTTTTAGAAGCTCCCTTCCCTGCTGATCTTGAGCAGGATATTCGAGACAACTACCAAGAACTGATTGAAGGTAATACAGAGCTTTCAGTCGCCGTTAGATCCTCAGCAACCGCTGAAGACTTGCCGGATGCCTCATTCGCCGGCCAGCAAGAAACGTTTCTTAACGTAAAAGGTATCGATGCTGTACTTGAAGCAACGAAACACGTTTACGCGTCTCTGTTTAATGACCGCGCTATCTCCTACCGTGTGCACCAAGGTTTTGACCACCGTGGTATCTCGCTGTCTGCGGGCATCCAACGCATGGTGCGCTCAGATAAAGCCTCTTCAGGTGTTATGTTCACCTTAGACACTGAATCTGGCTTTGATCAGGTTGTGTTCATCACTTCCTCTTGGGGTCTAGGGGAAATGGTCGTTCAGGGTGCAGTAAACCCGGACGAGTTCTACGTTCACAAGCCAATGCTTGAAGCGGGTCAGCATCCGATTGTTAAGAAGACATTCGGTTCTAAACTTATCAAGATGATCTACTCGACCAACCAAGAAATTGGTAAGCAAGTCGATATCATTGATACCTCAGCACAAGAGCGTGAGCAGTTCTCTCTTAATGACGAAGAGATCAAAGAACTGGCAAAACAAGCGATGATCATCGAAAAGCACTACCAGCGCCCGATGGATATCGAGTGGGCGAAAGATGGCATTGATGGCAAACTTTATATTGTTCAAGCTCGCCCAGAAACCGTATGTTCTCAAAGCGAACAGAACGTGATTGAGCGTTACGAGCTGAACAACAAAGCAGAAGTTTTGGTCGAAGGCCGTGCTATCGGTCAGCGTATCGGCTCTGGCCCCGTACGTCTGGTTGACTCGCTAGACCAAATGTCTTTGGTTCAAGATGGCGATGTGCTGGTTACTGACATGACTGACCCAGACTGGGAACCAGTAATGAAGAAGGCCTCGGCAATCGTCACCAACCGTGGTGGCCGTACTTGTCACGCAGCCATCATCGCGCGTGAGCTAGGTATTCCAGCAATCGTTGGCTGTGGCGATGCCACTTCAAAGCTGACAGACGGCGCTACCGTTACTGTCTCTTGTTCTGAAGGTGAGACAGGTTACGTTTATCAAGGTGAGTTGGACTTCGAAGTGAAGCGTTCTGCGGTTGATGAGCTACCACTGCTGCCAACTAAAGTGATGATGAACGTCGGTAACCCAGACCGTGCATTCGACTTCGCGCAGATTCCAAACGAAGGTGTTGGCTTGGCGCGTCTGGAATTCATCATCAACAAGATGATTGGTATTCACCCGAAAGCACTGCTGAACTTCGATGCACAAAGTGACGAGCTAAAAGCAGAAATCACTCAGCGTATCCGTGGCTACAAAGATCCTATCGATTTCTACGTCAGCAAGCTGACTGAAGGTATCGCGACTATCGCTGCAGCATTCTGGCCAAAACGTGTCATCGTTCGTATGTCTGACTTTAAGTCCAACGAGTACAGCAACCTGGTTGGCGGCAAAGGTTACGAACCGCATGAAGAAAACCCTATGCTGGGCTTCCGTGGTGCGTCACGTTATATCTCACCTGTATTTGAAGACTGCTTCGAGCTAGAAACTCAGGCGATTAAGCGTGTTCGCAATGAGATGGGTCTGAAGAACGTTGAAATCATGATCCCATTTGTGCGAACTCCAAGCGAGGCAGCATCGGTTATCGATCTTCTTGCGAAGTTCGATCTGCGCCGTGGCGATCAGGGTCTGAAAGTCATCATGATGTGTGAACTACCGTCTAATGCTGTACTGGCAGACGAGTTCCTCAAGTACTTTGACGGCTTCTCAATCGGTTCTAACGATATGACTCAGCTAACACTGGGTCTAGACCGAGATTCAGGCGACGTGGCTCACCTGTTTGACGAACGCAACCCTGCTGTTAAAGCCATGCTGCAAATGGCTATCGATGCTGCAACTAAAGCTGGTAAATACGTCGGTATTTGTGGTCAGGGTCCATCTGACCATGATGATCTGGCTGAATGGCTAATGGAGCAAGGTATCAGCTCAGTGTCACTTAACCCAGATACTGTGATTGATACTTGGCTGAAGCTTGGTCAGGTAAGCGGCAAATAAAACGGCACGATAACTGAGTAAAAACCGCCTAGTCTGACTGGGCGGTTTTTTATTTTCACGATTAAATCGCTGGCTTTATTCTCTCAAAATGTCTATTTATCCGATTTCGACATTTTCCTCTCTACCCACTTTGAAACACCTAAAAGCGCTCAACGCCTTGCCCTGCCTAGCGACTCAACACTGAATTTATGAGTCCCACCTCTATTATTCAAAATAAAAATAAAGACCACACACAGTTCACGGTTGCAACATAATTTCAATCAAATTAACATCAGCAAAACAAAAATCCACCATTGAACGAAAATAGCACATTTAATCATGAATATTTAGCGGTTTTTATTGAATAGTATTGCAAAGGTATTCGAAAGACAGTAGGCTTGCGCCCGATGATTAAATGCAGATGTATAGTGAATATATATGCCAGGTGGATTGGCCTATCATATTGACTAGTAGTAACACGAGAATTGTAATGCAGAATAACGCTCAATCTATCAAACAGACGAAAGGTAAAGGCAACTTTTGGATGTTCTTTATCCCTTCTTTACTGGGTCTGTTTCTTTTCATGGCGCCGATTAGCTATGACGGTGATATCACCATTCCAGTCGCAGTACTGGCAAAATCCATCCAAGCTGTATTTGGTGATCACCTTGTAGGCATGGTCACGTCTATCATCTTGTTTATGGCAGCAACATCATTGTTATGCCGTATTAAGAACCCTGCATTTATTGCTAACAACCCATTTTTGAACAGCCTGTTTAACCCAAGCTCTCTTTGGCTGGCAGTGCGTGTTATTGGCGGTCTTGCTGTTGCGATGACCTTCTTCCAGGTTGGCCCTGAAGCCGTATGGGAAGAAAATACTGGCGGCCTAGTACTAGAAGGTTTGCTGCCAACGCTATTCTCAGTATTCATCTTTGCAGGTCTACTGCTCCCACTGCTACTTAACTTTGGTTTGCTAGAGCTGTTTGGCACACTGCTAAGTAAAGTGATGCGCCCAGTATTTAACTTACCTGGCCGTAGTGCTATCGACTGTATGGCTTCTTGGCTTGGCGATGGCTCAGTCGGTATCCTGCTGACCAGCAAGCAATACGAAAACAAATTCTACACACAGCGCGAAGCGGCTGTCGTGGGTACCACATTCTCAGCAGTATCCATCACGTTCAGCTTAGTCGTTCTTGCTCAGGTTGAACTAGAACACTTGTTCTTACCTTTCTACGGTGCAATCTGTCTGGCGGGTATTGTGGCAGCGATCATCATTCCTCGCTTGCCTCCTCTAAGCATGAAGAAAGACGCTTTCATCGATGGTACTGAACCAGCAAAAGATGCCGATGCTGTTCCTGCAGGCCACACAAGCGTGTCTTGGGGTATGGAACTGGCACTAGCGAAAGCGAGCCAAGTAAAATCATTTAAAGATGTCTTTGGTGAAGGCGTGCGTAACGCGGTAGACATGGTATTTGGCGTGCTGCCTGTAGTAATGGGCCTAGGTACGATTGCTCTAGTAATTGCTGAGTACACGTCGGTGTTTAGCTTCCTAGGTCAACCGTTCATCCCATTCCTTGAGCTATTAGGCATCCCAGAAGCGGCAGCGGCCTCTGAAACTATCGTGGTTGGTTTTGCTGATATGTTTATCCCAGCGATTCTAGCGTCGTCTATTGATAACGAAATGACACGTTTCGTTATTGCTGCTATGTCTGTCACTCAGCTGATTTACATGTCTGAAGTTGGTGCGCTGTTACTTGGCAGCCGTATCCCAGTGAACATCTTTGAACTGTTTGCCATCTTCATTCTACGTACCTTAATCACACTGCCTGTGATTGCCGGTATTGCTCATCTGATTTTCTAATCTCAGATTGCAAATCAATCTTTTTTCGAAGGCCCTTTCAGGGCCTTTGTTTTACCTGCCAACCTAGATCAGCAAAATAAAGTCTCTTACCTATACTTAAGTTAATTTGAGAGGTGGTAAAGGAGGGAGAGATGAGCCCTTTACTTTTGCACGTGCTATTGCTGACAACGCCCGCACCAGCAGTCGATGCGAGCTCTTTGCCTTTGAAATGTCGCCTACTCCATACTGCTGACAACTTTTGGTTTTATCGCGAGCAGATGGTGTATGAAAGCGATCAGTTTGTGATCTTCCAAAACTTTAAAGGTCGGGTTGTCACTCAAGTGGATTTAAAAACCAATGAGTGGATCAGGACAACCTACATCGGCGAACCTTACGATCCTAAATATCAAATCCTGCTTGGATTATGTGATAAAACCAAGCACACGGTTGAAATGTGGAAACTCAAACAAGTTCCCTACGATAATTGAGCCCTACCAGTAGCGCTCAAAGGTGATGTTGCCTCCCGTCGCTCGACGGAATTTTTCTAACCCAAACCCTTGCAGAGTCTTGGTGGTCTCTTTGATCATTTCTGGGTTTCCGCACAGCATGACAAAGCTGCTCTCCTGAGTGAGCTCTGCCTGCGCTCTTTCTTGAATTTCACGTTGATCCAACAGCTGAGGAATGCGGCCATACAAGGCGTTAGGGCACTGCTCTCTTGACACGACAGGCACATAAACCAAACGCCCCTCATACTGTTCAACTAACTGCTCAATCAAGTATCGATACACTAAGTCTTTTTCATGCCTCACACCATGTACCAAAACAATCTTTTCATACCCCGGGCGAACATTAATATCATCAAGTAAAGACAAGAAAGGACCGATTCCTGTCCCCGTTGAAAGCAGCCATAAGTCTTGAGTCGGTTTAGGGATGGAGCTCAAAATTAAATCCCCGTAGGCAGTAGTTCCTACGTAGATAGAATCCCCCTCTTTCAACTGCTGCAGCTTTGGAGTCAGCTTACCTTCTGGGTTGGATACAATCAGAAATTCCAGCATATCGCTGCTGTTGAGTGGTGCGTTGACGACTGAATACGCTCGGCTGACCAATTGGCCATCATCGTCATATAGTGCAAGCTTAGTAAATTGGCCCGCTTTAAAGGTGAGAGGGGCGCCAGTAAGGCGTAAACTGAATAACTCTGGCGTCCAGTCAGTACGCTTATCGACTTTGGCGAGATTAAAACCATCGGGTGCGGTCATTGCAGATCCTCCATCAGGTTACCTCCTTAAAACCTACTCCTCTGATCTGTATAAGTAAAGACGGGTATTGACTTAGTTATTAAAGATCACATTTTGATAACATTTTCACAAAACCACTTGAATCAGCATTAGAATAAAAGCTCTTCTAAAAACCAATGCAAGGAACACGCATGGAATCGTTACTAAAAGGCTTTCCTGTCATCACAGAAATTCCGGTCGCTTGGGGTGAAATGGATGCTCTGCAACACGTCAATAATGTGGTTTACTTTCGCTACTTTGAAACCGCAAGACTCGACTACTTTGAGCACATCAATCTTCTCGTCAACCTAAGCCAAAGCCATATCGGCCCAGTATTGGGCGAAACAAGCTGCCGCTATAAAATGCCCATCACCTATCCAGACACTCTGATGATAGGGTCTAAAGTCGTTGACATTCAGGAAGACAGATTCACTATGGAGTATCAGGTTGTGAGCAAGAAAGTCGGTAAAGTCAGTACCGTAGGGCGCGCCACCTGTGTGATGTTTGATTTTAAAAACAACTGCAAAGCAAAATTACCTGAGCAAATCAAACAGTCCATTTTAAATTTAGAAGCGACGGCAGAATCCTAATACACCGCTTGACCTTCCCCCTAGGGGAAGCTTTATGCTAGCCGAGTCATCGTCATTTTAGGTTACGTATGGGCTTCCCTTCGATTCGTAAATACTGGATTCTATTTATCAGCATGAGCGCCATGTTGGTATCCAGTTTTGCTACTAGCGAAACCCTAATGACGTTCGAAATGCTCAGCGATTCCGGTAGCAAACAAGCTCACTGTGGCATGGCAATGAACATGAGCCCAGCGCTGACAGATTCTTCAATTCCATCAGATCATTGTGAAACCAGCGAAGAGATGGTTCATAACTGTTGTAGCGTGATGTGTGCAACGGTTTTCGCCCCCATTCCCCGAATTGATAAGCCTCTACTAATCTCGACTCAGTTGGCTCTGATCCATTCAGATGTCCAAGGTCAGGTCATTACCCGTTTAAGTTCACTCTATCGCCCTCCGATAGCGTAATCCGTTCTCTATTATCGACTCCCAGCCTATTGCTTTGGGAGATGGTTTTTCGTGCCAGTCAGGCACTCGGAAACGGACAATAAAGTGAAAATCAAACCAAGGATTCTGGCGCTTTCTGTCAGCGCCGCGGTCTGGTTAGCGCCTGTATCAGCAAGCAACTTGCAAGAGCAGGCTTACCAACCGCAAGTCGTGCTATCACAATTGATCAGCATGGCACTCAACAACGACAGCAATCGAAAGCAATATTTTGCTCAGTCACAAGCTTTGCGCGAGACCGGCGTTGCCAGTGCCACGCTAATGGACCCCAAAATCAAAGTTGGCTTCGGTGGCCTACCTGTAGACAGCTTCAAATTCGACGAAGATCCGATGACGAACATTTCCGTCGGATTGATGCAACAATTTGAGCGTGGCTCGACACTGGAGTTACAACAAAAGAAAAGCAATCAACAAGCGGATGGCGTCGGTTTACAAATCGATGCCCGAGAATTGGACGTCATTAACAGCATGACCCAACTCTGGCTTGAACTGGGTTATCAGCAGCAGGCGAAAACCATCATGCTGGAAAACCGTCGTTTGCTCAAAGAAATGGAAAACTTCATTCAGACCAACTATTCGATTGGTAAAAGTGAAGCTCAGGATCTGCTCAATGCTCAGCTTCAAGTAAGCAAACTGGATGAGAAGCTTCAGGCTAATCAGCAGATGCAACAGCGCTTGATGGCCCAGCTTTCAGAATGGTTGGGAGCAAATTGGTCTGAACAGATTCAAAACATCAGCGCATCCAATCAGCTTAACTGGGCCAAGCTCGACCAACAGCTGAACGAGAACCTAGCAAACTCCGAGTATTACCAGCAGCTCAGCCTGCACCCAATGGTACAAATGGCCAGCCAAACTATATCCACTTCCGAAACTCAGGTTGAAATTGCACAGCAGGCTTACCAACCTCAGTTTGGCGTTGAAGTCATGTACGCCTACCGTCAGGCCAACGGCATGATGGGAGAACCTGCATCAGACCTAGTTAGTGCCTATCTAACCATGGACATTCCTCTGTTCACGGGAAATCGTCAGGACAGAAATCTCGCTACGGCCCAATATCAGGTCGGCGCAGCCAAGTCCCAGAAAGACACCTTACTGGCTCAGATGAATGCCAAAGTCAACGCCTTGCTTGTCGACCGAACCAATTTAGCCCAACGACTAGAACGGTATCAGTCCATCCTTCTTCCTCAGGCCAACGCACGAATTCGCGCGGTTGAGCGAGGTTATCAGAACAACACGTCTCAGTTTAACGATGTCATTACGGCCTCTGCCGATGAACTTGCTCTGCAACTTGAACAGCAACGTCTGATTGCAGATTTAAACATTGTGAACAGCAACTTAGCTGCCCTACTGGACGGTTTTGATTATCAAGTTGAGCCCGTCACTTTGGCTCAAGGCGAACAAGAATAAGGTATCTGACATGAAAACATTACAAATCGCTGCTATCGCTCTGTTGGTAGGAGGCGCGCTGGGCTATTCCGCTAATCATTTCCTAGCCGGATCTAGCATGGGAATGGACGCCAAGGCGGAGTCTGGTTCTTCTGATTCTGCAGAACCTCTCTACTGGGTTGCTCCGATGGACCCGAACTACAAGCGAGATAAGCCCGGTAAGTCACCAATGGGCATGGACTTAATTCCAGTTTACGCCGAAGACATGGCGGGAGAACAAGATAAGCCCGGAACCATTACGATTGATCCTTCGGTAGAAAACAACCTCGGCGTCAAGTCCGAACCCGTAACCCTAGAACCTCTCTCGCCTCGCATTGAAACGGTCGGTTACATCGCGTTTGATGAAAGCCAACTGTGGCAAACCAACGTACGCGTCGCGGGTTGGGTTGAAAAGCTGTTCATCAATGCGATTGGTGAGAAAGTCAACAAGGGCGATGTGCTGTTTACGCTCTATTCACCTGAGTTGGTGAAAGCACAGGAGGAATTGCTCAATGCCTCTCGAACAGGCCGAACCGGCTTAGTCAAAGGTGCCACTGAACGACTCGTGACACTAGGTGTAGACCGTGCACAGATTAAAGCGATTCTAAAACGCGGCAAAGCGTCACAAACGATTGAAATAAAGGCGCCAGCTAACGGTGTGATTGCAAGTTTGAGTATTCGCGAAGGGGGTTATTTGTCACCCGCGCAAGCAGTGATCAGCGCTGGCCCACTGAACAATGTTTGGGTAGACGCAGAAGTGTTCGAACGTCAGGCGCAATGGATTAAAGCTGGCAGCGAAGCTTCGATGACATTGGATGCCATTCCGGGCAACGAATGGCGGGGTAAGGTTGACTACGTCTACCCGATTCTTGATCCTAATACTCGTACTCTGCGCGTCAGACTTAAATTCCCTAACCCAGATGGCGAGCTCAAGCCCAATATGTTCGCCAACATTGCTCTTCAACCTGTCAGTGAAGAGTCGGTACTGACGATTCCTAAATCTGCGGTAATACGTTCAGGCGGCATGGCTCGCATTGTGCTGTCAGAAGGTGAAGGCAAATATCGTTCTGCTCGCATCGAAACAGGCCGCGAAGCCGGAGATCGGGTTGAAGTTTTGCAGGGCTTAACCCAAGACGATCAAGTGGTGACTTCCGCACACTTTATGCTCGATTCTGAATCCAGCCAGTCTGCCGACCTTGCGCGCATTAATGGTGTTGAGCCAGATGAGGAGACCGTTTGGGCGAAAGGGGAGATCACCGACGTTATGGCTGATCATGGCATGTTGACGATCAACCACCAGCCGGTACCCGAATGGGATTGGCCGGGCATGGTCATGAATTTTACTCTCGCCAAAGACGTCGATGCGAGTGCGTTCACAACAGGCCAAAGCATAGAGTTTGAAATGCAAAAAACCGAGTCTGGCCAGTACAAAATTGTCGACTACAAAGTGGATGACTCTGTTGTTGCTGGCGAGCTTTGGTTGCAAGGCGATATTTCTATGCTGATGGCCGACTTTGGCATGATCACCTTAAACCATCTCCCTGTGGCGGAGTGGAACTGGCAGGCCGGTGAGATGAACTTCTCCGTTGGCGAGGAAGTGGATCTATCAGGTTTTGAGGAAGGTCAGCGCGTTCGATTTCTAGTTGAACGACAAGGTACAGATTACCTGCTTAAACAATTGGCAACGGATGAGGGCTAACGATGATCAATGCAATTATCCGTTGGTCAATCAGTAATAGACTCCTAGTATTGATTGCCACCTTAGCTATTGTTTTGGCTGGTCTTTACAGTGTAAAGAACACACCTGTAGACGCAATTCCTGACTTATCGGATGTTCAGGTTATCATCAAAACCAGCTATCCGGGTCAAGCACCTCAAGTGGTCGAGGATCAGGTCACTTACCCATTAACCACTGCCATGTTGGCTGTACCCGGTGCAGAAACCGTCAGGGGGTACTCTTTCTTTGGGGACTCCTATGTCTACATCATCTTTAATGATGACACCGATATGTACTGGGCCCGCTCACGCGTGCTGGAGTACCTCAGCCAAGTCGCACCAAACCTGCCTTCGAATGCCAAACCAACATTGGGGCCGGATGCCACTGGGGTTGGCTGGGTTTACAGCTATGTTCTTCAGGATAAAACCGGACAACACGATTTAGCCCAGCTACGCAGCTTACAGGATTGGTTCCTCAAATACGAACTGCAAACCGTTGATGGAGTATCAGAAGTCGCAACCGTAGGTGGTATGGTCAAGCAGTATCAGGTGCAGATTGACCCTGCCAAACTGCGTGCTTACAACCTGACATTACAACAGGTAAATAACGCGATTCAAAACGGCAATCAGGAAACAGGTGCCTCCGTGATTGAGGTCGCCGAAGCCGAACACATGGTGCGCACCACGGGCTACCTGACTAGCATCGATGATATCCGCTCGCTGCCACTCAAGGTAACCGAAAAAGGCACCCCGCTTCTGTTGGGTGATGTCGCGGATATTAACCTTGGACCACAAATGCGTCGTGGCATTTCTGAGCTCAACGGTGAAGGGGAAGCCGTTGGTGGCGTGATCGTGATGCGCTTCGGAGAAAATGCCAGTGAAGTGATCGCCAAAACCAAAGCCAAACTGACCGAGCTGCAACGCAGCTTGCCTGAGGGAGTCGAAATCGTACCAACGTATGACCGCTCTACGTTGATCGACTCTGCGGTAGAAAACTTATGGAAGAAACTGGCTGAAGAGTTCATCGTGGTTGCGATTGTCTGTGCTTTGTTCCTGTTCCATATCCGCTCATCTCTGGTTATCGCTTTGAGCTTACCAGTGGGTATTCTGACTGCGTTTGTGATCATGCACTGGCAAGGAATTAACGCCAACATCATGTCTCTGGGTGGTATTGCAATCGCCATTGGAGCCATGGTCGATGGCGCAATCGTGATGATAGAAAACGTTCACAAGCACATTGAACGGACTCCGCTCACCGATAAAAATCGCTGGCAAGTCATTGGCAAGGCCGCAGAGGAAGTCGGCGCACCGCTGTTCTTTTCTCTGCTAATCATCACGTTGAGCTTTGTCCCTGTCTTCGCTTTGGAAGGTCAGGAAGGCAAAATGTTTTCGCCACTGGCATTTACCAAAACCTACGCCATGGCAGCCTCTGCTGGCTTAGCGATTACGCTAGTGCCTGTTCTGATGGGCTATTTCATTCGTGGCAAAGTGCTCCCAGAACACAAAAACCCAGTCAACAAAGGGTTAGTCTCGCTTTACAAACCCTTGCTCAACCTGAGCCTGAACTACCCCAAAACCATGATCGTCATTGCGATGGGGCTTATGGCATCGGCTTACTACCCAACCAGTAAGCTTGGCAGCGAATTCATTCCTCCACTCGATGAGGGTGATTTGATGTACATGCCGACCACCTATCCGGGCATCTCGATTGGTAAAGCACGAGAGCTGTTACAGCAAACCAATAAGCTGATTAAGAGCGTCCCTGAGGTTGAAACGGTATGGGGGAAAATCGGACGCGCCGAAACCGCAACCGACCCAGCACCACTGACCATGATTGAAACCGTCATACAGCTGAAACATCGCGAACAGTGGCGTGAAGGTGTAACCACCGAATCGCTGCGCAAAGAGTTTGACGATTTAGTGCAGTTCCCCGGGCTAACCAATGCGTGGGTAATGCCAATCAAAACTCGCATCGACATGCTGGCAACTGGCATTAAGACGCCTATTGGGATCAAAATCGCAGGCCCCGATCTTAACGTCATTGAACAGATCGGTGCTGAACTGGAGCCTATTCTCAATCAGGTCAATGGTACGGCGTCTGTTTATGCTGAGCGTGTAGCAGGAGGACGCTACGTCACTATCGATATCAAGCGTCGCTCTGCCGCTCGCTATGGCCTCAATATAAAAGATGTTCAGCGCGTGATTTCCACTGCGGTGGGAGGCATGAACGTTGGGGAAACCATAGAAGGGCTGGAACGCTACCCGATTAATGTTCGATACCCACAGGACTACCGTGATTCAGTGGTGAAATTGCAGAACCTACCTCTGGTTACCCCAAATGGCGCTCGTATTGCACTGGCTGATGTTGCTGATATTCGTTACGAAGACGGCCCACCGATGATCAAAACAGAAAACGCTCGCCCTAATGGCTGGGTATTCGTTGATATCGATGGACGTGATCTCGGTTCGTACGTTGCCGAAGCACAACAAGTCGTAGCTGATCAGCTCAATCTGCCCGCTGGCTATTCTCTGGCTTGGTCAGGTCAGTATGAATATATGGAACGCGCGAAAGAACGCTTAAGTGTCGTGGTACCGATTACGCTGGCAATCATTATGCTGCTGCTTTACTTCAGCTTCCGTCGCATTGGCGAAGTGCTGATCATCATGATGACTCTTCCACTCGCGATGGTGGGTGGCTTATGGCTGATGCATTACCTCGGCTATAACTTCTCGATTGCCGTTGGGGTCGGTTTTATTGCCCTCGCGGGTGTCGCGGTCGAAATTGGCGTCATCATGTTGGTGTATCTCAACCAAGCTTGGCACTACAAAAAGCTGGATGCCCAAGAGCAGAATCACGCCATTACTTCCGATGATCTGTCGATGGCGATACGAGACGGCGCAGGCCTCAGAGTTCGACCTGTGATGATGACAGTTCTGACCGTCATCATAGGTCTTGTACCGATCATGTACGGCGAAGGTACGGGCTCTGAAGTCATGCAACGAATTGCCGCCCCTATGATCGGAGGAATGGCATCGGCTCTGCTACTCACGCTTCTGGTACTACCGGCCATTTTCAAATTATGGAAACAAAGAGAAATCTCACGTCACTCATAACCATAGAACCATGTCCCCGTAGCTCAGTGCTTCGGGGCACCCTACCTACTTAAGGAAACAATGATGAAAAAAACAATTCTGGCACTTGCACTAACTCTGGCTAGCACTCAAATTCTCGCTCAAATGGATCATTCCAAAATGAATATGGAAGGTATGGACCATTCGAAAATGATGGGCGACATGAAGGGGATGGACCACTCACAAATGAACATGGACGAGATGTCCGATGTCGGTATGCCTGCCAAAGGAGCTAAACCGGACAAAGTGGTCCACGTGATCCTAGACGATGATATGAGCATTACATTCAAAAAAGAGATGGATATAGAACCGAATGACGTAGTCCAGTTTGTGGTCATGAACAAAGGGAAAATCGACCATGAGTTTTCAATAGGCTCAGCACAAGAGCAACTCAAGCACCGTGAGATGATGAAGAAAATGGGCAACCACGCTCATGATTCTGGCAGTACAGTGACGGTTGCTCCGGGCAAAGCCAAGCAGTTACTGTGGCATTTCCATGGTGACAACAACGTTGAGTTTGCCTGCAACATCCCAGGCCACGCCGAAGCGGGCATGGTCAAATCAGCGGTATTGTAACGCTCCCAAGCCTGCCAGCTGTTGCTGGCAGGCCGTCTGACGTCAGTCAAAGTGCTTCATCGGATATAAAGTGCTGATTTTAACAGCCGCCATTAATTCCCACACCTGGTTTTTAATCGAGTTGGTTTAAAATGAAGGCCAAAACCAAGAAAAAAGCCACGTATCTTAGACACGTGGCAAAACAAAAAGTGAATGGCAGTGGATTATTCGCTTCTTGCGTTTTATAGCCCCCAAGTTCAGGAGCTAATACGTAAAGTTTAGACGAAATAGTGCAACTATCTATTCATACGGTTTAATATCAATATTTTTCAAACTCACCGCTGTTGTAGTCGCTGATCGCTTTTTCAATTTCTTGCATGCTGTTCATCACGAACGGGCCATAGTGAACGACAGGTTCATCAATCGGTTCACCTTGGAAAATCAGCACACCGCTTGTGCTGTTTGCATTCAACTCAGCGACTTCTCCTGAAGACAAAAGCGCCATCTCACCTTGTTGCACCCTGCGTTCTTTAACACTAATTTCGCCCTGATAAACATAAAGCATCATGTTAAATTTCTGCGGCGTAAGTAACTTAATCTTCTGCTCTGTTTCAGAACGCCAATCTGAAACTGATAACGGCACTCCGGTTTTGCTCAGCGGCCCTTGTTGTACGTTGCCTTCAACGGATACCTCACCTGATAGAACGCGTAATACGCCAAGGCTCTCATCTTGATATTCTGTGATGGTTTCAGGCTGAAAGTCATGATACTGAGCGGGTTTCATCTTGTCGCGCGCTGGCTGGTTTATCCAAATTTGGAACCCATGCAACTCGCCATCCTGCATGATAGGCATTTCACTATGAATCACACCGCGGCCTGCTGCCATCCATTGAGCGCCACCAGAACGTAACTCACCCACATTTCCCATATGATCTTTATGTTGAAAATGACCTTTGAGCATATAGGTCAGCGTTTCAATGCCGCGATGCGGATGAGGAGGAAAACCGCCTATATAGTCGGAACGCTGATCGGATTTCAGCTCATCCATCATCAAAAATGGTGAAAAGTTGGCCTTATTAAACCCCGCCACGCGGCTAATTTTGACACCATCGCCATCGGACGTGGCATGGGCTGGAATGATTTGACGGATTTCTCGAAGCTGGCTCATTGTTTTTCTCCTCAAGAGTGATAAGTACAGTCTATCTTCCTCTGGTCGAAACTTGAGCTTAAGGATTCGAGCTAGTTATTCAAAATATTTGAACAGCGATAGCATCTCATCCAGTTGAAGCTTCCCCCTTTGTCGCTCCGATTTGACCTGATAGGATTGGTTATCCGCTTCAGCCGGAGTAAAGTAGCCTACTTCACAAAAGGAAATAATAATGAACGCTCAAGCATTTATCGACGCAGGACTGCATTACATCCCCCACTCATTCACTGTGCCATTAGATTACTCTGCCCCGGAGAAAGGACATCTCGATATCTTTGCTCGTGAAGTGTCTCTCGTTGCAGACAAGAATTCGTCTAAACCATGGCTAGTTTATTTTCAGGGAGGGCCTGGGTTTCCATCACCACGCCAAAACGGCAATAACGGGTGGATAAAGCGCGCGTTGCAAAACTATCGCGTGTTGTTGCTTGACCAACGTGGCACTGGTAACAGCTCGGTTGTAAATCACCAAACATTGGCCCATTTACAGCCGCAACAACAGGCAGAGTACCTGAGTCATTTCCGCGCCGACAACATAGTGCGAGATGCGGAATTCATCCGTGAACAGTTCGGTGTCGATAAATGGGCTATCCTAGGTCAGAGCTTTGGTGGTTTCTGCTCTCTGACTTATCTGTCTCTGTTCCCTGAGAGCTTGTCGAGAAGCTACATCACTGGTGGCGTACCCTCTGTTTCCCGTCACCCAGACGATGTCTATCGTGCGACGTTTAAGCGCACGATGGAAAAGAACCAAGCCTTTTTCAGTCAGTTTCCTAAAGCACAGCAATTATGTCAGCAAATTGCCAATCATATTCTGCACAACGAAGTGTACCTGCCCAATGGCCAGCGTTTAACCGTTGAGCAGTTCCAACAGATTGGGATTAACTTTGGCGTTAGTGATACATTCTTGCCTACGTATTATTTACTTGAAAATGCATTGATCACCGTAGAAGGGAAACCTCAACTACGCTATGAATTCCTCAATAGTATGCTCATGGAGCAAAATTTCCAGACCAATCCAATTTATGCCATTTTGCATGAGTCCATCTACTGTCAGGGATTCGCCTCACAATGGAGTGCACATCGCATCCGTCAGGAAAACGTAGCGTTCAATTATCAGCAAGGGCAAGACTTTTACTTTACTGGGGAAATGGTATTCCCATGGATGTTCGACCAATATGTAACGCTAAAACCACTCAAACAAGCCGCTGAGTTGTTGGCCGAAAAGCAGGACTGGTCACCGCTGTACTGTGAAACTCAACTTTCACAAAATAAAGTCCCTGTGAGCTGCGCGGTTTACGCCGATGATATGTTTGTTGAGATGGATATCAGCCGCGAAACATTGTCAATGATGCCTAATGCCAAAGCATGGATTACCAATGAATACGAGCACAACGGATTGAGAGCCGACGGCGAGCGTATTTTCGACAAACTGTTCGAGATGGGCGAACAAACTGCCGCCAATCTGTCATTGATATAATGAAATCAAGGCGAACACCGAGATCAATGGTTGGTGTTCGCCCTATCAAATCGTATAATTTCCTTATTAGTCTGTTATTGCTGGATTCAGAACATGTCTTCAAAGTTTATTGAACGAGCCTGGTCTCATCCTTGTGTCACTATGGAAGAAAAACTCGTCTTACTCGCTCTGGCAGAATTGTCCGATCGAAGTGGCGCGGTGATTACCACCATGGCAGAGCTACAAGAAATGACCAATGGTTCTGAATCCACGATTGATCATGTCCTTGGTAAACTGGCGGTTGAGCAAGCCATTATTTCCTTGAGCAAGACATACACCCGTAAGCAAGGCAATATTAAGTGCAAAGTGAATGTAGGTAACCAGCATTCTATTCCGGTGTATGCTACTTCAGAACCGATTGCCAAGGTGCCGCAATTCCACAAGACTCAAGTCAAACCACTCAATCCCTCTGGTGCAAAGGGTAAAACGATTAACGTTGAAGAGCTGTCACCGAATGTCATTGAGTCTTGGGCGGAGGTCATTATGTTCCGTAGTGGGTTCGCCAATCAAACCAACGTTTGGGCAAGTTTCGTAGAGAAAGTTCAAGCCATTGGTCAGCCGTTGATGAACCAAGACGATCTGAACAGTCGTCTTCACGCACACCTGCATACAGAAAAAAGTTATGGGCAAGGCAAAGGTTTCAGTAATAAAAAGCCAGCAGCGACGAAAATGTCCCCCAACCAAGCCTTCAAGAAAAAGATGGCAAACTTCAACTTTGATTTTGACGATTAGGTAAAAGATGAAAGATATCAACGAGATCGCCTCTTCTTGGAAGCAAAAAAGTCAGGACAAGCCTGTTCAGAAAACTCAATCAGTGGCCAAACAGACTCCCCCTACGGTGCAACAGACTCAAAAGCCTGCGACTCCTGCGGCGATTTCAAACGCAATAATCAATAGCGAGTTTAATCAGGAGTTGAAGGATGTACTGCGCCCTTATTCCGTAGAACAACGTAAACACATCATGGCCTTCTTCGGCAAAATGCAGGAGAACTTCTCAACCCAATTCACCCACATGTATGGGTCAGAACCAGATGATGAATTTGCCGCTTTCGCATCAGAGCTTTCAATGGATGATGTTGAGCGCATCGTTCACCATCTGCGTGAACGTCTAGTAGCAGGTAAAGAGTGGCCACCCGCGCTCGCTTTGCTCTCGATGTTGAAAGATTTACCACTCAACAATGAAATTCTTGAAGCCCGCCATCGCATCTTAATTAAGAAGGATCCACAAACTCGCGTTGAAAAGTATATCTTCAACCGTAAAAACAGCTATCTAAAATCACTGTCTGAGAAAAATCTCGCCGAGGAATTTAAAGTGCTGTACATCAACGCTTATCAAGAAGTACAAAACAACCTCGATCAGACACTTGATCAACGAGAAAAAGACGTAGAACAGAGTGTCCTTAAAGTAGAACCGACTGACACTGATCGTGAGATTGAGCGTCGTATGGCTCAAGGAATACGACCTAGTGGAAAAATCGGCAATATGCTTTCTCGTATTGACAAGCTACGTGGTGCTGTTAAAGCTACCCCTCAACCAGACAAAGATCATAGCGTATGGGAAGACGTCACCGAGCCAACAAAACCAGCGAAGCGAGAACAAATCGATCGTGAACAACAAGCCTTAATGGAACAAATTCTGCGAGAAACAAACGGCGACGATGAGAACCTTTAATATTCTAAAAAAAGAGCGAGATTTCTTTCTCGCTTCTACAGGGCGTTCCCATTGTAAAATCATCATCGACGATTACAGTCGCGACTTGCCGCTCGGTGAAGTCGAGTTGCACGTTGAAGAAGTCTCGAACAAATACAAATACTACTCCAACGAAGCCATCTTTAAGCTCACGCTGCCCCTTGAAGAGCAAAATAATATCGACATTTGTACACTCAGCAGTGGTCGTAAAAATCAGTTTCTTTACAAGAAATGCCTGAGATTAGGCGGAAAGTGGGAAAGCATTCTCGGTCAATGGGTGTTTTCCGCGTCTGTTGAAGACAAAGTACGTGAGCTGGAAAACATCATTCGCTCTGAAGAGCAATACTTCGAAGTGACATTCAAAGAAACCGTTACTCTGACCAACCAAGACCTGACTCTGTTTGGCTACCCCGTCGTATTCTCTTCCTCTCGTGCATCCGTGCAAACCATGAAAGGCATCAGATTACATCGCGGTGATATCGCCATAATGGGCAACAAAACCGTAATAGTCGCAGGCACAAAGATCCGCCTATTTGTGCCATTAGCAATAAAAGACAATCCTGACTTTCGTGAAGACTTCCTCTGTGTGACAGAAGTTGAGAAAAAGCGTAAACCAAACAAAAAGACGAGCTATTCTTGGGAATAATGTCAATGCTTCCCTCGGCGAATCGTTCAGTGAGGGAAGCATTCGGCGATCATGCCATAGAGTGTAGGCCGATCATATTCCCTTCCGTATCGGATACGATAGCGATAAAGCCATGCGGGCCAATAGAAAATTTCGAATGTTCAACCTTTCCCCCAGCCTCCGCCACTCTCGCCTCTTCAACACTGCAGTCCTGACATGAAAAATACACCATGGTACTGTTACCTCCTGCGGAAACGCCCTCCATCTTGGCTAAAGCGCCTGTAGCACCGTACTGCTCCATCGATGCTGGGAATAGCCACATTTCCACCCCCATCTTGGCTTCATCATTCATCTGCTCTAGAGACACCTCAAAAACCGTTTGATAAAACGCCTTTGCTCGCTCCATATCATCAACATAAATTTCAAACCAACCAACCGGATTTGTTTGCATAACCTGTTCTCCTTGTGTATTGCCCAATCAGTTAAAGGTAGACTTTTTTCACATCATTTCAAAATGAGTTTTGAGGTCAAAGATAAGCTGGGTTGATAGACAAACCGCGCGTCACCTTGTTCCTGAGAATCAAGGAAACTGACCACTTGTTGAGCGTATTTATGGCTATTGGCTCCTTCGGCCACAAATCGAGCATCAACAGCATCAGGGTTAGCGTTTACTTCTACACACTCACTGTCAGCGTCAGTAGGACAAATCCTGACGTCATGAGCAGCGAGTGTGGAAATTAAGGTGAGGAACAGTTGCTCATCAAAGTCACCGCTGGCACTAAAGTCCAAGTAAATATCCGGACAGTCGGATAAATCACGCAGAGCAGCAGAAAGCAAAGATAACAACTCGTGGCTAGACAACGCAGCTATCGTTTCAAATCCGATCCGTCCTACGCCATTGCGCTTTACCCAAAACACTGTGCCGGTTGTCGAATTCAGCTCACTGGTCGTTTCATCATTAATTTGCAACTCAAAAAGTTCTGTATCTAACTCGCTGATCATATGAGTCACCAGCCCCTGCCATTCCTCATCAGAGTTAACACGGTCAGCTTCCACTAGGTAAGGTTGATAGAGTTGCTGCCACTGATCTTCAACCGCTGAATATCGGCTTGTGTCTTGAGCGAATGTTTTCCACATCAACTCGTAGTCATCACTGTAACCGAGGCTGCTTCGGACCGTTGCGACTTGAGCACTTTGTGTCAACACCACTTTCACACTATCTGTATTCGTCCTTCCCCCGCTATCTTTTACATACAGCTCAAAGGTGTAAGTGCCTGTTTGTGTTGGGTTGATTAAGGTCGCAGTTAAACTATCAGAATTCAAAATAGCTAACTGCACTGGCCCTGATGTTTGTGTCCACTTTGTTTCTTTAATGCTGTAAACGTTTTTCGGGTAGGTTTTTGCAGAGCCACTGAGTGAAATCGTATTTTGGGGTAGGTTGTAAACCTTATCACTGCCTGCATCAACTGTAGGTTTGGTATATTTTTCTGCATCGCTGGCATCACTATCACACCCGGACAAGATAACCAAAGCGCACAATAATAGAAACTTAACTAGATTAGACATGCTTATTCCTCGCGTCATTAAAATTGGAAGCTGACACCCGTGGATAGAAAAAGGTTTTCGCTGCTGTAGAAGTCGATCTCGGAGTCTGTTTGTTGATATCCCGCCATCAGGTTGAGATTGGTATTAGGTAAGTCAAGTAAACGTTGATAGCTATAAACCGAGAAAAAGCCGAAGCTTTGCTGATCTTGTTTGCGATTGAAAACGGGATTATCTGCGTCATACTCTGCGGAGCCAAGACGGAACGTCGAGGTCAAAGTATGATTTGAGCGGTGAAACGCCAGAGCAATTTGGCCATCAATTTTCTCGAAAGAGTGGGCACGACCTTCCGCATCTCTGAGGCTATAGTAAATGGCTGGCACAAGAGTAAACGAACGACTGATGGGTAGAACACTCTCCACTCCAAATCGATGGTAATCACTGTCACGCATGAGAAGCGAACGTTGCGCATCACTCAGTGACTGAGAAAAACCGATCTCTTCTGTCTCGACTTCACTTTGCGCGTACGCATATTTTAAAGAAGCGGACAATGGACCATGTAAATCCATCGCAAACCTGAGGCCAGATACCGTATGGTCGGTGACACTTCTTGAAACCCCCGTTAAATAAGGGTCTCGCCACACTTCATCTTGCCCAGGCAGGCTACGAAACAGAGCGGTCGTAATCGCCATGTTTCTGCCTACTTTTTGTGACAAACCAAGCTCTGCTTGGAAGTTGGCTTCTGTTACCTGATCTTCGCTATTGCCAAAGAAAATGATCGTCTGACCAAAATTGTACTGCAGGCGACCTAATAACATCGGCGAGACTTGATTTACTTTTTCCCCACTGTTGGATAAGTCTTGTGTCACAGCATTATCATCGTGGGTATTGTGCTGGGATTGGCTGCGTATATAACCAGCATTAACACTAATGACCCCGCTAAAACCTAATACTGATGGATCCACTTGCGCAGACGTACTCGGAGAAAAAATGATGAAAAGTAGTGATTGACATACCAATAAAGGCCTTGTTCTGACGTACATGCGAATTCCTTTTTGAGTGACTGTTCATCAAGCCAATCAAAAGTAACATTCACCAATCAAATCAATCTCCACCCAGTTATGGACAGTTTGTGTCCGCAATGGTCACAATTTCACCAACCTAACTAATACACCCATAACCACTCATCGCTAAAGCGGCTTTTTTCGTTTACCATACGCACCCTTCACCATATGAATAAACACGATCACCTATGGCTGCATTGGATTTTAAACCACGTACAAGAGTGACTCATGCGGGCTATAAACCCATAGAAGGCGCTTTTCAACGTCCTAAAACATCCTCCTCTTTCTACCACTCTGTGCCCGATACACCTGAACCGACGCCTGAGTATCAATGTCGAATAAAAATACATTGTGAGAAAGAGGATCTGAACGCATTAACTGTGGGCGTATGGACACTTGGTAGAACCCAAGCGGACAAGCCGGTGAGGCAGTGGTCAGCAATGTCGTCTGATGACGGTAATACACTGTTGACAGCTCTCTGTTTCGAAAAAGAAGAAAAAACCCTTTACCATGATGCTTTTCAACAGGCAGGCCACTCAACTTCATACAAGGTTACCTCAACGACATGCACCTCAGAGTATGTCAATGCAGAGTTTATCCCGGTCAAATTAGCCATCCAACCCAATGAAACACGGTTAGCTTGGGCGACAGAAGGCTATTTTTATCATTTTGTTGAGAATCGTCTTATAAAAGAATACAAAGTGGTCGGAAACGGTCGATGGACACTGCAACTCACTCGCTCAACTCATGAGTTGCTAACCGATGAATTAGTCTCAGAGCACCATTACCCGGCCATATTACTACCCTATAAAATAGAAAGGCGTGAAGTCTCACCCCAGCACCTTCTATATCGTTCAGAAAAACTCTCCGCAGAAACATTAGCAAGCCTAGATCATGCTTGGCTGAATCAACATGCCATGACTCTGGATTTACCCAGTATTGTGGCTGAACGAGGAAAACCTCTCATTAAGCGAGAGCCAGCCAGTAAAGTAAAGCAAGATGACACCGTGCCAAGTCAGACTCATATTGTGCAGCGAGTTCCTGAAACAGGTAAGCGTGAATTATGGCCCGATATCGCCGCTCAATATGGGCTGTCATCCAAAGCCTTGCTACAGCTTAATCCTAAATATGATGCAGAACCAACTCAGCTTAGGGTTGGAGATAAACTCACAGTCAGTGAGTCGGTGTGCAAGGCTTTCATGAAGCCACCGGAAATGGCTGCGCCGATTGAATCACTGAAAGAAGTGCATTTACTTGGCAATGTTTGGGGCAGATACCATGAATTAGCGCTCTCAGAATCTGCGGTCAATATCATGGAAGACCGTACCGTTTCAGGCTATGTACCGGTTTTAAACTCCGGTCGAATATACCGTGACACCACCAACAAGCAGAAATAAATGGAGTTCACAGGCGCAATAAATGGCCATGTGCATCAAAATATGACTAGGTATGGCCACTCTATATGAGTGCGCGGAGCTGCAACACAGTGATACTCTTGCTGCTAGTATTCATGGCGTTGTATTTATAGCCTGATCTTCTACTGGTTGCGCTGACCCTTTAATAGTTGGCCATGTCAGGATAAACTGAGCCCCTCCCAATGGTGATGAGGTCACATTCACCTGACCCTGATGCCACTTCATTACTTGACGAACGATGGCCAAACCAAGTCCATGCCCTTTCTCACTGCTTCGTTCTTGGTTATCAAGCTGAATAAAAGGCTCAAAGATTTTTTCTTTATCTTGCTCATCAATACCAGGACCATCGTCTTCAATATTGAGGGAATACCCATCATTCTCATAAGCGAAAGATATCGATATTGTTCTATTGGCAAACCGACTTGCATTCGCAAGAAGGTTTTTCACCGCACGCATTAACCCTGCTTTGTCGATAAAGGCATAGTGCGAGCGTAAGTGCGGTGAACAATAAAATTTGACCTCCAGATCAACATGCTCTAGACGAAAAAATTCAACCTCCTTCGCCAATTCATCTGCCAGACAACATTGGGTAAATTGAGCTATATCTGCAATGCGATTGTATCTTGAAAGCAATAAATTTTGATTGATCAAATGATCTAGATCTTCAATGCTCGACTGTATGGTCGTGTGATATTTATCTCTTTGTGCCCGAGGTAAAGCCTCATCCTCTATCATCTCCAAAGCAAAGCGCAACCTATACAATGGGGTACGTAAATCATGGGCTATCGCATTGGTCAGCTCTCGCTGACCGGCGATCAATCGTTCAATGTTGTCCGCCATAGTATTAAATGAATGGCTTAATTGCGAAACCACCGATAAGCGAGAAGCCTTTGCCCGTTTGGAGAGTAACCCTTGTCCAAACTCGTTCGAAGTATGCACCAAGCGCTTGAGATCTCGCCAAAGAGGAAGCACCCACAAAACCAAGGCCAGAGAAATAATAACGAAGAATAATCCACCAATCGCAGAGGTGAGTTTTAACTGTGTGCTTTGAGACATATCATCATGGACATGAAGCCAGACTCCATCAGCAACAGGGGCCAGTAGCTCAATTTGTCCTTGTTGATTAATATAACTGACTATTTCTCCTGGCTTTTCTTCAATGGCTGACAAAGCATTGTCAGACAAGTCCTCGTCGTTTTTTAAACTAATCTGAAACGGAATGATTGTATTCTTCTCAGCTAAGTCCTGAGGCCACTCCTCTCTTGGCAAGGCCCGAAGCTGTTCAGAAGCAAGGAACAATGAACCCGCAGCTTGATTCAATGCTGCCAATTGAGTCGATTCATTTAACGCAAAGTAGATAAGGTAATTGCTTTGGCCCACACGTTTAAGCAGTGCCATTGGGTCCCCAAACAGAAAGGTAATCTCGCCACTCTTAATAGAATGGAAGACTTCTGCATCATCTTGGTATTTATCAAGCGATTCCAACTTTAGAGGATAAGCAAAATGCTCGGCATAGGACTGGATAATACCCTGCCATTGTATTTGTGGTTGCGCGAGCAGCTTTCCACTCAAAATATCAAAGTTAACGGCATAAACTTGTTTGTAAAACTGCTCGGAAAATGACTCATTCAAACGTTGAATGGGATTAATAGAGGTGGGGATAATCAGCAAGACAATTGGAACAAAGACCGCCAACCATAGAATAGAAAATGCTCGAATCACTATACCACATCCTCTGTAGATACACACAACTGGTAACCTATGCCTCGGACTGTTTTGATTAACTCCGGCTCTTGTGGATCATCCTTTAATGTCCGCCTTAAACGAGAAATACGCCTATCGATCGTTCTGTCCAAGCCATCATATTCAAAGCCACGAATCGATTGTGCAATCTCATCGCGAGACACCACTTGACCTGCGTTCTTAGCCAATAGATGGAGCAAGTCAAACTCGGAAGTGGTTAGCTTAATCAACTGGTTATCAATGGTTACTGCTCTATGTTTTAAATTGATCATTAAGTGCCCAAACGTCAACTCATCATTGAGTTTACTTGCAGATTGACGCTGCTGACGACGTAACAATGCACGAATACGTGACAGTAACAAACGCGGTTTAACCTGCTTTACCACATAATCGTCGGCGCCAAGTTCAAGCCCCATCACTTGATCAATATCGTCATCCAGCGCTGTTTGCATCAAGATCATACCTTGATAACCCGCTCTGATGGCTCTGCAGACATCCATGCCACTTTGGCCCGGCAGCATAATGTCAAGAATGACCAGATCCGGCTGCCCTTCCAAAATGGCATCTACAGCGCGGATTCCATCGGTGATAACATTGACCTCAAACTCATAGTTCTGCAAAAAATCTCTAATTAAATCAGCTAATTCCACATCATCTTCAACTAGAGTTATCGTATACGTGTTGGCTGTTAACATAGGATAGGTGAGCAAATGAACGTTAGAAGAACTATAACTCACCGTGATAGAAACGAATGTGACTATTTGTGACAAAAGAAAGAAGTTGTGACGAATCTAAGAAATCCACGATTCGCCATTTTCAAACTAACCAGAGCCTTCCCATTATCTTATCTCGTTTTTTAGCCAGCGAGCTCTACATAGGCTTGCTCACTGATTAGATCGTCCAATACCTGACCCAGTTACTGCATTGATATCAAGTTTAAGCACTTTGATTTATAGTATTTAGCCTCTCTTCGCTTTACACTTGACCTATCACTCCGCAACCCACCCCATTCATGCTCAAAATTTCGAACACAGTGACACTTCAGGCATGGGAAATTCAACTAACGGCAATCCGTGCTCAAGGGGCTGGTGGACAGAACGTGAACAAAGTCTCCTCTGCAATACACCTACAGTTTGATATTAAGCATTCAACACTCTCTTCAATATACAAAGAACGTTTACTGGCTTTACAGGATTCTCGAATCTCAAAAGAAGGGGTTATTACTATCAAAGCCCAGCAATACCGTACTCAGGAACAAAATAAAGAAGATGCGCTGAATCGTCTCGCTGAGCTGATTCGCTCCGCTAACGTTGTACAAAAAAAGCGCCGTCCTACCAAACCGACCCGAGCATCCAAAGAGAGGCGATTGAAAGCCAAGGGAATAAAGTCACAAACCAAATCTTTACGCGGTAAGGTAAGCCATTAATTGTCATAGCAAGTTCGGCTCATCCAGTCTGCACACTATGGTAACAAAGGGGCTTGTCCGTGTACCACGGCTCAATTAGCCGTGGTACACGGTCAGCAAGTGATCACTCACTCTTGTTTTGTTTATTCTCGATAATCTGATTGATAAGCAGTGCTGACAAGATGATCGCTAACGCCAACCAAGTATTGTTTTGTACCGATTCACCTGTTAGAAAAACACCAATCACTACTCCCACAGCAGGAACAAGATAGTTAGTCATTGAGGTAAAAACAGCCCCCGCGTTTTTGATGCTCCTCATGTACAGGTAATAAACTATCCCCGCGCACATGACACCAAGATAGACTAACGAGAGCATTGAAGATATTGTCGGGTTAGACTGACTCAATGGCGTGGTGATCATCGCGATGACGGTGAGCTGAACACTCGCCATACATAGCACATTACGTGCAATGATGAGTGGATGTTCTTGCTGCACTCGGTTAAGTAACAGTAATGCAATCGCAAAAGACACGGCCGCAACAACAATCGCCATCGAACTCAATAAGTTAATTTGCTGAGAGCTGGATGTTAACTCAGGGTAAAATAAAACTAGCAGCCCGCCAAAGCCCACAATAACGCTGATGGTGTTGCCCTTTGTTATTCTTGCACCTTTAATCAGTACTGGTGCGAGAAGCAAAGCGTAAAACGGCAGTGTCCCCATGAGTATTGCTGTGATTGAGCTGGATAATTTTTGTTGGGCCCAAGGCACTAGAACAAACGGTATCACCGCTTCTAACAAGCCAATCAAAGCGAAAAGCCCCCACTGCTTGCTAGTACTTGTTATTCCTATGAGCTTACAAATCAGGATCAACGTAAGTGCTCCAAGGATGGCGCGAAATGTACCTATCCAAACTGGGTCAAACCCTGTTAAAGAGAGTTTCTGAAAAATAAACTGCGAGCCCCAAATGAGCCCAATGGCAAGCAGCGTTAAGTAGTTTTTAAACATCATTTGGATAACCTAAAGTGCATCATTTTCACTGGTGTATTTACGTTCTCAATCAAGTAAGTTTTATTGCAATATCAATTACGTCGCTTTAAAAGCAACGGCATCCACCTCTATTTTCATCCCATCAAGCGCCAGCCTTGGAACTGGGATTAACGTACTGGCTGGTAAGTGATCACATGGCCAACGCTTAAGCATCTCATCGCTCCAAATGTTCAGTTTGCTTTCATTATGCTCAACGATTAACACTGTAATTTTTAAAACATCGCCGAAACTCAGTGCATGGGCAGTCAGGGCAATATCCAAGTTGGTTAAAACACTCTGTACTTGTTGGCGAAAGTCTTCACTTAAACGGTGCTCAACGCCTTCCCCCCCACTTTGACCTGAGATATAGACAAGTTGTCCATCAGATGGAGCCGTAACTGTGTGACAAAAACCATATGGCGTAGGATTGAATAGATGTGATGGATTATGAAAAGTGATTGCTTTATCTGACATTTCTAGCTCTCTCTATTGTACGTTCAATTCTCACGCACTATAAAAGCTCGACCTAACTTGAGGTCAATGACATTTTTTATAATTTGGCGTGTTTAGAGAAAGGCAAGAGGTAGACAGCACTCCAAGCTCGAAGACGTTCATTTTCTTGCTCGACAATTATGGGGAAAGGCTTATTGCGACCAAAAATGTTATGTTATAACATATTAAATATACAATAATGGAACACCAGCAAATACGCAGTTTGGGTGAAGGTTATGGAAGCAATCGAATCAATGGTTGAGCAGGCAGAAAAACACTGTCTAGCGAAAGGTAAACGACTCACATCAAAAAGGAAGCAAGTGCTCGCTACTCTTCTTCATGCTAACAAAGCTCTATCTGTTTACGAGTTAATGGATTACGCAAAAGCACATTTTGGTGAAACCATTCAAGCCATGTCTGCTTATCGCATTTTGGATTTTTTAGAAGAAGAGCACTTAGTCCACCGGCTTAACGTTTCTAGCAAATACGTCGCATGCGCTCACATTCATCACGAACACGCCCACGGTGTCCCACAGTTTTTAATTTGTCGTCGATGTAACAAAACGCGAGAGCAGACTTTAGATCCTTCCATGGTCACAACCCTTGAATCAGACGCTGAACAAGTTGGATTTAAGCTTCTCACACCTCAGGTTGAAATTAATTGCCTGTGCGACGAATGCTGTCAAACCTCCTCATAACTCCCACATTCAATAATCGAAAAGGAGATTGCTAAAAGTGATGGCCTCAATACTAATTAAGAATGCCCATATCGTCAGTGAAGGCATAGTGAAGCAAATGGATGTACGTATTGTTGGTCAGAGAATTGATAAGATTGAAGTGAACATTTCAGCAAACTTTAATGATCAGGTTATCGACGCAAATGGTCACTACCTATTACCGGGCATGATTGATGATCAGGTACATTTTCGTGAGCCAGGATTAACTCACAAAGGCTCTATTGCTTCAGAGTCAAGAGCTGCTGTAGCCGGCGGGATCACCAGTTACATGGAGATGCCTAATGTGAACCCTTCTACAACCACGCTTGAAGCACTTGAGAAAAAATACGCCATTGCCTCACAGCACTCCGCTGCCAACTATGCATTTTATCTTGGTGCGACAGAGAATAACTTAGCTGAAATACAACGTCTTGCCCCTTCGAAGCATTGTGGTGTCAAGGTCTTTATGGGTGCTTCGACAGGAGATTTATTGGTCGAACACCCACAAGCTCTGGATCGCATCTTTGCACAATCACCTGTATTAATTGTCACGCACTGTGAGAGCAGTCCAATCATTACCCAAAACCTTGCTGATTTAAAGCAAACCAACAAACCGATCACAATCGAGGATCACCCAAATATTCGAGATGATAAAGCGTGCTATGCCTCTTCATCTTACGCAGTGTCACTCGCTAAAAAACATGGCTCTCAGCTGCATGTTCTCCATATCACCACTGAGAAAGAGCTCTCACTGTTCGAGCCAGGCCCAATTCAGGGAAAACTCATTACTGCAGAAGCGTGTGTCCATCATTTGTGGTTTAGCCATCAAGATTACGCGGAGCGAGGTAATTTGATCAAATGTAATCCTGCGATTAAATATCCTAGCGATCGTGATGCATTGATCCGAGCTCTTCATACAGGCCACATCGACATTATCGCCACAGATCATGCGCCACATACTTTAGAAGAAAAGCAAGTACCTTATGAGCAAGCACCTGCAGGGATGCCACTGGTACAGCATGCTCTACTGAGCTTACTCGATCACGTCAGTAAAGGCCGCCTAAGCCTAACTCAAGTGGTAGAGAAGGTATCGCACAACCCGGCCATCAGATACGCCATTCAAGATCGTGGTTTTATACGTGAAGGTTACTACGCTGATCTCGTGTTGGTCGATATCAATTTCCCCACAAACGTAACCCACAGCAATAGTTTATATCACTGTGGATGGAGTCCTTTTGCGGGCCATACTTTCTCTTCAAAGGTCCAACGCACTTGGGTTAACGGCCAACAAGTATTCGATGGCGAACACGTCATCAGCCAATTTTCAGGCGCGCATGCACTGCTATTCAACCGTTAACGTAACATCAAACCATTGAGATACTTACATGTTAAGAAGAAACCCGAGCGGGCACATGCCTGTCGTCTCCGAAACGGCATTCATTGACCCAACCGCCATCATCTGTGGCAAAGTGATTATCGAAGATAATGTATTTATTGGGCCCTATGCCGTCATTCGAGCTGATGAAGTCAATGACCAAGGCGATATGGAACCTATTATCATTAAACGTGATACCAATATTCAAGATGGTGTTGTTATCCATTCAAAATCAGGCGCTTCAGTAACCATTGGTGAACGCTCTTCGATCGCCCATCGCTCAATTATTCATGGCCCCTGTGACATCTGCGATGATGTCTTCATCGGTTTTAACTCCGTGATTTTTAATGCCGCTATCGGCAAAGGGTGTGTCATTCGCCATAACTGCGTTGTTGATGGACGGGACTTACCTGAAGGGTTTCATGTGCCGCCAATGACCAATATTGGAGCAGATTTTCAGTTAGCGAACATTTCCAAAGTGCCTCCTGAATATTCTGCTTTCTCAGAGTCTGTGGTTTCTGCAAATCACACCTTGGTTAAGGGATATAGGAGAATAATCAATGAGCTCTAAACATCCAATTTCAGCGGTACCAACCAACATCATTACTGGCTTTCTAGGTGCGGGTAAAACATCCGCAATTCTCCAACTAATGAAACAAAAGCCAGACCATCAGCGCTGGGCAATTCTGGTTAATGAATTTGGCGAAATTGGCGTTGATGGCAGCCTATTCAAAGGTCAGCACAAACAACCCGATCAAGTATTCATTCGTGAAGTCCCAGGTGGGTGTATGTGCTGCGCGGCCGGCCTTCCTATGCAAATCGCGCTCAACCAGCTGCTAACCGAAGCCAAGCCAGATAGACTTCTCATCGAACCAACAGGGTTAGGGCACCCCAAAGAGGTATTACAAGTACTGTCATCAGCACACTATCGTGAGGTGTTGTCTTTACAGAAAACATTAACTCTCGTCGACGCTCGTCAACTATCGGATAAACAGTACACACACCACGATACATTCAACCAACAAATCGCTATTTCTGACACTGTAGTAGGTAACAAGGTCGACTTATATCAAGGCGACGAGAAACAACAGCTTGAGTCGTATATACAATCCCTATCGGGCTCAGAAAAAAGAGTGATTTTTTCAAAGTTCGGAGCCATACCCTATCACGAGTTTGAAGGCCCAACACAGGCCAATGAAAAAGCTCATCACCACCACGATCACGGTAAGCCCAAGGTTTTAGCGGCAGATTTACCTATGCCAGAAAGTGGGATAATCAAAGCCGTTAATCAAGGGGAAGGGTTCCGAAGTATTGGGTGGCGCTTCTCACCTGATAAAGTTTTCTGTCGGAAGAAGCTGACACTAATGCTGCTTGACCTCAAGGTCGAGCGTATGAAAGCCGTCTTTATCACTGACTTAGGAGTACTCGGCTACAATATGACCTCAGACGGGCTCAGCGAAGCGGTATTGGATGATGGGTTTGAAAGCCGTGTAGAATTCATTTCCCAGCAATTAGACGACAATCTAGAAGCGAAATTGCTGGCCTGCTTGCTCACTTAATCATCTCGGAGGGATTGTTGCCACATTTCCCTCCGCTTCTATCGTCATAGAGTAATACGTATTTTCTCTGCTAGTGCCATGGCAATATTGCTGGTGCAATAGGCACTTTCATTAATAAAGTGTGGGTACACTTCCTTCTCTCCCTGCCAATGCACGTCATAGCCAAAGAAAGTAGCGAGCAGTGGCTCCCCGGGCTTAACAACTTCAAAGTCTTTCCCACAAACTGTCGGATGAACCGTTGCAAGACGCATCCCATCACCATCCAGAGGGAATGAAACTTCCTCTGTATATCGATAGGCATCGTAACTTGAACCCATGGTCGCTTTACCCAAATTATGCAGTTCAACAAAGTCTAATATGGCAGTGAGCAATTGCTTCATAAGCTCTAATGTTTCATATGTCAGAGAGCTATGTGCCTGAGCTCCTACTTCCAATATAATACCGTATTGACCGACTGAGCATAAATAAGGTTGCTCAGCCCATGGTTTTCGGTCTTCAAACAATACGTTAGCCTCTGGCATACGATGCTTCACATAGGCTCCCATCTGCCGATAAAAAGGAACGTGTGACAACAAAATCAATGTCGCGCCCATATTGCTGGTCGTGTTGTGTAAATCAACAATTAGCTGATTTTCGACTTGCGCATGTTGATCACGGAAGAAAGCTGCTAGGTTTGCTTCTTGTGACTCCTTAACAGGTGCAGTAGCGGAAAACTGACGATTGAGATCAACATCAATGAGCCGCACGTTCTTTTTCACCGCTTCTGGGTTAGCGACAACACTTTTCACTTCAAACGTTGAACGCTCAACCGAGTAGTTCCCATCTTTGATCAACTTCTGAAGGTACAAACCGGTTAATTCATTACCATGGGTACCTGCCACGACAAGCACTTGATTCAATTTCTGCATAACAATAGGTTCCAACTCCAAAAGGAAAACAATTATGTTATAACATAACAATTAATATAAGTAACTTAGAGATAAAATGCTCTGATTTAATCAAATTAAAAATAGATAAATATGATCTTCGTAAGCGTTTTTCAGAGATTCAGCACTATTATTTCTGCTTGGTTCACCAAAAAGTAACGACTAAGAAAAAGGCCACTGATGTGGCCTTTTTCTTTGACTGATGCTTTACCTCGACTCTAGTGGGTAAGAGCGGTAACTCCACATGCCGTAGGTCCGTAGAGCATCTCGATAAATACCGAGCAGCTCATTATCACTTGCCTTTGTGAGTTCCTTCAACGGCTTGTCTGGATAGCCTACAGTGTCAAACGTGATGCCTTGTGGGCCAGTTTGCCAACTGGCGACTTCAAACAAAGTCTGCCCGCGTCGAACATGGCTAGCAGAACTGATAATAGTGGCGTGTTTAATGTTATGACGAGCCAGTGCGTAACTACTAAACAAAGCATTACCAACGGTACTGGTCGCGTAGTTTTCTTCGATGATACTATCTGGGCTTATCCCCTTGGCAATTAACCAATCGGCCATCAATTTGCCTTCCGTCTTATGGTTTTTAGGTACACCACCCGTTAACACAATCAAAGCATCAGGGTTGGCCTTCGCCATGGCTAACGTCGTCTCAAGACGTTCAACCAAAATCTGGTGCATTGAGCCATCAGGGTTTAAAGCATAACCTAAGGTCACAATCGCGCCTTTGTCATTCAGCTTACCTTTTTCTGCACTGTCTTTTAGCGGCGTCGCCAAAACACGATCTACGGTTTCAAAGATACGAGTGATATCAGTGGCCTTGCCTGCATTCAACTTATGAAGTTTTTCCATATGCTTGCTTGATTCAGCATCATTACCTTTAAAGCGTTGCCAAACCGCCAGATACGCGTGCAAATCAATATCATCAGGAGCGACCATCAAAGCTTGTTCAAACAGCTCAATTGCGCGATCGACATTCTTGTTGTAGATCTGCGCATTGGCCGCCGAAATCAGTAAGTCAGTGCGGTAAGGTTCGAGGTCGTAAGCTTCTAAAAGTCGATTAGTGACGATCTCCATATTGCTTGGCATTTTTGCTGTAAAACCGGCATGAGAGATACGCGCAGGAGATTTAAACGCCGTCACTGCGTCAGCCAACAATTGATCCACCACCTGACGTTTAGTGACAAGCTGTGCGTAGTCTGCTGACGCTTGAACCGTCGTATCATTAGCAGCCAAAGAGTAAGGGGCAGCGATTAGCGCAATTGCGCCACTAAGAGCAAGGGCAATGATGTTCTTTTTCATGTAGATGTCCTGGTGTAGTTATGTTTTTACTGCGTCTGTTATTTTTTTGCAGTGTAAATTTACTATTCAGAAAAACCGTGAACTCATCCTCATTAACTGATTGAACTGCCAATATTGGTTTAATTACACGAATCAAGATCACAAATTGCTATTAATGACATTTCATTTAAGGTCATAATTTTTCGTAACTAAATAATTTGTACCTTGGTACAACTCCTTGCGTGACTGAATGAAATGGGCGGTTTATACCGCCCAATTAGGAGTTAGAGTTGGTATTTAGTCAGGTCCGGACGCGTAGCAATGGCGTGTTCAACCATAGCGATCACTTTGGCGCGCTCTTCTCCTTTTAGATTCTGTCGAGGTGCTCGAACCTGCTCGGATCCGCGGCCGCAAACCTGTTCAGCCAATTTAATGCACTGAACCAGAGTCGGAATCGTATCCAGACGCAACAAAGGCAGGAACCAACGGTAAATTTCCAGCGCTTCCGCGTAGCGCCCTTGGCTGGCTAACTTATAGATCGCTACCGACTCTTCTGGGAATGCGTTTGTCAGACCAGATATCCAACCGGTAGCCCCCAGCATCAACGACTCTAGTGCAATGTCATCCACACCGCTGAACACTGTAAATCTGTCATCAAATCGATTGTAGAGTTCAGTAATGCGGCGGGTATCTGTCGTTGACTCTTTCACCGCAACAATGCTGTCGTACTCAGCAAGTTTCTCCATCAAATCTAGGTTAACGTCAACGCCATAAGAGACCGGGTTGTTGTAGATCATGATGGGCATTTCCGGAGTCGCTTGCGCTAAAGTGGAGTAGTAATCGACCGTTTCACTGTCTGAAGTACGGTACACCATGGCAGGCATCACCATACAACCGTCGATTCCTATCTTTTGCGCATCTTGCATGTAATCAATTGATGCCGATGTAATCGACTCCGCAGTGCCCGCAATCAGGGGCACTCGACCTGCCACCACTTCGTGTGCTGCTGCAAGCACCTGACGTTTTTCATCTGGGTACAGCGCGCAATTCTCACCCACGGTTCCAAGGCAGATGATGCCATTGACACCATCGTTAATCTGATTGTCGATCACTGTTTGTGTCGCATCTAAATCAATGCTCTGATCTTTGCGAAACTGAGTACTTACTGCCGGGTATACACCTTTCCAATCTACGTTCATCAATAACCTTCCACTTGTATATTGTATGCAATTTAAAATAGCGGCCGAAACCACGTGATGAGTAGTCATGCCACTCAGAGTTAAAAAACCTGTTTCTGCGTTAAAACAAACTTCACTGCAGCTAAATCCGCTAATGCACTGCCCACGGATTTATAGAGAGTGATTTGCTGCGAGTCTTCGCGACCAACATGATGCCCACTGCACAGTTCAGGCAGTTCCGCACTTATCTGTTGCTCACTGAACACGCCTTCTTCCATAGGGATCAATAGATCGCCGGCTTCCGCCAGTACGTTGATTCTGCTGTCGACAAATACGGTGGAGCGAGTGACCGCTTGCGTATCACACTCTCGTTTGTCTTTGTCGTGGTTGCCAATCAGATCGATGTGTGTGCCAGCTTGGATATTTCGACCATTAAACAGCGGCTGACTCGCACCTGTTACACATGTCACCATGTCTACTTCACTCAGCGCTTGATCGACAGAGTCAACCACTTCAACACTAAAACGTTTTGATTCAGGCAGCGCTTGATATTCACTAGCGGATAAAATCTCGTCCATCGTTTGACGAGCTTTTGCTTCATCGCGGCCCCAAACCAACACCTTACTCAAAGGTCGTACCGCTGCGTACGCCCACGCCATGTATGGGGCGAGATTTCCAGTGCCGCAAATCAGCAGCCTGCTTGCATCCTGTCTGGCCAGATAATCCGCCGCGAGCGCTGACGCCGCCGCTGTGCGCCAGAAGGTCAACACTTTGCCATCGAGTAGCGCAAGCGGCTCACCGTTAGCGCGATCAAAGGCGAGAATTTTCGACGCCAGACTGTCTTTGCCTTGCTCAGCATTGTTAGGGAAATACGTGAACGCTTTAACGGTGATCAGCGACTCGCTCCATGCAGGAAGCAGAGCAAAAGCGTCATAACTACCGTCTTCAAGCGGCATCACTCTGCGCTGCGGAATGGTTGCCTGCTCGGTATAGGTTTGGCGCATCGATTCGATAAGTCCTCGCATCGAAAGACAATTGACGATTTGCTGCGCGTCGATATTAATCATAGATCCTCCAAAAACAGGACAGAGATTTCCCATTCTCTGTCAGAACATGAGTGAGGTTGCTTGTGTGAACGTCTATCCGAGTTGCTCTGCCGAGTTCCCCCCAAATTTTTATAACTCTGAACACACCCATCTGCGGTTAACTTTGTATTAACATAATTCAGCGGTATATTTTATACAATATTAAATTTTAAAATTTTTTAGCCAAATCGATTTAGACAGAATGGCGCTAAATTTATATGTGGTTGCTCGCCACGATGAAGTTGAACAATTAAATCTGCAGTCACCGCCGCTTGAGTCAACCCCAGATGTTGATGACCAAAAGCAAACAGCATTTTTCCGTTTTTCAGGCTATCAATCACAGGTAAAGAATCCGGTAATGAAGGTCGATTTCCCATCCAGGATGTTCCTGTATTTTCCAGATTACATTCTGGTTTAAGCACCGATTTCGCAAGATTTCTTAGCATGGTTGCGCGGCGCATATTAGCGGGTGAATTCAGGTCAGCATACTCAACAGTGCCCGCTAGTCTCAACCCATTCTGCATGGGCGTCATGATGAATTTTCTGTCTGCTGAGCTCACCGGAAACGGCAGAGTTTTCGCCAGATCTGGCATCATTAGATGGTAGCCGCGTTCCGCTTGTAGTGGCACTTTTATTCCCGTCATTTGCTTAACCAGGGAAGCGGATTCTGCCCCAGTGGCAACAATGACCTTATCAAAACTCTGCGAACGTTCCTGAACAGTGACGACCATTTTCTCGTCCTTTTCTTGGATGTTTTCGACCTCCCCTTTACTCCACTCCCCCGATAAGCCTTGAAAGTAAGACTTAAGCTCAACGCACATATCATAAGGGCTCAAGCTATGTGAGGTTTTTGGAAAGAACACACCGTGATTCACCGAATGAGAAAGTTTAGGCACTTTTTCTCGTACCGTTTTTCTATCCCAAACCTGATAACTAACTCCTTGCTCATCCATGGCATTCAAAGTGGATTGGTAAGCCGAAAATAGATGAGAGTCTTCGAAAACAAGTAGTGAGCCTTCATCCACGATCAGATGACTCAGCCCAATTTCTTCCAACAAGCGTTGCCAACTTTCCATCGCCGAACGATTGAGTTCAGTCAATGCTTGAGTCGCGTGTTCAGTGGCTGATTTTCTCGCTTTCATCAGAAAGCGAATCATCCATGGCAGCGTTTTGTGGATGTCTTGAAAACGGATAGAAACCGGACTTGATGGGCTCAATAACATCTTAGGAAGTTGCGGGATAAGTGCCGGTGTTGCTAATGGGAAAACTTGCTCCGTTGCGAAGTGGCCAGCGTTGCCTTTAGAGCATCCTTCTCCCGCATTGTCTTTCTCAAATATCGTGACTTTTTCGCCATTCATTTGCAGCTTGAGCGCAATACACAGCCCAATAATACCACCACCAATGACCGCAATTTTTTGCGCTTGTGAGGAATTTTTGTTCACCATTTATTTTGCTCCTTATCACGTTTTAAAAAAGAAATTGTATAAAATATACTTAACATCACGATAACATCCCTCCGAAGCAGTTCAACCAATTTCGTATCCAAGGAGCGAGAAATGAGACAAGGAACCTTCTTCTGCATTGATGCACACACCTGTGGTAACCCAGTGCGTCTGGTTGCGGGTGGCGTACCGCCACTGCAGGGCGAAACCATGAGTGAGAAAAGGCAATTCTTCCTTAAACATTATGATTGGATCCGCCAATCCTTAATGTTTGAGCCACGCGGTCACGCCATGATGTCTGGTTCTGTTGTCCTGCCACCCTGTAGCGAAAACGCTGATGCTTCGATCTTGTTTATCGAAACCAGTGGCTGCCTGCCCATGTGTGGACACGGCACGATCGGCACAGTCACCTCAGCATTAGAACAAAAATTGATTACTCCACGAGAAGAAGGCCGACTGATCCTTGACGTACCGGCAGGTCAGATAGAAGTGCACTATCAGCGCGATGGCGAAAAGATCACTTCTGTGAAGATCTTCAATGTGCCTGCCTATCTTGCTCATCAAGATGTCACCGTCGATGTGGAAGGCCTTGGCGAGATCACCGTTGACGTCTCTTATGGCGGTAATTACTACGTTATCATTGATCCTCAGGAAAACTATCTGGGGCTGGAGCATTACACCTCAGACGAAATCCTGATGTTTAGCCCTCGGGTACGTAAAGCCGTATCCAATGCCGTTGAATGCATCCACCCCGACGATCCAACAGTATGTGGTGTCTCACACGTACTCTGGACTGGCTCACCAACTCAGCCCCAAGCTACCGCTCGCAACGCTGTCTTCTATGGTGAGAAAGCACTCGATCGTTCCCCTTGTGGCACAGGTACCAGCGCCCGAATGGCACAATGGCACGCTAAAGGAAAACTAAAGCAAGGTGATGATTTTATTCATGAAAGCATCATTGGCAGCCTGTTTACTGGCCGCATCGAAGGCATTACGGAAGTCAATGGGAAAGCTGCCATCTTACCCAGTATTGAAGGCTGGGCTCAGGTTACCGGACACAACACCATCTGGGTGGATGATAACGACCCATATGCATTTGGATTTGAACTTAAATAGCCCAAGAACAACAGGACACGACCATGAGTAAAACCAGCACTTTTTCTGCCCTCAATCCAGCAAACGAGCAGGTATTGGAAGGACAATTTCCAGAGCATCAGCAATCTGATGTCGACTTTGCGGCCAATGCCGCGGCTGAGGTGGCTACATCATTTCGCCAAACCTCCCCAGCGATTCGAGCTAAGCTGTTACACAATATCGCCGACCAGCTGGAGCAAGCCAGAGAAGGTATTGTGGAACGAGCTCATCTTGAATCAGCACTGCCGCATGCGAGACTTAATGGTGAACTAAGCCGTACAACTGCACAGCTTAAGTTGTTCGCCAATGTCGTAGAAAGTGGCTTGTGGCAGGAAGCGATTTTCGACACCCCAGATCCTCAACGTTCGCCACTACCAAAACCGGATATTCGCCGTCAGAACATTGCTCTTGGCCCGGTTGCGGTTTTCGGTGCCTCTAACTTTCCTCTCGCTTTTTCCACGGCCGGCGGGGATAGTGCGTCAGCATTGGCAGCGGGTTGTCCAGTGGTCGTCAAAGGGCACCCTGCACACCCTGGCACCAGTGAAAAAGTCGCTGAATGTATTGCCAAAGCATTGGATGAGATGAGTTTGCCTCAAGCGGTGTTTACTCTGCTGCAAGGAACCAGCCATGAGTTAGGTCAGTCCGTGGTTTCTCATCCTAAAATCAAGGCGGTCGGTTTTACCGGATCGATTGTTGGTGGACGTTCACTGTACGATATTGTGCAGCAGCGTCCAGAGCCGATTCCTTTTTACGGTGAACTGGGCGCTTCCAACCCTGTCTTCATCCTCCCCCAACGTATGGCGCAGCATGGCCAGCCTTTAGCCGAAGAATATCTGCTGTCGATGAATATGGGCTGCGGCCAGTTCTGTACTAAGCCTGCCGTGGTGTTCATCGTCGATGATAACGCTGGCACGCAATTCCTATCGTCGGTACGCCAAGGGATTCAAAACCAGCCTGGGCAGATCATGCTTACAGAAGGGATCAAACAGGGTTACCTGCAACAAAGTGAGCTGCGATCTCGCGAGCAAGGGCTGACACTCACCCAATCCCAGCCTGAACAAGGTGTACCCGCGTATCTATTTGAAACCACCAGTGAACAGTGGCGACGCAACCCACAATGGCAGGAAGAAATTTTTGGTCCTCAATCCATTATCGTCAAATGTGAAAGCGCCGAAGACATGCTTGAGTTGAGCCAGAATCTGGCCGGAAGCCTGACGGCTACCATTCAGGCAGAAAAAGCAGATTATGCTCTCGCAGCGAAACTGGTGACTGAGCTTGAAGAAGTCGCTGGTCGCTTAGTATTTAACGGCTGGCCAACCGGGGTTGAAGTCAGCTATGCCATGGTGCACGGCGGCCCTTACCCAGCTTCAACCATGCCTGCAAGCACATCAGTGGGGGCGGAAGCGATAAAACGTTGGTTGCGTCCGGTCGCTTACCAATCCATGCCGGACCAGTTATTGCCTAAAGCTCTACAGCAAGCAAACCCACTTAACGTGCGTCGGACTGTAGATGGTCAGTAGTCACTGTTCAAAAAGGTACCAGCTGGTACCTTTTTGTTTTGACCCATCCCAAAAAACAAAAAGGTGAACGGCTGCAAGGGTCGCAATGCCGGACGCTAATGGTATATTGAATAAAATATTGAATGAGAATGATGTGAGCGGAGACTTGGATGTCGCAAAAACCTGTTTTTAAAACTCGAACGCAGTTGGTCGAAGAAGCGATCCGAACCAAGATCCTCAAAGGGGAATTAAAGACGGGCCAACCCCTACGTCAAGATGCCCTCGCCAAAGAGTTCAACGTCAGCCGAATTCCAGTGCGTGAAGCTCTGATGCAGTTAGAAGCTCAAGGGCTGGTTGCGTTTGAGGCGCATAAAGGTGCCACTGTTACCGAGCTATCACCAGAGAAGATTGATGAGCTATTTGAACTGCGCGCCGTCGTAGAGTGCTTTATTCTGGAACGCGCTATCCAGAAAATGACCGATGAAGATCTCGCTAAAGCAAATGAAATTCGTCAACGATTTGAAGATGTTGTCAGCCGCGGAGACGAAGTGGAAGAGTGGAGCAACTACAACTATGAGTTGCACAAAGCCTTGTATGAGCCCGCTGAAATGCCAGAAACCATGGATGTGATCTACAACCTGAATACCAAGTGTGACCGCTATATTCGTATGCAGCTTCTGTTTACATCAGGCATAGTCAAAGCCGACAAGGAGCATGTCGCTCTGCTGGAAATGTGCCAAAACCGTGATATTGAAGGGGCGAAGTACATGCTGAAAAAACACATCCTCGAAGCAGGTGCTGATATTCGCAACTTGCTTATCGAGCGCCAAAAAAATCAGGGCTGAAACTCATGCATATAGGACCAGAATTTTTGCTGGCTGCCATCCGCCAGAAAATCAAGAACGAAGGTTTGTGCTATAGCGAATTGTCTGAGAAAACTGGGGTGCCGCTTTCGACCATAAAGCGGCATTTGCATAATCCTTCATTGGGTCTGGACAAGATCCTGATGTACACCAACCACCTCAATAGTGATCTGATGGAGCTGACGCAATTAGCGGTTCAGATCCAACGAGACAATGAGCAGTTCCTCTCTGATGAGCAAAACGCTCTGTTTGTTGAGCACCCCTACCTTCTCGACTTTATCTACCTCATCACCTCACGTAACCAAACACCGCAACAAATTGCCGAGCAGTATCAACTCTCAGATATCAGCCTGAGATTCTACCTCAGCATCGCTGAAATCCTTGGCTATATGGAAGCGCACGGTGACAAGATCGTGTATCGCTCTGGCAGGCGATTTATCATGGAAGAAGGCACTGCGCTCGATACCTTATTCAAACGCCGTTTTGAAACGATCTCAATGGAAGACCCGACCCTTTCTCAGGTTTGTCAGGCCAGAGTGCGTTTGACCCAAGAGCAGAGGCTCAAACTCGAACAGGAAGTGGATCGCAAAGTCAGCGAAATGCACGCGGCAAATTGCGCCAATGATGAAGGTGAACTGAGCAATGTTTTGCTCAGGATGACACCTGGCCAGCAGATTTACTTCTCCGACGGATTACCAGAGATAGATGGGGAGCTGCTTAAACAGGTTTCAGCAAAATTCCGCAGACGCTAGGGCCAGAGTACGTTTGAAGTATCACTTCCATCAACTTTCTGTGACTCTGGATTCATTCTCAAACTTTCATTTGTTCATTTTTCGCTCAGTCTCATTTTATAAGACCGCAAGTCTCTAAAACCGCCACCTTGTTACAATAATGTTAAATATCGATTGTTGAAGTATTTTATACAATATACATTTTATCTATCCCTTTCACTCTGTGCAGTACTCGCCACTCCGGTCGTTTTGAGTGTCTGATTTCCCCTCCCTTCAGATGATAGGGATTTCATCCGATAAGGACATTACGAGGAAGCTATGAAAGCAAAACAACTGATCACACTGAGTGCTATTGCCACGGCATTATTGGCCGGCAATGCTCTCGCCAAACCATACCCATCAGGAACGCAGCTCGCTGAAAAACAAGAGATTGTTTTAAACAATGGAGCGGAGGTCACTTCAATTGATCCGGCAAAACAGGCCGCAGAACCAGCATTCAATTTAGGGCGAGACTTGTTTGAAGGTCTGACAGTACAGGATAAGCAAGGCAAAACCATTCCCGGCATCGCTGAAAGCTGGCAAGCGAATGACAACAACACTGTCTACACCTTTACGTTGCGTCAGTCTTTGTGGTCGAATGGTGACCCATTAACGGCACACGATTTTGTTTATAGCTGGCAGCGCCTTATCGACCCGAAAACCGCGTCACCTTATGCTTGGTTTGCCGCGATTCCCGGCATCAAAAACTCCGCCAAGATTATGAAAGGTGAAGCACCAGCTAACACCTTAGGCGTGCGCGCCATTGATGATCACACCTTTGAAGTGACATTAGAAAAGCCAGTACCTTTCTTCATCAAACTTCTGAGCCACCCTGTCCTTGCACCAGTTCACCAAGCCACGGTAGAAAAATATGCCAGCGAGTGGACTCAACCCAAAAACATCGTCACCAATGGCGCTTTCACTTTGTCGGAGTGGAAAGTAAACGAAAAAATGGTGATGAAAAAAAATGACAAATACTGGGATGCTGACAACGTCATACTCGACCAAATCACTTGGCTACCCATCGGAGATGCCAACGTTGCACTAAACCGCTACTTAGCCGGCGAAATAGACCAAGCTCTGTCGATTCCCGCGGCTCAAAAGAACAAGCTTCTAAAACAATTTCCTGAGCAGGTAGCCGACACCAGCGCATCACTTGGCTCGACGTTCTACTATCTCAACACCAGTAAGGGCCCGACCAAAGACCTTCGTGTCCGTCAAGCACTCTCCTACGCAATCGACCGAAACATCATCACAAAAGCCATCGCCAAAAATGGCGGCATTCCAATGTTCACTCTGGTTCCCCCTCAAACCGATGGTTTCAAATCTCACACACCGGAATTCGCGACTTGGACTCAGCAACAACGTAACGCCAAGGCTAAAGCGCTGATTAAAGAGGCCGGTTACAGCAAGAGTAATCCACTTAAGCTCACTTTCACCGTGCCGACTTTTTCTAAAGACGTCAAAATGGCCACCGCGATGGCGGGCATGTGGAAAAGTGTGTTGGGCGCACAAGTCGAAATTAAGCAACTTGAGCCAAAGGTATTCTATGCGCTGAAAGATCCGGGCAACATTAACCGTGGTGGCTGGACCGCCGACTACAACGAAGCCTCAACCTGGCTGGACATCTTTGTCTCGACCGGTGAATACAATGACTCTAAGTACAGCAACCCAGAATATGATCGCCTAATGGCTGAATCGAAGAGCCTCAGTGACCCATCACAGGAATACATGGCTGCGGAACAGCTTCTGATTCAGGACATGGCGATCATCCCTATGTATCGCAATGGCAATGATCAATACCTGATCAAGGATTACATTGGTGGCTATGAGCGTACCAATCCAGAATCCTCTTACTACCGCAAAAATGTCTATGTGAAAGCACATTAACCCGAGTTTGCCCGGGCCTGTCACTTCCCCCTAAGGCTCGGGCTTTTCTAAGCAAGGAGAGGCTATGTTGTTGTACATATTGCGCCGTTGTTTGATTGCCATACCGACATTGCTGTTTATTGCACTGGTGTCGTTTTGGTTAATGCATATCGCGCCCGGCGGCCCATTTGATATGGAACGCCCAATGCCAGATGTGGTACGGGCAAATATCGAAGCCAAATTTCACTTGAACGAACCCTTTCTGGTTCAGTTTTTCATTTACATCACCAACTTCCTTCAAGGCGATCTCGGCCCAAGCTTTGTCTATCAGGATTTCACCGTCACCCAGCTTGTTGCTCAATCTTGGCCAGTGTCGGCGATCCTTGGTGTTATCTCGTTTTGTATCTCTGTGCCATTAGGTATGTTACTTGGCACCATTGCCGCCTTAAACCGCAATGGTAAAGTTGACTATTTACTTATGTCACTTTCAATGACTGGAGTGGTCATCCCTGCGTTTGTATTGGCTCCGGTGTTAGTCACGATTTTCTCGATTCAACTCGGTTGGCTACCCGCCGGTGGGTGGGAAGGGGGTGAGCTCTCTTTCTTGATCTTACCCGTGCTGAGCTTGGCGATTGGATCCGTTGCCAGCATTGCGCGCGTGATGCGCGGTGCCATGATCGAGACGCTCAATCAGCCATACATCCGCACTGCAAAGGCAAAAGGCCTGTCGACCAGCTACATTCTGTTTCATCACGCGCTGCGCCCTTCACTCATTCCTATCATTGCCATGCTCGGCCCCAGCTTCGTCGCGGTAGTAACAGGTTCGGTCATCATCGACATCTTTTTCAGCACTGGCGGCATGGGGCAGCATTTTGTCTCAGGTGCCCTCAACCGCGACTATGGTTTGGTGATGGGCATAACGCTGATCGTCGCCTCTTTGACCATCTTCTTCAATTTGGTGGTCGACATCCTTTACACCATCATCGACCCACGCATTCGAATTTAGGAGCGTCGCTATGTTAACCAAACGCATTGATGCCACGGAACTGACAGAGCAAATGAGTGCTCAGATTGAAGCGGTTGAAGGCCAGAGTCTATGGCAAGATGCCTGGACACGTTTTCGCAAAAACCGCGCCGCTATGACGTCGGTTTATGTCTTGATGTTTATCATCGTATGCATCATTTTTGGCCCGCAGATCGCGGCATTCGGCCATGATGAAATCGACTGGAATGTCGTCGTCGATCCCTATGAGCTAGGTAAACCATCGTTTAGTTCTGGTCATTACTTTGGTACCGATGATCTTGGTCAGGACATCTTTGCCCGCACCATGCAAGGTGGGCGTCTCTCAATCATGGTCGGGTTTATGGGCGCACTGGTTGCCGTGATTATCGGCACGGCGTGGGGAGCGTTATCTGGCTACATCGGAGGCATGGTCGATAGTGTGATGATGCGAATCATTGAAGTACTCGACTCAGTACCCTTCATGTTTATGGTCATTTTGTTTGTCACCCTGTTCGGCAACAACATCTATCTGATTTTTGTTGTGATTGGCATGGTGTCTTGGCTCGGGATTGCCCGCGTTGTTCGCGGCGTGACCTTTAGTATCAAGAAACGTGAGTTTATCGAAGCCGCCCATTCCATTGGTGTCTCCCGTTTCACTATCGTTCGCCGCCATGTACTGCCTAACGTCCTCGGCATTGTGATGGTGTACTCCTCACTTATGGTACCCGGTTTTATTATGTTTGAATCCTTCCTTAGTTTTCTCGGGCTCGGCGTTCAGCCGCCTGATACAAGCTGGGGCATTTTGATTGCGGAAGGTGCCAAGACCATTGATGTGGCTTTGTGGCAACTAATGTTCCCTTCCATATTCTTAGTCGCCACCCTGTTTTGCTTCAACTTCATCGGTGACGGGCTGCGAGACGCCCTCGACCCTAAAGATCGCTAAGGAGGCCCCATGAGTATTTTATCGATCAAAGATATGAATGTGCGTTTCAAAACGCCTGATGGTGAAGTTCATGCCGTCAGTAATCTGTCCTACAACATCCACAAAGGTGAAACACTGGGTATTGTTGGTGAGTCTGGCTCAGGAAAAAGTCAGTCCGTTTTTGCCTTGATGGGGCTGACTGCCGATAACGGTATTGTTTCTGGTGAAGCGAGTTTTCATGGCGAGAACTTACTCAGCATGTCCAAAAAACAGCTTAACCACATTCGCGCGGAAAAAATCGGCATGATCTTTCAAGATCCAATGACATCGCTGAACCCGTTTATGAAAGTCGGTAAACAACTTGCCGAAGTGTTAATGGTTCACAAAGGCATGAACCGTAGCGAGGCCAACCGCGAAGCGATCACCATGCTTGATGCAGTCAGGATCCCTTCTGCCGCCACACGTATGGCTCAGTACCCTCACGAGATGTCTGGTGGTATGCGACAACGTGTGATGATCGCGATGGCCTTATTGTGTAAGCCGGAACTTCTGATTGCTGATGAGCCTACCACCGCTTTGGACGTCACAGTACAAGCGCAGATTCTCTCTCTATTACGCGATCTGCAGTCTGAATTTCACACGGCAATTTTACTGATTACGCACGACATGGGCGTGGTCGCTGAGATGTGCGACCGGGTGTTGGTTATGTACGGTGGGCAGAAGATGGAAGAAGCGGATACAGATTCGCTGTTCAACCATCCTGCTCATCCGTATACCCAAGGCCTACTCGAAGCCATCCCTTCCATTACTAAAGATATGGACAGGCTTCCGACCATTCCCGGTAACCCACCGAGTGCTCTCACAGAACGTAAAGGCTGCCCGTTTAAAGAGCGCTGCAATCACTATCGACCAGAATGTAACGCCTCAGTGCCACCATTTCGGTCACTATCTCAACATCAATCTCTGGCTTGCCATGTTAATGGACTTCAGGCCGTTACTCAGATAGCGCGTCGAGCATAGGAGATCAACATGAAACAGCAAGTATTGCTTTCAGCGCGTGATTTGCGCGTGCACTTTAACATCAACAAACACATCCTGCCGAGTAAGCGCAAAGTGGTCAAAGCGGTGGATGGCATCGACCTCGATGTTTATCGTGGTGAGACACTTGGTATTGTTGGCGAATCAGGTTGCGGTAAATCAACACTGGCGCGAGCATTATTAAGGCTCATTGAACCTTCAAGCGGTCAGTTACATTGGAAAGGGCAAGATCTGTTAGCGCTGGGGAAACATCAACTCGCCGATAAACGGCGTGAGTTTCAGATGGTCTTTCAAGACCCATCGGCCTGCCTCAACCCTAGGCTCACGATCTCAGAGTGTATTGCCGAGCCTCTATTGACCCACGAGCCCAGGCTGTCGCGCTCAGAAGTGGAGCAGCGCGTGATTAAAATGATGGATAAAGTCGGCCTTTTAGCCAGCCAACGTAACCGCTACCCTCATGAGTTTTCAGGCGGCCAGTGTCAGCGAGTGGGGATTGCTAGAGCCTTGATTCTCAAGCCCGATCTTGTGGTTTGTGACGAGCCCGTTAGCGCCCTGGATGTTTCTATTCAGGCGCAGGTCATCAATCTTCTCGATGATCTTAAGCAAGAGATGGGGTTAACCATGGTGATGATCGCTCATGATCTTAGCGTGGTGCGTCACATCAGTGACCGAGTCATGGTGATGTATCTGGGTAAGCCGATGGAGATTGGTCGATACGACAAAGTCTTTGATGACGCTCATCACCCTTATACCAAAGCCTTATTGTCTGCGGTCCCAGTTGCCAATCCTACCTTGGCAAGACAGAGGAACGTTCAGCTATTGCCCGGCGACCTTCCCTCACCTCTCAATCCGCCAAGTGGTTGCGTGTTTAGAACGCGCTGCCCGGACTCCAGTGACCAGTGCGCTCAACAAAAGCCCACACTTAGCGGACATTCAGACCATCAGATTTTCTGTACTCATACACAAATAGGAACTTATAACCCATGACCTTAACGACCGTTGCTCAGCGCCTTAGTGCTCTGCGCGAGAAAATGGCGGAGCACCAATTTGACGCCTACATAGTGACAAACAATGACCCACACTCCAGCGAATATTCGGCAGATTACTGGCTGGCAAGAGAGTGGATTTCAGGCTTCACTGGCTCAGCGGGTAACGCCGTAATCACAACACAATCTGGCGGCCTGTGGACAGATGGACGCTACTATATCCAAGCTGCCGAGCAATTACAGGGCTCAGGATTAACCTTGTTTAAAGCCCGTTTACCGGAAACTCCTACCATTGCACAGTATCTCGCGGACAGTTTGGAGCAAAACAGTCGAGTAGGTGTTGATGGACGAAGCATCAGCCAGCAATTTTATCTGGAGTTGAAAGCCGCCTTTAAAGCCAAGTCGATACAGCTGGTACTTGATAAGGACTTGATCAGCCCAATATGGGCCGACCGCCCTGCAAGACCGAACGCGCCTTTATTCAATCATCCACTCGAATTTGCAGGACAAACGGCAAGTGAAAAAATCACAAGAATTCGTCATGTAATCGAACAAAAAGCGGCGGATGCACTGCTCGTTTCCACGCTTGACGATGTAATGTGGGCGCTCAATATTCGCGGTGGGGATACCCAGTACTGCCCAATTTCTGAAAGTTATTTGCTGATTACCCTTAACAGATGCCAACTCTTTGTCGACAAGCAAAAGCTGACATCTGACGTGATCGCTACTCTGACCGAGCACGGTATAGAGATGGAAGACTACACGCAGCTTAGCAAGACGTTAAAAGAAATGACTCCTGATTCGGTACTCATTCATGATCGCAGAAACACCGACTGTTTGTTGATCAGTCACATTCCTTCTCAAGTGCGTTTGCTCGATATGGCTTGCCCAGTCACTGCTATGAAAGCACGTAAGAATCACACTGAGCTTACCAGCATGGAGGAGACATTACGCAAAGATGGTGCCGCCGTCGTCAGGTTTATGAAATGGCTAGACGAGCAAGTACCCAGCGGTAAGGTTACAGAGCTCAACGCTGAACAAACCTTAATGGGATATCGCAAGGAAATTAACGGCTATATTGGGGAGAGCTTTCGAACCATTGCTGGTTTCGCCGAGCATGGTGCGAAAATGCACTATGCTGCCGACGATAAGAGCAATTACCGCGTTGATGAAAGCCAGTTCTTTCTAGTCGATTCAGGCGGTCAATATCTAGGGGGGACGACAGACATTACCCGCACCTTCCATTTTGGTCAGCCATCGGCGCAACAACGTCGCGACTACACCTTAGTGCTCAAGGCCGTGATTCGTCTCACCCAAACCCGTTTTATGAAAGGCTCCACTGGCGCTAATGTGGATATCATGGCACGCGGCGTTTTGTGGCAACACGGTATAGATTACAAATGTGGTACTGGACATGGCGTTGGCATCTGTCTGAATGTCCATGAAGGACCGCAGAACTTCTCTCAAAACCCAGCAGAAGTGGCGCTAGAACCGGGGATGGTGATCACCAACGAGCCGGGCGTTTATCGTCAAGGTCAGTATGGAATTCGCATTGAGAATATCCTCAAAGTGGTTGAACTGGAAGAAAACGAGTTTGGGACGTTTTATGGCTTCGAAACCATAACTTTAGCGCCTATAGCCACTAACATGTTGGATAAATCGTTGCTGTTGAAAGACGAGGTGCACTGGCTCAACACTTACCATCAACAATGCCTTGAACAACTCAGCCCCTATTTGGACTCAGATACCCAGAATTGGCTGAATTCGGCCACAAAGCCGATTTAACCATTTGTCCTTTGTAACTTCTTTGCCAACCGTAAGGTTGGCTTTTTTACGACTAACCATTTGATAGATTTGTGATTTATCAATATCGATCAGAATAAGCAATACTGATAGAATCCCACCAATGAATAATCAATACAAATACCAATACACTTCCACTGATGTATTGGCTCGGAATATTAAAACCATGAAATCGCTATCTATTCTAATCGCTACGCTTGCCATATCCGGCTGTGTTACCACACCAAAGTTTGAACAAGACATTTCTGGTCAGTGGCAATGCTCCGCAGAATCGACCATCGAACTCGTTAACCTCAAATACAGTGACAACGTCCATTACTTCGAAGATGGACACTATGAAAAAGAGTCACTGCTGAAAATAACCAATTTAGATACCGACAGCACATATGACGTCAATATACTCAGTAACGGGAAGTGGATGAAACGCAACGCGACCCTACTAGAAGTGATTGATAAGCTGGAAACCACTTTTTCAGACAACTCGCCTGACGAGTTGCGGAAAGTTTTCGCTGACGAACTTTCCCCTACCGTAACCGAAAAGTGGAAATTAAAGGCAGTGAATGAAAACACCATTTCAATGACGGCAGAATCAGGTAGCCAGCTTTCTTGCAAAAAAGGCTAATAAAAAAGAGTAAATACACTGGGTATTTACTCTTTTTAATCTCAGGAGAGGTGAGTAATTATTGAACGGTAATTGTTTGAGTCGCTTGGTCTGCGCTCACATTTCCACTGTTATTACCTGAAACCTGCACTTCAAATTCTCCGGAGTTCCAGTTCGTCGCATCTATTTTGCCAGTAGACCAAGAGCCATCCGATGTTACTGTAACAACTTCATCAAGCTTGGTACTAAAGTTCCGCTTAACTTTCACGGTTAGCGTGCCATTGTGCTCGATACCTTTGGATTGACCCGTTATGTAAAACTCGCCAGCTTCACCTGCATCGATAACGCTATCACCTGTTACTGGCTCGATTTCAATCAGTGGTTTAACAAAAAACGGTTCTTTATACACTTGCCCTGCAGTATTGCCTGAAGCATCCTCAAAAGTGTTTAATACAAACTCTTCCGTCGCACTGCCGGGCGTTAAATTAATCTCACTGCTTGTTTGGCCTGCCCACTGCTCGGAGATATCATCACCCATAGTGACTTTAGTAAAGGTCATAGGTACTCCAGCAAAGCTCCCGGAGAGCCCTTTTACAGGCTCATCGAAGTTAACCGTTAAGCTCACTATGCTACCCTCTTCTGGCACAGATGGCGTGAGAGACTCCACTTCCGTTACCGTTGGAGGTAAAGTATCTACAATGGATACCGAACTATTAGTCACGGGCTCTGCGGCAATCCCTTGCTGGTTTGTACCAGTGACTTCAACAGTGATAAGCCCCATTGGCCAATCAGAGATATCCTGACCACCACTGTTCGTGGCCCAAACTCCAGCTTCGGAAATAGACACTGTTTCTTGCCAAATAAAAGATGGCTCTTCTTGCGAGGTCACTGTAACGGTAATCATTTTCGTATCACCCGCGAAACCAATGCCCGTACCCTGGATCACCACATGCTTGGCCTCTTCAGAGTCAATCTCATTGTTACCTTCCACGGTATCTAGAGACAGTACTGGTTTCACCCCAGTTGCTGTCTCTTTATCACTGCCCGCTTCATTGCCCGACAGGTCTTGATAGCCCGCATTCACCACCGCGATAATCGTGTCGTCATTGGACGACAGGGTAATGGCTTCGTCCGTTTGTCCTACCCACTGCTGGGCGGATTCATCACCGGTGAAGACCACATCTACACCGCCCACGGTCGCCGTCACATTCGTTACAAGTTCACTAAAGTTCGCTGTAATCGTGACCTTCTTACCATCCTCTGGCACCACTGGTTCAAAGGCAATCTCACCGACCACTTGAGGTAGTGTGGCATCGGTGTAAGTAATGGTATCGGTCGCGGTATCCGCTGTCACACCATTATTGTTCAGACCAACAACCGTGAGATTAATATCACCACTTGGCCAATCACGAATATTCTGCGGTGAAGTACTCCAAGCACCATTTTGTGCTACTACGACCGTCTCTTCAAAATGGTACTCCTGGGCGCTCCCGTTCAGCCGAGCCACAACCGTCACTTCATCATTCGCTTGAAAGCCTCGCGCCGTGCCCTCAATCACTAGCTGACGGGATTCTTGCTCATCGATGGGCCCACCTCGCTCCGTAATCTCAATCACGGGCTTCACAGGGGCTTCCGTTGAGCCTTCCTGCCCGCTATTGCCTTGCGCATCTTGATATTGCGTTACGGTCACGGCTTTGAGCATTTCATTGGCGTTCACTGTCACCACATCCGACGTGGTCCCTTCCCATACCGTCTTCGCCCCATCTCGAGAAACAAAATTCACGTTCACACCGTCAACGTTTGCAACAACATTCTCCACGCGCTCGCTGAAAGTCACACTGACGAAGGCCGTTTGGTTATCGATGATAGGATCTCCTGAGTTCACGATGATAGTACTCACCTCAGGCACAATATCATCCTGCAACTCAACATCTTGACTTGCTTCGTCAGCGGCGTGAGAGTGGTCATTCATACCATTAACCGTGATGTTCAAGGTGCCGCTTTCCCATGATGAGAGGTTTTGCGGTAAGGTTGCCCAAGCCCCCTCACTCACTGTTGCGGTCAGATCTAATTCATCATTAAGTGGATTATCACTCGAAACGGCTACGCTCAACTCTGCGCCATCTTCAAAGCCTTTTGAACTCCCCGATATAACAAAGGCATCAGCCTCACTGGTCGATAAATCATCAATATTCGGTATGGTAATGACGGGCTTAACATCAACCGGTTTCTCAAAACTGTCTCCTAAGTTCGGTGAACTTGCTGTGTCTTCGTAATTTGTTACAACTAGCTTTGATGTGGATGAATTATCCGGAAGGATAAGCTCTGGGCTCGTCCCCACCCAGATTTTGGCAACGTCATCAAGCTGGCTAAAGGTAATCACTTGTCCGTTCAGAACTGCTTCTGGTTGGCTCACTCGCTCACTAAAGGTCAGCGTGACAGTCGCTACTTCACCATCAATCAACACTTCCTCTTCCGAGTGGGCTGACATAATAGTGCCTGTGGTTCCAGACATGGAAATTTGAGAATCTAGGACTTCCGGTTTGATACTGTCAATGTATTCGGAATTCTTTTCTTCAACCACCTCCTCAGACTCGCCACTATTTCGGCCTCTCACTTCAATTATGAAGTCCGACTCTTCCCAATTGGACATATCTTGATTCGGTATTGACCAAGTACCATCTTGGTTTACCTTGACCCCGGTGAATTCAAATTTATCGATATTCGGGCGCTTGTCTGAAACCACTTTGACGGAAAGTTCACTATCTTTTAAAAAGCCTGTTGTTGTCCCGCTAAAGGTTATATTTGTAACGTCATCTTCACCCTCACTAACGATGTTATCCTCTGTTACGTTATCGATTGTGATGACCGGCGTAACAATGATGTCCTCAGAGAACTCCGCACCAACATTATTGAGTTCATCGTGATAGTTACTCACCACTAACTGTTTCGAATTCTCATTAGGATTAAGTGAAATCACTTGCGATGTTGTCCCAGTCCAGAGCTCTTTGAAGTCTTGAGATTCACCAAAATCAATATCGATGCCATCAAATGTTGCAGTGACCGCTTTCACTGGTTCTTCGAACTGTAGTGTTACAGTTACATTATCAGCTTCAGTTGGATGCTCAGGAGCCACTGCAGTAATACTGCCCGCAGGTGGTTCGTTATCTACATAATAAGTTGAAGCCACATAAGGGCCTTCAAAATTGCCGAATCCATCTTCCACCTTAGCGACAATTTCAAATCGTTCAGCTTCCGAGAAATCAGAGGCTAGAGAATCAATCGTGAAATCGTAGACTTTTTTATACTCCGTTGATTTATCGTTATTGAGAGTAAATTCTATATCGGTCAACGTCTTTTTTTTTGAGTCATTCACCCAGTGGGCTGACAATTCTGTCTTCCGCTCATTAACTGTGGCGATATCTTCAATTGTTACCTTAGAGTGAACTTTACCTGCGATGTTATAATCGGCTCCTCCCGCTTCGGTATAAGCTCCCTCCTGTTGTATTAGGTTCGGCGTCACATTGACCGACGGAGCTTCCTGATCAATGCTGCCACCTTCATCATCAAAGATATCCTCACCAGAAAATGTTGGGTTCGCTGTCGCAAAATGGTTGGCTTGCTCAAGTACCTCCATAGAATCTACATTGTGAATTCCATGCGCCACATCATAGTAACCTTGAGCAAGCTCTTCACGGTACGTGGCTGAAGACAGCTCATAATTGCCAATCTTTATGCTGCCGCTGCTGCCTTCTCCATTTGCCTTACCATCATGCGATAAGTCTTGATAGAAGGCTAAGGCGTAATTCAACGAATTAGCCGACTGGCTCTCCGCCATATTGGTTAAGCTTTCGAGTAAGAAACGGTAGATATACTCATCTGAAAGAGGTTCAGGCAAAGGATCCTCTAACATTTTGTTGGTCGCATATTTCGTCGTAACAGGATCAAACCCAAGCATAGAGTTTGGTTGCGAATCTAGAGCAGAATTAACATCAGCTAAAATTTTTCGGGCGGTGCCTGCGGTTTTATCCGCTCCATCTAACTTATCCCACTGGCTATCAAATAAACCTGTGTGGTAGCTAGAGAATTCAGTTATATAGACGGTATTCTCATCTACTGCAGAAAAATACGCTCCAATATCCCCAGTATCGGGAATAGTAACTTTCGTAAACGTATTATTGCTCCATTGATAATAATGTGTTTCTCCCCCCTTATCACTTAAGTACACTCTAAAGAACTCATACCCTGACGAATCATAAGCAATAGTACAGCTGGCAACATCCTTTTGACCATCCACTTGCACAGTGTCGCATGAGTCTATGTAGTTAAAGGCTCCAAGATCACTCAAACCTTCTAACCTCACTGAAGCATCAATAAAGGGAGTAACAATCGTCACTTCAGGCATATCAAATGAAGTTCGGTAATAGACTTCTTGTGGTTCACTTTCATTGCCAGACGCATCTAAAGTCGAAATAACCAATTTTTGTCTATCCTGAGATGTTTTATTTCCATAAATGACCCCAAGAACCTCTTTAACATAGGGGACATAATACGTCATTTGAGGCACTGTACCGTCTGCTTCATGCTCTAACTTTTTAAAAGGGATCCCTTTGTTTTCACCTGGTTCAGCTTTACTAGCTACTTGCTCTGTTGTGATGTGCTGATGGTATTCATCCTCACCTTCTTTTTTGGAGTAATATTTAACTCTCAAAGTGAGGTTCTCTGCTGAGGAGCCATAGGTTTCTGAACCATTTTGGTCAGTGATGGTCACTGCTACATATGGAACCGATTGATCTACGAGATCTTGTGCGATGAAATCTGTAAACTCCAGCTCATCATCAATTTCTCCCATAGTGATAGCTAAGCCCTTTGAAGCATAATCGTACAGCACTTTAAGATACTCTGTAGCAGTTTCTACTGAGTCACTATTGTATGTAATGTCAGAATACTCACGTTCATAAACAACCCCTTGCTCATTTTCAAAGTCAAAGAGTACGTTTGGGTATTCCAAATATAACGTTGGTGGGGTGTTATCGTTATATAATGTAAAGTTATGAGTACCAACGTTACCGTGAATGTCTTCGGCTGTAATTTCAAAATTTGCTTGTTCTCCAAAACTATCCGTTAAATAACCAACAGTCTCAAACTTACACCAAATTTCATCCCCAAAAACTTCCTCACAGCTATAAGGCTCTGCTTTGCCATTAGACAAAGAAACAAGTACATTTCCATCTTTTAATAAATTGGGGGCTTCTTTGACCAAACCTTGAAGAACATAGCTTTCAGCTTCACTATTGATAGTTTCAGCCGAAGTGATTTCAATGATAGGCGCGATATTGTCCCACTCAAATGGAATTTGAGACCCTGCTTGGGGTCCATCTCCATTACCGAGAACATCAGTAGCATGAATCAACAAATACGCTTCTGGTGAGGCCTCAACACTCTCTGGGTCCAGTTGTTCTGTGTCTACGTAAACTTTTAAACTTGTTTCTCTTGGCCCTTCAACAAACTCACTTGTATCAAGCCAACAGATATCCCCTTCAGCTGGTTCAGCAGAACATATCACATCAGTCCATTGCTCACCGCTATCAAACTTGTGCTTTAATGTCACTTCCGCCGACTGGATACCAATCGTATCAGTCAGAGTGATATCAATGGACTCTGTGCCTTTAAGCACGCCATCCCCGTCTCGTATCGCAACCGGAGGCTCCTCATCAATGACCGTTTCTTCACGCGCAGGAATCGCACCGTCGGTTGAACCATTGGTACCTAATGCGTTTAGGTGCTCCACCATCACCAGATAATCTTCAACCGGGGTATTGGAAACGTTCAGGTCAGGATCACTGACAACAACTAAGGTATGTTCTGCCATTTGATTGGTATAAGTATCAGGTGTCACTTTTTCTTCACCAAAATAAATATCTTCATCAAACGACCCAATAAGCTCCGAACCGTTAAGAAGCCCATCAGCAACAATGTCTCGATAACCAATATCAGACAGGTTCAACGAACTATAAACATTACCCGCATTACCACTTTCACCAATTAAGTCATAGGCATAGGAAGAATAAGCGGTCAACAATGCGCCATACAGGTGTCCATCGCTCGCAGAGCCACTGATTCCCTCTTTGGTAATATCAATAGGCTTCACGGAATTGACATTGAACCCATACATAGCATTGATCGTATTGAGTGCATCATCTACAGCCCTTGAAGCTTCTTCACCTTGTTTGATCTTATATTCTGCAAGGCCAGCCACCATATAAGTCAAGGGAGTGAGCATCACATCTTGATCATTCCCTTCACCATAGTTAATAACACTGACTATCCGAATCGGTTTACCTTCACTGGTTTCTATCACCTCGTCCGTCAGAGGGTCTTTGTAAGCGCCCCCTTTCGCCTCTATATACAAAGGCATTGAAGCCGCATCGACTTCAATCGAATATTCACCGTATGCTGTCGTAGTGGCAGAGCCTAACTTACGACCGACTTTGCCATCTTGATATTCGTAGGCGGTAACAACAGCTTGAGAGACGGGTGCATCAAACACTATCCCGGAAACCGTACCTGTATCTCTGGACTGCGGTGACGAATCACCACCACCTCCACCACCTCCACAAGAACTCAGTGATAAAATGGTTATGATGGTGAGAAAAAGTTTAGTTATATATGGGTATCTCAACATGGTGCCGATGTGACGTTGCAAAAAAGTGGCTAAATTATATTTTCAAGCTCGATAATGGCAACGCGACATAATAACTAGAGATAAGCAATATAAGGATATCTAACCATATATAAATCTACAAAAATAGATTTCACTGCAAGTAAAATTAACTATTGCAATAGTAAAAATGAATGCTAATAAATATTCAAAGATAATGATTATGATATTTTTTTTGAATAATAAGATCTAGGTAACATTAAATGNATAAAAAATACAAATATAATATCTACTCACAAGAAATATAAATATAGATTTACATTCACGGAAAGAATAAATTAGCTAATTAAGTGATAACATTCACTATTAAAAAATGGTAATGAATAAATGCTTTACATACAAAATATAAATAAAAAAGAGCGTATATCCTTTCAAATATACGCCCTTGGGTGAAAATCAGAATACTATCAATTATTCCGTCGGTGAAATGGTCACTGGTTTGAAGGTGGCGATGGCATTACCACCAGCCCCAGGACGATCAACATATGTTGTATTCTGCATCAAGGTGTAATAAACATCGACATAGTCATCATCGTTGGTTAGTAAGCCATCAGGAATCACATCGATGATCTTACCAGTAATCTGAGCAATAATGGCGTAGCCTTGAACTTCTGGATCTGGGATCATTTTCAGAATTTCTTCTGCCGCTTTCACCAACAATTTAGCAAGCTCTTTATAGTCAGTGCCGTCATCTTGTTCCATCAGAATCATATCAACAGCACCCCAACGATAGCGCGGCCAAAGGATCATAGTCTGCCCTGGATAATAGTCTTGACCATCGTAATCAAGGTAAGGCATTTCGACTAAATCAATTTCTGGCTCAACGCGACTTGGATCGACACCAGTAATAATGGCGTAGACTTCAGCTTTGCCTGAAATCCAAGGCTCTTGGTCGTCATTCAAACGAATTTTAGTCAACTGAGTGGTATTAAGAGGCTCAACATCAGCAGCCATGGCCGAGCGGCTCATTTTGCTCATCTTTGTTACGGGCTTAGGTGCTACATCATTGGTTGTGAGCTCGGTATCCTGACCTAAACGCTTCATCTCAGCTTGCATGGCCATCAAGCCAGCACGCAGCTCTTCTGCACCATTACTGTCCACAACCAGTACAGGCACATCAGGCATCTCATAGACGTCCAACTCATGAACTTGGCCATAAACATCATACGCTTCGATATATTGCCAATTAGAGTCATCACCCGATGGCTCGAATGCAAACAGTGGGCTTTGACCATCTTTCCAGTTTTTCACCATAGAAGCATCCGCAATGCGTAGCTCCATTATTGAGTCGCTGTACTCACTAATCCCTTTCATTGCACGATAACTGCGATCCGCTTTTTGCATTTTCTGGCTAAACGCAGAGTATGGCTGAGCAGACTGTAGTTTATTCAAAGGTGCAGAGAGATGCTCTTCACTAATCTGCGACTTGATTGAAGATTCAAGATCCGCATAGCGAGCACTGATTTGTAGTGCGATAGATTGTTTCTGTTGTGCAATAGCCTCAGCCTTGGATTGAGCATCTGTTGTGTCTACAGTCTGCGCATTCGACTGGAAGCCAACCACTGCCGTCGCAAGCATCATGCTGATAGATAGATTTGGTCTCATAAAAAATGATCCTTATTTTAATTTTTATCATTAATAGAGCATTTGCCCTACCCATAAAAACCTATCATCAATATCAATAAGTGGAAGTAAAACGATTGCATTTTGTTTTATTTTCCAGCTCAAGATCACTTTTTAACCAAATTGTATGATATTTAATCTTATCTAAATTAGAATATCCGAATAGATAATCCAATCAATAAGCAAATTACAATATTATTAACTAAAAGAGCACCTTAGGTGCTCTTTTTGTACTCTCAAACTAATAAGTGGCGTACAACTCCACCTCTCCTCCTTGTTGATCAGCACTCAACGTAAAGTGGACATAGCCCGCTTGATCCACCTCAAACTCGACAAACTCACGGCTCCTACTCTGCTGACTCGCTGTATCAAAGTTGTCTCTTGTCGCCCAAGTATGTTTGCCAACGAATACATCCACGTTGCTCTGACTTTCATCTACAGGGTTTACCCAAAGCCTCACTGTAGCTGGTCTCTCAACATACATACCCACATAACGTGTCTTATTCACCTTTACTCGCAGGGTTTCATTCGCTGACATCAGTTTTGGCGTCAGGTCATCTTGCTCAACGGTAGGGGATTGAGTGGCTGTTTTGCTTGTCACCCTGACAGATCCAAATGATTCGCGGGCTGTTAAGCTGAAATAGTAGCGACCCGGCGTAATGTACCCGTTTGGCTGAGGTTCAATCTCGATTGACTCTTCACTTCCTCGCTGAAAGTCCGAAAGCTGGTACTCATAATAGTGCGCAACACTCTGGTAACTTGCATATAGATCAGCGTCCCCATCACCTTCAATCGAAACGGAGAATTCTGTCACTTCCGCAGGGATATCGATGTAAAACAGATGCTCCTCGTAGGCGTTAGCGCTAAAGATCTGCGAATGGTTGGCGGCAAAACTCACTATTTCTACCGTGTCTTGTGACGATTGTTCTTTCTCACCGTCATCGTTGTGCGAGTCAGAATCGGTAGATGAGACTGCTTCTAGCCACAATTCAAACTCGTCATTGAACTCAACCCCCAAACGCTTGGCCTGTTCGCTCCAAGTCGCGTAGTCTCCTCTCCTTGCAGACTCTAATAAACGTGTCATGTATTGAGGATGCTCTTCCAACATAAATCGAACCCCGAGATAGCCCCAGCGGTAGATGCGGTTTACGTCATCTTTATAGGTGGTTTCAATGACTTCGCTGAAAGACAGTGGCTGATGTTCAATCAAATCTACCGCCGCTTGGTAACCTTCTCGGTAATGCATATACTCTGCGAATCCTTCCAGCCACCAGACCATACGACCACGGCTTAAAGTGTCACTAAAATCACCATAGAGGTTAAAACGACCATCTAAATAGTGAACGTATTCATGCTCAAGGTTTAGGATGGCAAGCTCATCACCGGAGTCGTAGCGATAGGCTAAAAAGCGAGCCACATTTTCAGGTTTGGATGGATCACCCTCTAGGTATTGCCCTCCATTGTCTGTGCTGTTACCGAACAGAAAATTAGAGTAGGTGACGTAAGCATCGTTGTCCTTCCAGACCACCACTTCGACATTATCATTATGATCATCATTGACCGGAACCCAACCAGAGTTCACCACCTGATGAAAATCGGCTTCAACCGCTGACAGAACGTCACACGCCTGTTCAGATTGTTGCTCTGATAAGTTTTGCGAACGAATGATCGCGGCACCCTGACATTCATAACGGTAAGGAAGAAGGCTAAGCTCAAGCTGCGATTTACTTTGTTCAAGCTTTAGTTTTTTGCCTTCCTCTGGCGCATAAAACAAGATCATCTCCGCAGCCGCAATCCATAAGCGTTCGCCTTCACTGCCGATCGCATTACGTTCTAGCGTACGTTTCATAAACGCCATCACCTGGTTACGTAGCTTCTCATCTCTACTCGCCAATAGTCGGCCAGATTCACGTACCGCATTGTAGATAAGAAATTCAGCGTCTGTGCCCAGTGCCCAGCGATTCTGATCAACAAACCGTTCCAGCCTCACCAGATAGTCAGGGTGAACCGCGACATCCGCATAAAAATAGTCTCTCGCCACGTGACCACTCATCGCTCTGAACAAATTGTTTAATCCATCCACATACTGTAACTGTTGGCTATTTTGACGGTTGAAGCTTTCAAGCAGGTCCAACATGGCAGGCATTGCGGTAGGCAATTGTTTCACGCTATCGACCATTATGCTCATCGCAGACATTGCACGTACCTGTTCGCGCCCCAGCGCTTGAGCATATTGGCTGCTTAGGAATTGAGCTGAGATTTGAGCCAAATCACGACTCAACTCTTCAGAATAATAGCCATAGCTTGATTGGGTTGAGTAACGCGCAAAGTACGCGGCTTTAATAAATTCGCTAAGGTTGGCAATTCGCTTAGCCTGCTGCTCATCCCCATCATACTGCGTCACTTCTTCAAGCAACTCGCGCTGTACTTGTCTGATTGACGTTTCGCTGTAGATGCCCGTCGCTGCTTCTTCAGGTGCATTGAACCATGAATGATAACACGACGACTCGGCGAGTTTGATTTGTGTCACCCAGTCAGAAGAGCGCGAAAGTAACTCATACTCACACTCCGAGGCAGATAAGGCATTGAAACTGATGCCAGCTAATAATAAAGCGTTGGCAATTTTCTTGGGAATAAACAAACGTTGATTATGCTTCATACGCAACACCACACTTATTGTAATGATTAGGAGCTGCGTTATATCAACTATCTATAAATCACATAAGACCGATTGATAAGCAATTTAGAGGCTGGTTCCGATAATGCGTTAGATTAAATCTTCGCAAACGATTAAATAAAACACTTATTTAACAACTAGTTATAGTTAAAAAAGTTAATACGAAAATCGCTAATCTGCTGCTCAACGTACTGCTGCCATTCAAGATCAGACATTGCTGACCCCGCCGTCGACCGTTGCTGGTCGAGTGATTGTTTAAGTTCCAATAACTGGCTTTGATAGTTTGAGACTTGTATCTCCTGACTGGTGACTTGCTGCTCTCGTTGAGCAATGGCAGCCGACTGTTCAGCATTGAGGTACTTAGCGGCAAGTTGTGCTTTTGCTTGCTCCTTTTGCTGCTGCGTAAACGTGCTTGGTATTAGACTTACGCCTTTTTCATAACGTGCAGCACCACTATCTAAAGACAGCGATTCTTCGTGATGTTGCCATTGATTTAGCAATGCTTCATAGCTTTCAACATAGCTCACAGCGTTATCAGTCGCTAAATCCTGAGATGCCATACTAAAGTCATAGAGGGCATACTCTTCGGCAAACATCACCGCGGCAAGCTCACCCCAGATTAACCACGCCTGATGTTTCATCTCTGCCATTCGATCAGCTAACGAGTGGTATTGATTGAGCTCTAGCTCTCCCATTACCTCTTGCCACTGGGCTTTCAATTGAGGGTAATGAGCAAGGATAAGGTATCTAGCATCTGATAGCTCAGCTTTGAGCAGGCTCAGTGCCTGATCACAATCATTACGCTGTTGGCAATGCCGCCAAAAGGATTCCAATGCTTCAATCCACTCTTTTCCCGAGCTTTGAGCAAGAGGGTTCAACACTTTGCCTTGAGGGGTGCTAACCGTCTTTTCGAACTGGCTTCCACCCACTACCACTGTTCTGGAACGACTCTGGTTAGTAGCGATAGATTGCTCGGAATGCGCCCTTCCCACCCCAACCCCAGAATTGACTACCTCATCCTCTGGCCAGAGAAAGATGCCCGCCACAACGGCGAGCACCAAGAGTAGGTAACGATAAACCATTACTTAATCACCGCTGTCACAGGGAAATGATCGGATAGATTGTAATGCTTCCACAAACGCTCATCAGTGCTGCGCGGAACGTCAACACGGTTGTCGTTGAATGATTTCACCGCGTACTCATCACTTACCATGACATAATCAAGATATTCAACATTCTCGCCACCAGACATGGCTTCGCCTGCAAAATCATTAATACGCGGATCGAAAGTCGATTCCGTATAGCCAGAATATTGCGGTTCAATTGCGCTGAGATTCGCAATCATTTGCTGATAGTCACCTGGGAACTTGCGCTTATTCACATTGAAGTCTCCGCTATAGACAACCGTTTCATTGGGCGGAATGTTAAGTGATGTTGCTAACTCACGAATCTGTTTAAACTGGCGCTGGCGGTAGTCACGAGCAGTATCTGTATCGAATGACGCTGTATGCGTAGCAAACACGTGATAAGCCTTACCACCTTTAATGACTTCTGCGTAGTTAACCCCTTTGTCTGCGAAACAATCTGTGCCGGTACAATCTGGGAAAACATACTGGGCTTGATTGACGATTGGGTAACGACTGACGATAGTGACACCGCCGTCGTGAATGTTGAAGCCATCTTTATCCAGCATTCTAGTCTGATAAGGATACTCTTTCGCCAATTCACGCAGAAACTCTTCTCGGCCACTAGCAAAGACTTCCTGGAGTGCCAATACGTCGTAACCTTTGACATATTCAGGGAGCAAGGCGTAGCGATCACCAATATGTGAAGCAATCACAGGCAGTGCCCAGATGTTGTAAGTCATTAACTTGAGTGTGTTTTCATCTGGATCAACCGCTTCATCGACTTTGGCAGGAGTGATGGTGTAGTAAAGGTCATCATAACGAGCGGTATTCGCAGACTTAAACGCCAACTCCGCTTGTCGCTCACCAAATGCGGCCGTATTAAAGCGGTGTACATTGCGGTCATCTTTTAGAGCCAGTTCAACATCAGATGAAGAGACTCCATATTCAATGGTTGAGTTATACCAATGCCCTTCCATCACTTGGTTTAGTACGACACTTTCACCCACAGGGTTGGAAACGACAGTGTCGAATTGGTATGTCTTGCCCGATTTCACCCCTTCCCAACGATTAAAGCTGAGTACTTGTTTGGTCTCCCATGGCCCAAGCGTTTCTGTGTGTTGTTTCCATTCTTCCCCATATTCAAGTAAATCGGTGCCATCATGGCTCACTTGAATAGTCAGAGACTGGTCCGAATTGTTGGTTAAATATACATCTGTGTCCGCTAAAGCGGGAAGCGCAATCAGAGACGCTAACAAGATATTCCACTGCTTAAGATTCATGTTTTGTTCCTTAGTTTTTATTTGAAGGCTAGAACTTAAAGCAAACAAGTTGCATATTTGTTATAAATATATGACAAGAAAAAAATCACACAGGTTAATGAAAAACTGTGACGACAAGTCTATTTTTTGTTCAATTTAATGTTGGGAATTTAACATTTGACCTAATAGGGCAAGACTGGATTTAATCAGCGAGAAGTCGCTACGAAAAAGCCCAGCAACTGCTGGGCTTTATTCGAAGTCACAACTTACTGACGGCAACCTGCTGTATTGAAATCAACCACCAAAGCTGCATTGCTGAACTCTCCTGAGACTTTCAGGTATCCCCAATAATTCGCCTGACCATTAATGGTGATACATTCTGAATTGCCTGAATTATCAGACCATCCATGAAGATTAGATCCTTCGTCATTTGGCCAGCCGAAGTTGCTGTACTCCAACTTCAGATCACCAATCCCATGCGCCGATGTAATCGACATGGATTGATACTGATTCACCCCTTCAATGCTAAGCCAGATAGGTGATTGAGAAGCCAAACAGACAGGTTCTCCCGCGACCAATCGTCCCCCACTGACTTTTGAACGATCCGCGCAGTCCGTTGGCAGTGAATCATTATCGCCTTGGCTACGAATATTGATCGACGTATTAGTACTAGCGCTTAACCCATCATTATCCGTCACGGTTAAACGGACCGAATAACTCCCCTCACGGCTGTATTGGTGCGTCGGATTGGCCTGTGTACTGGTCGAGCCGTCACCGAATTCCCAGTAGTAGTTTGAGATTTCACCGTCGGAGTCTGAGCTGTCTTTGCTACTGAATGAAATGGCTTCACCTATTTGTCCCTCACTTTTGACTGATATTACTGCGGTTGGTGGCTGTGGATCCGAGCCACCATTAACCAACTCTTGTTGCCATTGTTCAAACTCACTTTGGTAAGCCGTAGACCAACCACTGATAATGGTTTTGTATTGCGACCAGTTGCCTTTTCGCGTTTCCACCAGCATCTGGTTTACGTCATCCATATGGCGCTCAAACATAAAGCGGACAGCCAGATATCCCCAGCGATAGATTCTGTCAACATCAAAGCCGTCGTACGTCGTTTCAAAGACTTCACTGAGTGTGTAGGTGGATCCGTCTTTGATCGTGTCTATGGCTTTCTGATTGTTGTCTTCGTTGGCGATATACTCCGCTACCCCTTCACTCCACCACACAACCTTTTCAGTTGGATGACCAAAATCACCATACATATCAAATCGCCCATCCAAGTAATGGACATACTCATGCTCTAGGTTCCAGACAAAATGATCTGGATTGGCGTATGAAGCTTCATAAGCAATGAAGTTAGGAACATTTCCTGGCTTGGCTGGATCACCCTCGAGATACATACCACCATTATTAGTATCAATCCCGAATATGGGACCAGCATATTTACCATAGTCATCACTACTGTCGAAAATATTGACTTGTAGCTGGGTGTTATGATCATCTTCAACTGGCTGATTACCCGTTTCTAGACGCTGATGGAAATACCCTTCTTCATAGCCCATTTTTTCACAAGCTGCCTGATGCTGAACTTGAGTCATATTCTGGGACAAAATACGAACCGACGGGCCACAAGTATAGCTTTGTGACAGCACTAGAGACTTCAGTTCTGTTTTGAAGTTACATATACCTAGATCGGTACAATCCGAGTAATGTGAAGCAGTGTCCGCCGTTGCCAGCCATACCGCATCGCCAAAGCCATACATTTCATACTGTTCGAAGATCTGCTTCACCTTGGCTTTGACACTCTCCTCAATGGGCGTATTTTGATAACGCGTAAGCCGGCCAAGTTCACGACCAGCGTTCGCAGTCATAAACTCATCATCCCGACCAATGGAGTCTCGGTTCAATGCAAAATTCGACAATGCATTGACTAGATCAGTCTGTTCACCGATTTTAGCTTGGTATTCATCATTCCAAGTTCCTCCAAATAACACAGTAAATACACTGTTGACCGCATTACGCATATACCAATTTTTAGCGTAATCCGAGTTCCAGCGATGTAGCCATTGCGTGACCACGCCAATGTATTCATGTTCAAGGCTGGCACTGTCCATGGTAATAATCACTTCAGCCAGCACCTTACCGTGAGCATCGCTGTTCTCGTAAAAATGACCGTTGGCAACAAACGCATCTACCGCCTCTTTGACAGCAGGACGTACCGAAGAGTTAAAGCTGACTTCATCGTTGTAAAACTCTGCGTAATAGCCTGCACGTAAGTAAAGGAATAATGCTTCCAACTCATCACTTCCTCCACCTTGGTAGTGCTTGGCTAAAGTGGTCGTGTGTTTAGCTACATTGAACATATTGACAGATTCAAATGTCGTCTCCTGAATACGGCTTTCCGCAGAGAACAACTCATTGACGCAGTTGGCACCTTGAGTGGTGATAGTATTAATCAAACTGGTGCTGTTCGATGTAGCAAACGCTTCAACATCACAAGGTATTGTCGCTTTTTCTGCCGTTACCCTATTCAATTTGCTGATTATCGGCTCAGGCTTTTTAGGAGTGAGTTTGGTTGGTGCGTATTCTAGGTGTTGATCCTCTACACCATGATGATGTTCGTGATTGTGTTCTGCATTGTGCTCGACAACCTGCGGTACGGGCGCGCTGATGGCATAGGCATTCGCACTAAGTAATACACTAGCCACTGTCACTGTTATTTTTTTAAGTTCCATCTTATTTTCTTCTGTCTGTCGTTAAGTAGAAGCACTTCACGGTGAAGTACCATGTGCAATCGATAACCGATCGCCACTTACTCTAAACAGAGAAAAATATGCATAGTAAGCAAAATATTAACACTGGATATTCTGGTCTCAGTTTCTAATCTTGCTGGTTTCAAAATCCCATCCTTGATTTTATTTTCAGGAGAGAAAACCATTTTATGCTACTAATTCAGCCACTTTTTTACCGGAAATAGGCTGTCAAATGGATAAAAAAATCCCCAAACCTAGGCTTGGGGATTGTGGTACTAAAGCGACAATCTTATGACGTTACTCATCATCAACTTTTGGCGCGACTTTCTTTTTCGGGATGAAGACCGAATCACCCACAGCCACATTCTGGTAAAAACCTTTATCTCGCTGAACCGGTTTCTTCGTCGCTTTCTTCGTCTGTGGTTTAGCTTTCTTGACCACTTTCTTCTTACCACGGTAATCCGGTTTACGTGGCTTAATGCCTTTAAATTTACCTTTCAAGCCTTCCAGCTCAGAGAAAGTGAGATCTTGTTGCAGATACGCCTCCACCCGTTTAAAGCTGTCCCAGTCTTTAGGGCCCACCAAAGAGACTGCATCACCTTTATTACCAGCACGGCCTGTTCGACCAACACGGTGAACGTATTCTTCAGTGTGCTTAGGCATATCGAAGTTCACCACATGTGTCACATTGGCAATATCCAGACCACGAGAAGCCACGTCCGTTGTTACTAGAATCTTGAACACTGCACGCTCGAACTGACTCATAATGGTGTTACGCTGCGCCTGATTCAAGTTACCACTCAATGCAATAGCTTTAAGCTTCTTCTCGTTGAGTTTTTCCGTCAAACGCTCGGTGTCAACACGAGTTGCCGTAAAGATGATCAACTGCTTATAGTCAGCTTCTTCTAGAATACGCTCAAGAATCGCTTCTTTATGATCAAGATGGTCACATAAGTAGAACTTCTGTGTGATGTCTTTATGCTCTTCGTTCGAAACACCAATTGCAATGCGTTTTGGGGCATCGAGCATTTCAAACGCAATTTCATTCACTTCAGCGTGATCCAACGTTGCGGAGAACATCAGTGTTTGACGGCGACGATGCTTAGCCGCGTTGTGGATACGACGCAGCTCAGGCGCGAAACCAAGATCCAGCATACGGTCAGCTTCATCAAGGATAAGTGTCTCTAAACCATCCAAATGAAGAGAACGGTGATAAAGGTGATCCGCAAGACGTCCCGGTGTAGCAACGATAAATTTCGGGTAACGACGCAGCGCTTTCACCTGATCGTTGAAGTTTTCTCCTCCGACAATCAGAGTCGCGTCATAAGACAAACCACCCAGCATAGAGCGTAGTTCACCGTATACCTGCTTTGCTAACTCACGCGTCGGAGCCAAAATCACACCACGAGGATCTTTTGCAGAAAAAGCTTTGTTCTTTAAAGACTTGTGTAGCATTGGTAGCACAAACGCCAATGTTTTACCTGAACCGGTTTTTGAAGAAGCCAACAGATCTTTACCAGCAATCGACACCGGAATGGCTTGTTGCTGTATTTCTGTCGCCTTCTTGAAGTCAAAATGCTTCAGGTTTTTCAGTAAGCGATTGTCTAGGCCTAAATCTTTAAAGTGCAAAGTATTCTCCAAGTTCAAATGTGCGTTTCAGCCTTGCTCTTGGTTACGGCTTAAACGCGAAAGTGTTCAAAAACGCGCTATGATACCGTGAAAGGTTAGCACTGGATAGAGATCACAGAAAATTATCTGTTTTCACTCCCTTTGCACCCCTCATTGTAGTTAGAACATTGACATTTATACCTCTCACCAGTGAGACATGTATCAACTAATTTGATAATTGCTTAAATTCTTGGGTTTTTTTGACTTTTTTCTGCTTTTTGAAGCCTAGATTTGAGTCTACACTTTATGAACCGTCACTATATGAGCAGAAATGTATAGGGCGTCTTTTTGATACTTTAAATGCAAGGAGTTCTTCTATGAACAAAATGTTGATCGCAGCTGCGGCGTCTTCTGTACTTCTTCTAGCGGGTTGTGCTTCTGGTCCAGACGAAGCATCTTCAGCAAAAATTGACGAGCTAAGCAATCAAGTTAGCCAACTAAGCCAAGATGTACAGGCTCTACAGTCAGAAGTACGTAAATCTGGCGATGCTGCAATGTCTGCTCAAGAAGAAGCGGCACGAGCTAATGAGCGTATCGACAACATTGCTCAGTCTTACACCAAGTAATTCTGTCAATTTTCGATCAGAAAGGGCCTGCAATTGCAGGCCCTTTCTATTCGTTTTAAAGCGATTGATGAATGTAGGAATCACTTGGTGACACCACCTCTACCGGTACTCCGTTTTGCGCCAGAATCGCGGCTCTTGCTTTCGCATCAGACAAATCAAACTCTTCTAACCACCATCTGAGCTCCTGAGGAATCGTCAAATCTTTTTTGCTACCATCGCTGCGCGTTAGCGGTTCATGCGCTTCAAGAAACACACTCCGGTCGGGTTCGAGTGCAATCTTTACTGGCTCATTAATCACCCGCACTTTTTCGCCAAGTTTCACTTTTGGAAATAGCCAATCAATATCCTTAGGATCCATACGAATACATCCTGAGCTCACACGCAAGCCAATACCAAAATCTTTGTTGGTACCATGAATCAGATAATCTCCAACACCGTAAGCAAGACGCATTGCGTATTCACCAAGAGGATTATCAGGCCCAGCGGGTACAACTGGCGGCAACTCTATCCCTTTTTCAAGATACTCCTTACGAATAGAAGCTGGCGGCGTCCATGTCGGGTTCGGTCTTTTTTGACTGATGCTGGTGACCATTTCAGGTGTATCACGCCCAACTCGACCAATACCTACAGGAAAAATATGGACCAAGTTTTTCTCTGGTTGGAAGTAGTACAAACGAAGTTCAGCAAGATTAATGACAATACCTTCCCTTGGAACCTGAGGAAGGATAATCTGGGTTGGGATCGTCAACACGTAATCTTCAGCGGGAAGAAAAGGGTCAACACCCTTATTCGCTGCCATTAGGGTCAGAAAGCCGACATCATACTGCTTAGCAATATCAGCTAAGTTTTCACCACTTTCGACTTGGTGATATTGCGTCCGTCCGACCATATTACTCCCCTCTGGAGGCAGTTCATAGGTTGCGGCAAATAGTGAAGCACTGAAGCAGCAACAGAGAGAGAGTAGTGTTCGCAACATTCTAAGCGTCCTTCGCTTCCTTGTAGAGCCGTAAGGTTACTTCTCTTTCCACCTTGTGATCAACTATTGGCGACGGATATGACAAGCTTCTTACACCGCTCCATTTCCAAGGTTGATGAATATGTTTGTCTGGTACCTGAGCCAATTCAGGTATCCACTGACGAACGAACTCTCCGTTTGGATCGAATCGTTCTCCCTGAGTAATGGGGTTGAAAATGCGAAAGTAAGGCTGTCCATCACAGCCCGTTGAAGCACACCACTGCCAACCACCATTATTTGCCGCATAATCACCATCGACAAGCTTATTCATGAAGTAGCGCTCCCCAACTCGCCAATCCACATGAAGATCTTTCGTCAAAAAGCTCGCGACTATCATTCTAAGCCGATTATGCATCCACCCACTCTGATTGAGCTGCCTCATTGCAGCATCGACGATCGGAAACCCCGTCTCCCCCAGCTTCCAGGCTTCAACCTGCTGTGGTTTATTGTGCCATACCAAGCGTTCCCCCCAGTCCACAAAAGATCTACCTTTACTTAACTTCGGTTCGAAGTAGATCAGATGTTGATAGAACTCACGCCATATCAACTCACTTTGCCAGACTTCTCTACCTTGGCTAAGAGGAGGAGTCTGGCCAAACATCAAACGCGCCATACACTGACGAATGGACAAAGCACCAATGGCTAGATAGGGTGAAAGCTGACTGGTTCCTGAAACTGCTGGAAAGTCACGATTACGTGCATAACCTTCAATAGTTTGGCTATCAAAGTCTCGCAGCTTTTGAATGATTGATTGTGTATCAACGACATATTGGTCACTCGGCTCTCTTGAGTAACTGAATTTAACATCATCATTAAGCAAAAGAGAGCCTAATTGTTCAGGTAGTTCACTCGAAGTGACTGCCTTGGGTTGACGAACGTGAAACGAGCAAGCATCAAGCTTTGCAAGACAGGCCTTCTTAAATGGTGTGAAGACTTTGAAGTAGCTGCCTTGTTTGTTTACCACGCTACCAGGGGTAAATAGGCACTTATCATCGCTGGACTCAAGTTGAATTCCGGCATGACTCAAACAAGATTCAAGCTTAGCATCACGTTGCTGTTCATTAACCTCATATTCTTTATTCACATAGACTCGGTTAGCCCCCAGTAAAGTAGCAACCTCAGCCACACATTGAGCGCTCTTCGTATATGTTTCAACCTGCTGATAAAGCAGTGGGATATGCAAAGATTCGAGATCTTGCTTTAATGCCTGTAAGCGGCGATAGATCAAGTCGGCCTGAATAGGTGCCAAACCATGATCCTGCCATGTTTCTGGCGTGGCAACATAAATACAGACAACCGGTCCACCCATCTCAACGGCGTTGATCAATGCAGTATTATCTTCGACTCTTAGATCACGCCTTAGCCACACAAGATTCATGACTTTACCCCTTAAGTCGCTGAAGCAATTCTGAAAGCACCAACTCACCTGAAACAGAGCCTTCCAGTTGTTTAATGGCAGACAATTGCGACTCACTCACCGCACGCGCACTGTATATCGCCAGTGCTGAGAATTCATCTAGGCATGGGTGATCGATTAAGCCAGACAAATCTTCAACGTCGTCGATCAAGGTGACTTTATATCCCTTCTCCACCAGTGAAAGTGCCATCAGACGAGAACCAATATCCATACTGCCTTGAGCGCAAATAAACAGCGCTTTACCTGAACGTGCCACTTTGTTTTCAGCTTCAATGATAGCGTTGAGTTTGGTTAGCATCAGCGTATGGAATAAACCAAACTGAAGTGAACGCAGACTCTGCCTGACAAGCCCAAGAGCTTGCACTACTGGTTGAATAAACTGGGCTTCTACAACATGGAGTGGATACTCTTTAAGTACCGAATGTATTAAGGTTTCAGCCTTACCTTTGTTGAGGTTGGCCAAAGCGTCCAAAACAGGCTCAACATCCTCTAGTTGAATCTCACTAGCAGATACTTCGGATTCAACCTGCTCTCCTGATTCCAGCAATGCTTTCACCTTACCAATCGACACTCCTTTGCCTAACCAGCCTTGGATCTTATTGATTAGGTCAATGTGTTTCTGAGTATAGAGGCGGTGACCTTTTTCTGTTCTTTCAGGCTCAATCAAACTATAGCGGCGTTGCCAAGCTCTCAGAGTGACTGGTTTTACGCCCGTCAGCTCAGATATTTCTCTTATTGCGTATCTCTTCATCTTATAATCCGTATCTCAAGCGCATTTCCTGAGGGTGTGGCTGCAAAAATTTCTGCTCGGATAAATAAGCATCCGGATAAGCAGCCAAGTAATGTTTAATTAAAGTGATGGGAGCCAAGAGCGGTAACGTGCCTTGACGATATTGGTCAATGACATTGCACAGCTCGGCTTTCTGTTCTTTAGCGAGGTCTCGTTTGAAGTAGCCCTGAAGGTGCATCAAAACATTGGTGTTATTCTTGCGACTTGCTCGGTGAGAGACCGCCTTCATCAAACCAACACGATATTTCTGGTAGAAGGTATCAATATCATAATCTTTGATGTTCGCAACTAAGCGGCCAAGCTCTTTGTAAGATTGAGGGTGGTGCGCCATCAAAGTCAGTTTATAACGTGAGTGAAATGCAACAATTTTACCTGCTGTCGGTTCCCCTTCCATTGAATCGTAGAAATCTCTTAGCGTGTATATACGAGTAATGAAGTTCTCCTTCAGTACAGGGTCATTTAAGCGACCATCTTCTTCCACAGGAAGCCATGGCATCTGTTTCATTAACTCTTGTGTGTATAGGCCGACACCAATATTTTCGGCCCCACCTTTCTTATACACCTTGACTCGCTCCATACCACAAGTCGGTGACTTGGCGCAGACAATGTAGCCACATAGGTCGGTATGACTTAATTCAGCCACTTTACTTTTGGAGTATTCCACCATTTTGTCTGTGTGATCTATAGATGCATCTTTTGTTTCTACTAGAGCAATACGTTCCTGGTCCGAGATCAATCGGATAGTTGGTCTCGGAACAGGCATTCCCATCCCTACCTCGGGGCAAACAGGAACAAACTCGAAAAAGGGAGCAAGTTCTTTAGTAACAAACTTACTGATCTTATGTCCTGAGTCGAAGCGAACTTTTTCACCTAAAACGCAAGAACTAATGCCGACTTTGATTACGTTGCTCATATGATGCTCCAGTATTCTTGTTAATGTGTACAAAAATATCTTTTGTATAAGTTTTAGCACAACATTCCAAAGTTATACAAGAAATAAAAATGTACAATTTAACGAAGTGTTACGTAATTGATCCGTTTTCGGTTCAATTCTGAAGCAATCGTTTTTCCAAATCGATTGCATTAACCCTTTCAACAAAAAACGTTATAGATACTCATATCTATAGTTAAATGGGTAACTTTTGTGACACACTTCTCACGGAGCCTTATCATATCTAGCTAGTATTGCTTCAACAGTTTTTTGAGAATCAACAAAATTAGTAATCAGAACACATAATTACTAATAAACTTGGAGTAACTACTATGGCAACCCCACACATTAACGCTCAACCAGGTGATTTCGCTGAAACAGTTTTAATGCCAGGTGACCCTCTTCGCGCTAAATACATCGCGGAAACCTTCCTAGAAGATGTAAAACAAGTTTGTGATGTTCGTAGCATGTTTGGCTTTACAGGCACTTACAAAGGTCAACGTGTTTCTGTAATGGGCCACGGTATGGGTATCCCATCAGCTTGTATCTACGTTCACGAGTTGATCGCTGAATATGGCGTAAAAAACGTGATTCGTGTGGGTAGCTGTGGTGCAGTACGTGACGACGTTAACCTGATGGACGTTGTCATTGGTATGGGTGCATCCACAGATTCCAAAGTGAACCGTATCCGTTTTAATGATCATGACTTCGCTGCAATTGCTGATTACGGCCTTCTAGAGGAAGCGGTAAACCAAGCACGCGCTCAAGAAGTACCTGTAAAAGTGGGTAACGTATTCTCTGCAGACCTTTTCTACACTCCGGAAGCAGACATCTTTGAGAAGATGGAAAAGCTTGGCATTCTAGGTGTAGATATGGAAGCCGCGGGCATCTACGGTGTCGCTGCGGATCTTGGTGCCAAAGCACTGACTATCCTGACAGTGTCTGACCACATCATTCGTGGTGAAAAGCTGAGCTCTGAAGAGCGTCAAAAATCTTTCAATGACATGATGAAAGTTGCGCTTGAGACAGCCATCAACATCTAATGACCTTTCTTTTGCTGCCAGCGCCTTGGCTCTGGCAGCCCAGATAATCCCGAGGGGGAGATAGTGACAACTGGCAAACTGCCTAAGGAAGCAGACGGGTTACAACTCAACTTTTGTAAAACATTGGCGTGTGACAACTTTGGATTGAGTGATGCACATCGATACGTCGTGCAACATGCTAACCCTAAGCGACCTGCGATGGTTTGTCGGGAGTGCGGTGCTTTCCCCCCCTTACTTAACAATCAGGAAGTGTTAAACGAACTCCATCGTTTAAGACAACTCCACAGTGACGGTCTTCCAGCGTGTCGCAATACCGATTGCGAAAACTTTGGCTTGTCTGTCCATACTCACAAACACCTATATCATGCCTTTGGTTACAGCGGTGACCGTCAACGTTATCGTTGCAAGCTGTGCCAATCGACGTTCGTAGATAAATGGTCAGGTGCCAACAAAAAACTCGCTTTTCAGGAAAACCTCCTCGGTCTGCTCTTTATGGGCTACTCAGTACGTGAAATTTGCCGTAAATTAGAGATCAACCCGAAGACGTTTTACGATCACCTCGATCACATCGCTAGCCGATGCCGCCGCAAACTCGCCATGTTTGATGCTCGTTGGGTAAATCATGCCGAAAAGTATGAGCTCGCCTCTTACTATGTGCCTCTGCAGCCTAAGAGCAACAACGGCGTTTTATGGATCGCAACTGGAGAAGCAAACTCGGGCTATATTCTTTGCCAGCACGTCAACTACTCTAGCAATGAAGAGCCACAAGGGGATATCGACCACGACCCCTATCAAGAAACCGCGCGATTTGTCTCTCGTGATCACTCATCAGAGGCCAGCATTCCTGTGCCGCAGCCTTCACCGATGCTCAGAGAACGTATCGACCAGCAGTATCAAACCATTTTAGCCCGCGGTAATGTCGAGGACCCAATGGGTAACCTGACGGTGTTCAACTACCCATCAAAAGGGGCGCTAATTCGTCCACCTTATACATCTTACGCCCATTTCCTGCACGTTTTGGATCTATGTAACAGCGAGCGTCAGGTTTCTATCTATTTACCTCAGGACCCAGTTTTGCGCTCTGCGGCGCTCAGCGTCTGTCTACCACGTATCCAGCGTCAAAATGTCGACCTTCTGTATGTAGAAGAAGACGCTAACTGGAATGAACAGCATCTGGTTGGCAAAATCGACATTGTTCATATGGGATGGTGGCGAGACCGCTGGGCAATTACCTCTTTTGCCAACTCGTCTAAAGGGATCTGTTATCTAGCAGGCAAGAATAACGAGCCTAAAGAATGGCTTAGCAAAGCAAGTATTCGACAAACTGAGTTCTATCAACAACGATTCCAAACTCTGTTTGAAAGCTTCATCAATGAGCCACGTCGTAAGCTTCGTCCAGGCGGGCTACTGCCTATGTTGGACATTTTTCGAGCATGGCATAATTTGTGCTACCAAGATAAGAGTGGTATGACTGCAGCGCAAAGTCTTGGTTTAACTCAGTCACCTTTGACTCTGCGGGAACTGCTTTCATAATTACTAATATTGTGAAGTACGCCATTAAACCTTAGGCGTATTAATGCTTTTACTAGAGTTGCATCAGCCACTATTTTTATAATACTTTTGAATGAATATTAGAAATGGCTGCTAAGGGGTTGATTCATTGGATAAAAGCCAGCACCTGCTAGACACAGAGATTGAACAGCTCAAAACACGAATTGAAAGCGAGCCTGAGAAGGTTTTAGCTATCGCTGAACAGTGCGCAACGCGCGCCAATCAGATTTTATACCCGGAAGGAGCTGTGCAGTGCCTGATCATCATGTCTCGCTGTGCTTGGAGTCTAATGGATTATCGGCGTGGGCTGAAATACATCAAAGAAGCTCACAGCAAACTCAACTCTTTAGACACTGACGATTTTCTTCCTGAGATCCTTCATATCCACGCACTCCATTTTTGGGGGCAGGCTAAGTACTATTCCGCCCAGCAGTTCTGGATCAATGCATTAGAGCAATCTGCACTAGTCGATGAAATCGAAATCCAAATTGAATCCTTAATTGGGCTCGGAAACGTCTGGCGTATCACCCATGAGTACCAGCTTGCAAGAACCACTCATGAGCTGGCTGTGACCGTGGCCAATAACACCCGCATAGGTTGGCTGGAAGGTAAAGCCAGGATTCTCCTCGCCTGGGATCTTTACTTACTCAACAATTATGTGGAGATGCTGACGGTACTTGATGGCGCAACCGAGGCACTCAAAGGCCACGATGACAAAACTTGGCAAGCCGAAATGTGGGACTTCCGAGGGCTAGCTCTGCTAGGCCTTGAAAGAATAGAAGATGCAGAAGTGGCAACAGGAAAAGCACAAGCCCTCGCCGAAAAGCATGACCTCGTGTGGATGAAAGCCCATTCCTATATCAGCCAAGCAAGATTGGAGCTTTTGAGAAAGCGACCTGACGAAGCCGCAAAGCTATTGGTCCAGGCTGAGCGTTCTGCGGCTTCTTTCGATAATGGTGAGTTACTGTCACAAATCTGCTTTCAACAATCCCGCGTAGCTGAAGAGCAAGGTGACTTTGAAACCGCACTACGAGCTTTTCAAAAATATCGTAAATATTCAATAGACATGCTCAGAGAGCAAACGGCTCGCGTCAGCAACGATAAAGCTCGGGCATCAAAACGCCAGCTTGAGCAACGAGCTCGCAAACTCATTAACCGCATCCGAGGTCAACACGAGTACGATCCTGAGAAACACCTCAATCAAATGGTGTCTGAGATTTACTGGTGGGAACAATTGGTGTTGTTTAAAACGGAACTTAAACGATCCAATCATGCTGTTGTGATCATTCAACACAATGATCCTGAGTATCTTGAAGTGTGTGCTGAACTGGCACACTCACTTTGTACTCATCGAGATTTGCTCTCTCGACTAAGCAGCGATCGCTTAGGTATCCTACTGTCAGAAAAAGACGACGCTGCACTGCAGGTATTCCACGTGTTGGCACAAATGATTGAAATCTATCCATGGCACCGCAAAGGCCTGAATAAGTCACTACCAAAAGTTGTTTTTCAGGACATCCTGACATTCCCGTTTACCCTAGAACAATTAGAAGAAAGCCAACCACTGGAAATACAGAATGGAAACATTGCTTAATAAAATCTCCGAATCGGGTTTAGATGCTTCTTCTGTGTCTGGGGAAGAAGCGATCATTTTCTGGAATCATATTCGCCAGCATATTGCGACAACGCCGCAGGAAAAAGCACAAAGCCTGATCATCAGTGCTGAATATCGCAATGAACTTAAGCAGCCGAAGACCAGTATTGAAGAGTTAAGAAGTGCATTGGAACACCTCTCTTTACCTAATGATGCTGAATTGATCCTTGAGGTGAAAAATAGCTTGGCCGATAGGCTGGTTGAAAGTGGCGACTACTCGGGCGCACTTCAAGAATACATTACCTCTTCGACCATTGCGGTAGACACCAGTCATATTGATGCCTACGTATTAGCGGTATTGGGTATGGGCAACCTTTGTGATGCGTATGGCGACCATAACCGTGCCCTACGCTATTACCAGAAAATCGACAGCATTGACCATGCCATTTCCAGCCGGTCGCTGCGACTACGTTATAAGCTGTACATGTTGGCGTGTTATATTGAGCTTAACCGAACTTCCGCAGCACAAGATTTACTCAAAGAATGTTCTGAACTCGCCATTTTAGTCAGCGATAAAGTGTTGGCTGGGCAGATTTTGCTTTATCAGGCCAAGCTATTTCGTCGTCTGGGTAAACATGAACAAGCCATTGAATCTTTGGGCAATGTTCAATACACCGCAGGGAACATCCACTCTATTTGGCTATCGAACATGATTCGTCTTGAATTGGCACACAGCCTCAACGAGTCAAACAAGCCGCACCTCGCAAATTGGGTATTAGAAAGAGCTCAGAAGAAAATAAGGCGCTACGCCTCTCCTGTGCTGAATCTAAAATTAAATACTGCTCTCGGTGATATCTACGAGCAGCAAGGTGACTTTCAACAAGCTCTGGCCTGCCAAAAGAGGGCTTTTCGTATCGAAAGTGACTTAATGAAACAAATTCCCATTGGTGAGCTTGGTGCTGCCCAGTTACGTCGATTGTCACGATTTGAACTGCAGCTTAAGTTGATACTATCAGAGCTTGAAAACCGAGAACTCAAGGAAACAACTGAAAACCAAAAACATACCGTAGCTAAGCTCCAGCAAGACGTGTTTACCGACCCACTGACCAGTCTACACAACCGGCGCTGGCTCGATGTAAAACTCAAAGATCTGCTGTTACATGATGTGCCTTTTGCTTTGATGGTGATTGATATTGACCATTTTAAATCGATTAACGACGAGCTCAGCCATCTGGTGGGCGATAAAGCCATCGTCAATGTTTCCCATGAACTGGCCACCTACTTCAAGTTCAGAGGTGCATCGAGTGTCCGGTTCGGTGGTGAAGAGTTTTTAGTGATTCTTGAGCGTACGACTCTAGAGCAAGCAACAATGCATGCGGAGAACTACCGAGAACGCATTTTCAAATTTGGCTGGCAGAATATTCTTGGTGAGCGTGGACTTACCGTGAGTATTGGTATTACGCTTCACCGCGAAGGTGAAAATACTCAGCGTACCTTCTATCGCGCAGATAAAGCCCTCTACCGGGCGAAAGCGAATGGTCGTAATCAAGTGTGCACTGAGTAAAACTAACGCCAAAAGAATAAAGAAATCCCACCAAACGCAGCCAAAGTCCCCATCATGCTTTTGGCTGTGACCTTCTCGCCTTTAACCATGTAGATAAACAGCATGAACAGTGGACTGGTTGCAATCAACGTCTGAGCAATGGCAGGATTTGCATGTTTTAGCGCAATTTGTTGTAACCAGAGAGCGAGAAAAGTCCCAACAAAGATGGCACTCAACAGCCACAAAAAAGACGACGTAGATAGTTGACGCAAATGCATAATCATCGATGAAAACGGCTTTTTCTCAAACACAGTAATAACCAAAGCCACCGCCAACACTCCGACAGATAATCGAATCAATGCTCCCAACAAAGGCGGTAAATCTCCGGCAACAAGCGCATAATGAGAAATGACTACCCCCGAGGCCTGACAGACACTTGCCAGCATGCCAAATCCTACACCTGACCAATGCGTTTTTTCGCCGTGAACATCCGGTTGAAAAATCACAAAAGTGACCGCTGCAGTGGTGACCAAGACACCTACCCAGCTTTGTAGGGGCAGTATTGATCCCAGTGCAACTAGCGCTAAAACACCGGATAATGGCGGGGCCAACGACTCCAACAGCAAGGTTTTATTCGCACCAATTCGCTTTAATGAGGCAAAGTAGGCACTGTCTCCAATCGCTATTCCTATGATTCCGGACAACGCCAATATCAACAAATGGAGAGTGGATACCTCAGTGGCTGGTCCATCAAGCCATGGCATGACTATTAACATCATCCCAGACGCTGCAACGCCTTTAACAATATTGAGCTGCATCGCTGAAAAGTGATGACTAAACTGGCTGTAAATCCAAGTCGCGACCGCCCAAACTACAGCCGCAGATAGTGCGGCAATTTCTCCCTGAAACTCCATCCGTTCACCTTAAGACTGGATTAAGAAAATGGGTAAACACTCTCTAATTTCTTGTTTTTATTTCTATACTTAACTTCGTATCACCGTACGTTTTATTGAATAAAAACACAATAACAGGGACGCATTTATGTTTTTGGACTACTTCGCGCTAGGCCTACTTATTTTTGTCGCATTGGTCATTTTCTACGGCATCATTGTCATTCACGACATTCCCTATGAAATCGCCAAAGAGCGGCAGCACCCGCATCAAGATGCCATCCACTATGCTGGCTGGGTCAGCTTGTTCACACTACACGCTATTTGGCCATTTCTCTGGATATGGGCCACATTGTGGCGTCAAGAAAGAGGATGGGGGTTTCAGAAACTAGAGGAAGAACAGCACGATATTCATCATCGTGTTGATTCACTCATCGATCAAGTTAATCAGTTGCAGCAAGCCGTGCACCAACTAAAAGAACAACATCAGGCTGAACCTTCGCTCACTACCCGAACTGGCGATAATAAGGAGGAGCAATAATGGATTTACTCCTCATATTGACCTATGCCGCATTATGTATTGCCATATTTAAAATCTTTAATATTCCACTCAATAAATGGACCGTGCCCACGGCCGTATTAGGTGGTGTGGTATTAGTCGGCACACTGATTCTGCTGATGAACTACAACCATCCGTTCACCCAACTAGGCAATCAGGTATTTTCCAGCACACCTATTGTCTCAGGTGTGCGAGGCCGCGTGATCGAAGTGCCGGTTGAACCCAATAAACCTCTTAAGAAAGGGGACATTTTGTTCATGATCGATCCGGTTCCTTATGAAGCTGAAGTTGAAAAACTGGAAGCTCAGATAAAAGAAGCCAGCCAAGGCGCACTTGGGCTAGAATCTGATGTGCAAGAAGCACAAGCTGCTCAAGCTCAGGCCATCGCAGACCGAGACAAAGCGCAACGCGAATATTCACGGTATCAGCGCGGTTTCGATAAAGGGGCGTTCACCGAACAGGAACTGGATACACGACGTCAGGCATACAAAGCTGCGGAAGCGGCGGTGAAAGTTGCTGAAGCTAGGGTGGAGCAAGCCAAGATCGCACTCAACTCTGAAATTGGTGGAGAAAACACCACAGTGGCTCGCCTGTTAGCGGAGCTACGACAGGCTGAGTTTGACCTGGAGCAAACCATTGTCAGAGCCCCTACCGATGGCTTTGCAACCCAGTTAGCCTTGCGACCCGGCGTTATGGCCGTTCCACTGCCATTAGCACCAGTGATGACCTTTATTCATACCGAGGAAACACTTTATGCGGCCGCGTTTAGGCAAAATTCCTTACAACGCTTGCAACCTGGCTATGAAGCAGAATTTCTCTTCAGAGCGCTTCCTGGTAAGGTTTTTAAAGGAGAAGTAGTCGATGTGCTGCCTGCGATTGGTGAAAGCCAATTTCAAGCCCGTGGAGCTCTTCTAGGGACAGAAGCACTACGGACAAGTGGACGAGTGTTTGTGACACTTAAAATTACGGACGACTTATCTGATTATCATTTGCCCATGGGTACTGCTGTCGAAGTGGCGGTTTATTCAGATAAATTCACCCACGTTTCGATTATGCGCAAAGTCCTCATCCGAATGAAGAGTTGGCAAAACTATCTCTATCTTGACCATTAATGTCGACAAGATAGTACAAAGGCCTCTAAACAGAGGCCTTTGCTATTTTAGTATGCTCTAGCCAATAAAGGAGATGTAACCTTGTAGGATAATCAGGTTCACAATATCAATAAAGAAGGCACCCACAATCGGTACGACCATGAAAGCTTGTGGGGAAGGGCCAAATTTATTCACCAAAGACCCCATATTCATAACAGCGGTCGGCGTTGCCCCCAGACCAAAACCACAATGCCCACCCGCAATAACAGCCGCATCGTAGTTTGAACCCATCACCTTAAACGTCACAAAGTAAGCAAAAATACCCAAAATGACAGACTGAACCGACAGGATAATCAAAAATGGTATCGCAAGATCGAAAATATTCCATAGTTTTAAGCTCATCAAAGCCATAGCCAAAAACAGCGACAAAGACACAGTACCCAAAATATCGACCGTCTCCGCATCCACTTTGTGAGTTTTGGTCACTTCCAGAATATTGGTGATAAACACACCGATAAACAGCGCATACACAAAGTCAGGGATCATCAGCCAACTGATTTCTAAGCTGCTCACCCATTGTTCAAGGTATTTAGCACCTGTGACACAAATGAGGAGGATAAAAAGTATTTCAATGACCTTTTTCGCTGTCACCTTATCTTCTTCGTATTCGTTATACGTCACCACTTCTGGGAACTTTTCGTGGGTTTGGGTACCACGCCCGTATTCAGATTCAAAGTTATTTTTGTTAATCAACTTCTGTGCTACTGGGCTACCAATTATACCGCCAATAATCAAACCAAATGTCGCCGAGGCCATCGCGATTTCTAAGGTGTTACTCAAACCATAGGTCTCTGTAAAAGTTTGAGACCATGCAGCACCAGTACCATGGCCGCCGGATAAGGTAATAGAGCCGGCAATCAAACCCATTAATGGGTCTAAACCTAGAGCTGAAGCCAATGACACCCCAACACCGTTTTGAATAATGATGTAAAAAGACGAAACCGCAAGGAAAACAAAGACTTTCGCTCCACCTTTCATTAACTGCGTATAGTTTGCAGCTAACCCCACGGTACTGAAAAACATCAGCATAAAGGTATTCTGCAGTGGCAGTGAAAACTCCAAACTTACGCCATTAAAATGCATTGCAGTGATGATCATCGCAACGATTAATCCACCAACAATAGGCTCTGGAATGTTGAATTTCTTCAAAATTGGCAGCTTTGAGTTTACAAAGTGACCAAGAAATAACACGCTGATAGCAATTAAGAAAGATTCTAGTGGTCCAACCGAAATTATCTGATTCATATAACCTCTTCATTGTTTGTCACTCATCTTCCCTAACGAGTAAAGAGCATACAGCTCTAAGCCTTTTCGTTACCAAGGGATCAGGTAACAATTGTAGGCATTGATTGAGATATTCTCTATTGAAAGGTGCCCTCTCTACTGTGGATATTCCCACGCGATTTTCAACAGTAAGACCCGATGATGTACTTTAGGGTCAAAAAGAAAGCGGACATTATTAATAAACTCACGAGCGTTTGTCGAGTATAGAGAGAAAATTCGTTTTATGAATCAATGTAAATTGACGAAGAGTGAGCTAAAAAGCAAAAAAAAGCCAACCGCAATAATGGCGATTGGCGTATATATTGTGTGAACAAGTTCATTCACTAACAACGTCAGTTGGCTAGGTGACCCTCGGCTTAATAAGGGTCACCTTAAATAAAGCAGGTATCGTGCCAACTTTAAAACCCACAAAAACCCTAATCTTGATCCAACTTTTCACCAATTTATTATAATGAAAATGCAAAATGAAAATTGCATTTTGCAAAAAAGTGCAATTCGATATTAAACAAGTATCTTATCAACTAGTTTATCCATTCACTATTTTCATACTTTTTTGACGTCAATCCGATATACTCCCACTACCTAAACTGAACCGCTGTAACGAATGAACTATCTATCTACTTTCTTCAAAGGCTTAGCTATGGGCGCTGCCGACGTGGTACCAGGAGTCTCTGGTGGTACCATTGCTTTCATCACTGGTATTTATGACACATTATTGGAGAGTATCCGGCGTATTAACCCAAGCTTAATTGGTATTTTAAAACGCGATGGATTGAAAGCTGCGTTTAATCATATCAATGGCTTATTCCTTATCGCTCTCTTTGGTGGTGTACTAACCAGCATTGCGACTCTGGCAAAGCTAATTTCATGGCTATTAGTGACACACCCTATCCCTCTCTGGTCTTTCTTCTTTGGCTTAATTCTGGTTTCGGTCTTCCATATGCTAAAGCAAATTGAAAAAAGAAGTATCAGCCGACTTATCTTCCTATTACTCGGGGTTGGGTTTGCTTATAGCATTACCATCCTCAAACCACTTCAAATGGATCCGACCAATATTAATGTCATGTTTGCGGGGGCTATCGCCATCTGTGCCATGATTTTACCGGGGATCTCAGGCAGCTTCATTTTGTTGCTCATCGGCATGTATAGCTCCGTTCTAGGTGCGGTGAAATCACTGGATGTGACTATCTTGCTGCTCTTTCTCACTGGCTGTGTGATTGGCTTGCTGAGTTTTTCTCACGTATTGTCTTGGCTACTAAAACGCTTCAGGGATGTGACTCTGATTTTTTTAACTGGCTTAATGATTGGTACATTACCAAAGATCTGGCCTTGGAAAGAGACTCTAACCTGGCGGACGAATTCGAGTGGTGAGCAAGTCCCACTCGTCGAGCGCAATCTATCACCGTTTGACTTTGAAGCCATCACGTCACAGCCAGCACAAATAGGCATCGCTGTCGTTCTTATGTTGTGTGCCATTGCTCTAGTGCTGGGGCTAGAAAAGTTTGCCGAAAGCCGCGAACTCTAATCACTAAAGCAGCCAACTGGCTGCTTTTCTTTTCATCTTTGTCTACTGAACCTCATTCCAAAAGCTCATAATAGTCAATGATGGCTCGTCGCCCACTTCACGCAGGCGTATTCAAGTATTAAAAAGCGGGGCTGATTAAGTAATCGCTTCATCAATTTGAAACCCGGCATTTGCTGGGTTTCAAATTGTATAGAGAAAACAGCCTGTCAGATGACAGGTTGTTAAATATTTATAGAAGGGTCTGCCGGCTTGGTAAGAAAACTTCACCCAGCATACAACGAACGCTGCCACCCCCGATCGACTCGATGGTCTGAACGTTGAAAGGTAAAAGCTTACCGTGGCTCGCAAGTTGGGCACGTTGTGCTGATGAGAAGGCATCGTACGCCGATTGTGACATGGCAATCACTTTGTCACCATTCACCGTTTCAAGTTCTAGAATGTTGCCACAGAACTGGTTCATCTGCTCAAGGCTGATAGAAATAACCTGCTTATCTTTCGCCAGAGACTTAAGTACAAAACGACGTTCAAATTCAGGAATCACTTCGTCACAAATGACGCAGAAGCGCTCCCCGATCGCCATCATCACATTCGTATGGTAGATCGGCTTGCCTGACGGTAAGGCAGTCTGGAATGACACAACACGATCGTAACCGATACGCTCAGCGTAGTCTTCCAATACTTCACGATCACAACGCTGTGACAACGCCGCATAAATAGTACGATTCACATGATCAATGACCATAACACCCGTACTTTCTAGATGTGCATTTTGAGCCAAGTAGTCAGTCAGAGAATCTTCTGACACCACCTTTCGCCCTGCGGCTTCTAGAGCTTCACGCAAAGCATCTGGACGAACTTCCTGCTGACGGTTTTCACACGCCATAGGGAAAGTGTACAAAGCACCATCAGCAGTAGTGCTGAACCAGTTATTAGGGAAGACGGCATCGGGCGTTTCGACTTCACCAAGAGGGTAATCAAATTCCACAACTTGAACACCAGCTTGGCGCAACTGACCAACCATGGTATTAAATTCTTGCATCGCTTGCTTGCGAACTTGCTCCGTGGTTTCGTTGACTTGATGTTGGAACTCATTGTCTCGAGCGGTTTCAGCATTAAACGCAAATTCTTTTGGTGGAACCATTACCACACAGTTGGCGTTTTGCACGGTAGAAACTGACTTTTCTAGTTGTGTTTGCTGTTTGAACATGGCGATAGACTCGTTATATCTCACTCACTTACGCTGAATTGTAGACATATTGTTAAGATAACAATTACTGAATTCATGCATAACAATCGATACCAATTTTACATTTTTACTGTGAATCTTAAGTTTTACAGTAAATTTTATGGATCGAATGACATTTAAAACCCTTTGACTGAATATTATGCAGCTATTGGTATAACAAATGGTTGATATACGGTTACATTTCACACATTAACGAGCTACCATATGATGCAAAGCGCAACCGCTATCTATAGCTTTCTTCTGCGTTGTGAATTTTAAGGCGAGTTATGTTTAAGAAATTTGAAGGTTTCACGAAACCTTTTCCTAATGAAGAACCTTCTCAGCCACCGAGTGGAATTTTTGCTTTCTGTCGTTATTACACTCGCGGGTTTGAAGTACCTCTGATCCTGATGTCGTTGATGGCAACGGTTGTGGCCATCGTAGAAGTGTCATTATTTGGTGCCATGGGCAACCTTGTTGACTGGCTGTCAACCAGTAACCCTGAAACATTCTGGCAAGAAAACCGATCCGAACTCATGCTTTATGGTGGTTTACTCTTAGTTGTCATGCCTGTTTTGGTCGTTGCCTATTCACTATTGGTTCACCAGACACTGCTCGGCAACTACCCAATGTCTATTCGCTGGCTCGCGCACCGCTACCTGCTCAAACAGAGCCTGAACTTCTATCAGGATGATTTTGCAGGTCGTGTCGCGACTAAGGTGATGCAAACCTCTCTGGCAGTCCGTGAAACCGTAATGAAAACCATGGACGTTTTCGTTTATGTATCCGTATATTTCACTGCGATCGTCGTACTTCTGGCTCAAGCTGACTGGCGTCTGATGATCCCTATGGTTATTTGGCTATTGTGTTACATCGCTATTCAGATCTACTTCGTACCTAAATTGAAAAAGGTCGCTTCTGAGCAAGCAGATGCACGTTCGACCATGACAGGGCGTATCGTCGACAGCTATACCAACATTGCTACGGTTAAACTATTTTCCCACAGCAAACGTGAAACTGTGTACGCAGAAAATGGCATGCGCGGCTTCCTTGATACTGTTTACCGCCAGATGCGCTTAGTGACCGGCTTTGACGTCGCCGTCGAAGTCACTAACTACCTGCTGGTCTTCACCATAGGTGCTCTCTCTATCTACCTTTGGATGGACAACTCGATCAGTATTGGAGCTATTGCTATAGCCATCGCTCTGGCTTTGCGTATCAACGGCATGTCTATGTGGATTATGTGGGAAGTCGGCGCCCTATTCGAAAATATGGGGACTGTTGTCGATGGCATGAAGACACTATCTAAGCCGATTGATATTCAAGATAAAGACAATGCAAAGCCGTTAACGGTTAAGCAAGGTGGTATCCAGTTTGACGACGTCAGTTTCCATTATGGTGACGAGAGTAAAGGTGTGATCAGCCACCTCAACCTTAACATCAAGCCAGGAGAAAAGGTCGGTCTGGTTGGTCGCTCTGGCGCAGGTAAATCAACTTTGGTCAACCTGCTCCTTCGTTTCCATGATGTTGAAAGCGGTAAGATTAAGATAGACGGTCAGGTGATTTCTGATGTCACTCAAGACTCTCTGCGCAGCAATATAGGTATGGTAACCCAAGATACCTCACTGCTACACCGCTCAATTCGTGACAATATCCTTTATGGAAACCCTGATGCCAGTGAAGACGATCTTCTACGCGCAACCAAACAGGCCCATGCACACGAGTTTATTGAGACACTGAGTGACCCATTCGGTAACAAAGGCTACGATGCTCAGGTGGGTGAGCGAGGCGTCAAGTTGTCCGGAGGACAAAGGCAGCGTATCGCCATCTCACGTGTGCTGCTTAAAGATGCGCCTTTGCTCATTTTGGATGAAGCCACTTCGGCCCTTGACTCAGAAGTCGAAGCTGCAATTCAAGAAAGCCTCAATGAGCTTATGGAAGGGAAAACGGTTATCGCCATTGCCCATCGTCTATCCACCATCGCCGCAATGGATCGATTGATTGTGTTGGACAAAGGACAAATTGTTGAGCAAGGTACTCATCAGGAGCTGATCCAGAACGAAGGCATTTATGCTCAGCTCTGGGCACACCAGACGGGCGGTTTCATCGGCGACGAAGATCAGCAAAAACAAACGGCTTAATCCACCCGTTTAAAAGCATTAAAGCAGAGGTTTCGCCTCTGCTTTTTCGTTTTCGATATTCAATCTGCCACAGAAATTGATATATACTCGCGCCATTCGCATTCAACCAAGTTCAACAAGACCAATGAATAAAAGTTTACTGACAAATGTGCTGGCACTGGCGCTATTAGCTGGCGGTTATCAAACAGACAACCAAGTCGCGTTTTACGCCGGCTTGTTTGCTTTTTCTGGCGCAATCACCAACTGGTTAGCGATTCACATGCTGTTTGAAAAAGTCCCTGGTTTATACGGTTCAGGGGTTATTCCAGCACGATTTGAAGAGTTTAAAGCGGCAATCAAAAACCTAATGATGGAACAGTTTTTTACTGCAGAAAACATCGACCGATTCTTAAACAAAGAAATGTCAGGCAAAACATTGAACCTTGAGCCCGTATTAGAAAAAGTCGATTTTAATCCAACGTTTGATTCTCTGGTCAATGTCATTGCAAACTCTTCCTTTGGCAGTATGCTTGCCATGTTTGGCGGCACTGAAGCCCTACAGCCATTAAAAGAACCTTTTGTTGAAAAAATGCAGGAAGCGGTGGTAGAAATCAGTCAAAGCGATGCGGTTAAAGAAGCCCTAAAGGGTCAACTGGAATCGCCAGCCATGATGGAAGAGATTCAGGTTAACATTGAAAATATTATTGATCAGCGTCTAAGTGAACTGACGCCAAAGCTGGTCAAAGAAATCGTCCAGAAAATGATTAAAGAGCATTTAGGCTGGCTGGTAGTTTGGGGCGGCGTGTTTGGCGGTCTAATCGGTATCGCATCATCATTCATTGCCTGATGTAGAACCCAACAATTGACGAACAAGGGAAGCGAATGCTTCCCTTTTCTTTTTCTAGAGCGTCGCGATTAAATCAGCATTCACACCAAAACTGGTTTTGTGCTCTTCAATCACTACTTCACTTCGCGTCTGAATCACACCGGGTAGGGTACCCAGCTTAGTCGACATAAAATTCTGATACGCTTTCATATCTTTAACTCGAACCTTAATCATGGTGTCAAAATCACCAGATAATGAATAACACTCTTCGATCTCTGGCATATCTTCCACCGCTTTAGCGAACTTCTCAAAGATTGAGAAACTGGTTTGATCAAGGCGAATATGGATGAAAACCTGCACATCTAAACCCAATTTTTCTGGGCTGAGCTCAGCGTGATAGCCCTTGATATAGCCTTCTTTTTCAAGGCGTTTAACCCTTTCAGAGCAAGGTGAGGTGGTCAAGTTTACTTGCTTAGCAAGCTCTACAACAGGTAGGCGACCTTTTAGGTTTAAGGTACGGAGGATTTCACGATCAATTCTATCTAAGTCCATTTAACGCTCTGATTAGATGTCTTTCTTTATGCTTATCATAATCGAAACAAGTCAATGAAACCTAATAAAGGAACAGCTTTAGAAGAAATTTTATTGGCAAGAATAGAAATTTATGCGGCTTCAACGTTCGAGAGCTCACGCTCTTGGACTAAGTCTGCCTGAGTGTTGCACACACGACAAAACGCCTGCTTTTCCATTTTTACATAATGGGCACCCTGGAAGAGGGTTGCAAAGAAACACGCCAAACTCTTTTTCACAGAGTCATGCTCTTCTTGGCATCGCTTCATAACAACTTTGTGAGCAGTCACTTTTTGGCAGCAATGGCAATATACCTGAGGCATTTTCTTTCTCCGTGAGCGATGGCGTTATTGATAGTGGACATATTAGTAAGGCCTTAGTTCCAATTGCTCAAATTTTCATTTTCAATTTGTGAACCAAGTTCAATTATCAATCAATTTTATTAAAAAAGCCCCGAATATCGGGGCTTTATGTTTCGTCAGTTCACTGCTTATTCAAGCTCAGTAAGCTGTTTTTCAAACTTAGCGTGCTGTGCTTTCACGGATTCTTCTGGTTCACCTGTCATCAAGCTCACAACCACAATTGCGATAGTAGAGAAGATGATTCCCGGAACAATTTCGTAAACATCGAACCAACCACCTGTTAGTTGCTTCCATACCACGATAGTCACACCACCAATCACTATACCCGCAAGCGCGCCATTACGGTTCATGCGAGACCAGTAAAGGCTAAGCACCAATGCCGGACCAAATGCCGCCCCAAAGCCTGCCCAAGCGTAAGACACTAGGTTAAGAACTGAACTGTCTGGCGTCATCGCTAGGATTAGCGCCACGATAGAGATAGCCACTACCGCAATACGGCCAACCATCACAATCTCTTCTGAACTTGCATCTTTCTTCACCAGCTGCTTATAGAAGTCTTCTGCCAACGCGGAAGAAGAAACCAGAAGCTGTGAATCGGCCGTACTCATGATAGCCGCCAAGATCGCCGCAAGTAGAACACCCGCTACAACCGGATGGAAGATAGAGTTCACCAGTAGCATGAAGATCTTCTCGCCGTCATCAATGGATACGCCAGAGTTGGTAACGTAAATCAGACCAACCAGACCAACCAGCATTGCGCCAACCATAGACAGTGCAGTCCAAATCACAGCGATACGGCGCGCAGTGGTCAAATCTTTGTTGCTGCGAGCAGCTTTGAAACGAGCCAAGATATGCGGCTGACCAAAGTAACCTAAGCCCCACGCAACCAAAGAGATGATCGCAATCGCTGACAAGGGTTCACCTTTTGTGTCATTCCAGAAAGTCAGCAACTGAGGGTTGATGTTGGTGAGATCAGAGCTTAGTTGACCAAAACCACCTTCCATCGCTGCAATAGGTACAATCATCAGCGCGGCTGCCATCAGAAGGCCTTGTACAAGATCAGTCCATGATACCGCTAAGAAACCACCGAATAGCGTGTAGGAAACCACACAAACCGTACCAATGATAACAGCTGTGGTGTAATCCAATCCGAATACTGTTTCAAACAGTTTTCCGCCTGCTACTAGACCAGAGCTGGTATAGAAAAGGAAGAATAAAAGGATGAAGAAAGCAGAGATAACCTGAATCAGTTTCGAATTATCATTAAAGCGGCGTGACAGGAATTCAGGCAACGTCAGAGCATCCGTCGTAATACTGTAAGTACGAAGACGCTTAGCACTGATCAACCAGTTCAGCCAAGTACCCACTAACAGACCACCTGCTAGCCAAAATGCTTCAATACCGGCAGCGTATGCATAACCAGGAAGCCCTAGTAGTAACCAGCCACTCATATCTGACGCACCTGCAGAAAGGGCTGCTGGCCAAGGGCCTAATGAACGGCCACCCAAGAAGTAATCCGCTGAGTTTTTCGTTCGTTGGTATGCAATAACGCCTATTGCCAGCATCAGAATGAGATACGCAATAAACGTGGTCGTAATAGCAAAGCTATTTTCCATGTGTTTGTCCTCTTATAAAAGATCGCCTTCCATGAACGCCCCCACTTACACAGAGTGAGGGCTCTCTGAGAAAGGATTAGTGGGCTTCACTCCCAAGCTCTAGCAAGGTCGCGTTACCACCCACTGCTGTTATATTTATTGTTCTCGTTCGCTCTGTGATAAAGCGAAGCGATAAGTGTGGATCGTGTGCGACCGGAATCGCAGTCACGTCCGTTTCCGAAACTAGGCCAACAATCGCGCCTGAACGTTTCGCTAATTGGCGGTTGATTGTACGTTCAACCTCCTGATTACCTATGTATCCAACACTACGTACATCTGACTCCAGTAACTGATGATATGCATCAAGAGAGGCAAATTGTAATAGATTCATAGGTAGGGAAGACTGCTTGTAGGCAGCTTCCAAATCCTGGCTAAGTTGCGCATCATCACTGCACAAGATGATGCTATTACCAGCAATTAAGGCCGCTGTCAGCTGAGCTACGGTCGCCTGCTGAGAAGACGCAGATGCCTCCTCTTGAATGATGAGCGCCACCCCACGGCCAGCGGTATACAACTCGTTAGTTTCGCCTGTCGGACCAATCAATTGGTGTGTTTCAGCCAGCAGGGCTGAAGCATGCTCAATATGATAGGCCATCACGGACGCTAAGTTTTTTTGCTCTAACTGCAAAGCCTGTTTAAAAGAAAGCAAACACTCACTTTTAGAATCAAAGCTAGTCAGATTCCAGTTTTCCCAAGCTGAGTAAGCATCAGAAAAACGAGTTACTTGATGAACCATAATCTTTCTCCTTACCAACAGATTAAGAAAACGAAGTTTGTGTAAAACGGAATAGGTAGTGCGGGCCGCCAGCTTTTGGCCCCGTACCAGAAAGGCCCTGACCACCAAACGGTTGCACGCCAACAACCGCACCCACCTGATCACGGTTGATGTAGCAGTTACCCACACGTGCGTGTTTTTCAATCCAGCGGTAAGTGGTTTCGTTACGGCTATGAATCCCCATAGTCAAACCAAAACCTGTGCTGTTAATGCGATCTACAATCTGATGCAGTTCATTGGCCTTGAAGCGCACAATATGCAGAATCGGACCAAACTGTTCCTCTTCAAGACAAGAAATATCACGAATTTCAAAGGCACTTGGTGCAACGAAATCACCGTGTTGATGTTCTTCACCCAAAGTAAGTTCAGCCACTTTCTTTTCCGTCGCGGTCATACGCTCAATATGCTTAACCAGTTTGGTTTTGGCTGTCGTATCGATAACCGGCCCCACATCGGTGGAATGAAGATAAGGAAGGCCGACACTCAGTTCCTGCATCGCCCCCTGAATCAGTGCAACGATGCGATCAGCGATGTCTTCCTGAACATACAGTACGCGCAAAGCACTACAACGCTGGCCTGCTGAGGCAAACGCAGAACGAATAACATCACGTACAACCTGTTCAGGTAGCGCTGTACTATCGACAATCATTGCGTTTTGACCGCCTGTTTCCGCGATAAACGGAACTGGCTCAGCATCACGAGCCGCCAATGTTTGATTGATTCGTTGCGCTGTCGCCGTTGAACCCGTAAAGGCAACACCAGCAATGGCAGAGTGAGAGGTTAATGCCGAACCGATTTCAGCACCGCGACCTGGCAGCAATTGAATAGTCCCCGCAGGGAAACCTGCATCATTCATCAGCTCAACTGCACGTGCAGCAATCAAACTAGTTTGCTCTGCTGGTTTAGCGACTACTGTATTACCCGCAACAAGAGCAGCGGTAATTTGGCCGAGGAAAATCGCCAGTGGGAAGTTCCATGGACTGATACAGACAAAGACACCACGTCCTTGACGAGACACTGTACGAGATTGGCCATCAAAGCCTTGTAGCTGAAGCTCACCTAAAGCATCAACCTGCTTAGCGTAGTAGCGACAGAAATCAACCGCTTCACGCACTTCATCAATGCTGTCGTGAATTGTTTTACCTGCTTCCTGATGGCACAGTGCCACAAGCTCAGCGAGGTTTTCTTCTAGCAGGTCAGCTAACTTATCCAGCTTCTCTGCTCGTAGAGCTTTATCACTCTTCTGCCAATTTGCAAATGCCTGCTGTGCACCTTCGATCGCTGCGGAAACATGATCAAGAGATGCAAAGGCTACCTGACCGACTTTAATACGGCGGTCATAAGGCGCTGTGACCACTTCAGTATTCACATTTTCCTTGATCATGCTTTCAGCATAAGCTTGACCATTGATGATCGGGCCTGCCATCCATTGCTTATTTAAGAACCCTTCAACAGCTTGCTCAAAAGGCTTCGCCTCAGACTCCACATCAACGTTGACACCGTAAGAGTTACGACGCTCAGGGAATATTTGTGGTGGCAGTGGAATATTGACATTATTCAGCGTATCAAACGCTTTCAACATATCGACAGGATGCTGCGTCAATGTTTCAACAGGACAACGAGCATCGACTAAGCGGTGTACAAATGAGCTATTTGCACCATTTTCCAACAAGCGACGCACCAAATATGGTAAGAGATCCTTGTGGCTACCCACAGGTGCATAAATACGAACTGGCTGCTGGTAAGCTTCCATCGCATGGTTATATAGGGAATCCCCCATGCCATGTAAACGTTGGAATTCGTAATCTTTATGCTGAGCCATCACTGCGATTGATGTGACGGTTTGGGCGTTGTGACTGGCGAATTGAGGGAAAATATTACCGCGAACATTTTCAGAAAGTAGGAATCGAGCACACGCTAGATAAGCAACATCCGTCGCTTCTTTGCGAGTATAAACTGGATAGTTATCGTAACCAGCTTGTTGAGACCATTTTATTTCACTATCCCAGTACGCACCTTTAACTAGACGCAGCGGGATCAAATCACCCTGCTCTTTTGCCAGGCCATTAATCCAAACCAACACAGGCAATGCACGTTTTGAATAAGCCTGAATTACCAGACCAAACTTGCCCCAACCTTTGACTAAGTCACTGCGATACACTTTTTCGAACAACTTGAGTGACAGTTCAAGACGATCGGCCTCTTCTGCGTCAATAGTGATCGCCACATCAAGTTCAACAGCGCGGCGAAGTAGCTGCATTAGCGTATCAGCTAACTCAGTCATCACACGTTCTTCGTTTGCCACCTCATAACGTGGATGAAGTGCAGAAAGCTTGATAGAAACGGAAGGCGCAGGGCTGGTCTCTAACCCATATTTATCGCGTCCAACCGCTTCAATTGCCATTAAGTAATCTTTGAAGTATTTGTTAGCATCTGCAGTGGTCAGCGCAGCTTCACCTAGCATATCGTAGGAATAAGTGAAGCCTTTATCACGCATGTTGCGGCCATTTTTCTGAGCTTCCGCAATGCTTCGACCCAAAACAAACTGATGGCCCATCACCTTCATAGCCTGATGCATCGCTTTACGAATCACTGGCTCTGACATCTTGTTGACTAGGCGATTGACTGCTGAGACAGGACTTTGAGAATCCGCTTCAGGAAGCCCCACCACTTTGCCCGTCAGCATCAATCCCCAAGTGGACGCGTTAACGAATACAGAATCTGAATTCTTAAGGTGAGATTTCCAGTCAGCAACACTGAGCTTATCTCGGATTAAAGCATCTGCAGTCGCGGAATCCGGAATACGCATTAGCGCTTCGGCAAGACACATCAACAAGATACCTTCTTGAGTATCTAAACTGTACTCAAGCAGCAGAGCATCAATCATCTGGATTGATTTTTTGTCTGCGCGGATGGTTTCGATCAGCTCAGTTGTTTTCGCGGTGATCTGTGCTTTTTCAGCATCAGTAGGGATTGCCAAAGGCAACAATTGTTCAAGCCATTGGGATTCGTCCACCATATAAAGTGGCGAGATCAATGACCACAGTTTGTTAAGCGGCTGCTCAACAAACTCGGCATTCAACACATCAGTTGCTGTAAACATGCGTTTTCCTCAATCTCAAACCTGATAAATTCATCAGGATTCTTACAATGGTTTGCAGTGTATTTTGAGCGCGAGAGGATTACTTGTCAAAAGCTCCGAGTTTTTTGCTAAAAACTCTGATTATTAACAAAACAAAAACAGAGTCACATGCAAATGAGCAAAATAATATATGGTTAATCTTTTCTTATTTAACCAAATTGTTTCTTGTAGCGGGATGGAGACATGCCTTGCAGTCGAGAAAAGGTATGGGTAAAAGCACTTTGACCAGAAAAGCCTGTCAGTTCTGCCACTTGGCCAAGTGAAAGATGCCCTTTTTCAATCAGTGATTTAGCCATATCAATACGCTTACCGAGCACATATTGATGAGGTGTGATTCCCATCTGTTCTTTAAATAAGTTGTGAAATTGGCTTTCACCCAGAAAGACACTACCAGCTAATTGAGCAACTGAGATCTTTTGACTCAGGTGCTGCTCGATATATCGATCAATCGCCTCAAGGTCGAAACGCGATTCTTTGCGCGAAGGAGCAAACGTCGACATATGACGCTGGAGAAGTGCGATAACCGTATCGTTGCAGGCACGACTAAGAAGCAAGTCTTCTGGGTTGGAATGCATCTCAGCCACCAGCATTTGTATGAGCTTCTGGATTTGTCCGTCGAGCTGAAAATAAGTATCACGCTGACTGATTTCATTGAGCTTTTGTAGCATCAAGGGATCATCTCCTGACGGAGGGGGCATGTTCAAAACCAGAATATCTGACTGGCCGACCACACCACCAAACGCATGACCTGAACCGGAGCTCACAACACAACCTTGGCCCGGGCCAACTAAATTACCAAACCCACTGACTTCAAACTCCGCCTGCCCTTTCAGGCCAATGACTATCTGGGTATAGCTGTGATCATGGCAATCCATATAAGAAGGCAATGTCACTAGCTCCGCAGGCTTAGGTGACAAAAGTTTGGCATGTTCACCAGTCAATGCTGGGTGCTTAGATGAGCTCATAACACAGTTTTGTGATCTTAAATGACACTAGAGTCGCATGTTATACCAAAAACTTCTCAATCCGAAATCTATTCAACCTCATATGCAATCGAGCAAATACTAACCTTGCTCTAGGCTTAAAACCGAGTCCCTAAAACAGGAAAAAGCTGTTCAACATAAGCTTCGGAAGAATGATCAAGTGCACATAAATTACGGTATATGTCACTTCTAGCCACATTTCTTTTTGCAGATGCTCAATCTTCACTTGCATATTTCCCCAATCAACTCAAAATGATAGGTAGCATCCAAGTTTTATATACACTCATGAGATTATTCTGCTCAAACGCTGATTAATCTGTTAAAAGAAAGATGCAGGGATAAAAGAAAAACTTGGGAGAGGCAGGGGAACAAGGACTGTCAAAAGTTTGTCTTTTTTGGGTTTTTACGTTGGTAATAAAACGTTAATTGTTGCAGGGAAATATGATAACACGTCGCATCCCAGCGCTTTTAATTGCGCTAAGCCCTATATGGGTATCGACTTCGGTTTTTGCGGAAACGGCTGACTCTGCCGATCCTGTCGCAGCTATCGATAGTAAGTTAGAAAACAAACAAAGCGAACTGCAAGCGCTAGGCGCTGAGTTCGAAGGTGAGTCCGAACGTTTACAACAACTTAGGGCTGAACTGAGCAAATACCAGCGTGAAGAGCAAGAGCTCAACGCTAAGCGTAATCGCGCTAAGTCTGCACTGGACAAACAATATAATCGCCTTCTAGACGATCCAGATGTCGATCTGCTGTCTTTCCAACAAGAGTACCAGCAAGCTTGGTCCTCTGTGAAAGAAAACCAAACACAAATTCTTGAACAAGAGCAAGCCATTACCGAGCAGGAAATGCGTTTATCTCAGATAAAGCAGAAACGCTCTCGTATTAACTCCGAGCTGTCTTACCTTAAGGAACAGAAAGTAGAGGCACGCGTTAAGCGACTCGATGCCGAACTTCGTGAAAGTGACGTACTCAACACCGCGTTTAAAACCACATGTTCAGCAACCATGACATTGGGTGAGTGTACTAATCAAGGTAAATACCTCACCAAACAACGTGCAGTCAATACATTCAAAGCTAAGCTACTTGACGGTCTGACCGAAGCGAACCTTGCCAAGCAAAACCTGAAAGGTGTTCAACTCAACGTGTTTGTTCAAGAGAGCCAAATTATCCGCTCAGGCTTCGAAGGCAATAACAGTTACTACACTGAAATGCAGGCACAGCTTCAAGCTCGTCCAGAAGCGTCAGCAGCATGTAAACTACTAAATGTCTCTTCTCGGTACTGCCTGAATGGGGCGGAAGTGACGAAAAAAGACCAGAGCAACAATAAAGAGAAAAGCTGGGCAAACATTACCGTTCGCTCAGATCAGTATGAAGATCGTGTCACCATAAACGGTGTCAACTATGGTAGCACGCCAGTCGAAGTTGTCCTCCCGAGGGGTAAACATCAGTTTACTGTCTCTAAAGACGGTTTCCAAACATACAATCGCACTATTGCCGTCCATGGCAATGACACAGTTTGGGTTAAGCTACGTCCGGATTCAGATATTTAACCCACTTCTCTTTTTAGAAAGAGGGGGATTGCACAAAATTGACCAAAAACGCCACTTTGTCGTAAGTTATTGCTTTATAACTTAAGACAAAATGGCGTTTTCGTTTAGAATAAGCCCATCAGATAGAAAAAATTGTAGAAATAGATAATGCGAACTGGTTTACCAACGCTCCTTCTTCTTGCTTTGTCACCTTGCTTTCTCACTGCCAATGCTTTGGCCCAAGAGGCGCGAGGCCCTATTGTCGTGATCGACCAGCAGTTATTTGACAAACACGAAGAGCTAAAAGCAGCAATACAAGCTCGAGATGAGCAAAACGCAAAGTATGAAGAGCAACAACAGTCTGTCGCAGAGTTAACCAAACTCGTCAAATCTTTAGATAAAACACTCAGCGAAGCCAAAGCAAACCTCGAAAGCGACTATTCTCGAATGATTGACAACCCAAGCATCGATTTAGCTGCAACGCAGGAAAAATACCAAGACGCTTGGTCAAAGGTAAAACAAAACCAAAAGCAACGCCTATCTGAAGAACAACAGCTGCAAGAGCTCAAGCACCAACTGGATCTTGCCAATAGTGAAGTCGAAGCCATAGAGCAAAGCATTGAAGTTTTAGATCAAAATAAACTCCGTGCTCGCGCTGAACGTCTTCAAGAAGAGCTGCAACAAGCTCACACTTTATCCGTCAGCTTTACTAACCGTTGTCAAGCGGATATGACCATCGCTCAATGTGATCGCCAGACACGTGACCTTGCCTTGCAAAAAGCCGTCAAACAGTTCCAATCCGAGCTTATTGCTAGCACCAGTGAGCCTCAAGTCGTCAAGCTGAACGCCAACAAAGTACCTTTCAATATTCATGTACTGCGCTCAAAATCCAAAGAATCGGGCTTCTATGATGGTGTTCGCTACCGAAGCCTGATGGATGTGGAAATGCAAGCTCGACCAACCCAAAGCGCAGCGTGTACATTGCTCGGTATCGATAAACAATACTGTTTTGAGCCAGAAACTTTGAGTGACAAAGATGCGTTTGTCAGTAACAAAGAAGTCGCTTGGGTCACCTTGACCATTCGCTCCAATCTTTTTGACGATAACGTAACGATCAATGGTGTTAACTACGGTAGCACCCCTGTAGAAGTCATGCTTCCTGTAGGCCCACACATGATCACTGTTGAGAAAGAAGGCTACCGCTCCTTCCACCGCGAGCTGACTGTAAAACGTGACCAAAATCTACGCGCAGTCTTGGTTGAAAAAGCCAATCCTCTACGTGAAGGTGACAAGTTCGCAGACTCCCTAGGTTCAGGGCTTCAAGGGCCAGAACTCTCTACCATTCTTTCTGGTCAATATCTTGTGGGTGAACACGGTTCCAAACAACTAAAGCTCAAACACCCATTGGGGTTTGGAACTACACCGATTACCGTCGGACAATTTAAAGCTTTTGTTGATGCGACCAACTACCAAACCGACGCAGAATTAAAAAACACCTGTACAGCTATCGTCAAAGGTGAAGTGACACCGATTTCAAAAGGTTACTGGCGAAACCCGGGCTTTAAACAAGCATCCAACTCCCCTGTTGTTTGTGTGAGCCGAAATGATGCGCAGGCCTATGCTAACTGGTTAAGCAATAAGACTAATCACAGCTATCGATTGCCAAGTGAAGATGAGTGGGAAATTGCCGCTCGAGCAGGGGCTGAAACTTATTACTGGTGGGGCGATCAGTTTATTCCCAACCAAGCTAATACAGGTTGGGGAGGTACTCCTTGGTCAAACAAGAGTACTTCTCCCGTTAATGCCTTCAAACCCAATCGTTTAGGCATTTACGACACAGTGGGCAACGTTTGGCAGTGGACTAGCGATGCCCGAGGTTTGCTCAAAGGCGGCGCATGGAACTTCTCTCCGGATATGGCCGCTGCGCATCAGCAGCTGTCATTGTCCAGTTCGTCCGCAGCTAACTATGTTGGCTTCCGAGTTGTACGTGACATCCACTAAGTAGACCAGCAGGGGGGGGGATTTCCCCCCTTTTTTATACCCATAATCCAGATAGAATCAGTTCTGAGTTCAGCCAACACTGAGCTTAGTATCGATTGGTACGTCTATACTCAGTTCCTCGTACTGAGTTCATAGAACCTCTTCTACACGTCGACAAGAACAATTCTTGTATTTGCCAGCTCTCCTGTCGATTGCTGGCAATTTTTTATTCAAAACACAATTCAAATATAGCCAAAATTTCTTATATTCAGGCCATCAACTGCAATCAGGAATGGATTGGCGGATTACTCATTTGATATCATATGTCGAATACTGTGAACGGCAGGAATGACCTTGGAACCACACTTAATATCCCTGTTTAATCAACTACCTGGTTATTGGGGCTGCAAAGACCGCAACTCGATTTTTGCTTATGCGAACCGTGCTTACGCCAAGTTGATTGGTTTAAATTCACCACAAGACTGTATTGGTCTCACAGATCACCAAATGCCAAGTCCCACCACTAAATGCGCCAGTGACTTTCAAGAGCAAGATCGTTTTGTCATTAAAAACAAGCGGCCAATCAAAGTACTCGACATACACCCCTACCCAGATGGCACTTGGCACACTCATATTTTTAGTAAGTCCCCATGGTTGGATGCACAAGGTAATGTACAGGGAACCATATTCTATGGGCAGGAACTGACAGATACTGCCATTCTCGAAGTTGGGCATTGGATTTGTCGAGCGACTGGATTGCACGACGAAGAACGGATATCACTAAATCATCTGTCGCCCAAAAATCACCAAATAAAGCTGACGACACGTGAATCTGAAGTCCTTTTCTTGCTGCTGTATGGCAAGAAGCCAAAATACATCGCAGACATCATGAACATCTCAACCAAGACGCTAGAAAACTACGTGCTCCATCTAAGGGAAAAATTCGGTGCTCACAGTAAAGCACAGTTAATCGATATGGCGTTGGATGCAGGATTTGGCTCACACATACCACACACGCTATTACGCACTCAACTTTCGGTCGTGCTCAATAATGAATACGCCGCATAAAGCGGCGTATTGTGTGAGTAAAAGTAACGCTATGGAGCCAGTCGATCGATGTGCCACTCACCGTTTGCTTTGGAGAACAGGAATCGGTCATGCAGGCGGTGATCCCCCCCTTGCCAGAATTCAATGCTTTCCGGCTTAATACGAAAGCCGCCCCAAAAAGTAGGTACAGGAATCTCACCTTGAGCAAACTTCTGCTTCAGCTCAAGAAACTTACCTTCCAATACTCCGCGTGTTGAAATTCGGCTGCTTTGTTTACTGGCAATTGCAGCCAATTGACTCTCTTTAGGCCGTGAGGAGAAATACTTAATGTTCTCCGTAATACTCAGCTTCTCTGCCACACCCGTAATATGGACCTGACGCTCTAATGGATGCCACGGGAAATGAAGGCTTACTCGAGAGTTACCTTCTATTTGCTGCGCTTTACGGCTACCGAGGTTGGTATAAAATACAAACCCTTGAGTATCAACGTGCTTCAACAAAACAATTCGCTGGAAAGGTTGACCCTGCTCGTCTACCGTCGCTACGGTCATGGCCGTCGGGTCGGTGAGCTTAGCGTCAATCGCTTGCTGTAGCCATAAGTTGAACTGATCCACTGGATTAGCTTTAAGATCTTTTCTACGCAAACCACCCTTACTGTATTCACGGCGGATATCTTCGAGTTCCATCTTCTCTCCTGCGAAATTTTTTTGCTGATTGTGCGCTCATATATACATGAACACAAGCGTATGTACCACATTGCCTGAGAATTTGATGTATTGGAAAGAGCTGTCGTTGGCAGATAACAAGTTATCAAGAAAAATACCTGTATATACTTAGTACAACTGATTGATTGTTTTCTATTATGTAAGTGTTTGATATAGCACATCGTTCTAACAGCTATAACTTAACATTTGCCAATTTGAATAATAGAATCAATCGAATACGCCAAAGCAACAAGGAACATCAATGAGTCAAGACAGCTACAACAAGCTCTCAAGTAATGAGCTTGAGTATGTGGATGACAAAACGGCAGCACTTCTACTCAATACACCGAGTAGTGCTCGTATTATGCTGTGGGTGATGGTTCTATTTTTCATTCTGGCGGGTATCTGGGCTTCATGGGCTCAAATCGATAAGGTGACCGTAGGGCAAGGAAAAGTTGTTCCCTCTTCTCAAGTACAAATAGTACAAAACCTTGAAGGTGGGCTCGTGAAAGAAATTCTTGTTCGCGAGGGACAGGTGGTTCAAAAAGGCCAGCAACTACTGTTAATCGATGATACTCGCTTCCGCTCTGATTTTCGCGAACGAGAACAACAAGTCGCCAACCTAACGGCAAGCGTGCTGCAGCTCTCCGCTTCCATCACGAGTGTCACTATTAATGAAGACTTCAGTGAAAAATCTTGGCAGAAAAGTGTCCAGATCGATTTCAGTAAGCTTGCTTTCCCGCCCCAACTTGAAGAGCGACAGCCTAAATTGGTTGAGCGTCAGCGCGCGGAATATCGTCAGGATTTAAACAATCTGCGTAACCAGATTTCTTTAATCGATCAACAAGTCAAACAAAAACAGCAGGATTTAGTAGAAATTCAAGCCCGAGTCAGAAACCTGCGTGAAAGTTATAACTTCGCACGCAAAGAGCTAGAGATCACTAAACCCCTTGCGGATGAAGGTGTAGTACCACGGATTGAACTACTCAAGCTTCAACGTCAGGTAAACGATACTCGCCGAGAAATGACCTCCAGCGAACTGAAAGTCCCCGTACTCAAATCAGCGATTAAAGAGTCTATGCTTGGTCGTATTGATGCCGCACAGAAATTTCGTTCAGAGCAACAAGAAAAGCTCAACGAAGCGCAGGATAAACTTTCTGCTCTTACTGAGTCTACCGTAGGTCTAGAGGACAGAGTGAATCGTACAGTGGTCATTTCCCCTGTCACTGGCACGGTCAAAACACTCAATGTCAACACTGTGGGTGGAGTTATACAACCGGGTATGGACATCGTGGAGATCGTCCCAAGCGAAGATACGTTGCTCGTTGAAGCTAAGATTGCTCCACAAGATATCGCATTCCTCCGCCCTGATTTACAGGCCATTGTCAAATTCAGCGCTTACGATTTCACCAAATATGGCGGGTTGGAAGGAACGCTTGAACACATCAGTGCCGATACCACCACGGATGAAGAAGGCAATAGCTTTTATCTTGTCAGGGTTCGAACCAAAGAAACCAGCCTCAATAACGATACCTCTTTACCTATCATTCCTGGCATGACTGCATCCGTCGATATCATCACAGGCAAACGTACCGTCATGGAGTACTTACTCAAACCTATTTTAGGTGCCAAAGGCAACGCATTGAAGGAATAAAAATGCCAACAACCAGTACGACAAATAAGGTCAGAGCTTAGCCCACATGAAATATTGGCTAATAGCTCTGCTTATTATTTTGGCTTCCACGGCTTCACAGGCGCTTAATACTCAAGAGCAGCGCTGGGTTGAAGCTGTGCGCAACACCTATGGGGACAGAGCAGGGAAGCGGGTCGAAACTTGGCGTCGTGAGATGGAACAATTTAAGGGCTTGTCAGAAAGGCAGAAGCTTACCGAGGTCAATAATTTCTTCAACCAACTGAATTTTGTTAACGATGATCGTTTGTGGGGCAAGAAAGACTACTGGGCTACCCCACTCGAGTTCTTGGGCAGTAATGCTGGGGATTGTGAAGACTTTACCATTGCCAAATATTTTTCTCTGCTCGAGCTAGGCGTCTCAGATAGAAAGCTGCGTTTGGTATACGTGAAAGCTATCACGCTAAATCAGTTCCATATGGTGCTCGCATACTATTCGAAACCCAGCGCAGAGCCTATTCTGCTCGACAACATCGATCCACAAATCAAAAAAGCATCCAAGCGCCGAGACTTATTACCGATCTACAGTTTCAACGGTAAAAATCTTTGGCTAATGAAATCGAAACAAGGGCAACTGGCAGGAAAATCATCCCGACTCAGTCTGTGGAATGATCTTCGTGCCCGTGAAAAATCACTCAAACTGAATAAACCAATAGTGAATTACGATGAGTAGGCAATATGACTTTATATAAACAGCTTGTCGCGGGAATGATTGCTGTATTTTTGATGCTGATGGCTTCGGTTTTCATCATCGAATTTAACACCACGCGCAATAACTTAGTGCAGCAGCAGCGCTCAGAAGTGAATAACACCATTAATACGGTCGGCTTGGCTTTGGCTCCCTATCTAGAGAGCAAAGATCAGGTCGCAGTGGAATCTGTTATCAATGCTCTATTTGATGGCAGCAGTTATTCCGTCGTTCGACTGATCTTCTTAGATAGTGGCGAAGAGATTCTGCGATCTTATCCAGTCAAACCTCTCGATGTACCAGAGTGGTTCACCAACCTACACTTGTTTGAAAAAATTCACGATCGGCGTGTAGTGACCAGTGGATGGATGCAATTAGCCGAAGTTGAAATCGTCAGCCACACTGGGGATGCCTACACCCAGTTGTGGAACGCATTCGAGCGTTTGGTTGTTGCTTTCAGCCTGATTTTTACTATTGGTCTCTTGGCCATCGCCTTTATTCTTAAACGTGCCCTTCGTCCTCTTCAACTCATCGTGGAGAAAATGGAACAGGTGGCACGCAATCAATTTGGAGATCCTCTTCCTAGACCAACCACGAAAGATTTAATCTATGTCGTTGATGGCATCAACAGTATGTCTGCACAGGTAGAGAAATCCTTCCAAGCTCAAGCCAAAGAAGCTCAACTGCTCCGTGAACGCGCGTATATTGACCCTGTTTCTGGGCTTGGCAACCGCGCTTACTATATGAGCCAGTTGAATTCATGGCTTGGTGAAGGTGGTTTTGGTGGTGTAGCCATTCTTGAAGCCAGCTTTATTCATGAGTTGTATGAGGAAAAAGGTTACGAAGCAGGCGATGGCATGGTACGCGAGTTAGCGGATCACCTAAAAGTGTCTTTGACTTCGCCGGATGTGACGCTTGCTCGTATATCCTCTGCCGAGTTCGGTTTTATCTTACCAAACATAGATGAAACGGATCTTAAACTAGTGTCAGAGAGCATCGTAACTTATGTTCAAGACATCAATGCTGACCCGACCGGCATGGCCACATCGAACTTATCGCTTGGCGTCGTCTACAGCGAAGCAACTAAGAGTGCGTCTGAAGTGCTCACCATGCTAGATAATGCTTTAGCCACGGCAAAATCCGACCCAGAAATAGCCTACGGCTACGTCACCGGTAACAGCTCCGAGAACCTGATGGGTAAACAACAGTGGAAGACACTAGTCGAAGAAGCGATGAGCAATGACTGGTTCCAGTTCCGTTTCCAAGCTGCCAATGACGGTTGGGGTAAAACTTATCACCGTGAAGTCTTCTCTTCTATAGATAAAAATGGTGAGCGCTTTAGCGCTAATCAATACTTATTCGCTCTTGAGCAGTTGAATGCCAGTCACCTGTTCGATGAGTATGTGATCAAGGCAATTGTAGAACGCTTAGAAAATGGCGAATTTGCCGAACCCATCGCGATTAACGTCTCGCAAAGCAGTATTGCTCAACCGAGCTTCATCCGCTGGATCACTCAGATGCTAAACCGACACAAATCGGTAGCACATCAACTACACTTCGAAATTCCTGAAAGCTGCTTTGTGAATACGCCACACCACACTGCTCTTTTCTGCAATGCCGTGCGTAACGCGGGTTCAGATTTTGGTGTTGATAACTACGGGCGTAATTTCCAGTCGCTGGACTACATAAATGAGTTCCGCCCTGCTTACGTGAAACTGGATTATCTCTACACTCATCACCTGGATGATGAGAAACAGAAATTTACCCTGACTTCTATCTCACGTACCGCACATAACCTTGGGATCAAGACCATTGCGTCGCGAGTTGAGACACAAACCCAGTTGGACTTTTTGTCTGAACACTTTATTGATGTCTTCCAAGGCTTCATTGTCGATAAGTAAAAAGGTTTTAAATGCAGGATCCTTTACTCAATTCGCTGATTTACGTCAGCCGTTACTTCGGGCTGGCCAATTCACCGGAAGCATTGATTAACGGCTTACCTTTAACAGAGGGTAAGCTCACGCCATTCCTATTTCCGCGCTCTGCAGAGCGTGCTGGACTAGTTGCAAAAGAAAATCGTTCCAAGCTCGAAGATATTTCAGATTTAGTCTTACCTGTCGTTTTGTTACTCAAAAGCGGCGATGCATGTGTGCTGAACGCCATCAACAGCGACAAGCAGGAAGCTGAAATCGTTACGGGCGAATCCGGTTTAGTACCAATCTCTATCCCATTGGATGAGCTGGAAGAGCTCTACATTGGCCGCTATTTTCTGGTTAAGAAACAGTTTCGTTACGATGAGCGCTCTCCGGAAGTCCTCAAAACCCGTGAAGGTCACTGGTTCTGGAGCACTATCTGGCAGTCAAAGAACATCTACCGCGATGTCTTAATCGCTTCTATTCTGATTAACTTGTTTGCCGTTGCTGCACCGATGTTTACCCGCCTAGTTTATGACAAAGTGGTGCCCAATCTTGCGTTTGAAACCTTATGGGTACTGGCAAGTGGTATTTTCGTCATCTTCCTGTTTGACCTGACACTCAAGATCATGCGCAGCTACTTCATTGATGTGGCAGGCAAGAAGTCGGACATATTAATTTCATCCAAACTGTTCAGCAAAGTACTTGGTATTCGCATGGAATCAAGGCCCCCCTCTGTTGGGGCTTTCGCCCGCCACTTACAAGAATTTGAGTCCATTCGGGAGTTTTTTACTTCAGCAACCATTGGCTCTTTGATTGACCTGCCGTTCTCCTTACTCTTCCTTGTCTTGATTTGGTTAATGGCTGGCAATCTAGTCTTGGTTCCCATTGCTGGCGTCGTGATTCTGATTGTTTACTCGGCGCTGATTCAGGGCCCATTGCGCCGTACCATTGAAGAAGGCTCACGTCTTGCTTCACAGAAATACGCTAACTTGATTGAGAGTTTGTCAGGGCTTGAAACCGTAAAATTATTTGGTGCACAGAGCCAATTTCAGTTCCGCTGGGAAGAAGCCGTTGCTCATATGGCCAACTGGAATATCAAGAGCCGTCGCATCACAGATGGTATCCAAAATACCGCTGGTTTTGTTCAACAAGCATCTAACGTTGGTATGATCATCCTTGGTGTGTATTTGATAGCAGAAGGCGAACTCACCATGGGTGGCTTGATTGCCGCCACCATGCTTAGCGGCCGAGCCATTGGCCCTATGGTCCAACTTTCCTTACTCTCTACACGCTACAATCAAGCCAAATCGTCTATGACTATTATCGAGCAAGTCATGGAAATGCCAGATGAACAGGAAGAAGGGAAGCGCTACATCCACCGCCCTATTGTTCAAGGTAAGATTGAACTAGATAAAGTGACTTTCCACTATCCTGATTCACCCATTGCATCTATTCGCGATCTAAGCATCACGATTAATCCGGGTGAGAAAGTGGCAATCATTGGTCGAATTGGCTCAGGTAAGACAACACTGGAACGTTTGATACTGGGTCTATTTAAGCCAACCGAAGGCCATGTACGCATCGATGATACCGATATTGAACAACTGCATCACATTGATATTCGGCGTAACATCGGCTGTGTACCTCAAGATAGCCAACTGTTCTATGGTTCGATTCGCGACAACATTACCCTTGGCCGCCCACTAGCCGATGATCGTGATGTGATGGATGCCGCCAATCGTGCTGGCGTAACCGTATTTACACAGCAAGACCCCGCTGGTTTAGAACGTCAGGTTGGCGAAGGCGGCTTGTTACTCTCAGGAGGACAGCGTCAAGCCGTGACTATTGCACGAGCCTTCCTCGGTCGCCCACCAGTGCTGTTAATGGATGAACCAACCAGTGCTATGGATAACCGCTCTGAGATGCACATCAAGCAACAATTAGCGCAACTAAAGCCATCGGAAACGCTGATCTTAATTACGCATAAAACATCCATGCTCGATGTGGTTGATCGAGTCATCGTCATGGAAAAAGGTTGTGTGATTGCTGATGGACCTAAAACTGAGGTACTTAACAATCTCAAGCAAGGTAAAGTGAGAGCCGCTAACTAAACTGACAAAAACAATAAAGCCGCTCAATATTGAGCGGCTTCTCTTTACCTACGATAAGAAGAGCTGTCTAGATTAGCAGTCTGCAGGGCCGACTTCTTTCCATACCCCCCACTGGCCCGATTGAGATGGGTCATCACCTTGTGTCCACCACTTGGCTTCCCAGACTTTCCCATCCCAAGTCACTTGGTCACCGCCATTGTATACTGCGCTAGAATCCCAAGCGTTGGTACAAGTACCGCCACCTGTATCTTTCTTCGCAACAACGACAGTCGCCAAAGCAGAAGAGGTCGCTTGAGCGTCACTCACTGTAACCGTAAAGAGTAATGAAGTATCTTGCGTATATTCCGCTGCGGTAAACGTCACCGTTGCACCATTAATGGTCGCATTAAGTCCGGCAGGCACATCCCAGCTGTACGTTAATGTATCATTATCGGCATCACTAGAACCTGAGGCGTCAACCACCACTACGTCTCCAGCATTCACTGTAGCAGGAGCTGACACTACAGCAACTGGCGCAGTGTTCACAGGACCAGTGTCTTTCGCCTGCACTGTCACAACCACAGTGTCAGTCCCCGTAGCTCCTTCATTATCCGTCACTGTCAGTTTGAAAGTAAGCGTTTCAGTTTGCGCAACTTCTGCCACATCAAAACTTGCTTGTGCGGTGTCTGCACCCGTTAGTGAAACACTAGTACCTGAGAGTTGTTCCCACGCATAGCTTGCAACACTGCCATCAGAATCGCTTGAGCTGCTGCCATCCAATACAACCGATGCAGGACCTGTCACAGTTATATCAGCGCCAGCTACAGCAACAGGAGCTCGATTAGCCGGAGTTCCACCAGCAAGCCCTTCATGCATCGCATTGAGAATATCACCGTTGTCGGCATCGATTTCCCAAGAGAACAAGCCAGCAAGACCTAAGCTACGTACATAGGCGCCCTTCGCTTTCACAGAGCGGTCATCATCAAACGTAATCAACTGACCTGTAGAACGATTCCAGACCCAAGGAGCTTCAGCCTGCGCATCGTATCCGTATTCAAAACCGTTGATGCCAGTATTATCCGCGCCAAGCATAAAGGACTTCACACCTTTATAGTCAATTACACCATCTTCCCAAACACCTTGTGCTGTGCTGCCTTTCAGCTTACCAGTCCCTGTCCCTGTCATTGGGTCATTAGGATCGGTAAGCGTATCAGGTGTCACGCCTTCCCAACCACGACCATACATTGCAGTACCAACAACCAGTTTGTTCGCAGGGACGCCCTGCGCTAACAAGAGCTGAATACCATTGTCTGTTGTGTAAGCAGGCCCTTTGTACGGTTCACCATTTTCATCTACGCCAGAGCCGTCACATTGGCCAGGACGCATAAACGTTCCGCAATAAAGGGCGGTCTGATGGCCCGGTACATTATTCCAACCACCGTAGAAGTCATATGTCATCGCAAAGATGTAATCCATATACTGAACCGCATCGGCATAATTCACGTCTTCTATCTTGTCATAGCCAACCCCGATCGCGGAAGTCAGCTCGTAGGTGCGCCCCGTATCGGCTTCCAGCTGATCTAGCATTGCACGTAGTTCTTGCATCAACGCGACATAAGCCGGGCCGTCATTCACCGGGTCGCCCAGATCTGGAGCCGCACCGCCGCCACCTGGGAATTCCCAGTCAATATCGACGCCATCATAAAATTTCCACGTCGTCAGGAAGCGCTTAACAGAAGCGACAAAAGTGTCTCGGTTCGCTTTGGTAGTAAAGTCAAAGAATGGGCCTGATAACGTCCAACCACCAATAGAAGGGATAATTTTTAGATCTGGATTACGCTGCTTAAGCGCCATCAGCATCGCGTAGTTACCTTTGATAGGAGAGCTGTATTCATGGCCAGCTTGAGGGAAACTTTTCTGATAAGCTGCCCAAGGATCATGAATTACAACTTCGTAATCAGGAACACCAGTACAGGCGGTCATCAACGCATTGTAGCTGTTACCACCAACAGATTTCACAGACTCATTCGGACCACAAATAGGAATGAAGCCATAAAGGATATGAGTCAGATTATCGGCAGGAATATTATCAACGGTAAATTCACGTCCATAAATCCCCCACTCGACAAAGTAAGTACCAACGACTGTGCTCGGGTCGGTGTTGTAGCTCTTGTTATTGGGATCGACGTTCATCGCCAGTGGTGCTAAATGAGCACCATCGGTATCTGCGACCACGATCTCAGCAGGCGCACTCGTGCTACAGCCACTTTCCTCACAAGCTTCAATGGTCATTTGATAACGACCACCTGTCGCATACTTGAAGTTGGCTGTTGTTTGGCTACCCGAAATTGGACCAGTAGCTACCTCAACACCATCAAAGTAAACCTTGTATGTGTCCCCTGTTGTGCCACTCCACTGATTAAACTTAATAGCGATATCAGCTTCATCAAAATATTTCACCATTTGGTTGTAACCAGCGGTGGTTTCCATTGCTAATTCAATCTTCGAGAACTGAAGATTGTTCGAGCCGTAGACATCAATACTTGGGGCTGTTGGTGCAGCCATCGCAGTGCCGGATAGCGCCAAAGCGATACTAGCGGCGCACAAAGTTATACGATTCATACCTATTTCTCTCATTCCTTGTACATTTACCCGAAAGTTGGGAAGTGATACCTATCGTCGTAAGTTGCCTTAAATGCTTAGCTGGCCAAGTAGTGAGCCGAAAAACTTATCGAGGATCGGTATTCGCTGTTCTTTGCTACATCACGAAGAACATCACTTTCAGTATTCGAGAGACTTTTTTTTTGATAAAAAAAATAAAGACTCTTTTCGAGGCAAGATCAGAAAATAATTGTATATCTTAGACTTGTTACATCACAAATGAGGATACCTGCCCATATTTTATAAAATATCAGACATAGAAAAACATACTTATTTGTCAATAATTTAACGGGGGATATACCAAATATAGTAACAAAAACGTATAGAAAACCTGCCTCCTAAAGGGGTTAGGAGGTAGGTTTTAATCAAGGATTATTTGGACTTAAATCGCGCCGTGAAATGACGCAGTACAGGTGGTTCGTACTCAAACGTTAAGCCTTTAAGCTCATGAGCACGCTCTTTGAGCGCAATGATCGCATCAGCGATGTAATCCATGTGATCGTTGGTGTACACACGACGGGGTATAGTCAAACGCATCAGCTCCAGCTCTGATGGCTTTTGTTTACCTGTTTCGGGATCACGCCCTAAAAGAAGTGAACCTATTTCTACGGCGCGCACACCAGATTTAAGATATAGGGCATTACATAAAACATGCGCAGGGAACTCCTCAGGTGGAATGTGTGGCAGTATCTTCGCTGCATCGACAAAAACGGCATGACCACCAGTGGGATACTGAATAGGAATACCACCTTCACGTAAGCGATCACCTAGGTACTGAACTTGGCTGATCCGGTAGTGGAGAAAATCTTCGTCTGCTCCCTCATACAAACCACGAGCCAACGCTTCCATATCTCGACCCGCCATACCGCCATAGGTCACAAAACCTTCCATCGGAACACAGCGAGTTCGCACCGCTTGAAAAAGCTCCTCATGATCTCTAATACAGCACAAGCCACCGATGTTAACCATTGGATCTTTTTTGGCTGACATGGTGAGCATATCGCCATATTGATACATTTCACGAATGATCTCTAAGATGGACTTATCCTGATACCCTTCTTCACGCTGTTTTATAAAGTAGGCATTTTCACAGTAACGGGCAGAATCAATCACGACTGGAATATCATTTTTACTCGCTAACTCATAGACAGCACGCATATTTTCCATCGAAACGGGCTGACCTCCTGAACTGTTACAAGTGACGGTGGTGATAATCGCACAGACATTATGAGCGCCATACTGTTCTATCGTGGCTTCCAACTTATCGAGATCAAAGTTCCCCTTCCAGTCATAAGGCGTCGTTGTATCAAAGGCATGTCTATCCACCACATTGATTGCCTTACCACCATTCAGTTCGATATGTCCAGCGGTTGTATCAAAGTGATAATTGGAGATGAAAACCGGCTCCGTCCCACCGCGAACGCTACGCATTCGCTCAATCAGCGCTGGAAACAGAATTTGTTCTGCCCCACGTCCTTGGTGAGCAGGCACTGTAAGCTTATAACCAAAGAAATGTTCCACTGCCTGACACAAATTGTAGTAGTTGCGACTTCCAGCATAGGACTCATCTCCCATCATTATGCCTGCCCATTGGTTGTCGCTCATCGCACCTGTCCCTGAATCTGTTAGAAGGTCGATGTACACATCATCACTCTTTAGTAAGAAGGGGTTGAGACCAGCTTCATTCAACGCGATGACTCGATCTTGGTATGTGGTCACTTTGATCGGTTCAACCATTTTAATACGAAAAGGCTCTGGTATACGTTTCATGTTTAATTTCCTATAGATAGATCTATCCCTGCAGAAAACTGCATTGGATTCAAAAATAAAATGACAAATAAGAGCGGCGCGTATGCGCCTGAGGAAATTAAATAAGTGCTGATTCTTTATTCAGCAGGGACAAGCAGAAGTCTAAGTTATACCATGGCGACAACACTAAGCGGCTGTCGTGCATCCAAATGCATTTCATAGCGTTATCCTTTACTTTGGTTACAGACACATCAATCAATATAGTCGTGTTGTTATCTATTTACCGTGAAACGCCACTCAAAAAACATCCGTTATAGAAATGAAAGCCGAACATTCATAAACCTAAAAGGCCTTATTTAAAGTTCGTCACGGGCACCTCTCACACTCTAGTTCGAATAACTAAGACATTTATCATCATTAAAAGTTAAGTTTCCGTGAAATCTTATCACTTTGACATTCATCTAATTGAAACCTATTAACTTGCTAGGCAAAGTATTGGTAACCAAACCAAATGGATCAAGTCATGAAAATCAGTACAACATTATTGGCTGCAACAGCACTGAGCCTCAGTGCGATGGCAGCGGCCGAAGTCACGATTACCGTCCCTGAGACAGTGGACGTCTTGGTTGCAAATGATGCCAAACCAGAATTGTCTGGCGGTTTCTTTTCGGCGAATAAAACACTGACTCTGCCAAATGGTGAGAACCAAATCTTATTCCGCTATCAACCGTACTTCACTCAAGGTAATGACCGAATTATTCTTGAAAGCGACCCTATCATTGCCACTTTTAATACCAGTGATACAGAGCTGACGTTCGACATGCCGAAATACCGTGATCACCACGAAGGTGAGAAGAAAATTAAAGATGTAGACTGGCAACTGACGACAGAAAACGGCAACCCGCTTGCCGTCACTCAGGACAAGCTTATAAAAGATGGAATGCAAATAGGGCGTAACTTCCAAATTGAGCTAGCTGATTACAACCGCCGTGGTGGTGTGGCTGCGGTTTCAGCCGCCGCAATAGGCGCAACAGTCCAACCAGTTCATCTACCCGCTCAAGTGACGAAGGAAGGCGTCAAAGGCGATTCCACAGCGGAAGAGATGCTGCATTTCTGGTACAACAAAGCCGATGCAGAAACACAAGCACGCTTCAAACAGTTCTTGCTGGAAAAGTAATCAAGCTCAATAAGCCAAAAGCCTGCGCATTAAGCGCTGGCTTTTTCTATGGCAGGGTGACCTGTAGAAATCTGATAACACTCCAGTTCATTCTCCATCAAGCATTCAAACACTACCGCATCAAGTTTACCGTCATCCACCAACCCCTGAAGAATTTGCATTGTTTCATTAAGCAAGACCCCTTGTCGATAGGGGCGAGATTGCGTCAAAGCCTGAAATACATCGGCAATAGCAACAATACGGCTGGGTTGATCCAACTCTTTGGCCGTCTTCCCTAAAGGATACCCAGAACCATCAAGCCTTTCATGATGGTTTGAAGCCCAATCAATCACTTGACTGGAACGAAACATGTTCGTTAATGCATGGCGGGTATCCGTCGCATGACGCTTGATACAGGCGTATTCTTCATCGGTCAACTCTGCTGGTTTATGCAAAATAGCCACTGGAGTTTTCAGCTTGCCAATATCATGCACTAAACCAGCCAAATACAACATACGTTGCGCTTTCGTCGAATACCCCAATTGTTTACCTAGAAATGAGGTTAACTCTGCAACATGTCGAGAATGTTGGAATGTGAAAGTACTTTTGGCATCGACAATCTGGGCAAAAAATTCTGCCACCGCAATCGTGTCTTCCAACCCCAAACACGATGAAAAGAAAGGTATGGAAGGAAAGCGGCTTGCCATGGTTTCTATATAACGAGATTCCATAGAAAACCAGAAGTCGTCATTATCGATCAATTCACACATATGCTGAACCATATTCGGCTCAAATAAAGTACCAACATTTGCGGTGAGTTCACCAATAATAGACCGTTTATTATTTTCAGTGATATTGCCGTATTGATCCGGGTAAAAACGCGAGTAGAGATAGTCGACTCGATCGGAAATAAATAGCAGCCCAGCAAGCTGTTTATCCGTTTCAGACAATCTGTCTTCACAGCTCAGATGTTGCCATTGAGTATGGTGATACAAAACCGGCAGAGCAAAAGCAGCTAAAGGCGGGCAAACACTCAGCAACCCATGTCCTTTAATACAGTGCTTCTTTGTGTTCTTCGGAGCCATTGACTCGAACAGATAGGTCAATTCATCAGACTGTGAAACACCACAGTCATGAATCAACCCCAGAGAAAAAGCGAGTTGAGATAGCTCTTCCTCCCACCCCATTCGTTTAGCACATTGATAAGCAATGTACCCAACTCGGTAACCATGGTTGATATCATCAATTCCAACGTCATCGAGGGCTGAAGCGATTTCAAATAGCACCTGACGTAAATCTACGCTTACGTTATCAAGCGATTCATCCATTCGTATTAACCTAACTGACTAATTTTTCTTATTTTAGATTTATAAGGCTAAACGATTTCGTTTCATAAAAACCATAAATTCATTAAGACTATTTATATAATTGTGATTTGTATAACGTCTTGGGCGAACTTCGTGCTACATGAAAAATGTTTTTGCAACAAGTGTTTATGGTCATACCAGTCATTCTCTGTTAAGTTAACCTTTCATATTCAACTTGTTTAGGTTCCTTATGTTCACAATCTCTATCGACTCTGAACTCGAACTCGCTCTTGTCCAGGAATCATTTGCCACTCAGTACAGCGAATTAGTATCCAGTCAAACAGAATACTTATCACAATGGTTAGCTTGGCCTCCCTACTACCAGTCTGAGCAGGACTTCCGCATGTTCGTTCAGCGTGTATTACATGAATATGCAGAAGGGAAATCAATGACGTGCGCAATTCTCTACAATCATGAAATTGTGGGTAACTGCAGTTTTAACACCATTAATCACGATACTAAAATCGTCGAAATTGGTTACTGGCTATCGCAACACCAGCAAGGCAAAGGCATCATTACGCGCGTTGTGAACAAACTGATTGATATTGCATTTAATGAGTACCAGATGGAGAAAGTCCAGCTATCTGCCGCCAAAGACAACCTACCGAGCCGACGAGTCGCCGAGCGAGTAGGTATGACCCTAGAGGGTATCATCACCAATAAGGAAAAAGTTGGAGATCGAATTCTGGATCATGCCATTTATGGGATTCACCGCCACAATGTTCATCATTGAGTAGATTGATTCCAAGCACAGATTTATTGGTTGACTGAGGTATTTAGTCTCGCTTGGTGATAGGATTGCGGCTTTAAAACCAAAGAGAGAACACCGTGTCTTCATTGCTAAAGCTGCTCTTAGTCGTTGTAACGCTGGGTGCAGGCTTCTTCGCCGGTGACCTATACCAATGGTTTCAAAGCCGTTCTCAAGTCAAACCTTTGTCAGAATACTGCTTACTCACTACTGAAGCTTGTGAAAGCGATAATGTTCGTATAAAAGTTGATCGCGACATCAGTCAACCACTGGTACCTACCGAAATCGTCGTCGACTGGCCCGAAGCTCAACAAGAAAGCCTGTTGCTAACTTTGGAAGGCTACGAGATGGAAATGGGTACCGCCGTATTTAAACTCAATAAAAGCTCAACAGGCCAGTTTACAGGCCAGGTTATTCTGCCGGTATGTACGACTGATGCCATGACTTGGGTTGGCAAACTCACTGATGGCCAACACAGTGTGAGCACCTCGATTAGGATGGAACAATGAGTAAGAACTGGTCTTTAATTTTAGTTGCCGCGTTTGCACTTGGCTTTGGCGTGAAAGCGTATCTGGATTCACAGCCAACGATCGAGGTTCCTGCTGCAGCCAGTAAAGAAGTCGTCCTGTTCGGTGAAAATGACAAACCGGTCAAAATCTTCGATCAACAAGACTCTCGCGTACGCATCGTTTACTTTGGCTTCACACGTTGCCCAGATGTCTGCCCAACATCATTAGCCATGCTAGCTGGTGCACTGAATCAGGTGGACGAAAGTGTTAAGTCTAAATTCAGACCTATGTTTGTCTCACTCGACCCAGAGCGTGACGCGGCAGCAGATTCTTACAAGTACGCACAATATTTTCATCCAATGATTGAAGGACTATCAGCTCCGCTCGATATCACAACGCCTTTGGCACATAAATATGGCGTCATTTTCCGCAAGACCCAATTAGAAAACTCAGAGCTTAAGTATACGCTCGACCACAGCTCCTATTTCTACTTCCTAAAACCAGATGGCACATTAATTACTAAAGTGCCACACACGCTGACACCGGCTCCTTTGGTTGAAGCGATGAAAACAATTACGTCACAAGGAAACTCCTAATGAAGTTAAAAGCCCTTATTTTAGCGTCTATCGCACTTAGCCCACTTGCTCACGCGGCTTCAGACATCATGCTATCCCATGCCTATGCGCGTGCGACACCACCGAGTGCAGCCACTAGTGCGGTATTCACTGAAATCATGAACCACAGCGCAAAAGACCGCGTTATCGTATCAGCCAGTACAGACGCTGCAGGCAAAGTTGAGCTGCATGATGTGATTAAAGAGGGTGATGTAATGAAAATGCGTCAAATCGAACAAATTACTGTGCCGGCAAATGGCATGGTTGAGCTAAAACCAGGTAGCCTGCACATTATGCTATTTGACTTGAAAAAGCCGCTGGTCGAAGGTGAGAGCATTGATGTGAAACTGACCTTTGCAAACGGTGAAGAACAGACCGTCTCAGCACCTATCAAGAAGGTCATGAGTGGAATGAACCACAAACATCATCACTAAGTTTTGTTGATTAGCCCGGCCTTCGCTGGGCTTTTTATTACCTACGCTTTAGCGAGTTGGATAGAGCTGAGCAAAGTTGTCCACCTGCTTTTCCCAGATTGGTGGTGTACCAATATACGCCTGCACCGCAGAAATAAACTCTCTAACCAGCGCCGTTTGTTTACGATGCGGGTACAAGGCATACAGGGCGAGGCCGCGATTACATAGAGTGTAATGCGTCAGGAGCGGCTTTAGATTCATGTCGGCAACTGGGCGGTATAGGTTGGAAGAGGAAATCATGGCATAGCCAAGCCCATCTTGGACGGCCGCTAACAAAGTCAGCACATCATTGACCTTGTATTTACCCGTCATTTTGTGATTTATGAACGTACTGCCACCCGGTGCTTCACTAATACGTGCCGTATCTACGGTTAATGGCCCATTACTATAGACGACAGAAGGCAAGCTCATTAGCTCCTCAGGAGTCTGAGGTTCTCCGTGCTGCTCGATAAAGCTTTCAGACGCCAAAATCACCGGCCTGATGTCAGCGATTTTCTTTGCAATCAAACTCGAATCTTCTAGCCGACCAAGACGAAATGCGACATCAAAGTGATCAGAAATAATATCTGAACGCTTATCATCCATTTGCAGGTTAATTTCCACTTCAGGATAACTGCGCATAAATTGCGTAATCACGGGCTGAAGGTAGTGCTGGCCAATATGCAAAGGTGCGGTGATGCGTATGCGTCCTTTCGGCCTTGCCTGATAAGAGTCTGCGATGGAGTGAACATGCCCTAAAGTCCCAACCAGATTATGTGCCTGCTCGAGAATTTCTTCACCCGCTGGCGTTAGGGAAAAGGAGCGCGTTGAGCGATTAAGAAGCTGCACGCCTAGTTCTACTTCCAGTTTTTTGATCTGTTTTGACAACGATGAGTTGTCCATATTGTGCAAGGTCGCAGCTTTAGTAAAAGAGCCTTGCTGCACCACATCAATAAACAGCGCTAACTGGTTAACCAAGGACATCCACCCCTCCTATTTTTGCGCCCTTTGCCACTGCACTAACCATTTGTCTAAATGGTTAGCAAATTGCTGTCGATCCGCTTGGTTTAGCGGTGCTGGGCCGCCTGTTTGGACACCACTACTGCGCATGGTTTCCATAAAATCACGAATATTAAGGCGTGATTTTATATTCTCTTTGGTGAACTGCTCCCCACGAGAACTCAACACGTGGCCGCCTTTGGTGATGATCTCATCGGCCAATGGGATATCGCTGGTGATCACCAGATCGCCGGCTTCACAGCGCTGAACAATCTCATTATCTGCGACGTCAAAGCCAGCCTGAACTTGTAGCATGGTGACTTTTGGAGAAGCAGGAGTACGGATAAACTGGTTAGCCACTAGAGTGACTTCCACGCCAGTGCGCTCAGAGGCTCGAAAAAGAATGTCTCTGATAACTACCGGACACGCGTCTGCATCAACCCAAATTTTCATCTATTACTTTCCTAAATCTGCAATTGGCGCCATTACACCGCAAAAGCGCCTTGCTGAATAGCCTTATTTGAATTTCACCGCGGTACCACTGACGCTCACCATCATCATGCTGCCGCCACTGCCAATGACTTCGTAATCAATGTCGATGCCGACGATGCCATCGGCACCCAGCTCACGTGCTCGCTCTTCCATTTCAGCAAAGGCTATCTCACGAGCTCGGCCCATCTCTCTTTCATAGGCGCCAGAGCGGCCACCGACGACATCTCGAATTGCGCCGAACATATCTTTAAAAATGTTTGCCCCTAAGATAGCTTCACCGACCACAACGCCCAAATAATCTTGTACAGGTCGGCCTTCAACTACTGAAGTCGTTGTTTTAATCATAATCTTTCTCCTTTTGAATCACTGTTATCCATATTAGCAGTGGGTTTAGTCAAACACTGCGCTCACAAACTAATCTTGCTACAAGGTTAACTTCGGCTGAATAAAGTCGATAAACGAGGAGATTCGCCGTGCTACTGCTGAAGATTTGTAGTACACAGCACTCACCTGCTCTCGACCGGTATCAAGACGTTTGACATCATCAAGCAAAGATACCAGCCTACCTTGTTTAATATCTTCGCGAACCATAAAGCCAGACAAACAGGCAATACCATTAGATGCCAATGCCAACTGCCGAACCGTTTCACCATTACTCGACGTGATATCTGGCTCTATGACATCAACGCCTTTTAGCGGCCATTGGTTAAGCACTTTAGGTGATGTAAAACCTATCAATTGATGCGACGGTAGTTCTGACGTTGTGCGGGGCGCACCAGCAGATTCCAGATACTGGGGAGAAGCAACGATGAAGAGCTCACTTTTACCTAGTGGACGTGCATGCAGTGTTGAATCTTTTAGTTGTCCGATACGGATAGCGACATCGGTGCGCTGCTCGAGCAAATCAACAAAACCTTCGTTAGAGGTTATTTCCAACTCAATCTCTGGATAAGTATCTTTGAATGACTGTATCAGCGGTACAAGCTGATGGAAAACAAATGGACTGGCTGCATCCACTCGTAACTTACCTCTAGGACGTTCGCTTCCAGAAATCAGATCTTCTTCAGCCTGATGAATAATGTGAAGGCCCTTACGCACAGAGTCAACAAAAGACCTACCTTCTTGGGTTAACTCTACCCGCCTTGTTGTTCGGTTCAATATTGAAACACCCAGCTGTTTCTCCACCTTGCTTACCGCACGTGAAATTCTGGCAACTTGTATGTTTAACATTTCAGCTGCCGCTGAAAACCCGCCGCTATCGACAACCGCGAGTAGCATTTCTAACTCATCTGAACGTGTGCGCATGTCTTCGTCCATTAAATTCAATTACCTTTATTTATAGCAAAAGTAATTTGATAAAATTACCATTTTTAACAAATAAAAGATTTTCAATAATGGCAGCCACGACATCATTATTGGAATTTATTATGCCAATTGCACTTTTTGCTTTAACCCTCAGTGCCTTTGCTATCGGCACTACTGAGTTTGTTATCGTCGGATTGATTCCGACTATGGCAAGCGACCTTGCAGTATCCCTACCTTCCGCTGGCTTATTGGTTAGCTTATATGCGCTTGGCGTGGCAATTGGAGCTCCCGTCATAACTGCGCTTACTGGCAACTGGCCAAGAAAAAAGGTCTTATTGTCCGTAATGAGCTTGTTTGTTTTAGGAAATGTTCTCGCGTGGCAAGCTCCGAGTTATGAAACTCTGATCATCGCTCGCATCCTGACCGGACTGGCTCATGGTGTTTTCTTTTCCATCGGCTCTACTGTTGCTACAGGACTGGTCGGCAAAGAAAAAGCCGCCAGCGCTATCGCGATCATGTTTACAGGCCTTACCGTTGCTTTGGTCACCGGTGTTCCTCTTGGCACCTATATCGGGCAAGCATTTGGATGGCAGGCGACATTTCTCACCGTGGCTATTCTTGGCGTCATTGCCTTGCTTGGCAGTGCCCTGTTAATTCCTGCCAATCTCAAACAGCCACCAGCAACCAAAATTTCAGCCCAGCTAAAGGTTCTTACCGAACCTAGGTTGCTACTGGTTTATGCGATTACGGCACTTGGATATGGAGGAACTTTTACTGCTTTCACTTATCTCGCCCCTATACTGGAAAACGTTTCTGGATTTAGCTCTGGGACCATAGGGTTAATCATGTTGGTGTATGGTGTTTCCGTTGCCATTGGCAATATCTGGGGAGGCAAAATGGCCGATAAACTTGGCCCTGTTAAAGCACTGACCGCCATTTTTATTGGTCTTACGATTATACTGTTTGTCTTCAACCTTGCGGCTTATCATCCTGTTAGTGCTGTTATTACGATTCTAATCTGGGGGGCATTCGCCTTTGGTAACGTCCCTGGGTTGCAAGTTTACGTGGTTAATCTGGCAGAAAAACATACGCCTGATGCGGTTGATGTCGCCTCTGGGCTTAACATAGCGGCGTTTAACGTCGGCATCGCTTTAGGCTCATGGGGAGGAGGATTAATCGTTGCACAGCATGGCCTAATGAATACACCTTGGGTCGGCGCTTTGATTGTCATCATTGCCCTACTTCTCACCCAATTCAGCGGTTTGCTCGATAAGCGTGAAGCAACATGTCAGGGCGCAGAAGTAAACTAAAGTCGCTTCCCTTCCATCTATAGTTATATCTATTAATAATAGTCGATAAACAGGGCTAGCATTTAAGAGTACGTTGTTGAAATACTGGAAAAGTTCTTATTCGATGCTTGGTTCTAGAACACTTGGAATTACTGTGATATTCAGTTCTTTGGGTAGATGATCTTTATTGGTGTAAATACGCTCAAAGTGAGCAAGGGGCGCAACCTTGATCGCAGTGGTACGCTTCCATTTGGTAGCATCCGCCACCAACCAGGTTTGGCGACTGTTGCGCATGATGGATTGAGATAAGTCCGATTCTAACTGTTCATGCTCCATCGCATAATGGCTACTTGTCACTGACGCGCAACCGCATAGGCCGATATCGGCTTCAAAGCCCTCGAAGAAGTTGACCACACTGCTCCCCACCAGATCTTGATGCTCGCGACGAAACAAGCCGCCTGCAAGGTAGACTTCGATGCTTTGGTTGGCTTCTAAAATTTTTGCGACTTGTAGGTTATTGGTGACCACACGTAAGGCGGTTTTCCCCAATAGAAACTGAGCAATGCGTGTAACCGTAGTACCAATACCCATCATCACGGTCGCACCGTCTGGAATGGCTTCAGCGACCGCCATTGCGATGCCATCTTTGCTGGTCGATTCCACTTCTGAACGAAAACGATAACTGGTGTTTGTTAAGGTAGCAGGCAAACTGACCCCACCATGAACTCGACGCGCGAGCCCTTGTTCACACAAGTTGTTTACATCGCGTCGAATGGTTTGCGTAGTCACCGAAAACAGCTCAGCCAACTGATCAATCTGAACATCTTGATCTGCTTTAAGGGTCGCGAGAATCTGTTTTTGGCGTTGGTTCAGTTCCATAGTTCCTACTAAAATTCGTTTGGCTTATCCGTGATGATGTAATCCACACCCAAATCGTAAAACGCTTGTGCTTTGTCTGGCGCATTCAACGTCCAGATCTTTAACACCAAACCCGCGTTTTTAATCGACTTCGCAATCTTAGCATCAAGAATTTTGTGATCAATGTGGATGCTGAACAAGTCCAAGTCTTGCAACGACTCTAGGCTAAAATCATTCCACACTTCGCAGATGAACCCACGTCTTACTTCCGGTATCTGCGCTTGGCAAATGGCCAGTGCCTCTTTGCTAAAACTTGATAAAAGCAGCTTATCCAGCGGGTAGTTTTTCTGCTTCACTACCTTAACCACTTGCTCGACCAGGGTGTCGATGGTTTTGTCATCGTAAGTTTTCAACTCCAGATTCAGCGTGAGCCCGAGTTCGACACATTTATCCAACGCCTCTTCGAGAGTGGGAATGGATACTCCTTCGAACGATGCACCGAACCAACTCCCTGCATCGAGTGCTTTCAGCGCCTTAGTATCAAGGTCTGATACTTTACCTTTGCCGTTGGTACAACGATCAACCGTCTTATCGTGAATGATAACTGGAACGTTGTCGGCGCTGAGTTGGGTGTCGATTTCTACCCATAGGGCACCTGACTTAGCAGCGTGTTCAATGCTCACCAAAGTATTCTCTGGTGCTAACGATGCCGCACCGCGATGGCCTGTAATCATAGTGTACTCTCAATGTTCATTTGAAAACCAAGCGACAATAGATTGGTTTTATTACAGTTTTATTATCTATAACGTTCTAGCCTTTAATTTAGCTGAAAAACGACATCAGCGGCAATGGTCGATGTTACTAAACAATTGTGAGAGCTCATTCAAAATATGTTCATATTAACAATAAAAATGTTCATATGAGTGTAATAATTCACTCGCATACTCTACAAATATTACATATCACTCTCTAATTTTTATAAAACAGCCATCAATAAGGTACTGACAAATGAAAAAGCTATTAGGTGCGGTAATTACAGCGGCAGCGCTACTTTTAGTAGGTTGTGGTGAATCGAAAAAGCCTGAAGCTGAGGCAACTGCTGATCCAATCGATATCAACATGAGCCTGGTATTTACGCAAAATGAGTTACTGACCAAGGAGCTCATTAAGGCGACAGACAAAATCCGTGAACGTACTGACGGTTCAGTGAACATCAAAGTATTCCCGGGCGGGCAGCTACCTGTATACAAAGACAACCTAGAGCAGGTTGTGAACGGTGCAAACTGGATCGCGGTCGAAGATTTAACCTACCTAGGTGACTACGTACCAGACTTCGCGGCGCTTGCTGGACCAATGCTTTACAACACGTACGATGAATACCTAGCAATGATGGACACAGAGTTTGTCGCTGGGCTAAAAGCGAAAGCAGAAGAGAAAGGTATTAAAGTACTGAATGCAGATTACATGTTCGGCTTCCGCCACATGATCACCAACAAAGAGATCGTGAACTCTGCAGATATGAAAGGCATGCGTATTCGCGTGCCACAAAGCCAACTGTTCATTAGCACGCTATCTGCGATGGGCGCGGCACCAGCTTCTCTGCCATTCCCAGAAACCTACGCAGGTGTTCAGCAAGGTGTGGTTGACGGTCTGGAAGGTTCTATTCTGACGATGTACTCGACTAAGATCTATGAAGTCGCGAAGAACATGTCACTCACCAAGCACTTCCTTGGCACAGTCGGCATCTATATTTCTCCTAAGTTGTGGGACAAGTTCACTCCAGAGCAGCAGCAAATCATTAACGAAGAGCTGGAAGCGGGCGCGATTTCAAACACCTCTGAGTTGGTCAAGCTAGATACGGAATACACCCAGAAACTGGAAGAACTTGGCGTAACGTTTAACGAAGTCAACTCTGAAGAGTTTAACCAGCTAACGGCTGATGTCTACAACCAGTTCCCTGAATGGAGCGAAGGCATCCACGCTAAGATCATGCAAGAGCTAGAAACGATTCGTGCAGCTCAATAACTCACAAAACACTAACTAACCTAGATGCGGCTTGATGTTTTTCAGGCCGCATTGTTCGTAAATTATCTATGGTTAGTAGGTAATTTACCGGAGAAGATTTTTTGTTTTTACTAAGAAATATTGAAGAGATCCTCGCTTCGATTGCTATTTCAATCACGGTCTTGGTTGTGATTGTGAACGTTGTTTTACGTTACGGGTTTGGCTTTGTCGTCCCTTGGAGCGAAGAGCTGTCTGTGATCTGCTTTATCTGGGCGGTCTACTTAGGTATTAGCTCTTGTTACAAGCATAAGCTGCATATGGGCGTCGACGTCATAGTCGCTATGCTGCCAAGCAAAGCGAAACCTGCATTTAGGCTCGGTGTGTCCGTGTTCTTACTGGCCCTCAATATCTTGATGGCGATTCTGAGCTATCAATACCTGATGCTTTCTAACAAAGTCACGCCTGTAATGGGCCTGTCGTACTTCGCCATTAATGGCGTACTGTTACTTTGTTTTGTTCTTATGGCTATTCACACAGTGAAGTTCATTGTGGATGGCGTCGCGTTACTTAAGCGTTCACAAAAATAGGTTCTGTCGATGGAAAGCTATCTGCCAATCATCATTCTATTTGTCCTTTTTCTGCTCAATATTCCCATTGCTTTTTCACTGATCGCATCATCGATGGTCTACTTCTTATTCATCAATGATTCGATTCCCGTGAGCTTGGTTATGCAGCGCTTCATCAGCTCCGCTGAATCTTTTCCGCTATTAGCGATACCGTTTTTCATTATGGTCGGCTCGGTCATGAATTACGCTGGGATCAGCCGAAGCTTGCTGGCCTTTGCTGACTCTATGATTGGTCACAAAACAGGTGGTCTGGCACAGGTTAACGTGGCATTAAGCACATTGATGGGCGGCATTTCAGGCTCTGCTAACGCTGACGCTGCGATGCAGTCGAAAATACTGGCGCCAGAAATGACCAAACGCGGTTATGACCTACCCTTTACCGCAGCGGTAACCGCAGCTTCTTCAAGCATCAGCCCAGTGATTCCGCCAGGCATCAACCTAATCATTTTTGCGTTGCTCGCCAACGTTTCTGTTCACCAGATGTTTATTGCGGGTTATGTACCTGCGCTCCTGATGGCGGCTTCCCTGATGCTGACCATCGCGTTTATCGCCCGCAAACGTAAGTACAAGCCGTCTCGTTCGGAGCCTGCAACAGCGAAAGAGCGTTTCCATTACTTACTGAAAGCCGTGCCTGCATTGCTGATTCCTTTCGGCATCATTTTGGGGATGCGCTTTGGTTTGTTTACACCGACTGAGGCAGGTGCGATTGCGGTTCTACTCTGCATCATCATTGGCGCATTTGTCTATCGTGAGCTTGGCTTCAAACACATTCCAATGATCATGCGTGAAACGGTTCAAGGTACCAGTAGCGTCATGTTCATCATTATTGGTGCCATGGTGTTTGGTTACTACATGACGCTGGAGCAAATCCCACACAATGTGGCCTCAGCGCTGATTGAACTGACAGACAACAAACTGGTATTGCTGCTACTCATTAACGCTCTGCTGTTGGTCGTAGGGATGTTTATTGAAGGTGGCGCGGCGATGATCATCCTCACGCCATTGCTACTGCCAGCCGTACTGAACTTGGGCGTCAACCCAGTTCACTTCGGCATCATTGTCATTGTAAATATCATGATTGGGGGTGTGACACCGCCATTTGGTTCAATGATGTTCACCGTATGTTCCATCCTAAAGGTACGTATGGTTGATTTTGTACGAGAAGTGGCGCCACTACTGTTGGCGCTACTGACGGTGTTGATGCTGCTGACTTTCTCAGAAAGCTTAGTAATGTTTTTGCCGAATTTACTTTAACACGATGTATTGAAAGAATTTTGAGGTGTAGAAATGAATTCGGTAACGAATGATTTAAACCAAAACTGGAAACAGGTCGACTGGGTACTGACGGATGTCGATGACACCCTGACTTGGGAAGGCCGTTTACCGCCAGAGACCTTAATCGCGCTACAAGAATTAAGAGACTCAGGCAAGAAGGTAGTCGCTGTAACTGGCGCTTGTGCGGGTTGGTGTGACCATATTGCCCAGCTTTGGCCTGTGGATGCCGTATTAGGTGAAAACGGCGCGTTTATTATGGAAAAGAAGGATGGATATCTTACCTTACGCTCTGGTGTTCCTCTTGAAGCTATCCGCGACGACCAGACAAAGCTAAAAGCGCAGGTTGAAGACATCCTACGTGACTACCCAGATTTGTCATTGACACTGGATCAATCCTATCGCTTGTGTGAAGTGGCGATTGATATCGGCCAGAACCGCCCTCGTGTAGACGAAGCCGTGATCGAAGAAATTGTCGCTAAGATTCATGCTTTGGGTGCCCACGCCACCGCCAGCTCGATTCACATTAATGCATGGTATGGCGAGCACTCGAAAAAGGCGACAGCCACAGCATTCCTTACCGAGAAAGGTCTATCTAACCAAGAGATCACAACGCGCGCCTGTTATGTCGGTGACTCAATGAACGACCAGCACATGTTTGAAATTATGCCAAACAGTGTTGGGGTCGCGAATATTAAACACTATTGGGATCGATTGGCGTTTCATCCTTCGGTCCTAATGACGGAGCCAGGCGGCTACGGTTTTGCGCAGTTTACTGAAAAGTTGCTAGCACTCAATACTCAGTAAGCAGTTAAGTATTTAGCCCTAAAGTGCAACCTGTTCATGCCCAGGATATTCAGCTTTTACCATGGAAGGTACTAATCCAACGTAGACCAATCGACCTAGGCTTTATCTATCTTTAAAAAACTGCCTAACAACCCAACTAAAGAAGACAACGGGTGGGACAACTTGAATGAATAATAAGATAGGCTTAGGAAAGAAATAGATCAAAGCAATCAAAATTAATAGACAAAGAATAATAAGACGCACAACATAACGTGCGTAGTAAGACAAGTCATGCACACTTGCAGCAGTTTGAGGCTCATCAATGAGCCTCAACACTGACTGAATTTTGACCGTTTCGGTGCCACCTTGGGAAGAGTGATGTTCTACATCTGTGTATGTTGCATTGTTTGAGCTTTCGACATAAGTTACCCCACTCAAATCGTATATCTGTGAAAATGGGTATTTAAGGTCAACAGTGATCCAACTGTCGCATTCGGTTTTAATAATACAGAAATTCTTGATTTGATTTCCTTCTTCTATCTCCTTGTAAACGAGGTCTACAAGCTTTGTAGGCATCTTTGATGCCATGAGAAACTGGAAACACGCGTGGCAAATTCCGCCTCTAGAGGCTAATGCATTGGGGGCGACAAACTTATAGCACTTATTGCAAGTAAATATGCCCATAACTGAAGGCCTAATTCGGAATTACCTCGTCTTACGATAATTCTAGAACAGTACCTTATATATGTTGAATGATGAGACTAGGGGAAGGGCGCTCCCCTAGTCCGGTGCTTTCCGACCTTATTGTGAATATTATCGATGCGCACTAATCAATCGCTTATGGAGCTGATCTTTCATCACTGCCCGATCATGTTTCATTTTGTGCATTTCTTCATCACTAACAGGAGAGTCCATCATCTCCAATTTGCGGATTTCCTTATCTAGTGAATCGTAGGACTTCATTGCAGAGAGAAAATTTTCATCCATTTTAGCTAATGCTCGAATGGTTTCTTTATACTGTGGAAACTCATTGAGTAGAGAGTGGTCTTCACCTAGCATAACGGCTCCTTTGCTTATCTTAGTCGATTTGGTTAGGTTGTTTTTTATACAAACATAGCACCCTTAATTACCCATCGTTGCGATCTCAATCGACAACTTCACTCGGGACTCTATTTTTGACCAAATCTTAACTTTTCCTTCTGAAAACCTTAGTTCATCGGTAGCACCGAAAATTCACTGGCTCCGCCCAATTAGTGATTTCTCAATTCCAGTAGCGTTTGTAGGGATCAATCAAACCAGAATACATGGAGTCAAACATGAGAGAACTCACTTTAACCTCGTCGGTTGGAATTGGCGCAGACAACACACCAGATGACGTACTCAACGTACAAAAAGCTTTGAACCAGTTGAGTGATAAAATTGGCTTAACAGCCCCACTGCAAGAAGATGGTGTTATTCATTCAGAGACTGACCAATCACCAACGTGCCTAGCGATCGCCGCAATGCAAAAAACCATTCTTGGCTTTCATCACCCTGATAGCCGTATCGATGCGAATGGCAAAAGCCACCGCACACTCAATAAAGTTCTGGGGACAGGGCAAAGAACTCTTAGTTCCTTATTCTTGCCAGCGATTGACCCCGTCAAAGGGCTGACTGACGAAGACTATCATGATGCAGCCGAATCTCTGGGTTGTGAAGTCGCCGCGATTAAAGCGGTCTCAGAGGTTGAATCTTCCGGTAGTGGTTTCTTCGAGTCTGGCTTACCTTGCATTTTGTTTGAAGCCCATCAGTTCTCTAAATACAGTGATCGTCGCTTTGATGAATCTCATCCGAACCTCTCATCTCGAAAATGGGATCGTTCACTCTATGTGGGTGGTGAAAAAGAGTATGACCGCCTGAAGCAAGCCATCGACTTGGATAGAACTGCCGCTCTGAAATCAGCCTCTTTCGGCCGTTATCAAATCATGGGCTTTAACCATCAGGCTGCAGGTTATGACGATGTCGAAACGTTCGTTCACGACATGTTCGTTGCTGAGCGTCATCACCTGATGGCCTTCGTCAACTTTATTAAGTCAAATTCTAAGCTACACGAAGCAATACAAGCTCTCGACTGGCCAACTTTTGCTCGTTACTACAATGGTCCTGGCTATGCAGAGAACCGCTATGACGAGAAATTGGAGTCCGCTTACCAGACTCATTCAGCGTAACAGCTTGCGCAGGGTAACCTGCGCAAATTTCACTTAGGCGCAGAAAGGAGTCTATTCATGAACAATTCCCAATCAACAACCATCGCACAATCCTACGATGATTATTATCGCATCGGCTTGTACACCTCTCGCTATCCAAAAGCCAATATCCGGGTCTTGAATACCCTTTTTCATCACGCTCAGTTTCTCGATCAAGATGCAATAGCACTGGACTATGGATGTGGTAACGGGCGATATAGCTACCCACTGCTCAAACAAACAAACTTACATCTGTATGGCTTTGATATCAGTGAAATAGCGGTTCAACAAGCCAAGCAAGCAACGCAGCACTACTCCGAGCGCGTGGAGTGGTTCAACGACCAAACACAGCTGACCCAACACATCGATAGTCACAAGGTAAACTTCCAGTTAGGTTTACTTCTTTTTGGTGTCATGAGCCATATTCGAGAGCAAACGGAACGCATCAAACTCTTAAAGTGGTTTTATACAAACATGCAACCCGATGGCTCACTGATCTTATCCGTACCTAATCGACGACGGCGTTTTTTCAAACGGCAATGGCAACAAAGAAATCAGCAACAACTTCCGGGAGATATTCAATACGAGCGTTACCAGTCGGGCCGAAAAATCCCTCTTTTTTATCATCTTTACACTGTAAACGAGATTAAATCAGAGCTCCTTGAAGCTGGGTTTGAAATCGAGACAATCACCGCAGAAAGTATTTTTCCAGAGCGTTTTGTGATTCAGAGTTCTGTAATGGCCTTTTTAGATAATTTGCTGTGTAACCTTCTACCAGCATCACTGGGTTATGGCTTATTAGTAGTGGCAAGGAGGCGCGCATGATTCGTTTGTTTACCCTCTTCTTGTGCTGCTACATGCTGCTCCCTGGACATCTTCAAGCGCAAGACTTACTGAGCAAAATTAAACAATCTGGTCGTATTGTTATTGGTGTCAAAGCCGATTACCCACCTTGGGGAATGCTGGACAGTAATAGTCAACCGGCAGGTTTTGAACCCGACTTGGCAAAAATGATTGGCCAAGCGCTCAACGCCAAGGTCGAATTCAAAACAGTCACTAGTGCTAACCGATTCCAAAAACTTAATGAAGGGCAAGTCGATATGCTGATTGCTACCGTTGGCGATTCGATGCAACGTCGACAGCGCGTCCGTATGATCACGCCTCACTATTTCCGCAGTGGTGTCACTGCACTGGCCCACAAATCCAACCTTGTTGCACAGTGGACAGACTTAATCGGAAAGCCCGTCTGCCTGACGGCTGGGGCATACTTTAATAAGTCTTTGGTACAAAATTATCGGATCAAACCAATCATTTTAATGAGCAACCGAGATGCCAAGCTGGCTCTGCTGACGAATAAATGTCAGGCATGGGCTTATGACAGCGGCATCCTATTCCACTTGTCGAATCAAAAAGAGTGGAGTGACTATAGTGTTGATGTAGAAACCATCATGCCCATTCACTGGTCAATGGTCACTCGCAAGGATACCGCATCACAGTCTTTCGCAGACTGGTTGTCTCGCTTTATTGCCAGCCGCATCAGAGATGGTCGACTAAAGAGCCTCGCTCAACAATGGCAGCTGCCTGAACAGGACTATCTCACTCAGCAACACAAAAACTGGAACTCAGTAGATGAAAATGGTGATGCCTTGTGTCAAGCCAATAGCCAGGAAATAAGCCGGCAGAAACTCTGCTTTGATACTGTCATATCGCTTGGTCAGCAGGGTGATAAAAAACTGTGGCCTTTTGACCGATTCGATACCGAACGGCTTATCCAGTCAATGCTCCATACCGCTCTCTTCACTTTGGTGTCTATCTTTACAGCGGTAGCACTGGCATTATGCTTTACCCAAATGACCCTGAGTTCAAAAATCTGGGTATCCAAACCCATCGCCTTTCTGACTCACCTACAAAGCTCAATCCCTCCGATTTTGATGCTTTACCTGATCTATTTTGGCGCTTTATCTTTCTGGAATGAGCACGGCCAGCATTGGTTATTAAGTGGAGCCAGTGTCGCGTGGTTGGTACTGGCACTGTACACAGCATCAGGAATCAACAACCTAGTCACGGCAGAAGTGGCATCACCACTTTCCTTAACTCAGCGATACCTTCATCATAGTGCAGGAGTCAAAGCCAATTTAGTCAATCTCGCCAAAGCAGCCGGCATGGCCAGTGTTATTGCTTCCCCCAATGCCGTGCTTGTCGTTAACACCTTAGTCTCGAGTTCTGGCTACCCCGTCCTACTCATGACTCTTCTGGCTCTGTTTTATTATCTCGAAGTCCTGCTGTTTGCTTACCTTGTCGGCAAGCTATTCACACGCTATTCCGATTATCTGAAACGACAAACTTCGGCCGATATCAACAACAAAGGAGCATTGCAATGATTCTATCAGACATGGCTTTATGGCTGTCGCTCACTTACGCGTTTAGTCTCAATATCCTAATTGCCATATCAGCAATGACCATCGGCTTCCCACTAGGGGCTCTCTTAAGCCGTGGAGCGAATCACAGCCAAGCGCCCGTAAAATGGTTGGCAAAAGGCGTTCAATCTTTGCTCTGCAACGTACCCAGTTTTGTCATGCTGTTCTACTTGGCGTTAATCGTCCCCTCACGCTGGGAAATGATGGGGTTCGAGATGTATGTCCCAGCTTTAGGTAAAGCTATCATCGCTTTGGCTATCCCTGTCATGGGCTACAGCTGTGACCTAGCCACACAAAAGCGTACCAGCGGTAGGTCCTTCTCGTTATCGGCCGTCAATCAATTTTTCCTAGTCATCTTGATGGCCTCCACAACTGCCTCGGCTATAGGGGTGGACGAGATTCTGGCTACATCAAACTCCTACATTGCTTCATCAGGAAAAGCCGACGCGATACTGCCTATTTACACCATGGTGGCGTGTTTCTTTATTGTCAGTGGCGCCTTGTGCCAAAGCTTTTTGAAGACTTTCATCGCACTCGCTGAAAAGCGTCAACATCGGCATGTTGAATCGGGAGACCAATCATGATCAAACCTTCCGAATTGCAGTACTACCATTTACGCTGGATTACCGCGCTCATTTGGTCAGCCGCGGCCTTCATCACCATCAGTATTTACCAGTGGCACGCAGATATCGATACTGAAATCCGTCATCATCTGGTGCAGCAGAGCCAAACCGCCACTCAAGCCATTAATAAACGCTTGTCTGAGTTATCACACAAGACAGAACTGCTCGCATCTGCCATCAATCAGAAGCAACATAATGATCAAGAGCTGCGTGATTTGATCACTCAATCCGTGATGACCACCAAAGGCGCACATCGTGGAGGGATCGCCTTTCACAAAAATCGCTATCCGCTGTCAACCAACCCTTTGTATTCGCCCTACTTTCAAAAAAATGGTGAGAATCGTCCAAACCAGTTTATTTCAGAGCGTTACGACTACACCTTGCCAGACCGAATGAACAACGGCCCACGCACATTCTGGTTTCACCAACCGATGGAAAAAGGCAGTATGTGGATGGAGCCGTATTTCGGTACTAACGCCAATACCTGGCTGGCTGAATATATTGTACCGTTTGAGTCCAGCTACGATGGGCAGATCAATAACGGCTTTGATGGCATTGTCTTTCTCAATTTTTCCCTCAACAGCCTGACCAAACAAGTTCTTAACCTTGACCTTGGAAGCCAAGGCTTTGGCATGCTGATTTCACATACTGGGCAGATATTGGCCTACCCTAATAAGTCTGTGCTAGGCAAGGATATTTATCGCTTAGATCGCAACGAATATCCGCTTCTTGCATCGATCTCAGAGCAACTTTCTAAAGGCAACTTGTCTACCTTTTCTCATCCTGTGACAGGTCGAGAAGAATGGATGGTGCTGAGCAACATCGCTGGCCTAGATGCTCAACTTGGGCTCATCATTGATGCTGATGAGCTACGAAAATCTACCGCCTCTCACGCTTGGTATCATGATTTGGTTTGGTTTCTGCTCATCGCAGGCTTGATTATTTTTATTGCTTCCTTGCGTTTTCCCAACGCCTCGAGATACCGATTAAGACGCCTATTCACTGTTCTATCCTTGTGCCTTCTTTCTTATCTTTTACTGCTTTGGTATCAAGCCCTTGCACCAAAACCGTTGAGTAAAGGAGAAGCATTATTAGTCAACGAAGAAAGCGCCTATCTGGCTTCGCAGGCTCATTACCCTCTAGGGGGGAAAACGTCCTCAGAGCACATTCACCCTATCAACTTAACCGTAGAGTCCTTAGATCTTGTTGAAGCCGATCAAGTCAGCATTGTGGGGAAAATCATCACCACAGAGCAAACCACCGATGAGCCCCCCCTGCATATCAATAATTCACTGGATACCTCTTGGTCTTTGATTCGAGAAAGTGAAGAGTTTCAGCTCTGGCAGTTTGTCGCCCTCATCAAACAGCCTTTTGATTACGAGTCTTTTCCGTTTGACCGTGAAGTCATTGAATTGACTATGATTCCGAGGCCAGAATCTGGCTACCTGATGTTGGTTCCAGAATTCGACAGCTATCCGTCAATGCGACCCGAAGACCTGCCCGGAATTAGGATGGCCGAGCACGATTTTGGTAGCTGGAAGCTGCTGCAAAGTTACTTTAGTTATCAGACTGACCAGCTTTACAACGGCCATCGCACCATCAACCTTAAGTACAATATGGTGATCCAACGCAGCATCACTGGTCCACTGATTAGCCATATCATGCCGCTGTTGGTCGTGAGCTTTCTCACTTACTGTATGTTGCTTCTATGGACAAAAGATGAAAAACAGCAAGCACTATGGGGTTTCAACACTGCCACCGTTCTCCAATACTGCGCGTCATTGTTTTTCATCTTAGTCATTGCGCATGTTGCCCTACGTGAAGAATTGAACGCCCAAGGGGTTATCTTCATCGAATATTTCTATTTTCTCGCTTATCTGCAAATCATTTTCACCTCGATTGGCGCTCTGGCGTACACCACTGAGATGAAAATTCATGCACTAGAGTACCAACAAGGGCTGCGAGTCAAACAATGGTATTGGCCATTACTGCTGATGCTGTCATTGATAATTACTTTATTGTTTATCGAAAAATAGCCGAGCATCGATTCACGGCAATTCTAGTTGAAAATCCCCGAGTATTTTTCGGGGATTTCGCTACATTAGACACGTTCAATGCCCTAAAAAACAAGGAGTGACTCGTGTCAGTGAATACCCAATACATTCAACAAGAAGTACTTAAAATTCTCGATCAACTGTCGATGCCAGAAAAGCTATCTCAAGACAATATGGATGAGTGCTGGCAAAAGCTCAATCAACTGCAAGTGCTCAATCAAGTTGAAATTTCTGCACTGGATTTTAAAGGAAGCAGCTCCCCATTAGATGAGTCGATCACGATACGAAATCGTGGCAATCTGACCGTTGACATCAGTGGCTGGCACATTCAGGCCGGGTCGCCTGATCAGCAGTATATCTTCCCTGAGCATACCTACTTATCGCCGTCTGAAAGCATCAAAATTGACACTTCTGGCAAATCTGAGCACAGCTTCGGCTCTAATCAACCAGTGTGGAATAACCGAGGCGATCTTGGCACGCTGGTTAACCAAAATGGACAAACGGTGTCCAGCTTCATTTATGGTGATAAGGCCCACCCCCATACCATCATCAGTCATATTAACTATGACGGTGAAGAGTTTCGCAGTGAAGGGGATGAGTATGTTGAAATTCACAATACCTCTGAGCATATCGTTGACCTCAGCAACTGGCGCTTAGAAGCACTACGCAATGAGCGTTGTTTTGTGTTTCCTGAAAACACTCAGCTTGCGCCACTAACATCGCTGCGCATCTTTACCAACAAAGCTTCGCTTGAGCGTAACGAGTTCAGCTTTAATAGCCCTACCGCCCTGTGGAACAACAATGGCGGTAGCTGCGCGCTGATCGATTATCAGGACAGAGAAGTGTCCAGCTATAACTATTAATCAAAAGGGGATAGCCGTTGACGAGTGACTCACCAGTAAGATCACGGACTCATGAATCGGTCCCTGAGTCTGATCTACAGCAGTTGATCCGCGAAGGTATTCAACTGCTGCAATACGTTGCTCGTCACGGTGATCTCACCATTGATCCAGGGATTGCTGAAGGTATCTACCGCGCCAAATATAGGATCGATACTCGGCATTGGAGTGTTGAGGATGAAACCTTGCTGTTGCAATGTTATGACCGTTTAGCCAAGCAGGTCTACCCAGTGACGGTTGAGAGTATTAAAGCTGTCGTCCCTGACGCCAAAGATGGCAAGCTGGAATTACCAGGTGCGTCGAGAGTCATCACTTGGTATCGACGCTACACGGTTTTCACGCTAATTTTCCTGTTGCTTGTTCAGATGTACTATTTGTTTGGTTACGCTCTGACACAAAACCTCCTGACCTCAGTCGGTGCTTCAGACACACTCGGTTCACCTATGCCACCCGATATGGAAGCCAACTACCAACTGCTTAGGAACTGGAACCACATCTGGCTAGGTGGACGCAATATTCCTTTGGATGCCGAGAGAACCGTCAATGAAGATTCACCAGTCGAGTACTCCGCAAACCTGATCGCCGCCCAATCCGTATTGCAAATGCTGCAAAACTACATTTTACCACTGATGTATGGCCTACTTGGGGCATTCATTTTCGTTCTACGTAGCTTGCTGCAACAAGTCCGAACCCTCACCTATACCGCGAGTCGTGAGGTAGGCTATCGACTAAGGCTCACGCTTGGCTGCCTAGCCGGAATGATCACTGGCTGGTTACTCAAGCCCGAGATGGGTGATATGACACTTTCCCCTATGGCGCTGGCCTTTATCGCCGGTTATAGCATCGAAGTACTGTTTACTTTGCTTGATCGCCTGATCGATGGGATTCGTCGTCAGCCTGAGCCGCCTCCTGAATCTTCTTCAGCGGGTCGAGCGCCTGATTAGCCATTGCCGGAGCTTGTTCAACAAAGGTTTTCACCAATTTGGCCACCATCTCCAAAGATTCTTTCTGTAACGATTCCAGCCTATCCACACCTTGCAGCACACTGATAACTTTCTGATAGACCTTGACCTTTTGCTTTACTTGCTCGGGTGTCATCTTCAGCTTTTGCAATTTGGGTTTGTACGCTTTCTTGACAATTTTGAGTGCATTAATCAAATCTGACATAACCTTCCTCGCTTTCATGCCCTACTTTTAACTTATCACTCAACAAGCAATAAACACGGTCAAATAACCCAATTATTCAGCCAATTAGTCTGAGCGAACTCCTCCCTTTCACGTCATCATGGCGTGAAACCCGAAAAATAAGGATAGACAATGAAGAAACATTACCTCGGCTGGCTCGCCGCCTGTTTACTATTACTGACTGGTTGCACGCTACGCTTGGTCGCCCCCTACGATCTTCAAACCGTTCAGCAAGCACAAAGTATCGAGCGCGATATTGAATTCCTTTACCTCAGTCTGCAGGCACTACCGGAAAATGAGCGCCTCTATTCTAGATTCGCCGACCAATACCTCAAGATAGACGTCAACATTCGTGGGCTAGAACGCCGACAAGCAAGACGAGAGCAAAATCAAGAAACTTTAAAACAAGCGCAAACCTTAGTTCAGTTCTGGCAACAAGACATGAAAACACACCAACAAAAACACACCCTGTCAAACTTTCTCATCAAGCGTCGATTAGACCAATACCAGCGGCTTATTGATGCGTTAATCCGTGGTGAACTCGCCAAACAATAATTTTAAGGAACAGAAAATGACGGAAAATATAGACAGCATCATTGAACAGATCACCAGTCAAATTGAAGATTCACCGATTAAAAACCTGCTGGCCAGTGCACTGACAGTCACACTTGATAAACAGAAGTCCACGCTGGAAGAGCTGATTGCCGCAAGAAACAATGGCGACTTAACCGATGAAGAGTTTGAGTTAGAAATCACGCGTGAAAAACAAATCGCCGAGGCTGAAATGCTTACTTGGCAGATCAGTGCCAAGTCGGAAGTACAAAAGATCGTCAATAAAACATTTAGCGCACTGGTGAACACGCTAGTGTAACGGTTTCTGGCGGGAGAACTCTCGCCACTTTACTCATAAGGGGGAAGAATGGGCAAATACCGACGCCGTCGAGTCATATGGGTTCCTCGTGGCTACCGACTCAAATCCCGCTATCGCACACTAAGTCAGGCTTCGCAAGCAGAAGCACAACCGCAGGAAGCGTCCGTTTCTCCTACCGCAGAAGCGGCAAACCCTCCATCAACTTCGCAGACAAGCCAGGAGGCTCTTTCAACAAGTGAGTCACTCGTACAAGAGGCGGACAAAGCCACGAGTAATGCCAACACTAAGCTCGCCGAATTTGATACCCACTTTAACCCGTATCAAAGTTATGTCCAAGATCTTGCCCGCTGCCTAACGAGTATGCCAAAAAGCGTGTTTAGCACTCACCCTCAAGAGGAAGCCGTGTGCACTGAAAAGGCCGACTCTGCCGAAGAGCAGGAGACCCCTGCAAAAAAGCCATGCGAGATCGAGCCCCCAGAATCTGGTGAAGAACCGATTAAGCTCAGACCAAAAATGGAATCCGAAGTCACCGCAGCATCGGCCAGTCACACTTCATCCACTGGCATTAACTGGTCTCAATCATCAAGCTATCAGGACGGTGCGACTTACACTTACCAATTTCATTTTAAGGCCAACTCATCTTCAAAGAGTGAGCGTAAAGTCGCCGTAGACACTCAAAAGGAGAGTTCTTCTCAAGTAGATGAAAATAAAGATAAAGTGATATGTAATCCTGCCAATTCAAAGGGCAAAGAACAACCTCGTCAACCTCACCTTCGTAGGCTGACAGGCGTACGTTCCTGCATGCGAGCAACGGATCATCAATAACCCCAGAAGAGTGAACTATTGCACCAAGTATGCACGCCCTGAAAACCCTATTCTGCGGAGGTAACTACTCAACAGGAGAAACCAATGAGACAACTACTATTTCGCCTTTGCGAAGCTTCTGACGGACGCACTTTTGCTTTCTTAACAGATCAGCCAGATGTTGAAGACTTTTTTGATAGCGGCTACAAGGTGGCCTATAAGTACCGAGATGGACACAAAGGTAAACAACTATTGGCCCGCTGGCGAAGTTCATATTCTGTTAAATCACAACCTTACACTCAGGTCCCAGAACAAGACGAACTTCCAGAAGGGGTACAAAGTGCATTTGATACCATGATCTCCAGCTTGATCCCTGGTGTCGATGTTTTCTTCTGTGATTACAATTTAGCCATCGAAGCGGATCTGCCTATCTGTAACCAAGTGATGGATGCTTATCGTTCTACCGACTTCGTTCTCTTCTCATGTGAAGAACTAATTGGCAACGATCCAAATACCCAGCCATATATGGTCTCTTATGCAGCGCCACGCTACCCTGAATCAGGGAACACTGGCAGCCAACACCGAATCTACAGTAAAACCGATGGCTTTGCCTTTGCTCAAGCTGTGAATGCTATCGTTAACCAACGAGATCGTGATGCGCTGAATGGTGGTCATATCCGCTCAGAAGTCGATACCTACATTAGTGAACCCTCTGTGAAAGAGTCCGTTGCGGAGCAAGTGATTAATCGTTTTGTTGAAACACTGCCTCAGTTTAACAGCAACGTTAAAGCCCTTAGTGCCCCCACTGAATAATCCCAACTGGGAGGACTCTTAATGCGAGCAGACCAAATGTATTATGCGGCCTTCAGCGCCGCATTAATGGCCGGAGCAGAACCCGGCCTCGCCCAACGGCTGGCATACCAACTGGCTTATCTGGCGCTTTCTTCTCCGATCCATGAAGCACAGCCAGCACCTGAGGCATCACCGGAACTGCAGGAATGGTCAGAACACTCTCGAGCAGGGGGACCGATGTCGATGCGCCCTATTAACCCGTTAAGTCACGTTGACTGGCTCAATGGCGGGGCGCTCAATGAGCGAGGTTCAAAACTTGGGCAGCACGGAATCACTGGCCGATATCACTACTCTCATGAAGCGAGAGAAGTCAATCGCCCCCCCTCACCTGAGCAGAAATACGCTGGTAAGATTAACCGCGCTATCCTACTGGCCATGACAAATGCCGATAGCCTTGCCACCAGCAAGTTTGTGGCCGCGTTGTATCAATACCTCAAGTCAATCAACGCAAAAAAGGCAGACGTTCAGCACAACTACTGGTTGCTGATGCACACGATTCGCTGTTTTTTGTTTGGCACTACATTTCAATGGCAACCTGAATATGCCAAAAGCACAGACGTAAGACAGCAGAGCAAGCCCATGTATCCAGTGATAAAAGCGCTATGGTCATGCTTTGAAGCGGGGATTGAAGAACCAGAACTTTCAGATATTCTGTCTGAGCAACTGAGTTATTTTTCACCATCTCAGCAAGTTCAATGTCTGTCGCTGGGCACCGCCTTTCGCCCTGATCTGTTGAATGATTACAACCTAGCCAATCATGCAAGCCAAAGCCGACTGTTCTTACATGAACTGGATGATGCCCAGCAATGGCTGGACAACTCGTGACCCCAACCTAACGCCAGCATCCCCTACTCTATGCTGGCTTATCCCGAGTTTCTACTCCCCCTGATTGATACCCTGACATCATAATGCATTCGGAGAAACTTTATGATTCAGCAATCCCTACTTAGCCACCTCGCTAGCCAGCACAATTTTAGTCGGGCAAACCAAGTCATCGCTATGTCTCAAGCCAAACCTTTTGTGCATTCGTGGTTAACTCTCGATCTTAGCCTCTCTTTGACACAATCTTCAGACATGGATGACATCCATTTCGCGTCACCATATTTCAGTGGCGATGAGTACCTTAAGTTTGTGACCAAACCGAATACTGTGAAACCTTGTGACAAACGCTACGCGTCAAAGGCGGATCTGCATATCGTCACTCCGGGAAAAAACCTCTGGTTTGAGTTTCATGTTCTACATCAGGACGAACTGGCATCCAAAAAAGATCGCAATAAACTCTATGATGATGTCAAACGAGTCACCGCATTGCGTGACGCCTTACCCGGAGATGAAGTGATGTTGTTGGTCGGATTGTGGGGTAGTTTCAGTGGCGAAGACATTAAGCACTTCGAGCCACTTGATAACAATAGGCAGTGCGCTTATGTTCTCGATACCAGCTTAACGGGCAGTACCCAGATTGCGAGACTGAGTCAAATGAAAAAAGAGGGCGAACCTCGTTTTCTGCTCGCGGCTTTCTAACTAGATTTGCAGAGACAGCCACAAAAAATCCGCCGTTAATGGCGGATTTTTGTTTCCTTAATCGACTAGGTTCTAGCTTTCAATTGACGATATAACTCCATCAGTGGATATCGCACTTGCACCAACATGATCGTTTGCAGATAGATACCCAGCAAATCTTCACAATTGGAAGATTTGAGTTTATACGGCACACAAGAATCCAACGCCGCCCACGGCCCGTTATTCTGGTCACCTACCGCTTCGTAATAAACGTTAGAAGGGTTGTTACCATCTAAATTCGCATCAAGAGTGAAGCAGATATATGTCGTGTGAGCCCGGTTATTCTGGTTCAATACTCGTTGGTTCATACCTTGTTGTATCTGGCTATTAAAACTCACCAGAATCTCTTTCGAGTTCACTGTTTCAATCACTCGAACATTATGAATATTAGTAGTACCAAACTTTTTGCTCTTAAGATAAACGGCTCGGCCTTTGATGTCGTTATACGCATTGGTATTGACGGTAAGCTTGACTAGCCCCAGAGGGAAATCCATATTCTTAAAGCAGTCCTTGCTGTCAAGTTGCAACCAAGTACTCAACAAAGCATCGTTAACCACTTTGAATTTGTCGTTTGGATTGACCTTTGTAGAGTTTGGTTTGAGTAGTATAGATAGTGCGGTGTTGACTTGAGAGAAAGTTAAAGGGTTAAGAATGCAGGCTTTGAGGTTAGGTAGGTTCTTCATTAGCTTATTGACATTACTTTGATCACAAGCCGATGTGAGCAGCAATCCGGAACCTGTAATCGCTAAGTCATAGTTGCCTTCTACTGCTTTATTGATGTAATCAATCACGTCATCGGTCGGTCCTTGCTCATTGACGGAAGCTGCAAAGTGATTCACTTTACCGAGCAGATCATATTTTACCTGCGGGATGATACCTCTTCGATGTGTACCGTTTTGCTGGTTGGGAATTTCTTGAATGGTTGCTGCGTTTCCAAGGGCTTTCAGGTTCGCTCGGTTGTTGTTCAAACCGGCAATGGCATAAAAAGCGGCGGCTGCCCGTTCCTTTCTCTTTGCCTCTTTATGTGGGCTGCCACTAACACCTAGCTCGATCTCACCAATCAGCAGCAAGTTTTCAAACAACATATAACGCCAACCAGGGATCTTAAACTCATTATTTTGGTCATCGCTCAAGACGGTGACTTCATCTTTGACTGAAATATAAGATTCAGGGTTGCCCATACGCGGTGTCGACAAGTCAACCACTTCCGACTTAAATCTGATATCTTCCGTATTACCGCCATGGGTGATCCTGAAGTCATACACTATAGCTAGACGATAGAGCAAGAAGCCAGGAATCGTATGGTTAACATAGATGGTTGGAGTACATTGTGCCTGATAACCTAACCCACTGATATTATCGGTCATCGTGTGTGAGACCGTATCAAGAGGGCCAAATTCAATTCTCTGGCTGTTATTATTAAACAAACGATGGTTGCGCATCTCCCATTCAGGCAAGTAGCGCATCTCGCGACCGACTTGGTAACATCGGCTTTGGTTATTCTGATACGCCACGGTTATTGGCCCGACGAGCCCAGTCTCTTCTCTGACCACCTTTTCTATGACCCCCAATAACTCACCAGTTAACCAGTTGTTCATCGTGGTGTTCATGCCCACAGTGACATCATTTGGACCGACACCCGCTCTCAGAGCTTGCGCAGCATCCTCAAGGACTTCCACCATCGCATTGTGGACGGTATCCAACTCTGCGTTTGGATTAGCACCCGTCGCCCACTTGGTGTAGGTGGCCAAGTCAGGCATCACCTGAAAATCCCAATCACTCGTCGGGTGTCCACCAGTATTTAACTTGGTTAACGCAGCCCCGCCCTTTAAATAGTGGTAATAAATATTATTGGTGTTGAGCCCCGCTTTCGTACGCAGCGCTGCATCGGCCCTTAACGCCGCAGCTTCCGTGGGCACGGCAACAACTTCAAGAAACTTCTCGGTAATTTCACTATCGACACGACGCTTTATTTCACGCGCTTTTTGTTGAATGGCATTAATTGGCATCTTAGATTCCTGTTTACTGAACTAAAGGTTGGAAGCGCGCCTTTACATGAAGTTTTTTGGCAAATCACAACTCAAAAAGCTAAGCAGTAATGAAGACGCACGGCTTCCTCCACTCTAGCGACGCTATGGCTCCAATACTTTGGCGAACCGATGTGAAACCTAGGCGAACCAATGACGAGTTTTGTTGGTTTCATAAGTCAGCGAATCGCTTCCATTTCTCAACTCCGCATTACATCCCCCGAGAAGATCACAGCTAAGCCTGAGTGAATCCACCGGTAGATTCATATAGTTGAACCACTTCATGTGTGATTCGTCAGCACAACGTGCTGACGTTTTTGAAATTCCACGCCTTGGACGCTTCGTCCAGCCATTCAACCTAATTGGAGTGACAACAATGCCAACCAACACTAACCCGTTAAGACAGGGGGCTTCAGGCAGCTCAACTGAAAACGAGAGTGCCCCTCTCACAACCAGCCAACAGCAAGCTATGGATGAGTATCTGTGGCAGCAACTCACAGAGTTAGAAAACGTTAACTCTGAAGAACAGTAAGGAGCCCGTGATGACCATCAGAAATAGAGCATGCAAGCATTTGGCCTCAATCCTCAAAAGCCGAGGGGATTGGGAAAATGAGATGAGGAACATGAGCGTAGGCACGATACCTGAAAAAGTCGATTATCGAGATTGGACGTATTTACTGCTCAATAGCGGCGACTTCGTGTACTTCCTATATCAGGACTTTCCGAGTGTTTTAGCTCATATGCAGACTGTGCTATCAGATTTATACGCCGACAAAAATGTGAGTACACACTCCTCCTTCTTGGATTCGCTTATCAACTCAAGCTCGAAAGAATCCGTTAAAAGCCTGAGTGGTGCTCAAGTTCACCTCGCCGAAGTAAGTACACAATGCCCCAGCCTTGTGTCCCCTCTTGTTTTAGAGAAATCCAATGCTGCCTCAATGGCTCGCACTTTATATGCCGATCTCAAAGCTAGCTTCAATGGCATTAAAGCCGAGATATCTGAATACCCCAAAAGACTCCCGAGAGATATCCTTGATACTAACCCCGCTTCGACAAACTATGCCGATTGGTTAATGCAGCTAATCAGCTCAGATTCCTTTAATCTGTTCTGCAACGAATACTCTCCGCAAACCATCACAGCGATGAACTTTTTGTGGCAGAAGATCAAATATGACACACATGATGTCACCAGCACTGCGGAAGCACCTTATGTGGTATGTAGCGGATTATTTGGCAGCGACACTCCCGCAGACAAAGATGATTTCGTTCAGTTCTTTGACAAGCAACTTGACGTCATCACCAAGAAGCTTGATTTCCCAACACCTGAAATCGAAAAACCAGAATCGATTCATTTTGTCTCAATTCCATTTGAGAAAATGCCACTCGCAGGCTTCCATTCGATTGACACACTCATTACTCAAGTCAACCCAATGCTTGATTTGATTAAGGCAACTCAACGGCAAACCAGTGAAGAGCCATGGCTTCAATGGTTCAAAAAACAAATCACCGGCATACCTACCACTTTGCGTGAAAATGCTCGTAGTATTTTATGGTTTACGCTTGGTCAAATAGCCAGTAGAGGTGGAACCGCATTAGGGCTCCATTTCGGCGGAAACTTGCTGACTCCGTTAACCGCAACCGTTGATTTCAATACGTATATGGCCAAACAACTGCTTCTTTACGATCTCAAACAACATGGTAAAGAGACATTAAAACTTAAGAATGACGATCCTGTTATGGCATCCATTATCTTAGCCATCGACAATATTGATTGGGCAGCGGTGCGTTATTCTTTCAAAGTTACACCATTTGGCTTGCTGATTTCTGCTTACAGCGGATTTCAATGGGTGGCGAGAAAAACCGGAATGAGTGATGGTGATAAAACTCAAGCACAAAAGCTGCTTGAGGTTGCCGACCTGATTCACGACAGTAACCACCATAATGACCACCAAGTGCGTTTAGCATTGATGACCATTTTTCACTTAGTCGAACAAAAGCCACACAAGTTTGTCGAGGTCATGACGTGTCGAACCGATGCAGCCATCAGCACTATAGCAGATAAGCTGAGAGCTTAGCTTGATGGCAGCCCAAATCTAACAGGCTGATTATAAAGTAAAAAACCCATAGAGCTTTATCTCTATGGGTTTTCTCTAAAACCAACCATCAACCATTAGCCGGAATAACATATTGAACTGATAAAGCGTTAAAAAGCTTAACCAAATGATGAACACTAAGTCTAATATTCTCATTCACTTTCCTACCTTTCGAGTTTAAATCCAAACTCTACAGGGTATTCTCAAGTCATTCCCAGCTTAACCGAGGCATCTTTTTGGCTTTGGCATTAAGTCATGCTTTATCTTGGTTTTTTGGGTGGTGGCGCTGGATGATCTCTTTTCGCCACCGCATCTTCCATAGAATAATGTTCGCGTTGATGGCGGAAGGCTTTGAACTCTTGGGGTGCTTTTTTCCAGTCGAACATAACGCCAAGGTCGTTTTCAGGTTTACACTCTAGGTCCAATTCATTTTCAACTAATGACAAAACTTGCTCGTACCGCTCTGCACTTTCAGGGAATATATAAAGTCGTGTCTTTGCAAGTGATCTCAGTATCTTTCCTTCATGCTTCTCTGATTCTGATGGGCGACAAACATCTATCTTGGAAAATATGCACACTATATTTCTTTTTTTATCATAACGTGCACACATAAAATCTTCAGCGGGAACAACTTTTAGGTCCGGCTCATTGGGCTTTCTATTCAATAAAGTAAATGAAAGCAATATAAAGCCTCCAGCACCAACTAAAGCGCTGGGTCCCATAACTGCGACCAAAGCAACACAGCTCACACTACCAATAACTCCCATTGCTTTTGTGGCTATAGGCACCCATTTGGGCTCGCCAACGCATTTTGAGATAGAAATGCCTTTGGAAGACAAGTGGTAATCAAAAAAGTCATCCACTGCAAAGCTCACATAAGTTGCAAAAGCACCAATAGATAAGCTGATGATGTATATCCAAACAATACTACTCAAATAAGTGAAGTCTGAAAAATTAGCTACCATTCCTATGCCGACAAGGAATACAGTAACTGCTGTTGAAGCAGCTAACCAAAGTTGTTTTCTAAGCCACCTATTTTCTTCTTCCAAGTTGTAAGTCGACCAAGACAAGCTATCAGAACTTGTAGCAATATCTTGCTTCAATTCTTGTTGTAATTCAGAAAATTCATTAGGTGTTATATAAAACGGGAAACTAGCCACTGTTTTTAACCTCTCAAAGGAACAACTTGATAATTGGGAGACAATTTAGAGTCATACAATGTTACTTTATCCCTATCAAACTCTGCTGTATATATTGCTTTATCTTTAATGGCATGTTGATACAAATAGCTGTTATGTATTTTTTCTTTATCGGCGTCCGCTGCTAGAGTCACATATTCAATTTTAATTGTTAGGTACTTTTGCCCCTCTACAGGTAACACGATTTGAAGATGAGTATAACTTTCCTTCGTCTCACCTGTACCATCTGTATCACCTGCATCATCTGCATCATCTGCATCATCTGGAATAATCACTTTAATGTCTTCGTCTGTTAAAGGTTCAGGTTCTAAATACAACTTAATGGCATCAACTCTTGGAAGCCTTGGCAGGTTCACCTCAACTTTCACACCTGTTTGAGTCACTATTGCAGCTGCTGGACCTTGCGAGTTAGGCTCGATTTTATTTATCGGATACTGTGATATAACAGGTTGCTCAATTACTTTCTCAAGTTCACACAAAGCATCAATGACTAGCTGAATATCATCTTGAGACGTAAAGTTATATTTGTTCTGATAACTCCAGTGTTTTCTATTTGGTGAAGTACCCCAAGGCAGTTCAGACAACCACTTCTGGTAAGAATCTTTCTTTTCAGCTTCTAGTAAAAGGCTAGTTCCGATATAGATAACAGCAGCTATGGCTAACACACCTGTAGAAAACATCCCCAATGTCAGTGATAGTGGTAAAACTCCCGTAAAGCCAACAGTTTGAATTCCCAACACAAAACTTGTAGCAAGGAGAGAACCCATTTGAGCACTATAAAGAACTTGTTCTTGTCCTTTGCTCTTGGTTAATTTTTTATAGACTCTAAACATCTCCGTACCAGTTGCAAGAAGGCCAAGAGCAGCAGTCATACCAAGCCACTTGTTAAAGACATTAAGTGCTCTCAACATCCCCGGCCTAATATCAAAAAAATCTCTATTATTCATCAAAACCCTTAGAGAATTCTTTCGAACTAGATCATTACTTAATACCGCTGTCCACACCTGACCTGTGCGAATACCAACAACTGCAGAAAGCGAGTACATCCCTGTTTGAATAATTGCCAGGTACTCATCTGTCTGAACAAAATCATCCTCAAATGCATCATCTAGGGCGTCATGAAATGAGATAAGGTTGAACAACAAACCGATAAAGCCGAGCCCGCCTACCGACTTATAGTAATCTCCGAGCCTATCAATTTTTCCCTTGAGAATATCCAGACGCACGTTCGCCATCGCAGATGCAAAATCTTTCGGTAGAACAATCTTTTGTGGGTATTCCAGCATGCTGGCTCTAAGCACTTTTTTAGCGTTGGTGTATTTTTCCCGAGCCGTCTTGAAAGCACTCTTGGATACTGATTTATCATTACGATTAAACGCATCAACTATAGCTTTGGATTCTTTTAAGATCGCCTCATTGCGTTTGATCTTATCTCGCCACTCGACAAATTTGGTCGAGTAGTCAGTCGGCACTTCCAGCCCCATCTTGAGAGCAAGGCGTTCAGCCATAGCCATTCTCATGTAAGTCGTATTCGCAGTGGCAGTCGGGGCAACTGCAGACAGAACCAGTACGGATGACTGAGCGATGAAGCTGGCACTCGTTTTTGGCGCGGCAAGTGACAGCGCTTCGACAAATTCGTTGATAAGCAGATGAATATTCTTGGCTCCGTCACTTAGAGGTTTAAGCAGTTCGCTGCCATAAACATCTTCGTTGGTGAGAAAATCCACCAGCTTGCTGAAAATGCCTGTAGCGCTTCCCCAATTTGAAGCTGCCGACGCAAATTTGTCCTGAATGCTGGGTTCTGTTTGTTGCTGCGCTGAAACCGTAGCAGCGTCATCAATACTCATTGGAATCGCAGAGCCTAGAATGTTGAAAAGTTCTCGACTGAAACCGCTCGTATTGAGCGGAATGATCGTCGTCGGTTTACTGAACTCTGCCGCGATAAATGCTTGATCCTCCTCATGTTGGATAAAAGTGACGGCCTCGACTATTTGCATGTGATAGTGGAGTAACTCTTCCTGAGTTTCCCTATCCCATAAGTCCATTAACCACTCAATACGGCGCGGAGACAATTTCTCTAACGTCTTTCGAAAATCTTCCCTCACCTTTGTTACAGGTTCGAATAATTCCTCGCGCTTGTTGGTCAACTCTTCCATTTCAGAGAACATACGCTGCCAGTCGAGCATTTTTCTCCATTTATCCGTCGCCGCCCATGTCTCGTAACTTTTTAATCGGGTAGGTGAAACACAGTATTTTTCTTGGAAATACGCTTCTCTAGACTCCATTGTTGAGGACATGTTTGAGCCATATAGCTTGTTAAGTTCTTTGTTAACTTCATTAAACTGCCCAGGATAAGCTTCATTAAACTGCCCAGGATAAGCTTCATTTCGCTTCGCCATATCCACAAGACTTCGACTAGAATAATAGCTTGAGAGATCTTTATAGAACTCAAGCTCCTGGCCTCTGCGTTTGACGATAGATGGCATATCAAGATCATCTTTTGAACCGAACATACAAAGCTGCATAGCAGTTTGCATCAAGGCCCACTGGCTAGTGTATTGCTCTTCGAATAATCGGTATGGCGAAGCTACCCCAACAAAATACGCTGAGACATCACGCCCTTCAGCCAAATAGTCGTCAATTGCCATAATGCAAGCAGCTTCGTCAGGAGGTAATGTACTTTTTATCTCCGCAGCGGATGCCACAGGTTTCACTTCTAGATCTGGATACTCACTATCTAGCGAAGTGAGGACACTGCTGTTAGCAAAGCGATGATCATTAATCACACTATCTTCTATATCCGCCACTTGAGATAACAGTTCAATATCACCAACATCAGAGGCCTCTGGCAGCTTTAGTGCCCGAGTCGACATAAACTGGCCATTTTTCGTTTCGCCAGCACGAACTCTTTCATAGCTTTCCCAGCTCCAGCGGTGCTTTGAAAACACACATGATATGGCGGTTTTTGTCGGGTAGGTAATGTAGGGCTTGGCTTCTTGTGCCTGACCACGACTCTCTTTGCCTAGTTCAGGGTCTTCACTTTCACTCATCAGATACTGAGTAAAATTCACCCCTTGAACCTCGTATTCGTCGAGCTCTTTAGTCATGTGGTCATAAACATATAACCAACCGTCTCTTAGCTGCCTCAGCGTATAGCCTAAACCTGAATCTGAACTGTATTTTGTTGAACCTTTACCCCTCCAGCCCTCAGGCAGCCCATATGGTTTGGTTGCGGGCTCTGCCTCTGGATCGTCGATTTCGTCGATGGCGTAACGTACAGGAACAATATTGATCGTCTCCCCTTCTACCTCTTTTTTCTTCAGGTTGAGCTTTTCTGCGGGCACGTCTTGTTCAGGTGGCTCAATTTTTTCAGTTCCACCTTCCCAGAACATGCTGTGCTCAGGCGGAGAACCTGCCAAATCATCCGAGGGGATATCAGATTTCTGGTTCAATGACGCCAATGTGCCATCTTGGTCGTACGCCGAAACAGCGTCATCATGACTAAAAGGTTGATTATTCCAAAACATGGATGTCTTAGGGGGAAGGGGGTTATGGTTACTCATGCTTACACCAGACGAAGAAAATATCGGATTAAAGCAAATGTCATACCAAATATTTTTTAATTAAAATTCAATAAGTTAATTTTTTTCGCTGTCCTCCGTGACACAATATTTCGTTAAATCGTACAATAAATGGTTTTTTCTCACCATTTTTTGTGTCATCCACTAACCAAACTTCTTCGCCACTTCAGCCGCTTTGCTACCTAGCTCAGCAAAGTTGGCGGTCCCTTTTTCCATGATTTTCTGTGCTTGTTCAATCACCTGCACGTATTTGGGATCACCAGTGGCAAGAAGTTCAGACAAAGCAACACCGATAGCGGTGGTACTAATGGTGTTGAGATTGCGCAGGTTGTCAGCCGCATCTTGCACGGCAATGGCAGTGGATTGAGCGACCGATTGTTTGGCCTTGTCAGTCGTGCTCTCATTCGACATTGGCGGTTATCCGTTAGCCGCCTTTTTTGAGGATCAATGCACATGCCGTCGAGGTCGAAGCATTACTGATGGCTTGCATACCTTGCTGTATGGTGACGGCATTTTGCATATGCAGACCCATAGTGTCTGACATGGCTGACTCCGTCAGTTGATCGATCATCTCTGATACTTGTTTAAGATCTTCAGCACCCTTCTTGTCACTCATGATTCACTCCTAAAACAAAAGGCCAATGTCATAATTGAATTGGCCGTTGGGTCAACTGGTACGGTTGGCAAGAAAATTAAAGCGCAATAACGTTATTCTTCGTCTTTTTCGACGATTGCTTCTGTAGCTCGCCCGAGTACCGCTGTTCCAATCGCTGTTAGTGCGTTAACGCCCTGCACCGTCGCAGCCTGCATACCAATATTGGCCTGCTGCTGTGCTGATGTCGCATTATTGTTCAGGTTCGACATCGCTAAGCCCATAGAGGTAAACAAATTACCCATTGCATTAGCCGGTGATCCCGCCAGTACTTGAGTATTGGTTTGAGTTACGGAGTCTGTGATCTGCTCGTTGACTTTTTTCGGCATGATAACCTCACTTATTGAATTTCATTTGGAAGCAGCTCCTGCAGCTGCTGATTGATTTTGCTGATTTCTTGCTCAAGTTGACCCTCAATATTATCCAGCATGCCTGTGACTGCATTTTCCACTTCATCGATAGACTCTTTTACCTGACCGGAGCCAAAGCGCTTCTGCGAGTCAGCAATAAGCTTCTGAACATCCTGCTGTTGCTGCGCGGTAAAGGACTCAATCTGTTTAAGCTGTTCATTGACATCAAACTTGATTGGATCATTGCTGGCCATCACTCGCCCCTTTATCTCTCTTCAGAAAGCGCAGCAAACTGAATGAACGCTTCTTCTCTTCATCGCCTTCTTGAATGTCTTCCGAGCCACCTTCTTCTCTACCCAGTCGTTGACTGGCATCAACAAAAATGGCGGGCTCGGTTTTAGGCTCCACTTTCGCCTCAACCGTCGGTCGAGTCTGAGTCTGGAGCAATCGGGCACAGGCGTTGGTTACCGATGCCGCGGTGGTCATTTGTGATTGCTGTTGGGTGCTAACCGCGTTATGCATAGACAAACCCAGCGTATCAGCCAAGGTGGTTTCCAACAGGCTGGTTGGCTGTGACGAAAACCCCTGCAGCGTATTAAATTGGTCAATCGTATTTTGCGAGAGCTCTTGTTCGAACTCATTTTCGAATCTTGTATCCTGCTCTTTCATGTTCACTCCTTGCGATGCCTTCAACAGGCGCTGAAACGGATGCTGAACTCACAAACCTGAAATGGAAATGAGAAGAACAGCGATATCTACTGAGAGCGGTCGTGCAGCACTGTTGCGACTTTTTCGCCTACCACACCAAAGTTCTCGGCGCCATTTGTCACCACTTTTTGCGCTTGGTTGATGATGTCCATGTATTTGGGATCCCCAGTTTCCAATAGCTGACTGAGTGCTGTACCAATGGCCGTGGTGCTCAATGTGTTCAGGTTGCGCAGATTATCTGTTGCGTCCGCAAGTGCCATGGCAGTGGATTGCGCCACAGATTGATTCGCAGCATGGAATGCAGACTCTGCCTGCTCAGGGGGTGTGTTTACCGTTTTCATTCACATCTCCTTCAAAGACACCTTTGCCAGCCACTAGACTGACAAAGGTGCGTACGGCATTACGAGTCTTTTTCGATGATGCCTTCTGCGCTTCGGCCAACAACCGAAGAGCCGATTGACATAAGCGAGTTAACGCCTTGGACAGTCGCAGCCTGCATTGTGATTTGTGCTTGTTGCTGACCGCTTGTCGCGTTATGAGCAGCAGTGCCTAACGCTTGGCTGGTAGACATTAGCAAGTTACCCATTGCCATTGCCGGAGTTTCACCAACCACTTTTGTGTTCACCTGTGTTACTGAGTCTGTTACTTGTTCATTAACTGGCATTGTTTCGTTCCTTATTTGTTGTTAACAATTAGTTTTTCCAACTTGGCTATCAATTAGCCTTTTTCGATGATGCCTTCAGCACCACGGCCAATGACCGAAGAACCGATTGCCATCAAAGAGTTCACACCTTGTACTGTTGCAGCCTGCATAGTGATTTGTGCTTGCTGCTGTGCAGCCGTCGCGTTGTGAGCAGCATTACTCAAAGCGTGGCTGGTAGACATCAACAGGTTGCCCATGGCCATAGCGGGTGTTTCACCAACCACTTTCGTGTTCACCTGTGTTACTGAGTCTGTTACTTGTTCATTAACTGGCATAATTTGCTCCTAATTTCAGTTAATTAGCTTGCGCTAGGTTCTAGGATGAGTTCGACACTACGGCCAATAACCGCGGTACCTGTAGCGAGTAAAGAATTCACTCCCTGCACTGTCGAAGACTGATGGACCAAAGTGGCTTGCTGGTTTGCCCCTGTACTGTTGAGAGCAGAGATGCCCATTGCCTGACTGGTTGAAAGCAACAGGTTTCCACCCGCAACAGCAGGGGTGTCGCCCACTACTTCGGTGTTTACTTGCGTCACAGAATCAGTGACCGCATCATTTACTGGCATATCAAATGCTCCTTTGCTGGTTAAGAAGCGCAGCATTGCACTTCAAAACTGACTAAGATCCTTTTGCTGCAATGGAATAAATCAACCCGGAACCTAACGCCGTATTAGTGACCACTATGGTCTGAATTTGCTGCTGAGCGTGTGTGGCATTTTGTGAAGCTTTCCCTAACGAATCGGCCACCATATTGAGATACATATTGCGCGATGTAGTCGGGGTAAATTGACTCAGCATTTTCTCGATGTTGATTTCCATTGCAGAGGCTCTTGAAGTTCGTCTCTATGCTTTCCATATTAGGAAGAAGTCCGCTGTATAACTTGGTCAAATCCCTCAAGAATTGCGGCCTTTTCACCAACTTAGGTCGCGTTAGAAAAGCGTACTTTGTCTCTTTCTTTTTGACGGTACTGGCGAGGTGTGCAGCCAACATTACGCTTGAACATTTTCTCGAAGTGGCTCAGATCACCGAACCCAGATTGCAAACACACTTCTGTCACTTTCATCATTGGTGATTCATCAATCATCTGCTTGGCATAGCGGATACGAACTTTCACCAATAGCGACTTGAACGAAAATCCAATGTGCTGTCGGAATAGATAAGACAGGTGAGATTGGCTGGTATACGCCGAATTGGAGAGATCAGCGAGAGTCAGCTCTTCAGTGAAGTTGTTACTCATATAATTGAGCGCTTTAAGTAACCCAGGATGGAGGTGGCGAAAACCACTAAACTCTTGGCTTAGCACAGCTTCGACAATGTCGAAGGTTTCACTTTCTGGAAAAAGATCGAGATTTTGAATATCTGTGACATCAATGTCGTTACCACAGCAGGAAGCCAACGTCACAACAACGCGCTGTAACTGCTCAACATTCCCCGGCCAGTGATATTTATGCAGCAGTTGAATCGCTTCAGGAGTAAAACGGGTTGTAGTGAAAGACTGGATCTTGTTGAGGATGTGATCAATATGATTAGAAAGGTCTTGCTTCCGTTCTCTAACAGGGGGGATATGGAGTTCTAAATGAGGAATTTCTGTACCGAGTAATTTGGCGAGAAATTGCCGATTCCCTCCAGCACTATTCAGTGATTCTGTACAGGAAATGATCAACTGGACTTTTTTTTCGGCCAAACTGCGTTGAAACTCCTCTTGGCTGAATAAAGTGGTCAAGTAGTCTTTCTTCTCTTGTGGTAGAACATCCACTTCTGACAAATATAAAGTGCCTTGTTTCGCTTGATTCAGGCTACTTTCCAGATACGCTTTAAACTGCGATTGATTGTGGATAGTCGGCGGAATAAGAATGAAGCGCCCTTTACCTTCCGGTCTATTGAGATGGATAAGAGAAGCAATGGAACGCTTTTCGGTACCACTTTCTCCGCTAATAAACACTGGATAGCTGGTTCGCGCAGCAAACTCAATCTGACTTTGAATTCTCTGTATTGAAGGGGATAAGCCTAGCAGAGGGTAATCTGCTCCACTTCTATTTACAGAATGATGTGAAAATGAATTGTAGTTATTAAGTACCGCAGGATGGCCTTTTAAAACCGTACCTGTATTGGCATAGCTCAGCTCTGACATTGTAATTATTCCTTTATTTAAATGTAGTCTCAGACGTCGAGCTTCTATGCTAAGGGGAACCCTCCTAGGTAAATTGGTGTTATTAGCTAAATTCGCGGCCAAAGCAATGAGAAACTCGTTGAATATGAGGTAGCTAGCATTTACAAAGGCATAGTGAATGCGTTAACAGGGGTAATCAATGCCTGACAAGCAGGGAGTAGATAGCGGCAAAAAAACTGGGATTATTGTCGAAAAATGATGAGAGCTGTGGCCAGTGTGACAACTTCGATAGTGCATAAACATTGATTATCTATGCAAAGATAGAGTCATCCGACCTCTATATGCATCTAATTTCTCAAGTAATGAGAATGACCTATTTTTTAACACCCAACACTTCAAACGTTAAATTTGAAAACATTCAGATAAAACAACCTGCCAATTTTGTTACCACAGGGTTAAACATCAATATGATCCAGTGATAAAGATCACATCTACAAATCTATCAGCGCATTTTATTTTCTTTTTTTTCACTTCGGCTGATAACCTCCTGCACGCCTTGAAGTGAACTCAAGGTGCATAACTATAAGGAGTGTTCACTATGAATACCAAGAAACCGATGTCGCTAACCAGCCGCGTTATTCTCGGCATGTTAGCAGGTATCTTGACAGGGTTTGCGATTCGCAGCCTCTTTGCCGACAACGGATTTGTCGACACATACATCGTCAATGGACTGTTTGAAGTGGGTGGCCAGATATTTGTCGCCAGCTTAAAAATGCTTGTTGTTCCACTGGTGTTTGTTTCACTGGTTTGCGGAACAAGCTCACTAAAAGACCTCTCCACTTTAGGTCGAATGGGTGGTAAAACACTCGCTTTCTATATTGCGACAACTGCTGTTGCGATCACACTTGCTTTAACGATGGGTAACCTATTCCAACCAGGTGCTGGTGCCGATCTCACTGCCGCTAGCTCGTTTAAATCGGCAGAAGCCCCTTCTTTGGGTCAGGTCATCATCGACATGTTCCCAACCAACCCAATCAGCGCAATGGCCGAAGGGAAAACACTTCAGGTTATCGTATTTGCCGTGCTGTTTGGCATCGCGATCAGTGCTGCGGGTAAACCGGGTGAGCGTATTGCCGCTGTATTTGCAGACCTTAACGAAGTGATCATGAAGCTGGTTGCGCTACTAATGAACCTAGCCCCTTACGGTGTGTTCTTCCTGATGGCGAAGCTATTCACAGGCCTAGGGTTGGGTGCAATTCTAAACCTAGCGGAATACTTCGTTGTTCTAGCAGGTACACTTGTGCTTCACGGTCTGGTTACCTACAGTGTGATGCTGAAAGGCTTTACTGGTCTTAGCCCAATCACCTTCCTGAAGAAAATGGAAGATGCCATCATGTTCGCTTTCTCCACCGCGTCTTCTAATGCGACAATTCCTGTCACAATGGAAACGGCGAAGAATCGCATGGGTGTAGAGAACCGTGTTTCTTCATTCACCGTTCCTCTAGGTGCGACCGTGAACATGGACGGTACGGCGATCATGCAAGGTGTCGCAACCGCCTTTATCGCTCAAGCCTTCAATATTGATCTCACCATGGGTGATTACCTGATGGTGATCCTAACGGCAACACTGGCATCTATTGGTACTGCTGGAGTTCCGGGTGTTGGACTGGTAATGCTGGCGATGGTACTCAACCAAGTCGGCCTTCCACTGGAAGGTATCGCTCTTATCATGGGTGTTGACCGTCTACTAGACATGATCCGTACTGCCGTAAACATCACAGGTGATAGTGCAGTGACCGTCATTGTTGCCAAGTCGGAAGGGGCTCTGGATGAGTCACGCTTCAACGATCCAATGGCCGGCGTGAAAGAAGAAGAAGTGAATCTGAAAAAAGCAGGCGCTTAATTTTCTTACTCACTAATAATAATGCCCTGTGCTGACGCATAGGGCATTTTTTTTGCACCACTCGTTAGAATTTAAATTTAGCCACCAGCTGGCTGAGAGAGTTCACATTGTCTTTCAGATCGGCACAATGATGGGAGGTTTGATTCACCATCTCAGTGTTGCTGCGTGCCACATCAGCAATACTCGAAACATGCGGAGCAATCTCATTGATAACCTGAGACTGCTCATTGGTCGCCGTGGCGGTCTGGCTACTCAGTTGGTGAATCTCGTCCACAAACTGATTGATAGACTCTAAATGCTTCTCTGAAGCCTGAGCGGCGGTTAAACACGCTTTACCAGTACTGTGACTCTGACTAACTTCTTTCACCACCGTATTGCTGAGGCCCTGAAGATTTTCGATAATGGTGCGAATTTCACTGGCTGAATCCTGCGTGCGTGACGCTAATGTGCGTACTTCGTCCGCTACCACAGCAAACCCTCTCCCCTGATCTCCCGCACGAGCTGCCTCTATCGCCGCATTGAGTGCGAGCAAATTGGTTTGCTCCGACACGCCACTGATCACATCCAGTACCGTATCGATGGCGTTGATATCATTAGAGAGTTTCTCAATACTCTGACTACTCTGATCCAACTGTCGACTCATCGCTTCGGTATGGGAAAATGTGTCGCTGACCGATGACAAACCATGTTTCACTTCTACTGTCGCCTGCTGCACATTGTCTGACGTATTGTTGGCATTGCTGGCGATCTCTTCCGAGCTAGCGCTCATTTCATGGATCGCTGTCGCGACTTGGTCAATGTTCTGCTCCTGCCCTTGGATCTGATGTTTCATCTCACTGGCTTGAGAATCAATATGATCAATGGTTGCCACCAAATCAGCGCGCGAGCGGTCGATCTCTTGCAAGACATTGCCCATATAAGAAACAAACTGGTTGTAACCACGGGCAATGCTGCCGACTTCATCATTGCGGCTTTCGTCCAGCCTTTGCGTCAGGTCACCACCACCGCCGCCGATTTCCAGCAGCAAATCTGCCGTGGTCGACAATGGCTTGAGCAGAGTGTTGGTCATATAAGCACTGATGACAATAAAGAGTAAGGCCACCACCACACCGATGTAAGTCATGGTCTGAATAAACTGATTCAGCTCCGCCAGCACTTCACTTTGGGGCTGAAGAGAAACCAGTGTCCAACCGAGCTCTGGTAAGGCAATAAACCCGACAATCATTGCGCTGCCGTTCACTTCAGCTTCAATAATGTGTGAGTCTGTGTCACTGAGTTTGCCCAGCTGCGCTGCCAATTCTCTTAGCTGTAAGTCGTTGAGTGATTTACCAACTAGATTGGCATCTGCGTGAATTTTCACTACTCCTTGATTGTCGACCAGCATCAGTTGACCTTGCTCACCCAGAGAGTAGTTGGCGACGGTTTTCCCCATATTTTGTAGCGACAAGCCAATCCCGGTAACACCAATACGCTTGCCCTGATGCATCACCACGTGATTCACAAACACAGTCGCGACACCATTAGAGTCATCAACATCAATCGATAGCTCAACCTTCTTGCCACTGGCTAAAAAACCATAAAACCATTGGTCATCGTTAGACTGTGCCGACATGTCTTTCAATTTGCCGGTCGGAATGTAGTAGCTACTGTCAACGGTATTAACGTAGAACGCCGTCAGAGCACCAAACTGCTGCTTAATGCGGCTAAGGATACCGACGATTTCTGCACTACCCTCACCTGTAAATTCGGTCAGTTGGGAAAGCTCTGACATCACATCTGCGATAACCAGCGGTTTCTCCAACTCAAGCTTAATTTTGTTACTCACTTCTCCCAACGAAGCCGGAAGCTGCTGCGAATAGGTTTGGTCGAGAATGATTTTACGACCTTGGCTCACGGTGGTACTGATCAGTACGATGATCACCAGAACCACTGCCAATACTGTCGCCAGTATGGTTTTGTGTCTGATGCTGATGGCTAATTTCGTCACATCTAAATCCTTTTATAATTGACCAATGTAGGGCCCATCTAATGAGCCCGTGAAAAGAGAAAGAAGGTAGAAATGTCGCTCTCAGCCTTTCATTCACAACTAATGTGTTACCTATCAATAGTAAACGTAGCACAGCCGAAATTTCTGCATGCGTTGATTGAAGATAAACATCACAACTTCAACAACCTTGCATTTCTTGCTTCTTAACACCTATAAAAAACCCCGGAACACGTTCCGGGGAAAGGGAAATACACTGTCTGGAGACAGCTGGGAATGAGGAGTCTATGTCAGCCTGAACATAGGATGACAGGAAGTCAGGCTGACACTCAGTCCCGCAAGGACAGTTATTGGATAACTGCACCTTGTTCCACCCAAACTCCGATAAGGGATCGTTCCTCATCAGTCATCTGAGTAAGGTTGCCCAGCGGCATTACTTTAGTCGCAACGGACTGAGAAATGATGCGTGGAACGTTCGTTAAGATCTCTTCAGGGGTATCCAGTACCACTCCGGCTGGCGCAACCGCAAATGCTGCGTGCGTTGGCGTGGCAGAGTGACATACAGAGCAACGCTCCTGAATGACCTTGTTCACTTCGGCAAAGCTGACACCACCTGCTGTAGATGCTGCTTGCTCCTGAGGAGCCTGCTCATTGGTTGATGCCGATACGGTTTCACTTGCTTCTGTTGTTGCGGCTTCAGCAACAGGTGCAGCCTGCTGTTGTACGACCGGTGCTTTCGCCACTGGAGCCGCTGGTCGGTTCGCATAAGGAGAAGTCACAAATGCCAACGTGATCATACCCAAAGCCGCCACAGGGATCGTCCAGGCAAATTTCTGACTGCCATGACGTGTGTTGAAGTAGTGTCGCACTAGGATACTGAAGATCGCCAGACCCGCTAGAATCGCCCAGTTGTATTCCGAACCGTAAGTGCTCGGGAAGTGGTTACTGATCATGATGAACAGTACAGGCAATGTTAGGTAGTTGTTGTGGCGAGAACGCAGTAAACCTTTCGCTGGCAGTGCCGGATCCGGTTCGCGATTTTCTTCAATCGCACTCACCAGATTGCGCTGCGCTGGCATGATAACGCGGAAAACGTTACCCACCATGATCGTACCTATGATGGCACCAACGTGGATGTAAGCACCACGACCACTGAAGACCTGAGCCAGTCCGTAGGTCGCACCAACAAGCAGCACAAACAGAACCAGTCCCAGCAACATTGGGGTTTTGCCTAAAGGCGAATCACACAAGAGATCGTAAATGAACCAACCCGCGACTAACGCACCCACACCAATCGCAATAGCAGTAGTAGATGACAGGCCAGAGCCTGGTGCAATCAGATAGATTTCTGCGTTGAGGTAATAAACAACCGCCAGTAGCAACACACCGGTAATCCAAGTGAAGTATGCTTCCCATTTAAACCAGTGCAGGTGCTCTGGCATTTCCGGTGGCGCAAGCTTGTACTTTTCAAGGTGGTAGATACCACCGCCATGAATTGCCCACAAATCGCCTGACAGGCCAGTTTTCGGGTTAACGCGGTTTAGGTTGTTCTCCAACCAAACAAAGTAAAACGATGCGCCAATCCAGGCGATCCCGACTATCATGTGAACCCAGCGAATCGCCAGATTCAACCACTCCGTGATATGTGGATCCATAATAAACTCCTATTTACTGCCAGCGCTTTCCATCACAAGGGAACCTTTTGATGGTCAGTGCCAGCATTACAACGCTTGTTCCATGCGTTGCTCTTCATCCGTGCTGCTGTTGCCTGGAATATCTTCCAGATGCAGAGAGACCAAATCGGTGTCGAAAAACACTTCATCACAGTTATGCCCTTCACCACCTCGATCGACGATCAAAAACTGATCACGCTCGGTCAGCGCCAACACCGGATGGTGCCAAACACCTTTGTGGTAATTGACACCTTGTCGGCCATTGCTGATAAAGGCGCGGCTTTGCGACAACTGCGGGTCATCTCCTTTCGGTGCAACAACAATTAAATAAGGTTGCCTAAGCAACGGAACAAAGGCCTGTGAGCCAAGCGGATGACGTTCCAGCATTTTTATCGTTAGAGGGTAACTCAGCGGCGTGGCCTGAAAGATACTGATGATGGCTTCACCACCTTGATCTTGCACGTCTGTGCTCGCCAGCTTGTGGTAACGACGGGTTGAGCCGTTATTGATCATAAAGTAGTCGCTGTTTTCGACTTCAATAACGTCTCCAAATTCTGCAAACGTCTCTTTGGTGAGTGGCTCTATTTTTAATCGGCGAATTCCATTGCTCATTGTGCTTCCCTCGCTTATTCCGCTTTAGTTCCAAATAAACGCAGGCGGCTAATACCACCATCCGGGAAGATATTCAGACGAACGTGCGTCACAGCACCCAGTTCATTCACTTCAGAGACAAACTCATGAATGTCGTGTGCCTTGAGCTTCTGCGCAGGCAAAAGTTCACGCCAGAACAGGCTTTGTGTCGCTACTTGGTCATCCGTGCCACCTTTAACGTAGGCCGCCTGAATAGAGCAGCTGTCTGGGAAGTTGCCTTTAAAGTGCGCAGTATCCACCACAACACGGTCAATATTGCCAGCATGGCCCAGCGCAACGATCACCCAGTCATTCCCTGGAGTACGTCGACGTGCGGTTTCCCAGCCATCCCCCATATTTTCGCCTCGTCCAGGGCCAAGAATGTTTGATTTATTACCATAGTGCTCGTCACTACATGCCAACGCACGACCACCATTTTCAACAGCGGCTAAGTCCACTTTCTGCTGAGCATCAATGCGGTCCCAATCCACGCTTGGTCGGCCGTAAACACGAAGACGTGCAACACCGCCATCTGGATAGATGTTAAGACGTAAGTGAGTGAACACTTCGTCGCTTTCAATTTGCTCAAGGTGATGATGGTCGCCTTGCAAGCTCATTGACGGCAGAATTTCTTGCCACTCAGTGGCATCCGTTGGGTCGCCATCAGGTGAATAACACGCATCGATGGATGCCGATGGTGGGAAGTTACCCGTAAAGAAAGAGGTATCGATATCAACGCCTGCAATCGTGCCAGCTAAGCCTAGACGAATCACACAATAGTCGTAGCCTTCGCCACGCTTACGGCGGCTTTCCCAGCCATCCATCCATTTTCCATTGTCGTCATAAACACCTTCCTTCCACTCCGGCGCTTCACGGCGTAAAAGGCGGCTTTTATCCGCAAAGAAATCATCGGTCGCGTAGATAGCTTGTGCGCCCAGTTTGTCATCAGCAAGGTTAATGTATTGTTCAAAATCTAAGGACATTTCCTTCATCCTTCCAATTAATCAAAAATAGGTTAAGTGAGTCAGTTATCTGCTCCTAAAGAGCGTTATTACGAGATAGTCGCCAGCTCAGTGACTTACATATCTCGTAGGCGAAACAAGGCAATCTTGTTGATTTCCTGAATCGCAGTAGCAAACTCAGTTTCACTATCATTTCCTAATCGCATCTCGAACGACTCAAGAATTTGGTAACGATTGGCCCCTTTCACTGCCATGATGAAGGGAAAGTTGAAGCGACTTTTGTAGCTGTTGTTATAAGTGGTAAATTTCTCGAACTCTTCCGCAGAGCATTGATCAATGCCCGCCCCTGCTTGTTCAGCAGTAGAGGCGGCGGTCAGTTCCCCATTGACGGCTGCACGACCGGCTAGATCCGGGTGAGCGTTAATTAAATCCAACTGCTGTGCTTTCTCTGCACCCAGTAAAGTTTCAGCCATACGCTGATGCAGATGTTCAATCTTGTTATCGTCGACGCTCAGCCCTTTGTCATATACAGCTTCAGCGACCCATGGACTGTGCTCATAGACATCACCAAAATGCGAGACAAATTCCGCGCGAGCCATCTCCGATGGTTTACAGGTACGAAATTCGGTCATATTACTTCTCCTTTTTTGGTGTGTATGGGTGGTGTTCATGCCAGTGTCGAGCAATATCAATGCGGCGACATAGCCACACATCATCGTGCTGTTTTACATAATCAAGAAAGCGTTTGAGTGAGGCCAGACGACCAGGTCGGCCAATCAAGCGACAATGCAACCCAACCGACATCATCTTCGGTGCCACTTCACCCTCTTCATAGAGAGTGTCAAACGTGTCTTTCAGGTACTGGAAAAATTGCTCGCCAGAGTTGAATCCCTGAGCGGTAGCAAAACGCATGTCGTTGACATCCAAAGTGTATGGGATCACCAGTTGCGGACGACCCGCTTCGGTGTGCCAATACGGCAAATCGTCATCATAGGCATCGGAGTCGTATAAGAATCCGCCTTCTTCCGCCACTAAACGACGGGTGTTTGGCCCAGTTCGACCTGTATACCAGCCAAGTGGTCTGCTACCTGTGATTGCTTTGATGATTTCAATCGCTTTTACCATGTGGTCACGCTCTTGTGACTCATCCATATACTGATAATCAATCCAGCGATAACCATGGCTGCAAATTTCATGGCCTGCTTGCATCATAGCTTCTGCCACGTCAGGGTGTCGTTCAATCGCCATCGCCACCGCAAAAACAGTTAAGGGGATTTCGTATTCATCAAACAGGCGTAATACGCGCCATACGCCAGCACGACTACCATATTCATAGATAGATTCCATACTGATATGGCGCTCACCTTTGATCGGCTGAGCTGCTGGAATTTCAGATAGAAAAGCTTCGGACTCGTCATCTCCGTGCAACAGGCAGCGCTCACCGCCTTCTTCATAATTCAACACAAATGACACTGCGATACGAGCACCGCCCGGCCATTTGGGGTGGGGAGGATTTGCCCCATAGCCAACAAGATCTCGTGAATAATCCTTATCCATTCAGGCTCTCCTTAAAAAGCTCGGCGTGATGGCTACGCCACATCAACTTCATACATTCATTGTATACAATAAAATATCTTAATGTAAAGATTTTGTTGCTAAAGTTACTTTTTGTTAATATACCTATATTAATCAATATATTAGAAATCAATCCTGCCTAACCTCTAGCCATCAACAGTTCACAAATTTGATTTTCTCAATTATTCTTTAATAACATTTTTATAACAACAAGCTTTACTATCCGAATATTTTGTGTACATATATAGGTATCCAACAAAGTTTTAAAACATCTTTGTATACAATTTTAGTTCACTTCAAAGCTAAGGAGAGCGCGACGCGCGAACAGGAATTATGGGAAAACTAACCACACACGTATTGGATACAATGCATGGCCTGCCAGGAGCAGACATCAAAGTTGAACTGTTCCGAGTGGAAGATGACAACCTTACCAAGATTAAAACGGTTACCACCAACTTCGATGGCCGTACTGACTCGCCTGTATTAGAAGGCGAAGCTTTTGAGCTTGGTAAGTATCAGCTTGTTTTTCACGTTGCTGATTATTTCCGCAATAAGGATGTCGATCTTGGAGAGATTGCTTTCCTTGATGATGTTGTGATCCGTTTCGGGTTGAATGAAAAACACGCCCATTATCATGTTCCGTTATTGGTTTCCCCTTATAGTTTCTCGACCTATCGAGGCAGTTAACGCGAATACTCACCATCACCTAACAGCGTCATAACACTACTCAATCGGGAAAGTTGAAGTTCGTCTGAGACAGAGACGTCCTGGCGAAGTGCGGTCTTCAATTAAGGAAACATCAAAATAAAAGGACTTGCTGACATGAATGAAAGCAAAGCAGAAGTGCTCAATACCGAAGGTCAACCTAGTGGCTTTTTAGAGCGTTTTTTCAAATTAAAAGCCCATGGAACCAGTGTCAAAAACGAAATGGTCGGGGGGATCACCACTTTTGCCACTATGGCGTACATCATTTTCGTCAACCCTCAGATAATGGCTGCTTCTGGAATGGATTCAGGCGCCGTCTTTGTCGCAACCTGTATCGGTGCAGCCATCGGCTGTCTGTTAATGGGGCTGTTTGCTAACTGGCCTGTCGGTCTGGCACCGGGTATGGGCCTCAACGCGTTTTTCTCATTCACCGTTGTCAGCGAAATGGGTTACAGTTGGGAAGTGGCACTGGGTGCCGTTTTCCTCTCTGGTATCCTGTTTGTCGGGATGAGCTTCTATAAGATTCGTCAGTGGATCATCGAAAGTATTCCTGAAAGCTTACGCTTCTCTATGACAGCCGGTGTCGGACTGTTTCTTGGTCTGATTGGTCTTAAAACCGCAGGTATTGTTGTCGAAAACCCAGCAACTTTGGTCTCATTAGGTGATTTTACTAAGCCAGATGCTATGCTCGCTGCCATCGCATTCCTGATCATCGCTGTGCTCAGCGAACGTAAAGTCTTCGGTGCAGTTCTGATCGGCATTCTGAGTGTTACTCTGATCGGTATGATGCTAGGGCTGGTGCATTACAACGGCTTCTTCTCTGCACCACCAAGTATTGCGCCAACCTTTATGGCCATGGACATTTCTGGCGCATTTAACATCTCAATGGTAAGCGTGATTCTGGCCTTCTTGTTCGTTAACATGTTCGATACCGCTGGTACACTGATGGGTGTGGCAGAGCGAGCACACTTGATCAACAAGGAAACAGGTAAGATTGAAGGCTTAAGCAAAGCACTCAAAGCCGACAGTATCTCTAGTGTGGCAGGTGCGTGTGTAGGTTGTCCTCCGGTTACTAGCTACGTTGAAAGCGCCGCAGGTGTAGCTGCAGGTGCTCGTACAGGTCTGTCTGCCATAGTGGTTGCTGTTCTTTTCCTCGCGGCCATATTCCTATCGCCTCTGGCGGGGATGATCCCATCATACGCGACAGCTGGCGCACTGATCTATGTGGCCTTTGTGATGATGAGCAGCATGCAGCACGTCGACTGGAAAGATTTCACCAATGGCGCTCCGGCTGCGATTACCGCACTGATGATGCCACTGACCTTCTCGATTGCTAATGGCATCGCGTTAGGCTTCATCACTTATACTGTGCTCAAAGTTGCCACGGGTAAAACCAAAGACGTCTCTATCTCGATGTACATCCTGACAGTTATCTTCGTTGCCAAGCTAATTTACATCTAATCATCAATATCTTTATCAGTTCACCTGAGTACCTACTCAGGTGAAACATCCGTCGACCCTACGCAGTTTGTAGAAGTCTGTCACCTGTTGAGTGGTGCAATTGACCATTCAACGAGAGATAACCGAAACCGCCAACTCTCTCTGAGGTAAACAAATGAAACTTCTGTACACGCTTAACCAAAAACCGCCTCATGGCATCACTTTACTCCTAGCACTCCAGCATATGCTGGCGTCGATTGGCGGCATCGTTGCCGTTCCCCTCATCGTCGGCGCCTCTATTGGGCTGCCCAACGAAGAAATTGTTTCTCTGATCAATGCAGCTTTGCTCGCTTCCGGTATCGTGACTATGGCCCAGTGCCTCGGCTTTGGCCCAATTGGCATTCGCTTACCCGTAGTGATGGGGTCCAGTTTTGCCTTTCTTGGCGTCGCCATTGCAATTGGCCGTGAAGGAGGAGTCGCTAGTATTATGGGCTCGGCGCTAGTCGGCTCACTGGTGGTGATTTTCGCCAGCTTTTATATGGACAAGGTACGCAAACTCTTCCCGACCGTGGTCAGTGGCGTAGTCGTCACCTTGATAGGTTTAACCATATTACCAGTCGCAATGAACTGGGTCGGTGATGCGCCTGCGGCTAGTGAAAACTTCGCGACACTACCCAAGCTTTTCCTCGCCATAGTGTCACTGGGTATTGTCGTCGCGGTATCGGTGTACTGTAAAGGGGCGGTAGCGGCATCAGCGATTGTAATAGGTCTCGCAGGTGGCTACATCGTTGCTCTTTCTATGGGTATGGTTAATCTGGATGACGTTTCGACTGCGGCTTGGGTCGGTGGCCCAGAACCGCTTAAATACGGTTTAAGCTTTCACGCCAGCGCGATTGTCAGCATGAGTTTGGTTTACATCGTCGTGATCGCAGAAGCCACAGGCGACTTCATGGCGCTCGCCAACAACTGTAATAAGCAAGTGTCAGGTAAAGACTTACAACGTGGCTTGCTGGGTGATGGCCTCGGCAGTACGCTTGCCGCAATTCTTACCGCGATGCCACTGGCTTCTTTCAGTCAAAACGTCGGTATTGTCGGCATTACGGGCGTTGCCAGCCGATTTGTCGTCGCCGCAACCGGTGGTTTGCTTATTCTCGGTGGACTCTTTCCGAAACTGGCTGCGATTGCCGTCACTATTCCTAAGCCGGTATTGGGCGGCGTCGGTTTTGTCATGTTCGGCATGATCGCTTACGCTGGGATTCGTATGCTGATCAAAGCTGCTGATACCAAACGTAATGCACTGGTGATTTGTGTTGGCCTTGCTTCTGGTCTGGCAGTCACTTTTGAGCCTCGTCTGCTGCAGCACTTACCCCATGATATAGCTAATTTCCTTCATTCAGGCATCACAACGGGCACCATCGCAACCGTTCTCCTGCACCAACTGTTACCTAAATCGAGCCGCAGAGAAGAGCGCGATGCTCTCAAAGAGAGTCGCGATCAAGTACAAGAAGAGCTGGCACTGTCTAAGAAAGAAGAGCAAACACCAGACGCACAAAGCCCGTTGAAAGCTCAGCAAGAATAACGACTGTTTTGGTTGCTCCTCTCTAGAAGCAACCGAAACACACTTAGCGTCAGACAAGTCTGGCAATAACTCAACCTAAAATCGAGCAAGACCCTCTCCCCTGAAATGGCTGAGATGGCTAAGGATTACTATGAATGGAAACCATCTGGATTAAGAATCCACTGGCAATTTACACTGCAAATCATCAAGACGCGCAAGGCGGCTTGGTGGTGCAGGGAAACAAGATTGTCGAACTTATTGCAAAAAATGAGACGCCATCTCATCAGATAGATTACGTCGTCGACGCCTCACATCATGTGGTGACCCCCGGTTTAATCAATGCCCACCATCACTTCTACCAGACCCTGACTCGCGCCTATCCTGATGCCTTGAACAAAGAACTGTTCCACTGGCTGCAAAGCCTGTACCCAGTGTGGGCGAATCTCGACGAAGAGATGATGAGTGTCGCGACTGAACTGGCACTGGTGGAACTGATGCTATCTGGCTGCACCACGGCATCCGATCATCACTACCTACTGCCAAACGGACTCGAACATGCGATTGTTCTTCAGGTTGAAGCGGCGCAGAAACTCGGCGTACGAGCCATCTTTACCCGCGGTTCAATGAGCCTTGGTGAAGATGACGGAGGCCTTCCGCCTCGTCACACCATTCAGACGGAACAAGCAATTGTCGATGATAGCCAGCGCTTGATTCGCCAGTACCACCAGCATCACGATGGCGCCATGACGCAAATCGCCCTTGCGCCATGTTCACCTTTCTCAGTGACAACAGATCTGATGAAGGAAACTGCCTACATTGCCGCGCAAGAAAACGTCATGATGCACACGCATTTGTGTGAAACACTCGACGAAGAAGATTTCTGTTTGGAGAAATTCGGCCTGAGACCCGTAGATTACCTTAAAGACGTTGGTTGGCTAAATAATAGAACCTGGCTGGCACACGGTATTCATTTCAATCAAGAAGAGATTCGCCGTCTTGGCGAAGCAGGCGTGGGGATCAGCCATTGTCCGACATCGAACATGATGTTGGCATCGGGGATCTGCAAAAACAACGATTTGGAAGCCGCTGGCGTCAAAGTGGGTTTAGGTGTCGACGGTTCGGCATCCAACGACGGCTCCAACATGATTGCCGAAGTTCGCATGGCGATGTACTTGCAACGATTACAATACGGCTCAGCCAATGTCACCCATTTCGACGCCCTTCGCTGGGCAACACAAGGCTCTGCTCGTGCCATGGGGCGTAGCGACATCGGTGAGCTGGCCGTCGGAAAACAAGCCGATCTTGCTATGTTCAAGCTCGATGACATACGTTTTTCTGGCAGTCACGATCCGTTAGCCGCTCTGATCTTATGTGGCGCACAGCAAGCAGATCGAGTTATGGTCGCGGGCCACTGGCGCGTTCTCAATAGTGAAGTGATTGGTGTCGACTTGCATCAACTTCTCAACCGACATAAACACGCCGCCGCGCGTTTGGCGAAAAAAGCACTCGGTGAATAAACCTAATTCAGCCCTAGCATCACGCTGGGGCTTTTTATTCTTTCCCTCATAATTCGATCTTTCCCAACGAATAATTCAGGCGTTTTCATTACACTGGTGTATCGAGATTACACTGCTAATTATACAGGCATTCATACCCTGACGGGGTAGATACAGGATTCACTTCAGTATGGAAACACTCTCAATTGCGCAGGCTCAAAAGCTCGCGCTACTCTCTCAAGGTTTGCCACAAAGCCCAAAATCAGGCGGCGCGTTACAGAACACGCTTTCAACATTTGAGCGTATCGGTTATGTGCAAATCGACACTATCTCGGTCGTCCAGCGCGCCCACCATCATACCTTGTGGAGCCGCAATTCAAAGTATCAACCCAATCACCTCGATAAGCTGGTAAAAAATCGTTCTGTGTTTGAATACTGGTCTCATGCCGCCGCTTATTTACCCATGCGAGATTATCGCTTCACTCTGCCACGTAAACAGGCCATAAAATCCGGAGACCAGAATCATTGGTATCGCCGCGACAACCAGTTGATGAATGACATCATGAGTCGAATTGAGCACGAAGGGCCATTAATGGCAAAAGACTTTGAGTCTGCGGGCGTCAAAAAACAGGGCTGGGGAACCAAACCCACGAAGCAGGCGTTGGAGAATCTCTACATGCAAGGTGATCTAATGATCACTGAGAGGCGCAACTTCCATAAAGTGTATGACCTGACAGAACGAGTCCTGCCGCCAGGAATAGATACCACAATGCCAAGCGATGAAGAATATGGGCGTTATCTAGTGATGAATTACCTCAGAGCGCATGGTTTTGGTCATCTGTCGGAAATCAATTACCTACTCAAAAACACTAAGCAGCTGGTCAGCAACACGATGAAGCAATTGTGCCAACAAGGTGAAATTTTCCCTTTTAAGGTCGACGGCCATACCTATTACACGTTCCACGGCGCGTTGGATTTGCTCGGTAAGCGCCTCAATCGCCAGAAGGCCAAAATACTCTCTCCGTTTGATAATCTACTGATCCAGAGAAAACGTGCTCAGAAAATTTTCAACTTCGATTATTTGCTTGAGTGCTATGTGCCAGCGGATAAACGCCAGTTTGGTTACTTCTGCCTACCTGTCATGTGGGATGGAAAGTTAGTCGCTCGTGTTGATTGCAAAGTAGACAAGCCAACCTCGACACTTCAGGCGCTAAGCTTACATATCGAACCCACACTGAGAAAGCGAGATGACTTTCACTCTGCCCTCGAACAAGAGCTGTCGGAGTTTGCCCAGTTCAATCAGTGTGAGCAGTTTAAAATCCAACAGATTCATGCTTAACCTTCAGATACAAACAAACCCCGACCAGTGTCTCTGGTCGGGGAATTGAGTTCACTCAAAGGCAGTGGTTAACTCAAATTAGAACACTTTTTTGATTGCGGCATCAGCGCATTCCACATCTAGGTGACCACCCGGTGCTCCACCTACACCAACTGCACCGATTAGGTTGCCATCAAGCTGAACAGAAACACCACCCGCTAAGAACAGCAAGTTGTCATCCATATTTTGCAAAGGCTGCATAATTGGCTGGTCAGCGATCAGCTTCATCAGGTTGCCTGACGGCTGTTTCATGCTGGTCACAGTAAAGGCTTTCTTGCGTGAACTGTCTAAGGTGTGGATGCCTGCACCATCTGAACGGAGTTGAGCCAGTACATTGCCTGACAGGTCAACCACTGTCGCTGATACTTTGTAGCCTTTCGCTTCACATTGATTAACGGCTTCTTTTGCCAGACTGAAAGCGGACTGAGACGAAATTTGCGTCACTGATACGGTGTGGCCTTTATCTGCGGCTGACGCATTGAAAGACATTGAAAGGAAGCCAAGAGACGCTGCTAGTACGCTAAGTTTGATAGTTTTCATGTTCACTCCTGTAAGGTAGACCTTGTTTGATTCGACAGGTACATCCTAACTAAGGCTCTATTACTGAAGACTTTCCCAATCATTACAAAGCTGTAATCTTGGTTAAATTCATGAAAGGTTGTTGGTAGAGTATGAAGGACTGTTTAGGGAGAGTAAGGAAATGGACAGCTGATGAAAATACTTTTGATTGAAGATGACACCCACATAGCACGCTTTCTTATCAATGGCTTTCAGCAGGAAGGCTGTACAATAACGCACGCCACCAATGGCGTTGACGGATTGCATGAAGCCATCAGCGAATCTTACGATGTGATTGTGCTCGACATCATGCTGCCACAAAAAGATGGCTTTGAAGTCTTGGCTCAACTAAGAGGAGAAGGCCATGCAACACCGGTTCTCATCCTGAGCGCAAAACACTCTGTAGATGAAAGAGTCAAAGGGCTGCAATCGGGTGCGGATGATTATCTGGTTAAGCCGTTCGCTTTTCCGGAACTGCTGGCTCGCTGTCAGTCACTGGCCCGCCGAGGTCAACAGAACCCTGCGCAAAGTTATCAATTGAGCTACAGTGAGCTATCGCTGGACCTACTCAAACACTCACTTGAAAGAAATGGCGCCTCGATTCAACTCAATCAACGAGAATTCATGTTGATCAAGCTGATGCTGGAAAACCCTGAAACCGTCATTTCAAAAACCGCCATTCTTGAGCAAGTCTGGGGCCATCAGTTTGATCCGCAGACCAATGTGGTGGATGTACTGGTGTGTCGTTTACGCAGCAAAGTGGACAAAGGCTTTGATACCCCATTAATTCATACACTCAGAGGGGTTGGCTATGTCCTCAAGTCACAACATTGAGCAGGCACTGGCTAAGGCACGCAACACACTACTGATGCGGTTTATGGCGATCTTATTGCTGTGCCTGATACTGGTTGAAATAGTGGTTGGAGTGATGTTCTTCTTCGATTTATACCGCACCGAAAAGAAAATCCTCAACTCAATGGCCACTGAATACCAGCGTATTCTTACCTACGATTCAGCCGATCAACTGATTCACGTCATGACTGCCAATCCGCATCGCCTGATTGAAAACAATATCGCAGCCTTTTCTATTTCGAAAGAGCCTGCGGCCAGCCTCAACTTTGTCGCCGGTGATAACAACTTGCCATCAGGCATCCAACTCAATGATTACGTCACAGATGATAAATCTTGGTTCACGGCTTTCATTATTAACCCATATATGTCGCTGAAGATTGAAGGAGAAACGCTGGATTTTTGGTTAGTTCTCGACAATCAACCGCGTTACGCCATCGCCTACAAACAATGGCTGATGACTTTGTACGCCTTAATTGTGTTGGTTGCTATCACTACTTTGTTCACTCACCGCATTATTCGCAGCGCGATGTCACCACTGGTTACGCTAGGAGATTCGCTGGATAAGCTCAGCCAAGGCAAGTTAGAGATGACGGACAAACCAGCCGCCACACCGCAAGGGCTGAGCGTCATCAGTGCCAGCGTGCATGACGCTATCGCCCGACTACACCATGTCACCACTACACTCAATACGACCGTCGATGCCATTGCTCATGATATCCGCACTCCCTTGTCACGGATTACGCTCTCTTCACAATCCGCGCTGTTAGACAGCAAAGACACCCAGCAGATGGAGCACGCTTTATCTGATTGCGCTGAATATGCAATGCAGGCCAGCAATATGCTGACCGCTCTAATGAAGCTCAATGATGAGGTCACCGGTAAGCGTCAGCAACAAAGCACCTCAACCAATGTCTCTGAGGTGCTGAAAACCGTTGTGAGCTGGTATGAAGACGTGGCGGATGACAAACAGATTCAATTGCAGGCAATGGCTGATGACAATCTCATCATTCAGTCAGACCCAGAAAAACTCACACAGGCGCTGGTGAACTTGGTCGATAATGCAATTAAATACACCGAAACAGGCGGAAAAGTTAGTCTAAAAGCCGATACAACCAGTGATCATCATGTTCAGATTCTTGTCTCAGATACAGGTATTGGTATCGACAAACAGTATCAGGATTTGATTTTCGAGCGGCTCTACCGCGTTGATACGAGTCGCAGCAATATTGAAGGCTATGGACTGGGCCTATCACTTTCCGCAGCCATGGTTGATAACTTAGGTGGCAACATTCAACTGATGTCTGAACCGAATCAAGGCAGTACGTTTACGATTACGTTGAGCGCGGACTCAAACAATAATTGATAAAAAAGGGGACAAGCGTCCCCTTTTAAAATACCGCACAGTTCATCGGCTATAGCGCCATAAGCGGAATTTCACCAACAAATTCATTAAGAGCTCATCAAACACTGGCCTGCGCAGTGGTGGCAATTCCATCTACGTATGTGGCCTCATCGCTGTAAGGTTATATTCTAGCGCGGAGCTTACCAGCTTCGGGGTCGGCAGCTTTGGGTTTCTGCTGCTAGGCTGATGAACAGAGCCCTGATCGCGCAATTCATCACCAAGTGTCGTCTTATAAACCAACTCATCCGGGCTGCTTGGTTCATTATGACACAGGTACACTTTGGTCGAGTCTTTGAGTTCATATATCTTAGATAATGACTCAAATGTCGGGTCGCTATCTTTAGCCAAATCCCCTTCTCCAGAATGAAGATGTGAATCACCCACGAATAATGCATCACCAATTTTAAAGGTAAGATCAGATGGTGGATGGCCGGGAGTTTCTAATACTTCTATATGTGAATGGCCAAAATCCAGTTGTTCATTTTCCAACAGGAAGTGCTCAAAATGATAAAGATCGGTAAGTGACAGATCATCCTTGCAGCTAGCGTATACCTCTTTGACATGATCAGAAATGTAGATAGGCGCTTGTAGTACTTTACTGAGATAGAACGAACCCGACAAATGATCAGCATGAATATGTGTTTCAAGAATCGCGGTGACATGAAGTTGATTTTGTTTAACGTGCTCAATAATCTGCTGCGCGGATTCAAAGCTGATCTTACAGTTTTCCTCATCGTAATCAGCAACGGGATCAATCACTATCGCCTCATTAGTGTCCGAATCTGCCACCACATAACTCAAGCTGCCGGACTCAGGATGAAAAAAGTGCTGAATGTTCTGGGTTGTCATTATGCCCTCCCCTAAAGACCACTTTCACTGAACATGACTTTGAGTTTAGCCATTAATAGCCTTCAGCGAGAGGAACATTGGTCATTATTTGCCCCATGTTGGTGAAGTAGAAATAGAAAGAGGTCTTTCTAGTTAAGAATCAGGCCAGTACCAATTTGGAGATGAAAGAGGGTCTAAATCCGGAATGATCGTCTGGCCGAACTCCTTATCCAACTGGATTGCATGATATTCAGGGTGGTCAGCCAAAGCCGCAATCAAGCGAGGCGCATGTGACACAACCCAGACTTGAGTATTCTTTGCCGCGTGAGAAATTAGACGAGCTAAAGCAGGTAACAAATCTGGGTGAAGGCTGGTTTCTGGCTCATTAAGGATCATCAAGCTTGGTGGTCTAGGCGTAAGAAGAGCGGCCACCCACAGCAAGTAACGTAAAGTCCCATCTGACAACTCAGCTCCACTTAATGGCCTTAATAAACCATGCTGCGAAAACTCTAACGAGAATCGGCCATCAGCCTGATTAACGATGCGGAGAGTGGCACCGGGAAAGGCATAGTCGATGGCCTTGTAAAGCACCTCTTTGTCACCAATTTCGATAATGGTCTGTAAGGCTGCAGCCAGATCGCGGCCATCATGATGCAAAACCGGAGTACGAGTTCCAAGCTGAGGCAGTCTTGCGGGGGCGTCTTTGTCGGTTCTGAAATGATCATAAAAGCGCCAGCCACGAATCGTTTCTCGCAGCATAAACGCCTCAGGCGTCGCCATTGGATCGGCAATTTGATCGAACAAGCTATGATAAGTAGCGATATGGCTTGAAATTACCTGCCATTTTCGTCCTTCACGCGCTTTAATCGCTGGCCCGTTTCGGTCTATCAACGCACTAGCTGGTCGATACAACGGGCCATTCCAAATACATTCACGTTTTATCTCTGGGTCAAAACCAAACATCGATGTCGTTGGTTTTGGCAAACCTAAAGAAATCGCGTAACTGAACTCTTCTGTCGCAAAGCCAAGCTTGAGACGTTTGACCTTCTGCCTAACGGTGGCTTCAACGGCGTGTTCACCTCGCTTCATCGCATTGGTTATCTTTTCCGGCCCCGCCCAGAAAGTTGAATCTAGGCCACCTTCAGTCGCAAGCGCAGACACCACACCACCTTGCGCTGTATCCGCCAATAAACGAAGTGCTTTATACAAATTGGATTTGCCAGTGCCATTGGCTCCCGTGATCACATTCAATCTGCCTAGTGGAACAACCAGATTTAGGATCGAACGATAATTATTGATCGCCAACGCTGTAATCATATTTACATCTCGTTTGGGTGGGTTAATTATATATTAAAAATGTATTAGTCAGACGTTAACATTCACTTATCTATATGTCATGCTCCCCCCAGTATTGACGCCCCTCACAATGCTAAACCCCCTTTTTGTGAGACATCCAGCCAAAATTTTTTATTTTAGTTATTTAGAACGTTAAACCATTCATTTTAACTGGTTTTTTGGTGAGATTGATGTGCGCTTTATTTTATATTATTACCCATCTTTGTATGAGAATTCAGGGTGCGTCATGGGTGTTACAGTTTGTGCTAATGGGCTAAGCGTGGTCCATAAAGGATCGGGGGGTGAAGCCAATGCCACATTACCCGATGTTTGTTTAACCACAGTTGGTCCTTCCGTTGTTCCCATTCCATATGGTAACAATGCAAAATCAGCCGACCTTGTCGATGGAACCACGACTGTCTCTATGGATGGTGGCAACAGCATCGCTATCAAAGGCAGCAAGTTTGCAGTCAGTACAGGGGATGCAGGCGGTGACAAAAAAGGCGTGTCGTCTGGAACGATTGAGTCCGAAGCCGAATTTATCTCGGCTTCTCCGACCGTAACAATGGAAGGCATTGGAGTGTGTCGTCTGACAGACCAGATGACGATGAACAAAGCGAATACTATGTGTCTTGGCGGTGTACAGAACCCATCGGTATCTGTCACCGAAGATCAGGAAGGTACTTATACGCTGGATCTCACTTGCAAATACCCTAATGGCCAACCTTACGCTAACGCACCGTTTGAACTCAGAGAATCTGGTGGCGGCTCAATTGGTGGCGGGGTTTTAGACTCAACAGGTTGTGGCACCGTCGGCGGCTTACCACTAAAAGAATGTATCTTGGTGCTAAAAGAGACCACAGACACCTATACCCCAAACGCAACTCTACCTGTGAATGTTCCTACAGAAACCTACGAAGATTCTCATGACTTTTGTACTTTTGTTGCGGGGAGAAGAGCGCCGTTTTGGGAGGACAAAGTTGGTGTTGCCAATGACTGGGGCATCTTGCTCTCACCTTCTTTTAGCGATGATGATTTCAAGGCTATGGTCTACGAACAAAGCCGAATCTTGTCACCCCATGTGGTCAGCAAAAACCATTCTAACGATTTCTCCGAGTCTTTCGTTTCATCCCTTTTCCATATTCAGGAAGATCTTGAATCACTAGAAAAGTACGAATCCCTGCTTGAACTCCTTTTCGAGAAAGTACATAAGAACGGCGATATCCTGCGCATCCTATTCCAGGCCGATCTTCTGGAGCCACCTTCTGAGTTACTCGCTAAGCTTCGTTTGCTGGGTACAGGTAATACCATACAGCACCTTCAGATGGTTCTATGGACTCTAATCAATCAACAGCTTTGTGGCTTTATCGATGACTTGATTGCCGCGTTGGACACGCGCTTAGAGTTTATTCAAACCCAAGCCGAGGCTCGCTCTCTGACGGCAGTACAAGAAGGCGTTCAAGGGTACAGAGATGGTATGAAAGTGATGTCTCGATCTCTTCCTGATGTCTTCAGTGAAATCCTAACCCAGACTAACGATAAGCTTTTAACCATCTCAGGTATGGCGATTGGCACCATCGTTAATGTCACGGGTCAATCGGGCTTCGCGACGAACTCAGGTGAAATTAACGCTGTTGTCTACACCAAAGCCAACAACCTCAACCGTCCTTCTTTCATTGTTTTTGATGACGTTTTCTCAGATTAAGGTATGACCTCATGGATGCAGTTTTTCCTATAACACAAAGAAATGGTGAGCCCTATCATACGCTTAGTGATTTCACTAAACTGTTCGATCAAGTCAAAAGCGGGCGCTACCTTCTAGGGCAAGGTTATGGTTGGCACAGTGGTGTTCATTTAACATCCAAAATGGTGCCATGGGGCAAAGGGTTAAGACCAATCCAAGCAATGATGGATGGGAAAATTATCGCGTATCGTATTCACCCTGACTACCAAACCACAACATACAAAGACCAAGAACTCAAATACAGTAACAACTTCGTTCTACTGGAACATGAATACAAAAACCCAGAAAAGGATGACGAAGTCTTTAAACTGTACTCTCTCTACATGCATCTTGCTCCACCATCGGATATTGGGGCTAATTCATCGCTAACGACTCGCTATAAGTTGGTTGATGATGGGTGGAACGTGCGAACGTTTAAACTTGGTGGTGCTCCTGAAAGAGGGAAAGTGGAAAGCAAAGTCTCTATGTCAAGCGGCACGGTTTTAGAATATTTGCATGCAGAAGAGCAAGAAACCGTAGGGTTTGAAATTGGGGGCCACACTTATAAGATGATTAAGTGCCGCGTTGTTCAATTAGGTGACTCTCCTTCATCTAGCGAAAAGAAAATGAAAGGCAAAATCGTCTGGTTTGCTGCGGGTAAAGACAGCGATTTCGATATTCTTAACGACACCTCTGTGATGGTCCCAGAGCCTGTCTCTGAACCAGAATGGATGTCTAAGGATGCCGCCTCGCTACGTGATGGCAGTGTCGTGACGCTGGGCCTCCCCTTACCACTCAATATCGACTTTGGCGCTATCGAAGTGAAAGCGGGGGATGAACTGGGCTATATGGGGCTTCACGAGTACAGTAACGATGCCCACGCCACCAAGAAAGAAGATAACCGAGTCCACATAGAGCTGTTTTCCGTAGAAGAACCGCCTGAGTTTTTCTTAAAAAAAATTGCCCCAAAAAATGCTGAAGAAAGCCCTCTTATCATCATTGATGGCAGTGGAAGTGATGGCGCTCTGAACGTATCCAATGCGTTCTATAGCAAACTGCTCGAAGAGCTATCCAAAGGTGAAGAGATTGATTTCTCGGCATTAAAACCAAGAGAAGCCAAAGTTTACTTAGAAAACAAACGTAAACACTTTGAGCGCGTTATCGCAAAGCACCCTTCTGACTGGTATACAGACGTCACTAAAGATAGCTATTCTATGATTCATCAACTCGCCAAAGAAGTGATGGATGAAAAGTACATGACAGGTTTTGTGTCTGAAAAGGACTACCTAGAGTCACCTTGGCGTAGTGAGGTCATGAACCATCACGACATGTTTTCACAGCATGAACGAGAAAGAGCGGATAAGTTTTCCTGGATGCAAGACACACAAAGCAAGATTACGCTCCCGGACGATAAAAGTGTCTGGCATTATTGGCCTTTTGTTGCTAATACAAGCCCTCTTTACGTTTGTAACTGTGATATAAGTGTTAAATGTACGAGGTATAATGGAAAGTATGGTCCTGTCTATGGTCCTGTCGTTTGGGGGACAAAACATTTACATGAGCTTAAAAGTTATTGGAATAATGTCAAAGTTGGTTCTCAACCAGTTACTAAACATGAACAAGAAGTGATTGAGATGATGTCACCAAATGAAGGCAAGATCGATTCAGTACAATCTTATGATAGTGAGTTGATTACAGCAGGTGCAATGCAAAAAACCATTAAGATCACTGGTAAAGGCGAGCTGACAGATCAAATAGTAGATTTTAAAAAAAATAACTATGAAGCGTATGTGGAGTTATTTGAAAATAAAGGATGGTTTTTCAGTGAAAACAGCACCTACTTTCAACATGAAGGTTTCTCAAATGGAGAAAAGCTACAAGGAAGGAAGTTGATGCAAAAGTTAAGAGAAATGTGTAATCAAAGTTCATTTGAGAAAAAAGAGACTATAGATTGTCTACCAATAAAAAACATGGCTTGTTCAATGAGAGATGAAAGGTTCATCTCAAAGCAATTAGAAGATTTTGTAAAAAGATTGAGATTTGTTGAGTCAATTTACTTACCAAAGTATAAGATGAAGATATCAGAAATCTTTAGATCTAATCTAGGGTTAGCTACTGCATTAGATCAACATATAAATAGACCTAGCTATGTCGCTACTGATATTTCGAATGCAATTAATAAATTCTTTTCAGAGAACCCTAACATTTCACAAGATATTAAATCATGGAATTCCAAAGACCATGATGAAAGAGAAAGAATGATACTTGATATTTATGGAGTTGATAGAAGGATGAAACACCCTCAACTTCGTTATAAAAAACTCTTAGGGAGAAATTCATTATGAGGCTTTTTTTATTATTCTTATTATTTCCAAACTTTTTGTATGCTGAAACATTTGAGTTTAAAAATGGAAATATAGAATTTACTTCTTATCATGGTGATAAATTTTATATATATCCTAAGGAAAATAGGTTTATAGTTGATAACTATTCAGATTCAATATCAAAGTCACCGGATAATAAATACATAATTGTACAAAAAACTCTTACTAATACATACGTTGACGAAGACGGAAATGAATCTGAAGATAAAGAAGGTTATTGTGATATAGTTAAATTAGACTCAGGGTGTGTAATTGGTACATATAGCGGAGAAATATGTGGAGCAAACTGGTCCAAGAATAATAAAATTCTCACTTCATCTGGAGAAGTAACTATACCTAACCATTCTGAGCAACTACCTCCAAAAGAAATGCTCACCGATATTGACTATCAAGATATCGATTTTTCTATAGAGAGCTACATGGCATGCTATCCACTCACCAATGACAATAAGTCCTCCTACATTGAAATATCGCATAAGCTCCTAAATAAATATAATAGAGTTTCCGATTATAATGTCATAGACGAAAAACTAGCTGGTAAGGATAATTAGGAGTATTGAAAAAAGCGCCCCGCCCTTTCTCTGCTTACACAAACATGCCGGTATCGGATATCTCAGGCATAAAACCGTTATCGGCTTAGCAGATTCAGGAAGGAGCGCTTAACTCGTTAGATGGGTAGTGGAATCAGCTCCAGACCCAGAACACCACTGATGCTCATCACCACCAGCAGAGAGACTTTAAACACCGATTTCGACCATTGAATGTAATTGCTGTAGTCAACCTTGCGAAACGTCACCTGCGTCCACATGAAGCACACAACAGCGGCAACCGCTAGGTATTCATAGCCAGCCTCTCCCAATAGGAATAGAGCCAGTGAGACGGCACCAAAAGCCGCAACATATGCCTTCATATGGCGATGAGCTTTGTTGATGCCTTCTTTCACTGGCAAAACTGGAATGCCCGCGTCACGGTAATCTTGCATACGGAACATCGCAATCGCGTACGAGTGCGGCATTTGCCATAAGCAGAACATGGTAAACAGCAGAATGGCCTCAAGGCTGATGTAGTTTGTTACCGCCAGATAGCCCACCAGAGGTGGCACTGCACCGGAAATGCTACCCACCAGCGTGCCGTACACAGACGTACGCTTGTACCACATGGTGTAGAAAAACACGTAAAACACGTAGCCCAAAAGTACTACCACTGCTGACAGTGGATTGGCGAGCTGAAACAACAAGGCGGTCCCGCTGAGCAGCATCACCAAGGCATAGACAAAAGCAACATCGATATTGATGTTACCTTTGACTGTTTCACGATTTTGAGTGCGCTTCATCTTTTGGTCGATGTCTCGGTCAAAGATGTTGTTCACTACGCAGCCTGAAGCAATCACAAGCCCGACACCAGCGAGTGTCGCCAGTAACAAGTTCAGACTTGCGTGCTCTGTTTTTGCGGCAAGGAAAAACCCCGCCGCAACAGATATCAGGTTGCCGAAAATGATGCCCGGTTTGGTAATAGACAAATAACTTTTCAGCATACTCTGGCCTACAGCTTCATGTTGACGTTCATGTTGTAGATGATCCACACCGAGCCAGCGATAAGAATCAAGACAACGATAGCAGTAAACATCAGTGATACTAGGTTCCAGCGACCATCGGAAGTTTTTACTTCCATATGCAGGAAGTACTTAAAGTGCACAAAGATTTGTACCAGAGCACAACCAAACAAAAGAACATATGTTGTCGTGTCGGGCAGCGATTGCGTCCACACAAAGTAGAACGGAATCACGGTCAAAATCAGAGATGCAACGAAACCTTTAACGTAATCCGACGCACCCGTTTCCAGATGTTGATCCATTACATAACCCCCAACAAGTAAACGATAGTGAAGACACAGATCCAAACAATGTCTAGGAAGTGCCAGAACAGGCTCAGGCAGTTAAAGCGCATCGCCATATTGTCGTTAAGACCTTTCGTCGACAGTTGGTGATAGCACACCGCCAGCCAGATAAGACCAAACGTCACGTGCAGGCCGTGAGTGCCCACCAACGTGAAGAACGCAGAAAGAAATGCGCTCGCCTGTGGGCCATAGCCCTCAGCGATCAAGTGATGGAACTCATACACTTCCATGCCGATAAAGCCAAGCCCGAGCAAGAAAGTCACTTGCAACCAACGCTTTAAGCCCGCGACATCTTTGCGTTTCATGGCAATCATGCCAAAGCCAAACGTGATACTACTGAACAGCAGCAGCATGGTTTCAACGAACACAAATGGCAGTTCGAAAATATCTTTACCTGTCGGCCCGCTAATCGAGCCGCTTTCTAGCACTGCGTAGGTCGCAAACAGGGTCGCAAACAGTACGCAGTCACTCATCAGGTAAACCCAGAAACCGAACAGCTTGTTGCCGCTGGTATCGTGGTGATCATGAGCGTGAGACGCGATGTTAGCTTGCATACGTCACCTCCAGATCGTCTTTCTTATTATCATCTTGCACAGGTTTTTTATTTGCTTCTTCAAACTGAGCACGGCGCTCAGCTTCAATCGCTTTTATCTCTTCGACTTCAACGTAGTAGTCCACGTCATCGTTGTAGCTGTGTTGGATACAAGTCACGATGATGCCGACGAAACTCGCTGCTGCCAGCCACCAGATGTACCAAATCATCGCAAAACCAAATACCAGTGCCCAAGCAGACACATAAATACCTGTCGGCGTGTTTTTCGGCATATGGATGCGTTCGTATTCCACTTCCTTGGTTGGGTCGAACTCACCGCTCTGCTTCTGATACCAGAATGCGTCCAGTTCGTCGCCTTTTGGTAAATGCGCGAAGTTGTAGAACGGCGGAGGTGAAGACGTCGCCCACTCAAACGTACGGCCACCCCATGGGTCACCTGTCAGATCACGATTCTGTTCGCGATCACGGATACTGACGTAAATCTGGATGAACTGGCATACGACGCCCATCGCAATCACAGCAGTACCTGCCGCAGCAACGGCCAACAGAGGGAAGTACTCTGGGTTAATGTCTTGGCTCAAGCGACGAGTCATACCCATAAAGCCCAGTGCGTACAGTGGTAGGAAAGCCATCAGGAAGCCGACAATCCAAAGATAGAATGCACGCTTGCCCCACGCTTCGTTCATCGTGAAGCCAGTCGCTTTCGGGAACCAGTATGTGATTGCCGCAAAACAACCAAACACCACACCACCGATGATCACGTTATGGAAGTGCGCGATCAGGAATACTGAGTTGTGAAGAACAAAGTCAGCACCCGGAACCGCCATCAGTACGCCAGTCATACCACCGACTGAGAAGGTGATCAGGAAGCCCACCGTCCACATCATTGGTGTGGTAAAGCGAATGCGGCCTTTGTACATGGTGAACAACCAGTTGAAAATCTTCACCCCGGTTGGGATGGAAATGATCATGGTTGCGATACCGAAGAAGGCGTTAACGTTCGCACCCGATCCCATAGTGAAGAAGTGGTGCAGCCATACAACAAACGCCAGAATAGTAATCACTACCGTTGCCCACACCAGCGAGGTGTAACCAAACAATTTCTTACGAGAGAAGGTCGCGGTCACTTCCGAGAACACACCAAAGATTGGCAGGATCAGGATGTACACCTCTGGGTGGCCCCATGCCCAAATCAAGTTGACGTACATCATCACATTGCCGCCAAGATCATTGGTGAAGAAATGGAATCCGAGGTATCGATCCAGTGTCAGCAATGCAATCGTCACTGTCAGGATTGGGAACGAAATGATGATAAGGATGTTGGCACATAGAGACGCCCAAGTGAAAACTGGCATCTTCATCATTGGCATAGACGGAGTGCGCATACGCAGGATAGTGGCGAAGAAGTTCACCCCCGTCAGCGTGGTACCGACACCGGATATCTGCAAGGCCCATATCCAATAATCGACCCCAACTCCTGGGCTAGCATCAATACCCGACAGAGGCGGATACGCTAACCAGCCAGTACGACCAAATTCACCTAAGCCTAGCGACATATTGGTCAGGATGACACCAACAATAAACAACCAGAAACTGAGGTTGTTCAGATACGGAAAGGCAACATCACGAGCACCAATCTGCAACGGAACAATGATGTTCATCAGACCGATAACCAGAGGCATCGCGACGAAGAAAATCATGATCACGCCGTGCGCGGTGAAAATCTGGTCATAGTGATGAGGCGGCAGGTAACCCGCTTCACCCGCAGAAGACAGCAACTGCTGACTGCGCATCATGACGGCGTCGGCAAATCCGCGCACAAGCATCACCATCGCAACTGCGATGTACATAAAGCCGAGTTTTTTGTGGTCTACTGACGTAAACCATTCGTTCCACAGGTACTGCCATTTCCCTGCTTTGGTCACCGCGACAACCACTGCCAAGCCAACCAAAGCGACAATCGCTAAGGTGATGACGATGATGGGTTCGTGGTATGGAATTGAATCGAGAGTTAATCTTCCAAACATTACGATTGTCCTTGGTTTTCAGGCAAACAGTTCATTGAACCAGGATGCTGGGTCACGACATCAGTAAACAAAAACGGTGGCACACTGGAGAACAGCGTGACTGGCTCAGCGACACTTGGTGCTGCCAGCGAGCGGAATTGCTCCCAGTCTTCGATGCGATCTGGGCTGGCTTTCACCTTCTGCACCCAGTTCAGGAATGCCGCGCGATCAGGCATAGCGGACGCAGTAAACTTCATCTGCGAGAAACCTTTTCCGCTGTAGTTTGAAGCAAAGCCTTTGTAATCGCCTTCATGGTTAGCAATCAGGTTCAGCTTGGTCACCATGCCCGGCATCGCGTAGATCTGTGTCCCAAGGCGTGGGATAAAGAACGCGTTCATAATGTTGTCTGACGTCAGTTTGAAATTGACCGGAACATCTTTCGGAAACGCAACGTAGTTAACCGTTGCAATGTGTTCTTCCGGATAGATGAACAGCCATTTCCAATCAAGTGACACCACTTCAATCGTCATGGGTTTCACATCACTCACCAGAGGCTTAGACGGCTCCAGTTCGTGCGTTGAACGCCATGTAATGGTGGCAAGAATCGCGATGATGATGATAGGAATCGTCCAAACCACCACTTCAATCTTGGTCGAGTGAGCCCATTCAGGCGCGTACTCTTCGTCGGTGTTAGTTGCGCGGTATCGGTAGGCGAAGTAAATCGTCATCAGAATCACTGGGATCACAACGATCAACATCAGCAAAAGAGCGGTAATAATCAGCTCTTTTTCCTGGACACCAATAGCACCTTTCGGGTCAAGCAAAGCAGAATTACATCCTGAGAGCAGCAGAATGGCGGTCACCAAACTTCCCCTCGACAAGATGCGTTTATATCTTGAGGCTTCCATTAACTTTCTCGATGTTTGTCCGGTTGCAGGGCAATGCCTGAAGGCCGGTTGTTATAGTCATTAGAATGTTTATGTGTTGAGCATGTGCAGCATCGCAAAGCAAAGTGTGGGGTTATCAAATAAGCAATCCGGTTAAAACCACTCTGCTTATATGGTTTAATTGTTACACTTTGAAATACAATGTTACATTCTGAGCATTATGCTTAGATCGAAATTGAAGCTCATCTGTCGAACTTGGAAACTAACCTTCCATTTATGAAATTGACGCATTGATCAATAGCCACTTATCACCCACAACACCGTTGACGTGCCACATAAGAAAGCCATGAAAGATAAGGGATAGCTGCCGACCAACAGTTCAATTGAGCAATAAGTCATTTGCTCGCCTTTAACTGACTAAACCGATCGATCTATAGATAGATAAATGTGACATTAATCACATTAAGGAATTCACGTAGTTTTTGATGGGTATTCACAAAAAGATCACTACTACGCGCAAAGCATTCACAGTGCAAATCAGATCAATATCCGCAGAGACAATGAATGAAATAAAACGTCAGAGTTCAGCCCATTAGAAAAATATCCCCATCCAAACGAATGGGGAAAGAAGGGCCAGATTGATATAACACCAAATTATCGAAAGGTTCTCACGCCTCTAAACGAAATGCTCAATCAGACATACTGGTGCATCCACTTGGCACTGGTAATTGGCTGGAGTAAGAAGACCTGTTGATTGGCAACGCAGGTAACTAGCGAGATTATTAGAATGTTGATTGGCGACAATTAGCCAGTTGCCATCAGATGATAACGTAAAGTCTCGCGGGAATTGGCCCTGACAATCTTGCGCCGCTAACCACGAAGGTAATCCATCCACCAGCTCGAAAATGCTAATCGCATTCTGCTGACGACAAGAAACGTAAATAAAGCGCTCATCAGAAGACAGCTTGATCGCTGCTGCGGCCTCTCCTTTTGGCTGGCCGGGCAGTAAGTCGCACTGGTCTACCATACGCCAGTGGTTACCTTCCTTCGTCAGCGTAATCAGCGTTTCCGCTAGCTCGCATACAACGTAAGCCATGTCTTCATCACCATTCATCACCAGATGCCTAGGGCCACAGCCAGGAGGCAGTGACACGGTTTGATGAAGTTGGAACTGGTCACTTTGTGTATCAATGTCGTAGAGATGCAGCGAATCACTGCCCAAATCGACCACAGCCAACTGAGGTGTGTGATTTAAAAACTGTACCTGATGAGCGTGCGGCGATTGCTGACGTTCACTGTTCGCTCCTTTGCCATCCACAAACAGGTCCGCGACAAGTTTGAGTGGCTTTCCATCACCATCCAACATGTAGACATTCACATTTCCGGATCCATAATTGGCCACCGCCGCATATCGCTGCTGGCAATCCACATCAATATGACAAGGGTAGTCACCTTCAATGGCCAACACGTCAAAGCGAGCATCCGACTGAAACACCAAAACAGCACTATCAGAACGGGAAACTTCAGAAAATGTATAGAGACCAGAGGAAGTGTGAGTGAGGTAAGAGGGGTTGCGTATCACCATGGCATCATCAAGTCGCGTCAGCTCCCCCGAAGAAGTGTTGAGGCTCACTTGAGCAATGCCCTGGCTCTGACTTGGATCGTCGGTATAGGTACCAACATAAAAATGTAAGTGATTACTTGCTTTCATTATTGACCATATAAATAAAACATTAGACTCTTAATACATTGCCGCCAACACACGTTGACGGCAATGCCAAAAGTCAATGAGTTGGCCAGTTTGTGAAGTAGCGTCTTGATGACTAGGGCTAACGAAAGGCAAGCCCGTCAAATTTTCTTGAGCTAAGCTTCAGAAAAAACCACCCCAATATAATTATAAACAATTGAAAAATATAATAATAACCAATGAAAGTGTAGTAAAAGCAACATCATTTTTAAACTTGTAACTTATATTCTCCAACCTTCATAACAAGGAGGATATTTTGAACAATCAGTCATTTTCTCTCAGCATCGCTGCCCTAGCTTTGCTGGCCACAAGCCATGCTGCGGCCACAACGCTAGAAATTAACAATAAAAAAATCACCAATCTTGATGAAATATCAGTTAGCTATACTGGTGTAGAAGCAGAGGACCAAGGTGTAGAGTGGGTCGCCGTTTTTAAGGATGGCTCTGAGCCAGATGAGAATTACGGCAGCTGGTCATATTTATCGGAGGAATCAGGTAACATCACTTTGCCGCCTCAGCTTCCCGGAGACTATTATCTCACCTGTTTAGAAGGGTCTGACTATACCACTGAAAAATGCCAACGTGTGGCATTCAATGTCGAACAACGCCCTGTTTTAACAGTCACAGTAGAAGGCCTGCCAAAATACATTGATGGCATTTCAAACAACTTTGATCCTGATCTTCTTCCCACCACGACGAATTCAGTAATGCAGAATGTGACTATTTCGTACGATGGTCTCATCGGTGATGATACCTTAGAGGAAGTGACTGAAGGAGCCATAGAGCTGGGCATTAGCCAAGATGGCTACCGTTTTACAGGTTTAACTTCTGAGAAGTATGAAATTGTCTATGACCTCAATACTCAACTCTATGTTAATCGCTTGCCTCAAAAATCTCATGATGAAATTCGAGTAGTGTCAGCAAATGTATGGCGGACTGACCTTTACGGTTGGGATGACAATAACTGGAATGGTTTACATATGGGGCGTGGGGGACAAGTAATAAGAACAATCTTAGAACTCGACGCTGATGTGGTTGGCATGCAGGAATACATGCATCCGGAAACAGAAGGACTCGACCCAGAGTTTATTGAGAGTCAACTTGAGTCCGAATCTGGGGAAGAATGGCATAGCTGTCATAACTATCGTATCGTCACAAAATTAGAGGTCGTTGCCGAACATAAACAAGGTTGCGAAGTCCTTTTACCTAATGGTAAGCCCTTCTACTTTGGTGAAGTACACCTAGGGTTAGACCCAGACTGGGCTAATCATTATGTTCCTTACACTGCACACCAAGGTTGGAGCGAAGAAGAAATCGTTACAGCTGCTGCAGATAACTGGGGAGAAGGCAATGACAATATTATCTCAGAAAGTGCCATGATTGGTGACTCTATCCCTGCTTTCTTTGTCGGAGACTACAACGAACCAAGTCATAACGACTATACTCAGGCTGCCGCTGACTATGAAGCGCACAAACCACTCCGCGGAAAACGTATTCCTCTTGCCATTCCATCCATGCCAATGTCTAACATCATGCTCAATGATCTCGGGTATGTTGATACTTATGATGTAGCGCGTCAGAACCGCAATAAGGAATTAAACAACGATCTCCCAGCAGAAATTAACTTCCCTGGCGTTACTTGGGGTAATTATGGTGTGGCTGATGCTCATCGCATAGACTTTATTTATTATCGAGATGCAGTCTCTAACCCAATGAAGGTTAAAGATTCCTTTGTCATCGGCGGCCGTCCGGATCCAAATGCGGATTACCCATTTGCTAACGACCATGTCGAAATACCATACACTCCAGAAGTATGGCCTAGTGACCACCGATGGGTATTGACTTCAATGACATATGAAACAGAACAAGCGGAGTCTGGAGGGAGTACTGGGCCATTAACTTTATGCCTTATCACTTTCTTTGCGTTGTTTGGTCGCAGAGAATATAAGTCAGCTTTCTGATGGCTTTGTCTCTAATTAGCAGGATGTGGCAAGCCACATCCTGCTCTATAGCGCTCACTTTGACACAGAAACAAAGATTGGGTTTGAATAAAACCAAAGGTCATAATAGTTACGATCGTTGATGGCATTAAACCGTGACTGGTGGTCCGAAATATCAATATGCTCATCGGGGAGTGGATTACCAAACTCATCCGTTTCATGAGGGGTATTAGGTGCCAAGTTAGTGCCGCGTAAACGGAAGTATTGGTCTTCTTCAGCGGTAAAGCTAAACGTCATCGTTGCATAACCTTCGCTATCCACTGTCCAATCATCTTGAGTAAAACGCGCAATTACTTGCGTTGATGGGTTAACCGCTTGATCATATTCCGGAGTGCCCGGTTTTGCTCTTGGGTAAACATCGCCCGCAATCAAATCGACATGATGCACAACAGGCTTCATCCCCGTCGGCTCATTACTCCCAACCTCTTCCTCATAATTATTGGTTTCAGGGCTTTTGAAGCGGATGGTGATTGTCACTTCATCTCCCTGATTGACTGAAAGATCACCGCCCATATAGGCCACTTCTCGATCATGCATGGCGTTAAAGCTCAGTGCATCAATTAAATCACCATAGGTACTGAATGATCGACCTGATCGCAATGCTTCTAGAATACCCTTAATTCCCTGCTCAGCCGCATCTGGGATCCATAGGTGGGTTTTGGCATACTCACCCGGACGATAACCACTACTGTATTCCCCATGATCGGTTTTGAAGTGATAATCAGAGTTAGCAAAGTTCCAAATTCGACGTCCTTCTCCTAATAGTGCATCCCACTGCCCACCAACCTCAGCAATGATGAAGTCAGCGCCGCCATAAGAGCGGTAAGGCAGGTTACTATCATTGTAAGGTTCAGCATAGCTGCCACGATCTGGTTCCATTTGTCCCCCCATCATTCCCTCTAACGCGAAAACAACATCAGGTGCTGTATCATGGAATTCACGAAAGTCGGAAATAACATAATTATCGTTATAGCGAGATGGGTGATTGATCATACCAAAGCTGCTGGTAGGGTAATGCTCCTGTAACCAAGCCAATGCAGTTAAAGCATCATCGTGCGTCTTATTTGCTCTATCACCTTGTTCCTCCCATTCGAGCACATCTTGTAGGTCGAAGGCGCTAGCTGGTTGTTCAGTAAAGTAATACTCAAACTGCTGAATGGCTTTTAACGACTCAGGTGACTGAGGTTCATCTCCTAAAATAGCAATATTAAAATGTTCGTGCGCCGGCATATCCCACTCAAACGCAGAAAAGATCGTCTTTCCTGGATAGTGACCCATGAATTGAGAAAACTGAGTAAATGGTACTTCAAATTTTTCCATACCTAGAGAAAAAGGGATTGGTCCTTCTGGTATATCTTCTCCGGCGTGATCTCGTTGAGACATACGTAAATGGTTAGTCAAAATAGCCCAGTCCAGACCATAATTCTCAAAGCTGTGATTCAATACGTCTTCTAAGTTTCTTTGCGCATCATCCGACTGAATAGAGTGGATGTGCAAGTCTCCGGTTGTCCATCGACCACTTAGATTTTCAACTTCTGTTTCAGAATCATTGCAACCCGATAAAATGGCCATCGATGCAAATATGGCAACGGCTATTGGTGTTTTTTTTAACATGGATAATCTTCATTTGGCAAAGTTTGAAGAGAAGAATTATTTATATCAAATGTGACCATTTTATTTACCTTTTATTACTCCATACGATAAAAACACAATTAAAAACATTTGCATATGGAGACAACATGCATTGACTTTAATTATTATTAGTATACTTCTTAATATATATTTAATATTTTTACTATCTAATACCTGGTCATGATTAGGGATCAGGTATGAAATATATAATCACACTTTTAGTATTTTTCTCAGGCTATACATTTTCATGTGACGATGCTCGACTACATAGAAAACTCATGCAACGTCAAATGTTTGAGAGTTACTTGTCAAGGGGAGAAGCTACAGTGGAACTTGAATTCGCTTCTGAAAACAGTGTCTCTTTAACGATCACTCCCCCTAAACCTATACACCACTTAGATATAAAGTTCAGTAGCAGTCATAATATACAACTGTCTTCTCATGAATTTTTCAGGTTAGATGATATAAGTAAGCTACCCAAGATAACGTTTATAAAGAATGGGGAAGGATTCTCTTTTATTGAATCGGAGATCACCGCTTATTTTATGGATGGAACTATTAAGAAGAGCTCTGATAAATTATACTTAAGAGAATTAAAGAAAACATAATAATAACATAATCATCTATAGGAATATAAACGCCAGCATGGAAGCTGGCGTTCTTTTAGTGACAGGAATTTCATTTTACTTAATACCGTACTTCTCCAGAATCTTCTCAAAAGTACCGTTAGATTTAATCTCTGCCAATCCTTTATTAAAGGCTTCAATATACTCAGCGTTATTCGGATTGGCTAATCCCGATGTCACATGCAAAGGGTTCACAGAAAGGGCATTACTTGTAAACTCAAAATCGTCTAGGTTCATGCCAGCCCCAGACAACGTAGACTTAGCCACGAGTTCATCTTCCAGAGTCAGATCGATTCGTTTCGCCATCAGCTTTTTAGCATTGGCAACCAAATCGTTCGCCTCCGGTTTTTTGAAATTAGAAGCATTTAAAAAGTCATCGCCATAGCCGTAATTGCGAATAATACCCACGGTTTTACCTGACAAGCTATCCATGCCATTGTATTCAAACCCATCCCCTTTGCGTTTAATGAATTTTAACGAATTCTCTAAGTAAGGATCGCTGTAGTTCAGGTAAGACGTCCTTTCATTGGTAAACCAAGTCGCCACTAGGACATCGATACGTCCATCTTTCACTTCATTCAATGCCCGAGTCCAAGGCATAATTTTGAAATCAACCTCATGCCCTTGGGATTTGAAAGCTTCGGTAATGATTTCGACTGACACCCCAGGATTCGCACTGTCTTTTTGCACAAATGGTGCCCAAGGATCCTGTGCTGCCGTGATGGTTGCAGTATAACCAGTGATTGAAAATAGGGCTGTGAAAGCCAGTAATACGAAATTTCTCATAACATATCCTCTATGAAATAACCTAAGTGCGGAATTTCGCCATATGGCTGGCGATACTCTGGCTTAAGCTCAAGACTTCTTCTGTTCTTTGGGCATTTTGAGTTGCACCTGAAGAAACCTCATTTGTCGCTTCCGATGCTTCTACAATTGCCTGACTGATTTCCTCAACGGCCATCCTTTGCTCATCCGTCGCTTGAGAAATTTGGCCACTGCGATCGGAAATAATCGTAATCAAGCTCTGAACTTCTCCAACCGAAGATTGCGAATCACTGACTCTAGCCGCGGTTGATTCAAGTAATGTGGCAATACGAGTCAACTCATCCTCAACTGACTTGGTAGCCACCCCCAGCGCAGCGATATTTTTTTGGATTTGCTCCGTGGATTCACTGGTTTTCACAGCTAAATTACGCACTTCATCAGCCACCACCGCAAAACCTCGCCCTTGTTCACCAGCACGCGCTGCCTCAATCGCGGCATTCAGTGCTAACAAATTGGTTTGCTCAGAAATATCATTAATGACGTTTAACACCGTGGTAATCTTCTCGCCCTCTTCAATCAAGATGTGCATCTCTGCATTCACATGATTCATTTCTTCACGCATGTTAATGATGTCACTGGCAGAGCTTTCAATTGCCTCGTTGACACTGGAGGCCAAGCCTGTTGCCGTTTGGGCTTGTTGCGCAGTTTCTGAGGCGGTGTCTGCGACTGTTGCGACTGACTGATTAAGCTCAGTGGCCGCAGCTGCTACGGTCGTAAGCTGATGTTTCTGTGATTCGAGCTTCTCTGCGTTCGTTCTTGCCGTTGCCCCATTCGCCAACGCTTTTTCACCCAAGGCTTCAGAAGATTGATTAACATCTTGGACAATAACTCTTAAAGACTCAGTGAAACTATTGATCCCATTGGTGATTTCATCAAACTCACGATATTTAGCCGAAGCCAGTTTATTGGTTAAATCACCATCCCCTGACGCTAAGTCTTTAATAACATCTGTCAATTGAGAAATGGGCCTTAGTACCGTCATTGTCAGAGCCAGAATGATGACAATGGAAATAATAATATCGAGAATAATCAACTCAATTATGTTGGTTCGTAGCGAGTCAGCCAATTTGGCATCCATCGCATGAGTATCGAAGTAAACAACCACCTTACCGACCTTGTTTTCTTCACCATAGTCTATGAAGGTGAGCTCGGTTGATTGGCTGTTTTCCGGTGTGTACGCTTGCTTATCTGTGACATCCACAAGCTCTTTTTCGTCTCCTTCACCTTGTTTTGTTAGGAATAATAATTCGCTGTCCTGAGCATCAATTAATTGTATGGCTGAAATTTCAGGCAGATCCAGTTCTGCCGACATCGCCACCTTTGCCGTGTCCAAGTCAAAATCCCAAACCGCTTTAGGCAAGCTAATCGACATCCTTTGGCTGGTATTTTGCACATTAACCAGCAACTCTTGATGTAAATTTTCTTTGAAATTCTGATACTTAATAAATGCTGAGACCAGTAACACCAGTGTCAATGCTACGATGACCTGGACTAGAAATACCACCTTTAACCTTTTCAAAACTTGCCCCTTATGATTTTCGGCAGTTATCTAAAAAAGTAGTAAGTGATTAATCAATTATCAAATTTAACAATAAACGAGATGAACATCACACAAGGGATTTTTATTGCTCTTCACCTTTTAAAGTGTGTGGAATTAGCGAAACAGCAACGTGAAGGCTCGTTATGCCTAGACTTACACGTCAATAATTGATCGACACGCTCGGAGACTTATTGGTAGGTACTCACCTCAATCAGATTACTATCTGGATCGAGAAAGTAGATGGAGGTAATGGCACCTGTCGCACCTGATTTTTCGACTGGCCCCTCCACTATCTCAACATCTAGGCGATGTAAGTGAGTAATCACATCATTGATTGCCCAGTTGGTGATTAAACAAAGATCGCCAGAGCCTACCCGAGCATTGTTGCGAGTTTCTTGGCCTAATAGTTGAAGGTTAATTTTCTGGCGACCAAACTTCAGCGCTTTACGGCCACCAGAAAAAGTGACTTCTTTCATCAGCAATACCCGGCGATAGAAATCAACCGAAGCATCAATATTCGATACGGTAAGGACGAGGTGGTCAATATGGCTGATCATAATTATCTTTTTCCTTACTTAACCCGTCTTCAGTGCAAGACTAGACGAATGAACACGAACGCAGCTTACACAATACAGCCAACGGAGTGTTGGCTGTATGGTCTAATGAATGATTCTCTCACCTTGTTTACTGTTCATTATCTGCGATAGATCAATAGTTAAAGTTAAGATCCTCAAAGCCGACTTTTGCGGTAATGAGTTCATTATAGAAAACTCTTGCCCAGAAGGAACAAGGGGAAAGCTCACACTAGCCGGCCATGTTGATGACGACTCTCTACTGTTTGATTCAGAGACTGAGAAAGTAAACGCTGGCAAACTAATCATAACACTTACCTCCAACGGGTGTTTCAGCAGGCTCCGAAGAGCCCGCTGATATTAGCGAAAGTGATTAGATCACTATTTACAGCTTGTTTTCTAGATCTTTGTCTTCAGCAAGATCAGAGACCATTGCTTCAGTCGTGATCATCAGACCCGCGACTGAGGCAGCAAACTGCAGGGCAGAGCGAGTGACTTTCGCTGGGTCAAGGATACCCATATCAATCATATTGCCATATTCACCACTTGCAGCGTTGTAGCCATAAGTCGAGTCACCGTCTTTCACTGCATTAGCCACGACAGACGCTTCATCTCCGGCATTAACAGCAATTTGACGAAGAGGTTCTTCCATAGCTCGAATGGCAACACGTATTCCCATATTTTGATCGTCATTATCACCCTGAAGCTCAGCAAGCTCTTTTGCTATCTTGGTCAAGGCAACACCACCACCGGCAACAATGCCTTCTTCAACCGCAGCACGAGTTGCATGTAACGCGTCATCAACACGATCTTTCTTCTCTTTCATCTCAACTTCAGTTGCCGCACCGATCTTGATCACTGCGACACCACCAGAAAGCTTCGCGATACGTTGTTGAAGCTTGTCTTTATCATATTGAGAAGTGGTCGTTTCGATTTGTTTTTCAATTAATGCAACACGATCCGAAATAGCACTTGAATCAGCCGCACCACCGACAATGGTGGTCGCATCTTTCGTGATGGTCACTTTCTTCGCTGAGCCTAACTGCTCTAGCGTTGCCTTTTCTAACTCAAGCCCAATCTCTTCAGAAATCACTGTACCTGCCGTTAGAATCGCAATGTCTTCCATCATCGCTTTACGGTTATCGCCAAAACCTGGCGCTTTCACCGCTGTAGCACGAACAATGCCACGCATGTTGTTCACAACTAACGTAGCTAGCGCCTCGCCTTCAATATCTTCAGCAATAATTAATAGCGAGCGAGAGGCTTGTGAGACCGCTTCAAGGACTGGCAGCAACTCACGAATGTTGCTGACTTTTTTGTCCACCAACAAAATATACGGATTATCGAGCTCAACTGTGCCATTGTCTTGGTTGGTAATGAAGTAAGGCGACAGGTAACCGCGATCGAACTGCATACCTTCAACCACAGACAACTCATTATCTAAGCCCTGCCCTTCTTCAACCGTAATCACACCATTACGACCTACTTTTTCCATGGCTTCTGCAATGATCTCACCAATAGCACGATCACTGTTCGCGGAAATACTGCCCACTTGAGTAATGGATTCTTTATCACTACACGGCTTAGACATTTCACGTAACTTAGCCACTGCAGATTCAGTCGCTTTATCAATACCACGCTTCAAGTCCATTGGGTTCATGCCAGAGGCAACCGCTTTCAGTCCTTCATTAATAAACGCTTGCGCCAATACAGTTGCGGTCGTGGTACCATCACCAGCTTCATCATTAGCTTTCGAAGCCACTTGCTTAACCATCTGCGCGCCCATATTTTCGAACTTATCTTCTAGTTCAATCTCTTTCGCGACAGATACGCCATCTTTAGTGATTGTCGGAGCTCCGAACGATTTATCTAAAACAACATTGCGGCCTTTAGGACCGAGCGTCACCTTCACAGCATCTGCCAGTAGGTTAACTCCCTTGAGCATTTTTTGACGTGCGTCATTTGCAAATAGTACTTCTTTTGCAGCCATGATTTATCTCCTCAAAAACTACTACCAACCATTACTCAACAATTGCTAACACATCAGACTCGGACAAAATCAAATACTCTTGCCCATCAATTTTCTCGGTTTTAACACCGTAGCCATCATTGAAGATGATCTGATCACCAGTCTTGATATCCATCGACGCACGATCACCATTTTCTAGACGTTTACCCAATCCAACAGCAATCACTTTGCCTCGGTTAGATTTCTTGACCGACTGGGAAGTAAGTACAATCCCACCTTCAGATTTATTTTCGACCTCTTGCCGTTCAACAAGTAACTTGTCATTTAAAGGACGAATTTTCATATTGAAACACCTCCTATATTGAATACAAAAATAAAACAGGTTAAGACAATTGACTGAAACAACGAGCCTTTGACTCGCTTTCGGTAAAATAAATAAGGTCACTAGATACGACTTCAAGGGCTATTTTTAATAAAAAATTTTTATCGTCATAATAAATATTATCTATTAACCACAGCCCTTCAGTTAAAAAGGATGATTTACCTAAACAATACAATCAATGATGGCATATTTAGAAAAGCGAGAATAAGTTCAGAAGAAAGGGATTGAGCAGAAGGATATTAACGCGCATAGGCGACAATAAGTGCCGCCTGTAACGCTTCAAAATTTTAACTTCTCATACCATGTTGAGTAGGCCTAGGACAGTAAGTAGCAGAAGCATAAGGCGGATATCTAAGTTCTGGTTGTATCCTAAAGTGAGGTTTGTTGTCTGAAGTACCAAACACTTCAAATGTACAGTCACCTATTTCATGCCTTGGGCAAACCTGTACACCATTTCTTAATATCATTTCAGTTTTACAAGATGGGCAAATATTCATCCTTTCCTCCTTGCAAACATCATATGTTTTACACAGACTCTAATTTGGGCTGTGCACTAGCACAGCCCAAGTTACGGTCATTTCTTATGTTCAATGACATTATTATCATGTGACTGAATCTCGATACGTTTCGGCTTCATCGCCTCCGGTATTTCTTTTTTGAGATATACAGCCAGCAAACCATCTTTCATGGTAGCATCGGTCACTTCTACATACTCAGCTAGGTTAAAGCGTCGTTCAAATGAACGATTAGCAATGCCTTGATAAAGCATTTTGCTTTGATCATCATCCTTGGAAGATTCTTTATTCCCTTTGATAGTCAGCAAACCATTTTCTACCTGAATATCGATATCGTCCTGAGAAAAGCCAGCAACGGCAAGTGTGATGCTGTATTCGCCCTCACCCAACATTTCGATATTGTATGGAGGGTAACCGCTAGGGATTGGATCAGAAGTTAGTGCGCTGTTAAGCAATGAAGCGACTCGATCAAAGCCAATCGTTGTGCGGTATAGTGGGGTAAGATCAATTGAGTTCATAATATCCTCCTAAGAAGCAACATTAATTATTCAATCAAAATGAAGAGGCTAATTACTTTGGTAACTTAACCTCACCAATATTTATATTAACTCTTCGCCCTCTATTCAAGTATCGTAAAATATATTTTTTTCATAAGAATATAACCAGATGTTATATTCTTATGGTTTGTAACGATGGCACCAATATGATTATCTAAGTAGTAAGCTGCGGACGACTTACTTTACTTAAAATAACATTGATAAGTACCAGCAGCGGCCCTCCCATCAGCATTCCCATCGCTCCCCATAACCATCCCCAAAAGACTAACCACACAAACAAAATTAGGGGGTTTAAACTAAATCTTTTACCAAGTAGAGTCGGTGTCGCCAATTGACTCTNAATAACATTGATAAGTACCAGCAGCGGCCCTCCCATCAGCATTCCCATCGCTCCCCATAACCATCCCCAAAAGACTAACCACACAAACAAAATTAGGGGGTTTAAACTAAATCTTTTACCAAGTAGAGTCGGTGTCGCCAATTGACTCTCTATAAGATTGATTGCCAAAAAGAGCGAAGCGACCGTCAATGAGTAACTTAGAGACTCAAACTGCAAAAAGGAAACCAAGGCAAAACAGGTCACTGAAACCATTGGCCCAAGATAAGGGATATAGTTCATCAAGCCAGCAAATGCTCCCCACAGAAACGGGTCTTTTAATCCCATCATGTAGAATACACAGCCAACAACCACTCCTAAGCACACATTGATGATCGTAATAGAGCTTATATATCGAGAAAGATCGGTTTGAACCACCTTCACMAGCTCAACCACCTTRCGTTTATCGGAAAATCGTGTGAACAAAGATAAGCTTTGAGAATATATCTGMCGTCCATAACTCATCATGAAGTACGCCATAAAAAGCGCGACCATTAATTGTGTGACTATCGTTGGAGTTGTAGTGAGTACTGATTTAATGATGGAAAATGAGGTATTGCTTGTGAGCCCATCATTAGCCACTGTGCTACCGAGAGTGAAGTCACCCTTGTCACCTAACTCACTACTTTCAGCCGCTTCACTGACTTCATTAGAAACATTCTGAATTAACATTGGCAGCTTAGACCACCATTGCTGAGCGGGCTCACTTAACAGATTTAAACTCAAAACAATGAAGCTAACGAGCCCTAATAAAACAGCAATAACATTAATRACACGAGGAATGCCAAAACGCACTAATCGATTKACTAAGGGGCYACATAGAAGAGAAATAAAAGCGCCAAAAAAAACGGGTAACAAAAACGGYTTGGCAACATGTAATATGAAAATGAACATTATTATAAGAGCAATGGTCATTAAACTATATTTTAATATATTCTCTTGTTTAACRTTCATTATGTTCCTCAGATATTAAGATCCGGTTCTGGCTTAGTCACACTAAACTTAATAGTGAATAACTACATTGATAACTAAGCCAGAACCTATTAATTATTTATCAAGTGAATGAATYAATAGACGTGCTTGCTTATAACCATAAAAAAGCGTCCTGAGATTTTTGACTTTGCTAAGGACGAACATGCCGAGCRCAGCGAACCCTGCCGCATGAAATGGGGATTGCTGTACAAAGCTTTTTCCTTTGAAGTAGAGCAGCCCTAAGCTGAGTGCAACTTGACGAGCTTTACTATCACACTCAAGCCTTTTCATTAGAATTTTCCGCTGTCGTTTTTTCATTGATCGCATGACACAACCTCCCAARCTGCTCTTTRGTATATTCAAAACCCACAAATTGCTTGYAATATCGGCTGCCGAGTATCAAAAGCATAAGGATAACGCTGAACGCTGCAATGAAAGCGCTATAACCGACTAAAAGGTTCAAAGTAAAGTAGTACCCCATAACCCCAACACCGACGGCGATGCTAATAAGAAACATCGGCAGCAATGCAACGAAGAGGAGTTTAATGACAATGAGTTTTTTACTCGCGGCAACCGTGTTACGCAACTCCAAAGAAAACAACTCAAAAATCGACATTGACCATTGTTGAGTGTGAGATTGGAATACGGTTAGGTCTTTTAAAAGCCCTCTCAGTTGAACGATCGCTCGTTCTAAAAGCTCCTCTTCGCGATGTTGAGGCTCATTGTGTGCGTCGTTGATATTATTAGACTGCATAACTTTCCTCTTCGTGCATCATTCAGGCTTATTTGATTAGCTTAGAAATAGCCCAGCCTGCAATAAAGGCGCATCCAACGCTCAAGAGTGGGCGCTCTTTAATCATGTTTTCAGCTTGCTCTGTTTTATTTTTTACAGTTTCAGACCCTGCTTCGAGCGTGTCTTGAACRGTATTTTTCACATTTTCTATTGCTTCTGAAGCAACCCCTTCTGCCATTTCATAAATCTCTTCGGCCTGCTGCTTAGAATCAGTTTTTTTAGTATTTGCATTTGGCATACATAATCTCCTTAACTTATCCAATGAGAGAAAATAAAGTGATSATTCAAAATTAACTATCACTTCTTACACTAAGCTAAGCGAACATCATGCCAACTTTAAAATAGCTTGYCGCATATGATATTAGRGAGCTTTCCGGTAATAAAAAGAGTGCCATTCATGTAATATTTTCACTCATTCTCCATGAGGATTGTACCTTTTACAAAATTGCTTTTCTTTCTTCCATAATCTAGGGCTTAGTGGCGATTTTATTTGGCACGTAACATGCTTTACTTCTATTACATACAAATCTAAATGAGGCACTATGAAAAATAAAAGCATTTCATCTGTTATAAGTTTAATAGAAAGTGGGAATATTATTTATGAAAAAGCGATATCTAACGTAGATAATAAAGATATAAAAAGAAGTCTTTTTGATATATATGCGCTTAAGAAGTGTGCTGAGTTAAAACTAAAGTCGCTCTCAAAACCTTCAAAACCGCACAAGCTCATTCCAGACAGCTACACCATTAATGCTCGACGATATTGCATTGAAGCAGAGGAAGAGAGAGGAAGTGCAAATGACAGCCTCTATCTGGAACATTTGTCGGGCATAGAAGAAAAAACCATTGACGACATAGCAATACTATCAAAGCAAGCGCCAGAATTGAGACAAAAAATAACAACAATTAAGAGAGAAGTAGAAATGTGTCGTCATAAAATCAATGACTTACGGTCAATGGARTGAACAGTCAAATCTTACACAGGTATGGAAAACACGGTTAAGACAAGAAGGAGTAACAATATGTGGGTGGAAAATCACAATAGAACTCTCGATGCAACGCACCATCAAAGCATAGATAGAATATTATTCGCTCTYAAAGAGCATTATCAATCATGCTGTCAGCTCGTTGAATACAGGACGCACCAAACTCTCTCTAGAGCCGCGAGTCGTTTTTTAAAAGTAGAGCGTTCGATGATCAATGAAATCAAGGTTAAAGTCCTTGATTTMAAAACAGAAAATAATCATTCAATGCAAGAAAGCCAGTCCGTTGTGATTAGCAGCTACGACGAGATGTATCAAAGCAATCGACAATTAATCACCTATTTGAAAAGTGCGATTGGAACATTTAACAACCAAAAGCTGTCATCATTCTTTTCTTACTGGGTTGCCGCATTACAAGTGGAAAATGACGAAATGGCGAAGCATTTATAGTTTAGTTCGATATTATCCACTTCTAGGCGAACAGGCGATCAGCTGTAATAAAAAAGCGTCAAGCAAATAGGCTTGACGCTTTTTATTACTATTACTTTTCTTCATGCAAAAAACAGGGTACGAGTTTTTCTTTTGATTATAAACCATCAAAGTATGCTCCACCCTGCTATAAAACACATCAAGAGCCTAACACCATTTTATTAAACTCGGTCTTGTGAACCGAATTAGAATCGATATTCCACACCTAATGATGCTTGGTTAAAATCTGTTTCTGTGCTTGCACCATTCGTAACGTTCTCTGCATTGAGTTCTACGTCATACCACATATATTCAGCATTGATTAAGAATTGATCTGTCACTTTGAAACCCACACCGGCACCAGCAAATACACCTTCGTCTTCTTTACTGCCCCCAAAGCCCGCAATATTGTAGTCTGTCGTGTACCACATTTGACCACCTTTTGCGTAAAGATCAACACGCTCAGCAATAGGAGCTATAACTTTTAGAGCAGCKGTATAACCGTCTGTTTCGGTATTAGCTAARTTATTACCATAGCTACCRAAATCAATATAYCCCCCYTCTAATGCTAAGTAAGGGTTAAARCGGTAACCRATTAARCCTTGAATAGCATCGCTGTCATCATCAAAGTCATCTTGCCCATCAACTTTCAAATAACCATAGTTGGCACCCACATAAACGCCATGCTCGTTGGAGTCCGCAGCGTGTGAAAAAGTACTAAAGGTTGCTAAAGAAAAAAGGCTAATCAAAGTAACAACATTGCTTTTCATTTCGTTCTCCTAATATAAGTTCCATTGAAATATCGATTTATATAGAGCAAAAGAAATGCCAACTTTAAAAAAYATTTGAAACATACTAAAAATAACARAACATTAACATAACTCGGTTGAAAACCGAATAAAAGAACAAAAATTAGTCTATTTATTACCTTATAAAAACACTTTTAAATTATGGTAAATAAACGCCGTGAAAAATATTCTTGTTKTTATGTAACTTTTTCAAAAAATAATAAACATAGACTTTCTAAACTCGATTAGAAACCATATATTATTTAGTGAAATTTTAAAAAAGATGTGATGACTCTAATGACCAGTTAAGGTGAGAATATGAAAGCGAAAGCTATTAGTCGTTTTTTAGGGGGCTATGTTGCCCAAAGGGTTTATTATGGATAATCATCAATCACCCATTGCAAAGTACCCTCAGATGAAACGTTCACAACACAGGTGTTTGCATGGTTTCATGCCGATCTTACTTAATCGAATAAATTGAGTACTGCCRAAAACCGGAAAAGCCATCGCTTAACATCACAAGCACTGAAAATCAGGGTGATGGCAATGGCTTGGCTCAAACTGAGGTTAACAATCACAAGCAAACACCGTTAGCACTATAAGAGGCCGGGTGACGTCTGCTCATGAACAATTACATCTTAGCGACATTATTCGCCACTATGCTTGATAGGCTTTCTCCTCCTTTCGCCTCAAAGTCCAGTGTTCGAATAGGAAACGGAATCGTGATACCAGCATCCGACAGCGATTCCTTAATCGCTACAATGCTGTCATTTTGTGCTTCCATGTAACCAAAGTCGCCAGGGTAATCAATCCAAAACCATACCAGCAAATTGATACTACTGTCGGCGAAACTGGCAGCATGAACCGCTGTGTCTTCGGGGTTACTCACATAAGGTTTTTGATTAATAGCTTCTGTTATTACTTTGCTCGCTAAATTAGGACAGTCCGCGTATGAGATACCGACAGGAATTTCTATTTTTCTGAGACCTTTTCGACTGTAGTTCGTCAATATGTTACGAAAAACCATTTTATTTGGAATCATAACGTGCTGACCTGAAAACGTCTCTACAAGAGTATTGCGCAAATTAATTTGAAYAACTTGCCCCATAACGCTGTTGGATTCGACAATATCGCCTATTTTAAATGGCTTGCGGATACTCATCGTGATCCCTGAAATCAGGTTTTCGGTCATATCTTGAAAAGCAAAACCAATAGCAAGCCCCAAAATACCCGCCCCTGCTAGGAGTGATGTAACCGTACCTTGCAATCCAACAAAGTCTAACGCRACAAAAAAACCAACGGTTATAATGATCACTTTAACAATCGATGCTAATAAGTTGGTCGCTTCCTTTGAATCTACGACTCGGTTGCTCAAGTTCCTAAATAATCGGCCGCCCAGGTTGGCGATAAAGATAAAAGCAAACAACGTAAAGAGCGCAACAATAAGATTAGGAATCAACTTGATGGTTTCAACAAGCCAATGCTCCAGCTTTTGCTCAATTAAATGGTTAAATTTCTCAATGTCGAAAGAGAGATTCATCTCCATGGTGAAGTCCTTCATTCATGATTGGTGCTGTCATCAGTGACTATGGAATGCAAACAGATAAAGCTTGGCTTTTGATGCTTATCTCAAGTGATTCAGCGGAGAACTTTTCTCCATCAATGACATAGTGGATCGGTCGATTTGAGTCTATTGTGACTTGCTTTGCAGATTCATAGTCAAAAAATGAGGCTTGTTCTTTAAGACCTAAGCTTGAAAGCAACACATCAGACAGCGCTAAAGCTCTTTCCCCAAGCGAAGCGGTATTTTCTAAATAGGTAATATGCAATTGACCATCATCAGGTTTTGGCTCTTTACCTCCTTGAGCAAGGACCGTGCTGAAAGGCGACGTGTTRGCAACCACTAAGCTTTGTAATTCAGCTTCTCGTGCTGGCTCCCCATCCTTAGTGACTTCAAACCACTGACTTTCTCCTGCCACAACCGCAGAAAATAAACCCGATAAGTAAGCAARTTGGCCATTTTTATTTTTCTGTTCACGATGCGCGTAATCAATCATCTTCTCTTCAAACCCAATACCAAGAATAAGCAGTATTGGCTGGTCGTTACAGTACGCCAAATCCATTTTCTTAGACTTGCCRGATAGAATAGCCTCGCAGGCCTTTTCAACAGGYGACACTTTTGTCGCAAAACCATAGAGCACATGACATAAAGCATTTGCCGTACCCAATGGGATAATTCCGAGTGCCGTGTCTGTCCCCACGATTTGTCTTGCCACCTCGCTGACGGTGCCATCTCCGCCAGAGACGATGATATGAGAAGCATTTCGCGCTTTTGCTTGTTTGGCTAGAGATTCCGCTGATACTTCTTTACTGGTGGTCACTATGTCTAAATTGAACTTTCGGGTGAGCTCTCGAATAACCTGTTGCTCACTCGTTTGCCATTTGCCTCCACCTGCAACAGGGTTAGCAATGAGGCAGCATTTGTCTTCAAGATTGAGCAGTCCCTTATCACTGATAGCATTCAGCACCTTTAGTTGCTTTTTGTTCAACTGCGCAGTGCTTCTTACATCATTGATATTTTTGAGCACTTGCTCCACGCTCAGAGATGGGTTTTTCGCTAACAGGTATGCTGCAACCACAAACACAGAGCGGCCACGGCCAAGTGCACAATGAACAACTACGGACCTTGATTGGCTTATCTGAGTATCTATCCAATTAAGAGCATGTTTAAGCTTGCGTAACTTAGGGGCTTGATGGTCGAGTACCGGGGTATTGAGGTAATGAAACTCTTCGCTGGTCATCGCACTCTCTAAACCCGAAAATTCTGCGGTGACATCAACAATGCACGTTATGTTTTGAGATTGTAGAAATGACAAATCGGAGGGGAGTAGACGTCGAGAAACATATAAACCTTCTCCCACCCGCTGAATGGGATCGACTTTATCTCTTTTAATAGCCCAAGTATTGTATAAACGAATGCCTAGAAAAAAAGGAATAAACGCCCACCGGATCCACCAAGCTATTTTGCCATCACTATTTTTTCTAAATATGGATGGCATCTCGAAGATATAAGCGGCACTAACAATAGACATCGATAACCCTGACCAAACCAATAGTAAGCTGAATAATACATTGGGAACAAATGCTGCTATAGAAAAACAAGCGATAGCAATGAGTATATAGTACTTAACGATAAACATAGTGAGGCCTTAATTTCTCTGTGTATTAAAAAAGCGGGCCCATAAATGGGCCCAAGTTGTTAAACCAAAACCTACGCTTCACTATCAAGCTTAGGTGACACTTCGAATCAAGCCATCTCTTGCTCATATTTTCGAGCCAAAGTTTCTTTCTGATCTGAGTCTAAAACTCGTCCAGCCGTTTGAAAGAAACGCTGCTCTTCTTCTTCTAAATGATGCTCTACTTTGTGTTTGAGTGTCTTCATCAGTGTGAGCCAAGCTGGTGAAGACATTTCGGTGTCATCAAGCTGAGCAAGCACCTTATCAATACCGTGGTGTTCAGCGATACCGTGCCTAGTCATATCAACGGATTGATCGCTCTCTATTAAAGGTGCATAGAAGTGGCGTTCTTCCGCGACCGCATGCTTAGTTAATTCTTCTTTAAGACTGGAGTAGAATTCTTGCCTAGCCTGAGTATCACCTGATGTTTGGAGTATCGCATCCATCAAAAGYCGTTGCTTCTCATGGCTATCTTTAAGCACATCAAATATGTTTTTCATATCTAGCTCCTGCTTCAATTCTTTTATGAGGTTCGGATGATTAATTCGTGAGTTAATGCYTTTTGTTAGCAGTCCTGATCTTCCGTACCAAGTTGCTCTTTCACGTTCTCACAGCCGTCCTCTATCTGATTTTGAGCTTCCTCTACCGCTTCGTCAGCTCTTTCTCCAGCTTGCTCTAGGGGGCCRTCGTCACTACATGCRGCAAGCGTAAAAGCAAAACCTGTTGCCAATAGGAAACGGAAAATAACTGTGCTTATATTCATAAAAACTCCTAACTCTTATCTCTTATCTTTGTTAACTAAACTCATTACCACCGATACAAGCAACGAAATAGCAAATATATAAAACATAACTTTAGCTACTGTTGCTGCAGCGCCTGCTATACCACCAAATCCAAATAAAGCTGCTATGATGGCAAGAATAAAAAATATTAAAGCCCAGCGAAGCATAATGTTCTCTCTTATATCTGTTGGTAAAYTTATTATTGAATTACTTCAAGTTTATCAATGACTTTATCAACATCGGATGTATTACGAGCAATAGATAGCGCAAGGTCATGTTCYGTATCTGACGTCACCGAACCCTTTAATACCACAGTGTTTTCTTTAGTTTCCACTTCGATATCAGTACCACTGACTCCCGTATTCATTAATAGTCGAGTCTTAACAATGGCCGTTATTTTGGTATCCGTTAAGACCTGGGTTGATTCCTTATTTTTATCTTTTTCATTATCGATGACCGTAAGTTCATTCTTTACCRACTTAACATCATCAAGGCTTAATACTAATTCTTCAGCAAGGGCTTTTTCTGTCTGATTTTCAACTGAGCCTGTTAAAGTTACAACCTGGTCTTTAACATAAGTGTTAATATCAAAAGAGTTCAARTTGGAATTAAGTAATAGTGTCGTTTCTGCTTTACCGTCAATCCAAGCATCTAGCGTATCTTCYTTCCACATGCTATCTGCAACCGCTGCAGAAGAAGAAGTAGCRATAACCGTTGTTAGTAGAATTTTACTTGCAATGTTTTTCATCATTTATCTCCTTTTTTGTACTTGCATTACCATTARAGCAAACCGCRTGCCAAAARYACAAAYCATTGAATWAMAAGGARTTATRTRAAAAAMYAAAAATAAYMTTAAWATTTYCRATGATGGAGAATGAATAATTTACAAGGARTRTTTGTAAAAAATATAAATATTTAYCYCGTCCGAGTTAGTGACACACCATAATATTATTGCCCGATTTTTATCTATCATTTTAAATATMAAATCATTATTATTCACAAAAAACGCGAAAGAAAAGCCATACATTCTCTTTCCTTATRCCTCGTGCTATCATCYCTCTCACTACTGTTGAAAGAGAGTTAAATCATGGCATTACCAACACTGTTCGTAGAATTAAAAGATCAGAAATTATTGTCTCAAATAAGCTCTCTGGAAGAGTTGTCACGATTTGACACGATTAGCAATAATGACAACGAACACTGGATAGATAGCCTACAACGACTTCAACCCAATGCCGCTATTGTTGAAGTATCTCAATTCACCAAYGATGATTTTGTCGCCCTATCCAGTGCCACAGGCTTGGAAGAATTGGATTTGGTCATCATCGGCTCCGGTGCACCCAATAAGAATTTAGACATGATGATGAAAAGCGGCGCCATTTTTCATTATAGAAAGCCAGTTGATATCCAAATTTTGGCCGATACTCTAGCGGACTTTAGTCAATACTTCCTAGAAAAGCAGGAAGAGGGGAAAAAAATATCCACAAGCGACTTRGACCARTTTGGAATGTTAGTCGGCTCCTCAAGGCCAATGCATAACTTGTATCGCACCCTCAGACGAGTGGCGAAAACAGAGGCCAACGTATTGATCATTGGTGAAAGCGGTGCWGGTAAAGAGCTCGTCGCGCAGACTATCCACCTTGCCAGTGATAGAAAGGAGCAGCCTTTTATTGCCATTAACTGCGGCGCCATCAGCCCAGAATTAGTCGACAGTGAACTYTTTGGTCATGAAAAAGGCGCATTYACAGGCGCTAACCGAACGCACCAAGGTGTTTTTAAGCAAGCAGAGGGCGGGACATTATTTCTTGATGAGGTCACCGAAATGCCCCTTGAACATCAAGTTAAACTACTGCGAGTACTTGAAACAGGCGAGTATCGCCCAGTCGGCAGTAACACACTCTGTATTGCCAACACCCGTATCATCGCCGCCACAAACCGTGATCCACAAGTGGCTATTGAAGAGCAATTTTTACGAGAAGACCTCTATTTTAGATTAGCGCACTTCCCTATCAATATTCCCCCTCTCAGAGAACGAGGTAGTGATATTGTCGGTCTTGCCAAGCATTTCATCGCTCACCGGAATGCGAATGAAGCCGCTCCAAAAGCCATTACAGCCTCAGCGATCGAAAAAATCGCAGCGCATTCTTGGCCTGGTAACGTGAGAGAACTAAAACACTGTGTCGAGCGAGCGTTCATTTTGGCGGACGATACGATTAAAGATGAACACCTCATTTTTGATACTCCTCCTTTAGAAACAGGTACAACATTAGAGGAGAGAGTGCCAGCTGGTGTAACCCTAGAAAAAATAGAAAAAGCTGCCATCATTAAAACCCTTGAAGAAAATCAAGGTAACAAAAAAGAAACCGCGGAGGATTTAGGGATAAGTATAAAAACGCTCTACAACAAGTTGGACAAGTATCAGGGTTAATTAGATTATTGGCTCATCGTTGCGTTTATTTGAAGTCAATTGTCGAACAAGCTCGATGTCTCTACTTTGAGTAAGTCGTGAAATCTGCTCTTGGAAACTATCGGTCTGAGTTTATTGTTGAACGCAGTGATGCATCAAATATTGCTATTTGCTATGTCAGTGGTAATTCATGGGTTTCTAATAATTGATGTGTCGAAACTCGTTTCTGTCCAAAAGTGGTTTATAAATTGCTAATGCTCGCTTCTGCATTAGCCACTAAAGAAGCTCACTCATTTCTGGCACACTATCGGCTTGCGCTAGCAAGTATTCGCACTCTGTTTGGATGAGTGAGACACATAGCTCTATGTGTTCACGTTCCCCATCATCGATTCCTTGAGCTTTGGTAAGGTCAATCGCTTCCTTCAGGGCATTTTTTATAGCACCAACGGTTTCTACCATTATGGAAGCCATTTTGGTGCCAGAATAACCGAGTAGAGCGCCGAATTCAGCTAAATCATAGCTGGTAATAGGGCGTTTGAAGTTACCTTTCGGCGGATTTTGAAAGTCCTCACTTTCCCAATATCCAATCGACATTGCAAAATATTGAGGGATACTGGCGGCACGCCCCTCATCAGCAGACAATTTACCACTTCGTGAGTTACGTTTTGTTCCCTCTTGAGCGATGGCTTCTATGTTTACTAAATCATAAAAAGGGGTCAGTTCCAGCCCTTTAGGGGTGACGAAGAAGCTAATATTTTTACCATGAGCATCGTAGTTTAGCGTTACTAGATTAAAGAGCATCCATTGGGTGAGCTTTAGGTTAGTGATGACCGTGTCTATGGTTTTGACGCTCAGTAGGCGTGGGAAAGAAACGCCATCACACATATATACGCCATCGCCTTCATCCCCATTCTGACGCTCGTATTTGTAACCTGGAGGTAAGTCAGTTGCCTGACAGCCATCAATCACATGTTTTCGTTGAACGATATCACGAGCCTCGATATAGGCACGATCGAACCGCTCTATGATCAGCGCCCTAGTATTCCCAATGCGAGTTAACTCAACATGAGCGACGTCCAAACCTGCTAGTTTGGCTAATGTCATGCAAAAGAACTCATTAACAGCAATACACGGTGCTCTACCGCTTTCAAATTTCAGAATGTAGTTCGAACTTAATTTTCCTTCGCCAAACCCCCATTCATCACCGCGCTTAAGTAAGTTTAATTTGTTTTGCACACCAGCAACCGAAAGGCGAACCTTACCGTCCCAATAAACTAATGGCGCTAGATTTCGCTCTAGTCGTTCTATGAGTTCATCATCAGGTACAGATCTAAAACTAGTTTCTTGAGGTTCTGATTCTGGAACTCGAAAAGATAATGCGCCAGATGTTTCCGCACCAAGCTTACGAATCAGCCCGAAAGTGTTGCTTTTGGAGATAGTGGTGTTTTGTATCATCTCCTCAAAGGCTTCTCCTTCAGGAAGGAGGTTTCTGAGGTAGTTCTCAATACTACGTGGCGAAGCCCGATCATCGAAAGGGATGTGGGGCGAAATCGGGAAACCAGTGTGTTTCCATTCATCTTCATAGATGAATGAGAACTCTGTTTCTGTTCCGACAGGAAGAATCAAACGACCAATTTTGGTATTCGTACCGATAAACACGTCTAATTGTTGCAACTTACTCATACCAACCATCCTCATTGCTTATCACGTTGTTTTCGTCTTGGTAGGTTATTTGGTTGTGTGGACGAACAAATAGCTTTAAGTCGATAAGGCGTAACGACAGCCCTAAGATATCCATGAGGATAAGTACATTGGCAAAGGTGACGCTAGTATCGCCTTTTTCAATCTTCATGATTGTCCTACGAGATAAATTGGCTTTTGAAGCGAGATCATCAATACGCCAGCCTCTATCGGTGCGCTTTGAGCGAATGGCGGCTCCCAGCGTTTCCATACTGAACTCGGTATTCAAATCAGGCATAGGTTGTGCCTTTACCATCTTACCTTTTCTCATAAGTGCCTTTTAATGTACTTTTGTTACTATTGGGGTCGTCTCAATATATAAGTTCACTATAACTCACTTTTGAAGTGTCTGTATAAGAAATTATTTAAAAGTGTAATTTAAGTAACTTATGTTTAGTTTGCTAGTTGTATGTTCGTTCCAATAAGTGGCAATCTGTTTTTGCTAAACTAGAGTAAGCGTGTCATAAAATCACCATGTGAATAGAATAAGGTTCTAAGCAGCAATGAAAGTTAAAATTGAGAAGACCTGTGATGGTGAAGCTTTCTTCAACATTCCAGAAATACTGCAAGAAGAATTGCAATGGGAAGAAGGCGATCAAATCGAATGGCTCGACAATAACGATGGCTCATGGACTTTACGCAAAGTTGAACTTGAGGATGATACCCAGTCGAAGTCTATAGAGTACATTCTTTCACAACACCCTACTTTAAAAGAGCAAATGGAGGATGTGTTTGAGGACTCTGGTTTGAGAGCAGAATGGTTAACTTCCGCAATTCCAGCGCTATCTGGTCTAACTCCGCTAGAAGTTGTGCTTAAAGGCGATTTAAAACGCGTTTTAGATGCATTAAATCGTATCAAGTATGGTGATTTTTCTTGAGATGTTTTTATCTCAAAAGATCAGGTTGATATGTTGATCCATTGGCCATCTCTTTCCGGATGAAGCCTACTTTGTAAGGCAGAGATACGCTATATGGGCTGGAACTAACACGCTTGTACCCAATCATTGTGTGTCTAAGAGCCTATATCGCATAACCAAACAGACCAACTTTCCCTGCTATGTCAGAAAAGTGGCTTTGTGACCAGACCATTGGTAGGTTTCCAGTTAAGCCGTATATCCGTACTTCAACTTATTGATCTCTTCTGTCACCAGAATGATACCGGTTTTTGTGTCACAGAGTGAAAGTGGTGTTTCGTTTTCAAACACCAAACTGGGTTTATTTAACCAGCGTAATGTCGCATCACGATCACCAAAATACTCATCTGCTTCTTTGACCATATCAGCAAGCATAAGAGCATGTTCACTGGCTGTTGGGCTTAGCGTTGCGTTCGGTTCTTTCATTTTTCGCTGGAGAGTACGCAGATTAACGCCAATAATTTTCGCGTAATCTGTCTTAGTCAGACCAAGAGTTAACATTCCTCTATCCAGCGTTTCAACAGGAAGCCCTTGACGAATAATTTTTAGGCTATCGATTACGCTCTGAGCTTTGCATTTTTCACCTCCAAGCATTTCATAAGCAGCACTGAACATTAAACCTCCGAATCTAGCTACATTTACACAATAGGTGACAAATGACGTAGTTTGATAACTTTAACACGGAAATGTGTCGCGGCTTGCTAGTTGCCTACATACTCTTTCCAATTAGTGGCAAGCTGGTTTTGCTACACTAGAACTAATCCAAGTATCGTATTGCTGTATATGTTATAAACGAAAATGGTTCATGAAAAACAGTTACAACTGATGAATTGATAGGGTTGTTAGCTAGTACGAACTAGCGCGTCGGCACAACACATGAGAGGACTAGGATGTTGTTTCTAAGTATAATATTCGCATTAAGTTTAGCTATTGGTGCTTTTACTCTCTATTCGGAAAATGTTCACGTTTGGCTCTCAAAACATATGGATGAATATGAAAAAGAGCTAGAGAAAAACAATCCAGAAGAGCTAAAAAAGCTGAAGAAAAAATACCAGCGTTAACTGCGTATTTCGGTGATTGCGATCGCTCGTTTCGGTTTATTCCGATCACCTGATCCTGCCGTTTTTCTCTCTTCCTATTTTTACTCTAAGTGATCGGATTGCGCCAGTTTTCTCATTGACTCACCTCCCAGTTCTATTCGATGACTATTGTGTACCAGTCGATCCATTAGAGCGTCTGCGACAGTAGCGTTGCCGATCATGTTGTACCACTCTTTTACAGGTAACTGACTGATGACGATTGTGCTGCTGTTTTGGTAGCGGTCTTCAAGCACCTCTAACAAGTGACCTGCATGCTCTTGGGTCAGTTTTTCCATCCCCCAGTCGTCGAGGATTAGTAAGCCTTTCTTAGCCAGCGATTGCAGTTGTTTCTGATAGCTACCATCCAGACGACCTGCGGTTAGGTCATCAAGCAAGCGAGTTAATCGGTAGTACCTGACGGTTTGCTGTTGGTCGCAGGCGCTGGTTGCAAGTGCGCAACCAAGATATGTTTTACCAGCCCCTGTTGGGCCTGTAATCAAGATGTTTTGGTGCTTGTGCAGATAGCCACCCGTTAGAAGTTCGCTCATCTGCTTGCGGTTGAGGTTTCGCCCCTCCTTGTAGATGAGTTGGCTCGGCTGAGCATCAACTCTCAGCTTGGCTTGTCGTTTTAAGCGTTGGATTTTGCTCTGATTGCGATTCAAGATTTCACTTTCCAGAAGTAGGCTTAACCTTTCCTCGAAGTCCAGCTCTGCGTAGGTGGTCAGTTGCTCTTGTTGCTGTTCTAACGCTTTCGCCGCATGGCTCAAGCGGAGGCTTTTGAGTTGGTCATTGAGTGCGTTCATATCCACTTCTCCTAGTGATAACAGTTCGGGCCTCGAACATTGCTGTGAACAAGGTTCGGCGTAGTCGCTTTGTCTTTACTTAGTTGCCCTTCACGATTGTTCTTGAGTAGATTGTTGACGAAGGTATAATTGGGCTTTGTCAGCATCAGTGCGTCTTTACAGGCTTGCTCTAAGCGGGATTCACCATGCGTTTTACTCAGATTGAGCAGTCCAAGGCAGGAACGATAAGACTGCTCTGGATGAGGTTTGGAGCTGAGCATCTTATTAACGACTTCTCGTGTGGCTGGGCCGATATTGGCTCCCCAGTTGAGTAAGCGTCCAGGCGACCACTTCTGATGTTGATGGTTATTCGGCATATGCTCTGATTGAGTACTGTTTCCACGCTCTCTTTGGCTGCGTGGGTGTTGGCCGACCAAGTTACCTTGATGGTAGATTTGCACCAGACGGTTGGAGGCTTCCAGTTCGACATGGTGGCCAACAAGTTGATGGGGAACCGAGTAGTAGTGACGGCGATATTCGATGTGATAGTCAGCCCGACTTTGGCTCGCTTTGTTTCGGTATACAGGTAACGCTGCTTAGGCAGAGGCTTTAACGCGGGTTTATCGAGTTTGTCGAACAGCGCTTTGCGACTCGCACTATATTGCTTCATCTCACGTTCGTTTAAGTCATTCATAAGCTCACGGATAGCAAGGTTCAGCTCTTTGAAGGTATGGAAGGTTTGGTGTCGTAGCCGCATCATGATCCAGCGCTCGACTAGGAGCACGGCATTCTCTGCCTTGGCTTTGTCTTTCGGTTTGTAGGGGCGAGCAGGCATCACGGCTGTTTGATAGTGATTTGCCAGTTTTTGATAGCTGTCATTAAGTCTCGGCTCATAGCGATTGGGGTTGGTGACCGCGCTACGCAGATTATCGGGAACCAAGAGCTGTGGTACGCCGCCGAAGTGTTCGAACGCATTGGCATGCGCCTCTAGCCAGTAGGACTTACCTTGGCTCGGGAAGGCTTTCACATAGGTGTAATTAGACGCGCCCAAGGTCGCCACGAACACTTCAGCTTCGCGCACCTCGCCAGTGTCAGGGTTGACCACCTGAAGCTTCGGGCCACAGTAGTCGATAAACAACTTATCGCCCGCCACATGATGTTGGCGCATGCTACGCTTTTGGGTTTTAAGCCAGCGAGTGAAGTGCTCGCAGAACTGAGTGTAAGCGTAAGCTTGCTCTTGATATTGCTCGTGATATTCCTGCCAGAGCAACATCTTAGTCATGCCTTTGCGCCTGAGTTCGACAGCGTATTGAGTGAAGTCTGGCATGACTTTATCGCGACTGGCTTTCTTGCCGTGATACAGAGCTTGAGTGATATCAGTATCGCTACAACTTTCAGGCAGAGGCCAGCCAAGTTGGCTTTGTTTAAAGCGAGTAAGGAGTTCCGATATGGTGGACGGGCCGAGTTTAAGGCAAGAAGCGATGCTGCGATTTGAAAGACCGCAGTCGTACTTAAGGCGTAATACCTCTTTGATCTTGTTCATTGGAGTTCTCTTTTTGGCCATTGTAGCTTCCTTACGTTCTTGTTTAAGAAGTAAAGAATAGCGAGCTATTGATTTAAAAGAGAAAAAGGAAGGATTTCGGGCATTCCGATCGCGGTTTTCGCTATTCCGATCACCGATTTCGGAGTTAGGCTAAAAGTGATCGGATAATCGCGGAATCAGTGATCGGTTTAAACCGAAATGGGTGATCGGATAATCCCGAAATGACTGATCGGAATGCTCCGAAATATGCATGACTTTAATAGCCTCAGTATTGGCTTTCAATCCGGACAAAATGAAGGTTTGGATCAAAATTTAGGTTCCAATTTTTCAGAAAAAGAAGAACAAGGCCTTATGGGCGTATATGCTTCGCTATCTTTCTCAGTAACTAATAATGTCTTCGTGGAAACTGAATTTTCAGGAATGAACACTGGAAAAAACTCTCTTTAGTTTAATCGTCTTTAAAGTCCATTATACTCATTCATTAGAAATGTTTTTATGCATGTTAGGTGTTTAAGGACCAAACATGTGTTGGAGAGAGGTATGCGCCCCATGAACCCACAGGGCGATGTTGTTAATGTTTGAAGTTCCAAGGCAGGAGTGCATCGATATCAGGGTCAGCTTTCGCTAGCTCTTTCATGCACTTGACCATGTAGTCGTAGAGGATAAGGCCGTTGGCTTTTGCAGTCTCGACGATGCTGTAAAGCATCGCGCTCGCATCAGCACCATTTGGTGTGTTTGAGAACAACCAGTTCTTCCTGCCAATGACCAGCGGTTTAATTGCACGTTCAGCTCGATTATTATCGATAGATAAATGACCATCATCGATATAGCGAATAAGTTTCGGCCATTGGCCGAGCGTGTATTTTATCGCCTTGCCCAACGAGCTAGACGCTAGCACTTGTTGAGTCGTCATCCACTCGTACAGCTCATCCAGTATCGGCTTAGCATACTGTTGACGTTCTGCTTTTCGTATTTCGACACTCGCACCTTTTAAGCGCGATTCTATTCCATAGAGCTTCTGGATTTTAGCCAGCGCTTTATCTGCTTTGCCTGACTTACCTTTACCTTGAAGTTTCTTCGCATCCATGAACTTTCGCCGTGCATGCGCCAAGCAGCCAACATTGGTTACGTGATGAAGACCGTCATAAGCACCATAGCCATCGGTTTGCAGATAACCACTGTAATCCCCCAAGAAGGCAACAGGGCATGCCCTCGCGCGACTGTTTTGATAGTCGTACAAGGCGATATTCTTCACATTCGGCAGTGCAGCGTCGGGCGAGTCTGCGCCCGAGCAGTAGAGCCACATATAACACTGTTTATCTTCTTTGAGGACATTGAGCGGCGTTTCATCCGCTTGAACCACCACTTGTTGAAGAAGATGGGCTTTCAGCGCTTCATATAAAGGTTCGAACTTATCACTGACTTGGATAATCCACCTTGCCATTGTGGTTCGTGATAGTTCGATACCCGATTGGGTAAACAGCGACTCTTGGCGGTAAAGTGGCATCGCATATTGGTATTTGCCAAGGATGATGTTGGCCAGCAAGCTTTCTGTGGCAAAGCTTTTAGGGATGATGCTCTGTGGCGCTGGTTTTTGAACGATACGGCTGTTGTCTTGAGTTTGCTCGCACTGACGACAAGCATATTTAGGACGAACATATTCCAGCACTTTAAGTACGGCAGGTGAGAACTCAAGTTTCTCACTGCGGTCTTCACCGATTTTATGCAGACTATGTTGGCAACACGCACATTGCTTTTCATTGTCATCTAAATCGAGTTCGATAACCTCACGAGGCAAGGTCTTTGGAAGGGGCTTGCGTTTACCACGTTTCTTCGTTGTGGTGGTCGTCGTGACCTCAATCTCTTCTTCCTTAGCCGCTTCACATTCCACTTCGTTGAAGAGGTCACCTTGAGATTCATCGTAAGGCTTTAGCGCCTCCGAGCGTTTAGCGAACTGACGGTCAAAGGCAAGCTTGAGCTGTTCGAGTAGCGACTGGCGCTCTTGTTTCCATTGGTTTTCTGACGCCATCAGCGCTTTCACCATCGCTTGTAGCTCGGCAACATCTTGGCTTTTTGGGTTGATATCTGGCGTCTTTTTCATGGCATTTATTATACTAAAACCATGCCATGAATGCTTGGTGGATAAGGCTTCATTATCGATTAAGTCATTGTAAAATCGTTTATTTGCACGGGTTTGTGGCCGATAATCGTGAAGCCAGAAAGCAGTCTATCAAGCTCGAATTGAGTCAGAGTAAACACCTCATTTTTCTCTTTTGATGGCCACTTGTACTTGGCTTTTTCGAGGCGTTTGTACCAAAGAGCAAAGCCTGTTTTATCCCAGTACAATACCTTGATTTTGTCACGCTGTTTATTGGTGAACAGGAACAGTGCACCACTTCCTAGAGGTAAGTCGGTGTCACTTTCGATAATCGCTGCGAGGCCATTGATGGACTTCCTAAAGTCGACACTTTCACGATACAGATAAATCTCTGGTGCGCTGAGCATGCGTTTCATGACAACGCTCCAATGAGTTCTGCCAGGTAGGCAGCGGGCGTGCCTTGAGGAATACTCAGCTCCACATCATTGATGAGAAGTGTTATGTTAGCGGTGGCTATTTGAGCTTGATATTTCGTTGTCTTTTCGACGACCTCTGCTCGTACAAAGCCTTGAGAGACATCCGCTTTTTTGAGTTGCTGGCGCTTAGCATAAAACGTTGAGGGATTGAGTGCATTGAGCTTACAAAATGCAAGCGTTGATAATGAACTCGATTCAGACTGCTCGATGAGCGTTTGCCATTCTTGATTAGTGTGTCGTTTTCCCATTTCAAATCTCCTCACGGTTGGAGACTTGATCTTATTCTTCGCGCTAGGCGATTAAAATGCGGGGTTTATGGAGCGCTTACGGAGAGAGAGCGCCTTCTAACTGATTGATTTTTTTACAAATATATCTAATATTTGTAATAGGGATTCTAATTTCAAAAAAGAAATTTAAATATCGTATTTTTGAGAGCGGACAAGACTAATCGATGGGCTATCGCCTACTGACAGTAGTTTATGCTATTGCTTCTTATAATGTTATCGGGTTCATAAGTGATAGCTTTTTAGATAGGCAAAGCCTTGTTGCGTAAATAGATGGAACTAAGCCTCTAATCTACGATCTGATCAGCTACATTGGCCTTCCATCGTAGTATCATGCCTAGACCTCGTTACAAAACAACTAACTGGAAACAGTATAACATAGCTCTGAATAGCAGTTAGAGAGGGCCATGAACACTTCGACTGAACCAGTTGTTAGGCGGGAAATTACACCTGAAGAGCTACAACGCTCAGGTTGATGAAACTTACTCAATGCCCGAAACTCATGATATCGTTTTAGAATCAAGCTCAATGGGGTCGGTATACCTTCTCTCTGAATTAAGTAACAAAGCCTATAACGCATCAAGTTCATGTATAGGTTCTTCAACCTTATCTTTAACGTAGCTTCAATTATTCAACGCTATTCCCTATCTCTGATTTCCAATCTTTAACCTCAACATTACGCTCGTCAAGCATGAATAACGCGGTCACATAGATAGCTAAGGCTAGTTTGTCAGGTAACTCTGCCGGTTCATCTGAAATCACGAGAGGCGATGATTCATTTAAAGAATAACTAGGTTCAGGTGTTTTCCTACATACGATACTATCGCATGTATGGGGATAGAGATAATTCGCCTCGGCTCTGACAAACCCACACACTAGGGCATAGAAAAGTGCAACAACGCAAACTCGGAACAACATATAAATCATCCTAACTAAAATAACAAAGAAAGTGACTGCAGACTATTTAAGTTAATCATTTCGGCAAAGTAATAAAACTCCTCAAATAGCAAAGGTGGTGCACATAGATAACCCTGTACTTCAACGGAATCGCAGGTTTCATCAATAAAGTTAAACTGCTCTTTTGTTTCTACTCCTTCAACCACAAGATTGACACCAATAGCACTTGCAATACCGCAGACTCCCTCCAATATGGAACGGCTAACCTTGCAACTTTCAATATCTTTAACAAACGAACGGTCTACTTTTAATGTATCTATTGGAAGCATTTTTAGCGTACTTAGAGAAGAAGAGCCCACACCGAAATCATCAAGAGCAATTGACATCCCCTCTTTCCTCAATCTCTCGATGGAAGAGGAAAGCTTCGTATAGTTTTCGATAACTTGTGTCTCAGTAATCTCTATTTCAACTAATGAGGTAGAGAGACCAAGCTCATTCAGTAAAACTATTAACTGCTCAACACGAGCAATGTTTATGAGTTGTTCGTAGTGATAATTAATAGAAAAACCGACATCATTTAAAACATGAGAACGTGTCCAAAGCAAACAACAATTAATAGCTTTCTTAACTATTTGACTTGTCATTTCTTCTAGAAGGCCAAGTGACTGAACTTCACTTAAAAACTGAATTGGAGAGATAACGCCCGAATGATGAACCCACCTTGCCAATACTTCGCATCTGACCACTTTCCCAGTATCGAGAGATATGATTGGTTGAAAGTAAGGTTCGAATTCATTGTTCCGTAAAGCTATTTCTATATTTTCTTTGGATACAATCATTCAACCTATCTCTAATTTCATTAAAGCCGAGGGAATTTATAGAAAGTTCAATAAATATTCAAGATGAAGTTAAACCTATATAAAACAAATTATAAATATATAAAACAAATACAAATTATTAAAAAATACCATTAATTATATAAAAATATTAACAAAATAATGTTTGATTATTTATAAGATAACCATTATTTTCCTACACCTAAAAACAGGAAGGAAAACAATGAAAAAAGCAAACATACTTATAGGGTTTATTTTGACAATGCCTAATTTAGCGAATGCTGAAACGAATTATTTCAATAGTTTTAGTTTTGGAGTTCAAGCAGGGCAAAATAATGGCCTTGAGCAATATCTGGGTTCATCATACGCTAAAAAAGGTGAGCAAGACCTTGTCGGTGGATATGCGATGTTAACGACAACACTCAACAAACACGTCTTTTTTGAAGCCGAATTTACAGGAATGAGTACGGGCAAAACCCAATATCGAGATCATTATGCGGGGCTCGGTATTAACGGTTACGCTAATGGTGCTTTCCCATTTCTATCATTGGGTATAAATCGAATTGATGTAGAACGTGGGAGTGGCAAATTTAATGAGTACAGTCCCTCTGCTCACCTTGGCGTAAAGTTTGTCCCTATCAGCTTCTTAACATTGACTCCTAGCTATCGTTACTCTCATGTTGATAAAGATCCGATGAATAAATTCTCTTTGACAGGTGAAATAAACTTTACAGATCACTTCGCTCTTGAGCTCGGTGCTAGCTATAAAACTTATCGAGAATCTGAACAATGGTCTGGTATTTCTGGTTTAAAATTCTATTTCTAAATAAACCAAGTAAATGACTATATCAGGGCAACTGTATTTATCTTAGTTGCCCTGAGGCTTTGATGTGATGGAAAGTTATTTGACTTACTTGGCTAAAGTAGACAAGTGGGATATCGCAAACGATGTTTTTCGTAGATACAACTTACGCAAGCCGAAATCAGAATATCTTGTGAAATTGTTACTCGAATTTAAAGATAAAGAAGCTAACTCTAGGCTATGACAATTCACTGCTTGCTGGCTCCTCAAATCCTTTACTCTCAAAATCTGACCATTCATAATCGCGACTCATCACTGCGTTGTTGAGTTATTTATATTCTCTAACGTTGAATTTAATTAGTCTCAAAAAGGGTTCATTTCACTATGTTTAGTCGTCTAAAACTGAGTGTACAACTCTATATTTCTTTTGGTGTTATCTTGCTGTTACTGTCTGTCATCTCTCTTACCTCCCTTGCAGGCTTTAACCAAATGCAAGATGGGTTTGTAGATTACAGAGGGCTGGCAAGGGATACCAATTTGGCAGGTCGAGTTCAGGCTAATATACTGACAATGAGATTAGCCGTACTCAACTACATTAACACGCAATCCGATAACTCAATCACGCAATATGAAGACCGGAAATCCCAAATCGTGGATTTCCTGCAAGAAGCAGAAAAAGAAATTCAGAACCCCCAAAGAGCCGCTTTGGTGCAAAGCATCATCTCGGAAGTCGATGACTACCAGCATGGTTTTGAGCAAGTGGTTCAGTTGTTTGGAAAAAGAAATCAAATCGTAAAGGAGAAATTGGAACCAAATGGTTTGACCATGCGACAAGCACTATCAGACATTATCGTCTCTGCCTACAATGACAACGACGCAGAAGCTTCATTCTTTGCGGCACAATTACAAGAACACCTTTTACTGGCTCGCCTTTACGTTACCAAATACCTGGTTACTAATAGCCAGGAGGATGCCCAAAGAGCCCGGCAGGAGCTTTCTGATGAAATACCAGTATTCCTGAAAAAGCTGGATAACAGCCTTCAAAACAGTGTCAGGCGGGCTCTGCTCATGAAAGTCACGGATAGTCATTCGCAATACCTTGAGGCATTTAATAGTGTCGATAGCACTATAAAAGAGCGGAACGACCTCATCAACAACACCTTAAATGTTATTGGAGCAAAGGTGGCAGGTGATATTGAGAAAGTAAAACTATCCGTAAAAAATGACCAAGATGTGCTAGGTCCTAAAGTGCAAACGGATACAGAGAATAACTTAACCATCATTATCGTAACCTCTTTGATTGCATTTATCCTGGGCGCTACGGTTTCTGTATTCATGCCTAAAATGATTATACGTCCGATTGGCGGAGAGCCTCGGGAAATGATGCAGTTAGCAGAACAAATTGCTAATGGTGACTTAACCCATCAATTTGACAGCAAAGTACAATCTGGCAGTGTATATGCTTCCCTGAGAAATATGTCCACCAACCTGAAAGCGCTCATTAGCCAGATTCTGGAATCTAGTCAGGTATTGGCTTCAACGGCTGAAGAAACCTCGGTTGCCTCTGAGCAAACCACCGCAGCGGTTGCTAATCAGCAAACTGACACAGAGATGGTGGCAACTGCAATCAACCAAATGACCAGTACCGTCAATAATGTTGCACATAATACGGAAAATGCTGCACTGATATCGAAAGAAGCACATGACAAGACTGAAGAAGGCATAACTATGCTCAATAACAGTATGGCATCGATTGACACTTTGGTTAATGATGTCACGAGCACAGCACATGATATGGACGCACTGGTACAAAGTACTGACCAGATTGATCAGGTACTTACAGTAATACAAACCATCACTGAACAAACAAACCTGCTGGCACTTAATGCTGCAATTGAAGCAGCCAGAGCAGGTGAGAATGGCAGAGGTTTCGCGGTAGTTGCAGATGAAGTAAGACAGTTAGCCCAAAAGACGCAAGATTCAGCTGCCGATATACAAGACATTGTCTCTACGGTTCAGGGAGCGGCGAAAACGTCAGTGTCTAAGATGCAAAAGAGTGTTGAGCAGGCAGAATCCACGAGCTCGGTTTCTCGAAGAACAGTCGAAGCTTTCGAAGAAATTAATATTGCAATGGCAAAAATTGACGACATGATGGCTCAGATTTCAACTGCATCAGAAGAGCAAGCTCAAGTTAGTGAAGATATCAACAAACGAATTTTGCACATTAGCGAAGTGTCGATAGAAACTTCAGCCAGCTCTCAACAGTTGCTTGCGGCAAGTCAGGAAGTTGCTCGTTCTGCTGAAACATTGACAGAATACACAAGAAAATTCAAAGTCTAACTCATCTCAATAGGAATTTATTAGCCCAAAATAAAGATTTACCCATGAACGGCAGTATTCGTGGGTAGATTTAATTTTATTTATATATGCATTTAGAAGGCGTTATTATGCGACTATACGAACTTTTGATGCGCTTAAACCATGATTGAAAATATCCAAAACCTTCCATCTCAGACACTGCTTAAAGCGGTGCCTGATTGCATTTTGAGATACGAGAAGTTATCTCAAAGCGGGATAGTAGAGTATTTATGTTAACTCGCTTGTGTCCACGGATGATTCTGAGCACCCTGAACGACTGTGTGATCGATGGCTATCAGGCTGGAACAGTTTCAGTTTATAGCCAGACTTTATGTTGACCAATAATATCGAAGAGGAGGTCAACATGAGAAAGTTATCTTCAGGAAAATGCAGCGGCATTAAACGACCATTCAAGTTGGAAGAAATTTGGCGAATTAGAACTAGGCTAGAGCTTGAAAGCGACCTAATGCAGCTTGTACTATTGAACTTAGCCATTGATAGCAAATTAAGGGCAAGTGATTTACTAAGGCTGCATGTATATGATGTTTCTTCGCAAGGTGTAATCTATGAAAGGGTTCAATGCATCCAGCAAAAAACTGGCACCGACGTCCACTACGAGATTACCCCGAGAACGCAACAAAGTATTAGCCGATGGATCTACTCGACATCCTTAGAGGCAAGCAGTTTTTTGTTTCCAAGTGGTCGCCGAAAAGGACAACCTATCAGCTACTCATTCTATCGATCGATTATCAGGAACTGGGCAGTAAAACTTGGATTGAATGCGGGCTACTATGGCACTCATTCCATGCGCCGTACTAAAGCAACCTTGAGCTATGCCAAAACAAAAAACATCAGAGCGGTACAGATTTTACTGGGGCACTCGAAGCTAGATAACACTATTCGTTACCTTGGCGTGGAACTGGAAGACGCTCTGAGGCTCTCAGAGCAAACAGACTGCTGAGGCTTGCTGATACAGGCTTTTCTCCTGAAAAGCCTGTGCCCCAAAATGAGTTAAGCTTGATAAGTATCAAGGTCTAAGTATGTCCATTCGACCTACTTTCACTCATGCTTTAAAACGCATCTCTGAGCCAACAAGAAAGTTCTACTTTGTCTCAAAGTAATAAGTAAAGCATGGATCTGTAGGGGCAGGCTAAGCAAGTTTGATATATAGCAAACTACTGTATATAGCTGACCTATTCATATTATCCGCCTTTAGAGTCAATAAATCGTTGTTTAATGATCTAGTCGGCAGTCACCATAATAGAATAGGTAAAGATTCTACGCTGAGCCAATCACTCTATTGTTTCTCCTAGCGAATTGTCATTTCACGACGGGCGCGATTATTTCAACATGTGGTCAATAAATGTTCGTACTTTATGGGGGGTGATCGCCGCACTTGGGTAGACAAAATAAAGCTCAGTGGACCAAGTATACTCAGTGAGTAGATTCACCAGTTCTTCTTGTTCAATATAGTCACCGACTAAAAATTCCAAAGCACACGAAATGCCCACTCCATTTTTAGCCATCTCGACCAACATAGCTTCTGAATCCGATCGAATCGTTGAATTTAACTCGACAAATTCATGCGATTCATCTGCAAAGTTAAATCGCCATTTATCCTTTGTTAGACAACTTCGGTAGTTCATACAGCGATGCATTTTTAAGTCTGATGGGATATTAGGTGTTCCATTTATCTCTAAGTAGTCTCTAGAAGCGACTACCTTGGTGCCGATGCTCTTAATCTTTCTACATCGAAAGCTGCTATTGGGCATATCGCCGATATGAAAGGCGAGATCTATACCCTCTGAAACAAGGTCATCCAGTGTATAGCCATACATGACCTCTAGTTCTACATTGGGATAAATTTGAGCAAACGAGCTGATCTTTTGCATGAGATTCAAATCGTGCTCAAGAACAATTGGCAGGCGTATCCTAAAAGAGCCGCTCAGTGTGTCATTTCGTTGGTCGATGACGTCATGAGCTTCTTTAATGTCATCGAGAACCTTTGAGTATCGTTCATAGAGGTATTGCCCTTGCTCTGTTAAAGATAATGTTCTGGTTGTTCGCTGAATAAGCGTACATTGCAACTCATTCTCTAACTGGCGTATTTGCTTGCTGACAACAGACTTAGACAGTACCAATTCATCAGCAGCCTGTGAGAACGAATTATGCTTCACTACGGTGTAAAAGGTAGTGACCAAGTTTAGGTTCAGGTTTTTCATCGGGGTACCTCTAATAGTCATTCTATTCTAATGCATTACTACTAAAAGAGCTCACGAGTTCCTTTGCACACCTCACATTATAGTTTCTCTATAAAAACAATCTTTCCACGTAGCTTTGTTTTTCTAAACCTCAATTTCACTCATTCTGTGTCCATACCAATTTCCACAAAAGGATACAGAAATGACGAATATCACCTATGACGTAGCAGATCTAACTCTTGCACCAGAAGGTACGAAGCGGATTGACTGGGCGCGTGCACACATGCCAATTATGCGAAGTCTTATCGAACGCTTAGAGAAAGAACAACCATTTAAGGGGTTAACCATCGGCATTTGCCTTCATGTAGAAGCTAAAACCGGTGTATGGATGGAAGCTTTGACAAAAGGTGGAGCCAAAGTCGTTTTGACCGGCTCGCCCGGTTCTACCCAAGATGAAACCGCAGCAGCACTCGTAAAAGATTACGGCGTTCATGTATTTTCTCATCGCAATGAGTCATTTGAAGATCACATACGTTATTGTGAAAATGTTCTCAGCTTCAACCCAGATATCATTGCTGATAATGGTGCAGACCTACATGAACTTGTGTTTACTCACCCTGAATTTGAGCATCTAAAGGGCAAACTCCTAGGAGCTACAGAAGAAACGACTACTGGAGCCAACCGTCTCCGTGAAGACTTCAAATCTGATAAGTGGTCAACGTTGATCATCAACGACACTATGTCTAAGCGCATCATTGAAAATCGCTTTGGGGTGGGTTCTTCTGTTGTTGACGGCATTATGCGAGCCACAAACGTGATGCTTCACGGTAAGAAAGTGGTTGTAATTGGCTATGGTTACTGCGGCTCTGGTACAGCACAACGACTACGTGGCATGGGGGCTCATGTAACCGTAGTTGAAAGCAATTCTCTTACTAAGCTTGAAGCGCACATGGAAGGTTTCTATACCGCAACGCTTGAAGACGCACTACCAGATGCGGACATGGTTGTGACGATCACCGGTCGCGACGATGTTCTTCGCAAAGAACATTTCGAACTCATGCGTGATAAGACCATTATTGCAAACGCAGGTCACTTTCAACGCGAAATTAATTTGTCCGAACTCAAAGAGATGAGTCAGGGCATCAACCGTATTCGTCCACACGTAACAGCCTATCAAATAGCAGGGGAAGATAAAGAGTTGTTCGTTCTCTCTGATGCCAACTTGGTTAATCTATCTGCAGGTGATGGCAACCCAATCGAAATTATGGATTTAGGGCTAGCACTTCAAACTCTAAGCCTTGAGCGTATCGCACTTAATGCTAAAACGCTCTCTAAAATACCGCAGCCAGTGCCATATGATATCGAAATGATGGTGGCTGAACTAGCTTGCGAACACTGGATCAATCACTAACCCCAATAGAACGGCAGGCTATTTAAGTCCGCCGTTTTTATTAGATAGAACAAGGATAATTTCTATGCAAATCCTCTTTAGTCTACTTGGCATGCTAGCGTTACTCGGTATCGCTTATGCCTTTTCTATGAACCGAAAATCTATAAATCTAAGAACGGTTCTTGGCGCATTTGTCATTCAATTTTTAATCGGTGCGTTCGTTCTGTTTGTGCCCATAGGTAAAGACCTTCTTCAGCATGTATCAAATGGAATCAATGCTGTTCTTGGTTATTCTGCTGATGGTATTGGCTTCTTATTTGGTGGTTTAGCCAGTGACAAGATGTTTGAAGTATTTGGTGGCGGCGGCTTCGTCTTTGCCATTCGCGTATTGCCAGTAATAGTATTCTTTTCTGCCTTAGTATCCGTTTTGTACTATTTTGGCATTATGCAGATCTTCATTCGTTTTCTTGGAGGAGGCCTTCAGAAACTGCTAGGAACGAGTAAATTTGAGTCTATGTCGGCAACCGCAAATATCTTTGTTGGTCAAACCGAGGCACCTCTTGTCATTGCACCGTATATTAATAAACTAAGTCGGTCAGAGTTATTCGCAGTGATGTGTGGTGGCCTTGCATCTATCGCCGGTACGGTACTCGGGGGATTTGCTGCAATGGGTGTAAATATGGAGTACTTAATTGCGGCATCATTTATGGCAGCGCCTGGTGGCTTGTTGTTTGCCAAGATCTTATTGCCAGAAACTAAGAAACCTGAAGAATTGCAGGCAGAGCTTGAAAATAGTGAGGTAAGCGAATCAATAGAAGCTCACAAGCCAAGTAATGTTATTGATGCAGCCGCTGAGGGAGCATCAAATGGGGTAGCTTTGGCGATTAATGTGGGTGGTATGCTTTTAGCATTTATTGCTTTAATTGCTCTTTTAAATGGCCTACTAGGTTTAGTCGGTGGGCTTGTTGGTCTACCTGAACTGTCATTAGAGCTCATTCTTGGCTACCTGTTTTCACCTCTTGCTTTGATCATTGGTATTCCACTAGACGAAGCATTTAATGCTGCTACGTTTATTGGTCAAAAATTAGTGCTTAATGAATTTGTTGCCTACGTTAATTTTACCGAGTTCTTAATTGACAACCCACTATCTGAGCGTACTACCGCTATCATCACCTTTGCCCTGTGTGGCTTTGCTAACTTCTCAGCTGCCGCAATGTTGTTGGGCGGCTTAGGTAGTATGGCAAAAGAAAGGCGCTCTGAGATCTCTAGCCTGTGTTTATATGCCATTCTTGCCGGTACGTTATCTAACTTAATGAGTGCAACAATCGCTGGTCTGTTTTTGTCCTTTTAATCTATAGAGAAAGGCTTTAAGAGGCTCAAGAAGCCTTTCTCTATTTCTTGTATGACACTAAATATAGTGGACTGTAACGGCTGAGTGAGTTTGGCCACTTGATTGGAGGTTTGCAATACTTGAAGTAATTCATAAATCACTAATTTAGAAAACTCGCTGACACGTTTCTGTCCACAAATGAGTTACAAGCTCAGAATTATGCTTGTGATCACCGAGCGATTCTGTCGCAATGACAATCAGCTTCATATTATAACATCGCCTAAACTTTTTATGACAAGCTTCCACTTTGAAAAGCGTCAAAAACAACCAGATTTACAAAAAATTATGACAACTGCTATAATTAGAGTTCAAAAAGAAAATTTATTACCCTAACTCACTGTTAAAAATAGAGTTTGTCAATAATTGTCAAAATTTAGGTCTTAGAATATTCCCAAGGGTGTGAATTCATGGGAAAAGTCTACGACGGTCTACACCGTATCAGCTTCCTTATCAACGAAGAAGGTGTGATTGAGCACGTCTTTGATAAGTTTAAGACCAAAAACCACCATGAAGTCGTGCTGGACTATCTAAACGAAAACAAATAATTCAGCTAATAACAAAACGCCAGCGAGTCGCTGGCGTTTTTTGTTGGGATTCTAGACAATAAATTTGTTTAAAATGGCGTCTTGCTCACGCACGTTCTCAGTCTGAACTTGCATGGCAATATTGGCATTCTCGGCTGAGTCTGCGACTTGCGTGGAGAGATCTTTAATCTTGACGGTGTTGCTGTTGATCTCTTCCGCCACTAAGCTTTGCTCTTCTGCTGCAGAAGCTATCTGCATGTTCATATCCGTAATACGCTGAATGGCATCACGGATTCGGTGTAAAGATTCATCCGCGGCTTGTGCTTTATCTACCGCATCAACTGCTGTGTTCTTACTTTCGTGCATAGCCGCAGACACGGAGCTTGCTCCGGCTTGCAACTGCTCGATCATGCTGCGAATCTCTGTCGTGGATTCCTGAGTACGCTGCGCAAGAGTTCGAACCTCATCTGCAACAACCGCAAAGCCTCGACCAGACTCACCAGCACGCGCTGCTTCGATAGCCGCATTCAAAGCCAGTAAATTCGTTTGGTCGGCAATATCATTGATGACTTTAAGAATGGTTTCAATATTCGCAGTCGCAGATTCTAACCCTTGAACTTCTTCAACAGCCTGATCGATGCGAGCAGATAGAGCATCAATTGATACTGTGGTCTCGCTCACCACAGAAGAACCTTGCTGAGTTGCTTCATCGGCTTCCTTGGCAGCCCCGGCTGCGCCTTGAGCATTATTTGCCACTTCGGTTGCCGTCACAGCCATTTCATTCATTGCAGTGGCTAGCTGTTCCAGTTCTTGCAGTTGGCTACGCATCGCTTCAGCGGATTCTTGAGAGCCCTGAACCGTCATTTCCGTACCACGTAGAATTTCAGCACCAATAGCTTTCGACTGTTGGATTTGCTTCTGCAAGGTTTCGGTAAAGGTATTAAAGCCTTCAGCCAATTCCGCGAATTCTTTATCCGTGTTTGTGTCTAGACGTTTGGTCAGATCACCTTGTCCCGAAGCGACATCCTTGATTGCTTCATTGAGTGTACCTAGAGGCTTCATAAGGAACTTAATCAGGAAGCTCAATACCACCACACTCAACACCACACTAATCACAGCATAAAGGATCGAACTACTACGCATATCGTCTATTGCTGCAAATGCAATGCTTTCATCCACAATCGCACCGATATACCAGTTTTCACTTGGCACTTTCGTAAAGTGAACGAGGTAGGATTTGCCCTCTTTTTCTATACGTTGATTACCTTCTTTGATACTCGCTTCAGGCAAATAGGCAGAAAGGTTTTGGCCATTATTTTTGGCATCAGGGTGAGCAATGGTTGTCCCATCAGCGGTGATAATAAACAAGTAACCAGCATCCAATAGGTTAGCGCTATTCACTAAATCGGCTAAACCTGTCAGCTCTAAATCGTAGAACATAGCTGCGGTAAACTGGCCATTATCTCGAACAGGAGTACCAATAGAAATAATGACTTTCTTTGAAGACACATCCACATAGGGGGCCGTTACGACGAGCTTGCCTTGCGCTTTGGCATCTTTGTACCAAGGTCGGACTCGTGGATCATAATCAGGGCCTGCTTCCCAACCGTCATCATTTTCTACAACAAAACCATCAACTTCATAACCATATCCAACAGCCAAGAAGCTGCCTTTTAAATTGGGCTTTTCAAGAATATCTTTAACACGGGCTTTATTTTGAGGGTCGAGTTCAATCACCTCGGTGGTGGATTGAGCAAGGGATTTCTTGCTTGCCATTTCAGAAGTGACAGTATTTTTCACCCCTTTCACCATTTCAATGAGGCTGGTATCAACCAAGTCCTCGACTTCATCCTTTACTGTACTCAGTTGTTGCACCGAAAGTAATACCACGGTTACCAACAGCAATGCTGATGATGCAGCAACGATTTTTTGACTAAATCTCATAGTGTCCCTCAAAGATTAATTCGTTTTGTAATTGTTATGTTGTCATTAGTTATTATCGCCCTAACCACAGCAGACTTAAGAAATTTCTTACAAAATTCATACTTTGTACAACAATCTTTTAAAAAGTATATACCGTTTGCGCAAATAAAAAGCCCTAATGCACAAAATGCATTAGGGCTGTATATGCAATGAGCTTGATAAACATATCAACTAGGATAGGAATGCACTTCCTCATCATTGCTGGGTAGCGCATTCCAAACTGCTTTGACTAACGTCGCTAACGGGATAGCGAAAAAGACTCCCCAGAACCCCCATAAGCCACCAAAAACCAACACCGCAACTATAATGGCAACGGGATGTAAATTTACCGCTTCAGAGAAAAGAACTGGGACAAGGACATTACCGTCCAGTGCTTGAATAATACCATAGGCAATCAGCAACCAGTAAAACTGTGGCGTTAGTCCCCACTGGAACAAACCTACGATAGCAACAGGCACGGTCACTGCGGCTGCACCAATATAAGGGATCAACACAGAGAGCCCGACTGCAACCGCTAGCAATACCGAGTAACGTAAATCTAAGATGGCAAATGTTACATAACTCACCCCACCGACAATCAAGATTTCCATCACCTTACCGCGAATGTAATTCGAGATTTGCTCATTCATCTCATGCCATACTTTGTTCGCCAGCTTGCGGTTACGCGGTAAAACACCACTCGCCATCGCAATCATTTCTTGTTTGTCTTTTAATAGAAAAAACACTAATAGCGGCACCAAAATTAGATAAACCGCCAAAGTCGCAATACTCACCAATGATGCCAGTGATCCCTTTACTACCGTTTCCCCCATCACAATGACTTGATTCTTTGCATTGGACACCAAAGATTCAACAATCTGAAAATTATCCAGCTCGGGGTAACGCTGCGGAAGCTCAGCTATCACTTTTTGCAGCCCGGTGTACATTGAAGGAATATCATTAATCAGGTTACCGACCTGCTGCCAGATAGTAGGAACCAACCCAAAAACCGCTACCAGCATCAAACTGGTGAAACCTAAGATCACCAAGATAACGGACAAGGTTCTGGGAATACCAAGGCGTGATAGCTGGGATACAGGCCATTCAAGCAAGTAAGCTAACACGATAGCCACCAGCAAAGGCGCAATCAAATTGCCAAAAAAATAAATCGTGATAAAACCAAAGAGCAGGATTGCCACTAGGCTTACAGCGTGTGGATCAGAAAAGCGTCGCTTATACCAGCGACTCACCATTTCAAACATTCGACAAGGTTCCTTTAGTCACTTGCAAAGAGTAATAGCCATCCAACTCTTCGCACACCAATTCAAATGACTGCTTAAGTAGGAAAGAGGTTATATCGGACAAAGAGCTGGAATCAGAGACATAAATACTGGTTTGCTGCCCCTCACTCAACGCCTTAGTGTGGCGCTTGGCTAACAGTAGCGCCATTGGGCAACGCTCTTGACGCAAATCCAAAAGATTCAGTTCCATTCTTCAGCCCGATACTTATCATAGAAAGAATATTGTATAGTGTTTTTTTCCAAGCGTCAGTGCAAATACATCGATGCCGAAAAGTTTCACATTGAAATGACTCGTCTCAGTGGAACACTTTTGCATCAGCACGAAAGCCAAGGGTATCACTTATTAAAGGCTTTACCCCTTCTCACAACTGTGAAACCATCTCAGTTAACGAGTGTCAAAAGCTATACTTCTTGTCCTGATGCCATAAGTATAACAAAATGGTACAGACAGAGTGGATAGACCAAATGATCACGGAGTATCACCGATAAAATATGTTTAAACGTACGCGTTCGATTGTCTGCTTATGTGTAGCGGCTTCTCTTGGTGCACCATCACCTATCTACGCCAATACTCTTGACCTACCCGATATTGGTACCGCAGCCAGTAGTACACTGACCATAGATCAGGAGCTGCAATACGGTGATGCCTATATGCGCATGCTGCGTAATAATCAGCCCATCGTCAATGATCCAGTATTGAATGAGTACATTGATAGCTTAGGTCACCAATTGGTCGCTAACGCCAATGACGTTAAGACACCATTTACCTTCTTTATGATCCGTGACCGCAATATCAATGCATTTGCATTCTTTGGTGGGTATGTCGCTCTACATACCGGACTGTTTCTTCATGCCCAAAGCGAAAGTGAGTTGGCTTCGGTCGTTGCTCACGAGATTGCCCACGTGACTCAGCGCCATCTCGCTCGCAGTATGGAAGAGCAAGCACGACGTTCGCCAGCAACCATGGCAGCACTAGCTGGCTCTCTGTTGCTGGCTATTGCTGCCCCAGAAGCAGGGATCGCCGCAATTACCGCCACTACTGCGGGAAACATTCAAGGCCAGATAAATTACACACGCAGCAACGAAAAAGAAGCAGACCGATTTGGCATCGATACCTTAGCCAAAGCGGGATATGACGTTAATGCGATGCCACGCTTCTTCAGTCGCCTAGCCGATGAGTATCGATACGCTAGCAAGCCACCGCCAATGTTGCTGACTCACCCATTGCCGGAAGATCGCATTACCGATAGTCGTGCAAGAGCGCAGAATTACCCAGCCCGTCGTGTCGATCCTTCACTAAATTATAACTTAGCCCGTGCTCGTATTGTCGCTCGATATGCAGGCATCAGTGCGAAATCAGCCATGGATTGGTTTTCTCGTACAGAAAAGAAAGCACCAGAAAATCTCAAAGTTTCATTCCAATATGGTCGGGCGCTGGTTCATCTTGATAACAATGAACTGGACGAAGCCAGTGAGATTTTGCAATCACTCATCAAATTGCAACCTGACAATAACTTCTATCTCGACGCCATGTCTGACCTGTATATAGCGCAGGAAAAAGCATCACAAGCTGAGAATATGTTGCAAGCGGCACTCAAGGACAAACCTAAGAACTCAGTACTGACGATCAATTACGCGAATGTGTTAATGAAGCAAGACAAGAATGAAGAAGCCATCAGAGTCCTTCAGCGGTATACCCACGACAACCCGAATGATGTCAACGGCTGGCACCTGCTTTCAGAAGCGAATATTCATCTTGGTCGCAGTGACGAAGACCTTGCTGCGCGAGCCGAGGTCTTAGCTCTCAAAGCCAATTGGAATAAGGCTATTCAGTATTATACTCAGGCAAGTCAGCTCGCGGAGCTTGGCAGTCTCAAGCAAGCACGTTACGATGCGCGTATTGATCAGCTGATGGTTCAGCGAGATCGTTTTATGGCTCTACAATAACGACCAAGCAGCACTCAGTGCTGCTTACTTATAATTCGGAGATTAACATTATGTCAGTCGTGATTTATCACAATCCACGTTGCTCAAAAAGCCGACAAACATTGGCACTACTAGAAGAAAAAAACATCCAACCTGAAATCGTAAAATACTTAGAAACCCCACCTAGTGTTGCGGAATTGAAAGAACTCTACGCCCAGCTTAACCTGACTGAAGTGCGTGCCATGATGCGCACTAAGGAAGATATCTATAAAGAGCTCAATCTCGCTCAAGCGTCAGATGAGCAGCTTTTTGAAGCCATGGCAAACAACCCCAAACTGATTGAACGACCAATTGTGGTCAATAACGGTCAAGCCAAGCATGGCCGTCCACCAGAGCAGGTTCTCGATATTCTATGAGTTGCCAAATCGTCGTCCTCTATTACAGTCGACACGGTTCTACTCGCGCATTAGCACGACAAATCGCTAGGGGGATAGAGTCTATCCCTCATTGTGAAGCCTTGATTAGAACCGTCGCTGATATTGATGAAAGGATTACACCTCAAGACCCTGTATTGACCTTGAAAGAACTAAAAAACTGTGACGGGTTAGCCATGGGGAGCCCAGTGTGGTTTGGCAATATGTCAGCGTCTTTGAAACACTTTTGGGACCAGACGACGTCTTTATGGGTCTCTGGTGACTTGATTGACAAACCAGCCTGTGTATTTAGCTCTTCCTCTAGCTTACACGGTGGCCAAGAGACCACGCTGCAAACCATGATGTTGCCTCTTCTCCACCATGGCATGATGATTTTAGGGATCCCTTACTCGGAGCCCAGCTTACATACCACTCAAACGGGCGGGACGCCTTATGGAGCTACCTCCGTTAGCCATGATGGCAACACATTAAGTAAAGAAGAGAACGAGCTGGCACAAACGCTAGGCAGGCGCCTCGCTACTACCGCTTTAAAAGTGAAGGACAAATAACACATGCAGGCAATGCAATCTCATACAAAACTGTTTCGACTTCTTGCACTGTTTGGCAATCTAGGTTTACTTGCCTGGGTCGCACTGTGGCAACTCAGTTTATCTCCCCACCCTCACATCAGCAGCACCACACTTGCCATTGCTTGGAGTATCCCTCTGTTATTACCCCTGCCCGGGCTCCTCGCAGGTAAGCCTTACACACATGCGTGGGCAAACTTTGTGCTCATGTTGTACTTCTTACATGCCTTTACCATCCTCTATGTGGATGGCGGTGAACGCTGGTTAGCGAGCATTGAGCTGGTACTGACAGCTGCCGCTTTTGTCGGCAATATTCTCTACGCACGTTCAAGAGGTAAAGAGTTAGGACTCAAACTCAAACGTCTGTCTAAAGTAGAGAAAGAAGAAAAAGAACGATTCGAATAAAAAGGTCTGGCATTTGCCAGACCTTTTTATTATTCAATGACTTCATCAAGAGCTGTGTCAGTTTTTCCCTCGGGGGACTCTGTATGGTCAATGGTGGATCTCGTGGGAGCACCTTGCCACTCAAACACCAGCACTTGCTCTGCTGGGATAATCTCTGGTACATCAACAGTGAGGTCACTTGACTCTGTTGATAGATCATCATTTACGGCATCAACAGGCTGCTCGCTCTGCTCTTGTTGTTTAACGACCGGCTGTGACTCAGTTGCACTTTCTAGTTGCACCACTTTTCCCATGCGTGTCACTTCATGTTCAAATTCTGCCTGAGAAGCTAATAAGTGGATATTAAATGTAACTTGATTGCCCTGAATTTTCAGAATATCCAACGATGCCACAGAGCTTAGCTTCTTGAGCTGATTTTCTACAGTAAAGAAATCGACAGCATTATCTAGTGAAGTAAACCGCACCTTGATGGTTTCAGAAGATTCGCTTGCAACAACAACAGCACTCTTCTTCGCATAGTAGTCGCTGATTTGGTTAACCATTTTCATTGCTGCTTCTGCGCCACCATTAGATCCAGACACAGGTGCCTGACGCGTAACGCCTATCGTAGCGGGTTTTTGATCATATAAAGTCCAGCGCAACGAGTTGCCCTGCACTCTGACAACCAATACAGCATCTACTGGATAACGTTGACTTGCCTCACCTACTGGGCGTGCAAAACCTCCCCATAAATCAGAGACAGCTACACCTGTAATATCATCAAAATCACCGACAGGCACAGTCAATGGTAAGCCACGTCTTTGTGCTTCAATACGCATCTGATTCAGTACCTGTGAATCAGAGTGCTCCCAACTGATATTACGATCATGCTGAGTTTCTTCCACTAACCACACTAATAGGTTGGCGCGTGCTGCAGGCCAAATTGGGAGTTGAGCCTGACTCAACAAAGAACGAATATGTGGCGCACTAAAGCCTAATCGTAGTGTTTGCTGACCATTTTGTTGCCCATAGCTGATTTGAGTAAGGTACTGAGAATTTTGCTTTAGCGCCTTTTTTACCACAGGATTAGTCACCGCATCCTGATCACCGGAAGCTCGGACGATGATCTCTTTCATCCCGTCCACACGCGCTTGTGCGTCTGCATTGTCAGCACTTTGGTCGAGCACAATTTCTGTTTGATATAAATCTACATTGGTCAATGCTGCTGCAGGTAATCCTACTAGCGCTAAAGCCAACAAAACTAAATGACGCATAGCTTTCCTAAAGTCAGTTTTTTATTGCAACTTCGGATGATAAGCAACTATCTAATTTGGAGCAACTAAAGCTCAAATTTATGTGTTTTGCCCCTTGAAGTCATCAAGCTAAGTTATTGGTCAATTACTGTTTATTTGATCCGGCTCAGATTGCAATCGTTTGCTAAGGTGATAAGATCCCGCGAATTTTGTGTTTAGCAGGCTCTGCTATTGCTGCTCTTAGTTGCTACTAAAGGAAATAAAGATGAAAAATGCCATTCAAGGCGCTCAAATGCTTTTCGTTGCATTCGGTGCGCTCGTGTTGGTACCTCTGTTGACAGGGCTAGACCCTAGTGTTGCATTATTTGGTGCTGGTCTTGGAACCCTTCTCTTTCAATTTATGACCCGAAGGACGGTACCTATTTTCCTTGCTTCGTCTTTTGCTTTTATTGCCCCGATTCTTTACGGTGTCCAAACTTGGGGCATTCCAGCCACCATGGGGGGGCTAATGGCGGCGGGTTTTGTTTACGTCATTATGGGTGCAGTCATTAAACTCCGCGGCGTAGAAATCATTCATAAGCTGCTGCCTCCTGTTGTTGTCGGTCCGGTAATCATGGTGATAGGGCTGGGCCTTGCTCCCGTTGCTGTGAACATGGCATTAGGTAAAGGTGGTGATGGAACGCAGCTCATCGACGCTGATGCTTCGCTTGTGATTTCAAGTATTTCCTTACTCACAACAATCATCATCAGCGTTTTCGCTAAAGGCTTTCTCAAGTTAATGCCAATTCTTGGTGGGATTATCGCAGGTTATTTAACCAGCCTAGTATATGGCGTGGTCGATTTTGGCCCAGTCACGCAGGCGGCTTGGCTGTCACTACCTAATTTCACGACGCCAGAATTCAACATTAACGCAATCTTATTTATGATTCCTGTCGCGATAGCCCCTGCCGTCGAACACGTCGGTGATATGTTGGCTATCTCCAATGTCACTGGTAAAGACTACCTGAAAAAGCCAGGCCTACATCGCACCGTTGCTGGTGATGGCGTAGCAACGATTGCCGCATCTATGGTTGGCGCACCGCCTAATACGACTTACTCTGAAGTGACAGGTGCCGTTATGCTGACCAAAGCCTTCAACCCAGTAATCATGACTTGGGCAGCGGTGACCGCCATTATATTAGCTTTAGTTGGCAAACTTGGTGCAGCACTGCAAACCATTCCTATGCCGGTTATGGGCGGCATTATGATCCTATTATTTGGTTCAATTGCGACGGTTGGCCTAAACACCCTTATCAAGAACAATGTCGACCTGCACAAATCCCGCAACCTAGTTATCGTTGCGATCACCTTAGTATTTGGTATCGGCGGTATGGCTTTTGGTATTGGCGAATTTAGCCTACAAGGTGTGAGTTTGTGTGGTATCGTCGCAATCCTTCTCAACCTGTTACTTCCACAGGACCTAGGTGAAAATCATGTTGTCGACAATGCGCAAATGGAAGAAGAAGCAAAGTAAAATAAGGCGCAGATAGCAAGAGGGTTGATGTAATGGCATCAACCCTCTTATCGTTTAATCTCTAGAAGCATAAATCTGCAAACTGACCTCGTGTCAGTGAGGCTAAATCTTTCGGTGCAAGCTCAATCTCTAACCCACGCTTGCCTGCACTGACACAGATCGTCTCTCTGTATTCGGCACTCTGATGTATAAATGTTGGTAGTGCTTTTTTCTGTCCAAGTGGGCTAATGCCACCCACTATATATCCCGTGGTGTTCTGAGCTATCTCTGGATTTGCCATCTCTGCTTTCTTTGCTTTCGCGGCTTTTGCAGCCAACTTGAGGTTCAGCTTTTGATCGACTGGTATCACCGCAACCGCTAAGTTTTTAGGTTCACCGTTTATGCTAAACAGTAAGGTCTTAAAGACTTGTTCAGGATCTTGCCCCAACGCCTCTACCGCTTCCATACCATAGCTATTTGCACGAGGGTCATGATCATACTGATGAATAGTGTGCGCCACTTTTTTCTTCTTCGCGAGATTAATTGCTGGGGTCATACTGATTCCATTAGATACATAACAAAAAAAGCGCTGCAGAATGTGCAGCGCTTTTAAGTTAATGAGATTTCGACGTTTTAGTCAACTTACTTGTAAATAATCTCGCCAGCAGGTGCGTACTTGTTCACATCGACTGGGCTGTTCGCTTCTAGGTACTCTTTTAGAACTTCAGCATCGACAAAACCAGTGTTCACATAACCAGGGTGACCTGTCAGTTTAGGGTAACCATCACCGCCCGCTGCGTTAAAGCTTGGGATGGTGAAACGGTAAGTCTCATCAAGGCGAAGTTGCTCACCACCAATGAACACATTAGATACTTTGCCGTCTGCCACTGTCATAGAGATACCAGCAAACTGTGCGTAAGCGCCAGAATCAACAGGCTTAGTTGCCACTACGTTGAGGTAATCCAGCACTTCTTTACCTGACATGTCAGTGTAAGTCAGGATATTCGCGAATGGTTGTACTGTTAGCACATCTTTGTACGTTACATCGCCACCTTCAATGGAATCACGAACACCACCTGAGTTCATTACCGCAAAATCCGCTTTGGCACGTTCCATATGTGCAGTCGCGATAAGACGGCCGAGGTTAGTCTGCTTGAAGCGAACCACATTACGGTCACCTTCAAGTTTACCGTTCGTTTCTGCTATCTTAACGTCTAGTTGTGCTTTACCTTTTTCTTGGTAAGGACGTAGGAACTCCAGTAGCTCTTCGTCCTGCTTGATTTCGTCTTCAATAAGAACACGCTGCTTCTTACCGTCGATCTTAACCTTCTTCTTAAGGTTCACAGGAATAAGGTCATAACTAACCATTTCTAGCTCACCGTTACGGAATTCGTAATCCGCTCGACCTACGTATTTACCCCACTCGTGAGCTTGAACAATGTAAGTACCGTTTTGCAGATCTGGCTTACATTCATCAGAAGGCTTGAAGTTCTTCTTCACGACGTTAGGCGCTTCCATACATACTGGCTCTTGAGAGTGACCACCGACGATCATATCCAAAGAACCTTCGTCTAGGTAGCGAGCAAGAGCCACGTCACCCGGAGCATTAACACCACGCTTACCGTCTTCGTAGTGACCCATGTGAGTCACAGCAAAGATCAGATCGGGCTTTTCCGTTTCTTCGATCTCAGCGATAAGCTTCTTCGCTTCTTCTTTAGGATCACGGAAGTCGATACCACCAATAAACTCTGGATTACCGATTTTCGCCGTATCTTCAGTGGTTAGACCAATAACGGCAATCTTAATGCCCTGCTTATCAAACATCTGGTAAGCCTGGAACATACGCTCACCCGTTTTTTTGTCATAGATATTTGCTGATAGCATCGGGAAGTTTGCCCACTCTTTCTGTTTAAACAGCACTTCAAGTGGGTTATCAAATTCATGGTTACCAAGAGCCATGGCATCGTAACCAATTTTGTTCATGCCTTTAAAATCTGGCTCAGCATCTTGCAGGTCAGACTCTGGAACACCTGTGTTGATGTCACCACCTGAAAGCAGCAGCACACTACCGCCATCGGCTTCTACCTCTGCACGCAGCTCATCAACCAATGTTTTGCGAGCAGCCATGCCGTACTCGCCGTATTTGTTCTGCCAGAAACGACCGTGATGGTCATTCGTGTGTAGAACGGTCAGCTTATAAGTTTTATCCGCTTCCCACTCTTGCTGAGGTGCTGTCGCACACCCTGCTAGAGTGGCAAGAATTGCTGCGCTTAGAGCGGTTTTTACAATCAGGCGTTGCTTCATTGTCATACCTTTGAACTATTGGGTTTCCACTGCATTAGATACTGTGCCTATTGAACAGACATGCTCAGCAATCAGTCGCTGAGAACTCAGTAAAACTTGAACTAGTTTAAATTAAGCTATTTGGGGTGGCATCTTGATTTCATATTTATGTAGATTAGATCACCCTAATTGACATTTAAGTGTGTAACAAAGCAGCATAATTACACCTGTTCTATCAAACGGTCACAAGCAAACGTTTGACTGTGAGTTAACATCACCAAACGGCAAGTGTGAGGTTGAGCGTTTACTCAACAAAGAACGAAAACATAACTCAGGCTTTAACAAGAGTTTCATCGATTTATAAGCCGTCTGAAACAAAAAAGGTTAGCCACATGGCTAACCTTTTCTCAACATCCGCTCACTATTTGATGTCAATATGCTCAAAACCTTTAATCAAGTCATCTAGCGCTTTCATTTGCGCTAGGAAAGGTTCCAATTTATCTAATGGCAACGCTGACGGGCCATCACATCTTGCTTTTTCAGGGTTCGGATGCGCTTCGATAAATAAACCAGCAATACCCGTTGCTAAACCTGCTTTTGCCAATTCAACAGTCTGCTCACGTCGACCGCCAGAAGCTGCACCTGAAGGGTCACGCATTTGCAGTGAATGGGTCACATCAAAGATAATTGGGCTACCTTTTGACGCTTTTTTCATCACACCAAAACCCAGCATATCAACCACTAGGTTATCATAGCCATGGCAAGAGCCTCGCTCACAAAGAATAATGTTTTCGTTACCACATTCCGCGAATTTTTCTACGATATTACCCACCTGACCAGGGCTCATAAATTGAGGCTTTTTCACATTGATCACAGCGCCAGTTTTTGCCATCGCTTCAACAAGGTCAGTTTGACGAGCCAAAAACGCAGGTAGCTGAATCACGTCAACCACGTCAGCCACGGGCTGTGCCTGAGCTTCTGTGTGTACATCGGTGATAATTTTTACACCGAACGTATCTTTCAGCTCTTGGAAGATTTTCATGCCTTCTTCTAGGCCTGGGCCGCGATACGAATGAACAGAGCTGCGGTTCGCTTTATCAAAAGACGCTTTGAACACGTAAGGGATGCCAAGCTTTTCGGTCACTTTGACATAGTGCTCACAGATCTGCATAGCCAGATCACGAGATTCAAGAACATTCATACCCGCAAACAAAGTAAACGGCTTGTCGTTAGCCACTGGAATGTCACCAACATGAACGATTTTCTGTTCCATTTTTTTCTCTCTATTTCTCTGTGTAGGCCAACCCGAAGCTGGACTAATGGAGTGTCACCTGAGTCCCACTCATGGCGTTAACTTGATTTTTTAACAGCTCTGCTGCTGGGTCATCAGGGCACTGCTCAATAAAATATTGATAGTCACTCAATGCGACCTGATGGCAGTCGAGCTGCTGGTAGATGAATCCACGATCGCGTATCTCATACGGGTCATCCGGCACGAAAGTCAGTGCTAGGTCAGTACACCTCAGGGCCAAAGTATAGCGTTCCTCACGCAGTAAGGCGCTTTTAATCAGTGCCAGCCAACGGCCAATCACGGTTGGGTTATCGACAGACTTAAGGTGTTTAGCTTCGAGAGTCGCCAATGGCCCACTATGACCAATCAACCATGCCCCTAATACATGTTTAGAGACATACTCCCCACTAAATGGATTAATAAATTGCGGGCTCTCACCATACCATTCTAGTTTTAACAAAAACTGGCTTGGAAAAGTGACACCTGTCAGAGGAAAGCCTAACTTTCGCCCTAGGTAAAGTAACAGCGCTCCTAAACTGACCGGGATGCCTTTTCGACGCTCGAGGACCTTGTCGATAAAAGCATTCGAAGAGTCGTAGTAAGCCTCCTGATCCCCAGCGAACCCCCACTCGTGATAGAAAAGCCTCAATAAGGAGTCAAACCGTTGCTTTTCATCTCCTTCTTGACTGAGACAGAGTTCTGCTTCTTTCAGCAATCGATGCAGTTCTCTCTCAGCCCATTGAACATTGGTAGCAGGATTAATCGCTTTATTTAATATGAGCGCTCCTTCTACCAATTCAATAGCGTCAAAATCTTCATCAAACAACTCAAGCATGAATAGTTCCTAATCCCGCTTAACCTAAAAATATTGGAGCTTTGCTTACTGCCACTTTACCCGCCATTGCAAGCCAACCCAGTGCCCCAAAGAAGGAAAACGTACGTAGCAGTTTATTTTTACCTAACTTAAGTGCAAAAAAGCCCAATGCAATATAAGCCAATACACAAGTGATCTTTTCTGTCAGCCAAGGTGCAGCTGGAGTAAAAGGAATAAATCCAGTGATAAAAATCAGACCAATACCAGACAGCAACAAGCAGGTATCGTTAATGTGGGGGAAGACCTTAAAAAACTTCTTCTCCACCAAAGCGGAATTTGCCATCATCATCGCATAACGCACAGACAATAAAGTGGCACTGATAGCGATCGTCAATAAATGAAAGTGCTTCAACCCTTCGTACATAATTATCTCTCTTGCTTCCCTGGAGAAAACTGACCTATGGTCACACGGTCATTCTCGCCGTAGTCTTTATAAGTAGTAATATTCTGGAACCCCAGTGAGTCTAAAATGGCTCTCACTGAAGCTCCTTGGTCATACCCATGTTCAAACATCAGCCACCCATCAGGCAGCAAAAATGTCACCGATTGCTTGGCGATATGTATGATATCTGCCAGTCCATTATCTTTTGCAACCAACGCACTCAAAGGCTCAAATCGAACATCCCCTTGTTTTAGATGCGGGTCTTGCGCTTCGATATAAGGAGGGTTTGACACTATGAGAGCAAACTTTGTACCAGCTCCTAGTGGTTCAAACCAACTGCCTGATAAAAACTTAGCGTTACGAATCCCCAAGAGCTCAGCATTGGACTCTGCTAACCGCTTAGCTTCTTGCTTGAGGTCGATCCCCCATACTTGCCGGCTTGGTAACTCTGAAGCAATGGCGAGCGCAATTGCGCCGGTCCCAGTGCCTAAATCTAAAATATCACCCTGATTTTCAATGGCTTTCTCTAAAGCAACTTCAACCAAACGCTCTGTATCTGGACGGGGAATAAGTGTACTGGGTGCCACTTTCAGTGGTAAGGACCAAAACTCGCGCTCACCAGTAATGTAAGCGACCGGTTCACCGCTGAGCCGCCTTTGCAACGTCTTTTCAAAAGCCAGTAATTCCTCTGGCTCAAGAATTTTATCAGGCCACGTCAGTAGAAAGGCGCGAGGTTTATTGAGGGTGTGGCAAAGCAGTACCGCCGCATCAAGAGCAGGCGAATCGCTGCCACTCTTCTGAAGCTTTTCGACGGCACTCTTTAGTGTGTTTTCAACACTGTGTGCTGCTGCCATTGATTAGTTGTTCTCTGCAAGTGCCGCAAGCTGATCAGCTTGATGCTCTTGCATCACTGGGTCCACCAAGCTGGCTAGATCCCCTTCCATCACTTCGTTCAGTCGGTAGATAGTCAAGTTAATACGGTGATCAGAGACACGGCCTTGCGGGTAGTTATAGGTACGGATGCGATCACTGCGATCCCCAGAACCAAGTAGATTCCGTCGAGTATCAGACTCTTCCGCTGCGCGTTTTGCTTCTTCCGCCTGAATGATTCGAGCCGCAAGAACCGACATTGCCTTCGCTTTGTTCTTGTGCTGTGAACGTTCGTCCTGACATTCAACTACCGTACCTGTAGGCAAGTGAGTGATACGAATAGCGGAATCTGTGGTGTTAACGTGCTGCCCACCCGCACCAGAGGCACGGAAGGTATCAATTTTCAGATCAGCCGCTTTGATTTCCGGGATTTCTGCTTCTGGAATTTCAGCCATGATAGCGACAGTACATGCCGAAGTATGCACACGTCCCTGAGATTCGGTCGCTGGAACTCGCTGAACGCGGTGGCCCCCTGACTCAAACTTAAGTACCCCGTAAGCCCCTTCCCCAGTAACCTTAGCGATCATTTCTTTATAGCCGCCGTGCTCAGCTTCATTTGAAGACATGACTTCAACACGCCAGCCTTTCTTCTCTGCAAACTTGCTGTACATACGGAATAAGTCACCTGCAAAGATGCCCGCTTCATCTCCCCCAGCCCCAGCTCGGATTTCGAGGAAGCAGTTGCGATCGTCATTTGGATCTTTTGGCAGCAGCAGAATTTGCAACTCTTCACTCAAACGCGCGATAGTGTCTTGTGCTTCTTTGATCTCTTCCTGAGCCATTTCACGCATTTCTGCATCATCTTCCTTCGCCATTTCTTCAGCCGCGACCAAATCTTCTTGTGCTTGCTGGTAGGCTTGGAAACACTTAGTCACTTCCTCTAACTGAGAGTACTCTTTTGACAATGCGCGGAATTTGTCTTGGTCACCGATCACATCAGGATCGCCAAGCAGATGTTGAACTTCTTCATAACGTTCAACCAATGTTTCTAGCTTAGTTAGAATCGAGGCTTTCATAGTTTTCTTAACTCAGGGTTCGATAAATTGGACGTCTTTCACGACCAAAGAAATTAGGAGTCTTCCAGACCCAAGCTTTGTCTTAGCGTGGCGAGCTTAGCTGGCTCGCCTTGCTCCGCTGCACTTTGCAGCGCTCGGGTTGGAGCATGAATCAATTTATTTGTCAGCTTATTACTTAGCTCAAGCAGAACCTTTTCTGGATCCGCACCGGCTGCCAAAGATTGGAGGCTTTTACTCAGTAAATCTTCTCGTATGTCATTGGCAGATTTACGGTAATCGCGGATGCTGTCAACCGCTTGCAGAGAGCGTAGCCAAGACATAAAGGTGGCGCTCTCTTCACTGACAATCGCTTCCGCTTGAATCGCTTCCACTTTTCGCTGCTCCATGTTGTTCTCAACAATCGACTGCAAGTCATCCACGGAGTAGAGATACGCATCATCGAGCTCTGCCACTTGCGACTCAATATCACGCGGGACAGCGATATCCACCAATAAAATGGGCTGGTGACGACGAGCTTTTAAAGCGGTTTCGACCATTCCCTTACCAATGATCGGCAATGGACTGGCGGTGGAGCTTATCACAATATCAGCGCGAGGGAGATGTTCTGGTATTTCCGGTAAGCCGATAATCTGGGCACCAAACTGCTCGGCAAGTGGCATAGCACGCTCACGAGTACGGTTAGCCACGATCATCTTGCTACAGCCGTTGCTCGCCAGATGCTTAGCAACCAGCTCTATCGTCTCACCCGCACCCACCAATAATACTGTCGAATCTTGTAACGATTCAAAGATGTGTTTCGCTAAGGTACAAGCGGCATACGCTACAGAGACAGCATTACCACCAATATCGGTTTCTGTTCTAACACGTTTTGCCACAGAAAATGTCTTCTGGAAGAGCTTGTCCATCGCGGTATCCACCGCTTTGTGCTCGCGAGAATCCGAATAAGCTTGTTTAACTTGCCCTAGAATTTGCGGTTCGCCTAACACTAGGGAATCTAAGCCGCAAGACACTCGCATTAAATGGCGAATAGCAGCTTGCTCTTCATGAATATAGAGACTGGGTTTTAGATCTTCTGGGCTTACTTGGTGAAATTGCGCAAGCCAATCAATAACTTTGCTTTTTCCAGAAGGTTTAACATCGCAGTAGATTTCAGTACGGTTACAGGTTGAGACAATAACGCTGCCGTTGACAAGAGGGTTATCGCCTAATTGCTTCAGTGCTTGAGGTAACTTCTCCGGCCCAAATGCGACTTTCTCACGCAACTCTACCGAAGCTGTATTGTGGTTAATACCTATAGCAAGCAAAGACATGTAATCGAGGTTCTCTGAATCAGCGAATGAACAAACAAGGACGGAATTTTACTTGATGGCCCAATTTAATTAAAGGGTATTCGGGATATGTTTTCATGACTTCGTGATTTCAATGATATAGTGTGGCGTAAGACAAGGACTTAAATGGATAAATAATCGCCAATGACGACTTACTTTCGTCCCTTACTCATTTTTCTATTCTCTAGTTTCATTCTGTCGGGTTGTGCCACTTTCAACACCAGTACAACGAATGTCGAGTGGCAAACGCATCAACAACGATTAGCCAGTATTGCTCAATATCAGTCCAACGGTAAACTCGGTTATATCTCCCCTAAACAGCGTCAATCTCTGAATTTTCAGTGGAAATACAGCCCAGATTTAAGTCAACTTCGCCTAACGACTTTTATCGGCCAGACCGCTTTGAATCTAAAAATCACACCTAGCGGCGCACTAGTCGAGACTTATGATGATGAAACTTATACTTCACATGACGCTCAGTCTCTCATATATCGGCTGACTGGTTTGACGCTCCCTATCGAACAGCTCAATAGCTGGTTCTTAGGCAGCCCTGCAGAGGCTGACAGTTATAGACTCAATGAGACGCACACTCTCGCTTCATTGACCAAACAAATCAACGATAAAGTTTGGCAACTTGATTACCTCAATTACCAAGACATTCAATATCAAGGTAGCGCTTTGCCTCTTCCACAAAAGCTCAAGCTAAAACAAGGCGATATATCAATTAACATCGTGATATCCAAATGGAATCTTGAACAATGATCAGCGAAACAACCCATTGGCCATCACCGGCAAAACTCAATCTATTTCTTTACATTACGGGCCGAAGAGAAAACGGTTATCACGAACTGCAGACGCTGTTTCAGTTCATTGACTTTGGTGACGATATAAGTATCAGAGCGAATAAGACTGGCTCGATCACTTTAACACCTGAGCTACCGGGCCTTCCTCTTGAAGACAACCTCATCTGGAAAGCCGCGATGGCTTTGAAAAACAAAACCGGCTGTGCATATGGCGCAGATATCAGTCTCAATAAACGCTTGCCTATGGGGGGTGGCATCGGTGGCGGCTCTTCAAACGCAGCAACCGTTTTAGTTGCCCTGAATCACCTATGGCAAACTCACTTAACTGAGCAAGAATTAGCTGACATTGGCCTAAAACTTGGGGCAGATGTCCCAGTATTCGCTCAGGGCTTCGCTGCATTTGCCGAAGGGGTGGGTGAAGAATTAACTCAAGCGGAACCCGAGGAAAAGTGGTATTTAGTCGTCAGACCGAATGTTGCGATTGCGACAGTGGATATTTTTACCCATCCAGATCTGACACGAAACACACCAAAGCGCGATTTGGCAACACTTCTTGACAGCCCATACGAAAACGATTGCGAAAAAATTGTTCGAATGCTGTACCCAGAGGTTGATAAGCAACTTTCTTGGCTGCTACAATACGCGCCGTCTAGACTGACAGGAACCGGATCCTGCGTTTTTGCTGAGTTTTCGAGCCAAAATGAGGCCAATGAGGTTCTTGAAAAAGTGCCTGACAACGTCTCCGCTTTTATAGCGAAAGGAAAAAATATTTCTCCTTTACACGAGACGCTTGCTAAGTATCGCTTAGCCCACAATATATCTATCTAAATACTGGACGCAACCCCGAGGTTTCCACCGTGCCTGATATGAAGCTATTTGCTGGTAACGCTACACCTGAACTAGCCCAACGTATTGCTGATCGTCTATACATCTCTCTTGGTGATGCAAGTGTTTCTCGTTTTTCTGATGGCGAAGTCGCTGTACAAATTAACGAAAACGTACGTGGTAGTGATGTTTTCATCATTCAATCTACCTGCGCACCAACTAACGACAACCTAATGGAACTTGTAGTGATGATTGACGCAATGCGCCGCGCTTCAGCGGGCCGTATTACAGCAGTTATCCCTTACTTTGGTTATGCTCGCCAAGATCGTCGTGTACGTTCAGCGCGCGTGCCAATCACTGCAAAAGTTGTCGCTGACTTCCTTTCTAACGTTGGCGTTGATCGCGTCCTAACTATTGACCTGCACGCTGAGCAGATTCAAGGCTTCTTTGATGTACCAGTAGACAACATCTTCGGTACTCCAGTGCTTCTTGATGACATGGAAGCGCGTGGCCTAGAAAACCCAGTTGTGGTTTCCCCTGATTTGGGTGGCGTAGTTCGTGCTCGTGCAACCGCTAAAGCGCTAGGTGATATCGATATTGCTATCGTTGATAAGCGTCGCCCACGCGCTAACGTATCTGAAGTAATGAACCTTATCGGTGATGTTGAAGGTCGTGACTGTGTAATCGTTGATGACATGATCGACACTGGTGGCACACTATGTAAAGCAGCAGAAGCTCTAAAAGAGCGTGGGGCAAAGCGCGTATTCGCCTATGCAACACATGCTGTTTTCTCAGGTAACGCGGCACAAAACATTAAGAACTCCGTACTGGATCAAGTCATCGTGACGGACTCCATTACCCTGTCAAAAGAAATGCAAGCAACAGGTAAAGTCACCACACTTAGCCTATCTCGCATGCTGGCAGAAGCAATTCGTCGTATCAGCAACGAAGAATCGATTTCAGCGATGTTTAATTAATTTCGAATTCGTCAGTTTCTCAAAACACCCCATTTCGGGGTGTTTTTTTATGCCAGAGAATAAACGCTCAAGCACACCTCGCCCGCAATAATAATTCTGTGCTATCATACTGCGCTTTTTGAGATTCCAAGAGAGATCCTTACCTTGAGTCAACAAATCAAACTTCTCGTTGGGCTTGCTAATCCCGGCCCTGAATACGCTAGGACTCGTCATAACGCTGGTGCTTGGGTAGTAGAAGAGCTTGCTCGCGTCCATAACATAATACTAAAAAATGAAGCCAAGTTTTTTGGGGTTACAGGACGCATAATGATAAATGGTCAGGATCTCCGCTTACTCATCCCTACTACGTTCATGAACCTTTCAGGTAAATCCATCGCCGCAGTAGCGAAGTTTTATCAAATTAAGCCTGAAGAGATTATGGTGGCACACGATGAACTGGATTTACCTCCAGGTGTCGCTAAGTTTAAGAAAGGGGGCGGACATGGTGGTCATAATGGCCTGCGCGATACCATCAGTAAGCTAGGCAATTGCAAAGATTTTTATCGTCTTCGGATTGGCATTGGTCATCCGGGGCACAAAGATAAAGTGGCCGGTTTTGTTCTGAGCAAAGCGCCCGCTAAAGAGCAAGAGCTGCTAGAGGCAGCAACAGATGAGTCTGTTCGCTGTTTAGACATTCTACTCAAGGATGGCTTGTCAAAAGCACAAAATCGTCTACACACGTTCAAAGCAGAATAAGGTTATTATCATGGGTTTTAAATGTGGCATCGTTGGTCTACCAAACGTCGGTAAATCAACACTGTTCAACGCACTAACTAAAGCAGGTATCGAAGCAGCAAACTTCCCGTTTTGTACGATCGAACCAAACACTGGTGTTGTACCTGTGCCAGATCTACGCCTTGATGCACTGGCAAAAATTGTTAACCCACAAAAAATTCTACCAACCACAATGGAGTTCGTTGACATTGCGGGCTTGGTTGCAGGTGCATCTAAAGGTGAAGGTTTAGGGAACAAATTCCTAGCGAACATCCGAGAAACCGATGCGATTGGCCACGTTGTCCGTTGTTTTGAAAATGAAAACATCGTTCACGTTGCTGGTAAAGTGTCTCCGATTGAGGATATCGAAGTCATCAACCTTGAATTGGCTATGGCCGATTTAGACTCTTGTGAGCGCGCAATTCAGCGTAACGCCAAAAAAGCGAAAGGTGGAGACAAAGACGCGAAGTTCGAACTGACAGTACTAGAGAAGCTATTGCCCGTTTTAACTGAAGGCGGCATGGCCCGCACTGTTGAACTGAGTAAAGAAGAACTTGCGGCTATTGGTTACCTCAACTTCCTGACTCTAAAACCAACAATGTACATTGCCAACGTTAACGAAGATGGTTTCGAAGACAACCCTTATCTAGATGCCGTGCGTGAATTTGCTGAGAAAGAGAACAATGTCGTTGTTCCAGTGTGCGCAGCAATTGAGTCTGAGCTTTCAGAGCTTGAAGACGAGGATCGTGAAGAGTTCCTAGCGGATATGGGTATTGAAGAGCCTGGTTTGAATCGAGTGATCCGTTCAGGTTATGAACTACTAACCCTTCATACCTATTTCACTGCTGGCGTTAAAGAAGTACGTGCATGGACAATTCCTGTAGGAGCTACAGCACCACAGGCGGCAGGTAAGATTCACACTGACTTTGAAAAAGGCTTCATTCGTGCCGAAGTGGTCGGCTACGATGACTTCATCGAATACAACGGTGAAAGTGGTGCAAAAGACGCAGGTAAATGGCGTTTAGAAGGTAAAGATTATATCGTTAAAGATGGTGACGTTGTTCACTTCCGCTTCAACGTATAATTTCCTTGCAAGTTATTGACTTTCAAAGCCAGCCTTAGTGCTGGCTTTATTTTTTATGCCGACTAGATCCTCTAAATTAAATCGATAAATGCATGACATTTTGTTATCACTTTTCGATCATTAACACGCCTCTTTGTTTAAAAAGAAACCGAACAGTTGATTTATCCTGATTTCTTCAAAAAAACTATTGACGGCTTTGCCTCAACTTCGCATAATGCGCGCCGTTCCCGACAATAAGCTAACTTATTTGAAGGTACAAAACATGAGATGGCTACGTAGCTCAGCTGGTTAGAGCACATCACTCATAATGATGGGGTCACAGGTTCGAATCCCGTCGTAGCCACCATTCCTAAGTGCTCTTGCTTAAGAGTTTTTAGGAATCAATGCGGAAGTGGCGGAATTGGTAGACGCACCAGATTTAGGTTCTGGCGCCGCAAGGTGTGAGAGTTCAAGTCTCTCCTTCCGCACCATAAATTGAATAGTCTTAGGGCTATGCCTGCAGGTCTATCGCCAAGCGGTAAGGCAGCGGCTTTTGATGCCGCCATTCCCTGGTTCGAATCCAGGTAGACCTGCCATTTATTTAAAGTGTAAGCCTTTAGGAAAAAGGGCTTGTCACTGAGAGCGTGAAAGTTTATATTGTCTCGCTCACGAGTGGCTACGTAGCTCAGCTGGTTAGAGCACATCACTCATAATGATGGGGTCACAGGTTCGAATCCCGTCGTAGCCACCATTTATTTTGACTGCTAGCTTTTGGCTAACGGTCCTGTAGATTCAAGTTGCGGAAGTGGCGGAATTGGTAGACGCACCAGATTTAGGTTCTGGCGCCGCAAGGTGTGAGAGTTCAAGTCTCTCCTTCCGCACCATCTTGATATACTCTACAAATAACAATTTATGCGGAAGTGGCGGAATTGGTAGACGCACCAGATTTAGGTTCTGGCGCCGCAAGGTGTGAGAGTTCAAGTCTCTCCTTCCGCACCATAAATTGAATAGTCTTAGGACTATGCCTGCAGGTCTATCGCCAAGYGGTAAGGCAGCGGCTTTTGATGCCGCCATTCCCTGGTTCGAATCCAGGTAGACCTGCCATAYACAACGTTATTGAGACTTTACCAATTGTCTTGATAACCACAGATTAAGATGCGGAAGTGGCGGAATTGGTAGACGCACCAGATTTAGGTTCTGGCGCCGCAAGGTGTGAGAGTTCAAGTCTCTCCTTCCGCACCATTATCTAGATGACTCGTTGAGTTRTCACACTGCAGGTCTATCGCCAAGTGGTAAGGCAGCGGCTTTTGATGCCGCCATTCCCTGGTTCGAATCCAGGTAGACCTGCCATACACAACGTAACGTTATTGAGAYTTTACCAATTGTCTTGATAACYACAGATTAAGATGCGGAAGTGGCGGAATTGGTAGACGCACCAGATTTAGGTTCTGGCGCCGCAAGGTGTGAGAGTTCAAGTCTCTCCTTCCGCACCATCTTAATCACATGGCTACGTAGCTCAGCTGGTTAGAGCACATCACTCATAATGATGGGGTCACAGGTTCGAATCCCGTCGTAGCCACCATCAATACAAGGTTACTTCGATTTACCAATGATCGAGATAACAACAGAATAAGATGCGGAAGTGGCGGAATTGGTAGACGCACCAGATTTAGGTTCTGGCGCCGCAAGGTGTGAGAGTTCAAGTCTCTCCTTCCGCACCATTATAAAAAACCCAGCTTTAGCTGGGTTTTCTTTTATCAATCATAGGCATTTCTCAGATATAAAAAATCCAGCCTAGGCTGGATTTTTACTTAAGTCATGACTGTCTATTTTGCTTCGAAATCACTTTCTTAGCCTAGAAGCCCCAACGCTGAGTTGGGCGCCTGCTTTGCTTGAGCAAGAACAGAACTTGATGCTTGGGAAAGAATCTGAGCTTTTGTTAATGCAGTGGTTTCTTTAGCGAAATCGGTATCTTTGATGCGGCTCTTAGAAGCATTCACATTTTCATTAATGTTATCTAAGTTACTGATTGCATGGCCGAATCGGTTTTGGAATGCACCTAATTCTGCACGGTGACTATCAACGAACTTCAATGCAGAGTCAACAATCGCAACCGCTTCCTGAGCGCCCGCAACAGAAGTCACATCGATAGTGTCAACGGTTACCGCTTGCGCAGGCCCCATGCTCAACTCACCAGCCAAGGCGCCACCAAATGTCGCTTCACCAGAAACTCGATTGTTGTCAGTAAAGATTTGAAGGTTGCCATCGTCACCAACTGATGCTTTAACCATGTCAGTCTGACCATTAATGTAAGTTGCCAGCTCCTCAATATCATCACCTTCTTTTGCGTTGATAGTGATATTTTGCTGCTCACCAAATACATCAGTCAGTGAAATAGTCAGATCATTGGAACCCGATTGAACTCCCCAATCTTTATCTTTCGCATTGGCCGCAACATAGCTATTACCCCCCATCATAGAGTTGTCACTACGCATATTGTTCATCGTTAACATGACGGCTTCGCCGTTATCTGCACCAATCTGAAATGATTTGGTCGCGAACGTGCCATTAAGTAGTTTGTTACCACCAAATGAAGTCGTCTCAGCAATACGGTTTAGCTCATCATTCAGTGCCGTAATCTCTTCTTGAATCGCCACACGTTCAGACTTAGAGTTTGAGCCGTTCGCCGATTGTAGCGATAGATCACGCATACGTTGAAGAATGTTGGTCGTTTCATTCATCGCGCCTTCAGCTGTCTGCGCCATCGAAATACCATCATTTGCATTACGCACAGCGACATCTAAACCTCGGCTTTGCACATTCAAGCGGTTAGAGATCTGCATACCTGCAGCATCATCTTTCGCGCTATTGATCTTAAAACCAGAAGATAAACGTTCCATTGAGGATTGTTGTGCACTAGTTGCGCTGTTTAAGTAGCGCTGTGCAGTCATTGCCGCAACATTCGTGTTTACATTAACCGCCATAGTGGTTACTCCTATTGATTTTCCGTAGTTCGGAAGTTTCGAAAGGTTTCCGACGTCTCGGTAAACCAAGTTCTCTCAAAGTAACCTTATTAACGACGAAGCGATGATTAACTTTAGAGCAATTTTAAAAATTCCTAATAAAAAAAGGGTTAACCATAAATATATTGATCGTTACGACAGATATGAAATCAATGGTTAAAGATTTAGTCGAAACGGTCGGGGTGCTCAAGAGGAGAATTAAGTGGAATTCAGTAGAAAAGGAGCAAAGAAAAAGCCCCTTTTCCTTTGAGAGAACCGGGGCTAGTGTGGTAGCCATTGTGGAGATCGAGAGAAATGATCACAGCCTGGCTGCCGTGTACATAAGTGTCAGCAAACAAGAGCTAATGTGAGAGAGCTTCGTTAACTTATCACTTATGCTTGCCTAAACACCTTCACTAACCCCACGTCTGGGTATACGTTAGTGAAGATATTCATGACTACTGCAATAATGACATTGCAGAGTTTGGCAACTGTTTTGCTTGGGCAAGGATCGAAGTACCTGCCTGTTGCAGAATTTGAGCTTTGGTCATCGCAGTAGTCTCTTTCGCAAAATCGGTATCGCGAATTCGACTATTTGATGCCTCTACGTTTTCTTGGATATTTGCCAAGTTATTAATACTGTGGCTGAGTCGGTTTTGCTTAGCACCTAAATCTGCGCGCTGTGAATCAACATATCTTAGCGCGGCATCAATAATACCTACCGCATTTTGAGCGCCACCCACTGAGCGAACATCAATATTTTGTACTGTTGTTTGCACGCCCGGACCACCTTCGAGACCAAGTTCACTCGCTAAGCCACCAGATATATTCAGGTTACCCTCAAGGTTTGGTTCAGCAGCAAAGATCTGCAATCGACCTTCTTCGTCTACCGATGCTTTCAATTTTTGGGTTTGACCATTGATATAGGTTGCCACTTCCTCAATATCATCACCTTCTTTAGCAATGATATCTAAGGTAATGGCTTCGCCATCCTTGGTCGTAAACTCAAATTTAATATCTTTCGCTGTTGGGGGAACACCCCAATCTTTATCTTTTGCTTTTTCAAGAGAAGAAACAAAACTTTGCCCCCCCATGCGTGGTTCATCCGCTCGGATACTGGTAAGCCCCATAATAATGGCCTCACCTGAGCTCGCACCGATTTGGAAAGAGGCTTCACCAAATGAACCGTTAAGTAGCTTACGACCACCAAACGACGTGGTTTCAGCAATACGGTTCAGCTCATCTTGCAACGCTGCAACTTCTTCATGCAGTGCCTGACGCTCTGATGCTGAGTTTGTGCCGTTTGCCGATTGTAGCGACAAGTCACGAATACGTTGCAAAATTGACGTAGACTCGTTCATTGCCCCTTCCGCAGTCTGCGCAATAGAAATACCGTCATTGGCATTGCGCATAGCCACATCCAAACCACGAGACTGAGCGGTCAGTCGGTTAGAGATCTGAAGCCCCGCAGCATCGTCTTTTGCACTATTAATTTTCTGACCTGAAGACAATCGTTCCATCGAGGTATTGAGTTCCCCCGTGGCCTTATTCAGGTAACGTTGGGCAGTCATTGCCGACACGTTAGTATTTACAGTAATGGTCATAGTTTGCTCTCCTAATGAGTTCGCAAGTTCTTGCGAAGCGGCCAGCTTAATCTCAGTTGGAAGCACTGACCGTAATAACTTGCTAAGCAGGAAGTGCCTGCTTCAACCAGTTCGTTAAACTCTTAGTGTTATCAATACAATTAGTGTGCCAACTTCAATGTGTGAATAATTAAATAATTTTTTAATTTAATTTCAATAACTTAAAATTATCGATGCCATTTCACACAAATGTTCATTTTATCGCCACACTATGGCGGCAATACCCTTGCCGCTCATTTGCCACCTAGTTGCCATAGCGAGATTGGCTATGTTCTTAACCACTGGGCAATATCTCACTTCGCACATACGGCTTAGCACGTATGGCATTGAAGTTAGATGTAATTAAATAAGGTTAAATCTTTGGCCTTGCCAAATGCTTGTTGTGAAGCCTGTAAGGCTCGGGAGTTCTCATTGAACTCAATAATCGCTTCTGCGTAATCCAGATCCTCAAAATTACTCTTAGATTTTGCTAAGGTCATATTGAAATCATCATGTTGCTCTTCCTGAATATCCAAAGTATTCAAGCGAGCACCAACATCCGTTCTCGCCTTATTAAGGTGAATGAATGCCGCATGAAATTCTTGAGTGATCTGATGCAACTCGGCAGTATTTGAAGTGTCCGAGACAGATCCTTCAGCCAGCTTCATGGCCTGTTTAAAGGTATCGAAGATACTGTACGTTTTTCGTGGTTCCAGAGTAATTGCATCACCTTTAGTGATTTGGCCTTTAACCTGAATAGTGACATCTTCAAACTTTATCCCAACTGCTGGGTCAAAGTTGTCCGCTTTGACAACCGAACCATCACGTTCAAGCTGGTAACCGTAGTTACCATCGGGCATATCAACAAACGTGACTTTGTAAGTTGACTGGTCATCTGGATTCGTGTTCACCGCACGCTCTAACAACAGCTCTGATACGCCTTTAAGATCATATTGAGGCTCAAAATCACCATAAGGGTTGTCAATTTCCATAAACAACTTACTACCAGGATCGTTGATAGGCATTTCTAAGCTGTTGGAGATCTTCATCTTGCGCTGATAATCGTCTCCGGCGTATACCACATCCCCATCTTTGTCTCGGAAGAAAGGTTGATTCTTAGGTTTGGTTCCGGCAAAAATATAGTTCCCTGATTCATCCTGAACATTCGACAAGTTGAGAAAATTATTCGCAATTTCCTGTAGCTCTCGACGTTTCGCTATTCGGTCTTCCGGTGATAAGGAACCATTGATCATTTCCATTACCGTACGCTTTGCTTCATCAGCATACTGCTCTGCATTGGAAATAATCACCTCGTGGTGCTCTAGGCGATTACGACTGAGAACAATAGCGTCCGTAAACTGACGTAGCTGCTCTTTCTGTTGTCCAATATTCTGAATGTAGTGAGTAGCCAGTGGGTCATCACTGGCACGCATGAGCTTTTTACCCGATGCCAGCTGCGCCTGATTGTGGTGAACTTTCGCTTCCTGACGACGCAGATCATTCTGCACTGACTGATAGTTATGGAAGCTGGAAATACGATTCATCATTTATCCCCCTCCCTATCTCAACGCCAATATAGTGTTAAAGGTATCGTTTGCCGCCTGCATAATGCGTGATGACGCCATATAAGCTTGCTGGAACTTCATCATGTTGGCGGCTTCTTCATCGAGGTTAACCCCAGAGATAGACGCAACGCGTTCTTGTGCCGCCTCTTTTTCTAAGCGCGACACATCGGTCAAGCGAGAGGCAGTCGACATTTGCAGCCCGACATCAGTGTTCAAGTTGTGGTAAATATCCAAAACCGTAGATTCACCGTCATTGAGGTGTTTATTGGTTTGAATATTCTGCATTTTCAGTAAGTTACCGTTATCACCTTCCGATGGCACAAGGTTTGCCGTGAACTTGTCGTTTGCCAGTGCCCCTGCAGATAACTCAAATGTTGTGCCTTGAACGGTTACAGGCCCGGAGGGTGGATAGTCTTGAGGCTGAAGAAGAATCTTGCCTTTAGTATCGGTGACAGCAAATTGCTTACCATCCGGTGATATAATGACTTCGAACTCGCGTAAATCACCCGCGGTATCAATTGAAAATGTTGCGCTTCCTTGAGCAAATGTGGTGGACGCTTCGTAACTTTGTGCTGCAATATCGGAAGGATCATTAGTCGCCATCCTCATTTGCGCAGCCCCACTTCGTGTCGGGCGAATTAAAACTCGTTCACCGGCTTCAAGGCCATTTTTTATATCGATACGGATACCATCGAGAGAAATAGCCCCCCCCACAACAGGTACAATAGACTGTTCACCGCTAGGTCGGGTGATGTAGTAGTCTCCACCCGTAAATTGCAGCGAGTACTCCCCTCCCACTAACTGACTGGTATCTTCGATATACACTTCCAATTCAGCCGTCGAATTCGATGATGTCACTACTCGAGACTTGGCTATCAACTCCGAGTTAACATCGGTAAACATTAGCCCACCAATATCACCTCGCAAATCTAGGCCTTGTGATTGCAACTTGTTCACATCATAAGAAAACGCAGTGGCCATTTTACCGAGTTCATCCATAAGGTAAGGAATTTTCTCATCACGCATGGTCAGCATCGCGCCAATCTTGCCATCAATATCTTTCGTAGTAATGGCCTTAATCCCTTTGCCTTCAATCATTGCCAAGCGTCGTTGATGCACATCAGGATAGCCATCAATCATTTTGAGCTGACTGGCCTCTGTTCCTGACACTAAGGTATGGCCATTACCGATGTGAACATTGAAACCTTCAGCATTTTTACGAGGCGTGACCGTTACCTTGGTGTATTCTGATAACTCTGCGATGAGCTTTTCATGTTGGTCCATCAAATCGTTATGAGGCCCTGGAGTACGCATCATCAGGCGATGTAAGTCTCTAATTTCAAGTGCTAATTGGTTTACTCGTTCAATACCTAAGTCGAGCTTTTTATTCGTCACATCTGATTGACGACGAACCGTTTCGTGAAAGTCATTGAGGTTTTGGGTGATAAGATCAGCTTTTTCAAGTACGACTTTGCGTGCGCCGACATCATTCGGACTGTCCGCAAGTGATTTGACGGCGTCAAACCATTCGTTCAGGTTTTCTGGAATCTTCTTTGATGCAACGGATGACAGCATGTTGGATAACATTTCCAAATTGGCTTCATCATCGACCTTATGTGCGTAGTTGGTCGTAGAAATATTCATCTCGTTAACGGCAAACTGATCCCAAGAGCGGCGAACTTTTTCCACATGTACGCCCATGCCATAAGTCTCCCCGCCATACTGGCGCGGCATGTTTGCACCTTGTATCACCGACTGACGGCTATAACCCTCTGTATTGACATTAGAGATGTTATGACCCGTGGTGTTTAGTTGTCTCTGAGCCGTCAGTACGCTTTGCGAACCAAGATTCAGAAGATCAGACGCCATATCGCCCCCAAGAAACCTAATAAAATCAGTAGAACTGAATAACTTACTTAATCAAAATGCAATATGTATACCAAGTTATCGGGGTGCGGGTGCGGGTGCGGGTGCGGGTGCGGGTGCGGGATTATGTTTTCTCTGAGGCGGAGCAAATGTCAACAGATTAGAATCTTGCAAAACACAAAGGTCACCGTTTATGAAGATAACGTGCATTCGCTGATAAAAAACTCACCCGAAGGTGAGTCATTTTACATTTCATCTATTTGTGCTTTTACCCTCAGAACTTTATTAGCGTACTGTGGATCTGTCGCGTAGCCGGCCTGATGGATACCTCGAATAAACTGTTCGTTACTACCTTCGTGACGAAGTGCCATTGTATAACGAGGGTTATCATTCAAGAATCGGACATAATCATTGAAGCTATCTTCAAAGCTCGTGTATGAACGGAAAGCAGCATTTTCTTTTACAGGTACACCTTGATGATACTCCAATGTCTGAGTGGCTACCTTATCGCCAGCCCAACTCTTGTCTGCTTTGATGTTAAACAGGTTGTTACTACTGCCACGACTATTGCTCACCACCTTTTGTCCCCACCCTGTCTCAAGAGCCGCTTGAGCGAGGAGCAATGAAGAATCGACACCTAAAGCGCGTGCTGCTTTTTCCGCATAGGGTTTCATTGAAGCGACAAAAGCTTCTGGGGAATCAAATGACTGTTTCGTTGAGGATGGCTCAACAGCCGGAGCCGACTCTACATCTGGCTGGCGAGTTTGACGCACATGATCAATTTTTTTCATTAGTGCTTCAAAGTCTGCCTCACGGCTAGCAGCGTTCGGATTCTCGACAGAACCGGAGGTCAGTTGAGCGACAATCATATCTGCCAATCCTAAAGAGCCTGATGCACTTAACTCGCTAGACATTTGCTCATCCATCATCTGACGGTAAAACTGTTGGTTCTGACTATCCATCAAACCAGATTCAAACGTCGAGTTAGCATCACGCATAGACTTAAACAGCATGGAAGTAAAAATAGCTTCGAACTGTTTCGCTGCGGCGGTCAGCGCTTCTTTTTCACTGTTCTCATCACCATCCACCGCTTTCTGACGTAGTTTGTCCAAGTTAGCGATATCATGAATGAAACCGATGTCTTTACCGTTATTAATCATGCCGCCTCCCTAGATTACGATCAACTGACCTTCAATCGCACCGGCTTGCTTAAGAGCCTGAAGAATTGCCATTAAATCTGACGGTGCTGCACCGACTTCGTTTACCGCACGAACTAGGTCATCCAACGTCAACCCCGGTTCGAACTTAAACATTTTCCCTTGCTCTTCTGTCACTTCGATATCACTCTCAGGCGTGACGACTGTTTCACCTCCACCAAATGCGTTTGGCTGGCTGACATTAAAGTCTTCTTTGATCGCGACTGTCATACCACCATGGGTCACAGCTGCAGGTTTGAGTCGTACATGCTTACCTACCACAATCGTCCCTGTGCGTGAGTTGACGATGATTTTCGCTGAGCCTTCTGCCGGATCAAATTCAAGGTTTTCAATTGCAGAAAGGAATGAAACTCGTTGAGATATATCTCGCGGGGCTCGGACTTTTACTGAAGTTGCATCGATAGCTTGAGCCATTTGTGGACCAAGGAAGTTATTTACCGCATCCGCCATGCGCTGCGCAGTGGTAAAGTCAGATTCTAGAAGGTTAAAAGTGATGTAATCCCCACGACTAAACGGTGATGGAATTTCTCGTTCAACGATAGCCCCATTTGAAATCATCCCTGCCGTTGGGTTGTTACCAACAATTTTAGATCCGTCTGCACCAGTCGCACTAAAGCCACTGACCACTAAATTTCCTTGAGCAACGGCATAGATTTGCCCATCAAGACCTTTCAGCATCGTCTGCATGAGTGTGCCACCACGTAAACTTTTCGCAGATCCGATAGACGACACTGTGACATCAATGGTTTGACCCTGCTTTGAAAACGCCGCTAAGTCTGCCGTAACGATAACAGCTGCGACATTCTTAGACTTTGGCTTGGTACCTGGTGGAAGCTGAATACCGAAATTTTCGAGCATGGCATTAAAGCTTTGATCGGTAAAAGGGGTCGATTCCCCGGTACCCGGTAAACCAGTAACCAAACCATAGCCAACTAATTGGTTGCTACGAACACCAGCAACTTGTGACACGTCTTTAATACGTGCCGCGTACGCGTGTGTCGATACGATAATTAGGCTGGTCAGTAACAAAATTAGCTTCTTCATCGGGATACCTTTACTCAATACTCAGTGCCAAAACTTCGACTTAAAATAGTCCTATAAAGCCACATTAAAGAATCGTGCCAAGAATCCAGGTTCTTGCATATCTTGTTGAGTGCCCGTGCCTGAATAGCGGATTCTGGCATTAGAAATACGATTAGACGCTATCGTGTTCTCATAGGAGATATCCTCGGGACGAATAGTGCCGCTTAGGCGAATATATTCATCACCCGTGTTTAGCGTTAGCCATTTTTCACCTCGGATGACCAAATTGCCATTTGCCAGTACTTCAATCACTTCGACAGTGATTGATCCAGAAATACTATTACTCTGATTCGCAGCTGCACTGCCACTGAAGTTGTTATCATTACTTAAATTATACGAGAAGTTATAGTCGCCAATATTAAGTTGCTGCCCCCCCACTTCAAGAGGATCCATGGAGGCATCGTTATTTTTCGATAGATCAGCATCTGAACTTTTTGCGGCTTTGGTGTTTTCATCCAAGGTCACAGTTATAATGTCCCCAACGCCACGTGGCTTGGAGTCATCGTAGAGGCTGGCTGCTTGCGCCGTATTAAACAAAGAGCCGGTTTCAGCAGCATAATGCTCAGGTTGATGTTTGGGGTGAATGGGCGCCCAAGCAGGATCACCAGCAACGGGATCGCTTCTGCCTCGAAGCGTATCAACGATACCAGCACTCTCATCTTGAGATTTATCACCTTCAACCGCATCAACGGTCGTCGTTCCCTGAACAACATCTGACGTTTCAATTGGGGCTTCCAACATTGAACAACCCGATAATAAGGCGATAGCAATTATGGTCAGTAAGCGATTCATAATGGTTCCTTAATTTCTCAAGCTTATAGCTGCTGGTTAACGAAGCTCATCATTTTATCAACGGCCGAGATCACTTTTGAGTTCATCTCATAAACGCGCTGAGCTTCAATCATATTCACTAGCTCTTCTGTAACGTTAACGTTCGAAGTTTCCAACATCGACTGGCGGATATCACCAAAGCCATCAAAACCAGGCACGCCCTCCTGAGGGTCTCCACTTGCTCCTGTCGGTAAGTACAAGTTCTGCCCGACTGGCTCAAGGCCACCAGGGTTGACAAAATCTACCGTCGCAATCTGACCAACCACTTGGTTCTCTTGCTGACCACGCACTCTTACTGACACTTCACCGTCCGTACCGATCGTAATACTGACTGCATCTTCAGGAATGGCGATTTCTGGCTCCAATGGATAACCGGCACCAGAAGTCACCACGACACCTTCATCGTTAACCGTAAATTGGCCGTTACGGCTATAGCCGATATTGCCGTCAGGCATGAGAATCTGGAAGAAGCCATCACCTTCGATCATCATGTCGAGGCTATTGTTGGTGGTCTGCGTGTTACCCTGAGTATGCACTTTTTGTGTCGCCACCACTTTTGAACCCGCTCCCAGCATCAATCCGCTTGGCAGTTCGGTATTTTGTGAAGATTGACCGCCTGGCTGATTAATATTTTGATAAAACAAATCTTCAAAGACAGCACGGCTTTTTTTGTAACCCACTGTCGAAGCGTTCGCCAGGTTATTTGAAATCGTAGAAATATTGGTTTGTTGGGCATCTAAACCCGTTTTACTTACCCATAATGCCGGATGCATATCTCTCTCCTAATATTCTGGTTAGCTCATACGAAGCAGTGAATCAGACGCTTTGTCCATTTCTTCCGCTGTACTCATCATCTTGACCTGCATCTCAAACTGACGCTGAAGGTCAATCAGATTGGTCATTTCGCCAATGGCATTGACGTTACTGCCTTCCAGCGCACCGGTCAGCAGTTTGACACCGGCATCCATTTCGTATGCCGCATTAGGATCTTTGGAACGGAAAAGCCCGTTAACATCTTTGTATAGTGATTGATTATTGGTGCTGGTCAGCTTGATACGGTCAACAATTTCGATAGCATCAGCTGGTGCCCCTTGAGGGACAACAGAAATGGTACCATCCGTACCAACTTCAATTTTACTGACTGGGATAGGGATAGTAATTGGCGCTCCAGTTTCTCCTAACACCAAGTTGCCGTTACCTGTGGTAAGCAGGCCATTAACATCTACCTTCATATTACCGTTGCGTGTCAGGCCTTCTTTACCGGTTTTATCGAGAACAGAGATCCAACCTTGATCTTGAATGGTCACGTCTAAGTCACGCCCAGTCGTAATGACACTACCCTGTTGAAAATTATGGCCCGGGCGTTCTGTCATACTGAATACGCGGCTTGGCATACCATCACCATAGGCTTGCATTGAGCGGGCTTGCGCCAAATCAGCACGGAAACCCGTGGTACTGACGTTTGCCAAGTTGTTCGCTCTAAGCTGCATAGCCTGCATATTCTGCTTTGCGCCACTCATAGCGAGAAACAGTGCACGATCCATAATTTGCTCCAATAATCACAATTCAGATCAATTAAAGCAAATGGCGTGCCAAAATAAAATATCAATAAAAATCAGATGTTTATCAAAAAAATAAACGATAATAGGAAGAGATATACGAAGGGAATTGCCATAGGTGGCAACAATAGCAAGCTGGTTGTTGCCACCAGCCTGCTATTCAGATGATTGCGGAATGTCTTCACTCTCAGAACATTAATTAACGAATCTGCAGGATGTTCTGCTGAGTTTGATTATGAACTTCAAGAGAACGAGAGTTCGCTTGGAAATTACGTTGAGCCGAAATAAGATCCACCAGCTCTTGAGTCATATCAATATTTGACTGTTCCAGCGTACCACTCGAAATCGTACCAAAGGAACCTTTGTTTGATTCACCCCAAATCTTATCACCAGAGAATTGAGTTGAATCCCACTGGGTTCCCCCTTTCTTATCTAGACCTTGCTCATTCGCGACTCGAACCAGTGCCACACGACCTAAGATAATATTCTCACCATTTGAGTAAGTACCCAGCACACTGCCGTTCTCATCGAAATCAACTTTAGTCAGGAAGCCCGTCGTTGCGCCGTCTTCGTCAAACTTAGTCAATTCGAATGGAGCCGCAAACTGAGTCGCATCTCGCAGACCGAATGATAAAACTTGGGTAGCATCTGCACCATTGAGCTCAACAGGGTTAGCTCCGGCACCTAGCGCTTCAGACACAATATTCTGACCGTTATTTAAGCTCGCTAATGTGCCATCATTATTGAATCGCATCGTGTGACCAACATGGCCAGTCGGTGCCGTCGCATCACCACCTACAATATTAATCGGTTTCTCGCCGGCACTGTCAGTGACTGTATAATACGTCTGCCAAGTATTGGCTTGGTTCTGATCCTTCAAGTAGTACGTGGTCAACTTATACGATTGACCCATAGAGTCATAGATCGTCGAAGAGGTTGAGCGGTTGTACGTTTCTGGATCGGTGAAATCAAATAACGCCGGGTCCTTCAACTCTCCACCAGCAGGCAAATTAACACCAACATCAATATTTGAAGTCTGCTTAGGTTTACCAAACTCTTTAGGAATATTAATCGGTGAAGGCTCATAAGACAGTACATCACCAGTATCTTTATTCACTTGATAACCTAATAGAAACTCATCATTTGCAGTTGTCATGTAGTTATCTTTATTCAAGTGGAAAGCACCATTTCGCGTCAACTCATTCGAGGTAGGCGTTAATCGATCTTTAGCTACAGCAAAAAAACCGGTACCCGAGACGCGTAAATCCATAGGGTTATTGGTATAAATACTCGACCCCTCATGGAACTGCTGAGCCACTTTAGCGGCCTGCACACCTTGACCTGGTGTGGTCTTAGCATGAGTAAACAATGAATTTGAATAAACATCACCAAACTCGGCACGAGACTCTTTAAAGCCATACGTGTTTGCGTTCGCAATGTTGTTACTGGTTGTGTTCAGATCTAACTGAGCTGCGGACAAGCCGCTTAATGCAACATAAGACATTCCAAATCTCCTATCTAGCCAGCGTGATTACGCTTTGCCAACTTCTAGTACTTCAGCAAGTCGAACTGGCGACTCAAAGCCAGCCAGATTGAGTAGTACGTTACCATCACCTTTACCAAGCAAAACACTATTAACGTTAGCGTAAGTCGAAACTTCAAACTCTTTCGACTGCCCGTCCAGCAAACCCGATGCTTTCACATTGTATTTGCCAGCCGGCAATGGATTACCGTTTTGATCCTTACCATCCCACACGACACGGCTATCACCTGCAGGTTTTGAACCGACATCGAAGGTACGGATAAGCTGCCCCATTTGGTCTTCTACTCGCACCATCAGGTTATCAACAGATTGAGGTAGTTTGACCATGGCAGCCATGGCGCCATCATCCGCTTTCACCCCTGCAGCACCCGGGACTAAAACGTCTCGACCAACAAGTGATGAAGCCTGAAGCGCTTGGTTAGAAGTCATCGACGCATTCAGTGTTTCAAACTGATTGTTCATTTTGCCGATACCATCCACCGTCGCGAACGACGCCATTTGAGCAATCATCTGGTCATTGCTAACCGGCTTAAACGGATCTTGCTGAGCAAGCTGCTTGGTGAGCAAAGATAAGAAGTCTTCTTGTTTAAGATCCTGCTTACCTGTTGTTTCATCAGGCTTATTCTTGTCCTGAAGCTGTTTAAGCTGGTCAACATAGGACAAGCCACTTTGACCAACATTATTATTAATGCCTCCGGCCATAGGTTACCTCCTATCCTTATTGACCCATCTGCAGCGTACGCAGCAGCATTTGTTTGCTTGCATCTGCCACTTGTACGTTGGTTTGATACGAACGAGAAGCAGATATCATATTGGCCATTTCTTCCATCACATTGACGTTTGGCTTGTAGATATAGCCATCATCATTTGCAAGTGGATGATCTGGGTTGTACTCCGCATCCAGCGGCTTATCACTTTCAACAATCCCTAACACTTGTACTGGCACCGAATGATCACGACCATACTTAGCCTTACTTAACTCAGCACCAAACACAGCGTGACGAGCTTTATAAGTGTCTTTTGCAGAGCTTGAGACACTATCAGCATTTGCCAGATTGCTTGAGGTCGTATTTAGACGAACAGATTCAGCGCTCATGGCAGAGCCAGTTACATTAAAAACGTTAAATAAGCTCATCTAGTTACTCCCCTTTAATGCTTTCGTTAAGTTCTTGAATTTACTTCCTAAGAAGTCAAGTGATGCCTGATGTCTGATTTGGTTCTGCATAAATAAGTTACGCTCCAAATCGACATCAACCGTATTGCCATCACCCGTGTCGGGTTGTGTTGGAAGACGATACATAACTTCCCCAGTCACCCTAGTAGAGGCAGGAATATGCCGACTATCGGTACGGCTAAGTCCAATGCTTGCCCCCGATGTTGCCGCCTGCAATGCCTTTTGGAAGTCCATGCCTTTCGATTTGTAGCCAGGAGTGTTCGCTTGGGCAATGTTGGTGGAAATCACCTCAGCATTGCGTTCACGAACGCCCACCGTGTATTGGTGGATACCTAATGCGTTGTCGAAAGAAATAGCCATGTTAACCTCTACTCAAGTACTGACCGTTACTACTAGATAGCAAAGCAATTAGCGTACCAACTTTAGTTAACTCGTAATTTCTTTGCTCTTTGCTTCTCAGCAATTACCACGCCAAAGAGTGGAATTGTGGAGCAATGGAATGTCACTGTAAGTATAGAGAAATAATCCCAATACGAAAAAGCCCAGCGTGTAGCTGGGCTTGAGTGGAATGTAATCGGCTTATTTAAGTTTATAGATAATACCAGGGTTACAGCGGACCATCTCGAAACGATCAGTTAACCCAGTTAAAGATTCAGACGCACCAAGTAGTAGGTATCCACCTGGATTTAAACTGTTGGCCATCTGATTTAAAACCTGTGACTTCATATCTGGAGAGAAATAAATCAACACATTACGACAGAAAATGATGTCAAACTTACCCAGTAAAGCATAACTATCCATCAAGTTTTGTGGACGAAAATTAACTAATCGCTTTACATTGTCTTTGACTTTCATTCGACCATCACCAGCATCTTCAAAGAAATTGCGACGACGCTCAGGCGATAGGCCACGTCCTAAAGCCAAATTGTCATAAACACCAGCACGACACATGTCTAACATACTGGCTGAAATATCCGTTGCCGTTACCGATACGCTCGGCAACATTCCTGGTTTGCGTTGCTGAGTTTCCAAGATAGTCATTGCCATCGAATACGGCTCTTGACCTGAAGAACTTGCCGCTGACCAAATTTTAATTGGCCGTTTATTTGCCGCTGCTTCCGGCAACAGTTTGTTAGCAAGGACTTCAAACGGATAAGTATCACGAAACCACAAGGTTTCATTGGTGGTCATGGCATCAACAGCGGCAACTCGTAGTTCACGGTTACGGCCAGTGACAACATCTCGTAATAGATCAGACAAAGAGCTGAGCTTAAACTTTGTCACCAGAGGACTTAAGCGACTCCTCACCAAATACTGCTTGCTGTCACCTAGTACGATGCCACATTGAGATTCTAAGAAACGGCTGAAATCACGATATTCTTGATCGCTTATAGTTATCGCTGTCATTTACTTCTCTTTATTCAGTAAGCGCAGTCTTCACTGCATTACCAAGCTCATCTGGATTGAATTTAGCAATAAAGGAGTTGGCTCCCACGCGTTCAACCATTGCTTGGTTAAATACACCACTGAGTGATGAATGGAGAATTACATAAAGATCTTTAAGATCAGGGTTGCGCCTAATTTCGGCAGTTAATGTATAGCCATCCATTTCAGGCATCTCGATATCAGAGATGACCAAAGAAATCTGATCGTAAATACTCCCTTCTGCCGCCATTTCAACAAGTTTTTCATACGCTTGTTTACCATCAATTACGGCCACCGCTTCAAAACCTAGTGATGTAATTGCGCGCTCAACCTGCTTACGGGCAACCGTTGAGTCATCTGCAATCAAAATACGACGAACAATCTCTTTCTCTGATTGAACCTGGGCAATCTCTTCACCAATGGTTGAGTCCATGGTTTCATCGACTGGCGCGATTTCTGCTAGGATTTTTTCTACATCGAGAATTTCAACCAGTTCATTATCAATGTTGGTCACGGCAGTCAAATAGTTGGATTTACCAGCCCCTTCAGGCGGTGGCAGAATTGCTTCCCAGTGCATGTTAATAATACGCTCAACGGAAGTAACCAAAAAGGCCTGAATGGTTCTGTTAAACTCAGCAATTACAACAAAGGCTTTGTCCACATCAGTAGTCGGCCTGCCACCAACAGCCAGACTTAAATCAATAACGGAAACAGTATGGCCACGGATATGAGCCACACCTTTAACGAGATGGTGTAAGTTTGGCATTGAAGTAAGCTTAGGGCACTGAAGAACTTCTTTTACCTTAAATACGTTAATACCGTAACGCTGTCGCCCCATTAGGCGAAATGTTAGGAGTTCTAGTCGGTTTTGACCGACGAGTTGTGTACGCTGATTCACCGAATCAAGAATACCCGTCATAAGCTCATCTCCATCTCAAACTTTCATGCTAAAAAAATGGTAGTCTACTAACGGCCATGTGAAACTATTAGAGAAAAAGAATGACATACCTTAAATCACACTTATGCTCATTTTCCATAACTAATTGTAGAGCTTTCTATAAAAACTTTTATAAGTCTATCGTCTTTTTATGCTTTTTCTTTAGTTTTTCAGCAACATCAGCCACCTCTGAGCAAATTATCGCTATCCAGCAAGCCGCAGAAGAGTACATTCTCTCGACGATTGAATGGCCAGAAGACGGCACTTTAGATGCCACAGCGGCAAATATTGACAACCGTGTCTTTGCCACAGACTGCCCAAGTAACCTTGAAACCTCCTCATCTTCAACCAACCCTAACGCCAGCAATATCACCGTGTTAGTAGAGTGTAGCGAAGATAACTGGAAGTTATATGTTCCTGTCAGACTAACCCGAACTGGCCCTCAAGTGACCTTAACAGGTCCTCTAAGCCGGGGACAAATCATCTCACGTAATGATGTCACTATTAATATGGTAGACTTGCAACGCTTCAGGCGGCAAGGCTTTTCCAACATTGATGACGTAATTGGAGCAAAAACAAAGAAAAACTTACGTGCTGGCGAAATCATTGAAAGCAATGATGTATGTGTAGTTTGCCGCAATGAAACAGTCACAATCAAAGCGGTAAAATCTGGTATGACCATCACAACCAAAGGCACAGCCCTGACCGATGGGTCACATGGTGAACAGATAAGAGTGAAAAATACAAAATCCAACCGTATAATTGAAGGGAGAGTCACTGGGATCTCGGAAGTAACGGTTATTTTCTGATCAGTCCAAAAAAAGCCTAAAGTAATCCCTACTCTAGTCGATATTGACAACATAAGATTCTAAACACGAAAGGCTCACACACATGGCAGGTATTGATAACATACGCTCTGGGCAGTCGCTCACTACGTCGACAAGAAGCACTGCGCGTAATGAAAATAACCCTTCGACAAGCACTGACTCGGCAAAAAAGTCAGATGTGGCAAAAGACTCAGTATCCTTAAGCCAACAAGGTAAGGCAGTCGGTGAAATGCACACTCAACTTGCTAGCCAGCCAAGTTTTGATCAAGCAAAAGTGGCTGCAATCAAAGAAGCTATTGCTAATGGTTCCTACAGCGTAGATCCGCAAAAGCTAGCCGATAATATGATCAAGTTCGAAAAAGAACTTGGCGGTTTCGAATAACGAGTTTCTATTATGGCAGCCCTAAGCAGCTTAATTGAATTTCAGCTTAAAAGTGCCACTGACTTATCTCTGTTGCTCGAGAAAGAAAAAGCGGCAATTACCAGCCGAGTCGCCAAAGACATTGAGCAAGTTGCTAAAGAAAAACTAACTCTGATTAACCAACTTCAGCAAACCGACCAGCGCATTAGCCAGCATCCAGATGTTGCGACTTTATCTACCGACCCAGAGTTGAGCCCTCTGGTCGATAAAATTCGTACTATCGTTCATGACTGTCAACAAGCTAATGCCGTGAATGGTGAAGCACTGCAAAGAGCACAGCTGAGTTTTAATAAACTCAATAACCTAATGCAGCAAAGCCAAGGCAAACTCGGCATGACCTACACAGCTGAAGGGCAGACCAAAAATGTCACAACACTCGGCACAAACATTAAAGCCTAGTATCAGAATCTAAAAAAGCGGCAAACATTGCCGCTTTTATTTTGCTCGAAGATTAGAAAGAATTAGAAAAGGGTTTGCTGACGTTTTTCCGGTACGACCTGAACTTCACCATAGTCGCGCAGCTTGTTCATCTTCTTTATGTCCAATCGCAGTTCAGTCACATAGCTGTCACCCACTTTATAACTACGCACCACTTCGGCACCTCGGATGACCCCATCCACAGCACCTGATGTCAACTCTGTCCCCAAACGTTGATCCTGAAGATCAGCACGGCCACTGACTCGCATACCATACACTTGCTCTGCAAGCTCACGGTAGGCATCTATTTTTGAAGCACGCATCGCGCGAACCTGACGCTCTTCATCAGTACGACCTTTTTGCTCACTGATATTGGCATAGCCTACCGCGGTTAACCAATCATCTGGGCGCATAGTCTGCAAAGGCTGACAGCCAACCATGATTAGTGCAACAGCCAGTAAAAGTAACTTCTTCATCTCAACTCCCTATGGACGCAGAATAACCGTATACGGTTGTCTTATTGTAGGGTCAGAGCGAATCAAAACACCATCCTCAGTTCGGATACTGTTAAGTGTGTCTAAGTCACGACCAATACGATCAGCAGGTAGGAAGCCTTGAGCTGTCGCGACAACCACACGAGACTGCATACCAACCACTCGCGCATTGACTAGGACGCCACCTTCCTGACGTAACATGGTTCCTGTCAGGACGTATTGAATATCCTGCTCCTGCGACAAATCTTTCCAATCACGACTGAAGGCAAAGTCACCTTGCTGAGTGACTTGAATAGAGCCCGTCGTTTTGTAGTCGACGACTTTAAAGCCGCGACGTTGGAATTGGTGGATAAATCCTTCAGATACAGAGTTACCTAACCAATTCGTTGCGTCCATATTTTGTAAATCAACAAAAGAAGTAACGGCAATAGGTGTCCGTGCTGACACACTAGTGTTCGAAACCACCAGTTCTTCAGTCATACTTTCAATAAAGAAGTCAAGAGTATGACGCGGACTCTCCATCAGCATAAACTGCGAACCTGGATACGGTTCTTTACCGTTGTATATTGGGGCATAGGCACAAGCAGTGAGAAACACCACTGGCACTAGCATTAGCCATTTTTTCATTCTCTAATCTCCGATATATATTAGGCACTGATTTGTCCCATTCTCTATCACTCATAAAAAGTGGAACATTCTTTGCTTTTCTAAATCTGCAACCATTCAGAACGGCAATGCCTAAACCAGCTAAGATAGAGAAAGCAAAAAATGAACCAACTTGGAAGATGAATATGAAAAAAATGCTTCTTATCATGATTTCAACCATTTATGCCTCACTGTACACGAGTATAGTGTCAGCCGGATGGTATGAAGTAACGGGTACCGCTACTGTGGTCTCCTCCGAAGAAGTCGCACGTATTCATGCCTTGGAAGATGCCATTTTTAAGGCCATCAGCTTCTCTGGCGCAGATATCGGCAGCATCTCCAATTTGAGGCCACTCCTAGAAAGCGAACGCAAGGAGTATCAGTTCAGCAATACGGAAGTCCGCTACATCGTGGTTGATGAGCAGAAGGTGCGTAATGGCGTCATGTTTGTCAAAGCACGCATTGATATTTACCCATCGGCAACAGCTTGCCATGTCAGTCAGTATAAAAAGACCTTCCTAGTCGGTAACATAGATGTTGCTTCACCTCAACAAGCGGTGATGGGCCAGATTTATAGCGTCGGTGATGACTTCGCTACAGTGATCAATCGCCAGCTTGATCAACAATCAGCCAACTTTGTTTCTGTGGGGACAACCGATTATCAAATCAGTAAACGCTATCCAGAACGACTTAAAATGATTGCACAAGATACTGGTGCACAATACATCATCGGTGGTGTTATTACCGATTTAACCGCCACTATAGAACAGAAATTATTGAAAGATGACATCATCAATCGTCAGTTTGCTCTTGAAATGACAGTGTTTGATGGCAAGACGGGAAATGAGGTTTATAACCGAAATTACCGTGAAGTCGCTCGCTGGCCATTTCCAAAAACCAGCCAAGTCGATACTAAGAGTGCTCGCTTCTGGGCATCAACCTACGGTGATATGATGCTGCGCGTCAGTCGTAATATCATGTTGGATCTAGAATCCGAAGTGTCATGCAAAATCACGCTCCCGGAGATCATTTCAAAGTGGGACAATATTCTCACCATGGACCTCGGACGCATTCATGGTGTCCAGCTCGGCGATAAGCTCAAACTTTGGCACACAGGCTCTTTCATTGATCAACGCGGCTTACCAAGAAACAAAGTCACTGAGTCAAACATTACTTTGACAGTATCCAGAGTGTATGAAAACGAAGCGGAATTAACAGTAGACCAGCCCGAACTCGCAGGCAGTATTCAAATTGGCGATGTTATGCACAAGATGCTATAAATCCGTGAGCTAAGGTTTAACAACTTGATTTAATTAAGTATGATGGCAATAAGCTCCCGTGGCACAGCTGGATAGCGCGATCCCCTCCTAAGGGATAGGTCACAGGTTCGAATCCTGTCGGGAGCGCCATATCATATTGAGGCCAGATCTAAACCCAATAGATCTGGTCTTTTCATATCTTTCACGCTGCTCTACTTATATCTCAATTATCTCGATTACTTTTCTGCAAAATGAATCTTCTGAACTAGATGAAAGTTCCAACTACGCATAGATAATCCCACCAAAAGAAAGAAGCTCGACCACAAATGGCCGAGCTTCTTACTGGATAGTTAGTACCTCTACTCACTATGCCCGTCCGAAGCACGCTAACAACCTGAAGATACTAACATCGAAACGCGAGTTGCTGTTTGCGATCTCTTCAATGAAACTTTCCAAATCCCGTGTAAAGGCTGAAGGAATCGGCAACGTGTAGCTTTGAGCTAAGGTATAAACTTTATACGCCCCTGACATGAAGAACTTTTTGAACTCTTCACCGGCAAAGGAGTACACAAACTCCCTAGGTTTTATCGAAAGTACACGGAACCCTCTTGATTCAAACATTTCTCTGTATTGTTCTGCACTCTCTAAATGCATACACGGCATACGAAAACACTGGCCAAGTTGTGGATAGTAATCACGAAAAAACTCCGTCATCAATTCAGAAACCAGTGGACACCATTCTTGTTTGTAAGGCGTTTGCAAAGCAAAGGTACCGTGCACATTTAGCGCACTTCTGATTGCCAGAAGTGCGACATCATAATCTTGATACCATTGAAACGATGAGTTTGAAGTAATGACATCAAAGCCTGTAGCAGTCGTGTAATGACGTATATCAGCGTGTTCGAATTGAATCCGGCTATCAGGGTAAAGCCTATGCGCTTGCTCAAGCATTTCCGCAGATGCATCTATAGCCACCATCGTCTTCGGTTCTGAGTGTTCCTGTATTAAATGCGAGACTTTTCCTGAACCACAGCCAACATCAAGAAGTCTATCCACTTTGTCTGGTAAAAGCTGAATGAGTTCTTTCGCAGCATCAAACTGCACTATGCCGTTGCTATGGTATTCTTTATTGTAATTCATAGCCTAGAGATCTCTTTTGAGGACAACAGAAGGAGAAACTTACCATATAACAGATGCATATACTTAAAACCGTCAGAGTCATCCCGCTAATACTATGGTTGACATCAAACTCTTCACTCGTAAGCCTCCCTCTCCTTTAACTGATCATCTGCTGCACTGCCAATCAAGAGTCACACCTAATCACGGCACCTCACCAAACCAATTCGCAAGCGGTAAATCAAGGCTTCAACAATTGAAGACATTCAACTAAAATGATTATTAACAGAACTATTCATAAGCAATTAATGAAGAAAAGTAACTTGACCACTAACACTGGTCATCGCTTTATATCTAAAGCTAAAACTGCATTTAAAATTCACATTCATACACCCGATGATACGGTACTTCACCGCTCTGTCGGCTACGTGAGAATTGGTGAAAAGAAAGGGCTAAAAAAAGCCATCAAACTTCGTAATGAATTGGGTAGTGCAATGTGGGGAAAATTCTGGCGCAAGTTGCTCAAAGATCCCTACCTTATGACTCGACTCCCTCACTCCTTAGAACCCAAAATTATTTTCAAACCTCGTCCAACCAAAGCAGAACCCGATGCCAAAGATGAGTGCTATATTGCGGCTTGGCGGAATTATGATGAAAACGGCAAATTGATTTATAAGAGTGTAGTGTGCTCAATCAAAAAGCACGGTCGGCTCGCTGCCTATACAAAAACAAAGAAAGCCTTGCTGGAAGCGAATAAAGATAACCTAGAAATCCTCGAATTTATGGGGCGACTCAATAGTATCGACCTCAAATAGAAGCACCCCGAACATTGATTCGAGGTGCTTAGACGCTAGGGAAGTGTTTTTTACTGAGCCTGATACTCAAAAGCTGGTACCATAATTTCTACCCGTCGGTTCTGTGCTCGCCCTTCTTTGGTTTCATTAGAAGCGAGCGGGTTACTCTCCCCCTCTCCACGAGCTGTGATTCTTGATGCATCGATACCTTGTTCTTCAAGCTCTTCAGCAACGGACTGAGCCCGCTTCTCAGATAATTCTTGGTTGTACGAGGCTGCACCGCTGGAGTCCGTGTAACCAACCACTTCGACCGTTGACTGCGGAAGCTCCATCAAAAAATTCACTAATTCCGCCAGCATCGCTTTGCTCTCTGGTTTCAATTCTGCACTGTTCAGTGCAAAGCTACTGGAATCAACCACTTTCGTCTCAAAGGTCTTGACGATAGGTTCAATCACAACCTCTTCTTCGATAACTTCTTCAACCACCATTTCTTCTTCAGCTGGATACGAGGTTGGTTCATCATTACCTCCAAACTTCGCAATGAAACCTAGTGTTAGGGCATTGCCTTTAAAACGATGAGTATCAATGTTAATGTCGGTTAAACGTTGGTACTCCAACTGAAAATCGATAGTCGGCATGAAGGCATACGTCACACCCAAAGCACCAAGTAAAGAACTATCGTCTTTATTGCCATACTCAACATACGCACCACCTAACTTGGCAAATGCATCAAATTTTTCTGACAAAGGCATAGTGAATCGGGGCGCAAGGGAATAGGAGCTTAAACCTGCATCTGTATAGCCATAACCAGTGGTCTCCCCTAATGTATCCAGTGCTAGCTCAAGGCTTATCATGTCATTAAACTCATAACCGGCAAAGGAGCCCAACGCCCAAGAATTATCATCACAAGGCCCCGTAGAACATGACTCATTGAGCCAAGAGGCTCCTGCTTTGGCACCCAAATAAAACTGAGCGCTTACTGATGTAGATGCGAGAAGAAGTGTGGTGGAAACTACCGCTGCTAATTTTTTCATTGTTTTTTCCTTATGACTGTCAGCACTGTGTGCCACAACAAACACACCACACAATAACAATCATCAAGTTACAGTATGGTCGCAATAACAGTACACCTTAGTTCATAACATGTACAAATGGGTTTATGGACCAATTTCACCTTTTGCATGCTAATGACTTACTTTCTCGTAAATATGACAAAGCCCTGTCGAAACAGGGCTTTGATTTAATTTTACAATCAACAGAGCGCTTAAGGCTGAACTTGATATTCAAACTCATTCATTGTGACTTCTGCACGACGGTTCTGCATACGCCCTTCTTGGGTATCATTCGGTGCGATAGGCTTGGATTCCCCCGCTCCTTCTACGTGAATACGTGACTGGTTTACCCCATAATCTGCAATAATATCCGCTACAGATTGAGCACGCTGCTCAGACAGAGTTTGGTTGTATGCTGCTGGGCCAACTGAGTCAGCATAACCCACCACATCCACGGTTGCTTGAGGATATTCGCTCATGAAAGCAGCCACTTCTTTAAGCGCCATTTCACTGTCAGAAGTCAGCTCTGCACTATCAAATTTAAAGCTGACCGAGTAGACCACTTTCGATTCAAACGTTTGCAGTATAGGCTGAACCACTACCGTTTCTTCGACAACTTCTTCCACCTGCATTTCTTCTTGTATGGGTGTCTCGGTGTGTTGTTCGCTACCACCAAATTTAGTTGTGAATCCTAGTGTCACCGCATTACCCGCAATACCATGCGTATCAATATCGATGTCCGTTAAGCGCTGATACTCAACTTGAATATCAATGTTTGGCAGGACACTATAGCTTAGCCCAACGCCACCAACGAAAGAGCTATCGCTCTTGTTACCATACTCCACATAAGCCCCACCCGCTTTGGCAAAGGCATCAACATTCTCTGTTAATGGCAAGCTGAAGCGCGGCGCCAATGAATAAGAAACCAAACCAGCATCTTTATAACCAGAGCCCGTTGTTTCACCTAATGTATCTAGGCCCGCTTCTAGGGCTAAATAGTCATTGAACTCATAGCCAACAAATGAACCAAGCGCCCAAGAGTTATCATCACATTCACCTGTTGTGCACAAATCATCTACCCAACTCGCTCCCGCTTTTGCGCCAAGATAAAATTGCGCATTCACTGATGCTGAAGCAAGAAGAAGTGTGCCAGAAACTACCGCTGCTAATTTTTTCATTTTTCATACCTTATTAATACGCGTTAGATTTGCGACGCTATAGACAAGCCACATAAAAACAAACACATAGAGTGTTACCGTACAATTGTGCGGACACTACACCTTAACGAGATAAATGACAATTAACTTTGTGAATTTTTATTTAATTTCATCTAATTAGATAACTTTGCGTTATTGCGGTTCAACTAAGATAAGAAACTGGAACCATAATCACAGACCAATAAAAGTACTGACCGCTATTTATTTATCCTTAAAAAAATAGAAATATAAAAAAACCGCAGCATTAAGCTGCGGTTAATATGCAATAAGTACATTTTTTTATGCGTTAGCTTCACGCTCTTCGATAAACGCTATCGCCATCTTAATGCGAGCAAGCACACGTTCTTTACCCACCAGCTCCATAACCGCATCAACGGATGGAGACTGACCACCACCGGTAACCGCAACGCGAAGTGGCATGCCGATTTTACCCATGCCAATCTCTAACTCTTCACATACAGCAGCAATGACGCTCTCTTTAATATTGGCCGTTGTCCATTCTTCTAGCGCTTCTGCTTTTGCAAGAGCCAACTCTAGTGGGCCTTTAGCGACGCCACGTAAGTGTTTCTTAGCTGCGCCGGCTTCAAATTCAGAGAAGTCTTCGTAGAAGTAGCGGATCTGCTCAGCGAGTTCTACTAGAGTGTTACAACGTTCGCCAACAAGTGTGATCACTTCAGTGATTGCTGGGCCGTTTTCAATGTTTAGGTTCTGGTTGTCTAAGTGCCATTGTAGGTACTCAGCTACGTACTCAGGAGCCGATGTCTTGATGTAATGGTTGTTCAACCAAAGTAGCTTTTCAGTATTGAATGCTGACGCTGACTTAGAAACCGCATTTAGAGAGAACAGATTGATCATCTCTTCAGTAGAGAAAATTTCTTGGTCACCGTGAGACCAACCAAGACGCACTAGATAGTTGTTTAGAGCATTTGGAAGGTAACCTTCATCACGGTATTGCATGACTGAAACAGCACCGTGACGCTTAGACAGTTTCGCACCATCATCACCTAGGATCATTGCACAGTGTGCAAACGTCGGAACTGGGGCACCTAATGCTTCGTAGATGTTGATTTGACGAGGCGTATTATTGATATGATCTTCACCACGTACGACATGCGTGATACCCATATCCCAGTCATCGACGACCACAACGAAGTTGTACGTAGGAGACCCATCTGTTCGACGGATAATAAGGTCATCGAGTTGATCGTTAGCAATCTCGATACGGCCACGAATTTGGTCTTCAAAGACGACACTGCCCTGCTTCGGATTACGAAAACGGACAACGCACGGGTCACCTTCTTTAGCTGCTTCATTAGCCGCAACGATTTTTGGGTGGTTCGCATCATAACGCGGCATCTCTTTAGCGGCTTCTTGCTCCGCACGGATTTCATCGAGAAGCTCTTTAGAAGCATAACATTTGTACGCTTTGTCTTCCGCAAGGAGTTTATCAACCATCTCGTTATAACGATCAAAGCGCTTTGACTGGAAGTAAGGCCCTTCATTCCACTCAAGCCCCATCCACTGCATGCCTTCTAGGATGGCATCGACTGCTTCTTGAGAGTTACGTTCTAAGTCAGTATCTTCGATACGCAGAACGAATTCACCGCCTTGGTTTTTAGCGTATAGCCAAGAGTAAAGTGCAGTACGTGCACCACCCACGTGAAGGTAGCCTGTTGGGCTAGGAGCAAAACGAGTTTTAACCGTCATGTAAAATACCTTGATTGTCGAAATGACCGCACCACTCTATAGAGATGATGAATGGCGCCAAAATTGCGCGTATTTTAGCACTGATGTGCAAATCTACAATCCGTCTTATACAGAATTCATTATTCACTGAGGTGTTTTACTTAAAGTAAGTCTATTCGCTTGACCAATTTCCAGCTAAACATTTGGAATGTCTCACAGACTAAATCACATAACCTGAATAAAGCGTCTATTTAAGGTTTTAGTCTTTCTCGAACAATGACACTTGACCTTCCCCTTGAGGGAAGGTTTATGCTCAGCAACAGTTCTTTGTTGAGGGTAATGTTATGCGTCAGTTCGATATTCCACTATCAGGGTTAAGCTGTATGGGGTGTGCCCGAAAAGTTGAACATGAGCTTACCTCCCAGTATCAAGTTACGATTCATGATTTAACACCAAAGCACATCACCCTGGAGAGCAATTGTTCTTTTGCCGAATTAGAGAGCTCTATTCGCTCACTTGGTTACCAAGCTGGATTCCAATATACGTTTCATTTATCCGGACTGAACTGTGGTCGATGTGTGGCAAAGGTTAAAGCGGCTCTTGAAGCGCATGAATTAGTCGGTCAGTTTGATGTTGCAAAAACTCAACTTTCGATATCGACGCTTTTAACCCGACAACAGGTACAAGCATTGGTTGAATCTCTCGGCTACCAAGCCAGTGAATACACTGGTGTAGAGGAAGAAAGTGAGATTGAACACGTTCCAAGCCAAACTCGCTCTACTCCCTCTAACACGCCAGAAGGTACACAAACAATTCATCTGTTAATTGCAGGGATGACCTGCGCCAGCTGTGTGTCTTCCGTAGAAAAAGCACTCGCCCAAGTTCCTGGGGTCATAAAGGCTCAAGTTAATCTTGCTGAGCAAAGTGCTCTGGTCTTTACAGAGGACAAAAGTCGTACTCTGTTCAGCGCACTAGCCAAGTCAGTTCAACAAGCGGGTTATCAGGCGGAACTCATCGACGATCCAAGCACTCAACAAGAAAAGCAAGCAGCTCAGCAAAATGCGCTACAGGCCCACCATAAAAGAAGTGCTTTGGCTGGCATTATGCTCGGTGTACCACTCATGTTATGGGGGGTACTCGGTGGTAACATGATGATTAGAACCGCTCAGGATCAACTGGCTTGGGGGGGGATCGGAGCGCTCTGTTTCTGGCTACTTGCGACGGCTGGGCGGAGCTTTTTCACTAATGCCTGGCAAGCATTAGTGCACAAACGAGCGACCATGGATACCTTAGTCGCGCTTGGCACTGGAGCCGCTTGGTTATTTTCAATGCTTGTCGTGCTATTTCCACAGTGGTTTCCCGCTGCATCAAGGCACGTCTATTTTGAAGCCAGTGCGATGATTGTGGGCCTTATATCCCTAGGTCATTACATTGAAGCAAAAGCGAAAGCCAAGACAACTCGCTCATTACAAGCTTTGATCAACCTTCAACCAAATAAGGCCACATTAATAACGGAATCAGGGGATCAAATCATTGCCATCGAGCAGATCACCGAAGGTATGCAACTCCGAATTAAACCCGGTGAAAAAGCCCCCATTGATGGTCAAGTCGTGTCCGGCACGTCGTACATAGATGAATCCATGCTGACCGGTGAGCCCATACCCGTTTACAAACAAAATGGCGATACCATTTCTGCCGGTACATTAAACCAAGATGGTAGTTTAGTCATCGAAGCGACCGGTGTCGGCAGCAATACTATGCTATCGCGCATCATTACCATGGTCCGAGAGGCACAAAGCAGTAAGCCTGCTCTCGCCAAGCTAGCGGATCAAATCTCAGCGGTGTTTGTTCCCGTCGTTGTTGCAATTGCTCTTTTCTCCGCACTGATATGGTTCATGATCGGACCTGAGCCGAAAGCCAGCTATATGTTGGTTGTCACAACCACAGTTCTCATTATCGCATGCCCTTGCGCGCTCGGATTAGCCACGCCGCTTTCAGTGACCGTTGGTATTGGTAAAGCCGCTGAAATGGGCATATTGATCAAAGATGCCGATGTGCTGCAATCGGCAAGCCAGATCGATACCGTTGTGTTTGATAAAACGGGAACCCTGACACAAGGTAAGCCCGAAGTACACCATGTCTACTCACTCAACCAAGACGAGAATCGCTTGCTGATGACCGCCGCTAGCATAGAGCAATACTCAGAACACCCATTGGCAAAAGCCATTGTAAAACAAGCTCAAGATCTTCAGCTTAAGCTGACTGAGGTTGAAGGTTTTCACAACATGCGCGGGAAAGGCGTCACTGGAAAAATACGAGATGAAGATGTCGCTGTGATTTCACTTCCTTACGCTCAGGAGCAGCAGATAAATCTCGATAAATTACAAGCGACTCTTGAGCTGTGTGTAAACAAAGCTTGGACACCGGTTATTGTTACTCAACAAGGCAAAGCTACAGGTTTAATCGCCATCGCCGACCCTATCAAAGAAGACGCGAAGCAAGCCATTGAAGCCTTAATCAAGATGAAGATTACACCGGTAATGTTAACGGGCGATAACCAACATGTCGCTCAAGCAATTGCGAATCAGTTAGGTATTCAGAAGGTTATCGCGCAAGTATTGCCTGATGAAAAAGCTGGGCACATAACGCAGCTTCAAGCGAACAGAAAACGGGTTGCGATGATAGGTGACGGCGTCAATGACGCTCCTGCACTTGCTCTTGCAGACATTGGCATTGCGATGGGCAGTGGAAGTGACGTGGCCATTGAGAGTGCGCAAATGACATTGCTCAATTCATCTCCTTTGGTGGTTGTAAAAGCGATTGAACTCTCCAAAGCAACCATTAAAAACATGAAACAGAATTTATTTGGTGCCTTCATTTATAACTCTTTAGGTATTCCAGTTGCGGCTGGGGTACTGTACCCCGCATTCGGGTTCTTATTGAGTCCAGTCGTGGCTGGCGCTGCTATGGCACTGTCATCAATCACGGTTGTCAGCAATGCTAACCGATTAAGACTCTTTAAATCTTCTCTTCACTCATAGAGGTGTTTATGAAAACAAAAGTTATCTCCTTTGCATCCCTTGTTCTTTTATCTAGTCACGCGCTAGCCGCTGACGTGCTAAACCATAAGTCACCATATTGTGGTTGTTGCACAGAATGGACAAAACACATGCAGGAAGCAGGGTTTACCGTTGAAGAAAAGTTACACGATGATATGAACCCTATAAAACAGAAACTGGGCGTGACCCCACAACTGGCCTCCTGCCATACCGCGGAAATTAACGGCTATGTGTTTGAAGGCCACGTTCCAGCACAAGACATCAAAGCCTTTTTAGAAAACCCACCTAAAAATGCAAAAGGCTTGGCCGTCCCGGGGATGCCGATGGGCTCTCCAGGTATGGAATACGGCAATGAAAAAGATGCCTATTCGGTATATGCCTTCAACGACAGTGGGCAGGTGTTTGAGTATCGCTCTTACCCGGGAAATCAGTAGTAGCGTGTTTTTAGGAGTGTCATCCGGTGCCTTTCAATTATACGGGATGAATTGAGCAGCGAAGAATACGATCGAACATCTCATTCGCTTTGGGATTGGAAACGCCACTCTTTAAACGAGTGGCGTGATACTACGGGATATTCTATCGTGGTGAAATGTTTGATAGGCACTGCACGTGGACGGTAATTTCTTCACGATCGTGATAAAGGTGCTTAGCTTGCAGCTTGAACTTCACTTTGTTCTCAATCAGAAATAGCTTAAGATTTTCAATATCTTCTAATACTTCGTCATAACGCCCCTTCATCGGCAGTTTGAGATTGAACAAGGCTTCTTTGGCCCAACCACTAATAATCCACTCTCCCATCAACTGCGCAACGCGTGATGGTTTTTCGACCATATCACAGATAAGCCAAGTGACATTTTTACGTGCTGGCTCGAATTTAAAGCCGTCTTCCTGATGATGTTTAACCTGCCCCGTTTCCATCAGGCTATCGGCCATCATGCCGTTATCGACTGCATGAACGAACATAGAACGCTTAACTAGTTGGTATGTCCATCCACCAGGACACGCCCCCAGATCCACTCCCCACATACCAGGAGCCAGGCGCTCATCCCACTCCTCACGCGGAATGAAAACATGGAAAGCTTCTTCCAATTTAAGTGTCGAACGGCTTGGTGCATCCGCAGGGAACTTTAGACGAGGGATTCCCATAAAAAACTGAGAGTTATTGCTTGGCAACGAGTAGCCTACAAAACAATGCCCCGGTGCAACAAAACAGAGGTGTAACACTGGCTTCTTCGGGCTATCTTTTGGCAGCAAAATGCCTTTGCCGCGCATGGCCTGGCGCATAGGAACCGTGAATTTACGACAAAACTTAAGCAGCTCTTTCGCTTCGTTGGTATCTGGTGTTTCAATGCGGATATCGCCACAGCGCGGGAAAGATTCAACCTCACTGAGCTCCTCTAAAATAGGAGAAATACGATCTTCACGAGGAAGGTCTTTAATCTCCACTGCAACGGCAAACATCTGACGAGCAAAGATCAGTGACTTGAAGTCGAGCTCTTTAACCAGACGCTCCGCATCGCCCAGTTGATAACATTCAAATAATACGTAACCAGTATTGTTCTTTAAACGAGGGAAGCCAAACACTTCAAGTTGGGTAGCGCGATCCTGAATCTCTCCAGCACACTCTTTTTCAAAACCAGCTCGGCAGTAGAGCATTAAGTGTTTCACTGATTCACCTCTTTAATCTGTAACGCTGCGAAAACAAACAGTCCCCAGCCAAGCATAAAGGTTAAACCACCAAATGGAGTAATAGGTCCAAACCATTTGATTCCGGTTAATGCAAGGGCGTAGAGGCTGCCACTAAAACAAAAGATGCCGATGATAAAGCAATTTGCGGCAAGGGCGAAATATTTTTGCGCTTTCTCAGCCATGCCTATCCTGAGTAAGACTCCACAAAGTAAAATCGCTAGAGCATGAATAAACTGATACTGAACGCCTGTATTAAAGACATCCAGTAAATAAGGTGATAGTGATTGCTTTAACCCGTGAGCGGCAAAAGCGCCGAGTGCAACGCCTACTCCGGCAAATAATCCACCAACGGTAAGTAACTGCTTACTTTTCACCATAGCTCTCCAATATAAAATCAGCTAAATACTCAACCGCCAGAGCGATATTGCCCGCTTCAGTATGACCTGAGCTCTTTCTAGGTTTGAAACTATGATCGCCATCAGGGATAAATGTCACCTTGATGTCATCTGAGAGAGCGAAACCTTTAAACTCATCTTGCTTACCAAAAGTATCCCTCTCCCCTTGAAGGATTAAACATGGCTTATTGAGCGTCGCCAGATGCTCGCCTTTGTAATTTTCGGGTTTACCCGGAGGATGAAAAGGAAAGCCTAAACAGGCAATCGCTGCCACATTACCGTCTTCAGCCAGCAAGCTAGCCATGCGCCCGCCCATGGATTTCCCACCAATAACAACTGGTACATCAGAAAACTTGGCAATCACAGCCTGATACGCTTCCAAAAGCTTAGGCGCTCGATCTGGCGGGCGGCGTTTACCATCTTCAGCACGTTTAACCATATATGGGAAGTTAAAACGAACAACTTGAATCCCTTTCTTCGCTAACCCTTTCGCTACCGCCGTCATAAAATCATGATCCATACCGGCTCCCGCACCGTGAGCAAAAATAAAAACAGGGTTGCCTTGCTCACCATCAATTAGGAAATCAGTCATCCAACAATTCCTCTTGCTCACTTTGTGCCTTGGCAAGCATCCAGTCACGGAATGTGGCAATACGCCCCATATCCGCCTGCTTATCATGGCACACCACGTAAAAAGCATTCTTAGTGATAAGAACTTCATCAAATGGTGCAATCAATCGACCAGCTTCCATTTCTGGCTGAGCAAGCACATTGTTACCTAACGCGACTCCCTGTCCGTGTGCCGCAGCTTGTAACACCATCGTCGAGTGGCTGAATATAGGCCCGTGATTGACGTTAATCCCTTCAATACCGTGTTCTTTCGCAAACTGCTTCCAGTCTTTTCGCGAAGTATCGTGAAGTAACGTATGTTGCTTAAGATCACTTAGAGTTTCTAATGGTTTATTGCTCAGTAATAAAGATGGCGAGCAGAGTGGAATAAGAAATTCCTGATACAATTTGTCCGCACGTAAGCCCGGCCAATTGCCACGCCCATAGTAAATCGCCACATCCACATCGTCAGTCAATGAGCCTTCATCCATATCCACCGCTTTGATACGCACATCAATGTCAGGTTCCTGCTGATTGAAGTCCGCCAAGCGTGGAACTAGCCATTGAATCGCAAAGCTCGGTGGCAGACTGATGGTCAGCGCGCCTTTCTCGCTGCGCTCCAATACTTTGTCTGTCGCTTCAGCAAGAGAGGTGAAAATATCTTTAATGTCCAAAAAGTAGCTCTGGCCTTCCTCAGTCAGCAGCAGAGAACGGTTACGTCGCCTGAAGAGTTTCAAGCCAAGAAACTCCTCTAACGCCTTGATTTGATGGCTAACTGCAGCCTGAGTCACAAATAACTCCTCAGCTGCTCTAGTAAAACTCAAATGACGCGCTGCGGCTTCAAACACTTTCAGAGAGTTCAAAGGTGGCAATCTTCTAGACATAGTGTCCTTCCATAAATTGGATTAGTTTTTTTAATCTGAAACATTATAAAATGTCCATTGCCTGACGACCAGAGAAATTCTATATTTCACCACGCAGCAAGAGCCAGAACGGCTTGATTCTTTATCAGAATCAATTGGCATATTGTTGCGATGTTGTGTTTGCAAACTCGTATTTCGAGTTAGGTAGGTTTCTACCACGTTTCGCCTCTCTAGCTAGAGCGGAACACATACTTCCTGTATTTATTTTGACCTGTCTGTCAAATTGTTTAGCACCGCCTTTTGGCGGTGTTTTTTTATCTGCTGAATTCAGAGAACATGTCAGATCATCATCGAGCCATACAAAAAAGCGCAAACCGAATTAACGGTTTGCGCTTTTATGATGTTCTCTGCCTATTTTAAGGGCGATATACTTTAACGTTATTAAAGCCTTGCTCTTGCAGGTACAGCGCCTGTAATCGGCTCATCACACCACGATCACAATAGAGCAGATACGTTTTAGACTGATCTAAATCGCCAAACTGAGTACCTAGTTTGTAGAAAGGAATATGTTTGACATCCACACCTTCAATTTCAAGTGGATTGTCTTCCTCTTCTTCCGGGCTGCGGATATCCAATACGATCGCGTGCTGTTCAACAGCTTGAACCTGTTCAACTTCTGGCGCGGCTTGTTCAGACTCTTTGGCAATATCACGAATGTCCATCTGACGAGCATCACGCACCACTTGCTCTAAAATATCAAAGTCAAACTTCTCTTCTTCAGCGTCCAACTTCGCTTTTACCGCTTTCACTGTCGGCTTCTTAGAAATAACACCACAATATTCCGGCATTGTTTTCGCAAAGTCTTCAGTACCAATATCTCGCGCAAGGTTGATAATATCTTCTTTATCCCAGTTAATCAGTGGACGCAGAATCAAAGTATCCGTCACATTATCAATATGACGCAGGTTAGTTAGAGTCTGGCTTGAAACCTGACCTAAAGCTTCACCCGTCACCAACGCCTGAATGCCAAACTTCTCAGCTATCATCCCAGCAGCACGCATAAACATGCGCTTGAGGATCACTCCCATCTGACCATCATCTACCTTCTCAAGAATTTCAGCCACAACCGGCTCAAAATCTACAGAAATGAAGCGTACTTTTGCTGACGATCCGTACTTATTCCACAAATAATGAGAAACCTGCTTAACACCAATCTCATGCGCAGGACCGCCCAAGTTGAAGAAACAGTAATGAACTTTTGAACCACGTTTGATGTGCAGATAACTGGATACACCAGAGTCGAAGCCACCAGAAATCAGGCTCAATACATCCTCTTGCGTACCAAGAGGGAAGCCGCCAAGCCCTTTGTGACGTTTGATCACTTGGTTTAGCTTGTCATTTGCCACTTCCACTTTCACCGCTACATCTGGGTTGCGTAGTTTGACACTCGCTGTTTCAATCGCTTGATTTAGGCCACCACCCACGTAACGTTCTAACTCGATCGACGTGAAATCATGCTTACCACGACGCTTTGCTCGCACCACAAAGGTTTTGCCTTCTAGGTTAGGGCGATTCAATTCAAGCACTTGCTCGAAGATATCGTGTAAATCTTTAAATTCTGACTGCTGCACTTCCAGCACATGATGAATGCCCGGTGTTTGAGTCAGCACTTCGACGGTTTCTTTGTAGTAAGTGTCTGATTCAGAAGTAACTTCAATATGGTCACGACGGTTAAACACAGCAACCGATTCGGTACGACTCTGGATAATATTGCGAATGTTACACTCAAGAATCTTGGTGAAGCGTTTACGTACCGATTCACTTTTCACAAAAATTTCTGGATGGGGCTTGACGATAAATTTCATAAGTCACTTCACAAGTTAACAGTTTCGCAGATTGGAGCTATTCCAGATGGCTTCGTACTTTTCGACGAGCTCTGCAGTCTAAGGGCGCAAGATTATACATGAATGAAAGACCATAAAAAAGGCGAGCATTTTGCTCGCCTTTTTCATTAGTTAGCATTGGGTAGAGACGGTACTTCATCACTATAGAGAGGTTCACCCTGCATAATACTGATTTCAACTCGTCTATTGCGCGAACGCTGAGCTTCAGTAATGTTCGGTCCTAACGGCTGGGTATCCGCCATTCCACGTACTTGTAGGCGTTGATGAGAGAACCCACGCACCTTTTCCATCTCTTGTGCTACGGACACCGCACGCTGAGCCGATAAGTCCCAATTGGAGCGGTAAAGTTCAGAATCAATTCTCTGGTTATCTGTGTGGCCTGAGACTCTCACGATGCCCGGAATATCCTTCACTAGATCAGCGATCTGACGAACCAGAGGACGGAACTTAGGCTGTAAAAAGGCTGAGCCTTCTGGAAATGCTCCTTTCTCGCGAATACGAATATCGATCTGCTGACCCAAGTTCTCAACTTCAATCGCACCTTGTTCGATCTCTCGCTCCAAAGCTTTCTTAATGCTCTCCATTAAGGTTTCGAGCTCTTCAGACATCTCAGCAGATTGCTGCTGCTCACGATCGGACTCTGAGTTCTGATTATCCTGGGTAGACGTATCCGGCGATTTACCACCCGTTTGCTTGCCTTTGTCTCGCTGCGTACCACCAGCACGGTCTGATTCCCCTTCGTGAAACTCTAACGTCTGCTGTGTGATATCTATGGTTTGCTGCATGATGACATCTATCGGCGTAGGCTCAGGGCGCCCGGGTCTAAATTCCTGAGCAATGATACTGGTCCCTTTAGGAATGTCCTTGACTTCCAATCGGTTCTGGACACCAAAGGCGAATTTCATTGAGCCCGCAATCTGCTTGAACTTCAGTACGTCCATCTCAGAAAACGACAACAGAAGTACGAAGAAGCACATCAACAGTGACATTAAGTCAGCAAATGTTCCCATCCATAACGGTAAGCCGGGGGGCGGGCATTTTGGTTCTTCTTCATCCATACCTGCGACCTTACTCGTTATCTACGTCAAGAGCGCGCTTACCTTCATTGAGGTAGTTCTTCAGATAGCTGTCGATAACGCGTGGGTTTTGCCCATCCTGAATAGCCAGTACACCATCCATGATTAAGCGACGATTGAGTTTTTCTTGATCACGGCGCAGTGACAATTTATCTGCGATCGGGAAAAATACCATGTTAGATAAGATCGCACCGTAGAGCGTCGTCAAAAGTGCGACGGCCATTGCTGGGCCGATGGCTTTCGGGTCATCCATATTCGACAACATGGCAACTAGGCCAACCAATGTCCCTATCATGCCCATAGCAGGAGCAACGTCACCAAACGCACGGAAAACACTCGCACCAAAGTCATGGCGCTCATCCGTCAGGACAATATCTTTCTGTAGTGCTGCACGTACAACATCGGCATCGTGACCGTCGACCAACAAATCAATGCCTTTCTGCATGAAGTTATTGGTAATTTCCATTTCTTCAAGTGCCAGAAACCCACCTTTACGTGCCGCATCTGCCATTTCGACCACTTTAGCAATCAGATCTTCCGGTTCATCGACTTTAAACATGAAAGCTTTGCCCGCAATCTTAGCCGCACCGAAAAACTGCCCCATAGTAAATTTCATTAGGACAACAAAGGTTGAGCCGCCAACGACGATAAGAATGGAGGTCACATCGATGAACATCATTATGCTTCCGCCCAAAATCATCGCCATGATGACAAAAGCAAAGCCGCCAATGAGCCCTATTAGCGTTGCTAAATCCACAAAGCACTCCTCATGCTATCTTTTAAGCTTCTGTTAAATTATATCGGCAACACCTTCAGATCTTTAGTGTTTTATTGGTATCGCACTCACACAAATATAGATGTTATGACGACAGAGTAAACTAGACTAAAGCCATGACGTGACCTCGAAAGAGAATATTGACCGCGCGAGCTCGATTTTTCTGTCAATTTTCCTCGGTTAAATTTGACCATCATTACCTGCTAAGGTAACTTTCGTGCATCTTTTCAAATGTAGAAATATTATGGCGAGCAAGAAACCTGAAAACATGTCCTTTGAGGCAGCAATTGAAGAACTCGATTCCATTGTTGAGCACCTTGAAAACGGTGATCTGGCTCTTGATGACGCACTAAAAAAGTTTGAACGCGGCATCGCACTCGCCCGAGAAGGCCAGAGTAAGCTGCACGACGCTGAGCAGCGTGTCAGCATTTTGCTTCAAAATGATGACGAAACTCCACTGTCCGAGTTCACGTCTCAGCCAGAATAATTATCACAGAAGAATCGCTCCTATGCTTGAGGCGTTAACCTCTCTACAACAAAGAAATAATCAGCAATTAGAGCGCTGGCTTAACCACCTTCCTCATCAGGAACAGCCTCTGATTGAAGCTATGCGTTATGGCCTGTTACTAGGCGGTAAACGCGCACGCCCTTTCCTTGTTTACATCACAGGCCAAATGCTGGGTTGTGAACTGGAAGAGCTCGATACACCAGCTTGCGCGATTGAGTGCATTCATGCTTATTCACTCATTCATGATGATCTGCCAGCAATGGATGATGATGAATTGCGTCGCGGCCAACCCACCTGTCACATTAAATTTGACGAAGCAACGGCCATCCTGACAGGGGATGCGCTACAAACGATGGCATTTACCATTCTCGCAGATGGAAAATTGAACCCTGAAGCTGAAACTAACCGTATCAAAATGATAAAAGCACTGGCGGAAGCTTCCGGTGCAAACGGTATGTGCCTTGGCCAAGCGTTGGATTTAGCTGCTGAGGGGCAAAAAGTGTCATTGTCGGATCTGGAAACGATTCATCGCAACAAAACAGGGGCGCTAATGAAGTGTGCTATCAGGCTCGGGGCACTAGCCGCAGGCCCAAAAGGGAGCGATATATTACCCCAGCTTGATATTTATGCTGATGCCATTGGCCTAGCGTTTCAGGTTCAAGACGACATTTTAGATATTATCAGTGATACAGAAACCTTAGGTAAACCTCAGGGCTCTGATCAGGAATTAGATAAAAGCACCTACCCAGCTCTGCTAGGATTAGAAGGTGCTATTAACAAAGCTCACACTCTGTTAACGGAAGCTCTTCAAGCTTTAGAAGCTATCCCATACAATACAGAATTACTCGAAGAGTTCGCCCGATACGTCATCGAGCGCAAGAACTAAACTAAAAGCGCGCATTTATATGACTCTTGATATTTCAAAATATCCAACACTGGCTCTGGCAAATACCCCAGACGAATTGCGTAGTCTTCCTAAAGAAGCACTACCTAAGCTATGTGACGAATTACGTACTTATCTGTTGAACTCGGTTAGCCAGTCTAGTGGCCACCTAGCATCAGGTTTAGGCACAGTGGAACTCACTGTGGCGCTTCACTATGTCTACAACACCCCTTTTGACCAACTAGTCTGGGATGTCGGCCACCAAGCGTACCCACATAAAATTTTGACTGGCCGCCGTGACCAACTGCCTACTATTCGTCAGAAAGACGGACTTCACCCTTTCCCTTGGCGAGAAGAGAGCGAGTACGACACGCTGTCTGTCGGGCATTCTTCAACATCGATCAGTGCTGCGCTCGGCATGGCGATAAGCGCAGAGAAAGAAGGTGAGAACCGCAAGATTGTCAGCGTCATTGGTGACGGTGCAATCACTGCTGGCATGGCGTTTGAGGCGATGAACCATGCTGGCGATGTACACTCAGATATGCTGGTAGTGCTGAACGATAACGAGATGTCCATCTCAGAGAACGTCGGCGCCCTGAACAATCATTTAGCTCAGGTCCTTTCCGGCAGCCTCTACACCTCAATTCGTGAGGGGGGCAAGAAAGTTTTATCTGGCGTTCCTCCGATTAAAGAGCTGGTTCGTCGTACAGAAGAGCACCTTAAAGGCATGGTAGTGCCTGGCACTTTGTTTGAGGAGCTTGGTTTTAACTACATTGGCCCAGTCGACGGTCACGATGTCAATGAGCTTGTTAAAACGCTGAAAAATATGCGTGAGCTAAAAGGCCCACAATTCCTTCATATTATGACCAAAAAGGGCAAAGGCTACGAGCCTGCAGAGAAAGATCCTATTGGTTATCACGGTGTGCCGAAATTCGATCCCGCTCATACCTCTCTCCCGAAAAGTAACGGAAGCAAGCCAACATTCTCCAAAGTTTTTGGTGATTTCTTGTGTGATATGGCGGCTCAGGATCCTAAGTTAATGGCCATTACACCAGCCATGCGTGAAGGCTCGGGTATGGTTCGCTTTTCTAAGGAGTATCCGCAGCAATACTTCGATGTGGCAATCGCTGAGCAACATGCCGTAACACTGGCGACTGGAATGGCAATTGCCGGTAACCACCCGATTGTCGCAATTTATTCCACTTTCCTACAGCGTGGCTATGATCAGCTTATTCATGACGTCGCGATAATGAACCTACCTGTGATGTTTGCTATAGATCGTGCAGGATTAGTGGGAGCCGATGGTCAAACCCATCAAGGGGCGTTCGACCTGAGCTTTATGCGCTGTATACCAAACATGGTTATTATGGCACCTAGCGACGAAAATGAATGCCGCCAAATGCTCTATACCGGCCACAAGCACACTGGGCCAAGTGCTGTACGTTACCCTCGTGGAAGCGGTATGGGAACAGAAATTGAGCAAGATTTTACTGCATTAGTAATAGGTAAAGGCCGAGTCGTCCGTAAAGGTGAAAAGGTGGCGATTCTTAACTTCGGTACTTTCTTAGGTAATGCTCTCGAAGCGGCAGAAAAACTTAATGCTACTGTTGCGGACATGCGCTTTGTCAAACCGCTAGATGAAGAACTCATCAAACAACTCGTCAAAGAGCATGATGTCATTGTCACACTAGAAGAGAATGCCATTGCAGGTGGTGCTGGCGCAGGTGTCATTGAATTTATGATGCAAGAGAAATTGCTCAAACCAGTGTTGAATCTAGGCCTGCCAGATAAATTCATTGCTCAGGGTACGCAAGACGAGCTGCATGAAGAATTAGGATTGGATGCGCAAGGTATCGAGCAATCCATTCGCAGCTATATGAGTAAATAGCGTTCCTTTACATTCATTAATGTGCATTTTACTACTCACAAAAGGCCCTCAATCAAATTGAGGGCCTTTTTCAATTCTAATCCGGCATCTGCCAAGCAAATTCATCACAAATATTCTGCCATGTGTCATCAACCTTGGCGTTTATAAGGACTGTCTGATGAGTAAACGGATGCACAAACTCAAGGTTTGATGCATGCAGAAGCAAACGATGGGATTTATACACTTCTCTAAACAGCTTATTGTGTTTACCATCACCATGAGTCGTATCACCAACGATAGGATGGCGAAGATGGGCCATATGGCGTCTGAGCTGATGCTTACGCCCTGTTAGTGGCTTTAATTCCATCAAACAGTAGCGAGTCGTGGGAAACTTTCCTGTAGAGTAAGGGATCTCTGTTTTAGCCAATGGATGATAATCGGTGATCGCCTCCTGGGCTTCCTTATCTTGGCTGGCATGCTTATCGGCTATCTTATCCAGCTCAACTTTTAAGGCATAATCTAATCGTCCCGCCTCTTCAATCCAACCGCGCACAACGGCGTGATAGGTCTTGACCATTTCGTGGTTGGCAAACATAGGCATCACTTGCGATGCCACTTCACTCGACAGAGCAAACATCAGCACACCAGAGGTAGGCCGATCAAGTCGATGCAGTGGAAAAACATGCTGACCAATTTGATCACGCAGTGTCTGCATCACAAACTGAGTTTCGTGTTTATCTAACCAACTGCGGTGAACCAACATCCCGGCGGGTTTGTTGACAGCAACAAAGTACTCATCTCTAAAAACAATGTCCAACATCAAGCACAAACCTCATCGATCGTTCTGAGTAAAGCAAGCAAAGGGGTATATTCTCTTCTTCCTTTCCAAGACTCTTCAAAATAAGGAGCGATAGCAAATCCCTGAGGTAACGGCACTCCCTCTTTAATCAAAACCGTCATTTTGGGTAAAAATATCCACTGTAACCATTGCTCGGGTTTTAATGTATCTACCGCAAAGGGCTGCGTGCTTTGTAGCGCCTTAGTATCCGGCATTTGGGTTTGCCACAATGTGAGTTCTTGCATCAGAGTAGGTAACTGCTCCAAAAGTGGCACTAATTGCTGTTCTTTGGTCATAAAACTAGAGGAAAACCTTGAAATTGGGCTTAAGGGTACCATCTATAGAGGAAAGAAAGTTAGGACTATTCTGTCATGGACACTATTCATACTCTCACCCAGTTACTCGTTAATAGCCAATGTCAATATCAGGTTTACGATCTCGGACGTCGTATCAAGCTTATTGACAGCCACGTTTTCGCGGATGTCGAAAAAGGCCTGCAACCCTACCCTTACCCTCTGCAGCGTAAAGCACATCTCGCGATTGCTTACTGGAACGAGCACAATCAACCGTGGATATGGTTTCTAAATTTCGAACTCGATGAACGAGGGCTTCTCAAGCAGGCAGATGTCGGCAATTTCATCAAGTATGTGGTTGAAGCTATGGGCACTCACCTTAGCCAAGAGATGAGTGAAGAGCAGCAACAAAAGCTGTCCAACAACCCATATACCTTCAAACCTGCCGAAGATAAAATGGCCGTTTTCCATAGCCAAATTAGAGCACAACTCGATTTACCATGTAGCCAATACTATGAACATGCTCAGCACTACTTCTCGGGAGGGTTAGGCTGGGATAAATGGCAAACAGTGGGCTTACAGGGCGTGACCGATATGTGTGCACGTCTAGGGCAAGATCAAAATGGCGTGAACCTGCGCAAAGCACTGAAACACCTTCCAAGTGAGCCTCTTTACGCTTTACTGGGCGCATTGGAACATATTTCTCTACCGGATAAGTTGGCTGAGCGTTTACAAGAATTGGCCATGGAACAAATCGAAAGCAACGATCCTGACATTTTCCTCATCGGTGCGCTGACTCGAGCCTTATCAGGTGCTCGCCCCCAATACTCCACTGCTTTACTTGAGAAAATCCTAGCCTCACCACGCTTGAGCCATCAAGAAGTTTTAATTGGTGTCGCTGGGCGGAGCTGGCATCTCCTTTCAACACCTAAACACGCAGAGCAATTTCTCCTTCGTCTTGCTCAGACAGGTAATCAAGCACTGTTCAATCAGCTGTTTGCTGATCTCGTCATGTTACCTGAATTACGAATGGTCTTACTGCCGTTGCTGCACTCAGCACCATCGCCAGAGCTTGCCCAAGCGCTAGTTCGTCTTCAACAAGCCACGAAAGGTTAAGAAATGTTAGGTGACCTTTTCGCAATTCTGGCCCTTGCTTTCGGCTGTTTTTTGTTTTGGCAGCAACGCAGGCAAGCAGAACTCGCCAAGACAATTGCTATTAACAAATGTAAACAGTTGGATCTGCAGCTAGTCAGTGTAGCGCTCAAAGGTCACAAGCTCAAAACGCCAGATGGACGTTGGCGTTGGCATTCTGTGTATCAGTTTGAATTCTCGTCACTCGGTGACGACTGCTATCAGGGAAGGCTAATTATGCAAGGCTTTCAATTGATGAAGGTCGATCTACCACCCCATCGGATGTGAACACATACTCATTATATGGCCCAAACATATCTGTTTTTTGCGCACATAGCTCAAAACCTAGCTTTTCTAGAATTCGGATCGACGGTATATGGTCAGTATTCGCCGTTGCCGCCACTCTCTCTAAGTTAAGATCACGCACTACTTTGGGGAAAAAAGCCTTCAAAGCCTCACTAGCAAAGCCCTGCCCCCAATATGCTTTATCAAATAGGTAACCAAGTTCAGGCAAAGTATCTAGATGATAAATAAACACATGACCCATGTATTCACGTGAGCGGCTATCTAACACAGCCAAAGCGTGGATGGTATGATCATGAAGCACCTTCTGGAAAAGTTGCTTAGCTGACGAAACAGTATGAGGGCCGTTCATTTCTGCTCTGTTTTTAGCGCAGCAGTTCAGCATCAGAAAGTCAGACTGCAGGGTGTCATTATATGGCACCAGTAATGTTCGGCGAGTTACGATAGTCACAACATATCCTTATAGACAGCGCCCCCTTTCATGACGGGGAAATTCTTTTGTTTCTTGGTTGGAAACAAGCCGAAAATTTATACCAACAGATAAGCTTAGTTATTGATCTAAGTTGCTATTTTTGACGTTGTTAGTGTGAGCGGTGTCTAAGGTTAAATAAATGCCTCGACATTACAGAAATCAAGGCTACTGTCTTATTTGTATCAATCCTTGAACTTTATATTCAACTCTACCACGATATGCTTCTCGTGCTCTCAGACCCATGAATATTCATGTTCCGTATCAGCTCCATCCGACAAGTAAATAAATTATCGGATTCCAATGTGAATACAATCTACTACACAGCAATCCATCTGTTTTTTAATTAAGTTATTTAATATTTTTATATAAGAATCATATATATAAAATAAAAAAACACCTATTTAGTGTAAGTTTAGATGTTTTTTCCTACATGCAATGTAAGCGATCTCGCACGTTAGTACTCTATATTTTCCATTCGCATTCAATACATCTGTTGAGTATGATTGTATAAAGTGAGTTCACGGAGGTTTGTATGCTTACTCAAGATGTTAGCCAAGAGCTTAGGGAAGTTTTAGAACAGCTCCAAAAAGAGGGAAAAGAGCCTACCGTTGCTCTCGTAAAAGCGCGCCTAAGTACTGTCGTTCCCATGCCAGCACTGATAACGACAATTAAGAGCTGGAAAAGCGCTAACCGTGTCCCGAAGGTTGAAATTGCCTCCAAAGCAAACGGTGAAAGTGATCGAATTGCGCAGCTGGAAAAACAAGTCGCAGATTTAACCAAAAGGCTAATCAAACTGGAAGCAAAAATTGAGTCTCAGAAGTAGTTGAAGCAAATAACAGTAGAATAAAACAAAAGGCTTGGCATTGCGCCAAGCCTTTTTAGTCTATAACGTGCCGTATTACCAGCCAGTCACTTCGCGTAGACCTTTACCTATATCAGCTAGAGACTTCACTGTCTTAACGCCTGCCGCTTCTAGAGCTGCAAACTTGTCTTCCGCTGTACCTTTACCACCAGAAATGATAGCACCAGCGTGGCCCATACGTTTGCCTGGAGGCGCTGTAACGCCAGCGATGTAAGAAACAACAGGTTTAGTCACGTTCTCTTTGATAAACGCCGCCGCTTCTTCTTCTGCTGTACCACCGATCTCACCGATCATTACGATGGCTTCAGTTTCTGGATCTTCTTGGAACAGTTTTAGGATATCAATGAAGTTTGAACCTGGGATTGGGTCACCACCGATACCAACACAAGTCGACTGACCAAAGCCTTCATCTGTAGTCTGCTTAACCGCTTCATACGTTAGAGTACCAGAGCGAGAAACAATACCTACTTTACCTTTCTTGTGGATATGACCAGGCATGATACCAATCTTACACTCATCAGGAGTGATTAGACCTGGACAGTTAGGACCGATCATGCGAACGCCAGTTTCTTCTAGCTTCACTTTCACGTCGATCATATCTGTCGTTGGGATACCTTCAGTGATGGTTACGATAAGTTCGATACCCGCATCAATCGCTTCTAGGATTGCATCTTTACAGAAAGGTGCAGGAACGTAGATAACGGTTGCAGTTGCGCCAGTTGCCTCTACTGCTTCACGTACAGTGTTGAATACAGGAAGACCTAGGTGAGTTTGACCACCTTTACCTGGAGATACACCACCAACCATCTGTGTACCGTATGCGATAGCTTGCTCAGAGTGAAAAGTACCTTGACCACCAGTGAAACCCTGACAGATTACTTTGGTGTCTTTATTAATTAGTACAGACATTATTTGCCCTCCGCAGCAGCAACAACTTTCTGAGCTGCGTCAGTTAGCGACTCAGCAGCAATGATATCAACATCAGAATTAGCAAGAACTTCGCGACCTAGGTCTGCGTTAGTACCTTCTAGACGAACAACTACTGGTACGCTTACGCCTACCTCTTTAACGGCACCGATAATACCTTCAGCGATCATGTCACAGCGCACGATACCACCGAAGATGTTAACTAGTACTGCTTTTACATTGTCATCAGATAAGATGATCTTGAATGCTTCTGCTACACGCTCTTTAGTCGCGCCGCCACCTACGTCTAGGAAGTTAGCTGGCTTGCCACCGTGTAGGTTTACGATATCCATCGTACCCATTGCTAGACCTGCACCGTTAACCATACAGCCAACGTTGCCGTCTAGTGCTACGTAGTTCAGTTCCCACTGAGCAGCATGTGCTTCACGCTCATCTTCTTGCGAAGGATCGTGCATTTCACGTAGCTTAGGCTGACGGTACATTGCGTTTGAATCGATGTTAATCTTACCATCTAGACAAAGCAGGTTACCTTCACCAGTAACAACTAAGGGGTTAATTTCTAGTAGTGCTAGATCGTACTGAGCGAACATAGTGCCAAGACCCATGAAGATCTTAACGAACTGTTTGATTTGATCACCCGCTAGGCCCAGTTTGAACGCAAGTTCACGACCTTGATAAGCTTGAGGACCAACCAATGGGTCAATCGCAGCTTTGTGTATTAGCTCCGGCGTTTCTTCCGCAACTTTCTCAATCTCAACACCACCTTCCGTTGAAGCCATGAAAACGATTTTACGGCTTGCACGGTCAACAACCGCACCAAGGTAAAGTTCGTTAGCGATGTTAGACGCTTCTTCTACAAGGATTTTTGTAACAGGCTGACCATTTGCATCTGTTTGGTAAGTTACCAGGTTCTTACCTAGCCATTTTTGCGCAAACTCTTTTACGCCATCTTTCGTGTCATGGAGTTCAACGCCGCCCGCTTTACCGCGACCACCAGCGTGAACCTGACATTTAACAACTTTTTTCTCTGTGCTAATGCGTCCCGCAGCTTCGAAAGCTTCTTGAGGGGTATCACACGCATAGCCTTCCGGTACAGGCAAACCGAATTCTGCAAACAGCTGTTTGGCTTGGTATTCATGCAAATTCATTTTGATATTCCGTTTGTTTTCCCTTGAGGGATTATTATGTCCATGACGCTTTGGTCGATACGACCTAACGTCTGTAGGGTCTTCTCAAATAAATCGCTAGTTATACAACTAACGCTTCATATGAAGGCTGAGCGTTGAGCTTGCTCAGCCAAGAAACTTTAGGCACCAAATAACCAAAATCAATCCAGTGCCTGAGTTAATTACACATCAAGCAGTAGACGTGCTGGATCTTCCAGTAGCTCTTTGATGGTCACCAAGAAGCCAACTGACTCACGACCATCAATCAAACGGTGATCGTAAGAAAGTGCAAGATACATCATAGGTAGAATTTCTACTTTGCCATCAACAGCCATTGGTCTCTCTTGGATCTTGTGCATACCAAGAATCGCTGATTGCGGCGGGTTGATGATTGGCGTAGACATCAGTGAACCAAATACACCACCGTTAGTGATAGTAAAGTTACCACCCATTAGCTCGTCTACTGTCAACTTGCCGTCACGACCTTTGATCGCCAACTCTTTGATACCTTTTTCGATATCAGCAAAACCTAGCGTATCGCAATCTTTGAGGACTGGGGTCACTAGGCCACGAGGCGTAGAAACCGCCATGCTGATGTCGAAGTAGTTGTGGTAAACAATGTCATCACCATCGATAGAAGCATTGACTTCTGGGTAACGTTTTAGTGCTTCAGTTACCGCTTTTACGTAGAAAGACATGAAACCTAGACGAATGCCATGACGCTCTTCGAATTGGTCTTTGTATTGCTTACGAAGGTCCATGATTGGCTTCATATTGACTTCGTTAAACGTCGTCAGCATCGCCGTGTTGTTCTTCGCTTCTAGAAGACGGTTTGCAACTGTTTTACGTAAACGAGTCATTGGAACACGCTTCTGGCTGCGAGCAGCTGCTGGAACTTCTACTGCAGCAGGTGCATCAGCTTTAGACTCAGATTTTGCATTTGCAAGGTGCGCTTCAATATCTTCACGAGTGATACGACCGCCAACACCAGTGCCTTTCACTTGGCTCGCTTCTAGACCATGCTCAGCGAGTAAACGGCGAACTGCCGGGCTAAGTGCATCATTGCTTTCTTCTGTCAGCGATGCCTTATGACGTTTATCAGGAGAGGCTTCAGACTCTGCTGTTGTGTCTTTCGTTGGCTCTCCAGCAATCGCACCTGGCTTAAGCTTAGCGATGAGTTGCTTTGAAAGTACTGTTGCACCTTCTTCTTCGACGATGGCCTCTAAAACGCCTGCCTCTGGAGCTGGTACTTCAAGAACCACCTTATCAGTTTCAATGTCAACCAGAACTTCATCACGCTCGACCGCGTCACCTGGTTGTTTGTGCCATGTTGCGACTGTCGCGTCCGCAACAGATTCAGGTAAATCTGGAACCAGAATTTCAATTGTCATATCTGTTTCTTCCTTTAACTTCTAGTTCTTAATCTGAAGTTTTTGTATTCACGTTCTTTTCATTAACAGTTAAGGCGTCTTCGACCAACGCTTTCTGTTGTTTCAAATGTACTGACATGTAACCGACTGCAGGTGAGGCCGATGCTGGGCGCCCAGCGTACTTAAGATCGGCACCTGCCGGAATAGCAGCACGGAAGTTGTGTTGGCTACAGTACCAAGCGCCTTGGTTTTGAGGCTCTTCCTGACACCAGACATAATCTTCTACATTAGTGTATTGTTCGATGGCCGCTTTAACTTCATCCAATGGGAATGGGTAAAGCTGTTCAATACGAACAATCGCAACGTCTTCCTGCTCATTATTGCGACGCTGTTCCAGTAGGTCGAAGTAAACCTTACCTGAACAGAAAACAACTCGTTTCACCTTCTTAGGATCCAGTTTGTCAATCTCAGCAATCGCTGGCTGGAATGTACCTTCCGATAACTCTTCAAGCGTTGAAGTGCAAAGAGGGTGGCGAAGTAATGACTTAGGAGACATAACGATAAGAGGTCGACGCATAGGTCGCACAACCTGACGGCGAATCATGTGGTACACCTGAGCCGGAGTCGATGGCACAACAACCTGCATGTTTTGTTCAGCACATAACTGAAGGTAACGCTCTAGACGCGCAGAAGAGTGCTCTGGGCCCTGTCCTTCATAGCCATGTGGAAGAAGCATAGTCAAACCACACAAACGAGCCCACTTTTGCTCACCTGAGGAAATGAACTGGTCAATCACCACTTGAGCCCCGTTAGCAAAATCACCAAACTGGGCTTCCCAAATAGTCAAACCACTTGGTTCTGCTGTAGCATAACCATATTCGAATGCCAGAACCGCCTCTTCAGACAATACGGAGTCGTATACTTCAAAAGGGCCTTGTTTGTCATGGATGTTCGCTAAGGGAACGTAAGTGCTGGCATCAGTCTGGTTATGAAGCACGGAGTGACGATGGAAGAAAGTACCACGTCCGGAGTCCTGACCAGAAATACGAATACGTTTACCATCATCGACCAAGGTCGCATATGCCAACGTTTCAGCCATCCCCCAGTCAATCGCTTTTTCACCCGCAACCATCGCCATACGATCGTTATAAAGCTTATTAACACGACTTTGTAGTTTGTGGCTTTCAGGATATTGACAAACTCGCTGCCCTAGCTCCACCAAGCGGCCTTTATCGAAGGTACTATCCCAATTAACATCCCAGTCATGACCTAAATACGGAGACCAGTCTACAGAGTGCAATGCCATTGGACGCCATTCTTTAACGACCACTTCACCACGATCTAATGCATCACGGTATTCGTTGACTAATTGTGTAGCAGTATCAATGCCAAAATCACCACGCTCAATCAATACGTCAGCATAAAGCTTACGAGGCGTTGGATGCTTTTTGATCTTCTGATACATCAAAGGCTGAGTGGCATTTGGCTCATCCGCCTCGTTATGACCGTGGCGACGGTAACAAACCAAGTCAATGACCACATCGCTCTTGAACTCATTTCGGTAATCCAGTGCAATACGCGTAACGAAAGCCACCGCTTCAGGATCGTCTGCATTCACGTGGAAAATCGGCGCCTGTACCATTTTGGCAATATCAGTACAGTACATGGTCGAGCGAGTATCATTCGGATTGGAAGTCGTGAAGCCTACTTGGTTGTTGACAACAATGCGCACTGTACCACCAACACGGAACCCTCGAGATTGGGACATATTGAAGGTTTCAGCAACAACACCCTGACCTGCTACCGCTGAGTCACCATGAATCGTGATAGGTAACACCGTATTGCCTTCATTATCACCGAGGCGATCTTGTCGAGCACGGACAGAACCAATAACAACAGGATTGACAATTTCAAGGTGAGAAGGGTTAAACGCTAGCGCAAGGTGAACATCGCCACCTGGCGTTGCAAAATCAGCAGAGAAACCTTGGTGGTACTTAACGTCTCCCGTACCCCATGTTTCATCATGTTTACCCGCAAACTCGTCAAACAAGTCCTGAGGTTTTTTACCTAGAACATTGACCAGCATATTTAAGCGCCCACGGTGCGCCATACCAATGACCACTTCACGCATACCGTTTTTACCAGCATGGCGAATCAGTTCTTTTGTCATTGGAATAAGCGCATCACCACCTTCAAGTGAGAAACGTTTCGCACCCGGGAATTTGGCCCCGAGGTAACGTTCCAATCCTTCAGCAGCAGTGAGCTCTTCTAAAAACTCTTGTTTTTCTTCTTTAGTAAAAGAAGGCTGACCTACAACTGACTCTAAACGTTGCTGGATCCAACGTTTTTGTTCAGTGTTTGTCATGTGCATGTATTCTGCACCGATGGAACCACAATAGATTTTATTCAGAGAGGCATAGATATCTTTCAGCAACATGGTGTCTTGACCAATTGCAAAAGAACCTACATTGAATGATTCTTCAAAGTCGTCTTCGGTGAGATTGTGGAATGCTGGGTCTAGCTCCGCCACAGTTGGGCGTTGCCATAAACCAAGTGGGTCTAGTTCTGCAGCTTCATGACCGCGGAAGCGGTATGCGTTAATAAGTTGAAGAACTTTTACTTGCTTAGCGTCGACATCTGGATCACTAACTTGGACATTGTAATGCTTTGTTTCTTGAGCGAGTCGTCGGAAGTAGTCACGGACACGTGAATGAGGCTGTTCAGCTACCTCTTCTGAAGGCTTAGGCAAGCCATCAAACACACGTTTCCACTCCTCACTTACCAGATCGGGATCACTTAGATACAGTTCGTAGAGGTCTTCTACATAAGTTGCATTGGCGCCAGCCAAGTGTGAAGACTCGAGCCATGCCTTCATCACGCCGTTGTGCATATTTTCCCTTAACCAGTAGTTTTCACGTTTGCTTCGGTCTACGCCGAGCTATTAAGAGCCGGCCACCAAGGTGGCCGGCAATTTTTTATAAATTTAAACCGAACGGTTAACCAGCATAGTCTTGATATGACCGATGGCTTTCGTTGGGTTTAGTCCCTTAGGACAAACACTTACACAATTCATGATGCCATGGCAACGGAAAACGCTAAATGCATCATCAAGATTTGACAGACGTTCATCTGTCGCTGTATCACGACTATCGATTAGCCAGCGATACGCAGCTAGCAAGCCAGCAGGACCAATGAATTTATCAGGGTTCCACCAGAATGATGGGCATGACGTCGTACAGCATGCACACATGATACATTCGTAAAGTCCATCAAGGTGAGCTCGCTCATCTGGAGACTGCAAGTTTTCACGCGATGGCGGTAAAGCATCATCATCAATCAAGAATGGCTTCACTTTCGCGTAATTGTCATAAAATTGCGTCATATCAACAATTAAGTCACGAACCACGGGTAAGCCAGGCAACGGGCGAATAACGATTTTGTCACCCGCTAACGCAGAAAGTGGGGTAATACATGCGAGACCGTTTTTACCGTTCATATTAAGGCCGTCAGAACCACATACACCTTCACGACAAGAGCGACGAAATGCAATTGTTGGATCTTGCTCTTTCAAAAGAATCAAGGCATCCAATACCATCATGTCAGAGCCTTCATCAACCTCAAGAACGTAGTCCTTCATGTAAGGCTTATTATCGACATCAGGATTATAACGATACAAAGAGAAGTTCAGTTTCATAATTTATTCCTCCCTTAGTATGTACGTACTTTTGGCGGGAACGCTTCACGATGAACTGGCGTCATGTTGACATCACGCTTCGTCATTGCTTCCGTTTCCGGATTATATATTGAGTGGCACAACCAGTTCTCGTCATCACGCTCAGGGTAATCGAAGCGAGCATGAGCGCCACGGCTTTCAGTACGGTAGTTTGCAGCCACTGCCGTTGAGAAAGCAGTTTCCATCAGGTTATCCAGCTCTAGACATTCAATGCGCTGAGTGTTGAATTCAGATGACTTATCTGCAAGGTGCGCATCTTTCAGACGCTCACGAATGACTTTCAGTTCCTCAAGGCCCGTTGCCATTGCGTCACCTTCACGGAATACCGAGAAGCTGTTTTGCATGCAGGATTGTAGGTCCTTACGGATTTGAACTGGGTCTTCACCACCAGTGCTGTTTTCCCAGCGCATAGTGCGCGCCAGTGACTCTTCAATATCAGACTCTGTTGCAGGGCGAGCTTCTACTTGTGCAGCAAGAGTTTCACCAAGGTGTAGACCTGTCGCGCGGCCAAATACCACTAGATCAAGTAGAGAGTTGCCACCTAAACGGTTCGCACCGTGTACAGAAACTGAGGCAATCTCACCACAAGCAAATAGACCTTGAACTTCCGCTTCACTGCCATCAGCCAACTGCTTAATTGCTTGGCCAGAAACTTGAGTTGGTACACCACCCATCATGTAGTGACAGGTTGGAATAACAGGGATTGGTTCTTTCACAGGGTCAACATGCGCAAAGGTACGCGAAAGCTCACAGATACCTGGTAAACGAGACTCAAGAACGTCTTTACCTAGGTGGTCCAATTTAAGCTTAATATGAGGACCCCATGGACCATCGCATCCGCGACCTTCCCTGATCTCAATCATCATTGAACGAGCAACTACGTCACGGCCAGCAAGGTCTTTCGCGTTAGGTGCATAACGTTCCATGAAACGCTCGCCGTCTTTATTGAGTAGATAACCACCTTCGCCACGACAACCTTCGGTCACAAGCACACCCGCACCAGCGATACCGGTTGGGTGGAACTGCCACATTTCCATATCTTGCATCGGAACACCAGCACGAAGCGCCATACCAACGCCATCACCAGTGTTAATGTGAGCATTCGTCGTAGAAGCATAAATACGGCCAGCTCCACCAGTAGCAAGAATGGTTGCTTTAGACTTGAAGTAACAAATCTCACCGGTTTCCATACAGATCGCTGTACAACCCATGATCGCGCCGTCTTGGTTTTTCACCAAGTCTAGTGCGTACCACTCAGAGAAAATGGTCGTTTTGTGTTTAACGTTTTGTTGGTAAAGCGTATGAAGCAGTGCGTGACCGGTACGGTCTGCAGCAGCAGCAGTACGAGCCGCTTGCTCACCACCAAACTCTTTAGACTGACCACCGAAAGGACGCTGGTAGATAGTACCATTATCAAAGCGAGAGAATGGCAAACCCATTTTCTCCAGTTCGATAACAGACTCAGGCCCGTTCTTACACATATACTCGATGGCATTTTGGTCACCAATGTAGTCCGACCCTTTAACAGTGTCGTACATGTGCCACTGCCAGTTATCTTTGTGTGAGTTGCCTAGTGCGACAGTAATACCACCTTGGGCAGACACAGTATGAGAACGAGTAGGAAATACTTTAGATAGCAAAGCACAAGTCAGGCCTTGCTCAGAAATTTGTAGCGCAGCACGCATGCCTGCACCACCTGCGCCGATTACAACGGCATCAAATTCGCGAACTGGAATAGACACTTACGCACCCCACAGAATAAATAGACCAGAGAAGAAGTAACCAAATAGCACTGCGATAATGCCTAATTGCAGGAATCCGCGTAATTTCGTGCATTTGATGTAGTCCGTAAGAACTTGCCATAGACCAATCCAAGCGTGGATAAGAACCGATACCAACGCAAGCATAGTGAACACTTTAGTAAAAGTGCCACCGAAGAACTGAGTCCAGGATACGTAAGAAATATCTGAGAACGCGCAAAAGCTCACCAGATAGATAGTATAAAGCGTCATAATGATTGCTGTCGCACGGATCAGTAGGAAATCGTGCACACCATTACGACCAAAAGATGAAATGTGTTTTACCATACCAGAATCCCCGCAAGTACAGACAGAACGGCCGTTGCTGCGAATGCAACCTTAGCGCTCATAGCGCCAGATTCCAGCTCTTCAAAATGACCTAGGTCCATCAGCAAATGACGGATACCACCAGCGATATGGTAGGCCAAAGCCGTCAAAATGCCCCACAAAATAAATTTCACAAAGAAACCGTCAACAATATCGACAGCTTGTGCGTAACCTACAGGGGAAGACAGGGAAATGGATAGTAACCAAAGAAGTATCCCGATCGCGACAAACGTAATTACACCTGAAACTCGGTGCAGGATAGATGCGATTGCTGTGATCGGAAAGTTGATAGTCTGCAAATCTAAATTAACAGGTCTTGACTTTCTTTCTTTCACGGGCTTGCTCACTCAGCTCCATTGAAGCATTTATTGTTATGAACGAAATTTGATTGCAAACCTACAAAAGTTAACATCTATTTAACAACAAGCGGGCAAAAAACCGGAGTAAATTTGTAAAATATTTGTTAACAACAAGATTTGAAACGTCACCTCACATTTGTTTCAAGCCTTGAATTTATAAGGTTTCCACCAAAATTTACGGCGCCACTATACGGCTGGAAACATTTTAGCACAATTGATGTAACAATTTTTGCTACACAGAACAGATTTTTAACCTTATACGTATAAAAAATCAAAACAAGTGCACAAGTCGGAGGAGAAAAATTGACTTTGATAACGAACACACGTACAAAAATGTCACACAAACATCCTGGACGGATTAAATAATAAACAAAGGAGATTGTTATGGCAGATAAGAAAGCGACCCTTCATGTTGAAGGTCAAGCGCCTATCGAACTGCCAATTATGGAAGGTGCCCTTGGTACTCCTGTAATTGACGTTCGTAAGCTTGGAGCAAATGGATATTTCACTTTTGACCCAGGTTTTCTTGCCACTGCATCCTGTGAATCTCAAATCACCTACATCGACGGTGGCAAAGGCATTCTTTTACACCGCGGTTATCCTATTGATCAGCTAGCAAATAACGCTGATTACTTAGAAGTATGTTACATCCTTCTTTATGGTGAAGCCCCTACACGAGAACAATACGAGCAATTTAAAGTCACTGTCACGCGCCATACTATGGTACATGAGCAAATCGCGAGCTTTTTCCACGGCTTCCGCCGAGATGCTCACCCGATGGCAGTTATGTGTGGTGTGGTTGGCGCTCTCGCAGCCTTCTACCACGACTCACTAGACATTAATAATGACACTCACCGTGAAATTACGGCCTATCGTCTTCTATCGAAGATGCCTACTCTTGCGGCTATGTGTTATAAATACTCTATCGGTCAACCATTTATCTACCCACGTAACGACCTAAGCTACGCTGAAAACTTCTTGCACATGATGTTTGCTAACCCATGTGAAGAATATGAAGTCAACCCAGTCGTTGCACGTGCAATGGACAAGATTTTTACTCTTCACGCAGACCACGAGCAAAACGCTTCAACATCAACAGTGCGTCTAGCTGGTTCTTCCGGTGCTAACCCATTCGCATGTATTGCCGCGGGTATCGCATCACTATGGGGACCTGCACACGGCGGTGCTAATGAAGCATGTCTGAAGATGCTGGAAGAAATTGGCAGTGTCGACAACATTCCTGAGTACATTGATCGTGCTAAAGACAAGGATGACCCATTCCGCCTAATGGGCTTCGGTCACCGCGTCTACAAGAACTACGACCCACGCGCAACCGTGATGCGTGAAACCTGTCATGACGTTCTGAAAGAACTAAACATTGACGATCCACTACTGGATGTTGCAATGGAACTTGAGCGTATTGCTCTGTCTGATGAGTACTTCGTTTCTAAGAAGCTCTACCCGAATGTAGACTTTTACTCAGGTATCATTCTGAAAGCGATTGGTATTCCGGTTTCTATGTTCACGGTAATCTTTGCACTTTCACGTACCATCGGTTGGATTGCACACTGGAATGAAATGCACAGTGATCCACTTAACCGTATCGGTCGTCCACGTCAGCTTTACACTGGTGAAGTACAGCGTGAATTCTCACCTCTTCATGAGCGTGAATAATGTAGATTCAATATCAAAAGGGCTGACAATGTGTCAGCCCTTTTTGTTTTAGATTGATAATTCACTGTACGTTACACTGGATTGTCAATATCAATAAACTCGACATCCATACCATGCTCTTTGGCTAACCACTCACCCAGCGCTTTTATCCCGTAACGTTCTGTTGCATGATGTCCAGCTGCAAAGTAATGGATATCCATTTCTCTTGCTGTATAAGTCGTTCGTTCAGATACTTCACCTGATATAAATGCATCTAAACCATGCTGAACGGCCAACTCGATAAAGTCCTGCCCTCCTCCCGTGCACCAGCCTACAGTTTCGATCATTTTATCGGTATTTTCTGGTGCAATATGAAGTGGTACACGTTCAAGAACCTGATTTATCTTATTAGCAAACTCAGTACCCGACATGGCCTGTTTAAGCCGCCCAAACATAGCAACAGACTGAGGGTGTCCCTCTAATCCTCCTTCGACTTCAATATCGAGTAGTCGAGCTAATTCTGCGTTATTGCCTAAATCCGGGTGAATGTCCAAGGGTAAATGATAGCCAAATAAGTTAATGTCATTTTTAATCAGGCTTCGAATACGATTTCCTTTCATACCTCGGATAGGTTCAGGTTCACCTTTCCAAAAATAGCCATGATGAACCAGCACTGCATCGGCTTTCATCTCAATCGCTTTATTGATCAGCGCTTGGGATGCTGTGACACCTGTAATTATGCGCTTGATCTCTGATTTCCCCTCAACTTGAAGCCCATTCGGCGCATAATCTTTAATCAAGTGAGGAGAAAGTTTGTCATTGAGGATCTGTTCCAACTGTATGTTTTTCATTTTAACTTCCAGTGACTTCACTATGTGCAAAGTGTATTGTAACTATATAAGGGATGCTAGTTTCAAACCGTTGCGGTTACAATAGCGCTAAGCTTTTGTTTTTAAGGACTAGAGATGAACCAACTTCAACGATTTTATAACTGGATTGCCTCTTCACCATCTCTATTCGTACTAACTCCGCCATTCGAGTCTCTGCAGACTCTGCCAAAAAGCCCTCTAACTGAACTGCATTACCAAGGCAACCCTAGACTCGGTTTTCTATACCAACATTTATGTACCCAGGTTCTCGTCAACAGTGGCCAATATTCTATCAAGCTAGAAGAAGTTCAACTCCATAGGGAAAACGGCCAGACACTCGGGGCTATCGATCTGATTTTGAAAAATGAAAGCTCGAATCAATTAGAGCACTGGGAAGTCGCAATTAAATTCTATTTATTGCACCAAGGTGTTTGGTACGGCCCTAACGCACACGACCAGCTGGATAAGAAACTTGATCGTATGCTCTCTCATCAATTAAAAATGAGTAGTTCAACGCAATTTTCATCTCAGTACCCTGAATTAGACAATTTAACTGAGCATCTCCTGCTTCAGGGGCGGCTCTATATTAATCCATTTTCAAGCGAGACCATTCCTACACACTGTTTAGGCTATGAGATCGATACAACCCAAATATCGGGTTTTTGGTGTTATGAAAGTCAGTGGGAGCTCATTAACGAGCCTCTATACCTACTAGACAAACCGTTCTGGGCAACCGGCAAACAACACTTTGAGCAGCAAATTGACAAACCTGATGGCCGATTTGTTCATGCTCAGACTGAGCAAGGGCAATTTTGGTTTGTGGTCCCAAACAACTGGCCTTACGGATAGTCAATGAAACGCAATTCTCTACACATTAAAAGATCCTAAAAAAGAAAAGGCTGACACTAGGTCAACCTTTCTTTAGCTTAAGTATTTAATTTACAGACCTGCGTCGGCAAACACTTGATTCACGATCTCTTGCGCTTCGGATTCAATGTGCTTTAAATGCTCTGCACCTTTAAAGCTTTCACAGTAAATCTTATAAATATCTTCTGTTCCTGATGGGCGCGCCGCAAACCAACCGTTATCAGTTGTTACTTTAAGGCCACCAATCGCAGCGCCGTTACCAGGAGCATGAGTTAAACGAGCGATAATCTTATCCCCCGCTAGCGTCTCTGCTTTGACCATTTCTGCAGACAGCTTTTTCAACACCTCTTTTTGAGGCCCACTTGCTACTGCTTGAATGCGATTATATTGAGACTCACCATGCTTAGCTGCCAGCTCTTCATAATATTCTTGTGGATTCTTGCCCGTTACCGCTGTGATTTCAGCAGCTAGCAGACACAAGATAATACCGTCTTTGTCTGTTGACCATGGAGTACTATCTTTACGCAAGAACGAAGCTCCTGCACTTTCTTCACCACCAAAGCCGAACTGTCCTTGATATAAACCATCAACGAACCACTTGAAACCAACTGGTACTTCACACAGCTCACGACCTAAATCTGCGACCACACGATCAATCAATGCACTAGAAACTAGCGTTTTACCCACTGCAACTTCACTTCCCCAACCTTGGCGATGGCGATACAGGTAATCAATGCACACAGCTAAGAAGTGGTTCGGGTTCATCAAGCCTTTAGGCGTCACGATACCATGGCGGTCGTAATCGGGATCATTACCAAAAGCCAAATCATACTCGTCTTTTAGCGCCAGTAATCCAGCCATAGCGTAAGGTGAAGAACAATCCATACGCACAACGCCGTCTTTATCCAAAGACATAAACTGGAAAGAAGGATCGATAGCTTCACTGACTAGAGTAAGATCCAAGTTATACGCTGCTGCAATTTGTCGCCAGTAGTCGATCCCACTGCCACCAAGCGGGTCAACGCCGATCTTGAGGTTTGATTTTTGGATGGCCTCCATATCAATCACATTTACCAGATCGTCAACGTATGGTTTAACTAAGTCTTTCTCTGTGAAAAGTGCTGATGCTTTTGCCTCAGCTAGCGGCATACGCTTCACACCTTGCAAGCCTTCAGCAATCAGCATATTAGCTCGATCTTGGATCGCCTGAGTGAGCTCACCTTCTGCCGGACCACCGTGCGTTGGGTTGTACTTGATACCACCATCTTGCGGAGGGTTATGTGATGGCGTGATGACAATGCCATCAGCTTTATCTTGATGTTTAAGGTTATGAGTCAAAATCGCGTGTGACACCCCTGGCGTCGGCGTGTAACCATTGTCTTGCTGAACAACGACTTGAACTCCGTTTGCAATCAATACTTCAACAACACTGGAAAAAGCAGGCTCTGACAAAGCATGCGTATCTTTGCCTACAAATAGAGGCCCAGTCGTTTTTTTCTCAGCACGCACTTCGGCTATCGCTTGGGCGATCGCCAAGATATGATTTTCGTTGAAGGTAGATTTGTCCGCAGTACCGCGGTGTCCAGAAGTACCGAATTCAACCTTGTGTTGTGGATTAGCAGAGTCAGGTTGAAGTAGGAAATAGTTCGCGACAAGTGCAGGAATATTATGCAGGTCCTGCTGTTGGGCTTTTTGTCCCGCGCGTGGGTGCATAGCCATTTTGACATCCTTTCTTAAAAATTATCAGAAACAAAAAAACCTCATAATACTCAGAGCTATTTGAACATTATGAGGTTTAAATCAGAATTCTTAAATTGAGTTCGTGACCTTCTCAATTAAATCAGCGGGGAAGTTCATTCTCGCCATCAACTGATCAACCATTTGGCGCTTGCGACTGGTGTTGTTGTTAGTAATCACCCAGAAAGGCGAGCCAGGAATCGCTTTTGGTTTTGTCGTGTTACCGCTCTCTAGCAACGTTTGCTCATTGTTAGCAAAATACACGCGCTTACGACCTTTGACTTGAGTTGCTTCTGAAAATCCCTGCGGGTCAATGCGGTTCAGAGTCGACAATACCAGCATGAATCGATCAATGGCCTTTTTCAGACCAGCAAACTCATCAGAAATCAGCAATGAGCGCATTGCTTTTACGCTATCTACTTTCTCTTCTTTTGCAGCATCACGACTCACCACAATTCCTTTAGGTTGTGCGGCTTGCACGACTGGTGCTGATGCTTGATTCTGCTCATCAACCGCGAGAAGGCGACGTAAAATGTCTGATGCACTTTCACCGATGTGTTGGGTTTGACCTGCGATGTAACGGTATAGATCCTCATCAACCTCAATTGTTTTCATTCGCTTTTCACAATCTCTATGTTTAAACTCTGTGGGATTATATACCCAAGTCCCCTCAATATGCGAGTTCCAGATTTGCTATCTGAAGCAGATCCATGGCCGAATGAGGCGCTACGTTAAACCAGTCACGAATAGAATAAAATGTCACAACTGCTCAACTATAAAATCGAAGGTGAGGGTCACACCATAGTTTTGATCCACGGCTTATTTGGCAACCTAGATAACCTGGGTCTACTCGCTCGTGATTTACGCCAAGATTTTCAGGTGGTCAGCATTGATCTGCGCAATCATGGTTTGTCTTTTCAATCCCCTCAGCACAATTATGAGTTGATGGCTGAAGATGTATTAAATACGCTGCAGCACCTTGAGCTTGAACGCTACATACTGGTTGGTCATTCAATGGGCGGTAAAGTGGCAATGAAATTAGCAGAGCTTGCTCAAACTCAAGTTGAAAAGCTGTTGGTTTTAGATATGGCGCCGGTTGCTTACAGCCAACGTCGACACGACAATGTTTTTGCAGGCCTAAAAGCTGTACTGGAACAGCAACCAACTTCACGTAAGCAAGCTCTCGATATTCTCGCTCAGCACATAGAGATTGAAGGCGTCAGGCAGTTTCTTGGCAAGTCGCTATACAATAACGGTGAGCATTTAGAATGGCGTTTCAATGTTGCTAGCCTTTGGGACAATTACGCACAGATTTTAGGTTGGAATCCAATAGATAAAATCACCACTCCCACTCTGATGGTGAAAGGTGGAGACTCAGACTACCTCACCACTGAGCATCAAAGTGAAGTGCAAAAGCAATTCGCCAACGTAAAAGCGCATGTTATTGCTAATACTGGTCACTGGTTACACGCAGAAAAACCCCAAGAAGTTTTGCGTGCGATACGCAAATTTATCGCTTAAAAACAGAATGAGAGGTCAGTTGCGCCCAGCCCGTTAACTTTATCTTTTAACAGTGGTATAGTTCGGCGCAAGTAATTTGGCATAAAGGGATCCCATGCTCTACGACTATATGAACATGCTCGAGTCCATTGGTCTCGATCTTCTTTTCGCGTCTATCTTTTTCCTGATTGGTATGGCGATTAAAGACGTGTTAAAGGCTGGGAATGTTCCTCCTTTTGGTCGTCGCATTGTATGGTTAGTCCTATTCCTTGGTTGTGCTGGATTTATCGCCAAAGGCATTATTCAGATTAGCTGGGAAGGTGGCGGTATCGGCTGATATCAACCGGAACCCACAACAGAAATTAGTAAAGGTAACGAATCTATGGCAAGTGTAGGCATCTTCTTTGGTAGCGACACAGGTAACACTGAAGCTGTTGCAAAGATGATTCAAAAGCAACTAGGTAAACAACTGATTCACGTTCAAGATATCGCGAAAAGTAGCAAAGAGGATATCGATAACTTCGATCTTCTGCTACTCGGCATTCCAACTTGGTACTATGGTGAAGCGCAATGTGACTGGGATGATTTTTTCCCAGAGCTAGAGCAAATTGACTTCTCTACCAAGCTTGTTGCTATCTTTGGCTGTGGTGACCAAGAAGATTACGCTGAGTACTTCTGTGATGCTATGGGCACTGTGCGTGACATTGTCGAAGCTAAAGGCGGAACTATCCTAGGCTACACATCGACGGAAGGTTACGAATTCGAAGCCTCTAAAGGACTCGTCGAAGGTGATGACAGCCAGTTTGTTGGTCTATGCATTGACGAAGATCGCCAGCCTGAACTTACTGATGAACGCGTAACTAACTGGTGTAAACAAATTCACGAAGAAATGTGCTTAGCTGAGTTAGAAGGCTAACCAAGTTCTTTGAAAGTTCTCTTTTGATGGATTGAAAATACCCTCAAGCATGTATGTTTGAGGGTATTTTTTATAGGCAAAACGAATTTAAATCAAATCGATGAGCTCTTGTTCTGTTTTGATTTCTATCCCTAGTTCTTGAGCCTTCGCCAGTTTAGAACCGGCATTTTCGCCAGCAAATAAGATATCCGTTTTCTTACTGACACTACCGGTCACCTTTGCGCCTAATTCCTGTAAGGCTGCTTTTGCTTCATTGCGAGAAAGTTGAGACAACGACCCCGTCAGTACCACCGTCTTTCCAGCTAAAGGTTGAGGGATATCTTGGCTTTTCTCTTCGATTGCCGGCCACACTATGCCTTGCTCGATGAGATCATCAATCACTTGTTGATTTTTCTCTTGACCAAAGAAAGCAATCACATGACTAGCAACAATATTTCCTATATCGGACACCTCAATTAGCTGCTCATGAGTGGCCGTTTTAACCGCATCTAGGGTTTTAAAATGCTGAGCTAAATTCGCTGCGGTCGCCTCACCAACCTCTCGAATACCAAGAGAGTACAGAAAGCGCGGTAAGGTTGTTGATTTCGCTTTATTGAGCGCATCCACTATATTTTGTGCTGATTTAGGGCCCATACGATCTAGGACCGTTATTACCCCAGCAGACAGTTTAAACAAATCAGCCGGAGTCTCGACCATCTCACGATCGACCAATTGTTCAATAACCTTGTCCCCTAAGCCATCAACATCCAAAGCTTTACGCGAGACAAAATGTTTGAGTGCTTCTTTACGTTGCGCCTGACAAACCAGACCTCCAGAGCATCTAGCCACCGCTTCGCCTTCAACACGTTCAATATCCGAGCTACACACCGGACACTGCTCAGGAAAGACAATATTTTTTGCAGATTCGGGCCTACGTTCTTTGATCACTGAAACGATTTGTGGAATAACGTCCCCCGCACGGCGGACAATCACACTATCTCCCACTTTGACGCCCAAACGTTCAATCTCATCGGCATTGTGCAACGTCGCGTTGCTGACAGTAACCCCACCAACAAAAACCGGTTCAAGCTTGGCCACTGGAGTAATCGCCCCTGTTCGGCCTACCTGAAACTCAACGCCATTAAGTAAGGTAATCTCTTCTTGTGCAGGAAACTTGTAGGCAATCGCCCATCGAGGAGCTCTCGCAACAAACCCCAGTTGTTCCTGCAGTACAATATCGTCCACTTTAATCACCACACCATCAATCTCATAAGAAAGAGCATCTCGACGCGTTAAAATATCGTGGTAATACACTTTGACTTCATCAAGATTGGAGACTCGCCGAGTCTCAGGACACATTGGCATTCCCCAACCTTTTAACTGCAAAAATCGCTCATAATGGCTCTTTGACAATGTGGCGCCTTCTACCACACCAACGCTGTACGCATAAAAGCTCAATGGTCGAGTCGCCGTGATACGGGAGTCCAACTGACGCAGACTGCCTGCAGCGGCATTACGTGGATTGACAAACACTTTCTCGCCCTTTTTAAGTGCCTGTTGATTGAGCTTGTCGAAACCTGCCTTTGGCATAAAGACTTCACCACGAACTTCAATACGTTGTGGCCAACCCTGACCACTAAGTTTAAGAGGAATAGATTTGATGGTACGTACATTTTCGGTAATATTTTCTCCCGTAGCCCCATCACCTCGAGTGGCTGCCCGAACTAAGACTCCATTCTCATACAACAAGCTCACCGCAAGACCATCCAGTTTCGGTTCGCAGCAGAAAGCACTGAAATCAGCTGAGGGAGCACGCACTGTCATGCGTTTATGGAAACTGTCCAGTTCGCTATCATCGAATGCATTATCCAAAGATAACATCGGAATCTCATGCGTTACCGATTCGAAACCACTAAGCGGCTGACCTCCGACACGCTGGCTTGGAGAGTCAAGAGTGATCAGCTCAGGGTGTTCCGCTTCAAGTGCTAACAATTCTCGCATCAAGCGGTCATATTCCGCATCAGGAACCTCAGGGTTGTCTTCAACATAGTACTTCACACCGTGGTAATGAAGGGTTTCACGTAACTGATTGAGTTTTTCTTGAATCTCTTGTGACATAACTAACTCTGTACTTAAACATTCTAATCACCAATATCATCGAGATATCAGCAAAGGATTGACAGGGGGATGAGTAGGCTTTACTGGCTTATTAACCAAACCATACTCAAAAAATAAAGGCTCCGGATTCGGAGCCTTTATAAGGTTCTTGGCGAATTACGCGCTGTTCGCCGCTTTAAAATCCTGAATTTGAGCTCGATACGCATCCAGACGATTCGGCGTCATCAGGTTACGAGCATCATCCAAAACATTCGCTCCCAAGTCATCCGCGATCTGCTGCGCGGTTTTCAACATCAGTTTGAAATTCTGCTCAGGGTCTCCATAACAAGGTAATGTCATAAAGAACGAAATACCCTGAGTGGTAAATTCTGCCGGATCGGTATGCTCAAGCGTACCTGGTTGCATCATATTCGCCACACTAAACAAAACCTTACCTGTACCAGACAAGTCTGCATGGCGATGGAAAATATCCATTTCACCGTAAAGTAAACCATTCTGCTGCATACTATCGAACAATTTTGTACCCACAAATGGCTCAGGGCCCGCGCAGTGGACATTAAGAACAATAACCTGCATCTCGGGTTCTTCTTCGCTTTCTGAGGCGATCAGCTCTTCGTCATTCGCTTCAACGACCTCAGTGCTAATGTCATCGACGGCTGCCACTGGCTCGATAGAGGGCTCAACCTCATCCGGAACTTGAGTCGAAATAGAAGGCATATCGAGTTCAGGTTCGTTGACAATGTTCTGCTCCGCTACGGTTTGTGGAGGCTCAACCTCGGAATAACCATCAATCAGCGGATCTGCAGTAATATTGCCTTCAGTGAAATCCGGTTCTTTACGTTCTTTGCGAATAATTTCAAAATCATCCTCAGGCGCAAACGCACGCTCAGGCATGAGCTCAGAATCATCTTCTTTATCGACGTCTAACTTGCGAAGTGGCTTACTGCCAAACTTGGCTTTTCCTTCTTTTTTGCTTGTCCATAAACCGTGAAACAGTAGCGCTGCTATTGCTAAAGCTCCGACGATTATGAGTACAAATCGCAATTCCTGCATTTTTCGCTCTCAAATTATTCGATATACCTAGCCCGTAAACCAACTTATCGAATCTGGTTAAACCTTTCTATAACTAACTCTACCAAAACTCTCCCCTGTTTTAGAACAACTTAATGTGAGAAGTTCACGCAATGTTGTGATTTTGAACACGCTTTTTTCTTGTTAAGATAAAATACGTTCGTTTTTACACCATAACTCAGTCAGTGCTTATGAATTCAAAAATACATCAACGTTCCGGTTTTGGTTATTTCTTCTATGGCCTTGAGCTTGCGATCAAACCCGGTATTCGTCAATTTGTGCTACTGCCTTTATTAGCCAATATTCTGCTTGTTGGGGGGGCGCTTTTTTACCTATTTTCTCATTTAGATATCTGGATTGAACAGCTCATGGGACAACTACCTGAGTTTCTTTCTTGGTTAAGCTATGTGTTGTGGCCTTTATTGGTCGTGACAATTTTAGCGACGTTTTCTTATTTCTTTAGCACATTGGCAAATTTTGTCGCGGCCCCATTTAATGGGTTACTGGCAGAAAAAGTGGAAGAATACCTAACAGGAAGTAAGGTCAATGAAGATGGCGTATTGGCAGTGGTTAAAGACACTCCAAGAATTCTAGCCAGAGAGTGGAGAAAACTGCTTTATGTTCTACCAAAGGCTATCGGTCTGTTTATTTTATTGCTGATTCCCGCCTTAGGACAAACACTAGGCCCAGTTCTTTGGTTTGGGTTCACAGCGTGGATGCTTGCCATTCAATACTGTGATTATCCGTTTGATAACCATAAGGTCCCGTTTAATGAGATGCGTAACAGTTTGAAACAAAAACAAGGTAAGGCGTACAGCTTCGGCGCTTTAGTCGCCATCTTTACCACAATCCCAATTTTAAACCTGATTGTTATGCCTGTTGCTGTTTGTGGCGCGACAGCGATTTGGGTATCAGAGTTCAAGCGTTAACAGGTAAATAGTGCATGTTAGCTGAATAACATGCACTTCATCCCATTCTAATAAGTTATAACTTTTTAATCCTTCTCTACTATTTTCAGCTAGCCTACTCTTCTATCCACGCACTCTATATCGAGCAAATAAATGACCAGCCTATTGCCCTCATACTATGGTCGATAAGCTTTTAACAGATGAAGGATCACGACATGAGCAAAATCTACGAAGATAACTCTCTTACCATCGGTAATACTCCTCTAGTACGTCTAAATAAAGTCAGTAAAGGTAAAGTACTGGCAAAAGTTGAAGCTCGTAACCCAAGCTTTAGTGTTAAATGTCGTATTGGCGCAAACATGATCTGGGAAGCGGAAAAAGAAGGTACCCTAAAACCGGGAGTCGAGCTTGTAGAGCCAACCAGTGGTAATACAGGTATTGCTCTGGCTTTCGTTGCCGCCGCTCGTGGTTACAAGCTTACTCTGACAATGCCAGAATCTATGAGTCTTGAGCGTCGTAAGCTTCTTAAAGCATTAGGTGCAAACCTTGAGCTCACAGAAGCAGCAAAAGGAATGAAAGGCGCAATCGCGAAAGCAGAAGAGATTGTGGCAAGCAACCCTGACAAATACCTACTATTACAACAGTTCAACAACCCAGCGAACCCACAAATCCACGAAAAAACCACAGGCCCTGAAATTTGGGAAGCCACTGATGGTGAAATTGATGTCTTCGTTGCTGGTGTTGGTACGGGTGGTACCATCACAGGCACAAGCCGATACATCAAAGAAGAGAAAGGCAAGAACATTGTTTCTGTGGCAGTAGAGCCAGCTGAGTCTCCAGTGATTGCACAAGCGCTAGCAGGGGAAGAAATTCAACCAGCACCACACAAAATCCAAGGTATTGGTGCAGGCTTCATCCCAGGCAACCTAGATTTAGAACTGTTAGACCGCGTTGAGTCCGTCACTTCTGAAGAAGCGATCGAAATGGCTCGTCGCCTAATGGAAGAGGAAGGAATTCTTGCTGGAATCTCTTCAGGTGCAGCCGTTGTAGCCGCGAACAGACTAGCAGAACTACCTGAATTTGAAGGAAAAACTATCGTAACCGTTCTACCAAGCTCCGGTGAACGTTACCTCAGTTCTGCGTTGTTTGCTGGTATATTTACCGAGAAAGAGAACCAACAATAATACGTAGCGAAATCAATTTTTCATCTAAAAAAGCCCCTTTCAGGGGCTTTTTTGTTGATCCTTGCCTCACCTTTGGTAATAATCAGGTCAGTTTTATTTTTAGCTTCAAAATAAAAGCTAAGTAAGAATTAACGCCAGTTATGATATCCGGCACAGATTGGAATCATAACCGGAAAACTTGCAATCAGTATCGGTTATGACACGAAATGAATAGTGTGTATTTGGCACATTACAGAGTTAAGGGTTAAGCTGATTCTGATTAAGAAACTATCAAAATATAAATCAATTGGGGTATATAACATGTACGAGAAGCAAGTAGAAATCACTGCAGAAAACGGTCTTCACACTCGTCCAGCTGCACAGTTCGTTAAAGAAGCTAAAGGCTTTGATGCGGACATCACTGTGACTTCTAACGGTAAAAGCGCTAGCGCAAAGAGCCTATTCAAACTGCAAACTCTTGGCCTTGTAAAAGGTACGCAAGTTACTATCTCAGCTGAGGGCCCTCAAGCTCAACAAGCTGTTGACCACCTAGTTGCTCTAATGGATCAACTACACTAATCCGGTCTCCTATTTCTAAAGCCATTTTGTGAAAGCAAAATGGCTTTGTTGGAAATAGGCCAAGATATAAGCTACACATTATCGTTAGCACACTCATATTTTCTCCCGTTTTAAAAGTTGACCAACTTAAGGTAAGGCTATGATTTCAGGCATCCTAGCATCTCCAGGTATTGCTATTGGTAAAGCACTACTCCTTCAAGAAGATGAAATTGTCCTAAACACTAACTCGATTACTGACGCTCAAGTCGACGCTGAAGTGGCACGTTTCTTTGACGCGCGTAACAAATCAGCAGCTCAGCTTGAAACCATCAAGCAAAAAGCGCTTGAAACTTTCGGTGAAGAGAAAGAAGCGATCTTCGAAGGTCATATCATGCTTCTTGAAGATGAAGAGCTAGAAGAAGAAATCCTAGCACTGATCAAAAATGACAAGATGCATGCCGATAACGCGATCCACACAGTTATCGAAGAACAGGCAACCGCTCTTGAGTCTCTAGACGACGAATACTTAAAAGAACGTGCAACAGATATCCGTGATATCGGCACGCGCTTTGTGAAAAATGCACTGGGCATTAACATTGTTTCGCTCAGCGACATTGATGAGGAAGTGATCCTAGTCGCTTACGACCTAACACCATCTGAAACAGCACAAATCAACCTTGATTACGTACTTGGTTTTGCTTGTGACATCGGCGGTCGTACTTCTCACACTTCAATCATGGCTCGTTCACTAGAACTTCCTGCTATCGTTGGTACTAACGATATCACTAAGCAAGTTAAAAACGGCGACATGTTGATTCTTGACGCAATGAACAACAAAGTCGTTATCAACCCATCTGAAGCTGAGCTAGCAGAGGCGAAAGCGGTTAAAGCCGCATTCATTGCCGAAAAAGAAGAGCTAGCAAAACTGAAAGACCTCCACGCAGAAACGACTGACGGTCACCGCGTAGAAGTGTGCGGTAACATTGGTACCGTTAAAGACTGTGACGGTATCATTCGCAATGGTGGTGAAGGTGTAGGCCTGTACCGCACTGAATTCCTATTTATGGATCGTGACGCACTACCAACAGAAGAAGAGCAGTACCAAGCATACAAAGATGTTGCGGAAGCTATGAACGGTCAAGCGGTGATAATCCGTACTATGGATATCGGCGGTGACAAAGATCTCCCATATATGGACCTGCCACAAGAAATGAACCCATTTCTAGGTTGGCGTGCTGTACGTATCAGCTTGGATCGCCGTGAAATTCTACGTGACCAGCTACGCGGTATTCTGCGTGCATCTGCGCACGGTAAGCTGCGTATCATGTTCCCAATGATCATCTCTGTTGAAGAAATTCGTGAGCTTAAGACAGCCATCGAAGAGTACAAAGCAGAACTCCGCGCTGAAGGTCATGCTTTCGATGAGAACATCGAAATCGGCGTCATGGTTGAAACACCAGCAGCTGCAGCAATCGCGCACCACCTAGCGAAAGAAGTCGCATTCTTCTCTATCGGTACTAACGACCTTACTCAGTACACACTAGCTGTAGACCGTGGTAACGAGATGATTTCTCACTTGTACAACCCTCTATCACCAGCAGTGCTAACAGTCATCAAGCAAGTGATTGACGCTTCTCACGCTGAAGGTAAGTGGACAGGTATGTGTGGCGAGCTAGCAGGTGATGAACGTGCCACGCTCCTACTTCTGGGCATGGGGCTTGATGAGTTCTCTATGAGCGGCATCTCTATCCCGAAAGTGAAGAAAGTTATCCGTAACTCTAACTTCGCAGAAGTAAAAGCAATGGCTGAAGAAGCACTTTCTCTACCAACTGCGGCTGAAATTGAAGCGGTTGTAGAAAAATTCATCGCAGAGAAAACTCAATAATTAACTGATACCAATAAGATAGGCGGCTAAAAATAGTCGTCTATCTTGTGAGATTGGTATACTATAATTCGACAGAATTAAATAAAACGTTAGGAGCATGACACAATGGGTCTGTTTGACAAACTTAAGAAGCTAGTATCTGACGACAGCGCTGACGCAGGTGCAATTGAAATCATCGCGCCTCTTTCTGGTGAAATCGTAAACATCGAAGATGTGCCAGATGTCGTTTTTGCTGAGAAAATCGTTGGTGACGGTATTGCTATCAAACCAGCTGGCAGCAAAATGGTAGCTCCTGTAAACGGTACAATCGGTAAGATCTTCGAAACTAACCATGCATTCTCAATTGAGTCTGATGACGGTGTAGAGCTATTCGTTCACTTCGGTATCGACACGGTTGAACTAAAAGGCGAAGGCTTCAAGCGTATTGCTGAAGAAGGTCAGTCTGTTAAAGCTGGTGACACTATCATTGAGTTTGATCTTGCACTTCTTGAAGAAAAAGCAAAATCAACTCTGACTCCTGTTGTTATCTCTAACATGGACGAAATCAAAGAGTTGAACAAACTGTCTGGTTCAGTATCTGTTGGTGAAACACCTGTTTTACGTGTAACTAAGTAATAACCACTTAGCCAAACACAAAAAACGCAGCTCTTCAGCTGCGTTTTTTATTGCCCCGATATAACTTACTTAAGCCCAAGCGCATATTTCAGCACCTGATTTTTCAGTGATCCCGCATTTTCCGCCAACTTCAAGGCGGCATTACGCACAAACTTCAATGGCGCTAGATCATTACTAAAGCTCTTATAAAAAAAGTCCATTCCCGATTGCATCAGCAAATTATCTGGACGACGCTTACGTTCATATAACTTTAGCAAGTCATGAGAAAGGTGTTTTTTATCTGCAGTGACTTCAAGCAGGGCTTCTACATCTTTAAAACCAATGTTAACTCCCTGCCCTGCCAGAGGATTAATCGTATGAGCCGCATCCCCTGCCAGCACACAACCTAACGAAGAGTAGGATTGTGCGTGTCGTCGAGTTAAAGGGAATGAACCAAACTGGAGTACTTTGATATCGCCTAACTCCTCAGGGAAATGAGCTAAAACCTCTTGTCTCAATTGCTCGTTACTCATTGAGCACAACTGCTTGATGCGTTTAGGTGAGTCATACCACACTAGCGAACCTTGATTACCGCACAACGGTAAAAATGAGCGTGGCCCAGAGGGAGTGAATTGCTGCCAAGTAATGTCTTGCTGTGACCGCTCTGTTTCTACATTAATCAACATACAGTGCTGGCGATAGTCCCAAGCGGTCACTCCAATACCAGCAAGCGTTCGAACCTGGGAGTTTGCTCCGTCTGCTCCAACGACCAAGCTGGCATCAAAACACTGACCAGAACTGAGCTTCACCGAACAAGGCTGACCGAATTGAATGTCATCTAAGCGGTCAGGGCAGCAAACTGTAATATTCGAGTACCGTTCAAATTCAGCCCATAAGCCTAACTGGATCAAACGATTTTCGACAATGTAGCCAAGTCGGTCCATATTCAGTGCATCAGCATGAAAACGGGTTCTGCATTCCGGATGCTCCCAAGTCTCCAGCCTACGATAAGGACATACTCGCATCTGTGCTATTGCCTGCCATGCACCCAGCTCTTCTAATATCGATACAGAATGCTCCGAGATTGCAGATACTCTGATATCCATCGGCTGTTCAGGTTCAAATGGCTGGGGAGCACGGCCTTCAACTACAACAACTTGTCGTCCTTGTTTTGCAAAACCGACAGCTATCGCAGCGCCAACCATACCTCCACCGATGATGGCTACATCATATCTGGTCATAACTTGTACTTTATTCGTTGATTATCAGGCTGTTTTTCATTGTACTTTTTCATTATCAAAATGTAACGAAAAACCTCAGCACAGATAAGGTCAAACCCCTTACATAACATAGGATTTAACTGAATGTGTGACAGCACTAGTCAGTGAGTTTTTAAAGCAGTACAATACGCCGCTTACCGCCGAGAGGGCGGCTAAAATATCGTCAGCCACCTTGAAGCTAAAGAGCGGCTGGCATGGTTACACTGGGCGATTTGCTCCCTTAATTTAAACTAACGATCGAGCGAACAACATGAGTAAAAAACTGCTAATTAAAACCTGGGGCTGCCAGATGAACGAATACGATTCATCTAAGATGGCTGATCTACTGAATGCGGCAAACGGCTATGAGCTAACAGAAGAACCAGAAGAAGCAGACGTACTACTACTGAATACCTGTTCTATCCGCGAAAAAGCGCAAGAGAAGGTATTCCACCAGCTAGGTCGTTGGAAAACCCTGAAAGACAAAAAAGAAGGCGTTGTGATAGGCGTGGGTGGCTGTGTCGCCACTCAAGAAGGCGATCACATTCGCGAACGTGCTCCATACGTTGACGTGATCTTTGGCCCTCAGACCTTGCACCGTTTGCCAGAAATGATCAAACAATCGCAAAGCAACGAAGCGCCCGTCATGGACATTTCTTTTCCTGAAATAGAAAAGTTTGACCGCTTACCAGAGCCAAAAGCCGAAGGTGCAACCGCGTTTGTATCTATCATGGAAGGCTGCTCTAAGTACTGTACCTATTGTGTTGTACCCTACACGCGTGGTGAAGAAGTCAGTCGCCCAATGGATGATGTACTCTTCGAAATCGCGCAGCTTGCTGATCAAGGCGTACGTGAAGTAAACCTATTAGGTCAGAACGTAAACGCATACCGTGGCCCAACACATGAAGGCGATATTTGCTCTTTCGCAGAATTACTACGTCTTGTTGCCTCTATTGATGGCATCGATCGTATTCGCTTCACAACTAGTCACCCACTAGAGTTCACTGACGACATCATCGCCGTTTACGAAGATACACCAGAGCTGGTGAGCTTCCTGCACCTACCAGTACAAAGTGGTAGTGACCGCATTCTAACCATGATGAAGCGCCCACACACCGCGATTGAATACAAGTCGATCATTCGCAAGCTTCGTAAAGCGCGTCCAGATATCCAAATCAGTTCGGACTTTATTGTTGGCTTCCCTGGTGAAACCGACATGGATCATCAAGCGACGATGAAACTCATCAAAGACGTCGATTTCGACATGAGCTTTAGCTTTATCTTCTCTCCTCGCCCGGGTACACCAGCAGCTGATTACCCATGCGATCTTTCAGAGCAAACCAAGAAAGAGCGTCTTTACGAGCTGCAACAAACAGTCAACGCACAAGCAATGCGTTACTCTCGTCTAATGCTAGGTACTGAGCAGCGCGTTCTTGTTGAAGGCCCTTCGAAAAAGAATCTAATGGAGCTGCGAGCACGTACAGAGAATAACCGCGTGGTTAACTTTGAAGGCAACGCAGACCTAATTGGGCAATTTGTCGATGTCAAAATTACCGATGTTTTTGCTAACTCACTGCGTGGTGAAATTGTTCGCACCGAGAAAGATATGGACCTGCGAACTGTCATTTCTCCAACTCAAATGATGGCGAAAACCAAACGCGAAGATGAGCTAGGTGTAGCAACCTTTACGCCTTAAGTTTGAAATTAGCTTGAATTTACCCAACTCTGATACCATCTTAGAGAAAGGTATATAAAGTCACTAAAAGCCCGGTCTAAATCGGGCTTTTTTAGAGTGACAAACAATGAGAGGCAACTTTGAGCAATAAAATTGTGACTCTAGAGATCGATCTAGAACCTTCAGACAACCGCCGCCTTGCTAGCCTTTGCGGTCCTTTCGATGACAATATCAAGCACTTAGAACGCCGCTTAGGTGTTGAGATCAGCTACCGAGGCAATTTCTTTACCATTGTAGGTAAACCTCATACCGCTGCTGCTGCTCTTGAAATCATCAAGACACTTTACGTCAACACCGCACCTATACGCGGTAATATTCCAGATATTGAGCCAGAAGAAATCCATCTGGCTATCAAAGAAACTGGCGTTCTCGAGCAAGATACCGAATCTAACATCGAGCATGGTAAAGAAGTCTTTATCAAGACCAAAAAAGGCGTGATAAAACCGCGTACACCAAACCAGGCTCAGTATCTGGTCAATATGGTCACGCATGACATCTCTTTCGGTATTGGCCCAGCCGGTACAGGTAAGACATATCTTGCGGTTGCGGCAGCCGTAGATGCTCTCGAACGTCAAGAGATTCGTCGTATTCTGCTAACACGTCCTGCTGTTGAAGCGGGTGAAAAACTGGGTTTTCTCCCTGGTGACTTAAGCCAAAAAGTCGATCCGTATCTACGCCCACTCTATGACGCGCTGTTCGAAATGCTCGGCTTTGAAAAAGTCGAGAAGTTGATTGAACGCAATGTCATTGAAGTAGCGCCACTGGCTTATATGCGCGGTCGTACGTTGAATGATGCTTTCATTATTCTCGATGAAAGTCAGAACACTACTGTTGAACAGATGAAGATGTTCCTGACTCGTATCGGTTTTAATTCACGCGCAGTCATTACGGGTGACGTCACTCAAATCGACTTGCCTCGCGGGGCAAAATCCGGGCTTCGCCACGCCATTGAAGTGCTTAACGAGGTGGATGAAATAAGCTTTAATTTCTTCCAATCTGACGATGTCGTTCGACACCCAGTGGTTGCACGTATCGTCAATGCCTATGAGAAGTGGGAAGCGCAAGATCAGAAAGAGCGTAAAGAGTATGAGAAGCGACGTCGTGAAGAGCGTGAAGCGAAACTTCAGGAAGCGCCAACGGCTCAGCCTACTGTCACTCCGGAGACGAAACCTTCATGAGCATCGAACTAGATCTTCAATTAGCAGTCGAAGATGAAAAAGGCCTACCAAGCTTTGAAGATGTTCATCTCTGGTTAAGCTCTACTGTGACAAAGTTTCAGCCTCAAGCCGAAGTCACCGTTCGTATTGTCGATGAGCAAGAAAGCCACCAGTTAAACCATGATTATCGTGGTAAAGATAAGCCAACCAATGTGTTGTCTTTTCCATTTGAAGCCCCTCCGGGTATTGAGATGGACTTACTGGGTGACCTTATCATCTGTAAACAAGTGGTGGAGCAAGAAGCTGCTCAGCAATCTAAGCCCTTAATGGCACACTGGGCGCATATGGTTGTACATGGTAGCCTGCATCTGCTAGGTTATGATCATATTGAGGATGACGAAGCCGAAGAGATGGAGTCCCTCGAAACAGAAATCATGCTAGATATGGGGTTTGAAGACCCATACATAGCTGAAAAAGAGTCACCTTAGGGTAACTCGCATGTGAGGGTTTGAGAGTTCATTATTTACCTCTCTCATGCCCTCAACGTGAGCTATCACACTTCTGATAGCGTTACTTAATTGAGAAACAATGAACGAAGACAATTCGCCCTCTTCTCTAGAAGGTAAAAAAGAAAAATCTGAAGGTCCGAGTAGAAAGTCCTTCTTCGGACGCCTAGGTCAACTATTTCAAGGCGAACCTAAAGATCGCCAAGAGCTTGTGGAAGTATTCCGCGACTCAGAAGAAAATGACCTGATAGACCATGATACCCGAGACATGCTTGAAGGCGTTATGGAAATCGCAGAAATGCGCGTGCGCGATATTATGATCCCACGCTCTCAAATGGTTACCGTTGATCGTAGCGACGACTTAGACGCTCTGGTTAACCTGATTACTGACGCGCAACACTCGCGCTACCCTGTCATCAGTGAAGACAAAGACCATGTTGAAGGCATCCTGTTAGCGAAGGACTTACTTAAATATTTAGGCTCAGACAGTGCTCCATTTGATATTGAACAAGTGATTCGCCCTGCGGTCGTAGTTCCTGAAAGTAAACGAGTAGATCGTCTACTAAAAGAGTTCCGTGAGGAACGTTATCACATGTCAATTGTCGTAGATGAGTTCGGTGGTGTTTCTGGTCTTGTGACTATCGAAGATATTCTCGAAGAAATCGTTGGAGACATCGAAGATGAGTTCGATGACGAAGAAGAGCTCGATATCCGTAAACTCAGCAAACACACCTACGCAGTAAAAGCCCTGACAACCATTGAAGAGTTTAACGAAACCTTTCATACCTCCTTCAGTGATGAAGAAGTGGATACCGTTGGCGGCATGGTAATGACAGCGTTCGGCCACCTCCCTTCACGTGGTGAATTAGTGGAGATCGAAAACTATAGCTTTAAAGTTACCTCTGCGGACAACCGCCGGGTGTTGCAACTTCAAGTGACAATACCTGACGAAGAGCCTCTTCCGGAACCAGCTGAAGAGTAACGCTAATTTCCCCAAGTTCGGGGTATTCAGAAGTATTACGATGATAAAAACACTTTTTCATCGCCTAAAACGGCCGCTTGCGGCCGTTTTTGTTGGCGCTCTCACCACTTTGGCTTTTGCTCCTTACCAATTGTGGCCATTAGCCTTGCTAAGCCCTGTAATATTATTAGCTTTAATTCATAACCAATCACCTAAGCGTGCTCTTTGGGTCGGTTATGCTTGGGGAATCGGCCAATTTGCCACCGGTATCAGTTGGGTTCATATCAGTATTGATAACTTTGGTGGTATGCCTAAGATAGCCAGCGTTTTCTTAATGGCACTCCTGATTGGCTACCTGTCACTTTATTCAGGGCTGTTTACTTGGAGCCTGAACCGATTTTTCCCCAAATCGAATCGAACACGATTTCTTCTCGCAGCCCCAGCGATTTGGTTAATCTGTGACTGGCTGCGCGGCTGGGTTATGACAGGGTTTCCATGGCTTTGGCTTGGTTACAGTCAAATTGAAAGCCCATTAGCCAACTTTGCTCCTATTGGTGGTGTAGAACTATTAACAATACTCTTAGTCATTAGTGCTGGTAGCATCGTGTATGCTACCCATCACAAACAATGGCTACATCTACTTATCCCTGCAGTCATTTTTGCGACTGGTTACGGACTAAAGTCGGCAAACTGGGTCACCCTTAATCCAGATAGCACCACTAAGATCGCACTGATACAAGGCAATGTAGATCAAGCGAAAAAATGGCTACCGCAGGAACGCTGGCCAACCATCATGAAATACACGGATCTCACTCGTGAAAACTGGGACGCAGATATCATCATCTGGCCAGAAGCGGCTATTCCGGCTTTTGAGTTCGAAATTTCTTCGTACCTGAGCAACTTAGATTCAGCAGCCAGAATGAATAACAGTGCAGTTATTACAGGCGTGGTGAACCAAGGAGAAGACCGCCAGTTTTACAATAGTATTCTCACGGTTGGTCAAACTCCTTACGGTGACTACAGCTTTGATATGAATGAACGCTACCATAAGCACCACCTGTTGCCTTTTGGTGAGTTTGTACCTTTTGAAGATATCCTCAGACCATTAGCACCGCTGTTTAATTTACCTATGTCTTCTTTCAGTCGTGGAGACTTCATCCAACCAAACATAGATGCTAATGGCAAACAGATGGCTCCTGCTCTCTGTTACGAGATTATTTTCAATGAACAGGTGCGTGAAAATGTCACTGAGGATACTGACTTTATTTTAACCTTATCTAATGATGCATGGTTCGGTAGATCAATCGGTCCTCTGCAGCACATGGAAATCGCTCGAATGAGAGCACTTGAATTGGGTAAACCTGTCATTCGTTCAACAAACAACGGAGTGACCGCAGTGACCGACTACAAAGGTAGAATCACAGCACAAGTCCCCCAATTCAATACTGAGGTACTGCGTACAGAGGTTATCTCGACAAATGGTCAGACACCCTACCGAGTATTTGGTACTTGGCCTTTGTATATCTGGGTAATGCTCAGTTTAATAATAGGTTGGCGATTGAAAGATTAAACAAGAAAACGTTAAGGGCTGGTCATATTGACCAGCCCTTAAGCCATTCGATAAGCCATTCTACTCATATAGCTTTGCTAAGCACTGACTTAGGGTTTTAAAGCTCGGCGACTAAATGCTTTGCTGCCACATTTGGTACACGGAATGATGACCGTCGGGTGGTTATATTGAGTTTTATGCCCACAATCGTCACACACTAGAACGCCAAGACCAATCACTTCACCAGCCTGATAAAGTCCCTGATGCTCAAGATCAGCAAATAACTCCACCCACTCAACTTTAGTACGATCTGTGATTTCCAATAACCCTTGCCAAATAGAATCGGCGACCATCAGATAAAAAGGTCCGCTCTTAGACTCTTCATAGCTATCCGCAAATTCCTTTAAATCTGATTTCACGTAGGCGGACACCAGTGCCAGCTCATCTTTGGTCAAATCATTGGCCGCTTCTACCACCTTTTCTGAGGTTTCAAAAACGTGCTTGACCTCATCGGGACTGTGTTTGAGTGCTTCCACCACATCATCAAACATTTCCTCATAACCTGCTTTACGTTTTGGCATAGTAACCTCCTTCTAACCGCTCAGAAGAATTGAGCTCCGTAGACTATTGTTGTGCTCCTCTCCTTTAGGTATTCTATGACGATCTATTTATGTCTGTTCGAACTGAACTCACAATTTCCAAGATAACCGGATATCATCGATGCAAGAGCAATATAACCCGCAAGATATTGAACGAAAAGTTCAAAAGCACTGGGATGACAACAAAACCTTTGTTGTAAGTGAAGACCCAAACAAAGAAAAATTCTACTGTCTCTCTATGTTCCCTTACCCAAGTGGTCGACTGCACATGGGTCACGTGCGTAACTATACTATCGGTGATGTAGTCTCTCGTTTCCAGCGCCTACAAGGCAAAAACGTCATGCAACCAATCGGTTGGGATGCATTTGGTCTACCTGCGGAAAACGCTGCTGTTAAGAACAACACAGCTCCCGCACCTTGGACGTACGAAAACATCGAATACATGAAAAACCAGCTTAAGCTTCTTGGCTTTGGTTACGACTGGAACCGTGAATTCGCAACATGTACACCTGAGTACTACCGTTGGGAACAAGAATTCTTCACTAAGCTCTACAATAAAGGCCTAGTTTACAAGAAGACTTCATCAGTTAACTGGTGCCCAAACGACCAAACCGTGCTTGCTAACGAGCAGGTTGAAGACGGCTGCTGCTGGCGCTGTGATACGCCAGTCGAGCAAAAAGAAATTCCTCAGTGGTTCATCAAGATCACTGAGTACGCTCAAGAACTGCTTGACGACCTAGACAAACTTGAAGGTTGGCCTGAAATGGTTAAGACCATGCAGCGCAACTGGATCGGTCGCTCTGAAGGTGTGGAACTCAAGTTTGAAGTTAAGGGTCAACAAGACCTAGAAGTTTACACAACACGTCCTGACACACTAATGGGTGTGACGTACGTTGGTATCGCAGCAGGTCACCCTCTAGCGGCAATCGCAGCTGAGAACAACCCTGAGCTTGCTGCCTTTATCGAAGAGTGTAAGAACAACAAAGTAGCGGAAGCTGAGCTTGCGACAATGGAGAAGAAAGGTATGGCAACTGGCCTTACTGCTATTCACCCATTGAACGGTCGTGAAGTACCAGTTTACGTTGCTAACTTCGTACTGATGGACTACGGTACAGGTGCTGTAATGGCCGTACCAGCACATGATCAACGTGATTTTGAGTTCGCGACTAAGTACGGCCTAGACATCATCCCTGTGATCAAGCCTGCTGACGACAGCGAGCTGAACATCTCTGAAGAAGCGTACACCGAGAAAGGCGTACTGTTCGATTCAGGTGAGTTCGACGGTCTTGAATTCCAAGCAGCATTCGATGCAATCGCAGCCAAGCTAGAAGCAGAAGGCAAAGGCACTAAGACAGTTAACTTCCGTCTACGTGACTGGGGTGTATCTCGTCAACGTTACTGGGGCGCGCCCATCCCAATGGTAACCACTGAAGATGGTGAAGTTCACCCAGTACCTGCTGACCAACTACCAGTAATTCTTCCAGAAGACGTGGTAATGGATGGAGTTACCAGCCCAATCAAAGCCGACAAAGAGTGGGCAAAAACAACATTCAACGGCGAACCTGCTCTACGTGAGACTGATACGTTCGACACGTTCATGGAATCTTCTTGGTACTACGCACGTTACTGTTCACCACAAGCTGACGACATCTTAGATCCAGAAAAAGCAAACTACTGGCTGCCAGTAGACCAGTACATCGGTGGTATTGAGCACGCTTGTATGCACCTACTGTACTCACGCTTCTTCCACAAGCTTCTACGTGATGCAGGTTACGTAACGTCTGACGAACCGTTTAAGCAACTACTGTGTCAAGGCATGGTTCTAGCGGATGCGTTCTACCACGAGAACGACAAAGGTGGTAAAGAGTGGGTTGCACCAACTGACGTAGCTGTAGAGCGCGACGGTAAAGGCCGTATTACTTCAGCTAAAGACACTGAAGGCCGCGATGTTACGCACTCAGGCATGATCAAAATGTCTAAGTCGAAGAACAACGGTATCGACCCACAAGAGATGGTAGACAAGTACGGTGCTGATACAGTACGTCTATTCATGATGTTTGCATCACCTGCAGACATGACACTTGAATGGCAAGAGTCTGGCGTAGAAGGTGCTAACCGCTTCCTAAAACGTGTTTGGAAGCTTGTTAACGAGCACGCATCGAAAGGCGCTGCAGAAGCTGTTGATGCATCAGCACTGTCTAGCGACCAAAAAGCACTTCGTCGTGACGTTCACAAGACTATCGCTAAAGTGACTGACGATATCGCTCGTCGTCAAACGTTCAACACAGCAATCGCTGCGATCATGGAACTGATGAACAAGCTAGCGAAAGCACCTCAAGAATCTGCACAAGATCGTGCCATCCTTGATGAAGCACTACAAGCTGTTGTTGTAATGCTTTACCCAATCACTCCACACATCTCATTCGAAATGTGGGCAGCTCTGGGTCAAGAAGATATCGACAACGCAGCATGGCCAACTTTTGATGAAAAAGCACTGGTTGAAGACGAGAAGCTAATCATCGTTCAGGTTAACGGTAAGCTACGTGCGAAACTAACAGTACCAGCGGACATATCTAAAGAAGATATCGAAGCGCTTGGTCTAAACGATGAGAACGTGACTAAGTTCACTGAAGGCAAAACCGTACGTAAAGTTATCTACGTACCAGGTAAGCTGCTTAACATTGTTGCAAACTAAGAAAGTGTTGCGAACTAATCGCAAATAAATAAGTCTTATGCAGGGTATTCATTATAGTACCCTGCTTTATTTACCTCAGTGTATTCAATGAGTAGCCTGAGATAAGTATCCCAATAATCGAGAAACATCCACTAATGCGCCTATTTTCAATATCTACTTTAAAGCTAGCCAGTGTTGTTCTTACTGCGAGCCTACTTTCTGCCTGTGGTTTCCACCTTCGTGGTGATTACTCTATCCCAGATGAACTTGAGACCATGTCGCTAACCAGTTATGACCAATACAGCAACTTTACTCGAATGATGAAAGGTCAGTTGCGCATGAGTGAAATTGAAGTCGTTCCACCAGCAGATAATATTCCCAACCTCCATTTAATCGGTGAAGGCGTTGGTGAACGCACCTTATCACTTTACCAAAACACGCGTGCAGCCGAGAAAGAGCTAACATTTCGAGCTTCTTACCGTGTAACCATTCCAGAGTTGGGTGAAAAAACCTTTTCTACCAGCGTCACTCGCAGCTACTTGGATAACCCACTCACCGCTCTGGCAAAGTCAGTGGAACGGGATATGATTGAAGACGAAATGCGCAAACTGGCCGCATCGCAAATTATTCGTCAGATGGCCCGATTAAAAGCCGATATAGAAGCCAATGAGCTTGAAATGGAAGAACAGGACATTCAGTTAAAGGCCGATGAAGAGCAATACCGCGTAAGGACCTACTTTTCAGATGAGTTCGCAACGCCTTCTGACAACAACTCTAACCTTCAGTAGAGCACCCAATGCGAATCTTCGCTGATCGACTGGTGGAGCAATTGAATAAGCAGCTCCACCCAGCTTATCTTGTATTTGGTAATGAGCCTCTGCTACTACAAGAATCTCGTCAGTCCATTCAAAAAGCCGCTTACACTCAGGGCTTTGAAGAACGACACCGGTTCGCAGTAGACAATAGCTTTGATTGGAACTTAGTGTATGACAGTTGCCAAGCATTAAGCCTGTTTTCATCACGTCAATTGATTGAGCTAGAACTTCCTGAATCGGGGGTAAACGCGGCGATTGCCAAAGAGCTAGTAGGCATTTCAGAGATGTTACACAACGACATCATATTAGTCGTGATTGGCACTAAACTCACTAAAGCTCAGGAAAATGCTAAATGGTTTAAAGCCCTGTCCTCGCGCGGCTGTTGGGTAAACTGCCTCACCCCAGACCTCAACCGTCTACCCCAGTTTGTTCAGTCACGCTGCAGAGCACTGAACCTAACCCCAGATGCTGAAGCAGTTCAGATGTTGGCTCAGTGGCATGAAGGCAATTTATTCGCTTTAACTCAAAGCTTAGAGAAACTGGCTCTACTCTACCCAGATGGTCAGTTAAACCTAATTCGGTTGGAAGAATCTCTAAGCCGACACAATCATTTCACTGCCTTCCACTGGGCTGATGCTTTACTCGCAGGTAAAGCAAACCGTGCTCAGCGCGTACTTCGTCAATTAGAAGCAGAGGGTACTGAAGCTGTTATTTTAATCAGAACTATCCAAAAAGAACTCACGCAACTCTTGGCGATGCAACAAGCCCTTCAGTCTCAATCAATCGGGCAAGTTTTTGAGCGTTTTAGAGTTTGGCAATCCAAAAAACCACTGTACTCAGCGGCGTTGAATCGGCTAACTCAAGCCAAGCTATCCCAGTTGATTCAGTTAATTGCCAAAGCGGAAATAATTTCTAAAACTCAATATGACGCTTCCAGCTGGCCACTATTACACCAGTTAAGTACTGAGATGTGCTTGCCGCAAGTGAAGCTGTAAAAAGCGTGATATACTACGCCGCTTTGATTTGCGCCTAAAATGAATAATGAGGAGATAACCTTGCAACTTGAAGAACTGAACGATTTTCTAGTAGATAAAGCCGATGATATGAAAGCACAAGATATTAAAACTCTTGATGTTCAAGGCAAGTCCAGTATCACGGACTACATGATAATCTGCACAGGCACTTCAAAACGTCACGTAGCGTCAATTGCTGAACATGTGGCAAAAGAATCTAAGCTTGCTGGGATAGTTCCTCTAGGCATTGACGGCGAAGATGAAGGTGAGTGGGTCGTATTGGACATGGGAACAACAATTCTTCATGTTATGCAGGAAGAGCAACGTGAGCTTTATCAGCTAGAGAAACTCTGGAGCTAAATTAATGAAGCTTCAGTTGATCGCTGTCGGCACGAAAATGCCCAAGTGGGTGGAAGAAGGCTTCCAAGAATACAAGCGCCGATTTCCTCATGACATGCCACTAGAGCTTGTTGAAATTCCAGCCGGGAAACGAGGAAAAAATGCCGACATTGCAAGAATTTTGCAAAAAGAAGGCGAGGCTATGCTGGCTGCAGTGCCAAAAGGTAATCGAATTGTTACCCTAGATATTCCTGGCAAAAAGTGGGACACCCCACAATTGGCTCAGCAGCTAGAGAACTGGAAACTTGATGGTCGTGATGTTTCGATTTTAATCGGTGGTCCGGAAGGACTGGCTCCAGCCTGTAAAGCAGTGGCTGACCAAAGTTGGTCACTATCCGCTTTAACGTTACCGCATCCTCTGGTTCGCATCGTTATGGCAGAAAGTCTGTATCGAGCTTGGAGCATTACTGCAAACCACCCATACCACCGAGAATAATCAATTCATGTTACGAAAGCGCACCCGAATAAGGGATTACCAAGAAGAGGCACGGCTGTTTAAAAGTCGTGCTATTGTCGCTTTCATTGGTATCGTTGCTATGGTTGGCCTATTAGTCGCCAACCTGTACAACATCCAAATCAACCAATATCAGGACTATAAAACTCGTTCAAATGACAACCGGATTAAAGTGGTTCCAATCGCCCCAAACCGCGGATTGATTTACGACAGAAACGGTACCCTGCTTGCCGAGAACCGCCCGGTTTTCAACTTGGAGATCACACCAGAAAAAATCGAAGACATGGAAGGGACTATTGCTCGCCTTCAAAAATACATTGAGATCACACCCGAACAAATAGAACGTTTTGAGCGAGAGCGACGCCAAACTCGCCGTTTTAAATCAGTCCCACTGTTGACCCAGCTCACACAAGAGCAAGTCGCCAAGTTTTCCGTCAATCAGCACAAGTTTCCTGGCGTAGCAGTGAACGCCAGTTTAAAACGTCACTACCCTTATGGTGAAGTTCTGACTCATGTCATCGGTTACGTCTCGCGCATAAACGATCGTGATATGCAGCGCCTGATAAGAGAAGAAAAAGACGCGAACTACCAAGCCACTCGCGATATCGGTAAGCTCGGCATTGAACGCTATTATGAAGACCTTCTTCATGGTACTGCGGGCTATCAAGAAGTTGAAGTTAACAGCCGCGGGCGGATAATCCGTACCCTAAAATACATTCCGCCAGTCCCGGGAAAAGATATCGTTCTCAACCTTGATATCGATCTACAACTTTACATTCATGAATTACTGGCTGAGCGCCGCGGTAGTGTCGTCGTTCTCGATCCAAAAGATAATGGTGTCTTGGCCATGGTATCGAGCCCAAGCTATGATCCCAACGCCTTCGTCCATGGCATTTCGGGAAAAGCCTATAGCGCTCTGCTCAATGATAAAAACCGCCCTTTAGTTAACCGCGCAACACTAGGTATTTATCCACCCGCCTCGACAATTAAGCCATTTATGGCTGTTGCTGCTCTACAAGAAGGCGTTATAACACCGTACACAACACGCAACGATCCAGGCTATTGGAAAATTCCTAACTCAAAAACTAGGCCTTTCCGAGATTGGCTACGCTGGGGACACGGTCGTGTGAACATCGTTAAATCCATCGAAGAGTCAGTGGATACTTTCTTCTATCAAATAGCCTACGATATGGGCATAGATCGCATCTCCAATTGGATGATGATGTTTGGCTTTGGTGAAAAGACAGGAATCGATATATACGAAGAAAGCAAAGCAAACATGCCTACTCGAGAATGGAAGATGGCTCGACACCGTGAGCCTTGGTATCAGGGTGATACGATTCCGGTTGGTATCGGACAAGGCTATTGGACCGCGACACCAATACAAATAGCGAAGGCAACTTCAGTATTGGTCAATCGAGGCAAAGTTATCGCTCCTCACTTACTGCGTTCAACCATAGAAAATGGCCAGCAGTTTGATAAACAAGTACTCTCGGAGGTTGAAACATACCCTCCTATCACTGGGGTGAAAGAAAAATTCTGGGATCTCTCCATTGAGGGGATGAGACTGGTCAACCACGGTAAGAAAGGAACCGTACGCCGAGCATTTTACAACACCAAATATATAAGTGGAGGCAAATCTGGGACAGCGCAAGTATTCGGCCTTGCTGAGGACGAGGAATACAACGCAGATGAAATCGCAGAGCACTTACGTGACCATGCGCTATTTACTGGCTTTGCGCCACTCGACGATCCAAAACTAATTGTGACCTTGGTATTAGAAAATGCCGGCGGTGGCTCATCACAAGGCGGCCCAGTCGCAAGACGTATCTTCGACCATGTATTAGTAAAAGATAAAGAGGCAGAACAATAATGGACTTTGATCCAGCTACGGGGCAAAACCGAGCGCTGTTTGAGCGCTTTCATATCGATTTGCCTCTGTTACTCGGTATTCTTGTCTTAATGGGCTTTGGCCTAGTAGTCATGTACAGTGCGAGTGGTCAAAGTCTGGCCATGATGGACCGCCAAGCTATGCGAATGGGCTTATCCCTAGGTGTTATGGTCATTCTTGCGCAAATTCCTCCTCGAACATACGAAACTTTGGCACCGCTTATGTTTATGGTCGGGGTTTTACTGTTGTTCGGCGTGCTATTCTTTGGTGAGGCCTCCAAAGGTGCCCAGCGATGGCTCAATCTGGGCTTTGTCCGCTTTCAACCCTCCGAGTTGCTTAAGCTCGCGGTGCCTCTTATGGTGGCCCGATTTATTGGTAAACGCTCACTGCCACCAACCTTCCAGACTCTCGTTCTATCTTTAGTCATGGTCTTTGTTCCCACTATCCTCATTGCTAAACAGCCAGATTTGGGCACTTCGATTCTGATTGCAGCGTCAGGTATATTTGTTATCTTTCTTGCAGGGATCAGCTGGAGAATCATCTTCGCTGCAGCGTGTGGCCTTGGTGCTTTTTTACCGATTCTCTGGTTCTTCCTTATGCGTGAGTATCAGAAAGTCAGAGTAAGAACGCTGTTTAACCCAGAGTCAGATCCTCTTGGCGCTGGTTACCACATTATTCAAAGTAAAATAGCGATTGGCTCAGGTGGCATATCAGGCAAAGGCTGGCTACAAGGTACCCAATCCCAATTAGAGTTTTTACCAGAGCGCCACACTGACTTTATTTTTGCTGTGATCGCTGAAGAGTGGGGATTAATTGGTATCCTAATTTTACTTAGTCTGTATCTGTTTATTATTGGTCGAGGGTTAGTGTTAGCCAGTAAAGCACAAACCGCTTTTGGTAGAATGATGGCTGGCAGTATTGTTCTAAGCTTCTTTGTCTACGTTTTTGTTAATATCGGCATGGTTAGTGGCATTCTGCCTGTTGTTGGTGTTCCACTCCCCCTCATTAGTTATGGTGGAACATCAATGGTTACTCTTATGGCCGGCTTTGGCATACTTATGTCGATCCACACTCACAGAAATGCATTCTCGAAGGCAACCTAAATGACCCTAAATACTCCTTTGCTTGGCATACTATGCGCTGTAATCCTGTTAGCGGGTTGCTCATCAACGCCTTCTCAGCGATACACGATCGATGACGACATCGCCCCAGATTCACCGATTTCTGTTGATCACATAGAAGATGCTAATCCTCAGTACGAACCTTATAGCTTGGGCGGTAATAGTGACTACACACTGCGTGGAGAGAAATACAAAATTATCAGAGAGCCTCAAGGCTTCACCCAAGAAGGGATGGCATCTTGGTACGGCAAAAAATTTCACGGTCACCTAACGTCTAACGGCGAAGTATACGATATGTATTCTATGTCGGCGGCGCACAAAACCCTACCTATTCCCAGTTATGTTAAAGTCACTAACAAAGACAATGGTAAAACGGCTATTGTGCGCGTCAATGATCGCGGACCTTTTCATGAGGGTCGAATCATAGACCTCAGTTTTGCCGCAGCGACCAAGCTGGATGTGATTCGTACGGGAACCGCAAATGTTGCCATCGAGGTCATCTCAGTAGGTAAACCCACGGAAGCTCACAAACAAAAAGCACTGCCTAAGTTCGTTGTTCAGGTGGCTTCATCACAACACGAAGACAGAGTGCGAACTTTAGCACAAGATTTAAGTCAAACACTTTCAGTCAAAAGTTATGTCAATTCGGATAAAAACATTCATCGAGTGTTTCTAGGTCCATTTGATGACTATATGCTGACACAAAAAGCATTAGAACAAGTCAAGCTGATGGGCTATTCAAGTGCTTTTATAAAATCCCAGTAGTCCTCAATCCAGTGTGGGGCAAGCCTTACACTGGTTTGAGCGATTGTTTCTGTTAAGATATGGACAGTTAATATAAACCTGTAGTCAATATGAAAAAAACAACGCTAATTAAATCCGTTTTTGCGTCTTCTATTGCGCTTTCTGCAACTTTCGCATCCACTTCATTTGCCGCTCCGATTGTTGTACCGGATGCCCCCCAAATCGCCGCAAAAGGCTACGTTTTGATGGATTATCATTCAGGTAAGATCCTGGCTGAAAAAGAGATGAACACCAAATTGTCTCCAGCCAGTCTGACCAAAATGATGACCAGTTATGTCATTGGTCAAGAATTGGAACGCGGTAATATTTCACTTCAGGATGATGTGACGATCAGTAAGAATGCATGGGCAAAGAACTTCCCTGATTCTTCCAAAATGTTTATTGAGGTTGGCACCACAGTCAAAGTGGAAGAGCTCAACCGAGGTATCATTGTTCAGTCCGGTAATGACGCCTGTGTAGCGATGGCTGAGCACATTGCTGGCTCAGAAGACGCTTTCGTAGATCTGATGAATGCTTGGGCTAATACCCTAGGTATGAAAGATACGCACTTTGCTAACGTCCACGGCCTAGATAACTCGAATCTATACTCAACGCCTTATGACATGGCACTGTTAGGTCAAGCTTTGATCCGTGACGTGCCTGATGAGTACCGTATCTACTCCGAGAAGAAATACACTTACAACGGTATCACACAGTATAACCGTAATGGCTTACTGTGGGATAAGAGCATGAACGTTGATGGTATAAAAACCGGCCATACAAGTAATGCGGGATATAGCTTAGTTAGCTCTGCGACAGAAGGTAAAATGCGTCTTGTTGCGGTCGTGATGGGAACCAAAAGCGCCAATGCACGTAAATCTGAAAGTAAGAAATTGCTAAGCTACGGTTTCCGATTCTTTGAAACCGTTGCCCCACACAAAGCCGGTGAAACCTTCGTCGAAGAAAAAATCTGGATGGGTGACAAAGACACTGTTGCGCTAGGCCTCGACCAAGACACATATGTTACCCTTCCTCGCGGAGAAGCGAAGAATCTTCAAGCAAGCTTCGTGCTTGAAAAAGAACTTGAAGCCCCCATTAAAAAAGGTGACGTAGTTGGTAAGCTATACTATCAACTAGAAGGCGAAGATGTTGCTGAGTACCCACTTCTTGCTCTTGAAGACGTAGAAGAAGGTAGCCTATTCAGCCGTCTGTGGGATTACATTGTGATGCTGATTAAGAGCTTCCTATAATCCAGAACACATATTCATCAAAAGCCGCTTCACGCGGCTTTTTTTATTCTCGCTAGCTCAAATCGCGAGAATGTTGAGATTTAGATTCAATGGCAGTACTATTCCGCGCTGCTTACATGACATTCAACTTGGAGTTTCAAAATGTTGACTATCAACTCAGATGCAAAACTGAAAGACCTGCTTGAGTTCCCTTGTTCGTTTACCTACAAGGTAATGGGCTACGCCAAGCCTGAACTGCCAGAGAAGGTTCTTGAAGTGATCCAGCGCCACGCTCCAGGTGACTATAGCCCTAGCGTGAAACCAAGTGCCAAAGGCAACTACCATTCGGTATCTATTACCATTACAGCGACGTCAATTGAACAAGTCGAAACGCTGTATAAAGAGCTGGGTGAAATCGACATTGTACGCATGGTTCTATAATTTTATTTGATAAAATAAAATTAATTTGAAAGCAGCGAAAGCTGCTTTCTTTTTAAATATCATATAGATAATAATCCTGCATATTTCCAAGGGTTAAAAATGTGTAACTGGTATATAGTTCAATGACCAGAACCAGTTTATAATCCCAAGACTTTATTTACTGACTATAGGATCAGGAATGCAAAACCAGCTTGTTGTGAAGCGTCTGGGTAGGCAAGATTACGAACCTATCTGGCAAGCCATGCACGACTTCACAGATCACCGTACTGAGGAAACCTGTGATGAAGTATGGCTAGTCGAGCACAACCCTGTCTTTACACAAGGGCAAGCAGGTAAAGAAGAGCATTTGATCAATACCGGTGATATCCCTGTTGTCCAAAGCGATAGAGGTGGTCAGGTGACCTATCACGGTCCCGGTCAATTGGTGGCTTACTTCCTGATAAATTTACGTCGTAAAAAGATCGGGGTCAGAGAGCTTGTAACTCATATAGAGAACCTGGTGATCAACACCCTTAAAAATTACAATATAGAGTCGGCGGCACGACCAGATGCACCAGGCGTCTATGTTGATGGTAAAAAGATCTGCTCTTTGGGGCTGAGAATCCGTAAAGGATGCTCATTTCATGGTTTAGCATTGAACGTAAATATGGATTTATCACCGTTTTTGCGTATCAATCCATGTGGCTATGCCGGAATGGAGATGGTTCAGATGAGCCAGCTTGGTGGACCGGATGATCTTACCCAGGTTGAAGCGACATTAGTCGATGAACTTGTAGCTTTGCTTGGTTACGAGCAAGTTGAATTCAGCACAGAAGCCTCTCCTACGCGATGAGAAGCAAAGAGAAGCAAAGAGAAGTAAAGATAGCATGAGTAAACCAATCCAAATGGAAAAAGGCGTTAAATACCGCGACGCCGACAAGATGGCACTGATCCCAGTTAAGAACATGCCAACTGAGCAAAAAGAAATCCTGCGTAAGCCTGATTGGATGAAGATCAAGCTACCTGCTGATAGCCAACGTATCCAAGATATTAAGTCAGCGATGCGTAAGAATAACCTCCACTCGGTGTGTGAGGAAGCGTCTTGCCCTAACTTAGCAGAGTGCTTCAACCACGGTACCGCCACTTTTATGATTCTTGGTGCTATCTGTACTCGTCGCTGCCCTTTCTGTGATGTCGCTCATGGACGCCCAGTTGCTCCTGAAGCCGATGAACCGAAAAAACTGGCGCAAACCATTTCAGATATGAAGCTGAAATATGTGGTTATTACCTCAGTTGACCGTGATGATCTTCGTGACGGTGGAGCAAAACACTTCGCTGATTGTAACCGTGAGATACGTGCCAAAAATCCAAACATCCGTATCGAGACTCTAGTCCCAGATTTCCGCGGCCGTATGGATGTCGCACTTGAATTAATGAAAGACAACCCACCAGATGTCTTCAACCATAACTTGGAAACGGCACCTCGTCTGTACCGCAAAGCTCGTCCAGGCGCCAATTACAAATGGTCGCTACAGCTGCTTAAGAAGTTCAAAGAACAGCATCCGGATGTACCGACTAAATCAGGCTTGATGATGGGTCTAGGTGAAACTAAAGAAGAAATCGTTGAAGTTCTTAAAGATCTTCGCGAGCACGGTGTGACTATGCTGACTCTAGGTCAGTACTTAGCTCCAAGTCGTCACCATCTCCCCGTTGAACGTTACGTGCCGCCTTCAGAATTTGATGAGCTAAAAGAAATTGCTCTGGAACTGGGCTTCACTCACGCGGCATGTGGCCCATTTGTTCGCTCTTCATACCATGCTGACCTACAAGCACAAGGTGTTGAAGTAAGCTAAATATCACTTTAATTAGTCGTAAGGGTTGGCAAAATAAGTCAGCCCTTTTTTGTTTCGTTTCTTGAATGAGACACAACTCTTCTATAGGCTTAGCTCTAACGACATAAAAAAGTACATCTCCAAGGAATTATTATGAAAAGACTAGGTTTTGTTGCTGTTGCTCTCGCCGCGCTAACAGCAGGTTGTGCGTCTAACACACAGCAGGACAATTTCCGCGAAGCTTCTTTTGAGCTGTGTAATACAGAGGTTGAACTTTACTCTGTCAGTGACGATGGCCGCGTACGTATCGTATGTGCTGACGGCTCTAAGTTTGCTCTAACCAGCGAAGCAACGCTTGAGACTATGCGTGACATCAACATCGATTACTGTGATGGTGAAGGTCTTGGCAAGTTCAGCGAAAGCCGCAAGTACTACTCATTCAAGTGTAAGTCAGGTACGCTACTGAGCATTTCAAAATAGGCTCAAGCTAGAATCAAAAAAGGTTGATGATTTGTTTTCATCAACCTTTTTCATTTCAACGGCAAGAGCTCCACTATTTGAACGTTCTTACCGACAATACCTTACCATTGCTTCCCCCCATGCTGGTCACTTCGACTTCTAACGAGTTCATCGAAATAATGCCGTCTGTTGAACAGATAACAAAAACATACGCACAGGAAAACTTATCTTCGAAAGGCATCGGAATCCGGTTCCAATAAAACTCACTCGCTTTCGCATCGGTGCGGAATTTTCGATAATCCGCTGGTGCCGTTGAACCGCTTTGCTTTGCAATATGTGCAGCAAAAACTCGGTTTTGCTCTTTATCTACACCAACAGCCATTTCACAACCACTAAACGGCCCAGACGCTAACCAACCTATGCCACTGCCTGTGTAACGCCCTACCACCGCTTTGGTTTCAGCGTATGGTACCCAAACACCAGCATCAACGGAGGAATCATCTCGCGTCAAAACTACTTTGCCATCACGCTGAATTAAGGTCACACCATACTGCTTTTCCAAATAGCCAGTCTCGCTGTTTTCCGGTTGACACGTGAGACGCATATCCATTTCAATATTTTTGCCGACCAAAGCGGTCAGGTTTTCTTTCGTTGGACGCATTCAACTCTTCCTTATGAATAGCCAATTAAAACTAAGTATATAGATTTAAACTCAATACCAATCAATCACAGATATAAAACATTGTGATTATGTTGCGGTTTTTAATTATCACTCATTGAGTGACCAGCATGATAAGGGAAGTGAAGGAGTAACTGGTTTATCCAGTTGGTTTGCTTAGGGAAAGAATCAGAAAGTAAAAAAAACCTCCCAGCGGGAGGTTTTAAAAGTGGCAATGATTCGCGCAGTGAGATTAAGCGTAAACCGGTAGGCGCTTACAGATTTCAAGCACTTTCGCTTTCGTTGCTTGGATAACCTCTTCGCTGCCGATGTTATCAAGAACGTCACACATCCAGTTCGCTAGTTCTTTAGCATCTTCTTCAGTGAAACCACGACGAGTGATGGCTGGAGAACCTACACGGATACCAGAAGTCACGAACGGGCTACGTGGATCGTTTGGCACTGAGTTCTTGTTTACCGTGATGTTTGCTGCGCCAAGTGCTGCATCAGCATCTTTACCTGTGATGTCTTTGTCGATGAGGTCAACTAGGAACAGGTGGTTCTCTGTACCGTTAGAAACGATCTTGTAACCACGCTCTTGGAACTGGGCAACCATCGCTTTAGCGTTCTTCACTACACGCGCTTGGTACGCTTTGAATTCCGGCTCCATTGCTTCTTTGAACGCTACCGCTTTACCTGCGATAACATGCATCAGAGGACCACCCTGACCACCAGGGAATACCGCTGAGTTCAGCTTCTTGTACATCTCTTCGCCAGCATTAGACAGGATTAGACCACCACGTGGGCCTGCTAGTGTCTTGTGCGTTGTTGTTGTCACAACATGAGCATGTGGAACGGGTGTTGGGTATTCGCCAGCTGCGATTAGACCAGCAACGTGCGCCATGTCTACGAACAGGTACGCGCCTGCTTTGTCTGCAATTTCACGCATGCGAGCCCAGTCAACGATTTGAGAGTAAGCCGAGAAGCCGCCGATGATCATCTTAGGCTTGTGCTCTAGAGCAAGCTGCTCCATCTCGTCGTAGTTGATTTGACCCGCTTCGTCGATACCGTAAGGAATCACGTTGTAGTGTTTACCAGAGAAGTTTACTGGTGAGCCATGAGTCAAGTGACCACCATGCGCTAGGCTCATACCTAGAACAGTATCACCTGGGTTTAGCAATGCCATGTACACAGCGCTGTTTGCTTGTGAGCCCGAGTGAGGTTGAACGTTCGCGTACTCACAGCCGAATAGCTGACATGCACGATCAATTGCCAAAGCTTCCGCTTTATCAACGTATTCACAACCGCCATAGTAACGCTTGCCAGGGTAGCCTTCAGCGTATTTGTTTGTTAGCTGAGAACCTTGAGCTTCCATTACACGTGGGCTCGTGTAGTTTTCAGAAGCGATTAGTTCAATGTGTTCTTCCTGGCGAAGAGTTTCTTCTTGGATTGCTGCGAACAGTTCCGCATCGTAATCTGCGATGTTCATATCACGCTTTAGCATCTGTATCTCCTGACTCAGATTTAAACTGAAATTTGCAAAAAACCTACTAATGACCCTATTAATCTACGTAAATTTACTCACGCAAACGTTTGCATCACGTTAATAGCGCGCATTCTACATAATTTGATCTTGGCCATAAAGAGAAAGTTTTACTTTTTCTCATGCAGATTCTTCATGTGGTTCTACGAGGATTGTCATATTGTCACCTTTCTAAATCGTATAAATATGAAAAGTGTCAATTTTTCCCTTTACACCCCGTAAAACGATAATTACATAGGTTTACCTTAAATTTACTTCTCAAGCTACCGAAAACCTCATTTTTTAAATAGTATGCGCGCCATTATCTACTGTAAAAGTTTCAAATTGATGGAAAAACACTCACGCAAAGAAGATTGGATTGCTATTTTAACCGGAACATTTCTGGTCGCTCAGGGCGTTTTCTTCCTCCAATCTGCCAATCTGTTAACCGGAGGCACCACAGGTTTAGCGTTGCTTATGAACCAGTTTGTGTCACTTTCCTTCGGTACGCTTTACTTTTTGGCCAATAGTCCTTTTTATTTACTCGCGTGGAAGCGTTTTGGCTCACGATTTGCTTTTAACAGTGCTATTTCTGGTGCCTTAGTCTCTGTGTTTGCAGATCACCTATATCTGGTCGTCAGCCTTGAAACGGTCAACGTTGTGTATTGCGCGGTTGCCGGCGGATTACTGATGGGCTTAGGTATGCTTATCCTGTTCCGGCATCGCTCAAGTCTCGGCGGTTTCAACGTACTTTGCCTGTTTATTCAGGATAAGTTCGGCATTTCAGTGGGCAAGTCTCAACTAGCTATCGATTGTTGCATCTTGTTCGCATCATTCTTCTTTGTCTCTCCAGAAGTCATTGGGTTATCTATTTTGGGCGCTATCCTGCTCAATGTTGTGTTAGCCATGAACCACAAGCCAACCCGTTATTCGGTCAATTACGGTTGAGAACCACTAGATGAAGAAAAGCCCGCGATTGCGGGCTTTTCTTCATCTAGTGGTTGCTGCGATTAGTGTGAGGTTCTGGCCTTCACATCGTGACTTAGCTCTTTGTTCAGCTCAGCTTCCACATGACCCGGTGACTGCGTACTTACTGAAATCAGTCGGTACATCGCAGGGATAACAAACAAAGTCACCAGCGTTGCGAAACCCATACCGAAGAAGATCACCGTACCTACCGCCACTCGGCTTTCATAACCTGCTCCTGTCGATAGGATCAACGGAATTGCACCAGCAAGCGTAGTGAACGCCGTCATCATGATTGGGCGCAGGCGACGTGCTGCGGCATCGACAATCGCTTTCTCAAATTCGAAGCCGCGATCACGTAGTTGGTTCGCAAACTCAACGATCAGGATACCGTTCTTGGTCACCATACCAATCAACATGATCATGCCAATCTGGCTGTAGATATTCAGCCCTTGACTCATAAAGAACAAGCCCAAGAAGCCGCCGAATACCCCCATAGGAACAGTGAACATCACCACTAGTGGGTTAATGAAGCTTTCAAACTGCGCTGCCAACACCAGATACGCGACCAGCAGTGCCAAGCCAAATACCACCAGAATACTGGATTGGTTCTCTTTATAATCTTTCGATTCACCAGAGTAGCTGACTGAGATATCGCCCGGCAGAATGTCCACCGCTTTTTGATCTAGGAAGTCCAGAGCCTGACCTAAGGTATACCCATCAGACAAGTTAGCCGTTACGGTAATCGATTTCTGTTTGTTGTAATGTGACAAACGAATCGACGAAGCCACTTCTTCAATCTTGGTGACCGCATCCAGTGTCACTAATTCGCCTGAACTGGTTCGCAGATAAATCTGGCTCAGATCCGTCGCGTTATTGAAGCTGTTCTCATCACCGCGCAGATAAACGTCATATTCTTCACCACGCTCGACAAAAGTCGTTTCACTCTTACCGCCAAGCATAATTTCTAAGGTCTCAGAAATCTCTGATACGCTGATGCCCAACTCTGCCGCACGTTGTTTGTCAACCGTCACCACCAGCTCAGGGGTTCGCTCAGAGTAGTTAATGTCCGCCCCCTCCATGATCGGAGACTCTTCTGCTAACTGTTCTAACTTTTCAGCCCACTGTTTCAGCTCAGGGTAATCAGAACCTCCTAACACGAACTGGACGGGTTCACTAGAACCACCTCGGAAGCCTGGCATAAATGGGAAGACACGAACATCTGGAATCCCCACCAGCGCCTTTCTCACCTCACCTAACGCCTGTTGAGCCGTTACATCACGATCATTCCAGTCATCCAGAATCATGATCACGAAACCCGTCTGGTCACCGGCATTACCGCCAAAGGCTGGCGATTGAATGCTGAAGGACTTAAGGAAGCCTTCGCCCAGTAGCGGCAATAAGCGCTCTTCGACGATATCCATGTTCGCAGCCATGCGGTTGTAACTAGTCGCATCCGCACCACGAACAAAGGCAAAGATTACCCCGCGGTCTTCAGATGGTGTGAGCTGAGAAGGCACTTGTTTCATCAAGCCCCAACTTCCGCCGATACAGGTCAAGATGATCAGAGGCGCCGCCCACTTCCATTTCAAGGCTCCACGCAATACTTTACGGTAACCGATTTCCAGACGACCAAACATGCGGTCGATGAAACGGTTAAAGCGGTTTGGTTTCACGTTAGCCTTTAATAGCTGGCTGCCTAGTACTGGCGTCAGAGTCAGTGCAATCAGTGATGAGAAAATCACCGACATCGCCAACAGTACCGAAAACTCGGTAAACAACAAGCCGACCATGCCATCCATAAACGAGATGGGCAGGAAAACCATGACCAGTACCAGAGTTGTCGCCACTACGGCAAAGCCAACTTCGCGTGTCCCTTTGTATGCAGCCAACAGCGGTTTTTCACCGCGTTCGATATGGTGGAAAATGTTCTCCACCACCACGATAGCGTCATCGACTACCAAGCCAATCGACAATATCAGCGCCATCAACGTGATAAGGTTGATGGAAAAACCGAAGTAGTAAGCGGCCATGAAGGATGAAATCAAAGAAACAGGCACCGTTGCTGCTGGGATCAGCGTGGCTCGTACCTGACCAATGAATATGTACAGCACGAGAATGACCAGACCACCAGTAATAAACAGAGTGCTATACACTTCTGCTATCGAACGCTCAATAAAGACGGTTGAATCATAGTCGATGGCAAGACGAGTTCCCGATGGAAGGAATTGTTGGATTTTTTCCACTTCATCATGCACTAAGTCAGCTACTTCCAGCGGGTTGGCGTCCGATTGAGGCACAATCCCCATACTGACATTGACGACACCATCACTCTTAAAGGTCGAGTTTTCGTTCTCCGCACCAATGTAGACATCCGCGACATCTTTCAGATAGATGGGCGAGTTATCACTGGCACGTTTAACGACAAGGTACTCGAAATCTTCGGCGACGTTATAACTGCGAGCGGTACGAACCGACATCACGATCTGATCGTTACGAACTTCTCCGCCCGGGCTTTCAATATTTTCGCTGTTGAGTGCCGCAGTAATGTCAGATGTCGTGACTCCACGCCCCGCCATTTGTGCAGGCTTCAGCTTAACGTACATGACTTTATACAAGCCACCAGACACTTCGACCGAACTTACACCCGAGATCAAACTGAATCTGTCGAGCAGAACTCGATCAACATAGTCCGTCAGTTGTGTCCGATCCATTTCTGAAGAACTCAGATTGATGTAGAGAGACGCTTCACCGGAGCCATTGTTCTTATAAACAATCGGATCATCCGCCTCATCAGGCAAGGAACGCTGCGCACGTGCAACCGCATCCCGAACGTCACTGACGCCAGTATTGAGATCATAACCGAGTTCAAAAGTAATCGTGATCCGTGAACTGCCATTACGCGTTTTCGATTCAATTTCATCAATACCACTGATACCAGAAAGCTGGTCTTCCAGTGCAGACGTAATTTGGCTTTCAATAATGGTCGCTGAAGCGCCTTCATAACGGGTACTGATTGAAACGACCGGACTTTCAATATCCGGCATTTCGCGTACCGCCAGTTTACTGAAAGAGACAATACCAAATACACACAGCAGTAAGCTGAGAACGACCGCCGCAACGGGGCGTTTTACAGAAGCATCAGATAACCACATTAGCTGTTACCTTCTTGCTCAATACTCAGTGGTTTGCCATCTTTACCCAGTTCACTCACAGCGACACCATCGCGCATGTTCACAATACCTTGAACGACGATTTTCTGGCCGATATCCAGGCCTTTTTCAATCACAACTTGGTTGCCGATACGAGCACCTAAGAAGACCTCAGTGCGAACCGCTTTGCTGTCACCTCCAACTACGTAGACATAACGTTTGGTACCAGAATATTCGAGTGCTTGAACAGGAATAATCGGCGCTTCCACTGGCGGGAAATCCATATCCGCCGCGACTAACATCCCTGGCTTTAACTTTTTATCCGGGTTTTCAAAATGGATTCGTACTCGTAGATTGAGCGTTTCTTCATTGATGCGTGAGTCGATACCGACCACTTGCCCCTCAAACATCCATCCATCCCATGCAGCCGTCGTTGCGGTGACCTTCATACCTTTCGATATTTGAGACAAATAACGCTCAGGCACTTGTAAATCCAACTGCATGACAGATAAGTCATCCAGTGCAACCAACTCATCCCCCGTACTCACCAACTTACCTAAACTAAAATCGACGAAGCCGACAGTACCAGAAAAAGGCGCAGTAATATTTAAATCACTGAGATTCGCATTGGCCGCGTCAAGACGTGCTTGAGCAATTTCTACGCTGGCTTTCTGCGCATCAATTTCAGTCTGAGTGATCGCATTACGCTTGACCAAGCGTTCAAATTCTTTGAGCTTGCGCTTTTCATCTCTCAGGTAGGCTTTCGCTTCGGCCACGCTGGCTTTTGCCTTGTCATCATTAAGCTGAATCAGCAACTGGCCTTTCTTTACTTCTTGATTGGCTTTAAATGCAATGACATCGACTCGACCTGTCACTTCAGAGGAGAGCACAACCGATTGCTCTGCTTCAATTTTGCCTACCAAAGATAAAGACTGTGAAACTTGATGTGTCTGGACCTGCTCTGTCACCACAGTTACTGTCTGTGGCCCTTGCCTTTTAGCTTGAACACTAGGTGTGGCCGCAATCATAGACAACGAAAAAATACTCAGAATAATTTTATTTTTCATGATTGAAATTCTGTCTCAAAAAACTCGGCATATTGTACTCATTAAACCACTTGGGAAACGTCAAGTAATGTAAAGAGAGAGCAATAAACTGTAAGTTTAGACTTTGATTACCTGAGCTTTTAGGTTACTTACTGGCATCTTTGCCCAAAAAGCCAGCATTCAATTCAAAATCATAAGAAAAGTCTTTACAGGTTTAGCGAGTTTGCTATGATGCGCTCCGCACTTGAGTAATGGGTTGGGAAATCATTTCTTAAGTATAAAAACACCCTGGAGGGGTTCCCGAGTGGCCAAAGGGATCAGACTGTAAATCTGCTGGCACTGCCTTCGATGGTTCGAATCCGTCCCCCTCCACCATATTGAATGCTTGATTGATGCGTTGGGAAAACGTCAGTTAAGGATAAAAAGCCCTGGAGGGGTTCCCGAGTGGCCAAAGGGATCAGACTGTAAATCTGCTGGCACTGCCTTCGATGGTTCGAATCCGTCCCCCTCCACCATATTAAACGCTTGATTGTTGTGTTGGGAAAACATCARTTAAGGATAAAAAYACCCTGGAGGGGTTCCCGAGTGGCCAAAGGGATCAGACTGTAAATCTGCTGGCACTGCCTTCGATGGTTCGAATCCGTCCCCCTCCACCATATCAGCGAAAAGCCAGCTCATTGAGCTGGCTTTTTTCGTTTCTGCTTTCCAATTACGCATAAAAAATGCCCCGCACAAGCGAGGCAATGAAGAAAACACTATAGGGGGTGATTACTCTTCAATTAAAATAATGCGTGTCTCATAAGGACGTAGGGTCTGATCTCGAGAAACAGCTTCAGGTAAAACGTAGTTGCCTAATACATACTTAGCACAATCCACCTTGAAAGAGTCCGGCAGTGTACATTGCGCTTCCACGCCGTAATAGTTGTTGAGACAAATCAGCGTCTGTTTGGCGCTCTTACGTTGATAGCCAAAGATCTGCTCATGATTCGGATACAGATCTTGATAGTCCCCTGTCGTGATCACTTCAATCTCTTTGCGCAATTGAATTAACTTCTGATAGAAGTAAAAGACCGAATCACTGTCATCAACGGCTTTAGCTGCGTTCACTTGAGGATAATTTTCTGCCACCGCCAACCAAGGCTCTACCTGAGAGAAGCCAGCATACTGCTCGTCATTCCATTGCATTGGCGTCCGTGAGTTGTCACGGGATTTCTGAGCCAGAATATCGATCATCTCTTCGTTGCTGACACCTTGCTGGTTGACCATGATGTCATACATATTGGTGCTTTCCACATCACGGTATTGCTCTATCGAGGTATAGCCGGGGTTGGTCATCCCAATCTCTTCCCCTTGATAAATGTATGGTGTGCCTTGCATCATATGGACAGAGGCTCCCAACATTTTGGCGGATTCCACTCGATAGTTTTTATCATCACCTAAGCGGCTAACGACACGTGGCTGATCATGATTACACCAGAACAATGCTCCCCAACCTTTACCGTTCAATCCTGTTTGCCAATGGTTAAAGATTTGCTTTAGCTGTAAAAAATCAAAGGGCGCTTTAGTCCACTTCTCACCATTTGGATAATCCACTTTGAGGTGATGGAAATTAAACACCATCGACAATTCTCTGTTATCCAGAGAGGAATACTGCTGGCAGTGTTCCAATGTGGTAGACGACATTTCGCCAACCGTAACGCTGCCATATTTTTGGAACACAGCTTCGCTAATTTCCTGCAAGTATTCATGTACACGAGGGCCATCTGTGTAAAAGCGGCGACCATCACCGATATCATCATTCGGGAAGTCTTGCTGCTTAGAAATCAGGTTGATTACATCAAGGCGGAAACCATCCACGCCTTTCTCTGCCCAGAAGCTGATGACCTTTTTCACTTCCTCACGAACTGTCGGGTTCTCCCAATTGAGGTCCGCCTGCTCTTTGGCAAAGAGGTGCAGAAAATACTGGCCTGTTTGCTCATCCATTTCCCATGCACTGCCACCAAACTTGGACTGCCAGTTGTTTGGAACGTCACCTTCTACCGGATCTTTCCAAATGTAGTAATCACGATATGGGCTGCTCTTATCCCCCAGCGCAGATTGGAACCAAGCGTGCTCGGTAGAAGTGTGGTTAACGACAATGTCCATGATGATGCGAATACCACGCTGGTGTGCTTCATCAAGCAGACATTCGAAATCGTCTATGCTGCCAAATTGAGGGTTAATGGCGTAGTAGTCTGAGATATCGTAACCATTATCGATCATCGGAGACTGATAGACTGGTGTTAGCCAAATGACATCAATACCGAGCAATTTTAAGTAATCGAGCTTAGAAATGATGCCCTTAATATCCCCTGTTCCTTTACTACCGCTATCACAGAAGCTCTTCGGGTAAATCTGATATATCGAAGCCGTTTTCCACCAGTTCGCATCATTTGTGATTGTTGTCATTGCTAAACTCACTTACCAAAAAATAAAAAATCGAAAAAATAGCAGAAGCGATCGCCGAATTGCGATCGCTCCTTTTTGTTTGCGCTTAAGCGCTTGCAGGCTCTAGCTCGCCTTTCATTTGTGCACGCTTGTAGAATAACAGGGTCAACACTGCTGGAAGTGCAATCGCCACCAGCATTGCAATCGCGTAAATGCCCCAGAATTGTGGTTGGATAGACAGAATACCCGGCAGGCCACCCACACCGATACCATTAGCCATCACACCGGCACTACCACAGATCGCTGCTGCAATAGCACTACCGATCATCGCACTCAGCATTGGGAATTTGTATTTAAGGTTAATGCCGTACATCGCTGGCTCGGTGACACCTAGATAAGCAGATATAGCCGCAGGTACTGAGATGTCGCGTTCACCGTGTTTCTTACTGATGATGATGATACCGACAACCGCTGATGCCTGAGCAATGTTAGACAGTGCAATCAAAGGCCAAATTGGAGTACCACCTAGGTCTTGCATCAACTGTAGATCGACAGCGTTGGTTGTATGGTGAATACCGGTAATCACCAAAGGTGCATACAGGAAGCCAAACACCATTGAGCCAATCACAGCGAAATCACCCGTCATTGCTGCTTTCGCGGCAAATGCCACACCATCACCCAATACGCGACCGAACGGGCCAATCAGAGAGTGCGCCAATACAACAGAGACGATGATCGAAACGAAAGGAACAACAACCAGATATAGGTAAGAAGGAACAATGCGCTTAAGGTTCGTTTCGATGAACGCCAACGCGATACCCGCTAACATGGCTGGAATTACCTGGGCCTGATAGCCCACCTTCTCGATAGCAAATAAGCCAAAGTCCCACACTTCTGGCACTTGCTTACCAATCAGGTACGCATTCATCAGTTGAGGAGAGACTAAAGTGACACCAAGCGTAATGCCGAGGATCGGTGTACCACCGAGTTTCTTCACTGTTGACCAACACACACCAACAGGTAAGAAGAAGAAAATGGCTTCACCAATTAGCCATAGGAAGCTGTGAACCGTCGCCCAGAATTGGCTGATTTCCGTCAATGATTGACCATCAAACATCTTGATGTCGCCAATCACGTTGCGGAAGCCCAAGATCAAACCACCTGTAATGATGGCTGGCAACAGTGGTACAAAGATTTCAGCAAGATGGGAGATACCACGTTCCAAAATGTTCATATTCTGACGTGCAGCCTGTTTGGATTCATCTTTCGACGCTTCAGACTTACCCGACAGTTCAATCAGAACTTTATACACTTCATCAACTTCAGTACCGACAACAACTTGAAACTGACCTGCGTTGGTAAAACAGCCTTTCACTAATGGCAAAGCTTCTAGCGCTTTACTATCGGCTTTATCGGTGTCATTTAACACAAAACGTAGACGTGTCAGACAGTGGCTTACACTGGCGATGTTATCGCGACCGCCAACCAGTTCTATCAGACGCTCAACCTCGTGTTTCGCAATCTTACTCATATCCTTGTCCACCCTAAATTGGTTTCTCGTTCAGATCAGAACTCTCTGATCAAAAGGTTAGTTATAATTAATTTGGGAACATTCCCATTTGTGCTTATTATATTGTCAAATCTATCGAAATAGATAAATGGGAACAATCCCATTAATTGAATGAGATCACAGTATAATTTTAAACCATAAAGAAAAGAAAGGTTTAACTCAGGATTGGTTCCTGAGTGAGGTGCACCAGTTCAGACTCTCCATTAAGCTGAGAAATCAATAGCTTGGCAGCTCTTTCTCCAGCCTGAGCATAACCTGGGTCAATACTGAATACTCTCGGAAATAGAAAAGACAACAGCTCATTCCCACCGACACCAGTCACCATCACGTCTTCCCTATCCAACTCCTGAAGACGCTTAATTACACCAAGTGCCAAAGTATCACTGGCGCACACAATCGCCTGTGTGGTTTGATTCAACACTTTATCCACCAGCTGATAAGCACTTTCGTGATGAAGGTGACCTGTTTGGTAGTTAGGGGATAATCGCTGCTCTGAACACCAATCTAAGTATGCATTGAGACGAATCTGCCCAGTAGTTCGGTCTGAAGGGTCAACACCAATAAAAGCAATCTCACTCACCGATTGGCGCTGAAGGTGTTCCAATGCACAACGAATAACGCCTGTATTATCGTAGTTGATCGATGAGGTGGCATCGGTATCCATGGCAATTACCAGTGAACGATGTTGCCAACTAGACAGACGTTCAATATCGAAATCGCTAAAGCCAAACACAATCACGCCATCAACATTACGTCTGCGCAGGACATCGAGATGCTCATTGGTCATCTTGCGATCAAATTGGCTTTCCATGATCACCGCGTCATAGCCGTTACTGTAGAGAACTTGCAGCATGCTGCTGACGGCTTTGTTTTCCGATGGTGAATCAAGACGCGAAATGATAACCCCAACCACTTTCTGACTGCCTCCACGCATCGCTTGCGCCGACTTAGAAGGCACATAGCCAGACTCTTCAATCACACGCTCAACTTTGGCACGAGTTTCCGGTTTAACTTTGGGATCATTGGTTAACACACGGGAAACCGTAGATTTACCAACACCAGAAAGTTTCGCGATATCAAGAATGGTCAGTTTTTTATTCATAATGCTGTGGGTTCGCTCAATTGACAAAGCAGAGTGTACAGAAGATTAACGCTATTGGGTTTTACAGTTTTTGTAAACGACTCTACCTAATTCTAACCGCGCATCATCACCTTTGGTGTGTAACGTCACCGGATTAAGAATCGGCTTTGTTCCATTATCTAAGATGTATTTTGCACCAGAACCAGATGGGACCTGAGTGAGGCGGTAGTCATGTTTAGGCAAACGTAAAAGCGCCGCTTGCTCTTCAATCAGATAGGCGACCTCAAACTGCTTGTTTGATTCACACTGGTAGGTCACGAATTGATGCGTGTCATCTGCTTCGCGCTCAATCGCTAAATGGCTGCAACCAAATAGTGTCGTTCCAGCCAGAAACGCTAACAAGGCATTCATTTTCATCCATACTCTCCAATAGAAAAAGGCCGCCTCAAGCGACCTCTTTTCTCGGCTTTTTACTTAGTTAAGTAGGCTGGCACATCTTTGATACTATCAAGCACAGCCGTTGCCAGCGCTTCACCTTTTTCAGTTACAGGCTTGCCAGTACGTACTAAAATACGCGTACCCACTTCAGCGGCTTCTGCGGCCATCATATCCTCAGCCTTGTCGCCTACCATAACAGAGTTCGCCATATCGATTTTGAGAAAGTCACGAGCAGAAATGAACATGCCAGGTTTAGGTTTGCGGCAATTGCAATCTTCTTTGTATTTACCCTGACCATGTTCCGCATGGTGTGGACAATAGTAGAAGCCATCAAATTCAACGCCATGATCAACAAAGTTCCAATCCATCCACTGCGTTAGTGAAAGGAAACGATCTTCACTGAATTTACCACGAGCAATCCCTGACTGGTTGGTCACCAATACAAGCATATAGCCCATCTCTTGGAGCTTTTTTGTCGCTTCAAACACGCCATCAATAAACTCAAAGTCGTGCTCGTCATGAACATAGCCGTGATCGACGTTGATTACGCCATCACGATCCAAAAAGACTGCTGGTTTCGCCAAAATTTGCTTCTCTGTCTACTATTTATTACCGGAATTATTGCACGCTTTATTTCTTTCATCACTATCTAATTACTAATCTGTTTGATTGAAATGAACGTTTAGACGTCTAGCCGTAAAAATATCTATTGACACAATTAATGCAAAACCATAGCATCCTCTACTAAATGAGAGGTAGTTCAAAATTATCTACTTTTTCCCAAAGCAGTCTGATAGCGGATTTCTCGATGATAGAAATTAATCAAGTAAACAAAGTATTTCTTCAAGGAAGCAAAGAAATACATGCACTGAAGGACATCAACCTTCATATCCCTCAGGGGACGATATTCGGTGTAATTGGCTCATCCGGAGCAGGGAAAAGTACGCTAATTCGATGTGTCAATATGTTGGAAGCACCGACATCTGGCTCGATCATTGTTGACGGCATTGATCTTACCAAGCAGTCCAAATCTGAACTGAGTGAAACACGCCGTAACATCGGCATGATCTTCCAGCATTTTAACCTGCTATCGTCACGTACTGTATTCGATAATGTTGCTCTACCGCTAGAACTCGCAGGCAAAGATAAGACTCAAATCAATGAGAAAGTCACCGAGCTGCTCAAACTGGTAGGCCTTTCTGATAAACACGAAAGCTACCCTTCTAACCTGAGTGGTGGTCAAAAGCAGCGTGTGGCTATCGCACGTGCTCTGGCTTCTGATCCAAAAGTATTGCTGTGTGACGAGGCAACCAGCGCTTTGGATCCTGCGACAACACAATCGATTCTCGAACTGCTCAAAGAGATTAACCGTAAACTGAATATCACTATGCTGCTCATCACCCACGAAATGGACGTGGTAAAGAGTATCTGTCATGAAGTGGCAATTATTGGTGGCGGGGAGCTGGTTGAGAAAGGCACGGTAGGTGAAATCTTTGCTCACCCGAAAACAGAACTGGCACATGAGTTCATCCGTTCTACGCTTGATCTATCTATCCCTGATGATTATCAGGCACGCCTGCAAGACACCCGCGTTGAAGGCAGTTACCCATTAGTTCGACTTGAGTTTACTGGTGCAACTGTAGACGCGCCACTCGTCAGTCAGATCGCGCGTAAATTTAATATTGATGTCAGCATTCTAAGCTCTGATCTTGATTACGCCGGTGGAGTTAAATTCGGCATGATGGTCGCAGAGCTATTTGGTAACGAGCAAGATGACAACGCGGCAATCGAATTCCTCCGTGAACACAATGTAAAAGTAGAGGTACTGGGTTATGTCCTTTAACACAATTTCTGAGTGGCTGAGCCTTAACAGTAACCTTTTAATCGGTGCGACTTGGGAAACCATCTACATGGTCGCAGTGGCAGGTATTGTTGGCTTTGCTGTTGGTATTCCACTGGGCGTTATTCTTCATACAACGAAGAAAGGTGGCCTACTTGAGAACACCAAGCTTAATAGCATTCTCGGCGCTGTCGTCAACGTTGGCCGCTCAGTGCCATTCCTAGTATTAATGGTTGCCATCATTCCAGTCACTAAAATTCTGGTCGGCACTTTTATTGGTACTACAGCAGCGATCGTACCCTTGACGATCGGCGCCATCCCGTTTGTTGCTCGCCTTATTGAAGGTGCCTTGTTGGAAGTACCAACGGGCTTGGTGGAAGCGGCTCAATCGATGGGCGCTACTCCGATGCAAATCATCAACAAGGTTCTGCTTCCTGAAGCAATGCCAACCATAGTCAACTCAGTCACCATCACGTTGGTCACTTTAGTCAGCTATTCAGCCATGGCCGGAACGGTTGGTGGTGGCGGCTTAGGTGATGTCGCCATTCGTTACGGCTTCCATCGCTATGATGTAGTTATCATGGCAGTAACCGTGGTAATGCTTATCGTTTTGGTACAAATCATTCAGTCTATCGGCGATGCCATCGTGCGCCGCGTCGATCACAGATAATCTATTTACAGAGTCAGAATAAGGAGAAAGTCATGAAATTTGGATTAAAAGGTCTACTCACCATCGCAGCAGCTGCATCAGCACTTGTCCTATCAGGTTGTGGTGAAAAGCAAGCAGATACCAGCAAAATTAAAGTTGGTGTTATGGCAGGTGCTGAAGCTCAGGTAGCAGAAGTCGCAGCTAAAGTTGCCAAAGAAAAATATGGTCTGGATGTAGAGCTAGTCACTTTCACAGATTACGTAACGCCAAACGCAGCTCTGGATGATGGCTCTATCGACATCAACGCGTTCCAGCACAAACCATACCTAGATCAGCAAGTGACAGACCGTGGTTACAAGCTAACGATTGCTGGTAATACGTTTGTTTACCCTATCGCGGGTTACTCTAAGCAAGTGAAGTCAGTTGATGAAATTCAAGATGGTGCACGTATCGCGGTGCCAAACGATCCAACTAACTTAGGTCGTTCTCTACTGCTTCTTGAACAGCAAGGCCTGCTTAAACTACGTGACGGCGTTGGCCTACTGGCAACTGTGCGTGATATCGCAGAGAACCCAAAAAACATCACCATTGTTGAGCTAGATGCAGCCCAGCTTCCGCGCTCTCTTGACGATGTGGCTCTGTCTATTATCAACACCACTTACGCAAGCTCAATTGACCTGACACCACAAAAAGATGGTGTATTTGTTGAAGACAAAGAGTCTCCATACGTAAACCTGATTGTTGCGCGTGAAGATAACGCACAAGCAGAAAACGTCACAAACTTCGTCAAAGCTTACCAAACTGAAGAAGTGTACAACGCAGCCTCTGACATCTTCAAAGGTGGCGTAGTAAAAGGCTGGTAATCACTTACTTGCTGAATTAAACAAGGGCTGGCGTTATTGCGTCAGCCCTTTTCTTTCCTCTTCTTGATTCTTCGTCCCTCGAAACAGCTCATCCATAATCCATATAGGTTCCGATAACTCCAACATAGCCAAAGGCCTGTGTATAGGACGCAAACGGTTCTACATTCTGAAACCCTAGCACCTGTTGATTCTCGGATACGGCAACATTGAAGACACCTCGCTCAGGAAACTGGCGTATAAAAGCCTGCTCTTCGGCCAGTGAAAACCGAGTATCAATAAGCTTAATGATTGGATTTATACACTACGAACGCCATCAGTGTCCTCGATTTTGACTCCTCTAATTGTCACTTCCATTGGTTATCTCTTAACCGTACTCACTAGATATCGTGAATTTTACAATCTCAGCTCTACTCACAATACCAAAAACAAAAAACCGGAGCACTTTGCTCCGGTTTTGTCATTCGGTAATACGTTATGGTGTGTAGTACGTCGCTGCACCAGGACCTACTGGCAAGCCAAATACGAATACCCATAGGTAGAACAGCACACTCCAACCGACAATAAAGCAGATTGAGTAAGGTAGCATGGTCGCAATCAGTGTACCGATACCTAGGTTCTTCATGTAGCGTGTTGCTACAGCAAGGATCAGACCGAAGTAGCTCATCATTGGGGTAATGATGTTAGTCGTTGAATCACCGATACGGTAAGCCGCTTGAATCGTCTCAGGTGCGTAGCCCACAAGCATTAACATAGGGACGAAAATTGGCGCTGTAACGGCCCACTGTGCTGAGGCAGAACCGATCATCAAGTTGATAAAACCACACATCAAAATGAAGGCAAAGAACAACATTGGACCAGTTAAGCCAATATCTTGTAAGAAGTTAGCCCCTGCAACTGCAAAGACTTGCCCAAAGTTAGTCCACTTAAAGAAAGCCACAAACTGAGCGGCAAAGAATACCAGCACAATGTACATGCCCATTGAAGACATTGACTTAGACATCGCATCGATCACGTCGCGATCGTTCTTCATTGTGCCAACAACTTTACCGTAAACTAAGCCCGGAATAGCGAAGAAGACAAAGATGAATGCAACGATACTTTTCAGGAATGGAGAACCTGCGACCGTACCAGCATCAGAACGAAGGATGCCATCAGCAGGAACAATTGTCCAAGCAAGCAAAGCTGAAACGGCTACAACGGCAAGGCCAGCCATCTTCAAGCCTTTCTTTTCAACGTCTGTTAGTTTGCCCATCGAATCGTTAGACAAGTCCTCTGACGCTTCTTCCTCGTTGTACTTACCCAGTTTAGGTTCAACGATTTTCTCTGTAACGAAGGCACCCATACCTGCGATAAAGAAAGTAGAAACGAACATGAAGTACCAGTTTACTTCTGGGCCCACAGTATAAGTTGGGTCGATCATTTGCGCTGCTGTTTCAGTAATACCTGAAAGCAGAGGATCAACGGTACCGATGAGTAGGTTTGCTGAATAGCCGCCCGAAACACCAGCAAATGCCGCCGCTAAGCCAGCAAGAGGGTGACGACCTAAAGAGTGGAACAACATCGCAGCCAGTGGGATAAGGACCACATAACCTAGCTCTGACGCTGTATTAGAAATGATACCAGCAAACACAACGGTCACAGTCACCATGCGCTTTGAAGCACCCATCACCAAACCACGCATTGCTGCTGATAGTAGGCCTGAGTACTCTGCAACCGCAACACCTAGTAGCGCAACGAGAACAGTACCCAGTGGAGCAAAGCCAACAAAGTTCTTAACCAGATTGGTAACAATTAATTCCAGTCCGTCCGCGTTTAATAAGCTAACAACCTGAATCATGCCATCCGCGGCACGGCCTGGTGCGCCCTCCGGACGAGGATCTGCCACCGCCACTTCAAAGTAACCAGCAATACCTGATGCGACTAAAATCGCAACACAGAAGATGGCAAAAAGTGTGATCGGGTGGGGTAACAAGTTCCCCAAATATTCGACTGTATCTAAGAAGCGCGTAAATATCGGCTTCTTAGGCGAGTTTTGTTTAATCGAAGCAGATGAACTCATCTGTTCCCTCCTTGTAGTTATTCCTGCGCGTCCTGTGACAAGGTGTCACAAAACTCGCGCAGGTTACTCGACAAAGAGGTCAATTAGAAATCGGAAATGTAATAAAGTGTTATCCAGATCATTATATTTAACGCTAAAAAAACAAAAAACCAGCAGTTTCATCCACATATATAACAATCATCAGAATTATAAATTACATTAATCCATTGGCATTTTTTATACCACTATCATTTTTGAACAGCTTTGAATCTGGGATTAGTTTTACATATGACGTACAAGCGCCCTCTTCTTTTTACAATCTGGCAATCAGGGTGACGGCTTTTGGCACTTTTAAGAGACTTTACGACTTTCACTTACTTATCTCCCTTTGAGAATTGCCCAAATCGACGCTTAAAGTTCGCAACGCGACCTTCTTGATGGATCACTCGTTGTTTACCGGTATAAAAAGGATGCGATTTCGACGACACCTCAATAGTGAAATAGGGATAGGTTTTGCCATCTTTCCACTCGATGGTGCGCTCAGTTTGTAGCGTTGAACCAATCAAAAAGTACTCATCGATACTAGTGTCATGAAAAACAACGGTTCTGTATTCAGGGTGAATATTAGGTTGCATAATTACCTCAATATTTAATTGTTATGTTATAACATTATAAATGTTAATTATTATCAAGACGTTTTACTACCCTTTTTGTGATATTTTTCCTTCATTACGATCTGTAGAGAAAGCAAATGTATTCCCTAGAGCCCATTGGTTTCATTGAATCCCCTTATAAAGAGAAGTTCGCAGTCCCTCGTCAGCCTAGGTTAGTCACAAATGCTCGGGCCAGAGTGAAATTGGTCGGAGAAGCCAACTGTCCAGAAGCCGTCAGAGGACTTGAACAATTCTCGCACGCTTGGCTACTATTTTTGTTTGATCAAAACTTGGCAGCCGGATGGAAACCAACAGTAAGGCCCCCACGATTGGGTGGCAATGAACGAGTGGGCGTCTTCGCTTCTCGATCGACCTTTAGACCCAATGGCATTGGCATGTCTGCCGTAGAAATCAAAGCAGTGACTAAACAGGGTGAACAGATATATCTCGATCTTGGTAACGTAGACTTGGTTGATGGTACTCCCGTTGTCGATATTAAACCTTACATCCCTTACTCAGATTCAATTCCTGAAGCCACAGGGAGCTACGCAGAACAAGAGCCGGAAAAGTCACTGGTCACCTTTTCGATTTCAGCAATAGAGTTTCTTAATAAGCGTAAAGAGGCTGAGTATGAAAAAGCCATTATTGAGCAGGTACTGGCTCAAGATCCTCGCCCCGCTTACAAGAAAAACAAACAAGACAGCAAAGAATATGCGGTAAATTTGTTCGATTTGAATGTTAAGTTCGTTGCCAGTGATCACTTAATAACGGTTACAACGATTGAACACTTTTGACAAAGGCAATTGGCTGATATTATAAGCGGCTAACTATTTTTCCTTTGGGAAACTCTATACTCATGTCCATTCCGGCTTGAGTCACTAACTTTAATAAACGGATAAATTTAATGCGTACCAGTAATTATCTTCTTTCAACTCTGAAGGAGACTCCAAACGACGCAGAAGTAGTGAGCCATCAGCTCATGCTACGTGCAGGTATGATCCGTAAGCTGGCTTCAGGTTTATACACCTGGCTACCTACTGGTCTACGTGTACTGCGTAAAGTCGAAAACATCGTTCGTCAGGAAATCGACAATGCAGGTGCTGTCGAAACTTTGATGCCCGTTGTTCAGCCGTTTGAACTTTGGGAAGAAACAGGCCGCAGCGAGAAGATGGGCCCTGAACTGCTTCGCTTTACTGACCGTCATACTCGTCCGTTTGTTCTCAGCCCTACCGCTGAAGAAGTGATCACTAGCCTAGTGCGTAATGAAGTGAGCTCTTACAAACAGCTACCGCTAAACCTGTACCAAATTCAGACTAAATTCCGTGATGAGCGACGCCCACGTTTCGGCGTAATGCGCGCACGTGAATTCTGCATGATGGATGCATACAGCTTTGATATCGACAAAGAGGGGCTACAGAAGTCTTACGATGCAATGCACGATGCTTACTGTAAAGCCTTCGACCGTATGGGCCTTGAATACCGCCCTGTATTGGCTGATTCTGGCGCGATCGGCGGCAGTGGCTCTCAAGAATTCCACGTCCTAGCTGAAAGCGGCGAAGACCTTATCGCCTTCTCAACTGAGTCTGACTACGCAGCAAACATCGAAAAAGCAGAAGCTGCGGCACCAGCTATTGAACGCGCTCAACCAACTCAAGAGATGACGCTGGTAGATACCCCAAATGCGAAAACGATCGCTGAGCTTGTTGAGCAGTTCGAATTACCAATCGAGAAAACAGTTAAAACACTATTCGTTAAAGCGTCTGATGAAGTTGAAGCGGACCTGATCGCACTGATCATCCGTGGCGACCACGAGCTGAACGAAGTGAAAGCGGAAAACCTTCCTCAAGTCGCAGCTCCTCTAGAGATGGCAACAGAAGAAGAAATTCGCGCACATGTGGGTGCAGGCCCAGGTTCGCTAGGTCCAGTAGGGCTAAAACTGCCATTCATCGTTGATCGCTCTGTAGCTGTCATGAGTGACTTTGGCGCAGGCGCTAACGTTGATGACAAGCACTACTTCGGTATCAACTGGGGTCGTGATGTTGAGCTAGGCCAAGTTGAAGACTTGCGTAATGTGGTTGAAGGCGACCCAAGCCCATGTGGTCAGGGGACACTTATGCTTAAGCGTGGTATCGAAGTCGGTCACATTTTCCAACTGGGTAATGTTTACTCGCAAGCAATGAACTGTGGTGTTCTTGGTCCTGATGGCAAAAACGTTATCTTAGAGATGGGTTGTTACGGTATCGGTGTTTCTCGTGTGGTTGCTTCTGCCATTGAGCAGAACCATGATAAATACGGCATCATCTGGCCAGACGCACTTGCACCTTTCCAAGTGGCTATCGTGCCAATGAACATGCACAAGTCAGAAGAAGTGAAAGAAGCGGCTGAGAAGCTGTATGCTGAACTGACCGCTATGGGCATCGAAGTTCTATTCGATGACCGTAAAGAGCGCCCGGGTGTCATGTTCTCTGACATGGAGCTTATCGGTATTCCTCACACTATCGTGATCGGTGATCGTTCAATGAAAGAAGGCAACTTCGAGTACAAGAACCGCCGTTCTGGTGAGAAAACGGCTATCGCGATGGCAGACATCGTTGAGCATATTAAAGCACAAATCGCTTAAATCACCTCATTAGAGAGCAAAAGGCTGATGTGAAAACATCAGCCTTTTTATCTATCAAACAGTCAAATATCACTCTAGAGGTTCGGTTGGCGCCTGACTTTCTACCTTTTTAGGTGCAAAAGGAACATCCACTAGCTCAGCAGCGTTACCATCCGCCAACTCGCCTAAATGAAAAATACCAAACTCTCCCGGCTTCATACGGTGCCAAGTTTCATTACCAGTGAGAGGCTGAGTCGCAATCACCGAAACAATATCGTTTGGTGTGGTCTCTTCTTGGAAGTTAATTTCCACATCTTCATCAAGTAAAGCTGCTTTTCCAAACGGCGCACGGCGCGTAATCCAATACAAATGGTTAGTGCAATAGGTCATGACGTACTCACCGTCAGACAGCAACATGTTAAACACCCCTTTTTCGCGTAACTTATCACAACACTTAGCGACAAAGCGGAATACACCGACCATGTCCTGTGGGGGTTCAGGAAATGTGTCTTCCATTTGCTTTAATAGCCAACAAAAAGAGAGCTCACTATCGGTTTGACCAACTGGGCGGTGCCTTCCTGTCACTAAGCTTTGATAATCTGTTAGCTGACCATTGTGAGCAAAGGTCCAATAACGCCCCCATAATTCTCGGGTAAACGGATGTGTGTTTTCAAGATTCACCGCTCCGCGATTCGCCTGACGAATATGGCTAATTACCGCGCAGCTTTTGATTGGATAATTTTGGACCAGCTCAGCAATCTTAGAATCACAACTTGGTGTAGGATCTTTAAAGTTACGAAACCCTTTACCTTCATAAAAAGTAATGCCCCAACCATCACGATGCGGACCAGTATTGCCCCCTCGCTGCATAAGCCCTGTAAAGCTAAAACAGATATCAGTTGGTACATTAGCGCTCATTCCGAGCAATTCACACATGGTTTAAGAAGCTCCCTTAAAACAACAGCACCAGTTCAAAACACTGGCACTGTTTAAACCACTCAGAAATTATTTTTCCATCTCTTTTTCGATCAACTGAATCACAATATGGATGATCTTAATATGGATTTCTTGGATACGATCTGCATAGCCAAAGTGAGGTACTCGAATTTCAATATCCGCTAAACCAGCCATCTTCCCGCCATCTTTACCTGTTAAAGCAATGGTTTTCATTCCTTTGGCTTGAGCCGCTTCAATCGCTTTTAGAATATTGCCTGAGTTCCCTGACGTGGATAGACCGAATAGCACATCCCCTTTAGCCCCGACGGCTTCAACATAGCGAGAGAACACGTACTCATAGCCAAAGTCATTACTCACACAAGACAGATGACTTGGGTCTGAAATAGCGATACCAGGTAAACCTGGGCGGTTCTCACGATAACGCCCCGTGAGTTCTTCAGCAAAGTGCATCGCATCACAGTGAGAGCCACCGTTACCACAAGACAAAACTTTACCGCCTTGTTTAAATGAGTCAGCGAGCATCTTCGCAGCCGCTTCAATTTGCGCGATGTTGTTTTCATCGCTTAGAAATGTATTAAGTACGTCGGCAGCTTCGGTAAGTTCTTTTTTAATCAGATCCTGGTACATAGGTTTTTCTCTAATTATTTGGTTTTGAAATGGCTGACGTCTAACGTCGCCATGGTTATAGTCAGAGTTTACTCAAACAATTCTCACTGTCGATAGCTGCCCGCAAACATTTGCTTCTTTATTCGGTTTCGACCTCTTCAAAAACCGTCCGCCTCTTCATTTTTAGAATTTTAACTCTACTCAGATCACTTTTTGGGCAATTTTAGGTTTTACATTTCTTTAATATTTTGATTACACTTTAACTGGTTGGACCTCTTTATAAATGACGGCGTAAAAATGCTCAAAAACGCCGAACAAGGAACATTATTATGGACATTTTGCTCTCTATACTCGGATTTGCTGCGGTTCTAGCGGTCTGTCTCTACCATCGAACCTCCCTAGCCAAATCGGTAACCGCGTTGACAGTCACTCTGGCCATACTCTCTGCCTTCGGTGCTGCGGGCTCACTGAGCTGGATTCTTTTTATTGCCGCCACAGCAGTGGTTGCTATTCCCTCAGTACGTCAATCTTTGATCAGTAAAAAGGCGCTGACTTTGTTCAAAAAAGTCTTGCCTGCGATGTCACAAACAGAAAAAGAAGCACTCGATGCCGGTACCGTATGGTGGGAAGCTGAATTGTTCAAAGGCAAGCCAGACTGGAAAAAACTGCATGACATCCAATCACCTACATTAACTGCTGAAGAACAGGCTTTCTTAGATGGCCCTGTGAACGAAGTGTGCGCTATGGTGAATGATTACCAAGTCACGCATGAACTGGCTGATCTACCACCAGAAGTCTGGCAATACCTCAAAGACAACAAATTCTTTGCCATGATCATCAAGAAAAAATACGGTGGCCTAGAGTTTTCTGCCTATGCACAGTCTCTTGTTCTTCAGAAGTTGACAGGTGTCTCTGGCGTCCTTTCTTCTACAGTTGGCGTCCCAAACTCACTGGGCCCAGGTGAACTTCTACAGCATTATGGTACGACTGAGCAAAAAGACTACTACCTACCGCGCCTTGCAGAAGGTAAGGAAATTCCGTGTTTTGCTCTAACTAGCCCAGAAGCTGGCTCTGACGCGGGTTCTATCCCTGACTTTGGCGTGGTATGTAAAGGTAAGTGGGAAGGCAAAGACGTACTTGGTATGCGCCTGACTTGGAACAAACGCTATATTACCTTGGCTCCAGTGGCGACTGTACTAGGCTTAGCTTTTAAACTGCGTGACCCAGAAGGTCTATTAGGAGAGCAAGAAGATTTAGGTATTACTTGTGCTCTTATTCCAACTCACCTCAAAGGTGTTGAGATTGGTAACCGTCATTTCCCACTCAACGTACCATTCCAGAATGGTCCGACTCGTGGTGAAGATCTATTTGTGCCTCTCGACTTTATCATCGGCGGTCCGAAGATGGCTGGTCAAGGCTGGCGTATGTTGGTTGAATGCCTATCCGTTGGGCGTGGTATCACACTGCCTTCTAACTCTACTGGTGGCATTAAAACTGCCGCACTAGCCACAGGGGCTTATGCACGTATTCGTCGCCAGTTCAAGCAACCCATCGGCCAGATGGAAGGGGTCGAAGAGCCATTAGCACGTCTAGGCGGTAACGCTTACGTGATGGACGCAGCCAGTAACCTGACTGTCGCCGGTATTGATTTGGGTGAGAAGCCTTCGGTTATCTCAGCAATCGTAAAGTACCACTGTACTCATCGTGGCCAACAAAGCATCATTGATGCAATGGATATCGTCGGTGGTAAAGGTATCTGCTTGGGGCCTTCTAACTTCCTGGCTCGCGGTTATCAAGGCGCACCAATCGCGGTAACCGTTGAGGGTGCGAACATCCTAACTCGTTCTATGATCATTTACGGTCAAGGTGCTATTCGCTGCCATCCTTATGTTCTAGAAGAGATGAACGCCGCTTACTCGGATTCTTCTGATGCCCTAGAGAAATTTGATTCAGCCCTTGCAGGTCATGTGAGCTTCACCATGAGCAACTTGGTACGCAGCTTCTGGCTTGGACTAACTGACGGCCGATTCTCTTCAGCTCCAGTAAAAGACTCTACCACTCGCTACTATCAGCAGCTCAACCGCTACAGTGCAAACATTGCTTTCTTATCAGATATTTCAATGGCTGTTCTTGGTGGTTCATTGAAGCGTAAAGAGCGTTTATCAGCCCGTTTAGGAGATATTTTAAGCCAACTTTACCTTAGCTCAGCAACTTTGAAGCGCTTTGAGAATGATGGTCGTATTGCCGATGATCTTCCATTGGTGCACTGGGGACTTCAAGACAGTTTGAAGCAGACCGAAGAAGCGATTGACGAGTTCTTAGCGAACTTCCCTAATAAATGGTTGGGTAAAGCCTTACGTGTCATGATTCTACCATTTGGTCGTGTACGCAAAGCGCCAAACGACAAAATTGACAGCCAAGTTGCTCAGATCCTACAGACACCGTCTGCAACCCGAGATCGTTTAGGCCGTAACCAGTATTTCCAAGCTAGTGAATTTAATCCTGCCGGTAAGATTGAAGAAGCGCTGCACATTATTCTTGAAGCAGAGCCTGTGTTCACTAAAGTGTGCAAAGCCATCAACGAACGCCGTCCATTCCTTCGTTTGGATTTAATCGCGGATATCGGTTTGGAAAAGGGAATTATCGACTCAGCCGAAGCACAATTATTGCGTAATGCAGAAGAACATCGCCTGTACGTGATTAATGTGGATGATTTTGACCCAAAGGACTTAGCTGCCAAACCACTAGAGCTAACCCCTCAGATGGATGAAGTGGCTTAATCTACATCAACGCAAAAGGGCTGCAATGCAGCCCTTTTTTGTGCTTTCAGTTTCCTAAATGTGCTACTTCTTGGGCATCTCTAACTGCATCTCTGGCATCATTTCTTTCTTAGCTCTGAGCTTACGCATCACAAACCAAACAACTAAGCCAAGAATAATCATCACGATATTACCCACTCCGATGATGATGTAGGTGCGCATGCGTTTCTCTTCTCTCATCTGGATCAAGCGCATTTCTTCCATCAATTTCAACTGCTGCATGCGTTCCTCTTCCTGTAAACGACGAGTTTCGGAAAAGTCGACTTCTTCCAACACACTGTAAGTGTGCTCTTGAACCGGAAAAGCGAGTGGGCGCCCCGACCCCATTTCTGTAGCAAAAACTTGCCCCATCCAAGCATAGTTACCAATTTCGCCATTGTATGGAATCTTTAGTTCAACTTTTTCTGACGCTTCCGCTGCACTTTCAGCTACCGTCACTTCACTATTATCTGGTGATTTGTGCACTATTTGCGCCGCCAAACTCCCCGGTTCAACCATACCTTGCTCACCAGAGACAACAACCTTGTGTTCCACCCCTTCTTCGCGACTTTGAATAAAGGTCGTTTGAATAGGCATTGGGTATACCAAAACCTCTTGTTCTTGCGCACGGAGGAAGACCCCATTGCCCGACGTAATACGAACACGGTATTTACCCGGCTCTGGGGAAATATTCAGTGATACCGTAAATACACCGTCTCCTGCCACTTCATCTAAACCACGGCCATCATCGGCAAACTCACCGATAGTGTAAGGGATCGGTTTTGCCTCTTTAATCAATTCCTCTTCATTTTCAACGTATTTGGTGAAGGTCACCATTAAATTGACGCGCTCTAAGAAGTCTCTCAATACCAAAGGTTTGCCATCAGAGGTGAGCCTTGCTGTAAACTTTATCTGTTCATTCTGGAACAAGCGCGCTGGCATCTGTTCGGTGGACAGTTCAAGGTGAGAAATAAGGATTATCTTGTTCTTGGGTGTCACTTTACCGATAGCCTGCCAAGGGCCAGGCATGGGATTATCTATCGATATGATGTCCATTGTTGGTTCTTGGTACCAACGAACGTTATCTGGGCTACGCCAAGCGTAGTACTTTTTTCCGTCAGGGCGGACCAATACTACCGGCCTTGAGCGTTCAGCGCGATAGATCACAAAGGTAATTTGTTTGATGGTGGGATCAACTCGAAAACGATTGTCGAGTAATGACATTGAGGATTCTTCCGCAAAACCAAAGGTACTGACTAACAAGCCCAACAGGGCAAACCAAATCCTCAACATTCCTTCTCCTACTGACGCCAGAGACAGCTTCCGCTTTTCTCCACTAAGTCCAATCTATTTTGATGTGCTTCTAATTCATCGGCTGTTGCACGGATAACCTTTAATGATTTTCGTCCACCAGCCACACGTTTTATTGACTCGCCTCCCACATTGCCCTCTGAGTTGCCAGGGTTAAATTGTAATGAGGTCTGGCCACCTGTCATCAATAGATAGACGTCAGCCAAGATCTCCGCATCGAGCAAAGCTCCATGAAGCGTACGGTGAGAGTTATCTATACCATAGCGGTCACACAACACATCGAGGTTGTTACGTTTACCAGGGAAGATCTTCTTCGCCATGGCAAGGGTATCCGTGACCTTACAGTAGTCTTCCGTTTTGCCAATACTTGGGTCCAACATACTAAACTCATGATCCATAAAGCCAGTATCGAAGGGCGCGTTGTGGGCAACAAGCTCAGCACCTTTAATAAACTCAAGAAACTCGCTATGTACATCCTGATATTCAGGTTTATCGACAAGAAACTCGTCAGTAATACCATGGACTTCCACTGCGTCTGGCTGAATTTCGCGATCAGGCTTGATGTAAACATGAAAGTGACGCCCCGTTAATTTACGGTTGATAATTTCAACAGCACCGATTTCAATAATACGGTGTCCCTGATAATGAGGACCGCCTTCACGGTTCATACCTGTGGTTTCGGTATCGAGTACCACGATGCGGTTGTGGTTAGAATTGTTGCTGGTATTCATAACAAATTGTGTGTCAGACTATGCCAATAATATGCTTAACCCAATAGTATCAAATCATGACGAAACAGGTGGAAATTTTCACAGATGGTTCTTGTTTAGGTAATCCGGGGCCAGGTGGTTACGGTATCGTTTTACGCTATAAGCAGGTCGAAAAAACACTGGCTAAAGGCTACGCCCTAACCACCAACAATCGCATGGAAATGATGGCAACCATAGTCGCACTACAAACACTGAAAGAACCGTGCGAAGTCATACTCACCACTGACAGCCAGTACGTTCGCCAAGGTATTACACAGTGGATTCACAATTGGAAAAAACGTGATTGGAAGACGGCTGATAAAAAGCCGGTTAAAAACGCCGATTTATGGAAAGCGCTTGATGCCGAAACCGCACGCCACACCATTGACTGGCGCTGGGTCAAAGGTCACGCAGGGCATAGAGAAAATGAAATGTGTGATGAATTAGCTAGAGCCGCTGCCGAAAACCCAACAGAAGAAGATACAGGTTACCAACCTAACTAGTGCGACTTTACTTTGCTCGACACCTTGTAATTGACGCCAATCGGCGTCAATTTTCGTTTTAGCTTCCAATGTGGCTTGATCGGTTTAAGTGGGTAAGTGCGTTTGCGAGCAACAATAAAATATAGGCTACCCATAGGAGATGCCCAATCACCTAAACTGTTTTCCAGCCAAGTCCACATGGTGCGGTATTTCTGCATTGGAAACAGGGCATAGCTGTCACACTCAATCACCTGATAATTCAAAACACTCAGCCAGTCACGAATACGATTTGGAGTAAACATGCGCCCACTCCATGGCAAGTTGTTCTTGCGCCATGGCATCAAGCTCGACAAGCCCGTTAAGCTGATCGGATTAAAGCCAGTAATGATCAAATACCCATCATCGATCATCACACGATCGACTTCTCTCAACATTCGATGCGGGTCATTGCAGTAATCAAGCTGATGCGCCATCACAATCACGTCAAAGCTTTTTTCAAGAAATGGTAAGTTGTAGCCATCAGCAATCACGTTATGCAAAGGGTTCTGGATATCAAGGTTAACTTGGTGTTGAATATTACAATTAAAGCTGGTTAACTCGCAGCTCAGCCCTCCCAGCTTAAGCATATGATAGCCAAATAGTTTTGGGCACCATTCATCAACACGAGTTTGTATTGATTCACTGACCCACAGGCCATTCTTAAGCTGAGACCATGAATGAGGCTTTTCGAGCTTCTTATTACTGCGTGCTGGCTTCATAATTAACCTGCTTCACTCTTGGTAACCGGAGAGACAACTATGTTAGATATCAAAAGCATACCTGCATTTAATGATAATTACATCTGGCTGATTCAAAATAGCGATCAGCGTTGTGCTGTTGTCGATCCTGGGGACGCGACTCCCGTACTTGAGTACCTTAAACAGCACGAGTTAAGCTTAGAGGCGATCCTAATTACTCACCACCATAATGATCATATCGGTGGTGTCCCAGAGTTAGTCAGGCAATTTCCCGGTATCGACGTAGTGGGCCCAGCCAATGAACCGGTTCCAACCTTGACGCATGCTGTCGAGGCCGGTGAACAAATTGAGCTATTTGGCGAAATCTTTTTTGTTTTAGGATTAGAAGGCCATACCCGCGGACACATCGGCTATGTCGGTGATGGAAAACTGTTCTGCGGCGATGTTCTTTTCTCAGCAGGCTGTGGTCGGGTATTCGAAGGTACCATGGAGCAAATGCATGCCTCACTCAATAAACTGGTTGCTCTACCCGAAGAGACCGAGGTTTACTGTGCTCATGAATACACCGCTAGCAACGTCGCCTTTGCTTTAGCCGTTGAGCCAGATAACGAGCTACTTCAGCAATACCGTGATGAAGTGAACCGCCTCAGAGCGCAAAATCAACCGACCTTACCCACCACTATTCGCAAAGAGAAATGGATCAACCCATTCCTAAGAACAGATCAACAAAGCATCATACGCTCGGTGGCCAACAGGACCCAACAAACGGACTCACTCGCCATTTTTACGGCATTACGTGAGTGGAAGAACGAATTTTAACGTTTTGCAACTTGTCACCTCTATATTTAGACAAGTATTATCAGCAGCCAAATAAAAAAAGGGCTGTGCAATGCGAGTAAAACACAGCTGGGTATTAGCACTACTACTAACAGGATGTCAGCTTACCCAGCAGACAGAGAGCGATAAATCCGCCTCTACAGAGACCAATACCCCACCAGCAGTAGCGTCAAGCAAACCTGCTGCTCAACCTTCAGAATCGGCTATCCCCTCTAAGCCCATCGTGACGCCCCAGTCTCAGGAAGACGTCTGGCAGCGTATCGCAATGCAGCTCGAGTTTCCGATCCCTGATGACAAAATGGTCGATTATTACCGCACTTGGTATCTAAAGCACCCCAACCACCTCAAAACCGTTTCTGAGCGTGCCCAGCCGTTCCTCTATCTCATCACCGAAAAAATTGAGCAACGCGATCTGCCTTTAGAGTTAGCGCTTTTGCCTATCGTTGAAAGTTCCTTTGATGCTTTTGCCTACTCCCATGGTAGTGCAGCCGGTTTATGGCAATTTGTTCCGGGGACGGGTAAATACTATGGACTTAAACAAAACTTCTGGTATGACGGCCGCCGCGATGTCGCTGCATCGACTGACGCTGCGCTCGATTATCTAGTGGCACTAAATAAGCGATTCAAAGGAGACTGGACCCATGCCATTGCGGCTTACAACAGTGGAGGAGGACGAGTCTCCAGTGCGATCAGAAAAAATACTAGGCTAGGCAAGCCTACGGATTTTTTCTCTCTTGATCTGCCGAAAGAAACCAGTGGTTATGTGCCCAAATTACTTGCATTGGCAGATATCATCGCGAATCAGGACAAGTACGGCATTGATATCCCGCCAATTGCCAACAAACCAGTTGTTGACTTGGTTGACCCCAAAGAACAACTTGATCTGGCCATTGCAGCAAACTACGCAGGCATGACTGTCAAACAACTGCAAAGCCTCAATCCAGCCTATAACCAGTGGGCAACGGCACCAGACGGCCCGCACCAGATCTTACTACCAATTGAAAAAATTGCTGCCTTTAAGACTAAAGTCGCTCAAAACCGTGGTAAAGGAATGAAGGTCGTTCGCTATAAAGTGAAATCCGGCGACAGTTTGAGTGTACTTGCCACTCGATACAAAACTACCACTAAGGTCATCCAAAAAGCGAATAACCTTAACGGGCACAATATCCGTGTTGGACAGCACCTGATAATCCCGACCTCTACGAAAGATGAACGTGCCTATACGCTCAGTGCAACCAACCGGCTGGCTAAAACTCAGGCTAAATCACGCGGTCAATACAAGCTCACTCATACTGTGCGATCAGGGGATAGCTTGTGGAGTATTGCGCGCGCGAACAAAGTTTCCCATCAGTCTCTCGCTAAATGGAATGGTATGGGACCAAGAGACACTTTACGCGTTGGGCAAAAGTTGGTTATTTGGAAAAACAGCTCAGACGGCGCGATCATCCGCACCGTTTTTTATAGTGTGAAGTCTGGTGACACCATCAGCGGTATTGCCAACAAATTTAAAGTTAAATCCAATGATATAGTGAAATGGAACGGGCTCAGCAAAAAGAAATATCTGCAGCCGGGACAAAAGCTCAAACTCTATGTCGATGTCACTAAGGTGAGTGTATGACGCCATCCTCAAACCCTTTAATTATGCTGGTGGATATCTTTCGTTCACCTAGCGCGTGTTTTCTTGCACTTTATCAGCGTGGCGCTTGGGGCTGGCAAACATACGTTGTTCTTATGTTAACCCCATTTCTTTTTTGGGGCGCTTACTTCGACATCGTTGATTTCGAATGGCTAAAACAGGGACTCTCTGCTCAATTGGCTCAAACAAACCCAAAACAACTTGAGTTACTGGATGCCAACACCCTGATGGCCAGTGAGATCATCAGTGACGTTGTAGGGCGAACTCTGACCATTGTGATGTTGGCCTTCTGGTTCAATCTTGCAACCAAACCAAGCCAGCACCAACATGGATTCTGGCGTTGGTTTGCCGCGAGTACCGTCGTGGTTTTTCCCGCTATTATTGGTGATTTGGCAAGTTATGTGAGCTTGCTACTCAAACACGGTCAAGTGATGGTCTATGCCGCAGATTTAAATAGCCTCAATGGTTTGTTAAAACTGCCTCTAACCAATCAATGGTCTCAGTTTGCTAGCTCCTTCCCACTACTTCTACCATGGTACATTGCCTTAGGTTACGCTGCGGTGGGGACTTGGACTGAATTTGAACGCGGTCAGGCACTTGTCATTTCAGCATTGCCTTGGGTAGCATACTATTTCATTTGGGCGCTATATATCGCCATCAGTTAACTGAAATGTCACTTCAATCGGATTATGGTCAGAGGCGTCGGATTCCGGCGCCTCTGCTTTTATTAGCGTCAAACCTCGATAGAAAACATGGTCCAGCGGTAAACCAGTCATAAATTGGGTACGATTGTCTGGCTCATAGCTGGCTTCTTCCATTTCGAGAGCATCCAGCACTTGCTTCATCACTTTCAAGCGCTGCTCACTCCAACTATTAAAATCACCGCCAATCACAATGGGACCAGTATGCTGGGTTAACTCAGTGACCAATGTTCCTAGCTGATTCTGATATTCTTTTGTACCATAGGTAAAGTTAACAGCATGAATGTTCACTACCGCGAGCAGCTGTCCGTTTGACAAGGGGTAGGTGGCGTAAATCGCCGACTTAGGTAAGCGAAGCCATGGCTCCAACTCTGTATAAGCACATGCTTTTAGCGGCGTGTGAGCGGAGAGATTGAGTACCCCTGCGCTGTACTTAAACGCTTTGAATGCATCAACCTGATTACCATACCACCCTGACTCTTGTATCCAGCCTTTGAGCTCTGGGCTCATACTGGCTTCTTGAAGCAATACCAACTGTTTATCTTGCGTGTATTGAGTGAGTTCTTGGCGCCAATGACTGCGGTTTTGTTTGTATATATTCCACACCAACACCTTTAACTGACGGTCTTTATCAATGTAATCGGTATGTGTGCTATTAAAGCATTGCAATGAAAGAGCGTTATCTTGTGAAGAAATAGTAGAAAGCTGAGGTGTATCCGGCAGGGAAAACACTATTTGAAACCCAAACACGACCATGGCCAACACAATGAGCGGGCTCAGCAATACAAGCTTTTTTTTCATTTACATCACCACAAATAAAAAAGAGCCTCACGGCTCTTTCGATAAAACAAATTAAATCGCGTCTTCGTCTTCTTCACCAGTCCGAATGCGAACAATTCGCTCAATGTCTGTAATGAAGATTTTACCATCACCTATTTTCCCGGTGTGAGCCGTATCAACAATAGTATCAACACATTGCTCGGCAACGTCATCAGTCACCACAATCTCAAGTTTCACTTTTGGCAGGAAATCCACCATATATTCTGCACCACGGTACAACTCCGTGTGACCTTTTTGACGACCAAAACCTTTGACTTCCGATACTGTCATACCCGTGATGCCTACTTCCGCCAGCGCTTCACGTACATCATCTAGCTTAAATGGCTTAATAATGGCTTCGATTTTTTTCATGTTCATCCCTTAAACTTCAGCAATTTTTCTTATTATCCCATGATAAACAAGCAATAAAAAGCCCGAGCGTTTGATGCTCGGGCTATTTATCTGGAATTTACAATTACTTCAAACTTGCATAATAAGCGGCTAAGTTAGCAATATCTGCATCGCTCAGCATGGACGCTTGCGCTTGCATCACTGCAGCCAGTCCACCAGTTCTCTCTTTGTTTTTATACGCATTAATTGAGGACACGATATACTGCTCATTTTGTCCTTTCAGGTTTGGGTAACCAGGGATCACAGCAATACCATCAGCACCATGGCAAGCTGCGCACACGGCCGCTTTTGCTTGTCCAGCAGCGACATCACCGGCCGCCATCACTTGCCCTGCCAGTAAACTCATTCCAATGGCTATTCCAGTCGCGATTTTTTTCATTGCTCTTCCTTATAATTCCACTTTAGTTGTGCGTTTTTATGTATACAATTTTGACACAACTGGTGTTGACTTGTCCCAGACAAGTTCACAATCTTGACCTGCAAAGCGATGATCAACAAACAAATCTGCGACGGCGACGACACGCTCTCCACTCATAATAATGGGTAAGCGACGCCTCAACCAACTAGGCACACCATACTCCTGAAACAACTTTTTCAACTTTCGACTGTGGTTACGCCCAACAGGACGAGCATTCAAACCTTGAGGTTCAAACGTGATCTGCAACGATTCGTCTTGAAGTGCACTCAGAGAAAGTTTACCACGCGTACTAGGACATAAGATTAGCGTTCCCAGATCATCGGGCAAAGAAACAGATGTATTGAGAGAAATGCCTTGCTGCCATCCTGATAGCTCTTGCCATTGCTTCACAACATATAACCTCTGTTCAAAACGACGAATCTGGCCATCGCTCAATACTAGAATAGGATTCGCATCTTGACGGCACAGTGCTACCTCTAACCAGATTTTGTTTAATTGTTCTCGGCTCGGCATACGCACTTGATGTTTAGACAACCACATTCGAACAATTCGACTGCGCATTAGAGGGCTCATTTCAGATAACGCTTGAATGTATAAACTCCCATCCTGATGGGTAATACACTCAACCCGCTCACCAAGTAATTCATCCAGTAGTTGCTCCTGCTCAGAGCAAAGTTCAGCACTGCGTTGCACAGATTGGGGAAAATGAGGCCATCGTTCAGTCATAACTGGAGAGACTTGATGACGGATGAAATTGCGGTCAAATCGAGTATCCTGATTGCTCTCATCCTCAACCCAACTCAGTTTATGCTCAGTAGCAAAAGCCTCGATTTCGGACCGGCGAACAGAGAGGAGCGGACGAAGAAGTTCTCCCTCAGCAAAAGGCATCACTTGTGCCATTGCCGAAAGTCCTCTCGGCCCACTACCACGTTTTAAAGCAAGTAAAAAAGTCTCAAGCTGATCATCTTGATGTTGCCCCGTAAGCAATATATCCCCTTGGCCTATGTACTTGCCTAACGCCTGATATCGAGCTTCTCGCGCACTTTCTTCTATGCTTTTCCCTTGCTTTTCCAGTATTACCTTCTCAATATAAAAAGGCATCTTTTCTTCTAAGCACCATTGCTTACAACGCATCGCCCATTCATCCGCATTGACACTCAAACCATGGTGGACATGTACAACCACACACGTTTTATTATGTTCACGGCGATACCTCGCCATTAGTGCCAATAAGACTCGCGAATCAAGGCCACCACTAAGAGCAAGCACTAACTTACCTTTAGAATGCTGGTATTGGTCAATAAACGTAGAAAAGTGTTGATATAAATTCATAATCAAAGAAAAGCGCTGCGAATAAGGTTAGTCTATCATCCTAAATAAAAAAGGCTGAACCTGAGTTCAGCCTTTCTCTATTGGGTTGCTAAAATTAGCAGTAACCGTAACTCATCAGACGCTGATAACGGCGTTCAAGTAGCGCATCATTATCAAAGTGCTGTAGTTCATCCAACTGCTTAATGAGCGTTGCTTTCATGTTCGCCGCCATTTGGATGTGGTCACGGTGCGCACCACCTAGCGGTTCCTCGATGATTTCATCAATCAACTCAAGTTCTTTTAGTCGCGGAGCAATCAGACCCATTGCTTCTGCCGCTTGTGGCGCTTTGTCTGAATCACGCCAAAGGATTGAAGCACAACCTTCCGGAGAAATAACAGAATAAGTCGAGTATTGCAGCATGTTCACGTAGTCGCCTACGCCAATAGCTAGTGCACCACCAGAACCACCTTCGCCTACCACGTTACAAATAACAGGCACTTTTAGACCAGCCATTACTTTAAGGTTTTTCGCAATCGCTTCCGACTGACCACGTTCTTCAGCGCCAACACCTGGGTATGCACCTGCAGTATCGATAAACGTGATGATTGGCATGTTGAAGCGCTCAGCCGTTTCCATTAAGCGTAGGGCTTTACGGTAACCTTCAGGTTTTGGCATTCCGAAATTACGCTTTACTTTTTCTTTGGTTTCACGGCCTTTTTGGTGGCCAATGATCATCACAGGACGGCCATCAAGACGAGCCATCCCCCCAACAATCGCTTTATCATCAGCATAAGCACGATCGCCCGCGAGTTCTTCAAACTCAGTGAAAACATGCTCTACATAATCCAGTGTATAAGGACGCAGAGGATGACGAGCCATTTGAGCTGTTTCCCATGCGCCTAAGTCACTGAAGGTTTTCTTTTTCAGTTCCAAGCTTTTCTTTTCTAGCTGTTCGATCTCTTTCTCCAGATCAACGCCAGAGTCACCACCGTGACGAGAAACGCCACGAAGTGCTTCGATCTTAGCTTCAAGTTCTGCAATAGGCTTTTCAAATTCTAAAAAGTTCAGGCTCATCTATAGATCCTTTGTGATTCGGCATTCGACTGCCGAACTTAGTTAAATTCGAGTTCTACTTGGCTCTTACCAAGCAACTGTTTCAAATTGTCTATTAATTCATCGCTAGGCGTCACACGCCATTCCGTACCTAACGTTAAGCGCGCTCGTGCATCACTACGCTGGTAGTATATGTGGACAGGAACACTTCCTGCTTTGTAAGGCTCTAGTATCTTACTAAAGCGCTCAAAAAATTGTTCGTCGATTTGAGATTCTTCAATCGATACTGATAAGCCACGTGCGTATTTTTCACGTGCTGTACCGAGATCCATAACCTCGCGCGCGGACATTTTAAGACCACCATTGAAATCATCAAAGCTGACCTGTCCAGAAACGACCAAAATTTTGTCTTGTTCGAGCAGCTCAGCATACCTTTCAAGTGCGTCAGAGAACAACATCACTTCCATACGTCCGCTGCGATCGTCGAGTGTCATGATACCAATACGCGTTCCACGCTTGGTCGTCATCACTCGCGCAGCAATCACCAAACCAGCAATAGTCACACTTTGATCGCGCCTTGTCGGTGTCGCGTCTTTTAATCGACAACTGGTGTACTTACCCAGTTCCTTTATATAGGAATTTATTGGGTGTCCAGTCAAATATAAGCCAAGTGTATCACGTTCTCCTTCCAGCCAAACTTTTTCTGGCCACGCCGGAACCTTGGTGTATTTATGCTCAACTTCTTCTGGCGCTTCCGTCAAGACACCAAACAAATCACTTTGACCAAACGCCTCCGCTTGGTGATATTGACTGGCCGCTTTAACGGCATCGTCAAGAGATGCCATCATCGCTGCACGATGTGGGCCTAATCGATCAAGGGCGCCAGCGTAAATCAATTTTTCGATCACACGTTTGTTGACTTTTTTAAGATCAATTCGCGCACAGAAATCAAACAAGTCTTTGAAGTGACCATCTTTGTTACGGGCTTCTAGAATCGCTTCAATTGGACCTTCTCCAACCCCTTTGATAGCCCCGATACCGTAAACAATTGCGCCATTTTCATCGACATTAAATCGATAAAGGCCCGCATTAATGTCCGGTGGTAACACTTTCAGCTTCATGCGGAAACATTCATCCACCAAACCGACCACTTTTTCGGTGTTGTCCATATCAGCCGTCATAACGGCTGCCATAAACTCCGCTGGATAATGGGTCTTAAGCCATAATGTTTGATATGACACCAAAGCGTAAGCGGCTGAGTGAGATTTGTTAAAGCCGTAACCAGCAAACTTCTCCACCAAATCGAAGATTTTCATCGCCAATTCGCCATCGACGCCGTTGTTCACCGCACCTTCTTTAAATACAGCACGCTGCTTAGCCATTTCTTCAGGTTTTTTCTTACCCATCGCTCGGCGCAGCATGTCCGCACCACCTAGCGTATAGCCAGCGAGGATCTGAGCAATCTGCATCACCTGTTCTTGATACAAGATGATGCCGTAGGTGGGATCTAACGTATCCTTGAGGGATTCATGTTGCCAAGTTTCATCGGGGTAAGAAATCGCCTCGCGGCCGTGCTTACGGTCGATGAAGTTATCAACCATGCCCGACTGAAGTGGCCCCGGTCGGAACAATGCCACCAGTGCGATGATGTCTTCAAAACAGTCTGGTTGTAAGCGCTTGATCAGTTCCTTCATCCCACGAGATTCCAGCTGGAACACCGCAGTGGTCTCTGAGTTTTGCAAAAGGCGGAAAGATGCAGCGTCATCGAGAGGAATAGATTCAATCCGAACAGGCGCTTGGCCTTGTTTCTCAAGACGCGGGTTGATCAAGCCAAGAGCCCAGTCGATGATGGTAAGAGTGCGAAGACCAAGAAAGTCAAACTTAACCAAACCAGCAGTTTCAACGTCGTTTTTATCAAATTGGGTGACAGGAAAGTGCCCTTCCGCATCGGCATAAATCGGCGCAAAGTCGGTGATAGTAGTTGGCGAGATAACCACGCCACCTGCGTGCTTACCCGCATTACGTGTACATCCTTCAAGGATACGACACATATCGATAAGCTCTTTGACTTCTTCATCAGCTTCGTAAAGTTCCGCCAATGCCGGCTCTGCTTTAAACGCCTTTTCCAATGTCATTCCCGGATCAGGTGGAACCAGCTTTGAAATACGGTCAACAAAACCAAACGGGTGGCCGAGAACTCGGCCAACATCACGAATAACCGCTTTCGCCGCCATCGTACCAAAAGTAATGATCTGTGAAACGGCATCACGCCCATACATTTCAGCGACGTGATCGATCACCTGATCGCGTTTATCCATACAAAAGTCGACGTCGAAATCGGGCATGGAAACACGTTCTGGGTTAAGAAAACGTTCGAAAAGAAGATCATATTCTAGAGGGTCAAGATCGGTGATCTTAAGAGCATAGGCAACCAATGAACCCGCACCCGAACCACGCCCCGGACCAACGGGGATGTCATTATCTTTAGACCACTGAATAAACTCCATTACGATCAGGAAGTAACCTGGGAACCCCATATTATTGATGACTTCCAGCTCAACCTTAAGGCGTTCATCGTACTCAGGGCGACGTTCGGCTCTCACTTGTGGGTCTGGGAATAAAAACTCAAGACGTTCTTCAAGGCCCTCTTGTGACTTTTTGACCAAAAACTCAGTTTCTTCCATTCCCTCTGTCGGAAACGCTGGCAAGAAATACTCACCGAGTCGAACGGTCACATTACAACGCTTAGCAATTTCAACACTGTTCTCGAGTGCTTCAGGAATGTCTGCGAATAATTCACACATTTCTTGTTCACTGCGAAGATATTGCTGAGCACTGTAGTTTTTCGGCCTACGTGGATCTTCTAATGTATAACCATCATGAATCGCCACTCGAATTTCATGCGCATCAAAGGTCGATTCATCAAGAATCACGACATCATTGGTGGCCACGACAGGTAGCTGCGCTTGTTCTGCAAAATCTAAAGCGAAATGTAGATAGGTCTCTTCATCTGCGCGCCCCGTTCGCGTCAGTTCAAGGAAAAAGCGTTCAGCAAAATGCTGCTGGTAGAACTTAGCACAGCTATGAGCCATGGTCTGGTTACCTTTCAGCAGTGCTTTACCTATCTCACCATTTTTACCCCCAGATAAAACAATTAACCCTGCGGATAGCTCGGCCAGCCATTGCTTATCAATCACAGGTTGATGCTGAACATGACCACGTAAGTAAGCTTTAGAAATCAACAAGGTCAGGTTTTTATACCCTTCATTGTCAGCAGCCAAGACAGTCAGCTTGGTCAGCTCATCGCCAAATTCCGCAGATTGCATTGCGAAGTCAGCACCAATAATCGGCTTTACCCCGCAACTATGAGCAGTACCATAAAACTTCACTAGCCCACATAAGTTGGTGAAATCGGTCAGGGCCATGGCCGGCATTCCCATTTCCGCCACTTTCTTAACCAAAGGAGGCACTTTAGATAGGCCGTCAACCATGGAAAAGTCACTGTGAACTTTTAAGTGAATAAATTTAGGATCTGACATGAATGCTTCCGCAATTGTGGATAATTGGAGAGATAATGGGGTATTTTACGTGATATAAAAACTTAGATATACCCCAGACACTAAGGGTTTCTAATCTATACCCAATGCCGTTTTCACTGGCTTAAAGCTTTTACGATGCTGGTCAATCACACCATGTTGCTCAATCGCTTCAAAATGCGCTTTGGTCGGATAACCTTTATGCTTAGCGAAGCCAAATTCTGGATGCAATTTGTCTAGGTCTTCCATTTCCTGATCGCGTACCACCTTGGCAATGATCGAAGCGGCGCTAATTTCAGCTACACGCATATCCCCTTTAACCACCGCAATCGCGTCCATAGGCAAATTAGGCACCCGGTTACCATCGATAAGAGCGAGGTCAGGCGTTACATTCAGCCCTTCAATTGCTCTCTGCATTGCGACCATAGTCGCTTGTAGAATATTGAGCTGATCGATTTCACTTGGAGAGCAACGACCGACCGACCAAGCGAGTGCTTTTTCTTTGATTTCGGGTAACAGAGCTAAGCGCTTTTTTTCCGTCAACTTTTTCGAATCATTCAATCCCTCAATCGGGTTCAAAGGATCCAAGATAACCGCGGCTGTCACGACATCTCCCACTAGAGGCCCACGACCAACTTCATCTACACCTGCAATGAATCGATACCCTGGAGGGCACTCAAATGGCGGTAACTCTTTCTTTTCTTTTGTCATTAGGACTACTTACCTATTAGTTTCAATACGGCGCTAGCGGCTTGCGCATCGGCACCTTTACGAATCCAATGATGCATCTCGGTAAATTTCTCGATCATACACTCACCTTGATTACCTAGCAGTTTTTCAACTTCTGATGCTAGATTTTCCGGCGTACATTCTTCTTGTAGCAGCTCTTTGACTAACAGCTCATCAGCAAGAATATTCGGTAACGACACATATTGAGTTTTGAGCATTCTACGTGCTAAGAAAGCGGTAAATGCATTGACACGGTAACCAACCACCATGGGGCGTTTGATCAACATACACTCAAGCGCAACCGTCCCTGAAGCTAGCATCACTGCGTCAGAGGCCATTATCACGTTACGAGCGGTATCATTGACCAATCTAAAATCCAGCTCAGGAGCGAAAGTTTGCCATGCTTGTTCAAATTGTTCTCGACGCTTTTCATTGACCAAAGCAACGACAAAACCCAACTCAGGGTGCTTCAGATGTAGCCGCTTGCAAGCTTCGATGAAAGGCTCAGCCAACATATTCAGTTCACTACCACGGCTACCCGGCAACACCGCCAACCACTTTTTATCTTGTTCAAGTCCAAGCAACTCCCGCGCAGGTACTTTGGGAGACTCTAATGGAATCGCGTCAGCCAGAGTGTGACCGATAAATTCACAAGGCACTTGGTATTTATCATAAAACGCTTTTTCAAATGGCAGAAAAGCCAACACCAAATTGGTGGCCGCTTCAATCTTAAAAATGCGTTTCTGACGCCAAGCCCATACTGACGGGCTGACATAATGCACGGTTGTAATGCCTGCATTTTTAAGGTCAAGTTCTAGTCGTAAATTGAAATCTGGTGCATCAATACCGATAAACACATCCGGTGGGTTTTCGGTGAAATAACGAACCAACTCGGCTTTGACTTTCAATAAGCGAGGGAGTCTACCTAAGACTTCCACAAGCCCCATTACCGCCAGCTCTTCCATATCGAACAAAGACTCACAACCTTGCGCGATCATCTTAGGCCCACCAATACCAACAAACTCTGCATCAGGATATTGCTGCTTAACGGCTTTGATAAAGCCTTCGCCTAACGTATCTCCAGAGAGCTCCCCTGCAATGATTCCGACTCGAAGTGGCTTATTATTGTCCATATCCCTAACCTCAAAAACACAAAAAGACCGCAACCAAAGGCTGCGATCTTTTAACTGAATTCAGTGACACTTAGCGAATAACGCCACGCTCTGAACTTTCAACAAAGTCGATAAAGTGCTGGATAGAGGGCCATTGCTGTGCCATTTCCAACAATACTTCTTTCGCTTCAGCTTGAGTTTTACCCGCACGATAAAACTCTTTATAAGCGTTACGCAAAGCACGCAATTCACTTTTTTCGAAGCCATTACGCTGCAAGCCCACTAAATTCAACCCAAATGGTGTCGCATGGTTACCTTGTGCCAATACGTAAGGCGGAACATCTTTGACCACCGCAGAACAGCCACCAATGTAGCTATAAGCACCGACTTTACAGAAAGGATGAATCGCAGACAGTGCCATCACACCCGCGTGATCTTCCACGGTCACGTGACCACCCAAGATGGCGTTGTTACCAACATGGGTATGGTTGCCGACTATCACATCATGAGCAATGTGTGCATTCACACACAGAAGATTATCATCGCCAATCACAGTGGTGGCTTTATCTTGCACCGTACCACGATGGATCTGAACCGCTTCACGAATCACATTGCGATCGCCTATCACCACAGTGGTGTCTTCACCGCCATATTTCTTATCTTGGTTTTCTTCACCAATTACGGCGTGAGGAAAGATACGGTTGTCTTTACCAATCGTAGTATGACCTTTGATCACCACATGCGACATGACCTCTGTGCCTTCACCTATCTCAATCTTTCCAGAAATGTAGGTAAACGGCCCCACAGTCACGTTGGCAGCGATTTGCACATCACCTTCAATGACAGCGGAAGGATGGACTTGAGCTGTTTCATGAATCATATTAAAACTCTCGACGAGCACACTTAAGTTCTGCTGAACATACAACGTCACCGTCTACTTTTGCTACACCATTAAATGCAGCAATGCCACGGCGCTCTTTAATGAATTCTACTTCAATAACGAGTTGATCGCCTGGTGTCACTGGTTTGCGGAATTTTGCGCCATCCACGCTCGCGAAGTAATACAGTTCATTTTCAGAAGGTGCACCAAACGATTTGAACGCCAGTAACCCCGTCGCTTGTGCCATCGCTTCAAGGATCAAGACACCAGGGAATACCGGAAGTTGAGGGAAATGACCTGTAAACTGAGGCTCATTCACTGAAACGTTTTTGATCGCAGTTAGGTATTTTTCTTCTTGGAAATCAATCACACGATCAATCAACAAAAATGGATAGCGATGCGGTAACAGCTCTTGGATTTCAGTGATGTTCATCGTTTTGTTTTCAGTAGTCAAAGTCATATTCCTATATTGAATGCTAAATTAACTGGCAGGCATTATACCCAAGTCCTCTCAATATGCTAAGCACGCTCGCGGGCGTTGTTCTATTGAGTCCACGGAATGAGTCAGAAAAAAAGACCCGCACATAGCGAGTCTTTTTAATAAAAGTTGGGTTATTCGTTGTCTTCCTGCGCTAACTGCTTTTCAATTGCTTTGAGGCGTTTGTTCATCTCATCAATTCGATGAACACGCGCGGCAGTTTTACGCCATTCTTTATTCGGTTGTAGCGGAATACCTGAAGAATACATGCCTTTTTCTTCAATGCTTCGCATCACCATTCCCATTCCGGTAATGGTCACACCATCGGCAATCTCGATATGGCCATTGATGACAGTCGCTCCACCAATAATGCAATATTTCCCAATCTTAGTACTGCCCGCAACTACTGTACCACCAGCCATAGCTGAACCATATCCGATGTGTACGTTGTGAGCGATCTGCATTTGGTTATCAATGATAACATTATCTTCAATGACGGTATCATCCAAGGCTCCGCGATCGATCGTAGTACAAGCGCCAATCTCAACACGATTACCAATTCTAACCGTACCAAGTTGTGGAATCTTGATCCATTCACCTTTTTCGTTGGCATAGCCAAAACCATCAGAGCCAATCACGGTATTCGATTGAATTAAGCAATCACAACCAATAATAACTTCATGATAAATACTCACATTTGACCAAAGCTTAGTATTGGTACCAATTTGGGCATTTTTACCAATGAAACAGCCGGCACCAATCACCACGTTATCGGCTAGCTGCACACCAGCTTCAATCACAGCATTAGCACCAACAGAGACATTCGCACCAATTACTGCATCATCAGCAATTACTGCAGAAGGCGATATCCCCTCTGCGGGTGCAGGAGTAACATCTAATGCTTGAGTCACTTTAGCAAAAGCAACATATGGGTCATCGACAACCAAAACGTTACCCGAGCATAACTCACGTTGAGCTTCTTTCACCATTACCACCGTAGCCATACAATCAGCTAGGTGCTTGGCGTATTTAGGATTAGACAAAAAAGTGACATGACCTTTCTGAGCCTTATCCATCGGAGCGACCATAGTGACCTCAGCTTGTGCGTCACCATGCAGTTCACCCCCGGTAATGTTTGCCAAATCGGCTAAAGTGAGTGCTGCCATAGTCAATTACTTAAGTGCGTTAATTACTTTCTCAGAAATATTATATTCAGGTTTGCCATATTGCATGGTTTGAATATCAACAACGATATCGTAGCCTTCTTTTTCAGCCACTTTCTTTACTGCATCCTGAATCACTTTGAATAGCTTCTGTTTTTCTTCGTTCTCACGGCGAGCTGATGCCTTTTCAAGCGCCTGTGCTTTGATTTTGTATTTACTATCAAGCTGAGCAACTTCAACACGTAGTTTTTCTACTTCATCTTGGCCAAGTAGTTCACCATCACGCTGTAGCTTTTCAATTTTCGTTTTCGCTTCAGCTTGGATAGATTTTAGCTCATCAGCTTTATCTTTGAACTCTTGCTGCATTTTTTGCAGTACTACTTCACGTTGAGGAAGCGCCTGAAACACTTGTGCTGTATTAATGTAGCCAATTTTTTGTGCCGCTTCTGCTGCATTCGCGAAGAAAGAAGATGACATCACTACAAGGCTCAATCCAGCCGCTTTAATCATTTTGTTCACTGTATATTCCTCTGTATATGTTTAGAAGGTTCTGCCGATAGTGAAAGTGAAGAATTCTTCGTCATCACCTTCATAGATTTTAATTGGTTTAGCTATTGAGAAGACCAAAGGCCCCATTGGCGACATCCACTGCAAAGCAGCACCGTATGACGCGCGATAGTTGGTTGGATCTGAGTAATCATTGTAATAAGGATCATTGACCCCTTCACGATAAACAAACTCGGTATCCCACACGCTTGCAGCATCAACAAACAAACTAGTTCGAATCTGGCTACGAGCTTCATCTGAGGCAAATGGCGTAGGAACGATAAGCTCCATACTGGCTAACGCAACCGCATTACCACCAACAGAGTCATCTGTTGCATCGACACAACCATTGTTACCACAAGATCCTGAAGTCTTCGTATAAACCGCTTTTGGGCCCGCCGAATTAGAGCGGAAACCACGCAGTGAGGTGAAGCCCCCTGCATAGTAGTTTTCATAGAATGGGAATAGGTTATCGTTGCCATCCGTTTGACCATAGCCATTACCGTAGCCCAAACGTCCACGCATCAATAACGTAAACTCATGCTTTTTAGTGAGGGGGACATATTGACGAACGTCATACTGAACTTTGAAGTACTGAGCATCAGAGCTTGGAATCGTTGCTTTAGCAAATGCACGTTGATAGTTACCGGCCGTTGGGAAGAAACCACGGTTCAGATTATTGCGTGTCCAAGAAACATTCAAATCAAAATCGTTGGTAATAATATCCCCATTTGGCTGGCCAATACTCTGAGCAAACAATTGGGCCTGATCATAAGTTGGAACATTACCAATCTTATTGTGTGTATAGCCAATACCAAACTCTAGGCTGTTCAACTCGTCAACCGGGAAACCCCACGTCAGGCTAGTGCCATAACTTTCATTGGTATAGTCAACGATCCCCGCTTCAGAAGCTTCAAACGTGTTATAGAAAATCTTACCACCTAAGCTGACACCATCAAGGTTCCAGTATGGGTCACGATAATCCAGACTGACGTTCTTTTGATAATCGTTCATCATGGCGCTAATGCCAACGCGGTTGCCAGAGCCTAGGAAGTTATCTTGTTGCAAACCAACTTGGAAACTCACACCAGACTCAGTACCGTATCCGATACCGAAGTTTACACTTCCTGAGTTAGCTTCCTTAACGTTGTATACAAGATCAACTTGGTCTTCACTGCCTGGAACACGAACAGTCTGAACATCGACGGTTTCAAAGTAACCAAGACGACTTAATCGATTCTTGCCCGTTTCAATCGATTTTGAGTTCAGCCAACTGCCTTCCATTTGACGCATTTCACGACGTAAGACTTCATCTTTAGTCGCATTGTTACCGACAAAGCGAATATCGCGGACGTAAATACGTTGGCCAGCCTCAACATTAACGACTAAAGAAACCTGCTGAGTTTCATCATCGAATTCTGGGATAGTACGAACTTGAGGATAGGCGTAACCGGCTTCACCAAGCACGCGTTTCACACTCTCTTCTAAGCTCGTCACCTGAGAACCGTTATAAACATCGCCATTTTCAAACGGTACTAAAGCCTCAAATTCAGCCTCTTTACCAATCAATTCACCGCGGAATTTTACATCCTTAACCGTGTATGGAAGGCCTTCATCAACGGCTAAGGTGATATAAACACCTTTCTTGTCTGGAGAAATCGCAACCTGTGTCGAATCAACTTTGAACTTAAGGTAGCCACGGTCTAAATAATAGGATTTGAGGGCCTCAATATCACCAGCAAGGACTTGTTTCTGATATTTATCATCAGACAGGAAATTCCACCAAGCCACATCGACATTCAAATTAAAGCGACTCAGTAGCTCTTCATCCGTAAACACATCGTTACCGATAAAGTTAATTTGTTGAATTTTCGCCGAGACACCTTCAGAGAAAACAAACTTTAAGTCTGAACGATTACGAGGAAGAGGAGTGACAACCGCCTTTACCGTTGCGTTGTACTTACCAACGCTGTAATAGAAATCTTCGAGGCCTTTCTCAATATTCGAAAGCGTGGTGCGATCCAGAGCTTCGCCCACTCGAACACCTGACGCATCGAGGTTTTGCTGCAACTGCTCTTCTTTAATCGCCTTATTGCCAGAAAACGAGATATTTGCAATCGTTGGTCGCTCTTTGACCTGAACCAACAGCTGATTGCCATCACGCAAAACCTTGATGTCTTCAAAGTTACCTGAAGCGTACAAAGCCTTAATAATTTCGGATACATCCTGACTATCGACCGTATCACCGATACGTACTGGCATTTTAAGCAATGCCGCACCCAGTGCAACACGCTGTAGCCCATCAATTTGAATGTCTTCAACAACAAAGTTTTCGGCACCATTTGCACTCACGCTTGTTGCCAGTAGCGTGGCAAATAGAATTTTTTTCATCGCCATGTTTGTTTTAGTTATTCCTTACTACAACCTTTGCCCAGCTACAGACGAGCAAAATCATTAAATATCGCCACTGCCATTAGAGAGAAAATAATTGCCCCGCCTACGCGGTACCCCATCTCCTGAATGCGTTCAGGTACAGGGCGTCTGATCACTGCCTCAATAGCAAAAAACAATAAATGTCCACCATCCAACATAGGTAATGGCACAAGGTTTATGATACCTAAGTTAACACTGATCAACGCAAGGAAACCAAGGAAATACACCAAACCGTAATCCGCTGTAGTTCCTGCGCCTTTTGCAATCGAGATCGGCCCACTTAAGTTGTTTAATCCCACATCCCCTACAATCAGTTTTTTCAACATGCTGATTGTTAGGTCAATAATTTGTCCGGTTTTTTCAATCGCTTTGCCGATTGACTCAAATACACCAAATTGAAGTTCGAAGCGATAGTTTTCAGGCCATTCTGCGACTTCAGGAGCGATTCCTGCAAATCCTATCGTTCGCTTATCTGCAAGCTCACGGCTATCAGGAATAAGGGTCAGGTTTTGTGTCACACCTGCTCGATCAATTTGTAAGTCAACCACTTGATTCGGATGCTCTTGGATAAGATCAACCACTTGCTGCCAACTGGTGATTGGTTTGCCATTAGCAGCGATCAACTTATCTCCAGCTTGTAAGCCTGCCACTTCGCCTGCTCCCCCTTCAGAAACCGTCGCTAATGTGGTTGAGATTTCAGGAGTAAAAGGCTTAAAACCAAGTGCTGACATAGCAGACTCGTTTTCTGGATCAAAGTTCCAAGTAGATAGGTCAAAGGTCCGCACTTCTTCAACCCCGATGCCATCGGCTGGCGTGACTGTCATCGTTAATTGCTCATCACCGATGTGAGCAATTAATCCCATGTTAACCGATTCCCAATCCGGAGTTTTGACGCCAGAGACGGCTTTTAGTTCCATGCCAGACTCTAAACCCGCTTCGGCAGCGATGGAATGAGGCTCAACCTGACCAACCACAGGCTTAACTGCCGGCACACCAATCATGAAAACCAACCAGTAAGCGAACACGGCAAAGAAAAAGTTAAAGGCTGGTCCAGCAGCAACGATAGAAGTTCGCTTCCACAAAGGCTGAGTATCAAACGCCTGCTTTTTTTGTCCTTCTGGCACGTCATCAACTCGCCCATCAAGCATTTTGACGTAACCGCCTAATGGAATAATTGAAATGCTATACTCAGTACCGTCTTTGCCAATCTTGCTCCAAATTGACTTACCGAAACCAATAGAAAATTTTTCTACTTTAACGCCACAGCGACGTGCAACCCAGAAATGGCCGAATTCATGCACGGCAACTAAAATGCCTAATGCAATGATAAACGAGGCGAAGTTCCACAAAATCCCAGTCATAGTGTACGCTCTTTAATGGTTTCAATAGCCAAATCTCGCGCCATTTTATCCAGCTCTAAGATGCTTTCCAAGTTATCACAATCAGATTGGCGATTCTTAGAGCACACGTGATTTGCTACCCGTTCATTCACCACTGCAATATCGGTGAATTTAAGATGGTGTGAAAGGAAAGCTTCTACCGCAATTTCATTTGCAGCATTGAGAGCCGTTGTAGCATGCTGGCCTTCATAGCAAGCATCAATCGCAAGTTTAAGGCAAGGATAACGACTAAAGTCGGGCTCAAGAAACGTCAGCTCAGCAATTTTTGTGAAGTCCAAAGGCGCGACACCCGCGAAAACCCTTTCAGGGTAAGACAACGTGAGTGCAATAGGTGTGGCCATATCGGGTTCACCCATCTGAGCTAATAAAGAGCCATCTTTGTATTGCACCATAGAGTGAATCACAGATTGCGGATGAATCAACACTTTGAGCTGTTCACGACGGGCATTAAACAGCCATTTCGCCTCAATATACTCCAATCCTTTATTCATCATGGTTGCAGAATCAACGGAGATCTTTGGCCCCATTGACCAATTAGGGTGAGCGATAGCTTGTTCTGGAGTGACAGATGACAAGGTACTCACATCACTGTAACGAAAAGGGCCACCAGAGCCAGTCAAGAGAATATGCTGGATGCCCTGCTTTTCTAAATCACAGCTGCTAAGATTTGTTTGAATCGCCTCGGGGAGGCACTGGAAAATCGCATTATGCTCACTATCTACTGGCATCAGTTCAGCACCATGAGTGTTTACAGCATCGATGAACAACTGCCCAGACATGACCAAAGCTTCTTTGTTAGCGAGTAATACGCGTTTGCCCGCTTTCACTGCCGCCATCGTCGGTAATAGCCCGGCCGCACCGACAATCGCGGCCATAACCGTGTCGACTTCATCAAACGACGAAATGTGCATCATCGCTTCTTGGCCCGCTAACACTTCAGTTGAAAGTTTAAGCTCTTGCAGTTGGCCTTTAAGCTTCATGGCCGCACTATCGCTCGCCATCACAGCGTATTTAGGTTGCCACTTTTGGCAAAGTTGGCGCATCTTCTCGACATTATTCCCTGCTGCAAGCGCAACAATCGAAAACTGTTCGGGGTTCTGTTCAATAACTTTAAAAGTGCTGTCACCAATAGAGCCAGTTGCACCTAAAATTGTCAGCTTACGCATAGCAAGAAACCAGTGAAAGTAAGGAGGCAGATCTCAATCTGCCTAAAATTAGAAAACAAAATAAAGAAGAGCAAAGACCGGGAAAGCCGCGGTCAAACTGTCAATGCGATCCAATACACCACCGTGTCCTGGAATAATATTACTGCTGTCTTTAATACCAGAAACACGCTTGAACATACTTTCCACTAAATCACCTAGCACAGATATCACCACTGTCACTAAGGTGATCATAACCATCGCAATGGGGCTACTAAATTCAATCTCAAACCAGTTAGCCGTCGCCCAGGCAACAATAATAGCCGTCACAACACCGCCAACCAAACCTTCAATGGTCTTGTTCGGGCTGACATGAGGCGCCATTTTACGTTTGCCGAAGCTCTTTCCTGCGAAATAAGCACCGCTGTCTGCTGCCCAGACAATAAAACACACAAATAGAACCAACTTAGCGCCATGGTACGTATCTTGGTGGATGCCTTCGGCACGCAGTAGCAATACACTCCAAAAAAAGGGTAGTAGTGTCAAAATACCAAAAAGATGGCGAAGTAAGTTCGAGTTTTGCCAAAATTTGGCCGAATTGGGGTAAGTGATGGCTAAGCCGCTGGATGCAACCCACCATAAACCGCCTATCAATAACACTGTTAAGTGGCTTTCCGTTACCGCATTTAAGCTTAGAGCATCAAACGGAATCACTATTAAAGTGACGACACTTACTACGACGCTTGGAATTAACGCCATTATACGTGTTTTATGCTCGACAAATTGAGTCCATTCCCAATAACCAATGGCAGTCACTGCAGCAATCGCGAGCATGAATAGTGGTAGCGATAATTCAAAAATGCCGAGTATCACTAAAGGAGCAAGGATAAGCGCGGTTATAATTCTTTGTTTCAAACTTGATTCCTTTAATCGCTTTCCATCAATGCCTTGATTTGTTCACCGGTGCAACCAAATCGTCTTTCTCGATTAACAAACCAAGTCACTGCTTCAATCAAGCTGTTTTCATCGAACTCAGGCCAGTAAATTGGCGTGAAGTACATTTCAGCATAAGCCATTTGCCACAACATAAAATTACTAATACGGCATTCACCGCTGGTTCTAATCAACAAGTCAACTTCTGGCAAATCTGACATCGTTAAATGCTGAGTAACCAACTCTTCATTCACCTCATTTGCACTGATCTCACCGTTGGCTACTTTAGCGGCAATCTCTTTCGTTGCCTCTACAATGTCCCACTTGCCACCGTAGTTCGCAGCAATATTGATCACCATGCCACTATTACCGGCAGTGAGTGCTTCTGCTTGAGCTATCTTCTTCTGTAGGCGTTCATTAAAGCGGCTCTTGTCGCCAATCACACGTAAACGTAAATTGTTTTTGTGCAGCTTTTTCACTTCTGTCGATAGAACCGTAATGAACAGCTCCATCAAAACACCAACCTCCTCTTCAGGTCGACGCCAATTTTCACTACTAAAAGCAAAGAGAGTGACAGCCTTGATGCCCAATTTAGCAGACGTTGAAATGGTTTTTCTAACCGCAGCAACACCATTTTTATGACCAAAGACACGCGGTTTACCCTGAGCTTTTGCCCATCGGCCGTTGCCGTCCATGATGATTGCAATGTGTTTAGGAAGTGATTCTGGTGAGAGTTGAGAGTTTTGCATACAAGGATTTATGATTACCAGCAGGGGACAAAGAGTAGCATAAAAAAACGCTGTGCTGCGAGCACAGCGTTCTCTGTATCCAGAGTCTGGATGGAATTAAACTTCCATCAACTCTTTTTCTTTTGCCGCTAATACTTCATCGACTTGCTTAACAGCTGCGTCGGTGATTTTCTGAATCTCCTCCTGACCTTTACGATCTTCGTCTTCAGAAATCTCTTTATCTTTTAGTAGTGCTTTAAGTTCACCATTCGCATCACGACGGATATTGCGAATCGCAACACGGCCACCTTCAGCTTCACCACGAACGATTTTAACAAGGTCTTTACGACGCTCTTCCGTTAACGGTGGTAGAGGAACGCGAATAATAGTGCCGGCAGACATAGGGTTTAAGCCTAGGTCAGACATCATGATCGCTTTTTCCACTTTAGGCGTTAGCTCTTTATCAAATACTGTGATTGCCAAAGTACGAGCATCTTCAGCGACGACGTTTGCGACCTGATTCAGAGGCGTTGGTGCACCATAGTACTCTACCGAAATACCTGACAGTAAACTCGGGTGAGCACGACCTGTGCGTACTTTAGAAAGGTTATTCTTAAGCGCTTCTACGCTTTTTTCCATGCGCTCTTGAGCGTCTTGTTTGATTTCGTTAATCACAATATCACCTTAAATGTGCAATTCTTTCAGAAGAAAGCCTAATCAGGATTCTTCAAAAGGCAATGCCGCAGCATGAATTAGTCACGCTGCGGTTGAATGAATTATTCAGCAGTGCTAATCAGAGTACCTTCTGCTTCACCCATCACCACGCGACGCAGTGCACCTGGTTTGTTCATATTGAATACGCGGATAGGCATTTTGTGGTCACGAGCCAGTGTAAATGCTGCTAAATCCATCACTTTTAATTCTTTATCAAGAACTTCTGCGTAAGAAAGCTTATCATACAGCTCTGCGTCAGGGTTGGCTACAGGGTCAGCCGTAAATACACCATCAACTTTTGTCGCTTTTAGAACTACGTCAGCTTCAATTTCAATTCCGCGTAGACATGCAGCTGAATCTGTCGTGAAGAATGGGTTACCTGTACCTGCTGAGAAGATAACAACACGGCCTTGGCGCAGTTCGCGGATGGCATCTGCCCAGTTGTAATCGTCACACACACCTTTCAGTGGGATTGCAGACATAACACGAGCATTTACGTATGCACGGTGCAAAGCATCACGCATCGCTAAACCATTCATTACTGTTGCTAACATACCCATGTGGTCACCAACAACACGGTTCATCCCCGCTTCAGCCAGTCCTGCACCACGGAATAGGTTACCACCACCGATAACCACACCTACCTGAACACCTAGTTCAACCAGTTCTTTTACTTCTTGAGCCATACGATCCAAGATCGCTGGATCAATACCAAAACCTTCTTCGCCTTGAAGTGCTTCACCACTCAGTTTTAACAGAATACGTTGATACGCTGGTTTAGGGTTCGTAGTCATGGAGTTTACCTTCCAAAAGAGAGTTGTTGTTGATTAACAGTCATGAATGGACAAGCATCTATTTTTGTGAAAAACGCTGTTCTCTTGCCCATTCATCACGATTAATCATTTAGACGCCAATCGTAAAAAGACCGCAGCCTTGGCTACGGTCTAAACTTTGTGCGCTTCTCTAAGGATTAACCTTTTTGAGCTGCTGCTACTTCGTCAGCGAAGCTCATTTCTTCGCCTTTATCGATACCTTCACCGACTTCTAGACGAACGAATGTTGCAACTGAAGCACCGCGTTCTTTCAGGATTTCACCTACAGATTTCTTAGGTTCCATAACGAATGCTTGACCAGTCAGAGAGATTTCGCCTGTGAATTTCTTCATGCGGCCAACAACCATTTTCTCTGCGATTTCAGCTGGTTTGCCTTCGTTCATCGCAATTTCTACTTGAACCGCCTTCTCTTTTTCAACTACGTCAGCTGGTACGTCTTCTGGGTTTACGTACTCTGGACGAGAAGCCGCTACGTGCATTGCAACGTGCTTAAGAGTTTCAGCGTCGCCTTCACCAGCAACAACTACACCGATTTTCTCACCGTGACGGTAAGAAGCGATTGCAGCACCTTCAACGTACTGAACGCGACGGATGTTGATGTTTTCGCCGATCTTAGCAACAAGAGCAACACGCTCTTCTTCAAATTTAGCTACTAGCTCTTCAATAGAAGCTTTAGATGCTAGAGCGTCTGCTGCAACTTTCTCTGCGAATGCAGTGAAGTTAGCATCTTTAGCAACGAAGTCAGTTTGGCAGTTAACTTCAAGAAGAACTGATACACCGTTGTCTTCTTTGATGATGATTGCACCTTCAGCCGCAACGTTACCTGCTTTCTTAGCAGCTTTCGCAGCACCCGATTTACGCATATTTTCGATTGCTAGTTCAACGTCGCCGTTAGTTTCAACTAGCGCTTTCTTACATTCCATCATGCCTGCGCCAGTACGGTCGCGCAGTTCTTTAACTAGAGCAGCAGTAACAGCCATTCTCTATTCCTCAGTTTAAATCTGGATTTGGTAAAAAACAGGGGCCTACATTTTCGGCCCCTGCTGATAACTATAACTTAGTTTATGCGACAACTAGATTTCACATAGACCAAGTGTGACGCGGAGCCGCTATTATTCAGCTTCTACGAAACCGTCTTTTTCAGCAGCTGCAGCAACATCTTTGTTACGACCTTCAGTTACTGCAGAAGCAGCAGCGTTTAGGTATAGCTGTACCGCACGGATTGCGTCATCGTTACCAGGGATAACGAAGTCAACGCCATCTGGGTTAGAGTTAGTATCAACTACAGCGTAAACTGGGATACCTAGGTTGTTTGCTTCTTTAACTGCGATGTGCTCGTGATCAGCGTCGATTACGAATAGAGCGTCTGGTAGGCCGCCCATATCTTTGATACCACCAAGAGATTTCTCTAGCTTCTCCATTTCGCGAGTACGCATTAGAGCTTCTTTCTTAGTTAGCTTGTCAAAAGTACCGTCTTGAGACTGTGCTTCTAGGTCTTTTAGACGCTTGATAGACTGACGAACAGTTTTGTAGTTTGTTAGCATACCGCCTAACCAGCGGTTGTTAACGTAGAACTGGTTGCTTGCAACAGCAGCTTCTTTAACAGCTTCAGATGCAGCGCGCTTAGTACCTACAAATAGAACTTTACCTTTCTTTTCGCCAACTTTAGCTAGCTCAGCTAGAGCGTCGTTGAACATTGGTACAGTTTTTTCTAGGTTGATGATATGAACTTTGTTACGAGCACCAAAGATGAATGGCTTCATTTTTGGGTTCCAGTAACGAGTCTGGTGACCGAAGTGAACACCAGCTTTAAGCATATCGCGCATTGATACAGTTGCCATTTTAAAATCCTCTATGGGGTTAGGCCTCCACATCCCCCATAACTCCGACTAGGCTTCTGCCCAGCACCCCGGAATATGTGACGGAATGTGTGTGATTTAAAGATAAAAGTTTATGTGGAACTGACCAGCTTCGCCGATTTCAAAAAGAAGTGAAGAGAACTGACCACATTTCCGGCGCGCTTTATACCATATTTTCACCCTCTGTGACTAGTAAAAAAACGATTATCACTTATGACGACTAACTCTAAACCACCCGATATGCGTACAAAGCTTCATGAAGAATCATTCTCATTAGTTGTGGTTCCTGATAGAATGCGCCCATTCGCACCAAAGAGTGCTACCGAATGAAATAGAGAAAGCCGATGTCAATCAAGATTAAAACCGCTGAAGAAATCGAACGTATGCGTATCGCAGGCGCGTTAGCCGCAGAGATCCTTGAAATGATCGAACCCCATATTAAAGAAGGGGTTACAACGGATGAGCTCAACCAAATTTGTCACGACTACGGGATTGAAAAAGGCGCCTATTCCGCACCACTTGATTATCATGGATTCCCAAAGTCAATTTGCACATCTATCAACCATATTGTGTGTCATGGTATCCCAGCATCGCAAGATGAAATTGGCAGTAATGGCCAGCCCAAACCTGCTGTCCTTAAAAACGGCGATATCATCAACGTCGATATCACTGTAATCATACCTAATGATGATAATGCCGACCTCAGCGTACGCCCACAAGGTTATCACGGCGACACTTCTAAAATGTTCTTCGTTGGTGATGTGTCTCCAGCGGATAAGCGCTTGTGTATGGTGACTCAGGAAGCACTCTATGTCGGTATGCGTAAGGTGAAGCCAGGAGCTACGGTTGGTGATATCGGTACAGCGATAGAGAAATACATTAAAGAAAACAACAAAAAGAACCCACGGAATAAGTTCTCGATCGTCAAAGACTTCTGCGGTCACGGTATTGGCAGTGAGTTCCATGAAGAGCCACAGATAGTTCATTACAAAAACAACGATCGCCGCGTACTAAAAGAAGGGATGTGTTTCACCATCGAACCTATGATCAACGCTGGTAAGTTTGGCGTGACGGTTGATGCGGAGGATGACTGGACTGTGTACACTGGAGACGGTAAAAAATCAGCCCAGTACGAGCACACCATTTTAGTGACTAAAAATGGCTGTGAAGTGATGACGCTGCGCAGTGATGACACAATTCCACGTATGATGAACAACGTTTAAGTTTACCCCGCTGAGTTCGATAAAATATCCCCACATCATTGGGGATATTTTTTTATCTGCCTCATTTTGTTAGATTGGTATCTAATGGATGTTTCGCACGGATTTGCAGTATGCCCTTTCAGTCTCCTTTGACATTTGCTGATGAGCAGATTTCAATTAATGAACTAAAGTCTCAACTTGAGCAATTTTACTTCTACCAGAAACAAGAGTTTCTCAATCACCATCCAGTAACGGATCTCGTCTTAGGTCGCTCTGACTATATAGACTTACTCCTTAATCGACTCTGGCAACACTTTGGTTTCTCTGAGCTACCGAATATCAGTTTGGTTGCCGTTGGTGGTTATGGAAGAGGAGAGCTTCACCCTCTGTCTGATATCGATATCTTAGTTGTGTCTCGACACTCCCTGTCTGACGCTCTAGCCAGTAAAGTCAGTGAGTTCATTACTCTACTATGGGATTTAAAATTAGAAATCGGCCACGCAGTGCGAACCGTCGAGCAGTGTGCCGCCATTGGACGAGACGATCTCACCGTTGCGACCAACCTTCAGGAGGCAAGGCTGCTGTGCGGCTGTGAAGAGACGTTCCAAAAACTAAAACTGGAAATGCATTCTGACTCCTTTTGGCCGAGCGAAACATTCTATAAAGCCAAAGTACAGGAGCAGCGAGATCGCCATGCTCGATATCATGACACGACTTATAACCTTGAACCGGATATCAAATCAACACCCGGTGGGCTAAGAGATATTCACACACTAAGCTGGGTAGCACGCCGCCACTTCGGTGCTACCTCTTTGCTAGAAATGAGCAAATATGGTTTTTTAACCGATGCGGAATATCGAGAGCTCGTCGAGTGTCAGGATTATTTATGGCGAGTGCGTTTTGCGCTCCATTTACAGCTAAAAAGATATGACAATCGGCTGACTTTTGCTCATCAGGCTCAGGTCGCGGAATGCCTTGGCTTTGAAGGCGAAGGAAACCGCGGGGTCGAAATGATGATGAAAGAGTTCTACCGCACACTGAGGCGTGTGGCAGAATTGAATAAAATGCTACTCAAGCTATTTGATCAAGCGATTCTCAACAATGGCATCGAAAGTGAACCCGAAATTCTCAGCGATGACTTTCAACGTCGCGGGCACTTGATCGAAGCCCGCAAACCTGCGTTGTTTCAGGCTCGCCCAGAAACCATTCTTGATATGTTCCTGCACATTGCCAATGATTCAAGCATCGAAGGGGTCGCTCCACCGACTCTTCGCCAACTGCGTACGGCACGACGACGCCTCAATAAATTCCTCCATACGATTCCAGAAGCACGAGAAACCTTTATTGAACTTTGTCGACATCCAAACGCGCTACATAAAGCATTTAGCTTGATGCATAAACTCGGTGTTCTTGCCGCTTATCTCCCGCAATGGAGCCAAATCGTCGGTCAAATGCAGTTTGATTTGTTTCATGTATACACCGTTGATGAACACAGTGTGAGGCTACTAAAACACATCAACACTTTTGCCAACCCGGAAAATTACGATAAGCACCCTATATGCTGTGAAGTCTACCCACGTATTCAGAAGAAAGAACTACTGATCATCGCCGCCATTTTTCATGATATCGGTAAAGGGCGTGGTGGTGACCATTCAGTTATAGGCGAAAGCGAAGCGTACGATTTCTGCATCGAGCACGGCCTGTCCAAACCAGAAGCCAAATTAGTGGCTTGGCTAGTGAGACATCACCTATTGATGTCAGTGACAGCACAGCGCCGTGATATTTATGATCCAGAAGTGATTACTGAGTTTGCCAAAAAGGTGCGTGACGAAGAGTATCTTGAGTACTTGGTTTGCTTAACAGTAGCCGATATTTGCGCTACTAACCCAGAGTTATGGAACAGTTGGAAACGAACGCTTTTAGCTGAGCTGTTTTATTCGACGCAAAGGGCGCTTCGCAGAGGCCTAGAGAATCCTGTCGACGTTCGGGAACGAATCCGCCATAACCAGCAACTGGCCTCCGCTTTGCTACGCAAAGAAGGCTTTAACGCACGTGAAATAGAAGTGCTATGGCAACGCTTCAAAGCGGATTACTTCCTTCGTCATACCCACAAGCAAATTGCTTGGCACTGTACTCATCTACTTCGCCATGACGACCACTCCAAACCTCTAATACTGATTTCCAAGAAAGCCACTCGTGGGGGAACAGAAGTGTTTGTCTACAGCCGTGATCAACATGCTCTGTTTGCAACCGTGGTCGCTGAGCTAGATAGGAGAAATTTTAATGTGCACGATGCACAGGTAATGACCAGTAAAGATGGCTATGTTCTGGACACCTTTATGGTCTTGGACCAACATGGACAAGTAATTGATGAGAACCGACACAAAGCAGTCATTAAGCACTTAATGCACGTACTGCAAGACGGGCGCCCAACCAAGATAAAAACCCGCCGCGTACCAAGGAACTTACAGCACTTTAAGGTAAAAACGTGCGTAGATTTTCTGCCAACAAAAAGCAAAAAACGCACATTAATGGAGTTTGTCGCCTTAGATACCCCCGGATTGCTCGCCACGGTAGGAGCGACCTTTGCTGACCTCTCCCTTCACCTCCACGCCGCCAAAATCACTACTATCGGCGAACGAGCGGAAGACTTATTTATTATTACCAGTGAACAAGGCGGAAAACTGACTGAAGAGCAAGAAGCCCAATTGAGAGAAAGCCTAATCGCGAATGTGGCAGAGCTCGCCCCTTAGCGATCTTGCCCACAAGTTGCACAGGCGCTCTAAAAATCAGCTATCTACAACGTGATTAGGCTGCTACATTATTGATGTTAACAATATTTGTACACCCTGAGCATAAGTCCACAGGGTGATTTTGAATCAACACAAAGAGGTAGCCTATGTTTCCACACCTCACTGGTTTAGGTATTCAAGATCCTAAACAGATTGAGCGCTATTCACTACGCCAAGAAGCGCACAAGGATGTGTTAAAGATCTATTTCCACAAGCAGAAAGGGGAACTGTTCGCTAAGAGCGTGAAGTTCAAATACCCTCGCCAGGTTAAAAACGTTCTTGTTGATGGTGGCAGCCATAAATACAAGGAAGTGACAGAAATCAATCGTAACCTAACCTTGGTAATTGATGAGCTGAATAAACTGACTAAACCAGAGCAGCTGGCTGAAGTGGATATAAAACAGAAAATTCTTTCTGACCTGCGCCACTTAGAGAAAGTGGTCTCAAGCAAAATCACAGAAATCGAAGCGGATCTAGAAAAGCTGAAGTAGATTAAATGATTCAAAGGGTTGGTATAAATACCAACCCTTTTCAATTTTTATGTTCATAGTTAAAACATGATTGGATGAGAAATAGCTCCTAAACTAGCCAGCCGGCGTACTTACCGACCAAGTAAAGCGCGATCCCCGCCATCACACCAGCCACAATATCATCGAGCATAATGCCGAAACCACCATGTACTCGAGCATCCAACCAACTGATAGGCCATGGCTTAATCATATCGAAGCAACGAAACAGAACAAACCCTGTTAATAGCCATTTCCAATCAGTGCTTGACTGTTGAAACAACGGTACGACCAACATAGTGATCCAAAAGCCCGCAAACTCATCCCACACAATGGCCCCATGGTCATGAACCCCCATGTCATCCGATGTCACTTGGCATACCTTGATACCTATAAAACAAGCGGCGATTACCGCAACAATATACATAGGCAAGGGAAGCTGAACCAAAAGTAAGTAAAATGGAATTGCAGCCAAAGTCCCCATCGTACCAGGGATTATAGGGGATAACCCACTGCCAAAGCCTGTTGCCAGCAGATGCCAAGGGTTTTTAAGAGAAATAAATGATAGTGGGTTTGTCATGAAATTACTTATTGTGGTTGAAATGGTCATAGCCTTGTAGGGCCCAATCTAATGCCTGTCCCTGATGATGCAGATCAAACGTCCCTTCCGGACGAATCTGACCGATACAGCTGATTTTAGCTCCGCAGTGGGCGAGCGCACTGTCAATTGAGCCTTTGTTTTGCTCTGGTACAGTAAAACACAATTCGTACTCTTCTCCACTAGACAAAGCATATTGTTGAGCTGTGGTTAATGAACCAGAGAATTGAATCAACTCATTAGAGACAGGTAACAAAGCAACGTCAAGGCTTGCTCCAACAGAAGAGCATTTGAGAATATGTTTTAAATCAGAAATAAGGCCATCGGAAATATCAATTGCTGAACTTGCTAAATTAAGCAAAGCCTGGCCAGCCAAAACACGAGGTGTAGACAGATAATGGCGCTGCTCGAGCTCCTTCGCAAATGGCTTTGTGCGCTGTGTCGCATCAAGAATCACATCCAGCCCCGCTTTACTATCCCCTAAATCTCCCGTTACGTAAATCCAATCTCCGACCTGAGCACCATCACGACGTAAAGCTTTATCAGGATCAACCAAACCTTGCACCGTCAGTGTTAAGCTCAACGGCCCTTTAGTCGTATCACCGCCTATCAGTTGAATCCCATAATAGTTTGCGAGTTCAAAGAACGCCTCACAGAAAGGGGCTAACCATGCTTCATCAGCTTCTGGCATCGTCAATGCAAACGAGACCCAAGCTGGTGTGGCTCCCATTGCGGCTAAATCACTAATATTGGAAGCCAGTGCTTTGTGCGCGACCCAAGCCGGGTTGGCATCAGCGAGAAAATGCGTCCCCGAAACTAAGGTGTCCGTACTGATCGCAACGGACAGCCCTTCCGGCACTTTGACTAAAGCACAATCATCCCCAGCAGCTAATAGGACATCTTTACGCGAAGGCTGACGGCCGACAAAATACTTTTCGATTAAATTAAATTCACCAGACATAGTACTCAATGTAACGTTAGGCATAAAAAAGGTCAGCGTGTGCTGACCTTTTTCTATCAATTCGGCTTATTTTTTGCGAACGTGCGGTGCGGCTTTATCCAGCACACCATTGACAAACTTGTGGCTCTCTTCCGCAGCGAACACTTTCGCTAGCTCGATAGCTTCGTTGATCACCACTTTGTATGGCACATCTTCACGACGTGTCATTTCATACATTGCAAGACGAAGCAAAGCCAGCTCCATCATATCCAAATCTTGCATTGGACGTGCCGTATAAGGACGAATCTTGCTGTCTAGCTCTGTGTGACTTAGCACAACACCTGTTAGCAGGTCACGGAAGTATGCAACGTCAGTATCTGGTGCAACAAGCGCTGGTTCTGCCGCATGATGTTCTTCTTCATCATACTTACCACCAGATAAAAACTGCTCTTCAATAGTGGCAACATTCTCTTTAGTAATTTGCCATGAGTAGATCGCTTGTAGAGCGAATCGACGTGCATTACGACGTGCGGCTGGTTTCACACTGGCCCCCATTAGGAATCGATTTCTGATAAAACGTTAATCATTTCAAGTGCGCTTAGTGCAGCCTCTGCACCTTTATTACCAGCCTTGGTTCCTGCGCGCTCGATAGCTTGGTCAATTGTATCAACGGTCAATACACCAAACGCCACTGGAAGACTGTATTCCAGAGACACTTGCGCAAGGCCTTTGTTACATTCACTACAAACATAGTCAAAATGAGGTGTGCCGCCACGAATAACAGTGCCCAATGATACAATCGCATCAAACTTGCCTGTTTTTGCTACGCGCTGAGCGACCAATGGAAGTTCAACCGCACCCGGACAACGAACAACAGTGATGTTATCTTCGCTGATTTGTCCATGACGCTTTAAAGTATCGATTGCACCAGACAATAGACTTTCGTTAATAAAACTGTTGAAACGAGAAATAACGATAGCAATTTTTGCGTTTGGCGCTGGGAAGCCACCCTCGATCACTTTCATAAGCCTTCCTTTAACTATGTTCATCAAGTGAGAATCGCCGGATTCTAGCACAAATCTGTGAGCAATATCTAATGGAAATTTAGCATTACTCAATTAGCTGAATGGCTCTAAAAAACACAGAAGGCAATAGGTTCGTCACCTACTGCCTTCCGAAGTTATCTACAAATATTCGCCCTGCTTACTCGCAAACGTATTCGACCACATTGAGGCCAAAACCACCCAGTGCGTGGTATTTCTTATTGGTTGACGAAAGCAGGCGCATGTCATGCACACCCAAATCAGCTAGGATCTGAGAACCTACGCCTACACGTCGTGATGTCCCCTGCTTCTTAGCCAAAGTCGGCGCTTCGCCTTTATCCTGAGCTTCAAACATTTTTACGCGATGAATGAGCAATTCAGTAGACTCTTCATTCCCTAGGATCACCAGAACACCACCTTCTTCACCAATGCGTTTCATGGCTTTGTCCAGCGTCCAGCTTCTTTCTGCATTGCGATCACTACGCAGTAGATCCGTAAAGGTGTCTTGCAAATGCACTCGCACCAATGGGACTTGACCGTTAACCTCTCCTTTGCAAAGGGCATAGTGAATCTGATTATCAATCGTGTCACGGAATGTGACCAACTCAAATTCACCATATTCTGTTGGCAGCTTGCACTGTGCAACACGCTCAATGGTGGTTTCAGTGTTGTTGCGGTACTCAATTAAATCAGCAATCGTCCCCAACTTAATGCCATGTTTTTCAGCAAAGATTTCTAAATCTGGGCGTCGAGCCATGGTGCCATCATCATTGAGGATTTCAACAATCACGCCTGAAGGTTCAAGGCCAGCTAAACGCGCCAAATCACACCCCGCTTCGGTATGGCCTGCGCGAGTCAACACTCCACCTTCCTGCGCGGCAAGCGGGAAAATATGCCCAGGCTGGACTAAGTCAGCAGCCTTAGCGTCTTTGGCCACCGCTGCTTGTACAGTACGAGCACGATCAGCGGCAGAAATGCCCGTGGTAACCCCTTCTGCCGCTTCAATAGACACAGTGAAGTTTGTAGTGTACTGAGCATTGTTATCCTGAACCATAGGAGGTAAGCCAAGTCGCTCACAGCGCTCTTTAGTCATGGTCAAACAAATCAGGCCACGACCATGAGTCGCCATAAAGTTAATCGCTTCCGGCGTGACATGTTCGGCAGCCATGATCAGATCGCCTTCATTTTCACGATCTTCATCATCCATCAGGATGACCATTTTACCTAAGCGGATGTCTTCGATGATTTCTTGAGGCGTACTAATTGGCATTTCTCTGTTCCTGTTATCTGGGCTCTTGGCGACTTTATTCTGTGCCAACGCCCAGCGTTTTAGGCTGGGCGTCGGTTAATTTATGCAAAACCGTTTTGCTGGAGAAACTCCATAGTCAAACGCGATTCTGGCTGCTCTTTTTGACTGGTCAGTAAACGCTCCATATAACGAGCTAATACGTCCACTTCCAAATTCACTTTTCGTCCAACGTGAAAATCTGCGATGGTCGTTTCTTCCCCCGTATGCGGCACTATAGTCAGTTTGAAAGCATTCTTGCGCAGATCATTCACCGTCAAACTGATACCATCAACGGTGACAGAACCTTTCTCTGCCACATACTTTGACAGTTCTTCAGGCATGGAGACCCAGAACTCAATCGCTCGACCTACTTGATTGCGTTCAATAATCTCACCAACGCCATCCACATGACCAGAAACGATGTGTCCGCCAAATCGAGTGGTCGGCAGCATGGCTTTCTCAAGGTTGACCTTACCTCCGACCTGATAATCGGTAAATCCGGTTTTACTCAGCGTTTCGAGCGACAAATCTGCACTATAGCTAGTCGAGGTAAAATCCACGACCGTGAGACACACACCATTGGTCGCGATACTGTCGCCCAACTTAACATCGGACATATCCAGCTTACCCACATCAACAGTAACACTAATGTCTTCACCTTTAGGGGTAATGGCTGTCAGCGTACCAACAGCTTCAATAATTCCTGTAAACATAATTACGATTCTTTCTTTTTAGGGCGGGCGACAATGCGGATATCCTCACCGACTTGCCTGACATCTTGGATGTCTAAATCAATGACTTCCGCCATCGACTCAAGCCCTAGTTCACCAAATAAACCTCGGCCATCACTACCCATAATCTTAGGTGCTAGGTAGAGCACAAGTTCATCAACTAAGTCTTCATTGATTAGGCTGCTAGCTAAAGTCGGCCCCGCTTCAACCCAGAGATGATTAATATTGTGGTGAGCAGCTAACTTTTCAAATGTGGATGTTAAATCGATCTGATTAGCCTCATTGAGTAAAGGTGCCAAGTCACCTTGTTGAGACACAACAATTCTTTTGCCATCAGTCGAGTACAATTTAAGATCCGCAGTTAGTTGGTTTTGACGATCCATGATCACTTTCACGGGTTGACGGACTTCACTCTCGGGCAACTTAACTTGCACAGATTCAGGTAACTCAGACCAACGAACATTCAATGACGCATTATCCTCAATGACGGTTTTGCTGGTCGATAAGATGGCTCCCGCTTGAGCACGGTAGTTCTGCACGTCTTGTCTTGCCTGTGGAGACGTGATCCACTGGCTCTGACCATTACTCAGTGCCGTTTGACCATCTAGGCTCGCCGCCATTTTCAACTGCACATATGGCATCCCAGTTTGCATTCGTTTAATGAAGGCAGGATTGAGTGCGTGCGCATCGCTTTCTAGTAACCCCACCAGCACCTCAATGCCCGCCTCTCGCAACATTTTAATGCCACGTCCAGAAACTTGAGGGTTGGGGTCTTCCATTGCACAGATTACTTTCGCCACCTTGGCTTTAATCAACCCTTCCGCACAAGGAGGCGTTCGCCCATAATGAGAACACGGCTCCAACGTGACATACGCTGTCGCGCCAACAGACTGTTCACCCGCCATTCTCAGCGCATGCACTTCAGCATGAGGTTCTCCGGCCCGATAATGAAAGCCTTCACCAACAATCTGGCCATTAAGGGTAATGACACACCCAACATTGGGATTAGGTGCAGTGGTGTAGATACCGCCTTTGGCTATTTCAATAGCACGCGACATCATTTGGTAATCTTGAGAAGTGAATTCCGACATGGTCAAGTTAACCGTTAATCTTCCAGTTTGGCGATTTCTTCACCAAATTCACGAATGTCTTCGAAACTGCGATAAACAGATGCAAAACGAATATAGGCTACTTTGTCTAACTCTTTAAGCTGGTCCATGACCAAATTACCAATCATTTCGCTTGGTACTTCACGCTCACCTGTAGCGCGCAACTGAGATTTAATCATACTAATCGCCAGTTCAACAGAATCAGCACTCACTGGACGTTTTTCCAAGGCGCGTTGCAAACCACCAACCATCTTATCTTCATTGAAGGGCTCACGGTTTCCGTTTGATTTAATTACGCGAGGCATTACTAACTCAGCCGTTTCAAATGTAGTAAAGCGTTCGCTACAGGCCAGACACTGTCTGCGACGGCGAACCTGATGGCCGTCAGCCACCAGACGAGAATCGATCACTTTAGTGTCATTCTCAGAGCAAAAAGGACAATGCATATCACCTCCATCATATACTCAAGAAACCTCGTTACCTCATCTTATTACTACAGGGGATGAAAACACATAATTCAATACCAAGAAGAATGAGAATCTCTTTCAGGATAAGCTGTCAGCTCGTAGCGAAGTCACTTGAGTATATCGCTGCTAGTTTAGCGGATTTGCTTAAGCGAAGAAAAGCAAAAGGGGCGAAATCGCCCCTTTTCATTTCAAGATTACTGAGTTTTGTTAACTACGCGGTAGATAGTTTGCTTTCCCTACCCATTTATAGCTGGTGAGCTCTTCTAATCCCATCGGTCCACGGGCATGTAGCTTCTGAGTCGATACCGCCACTTCCGCCCCTAAGCCGAACTGAGCACCATCAGTAAAACGAGTAGAAGCATTAACATAAACCGCTGCCGAACCAGCAGAATTGATAAATAACTCTGAGTTTTCTAAGCTATTGGTCATGATTGCATCGGAGTGACTCGCGTTATGAACCCGCATGTGGTCAATGGCCTGTTTCACATCTTCAACCACTTTGACGCCCAATGTGTAACTTAACCACTCGGTATCGAAATCCCCCTCAGCACTGTCGCGAATGTCTTTTGCTTCTTGCATCAATGCTTTTGCTTTAGGCTCTGCGACAAAAGTGACCTTATCCTGCATTTTCGCGATGAGCATAGGTAAAAACTCTGAGGCAATATTTTGGTGCACTAGCAAGGTGTCTAAGGCATTACAAGCAGAAGGACGCTGCACTTTCGCGTTTTCTATCACTTCAAGGGATTTTTCCAAATCAGCACTTTCATCAACAAACACATGGCTAATACCGAAACCACCAATAATGACAGGGATTGTGCTGTTTTCCTTACACATTTTGTGTAGCCCTGCCCCGCCTCGTGGAATGATCATATCAACGTAGTCATCCAGCTTTAGCAATTGAGACACCAGTTCACGGTCTGGCTTTTCAATGTATTGAACTGCCGCCGCAGGCAATTCGGCTTTGGCAAGCGCCGATTGGATCACCTTTACCAGTTCCATATTGGAGAAGAAGGTTTCTTTACCACCACGAAGAATGCTTGCGTTTCCCGTTTTCAGACACAACGCAGCAATATCAATGGTCACATTTGGACGCGCCTCATAAATGACCCCGACCACACCGAGAGGCACTCGGCGACGAGATAAAGACATACCATTTTCAAGTACTTTGCTGTCTATTTCACTGCCGACAGGATCATTGAGTCCAATGACGTTACGTACATCGTTGGCGATCCCCGCTAAGCGAGTGTCGTTAAGCAAAAGGCGATCGAGTAATGCCTCTGTCAGCCCCGCTTTGCGGCCTAATTCAATATCTTTAGCATTCGCCGCCAGAATTGTCTCAGCATTGGCTTCAAGCTCATCAGCAATGATAGCCAATGCATGGTTTTTTTGCGCCGTTGACGCGGTCGCTAGTTGAAAAGCCGCCTCTTTCGCCGCTTTCCCCATCGAAATCAGTTCCACAATTTTTCCCTCAATTACTCCTGAATCACAACCATATCGTCACGATGCAGCACTTCGCTGCCATAGTCATAACCCAAAATTCCCAAAATATCTTTACTGTGCTTACCGATGATCTTTGCCATGTCTTGGCTAGAGTAACTGGAAATTCCACGTGCAACTAAGCTGCCTGTTTGGTCTGTCACTCTTACAACTTCACCGCGAGCAAATGTGCCACTCACCTGAGTTACACCTTTCGCTAATAAACTGCTGCCTTTATCAATCACAGCCTTCACCGCACCGTCATCAATTACAATATCGCCAGATGCCGCTGGTCCAGCCAAAATCCATCGCTTACGGCTTTCCAATGCTTCTTCAATTGGCAGGAAACGAGTACCTTGAGGCTCATCACCCAATGAATCAAACACCACATTGGGAGCGCTGCCTGCGGCAATAATGACTTCTATGCCTGCCCTGCGGGCAATATCCGCAGCTTGTAACTTAGTGGCCATACCACCAGTACCTAAAGTCGTGCCACTCCCGCCAGCGATCTTACGCAATGTATCATCAATGGTTTTCACTTCTTTTATCAGCTCAGCACTTGGTTCCTTGCGTGGATCCGCCGTGAAAAGTCCTTTCTGATCGGTCAGTAACAGCAATTTATCAGCGCCACACAAGATACCAACCAGCGCAGATAAGTTGTCATTATCACCGACTTTGATCTCACTGGTCGCGACTGCGTCATTTTCATTAACAATAGGGATAATATTGTTATCCACTAAGGCATTAATGGTGTCCCGAGCATTCAAAAACCGTTCACGGTCTTCCATATCTGCCCGCGTCAACAACATCTGGCCAATCTTAATGCCGTAAATACCAAACAAAGCTTCCCAAGTTTGGATCAATTGGCTTTGACCAACAGCCGCGAGCAATTGTTTATTGGCCATAGAGTTGGGCAATGCGGGGTAACCTAGGTGCTCACGCCCAGCAGCAATTGCGCCAGACGATACCATGACCACAGAATGGCCCAGTTTTTTCAGCTCTGCACACTGGCGGGCTAGCTCAACCATATGAGCTCTGTCTAATGCCAAAGTGCCACCAGTTAATACACTGGTACCCAGTTTCACAACCACAGTTTGACGCTGTGTTGCTTGTCCGCATTTTTGATTCATTGTCTTTCTGCTATGAAAATAAAGAGTTCACCAATTACTCATCAGACTGCATAACCGCAAGAATCTGAGACAAATTAGCTATTAGACATGATGTTTTAACAATCAAAACATAAATTCACAAGCAGAAAAGGCGCCGTTAAGCGCCTTTTTATTTGAGAAAATGATAAAGAGGAAAGAATTAGACGAATTCAACCGATTCCTTGTGCAAATCGACATTCATACCGAATTGAGTCTTTAGAGTTTCCTGCAGTTTTTGGTGAAAACCTTCTTGGGTACGAAATACTTCTTCAATGGCTTTTTTAGGCAATTTCTCGTCTACCCAATCACCCTTTCCATCGTAGAGGCCAGTGCGGTAGCGAGCTGCGAATGTTTGCCCTTGTTGTTCAAGTTCTAACCACCATCCCCAGAACTCTCTTTCTTCCGGCGACTTTTTGTCATTCACACACACAGAAAGACAATCGAACAAGTATCGTCCTTCTTCACATTGAGGCTCTCTCAGATAAGGGCCAATGGCCTTCAGTGTAGACAACAAACGGTAATGAGTTGGACTCTTTGGCTGTTCAGACATAATGAATCTCCATATTCAAAATCTGTTGTGATTATTCGTTGTAGTTATGACGAGCAAATAAACAGGACTGCATAGTTTGGGTATTGCCCTTATATGAGTGTTGCCTAATTTATTAGATTTGTCATCTAATTAGCTCGTCCTCCAACCACTTAATCGCCAAATCGAGGGATTGCTCATATCCTTGTGTAATTGTTTTTGCACTGATTTTCTTCGCTTTCCCATAGTCGCTGAACAAGGCAACAAGCTGATTATCACTGTAAGGAGAAACAGGATCGTTTTCGAGACTCATTGCCAGAATAGGGACCTTAGTTTTACGGTTAGATAAAATGCCTTGAACCTTAAGTGACCAAGCCATCAACTGACCCGCCAAACTGTTGACGTCGACAACATTTTTGCCCAATCGTGAAGCCAGTACATCGAGGTACATTTTCGGCATTTTTTTCAGTTTCTTTGGTGATGCTAATACATCGTGAATCGGCGCACCCAAGCTCACACAAGCTTTTAACTTATCCGGTTCCATGAATGAAAGTCTAACCATGGCATTGCCACCAAAACGGAAACCAATCAAACCGACCCTGTGATGATCTACCCATGGAATATTAAACAGCTCATTAAGTACCGCTTGATGCAGACACGAAGTATCTTCTGTGAGCGTCCAGTGACTGTTATGGCCAATCGAGGGCATATCAACAGTCAACATCGCGATGTCTTTCTTGGCTAAGTGATCGCGAAATAACGTCCACAAGTCAGTTTGCAAGCTGTCTAACCCTGCGCTGACGATTACGACAGGCTGAGGCTTATCCGTTTTCGTTAGATGAAGATGAGCAATAATGCGCTTGTTCTGATAAGGAATTTCAATTTGCTTAACGATATATTTTGTTTTCTTTGCCGCTTCTGTATAAGCATTGCTAGCCAGTACTTGAGCCTGTATAGCTAAGTTATCGTTTTTCAAATGGGGGTAACCGGCAATACTAAAACACAAGGACGCATTGAACAGCTCATCCGCGGCTTCTTCACCCTTGAGTTCATGAGAGCGCTTGTTATGCAGCATCCCCAGCTTGGTCCACTCATAAGTCCAGTTACCGCTGTGATAGCCCATGACGGTATCCAGCCACTCATCATGAGTCCTTGAATGTTTAGAAGAGGCGATTTTTGCCAGAACAGCTTCGATTTCAATAGGATCTAATCCCTGCCATACCCACTGCATACGACGCAGATTTCGGTACCACTTAAAGCCCTCTTCTTCACGCCGCTTGTCTAGTAATTCTTGGCTACTGGGCATGTATTGAGTTAATGAGGACGTTTCTCGCGCTTGCTTATGGTTGGTGAACAGTGTTTCTGACAGGTTTTTGCTCACTTCTTCAGACATAATGACGCCTAGTTTAAATAATTTCCTATATTGTATACCCGTGTCGCCTCAAAAGGCAGGCACTCATCAATGTTCAACCTATTAATTGGCAAAAAGTGACGAATAAGTCATTAAAAAACCAGCATAAGTAAACTAGGTAAAGCGGATCAATAGGCATAAACAAAAAATGACCCATAAGGGTCATTTTTAAACTCAACAAACAGAGATTACTTTTGCTTGCGGTTAATAGGTTCAATGTACTGAATAGACATATCCCATGGCTGCTCAATCCAAGTTTCCTGAGCAATGTCCACAACATAATCGTCCAATAGCGCAGCACCTGATGGCTTAGCACATACCGCAATCAATTTTGCTTTAGGGTAAAGTTCACGAAGTTTGCGTGCAGTATCACCACTATCGACTAAATCCTCTACGATCAGGTAACCTTCACCATCACCTTCTGGCGCTTTTAGCACACTCATATCACGCTGATGATCGTGATCGTAGCTAGAAATACAAATGGTATCAACGTAACGAATACCTAATTCACGAGCCAGAATTGCACCTGGAACAAGACCACCACGGCTCACTGCCCAGATACCTTTCCACTGCTCAGCAGGCATTTGCTGCTCAGCTAGCTCACGACAATAAGCGTGCATTTGATCCCAAGTAATAACGAATTTCTTACTCATTGTAATAAACCTAATTATAAAAAGTTGAGGGCCTGTGGAGCCAACGCTTGGTTGATTTCACAAGCCCTTATTGAAGTTTTTAAGCAACAATGTACTTGAAGATAAAGATTGCTGACATAACCCATACGCTGAGCGAAACATCACGACCTTTACCACTGAATAATTTAATTGCTGCGTAAGCAATGAAGCCCAACGAGATCCCTTCTGCGATAGAGAAAGTCAGCGGCATCAGCAAACAAGTCACCACCACTGGTGCAGCTTCGGTTAAGTCTCGCCAATCGATGCTAACCAAACCAGATAACATCAGAATAGCCACATAAAATAGCGCACCAGCCGTCGCATACGCAGGGATCATACCAGCCAATGGCGAGAAGAATAGAGCAAGTAGGAATAAAATACCAACTACAACAGCGGTTAGACCTGTGCGACCACCAGCGGCAACACCGGATACGCTCTCAATGTAAGAAGTCGTGTTTGACGTACCCAACAGAGCACCTACCGAAGTAGCAGTTGAGTCAGCAAGAAGAGCTTTATTCAGACGAGGAATTTTACCATCTTTATCCATCAGACCAGCTTTTTGAGACACACCCACTAGCGTGCCTGCAGTATCAAATAAGTCGACGAAAAGGAAAGCAAAAACCACTGAAATCATACCGATCTCAAATACTGCAGAAAAATCCAACTGCATGAAGGTCGGAGCAATGCTTGGTGGTGTTGACATGATGCCACCCCATTGCACATCACCAAACGCCAAACCTAAGCCAGTAACCGCCAAAATAGCGATCATCACCGCGCCTTTTACGCCACGATGAACCAGTGCAATAGTCAGGAAGAAGCCAATTGAAGCTAGTACTGCAGATAATGAAGTAATCGAGCCAAGAGAAACAAGCGTCGCCGGGTTATCAACCACAATACCTGCATTCTTTAACGCGATAAATGCCAAGAACAAGCCAATACCCGCCGAAATACCCGTGCGCAAAGAAAGTGGGATGGAGTTTATGATCCACTCTCGGATCTTAAACACACTCAATAGAATGAATAGCACACCGGATACAAATACTGCCGCTAGAGCCACTTGCCATGTATACCCCATACCTAACACAACAGCATAGGTGAAAAAGGCGTTGAGCCCCATTCCTGGTGCTTGAGCAATTGGGTAGTTCGCCACGAAGCCCATGATAAAACAGCCGATAGCTGCTGCCAGACAGGTAGCAACAAACACAGCACCACGATCCATGCCTGCATCTGCCAAGATAGCTGGGTTTACAAAAATAATGTAAGCCATGGTCAGAAAAGTCGTGATACCTGCAATGATCTCAGTTTTTACATTCGTTCCGTGTTCACTGAGCTTGAATATTTTTTCGAACATAATCGAATTCCAAAGGAGTAATAGTAAACGGTTGCGTAATCGATTGGCGGGATTATAGAGTCTCCAAATATCAAATTCCAGATAGAATTACGGCTCTAATAAACATTTCTATCTGTAAAATTTAGCTTTAGAAGGATTAATTTTATTAACACCGGTGAAAAATACTTTAAGTTCAATAAGTAATAAGAATGAATGCCAGATATTGTAAACGGTGATTTTTCTACCATGTCGTAAAGTTACATAGAGCTAAGGCTTAAGAATTGGATGCTGGATAGGCAATTATAAGGATGAGTTTTACCCGTCGGGAAAAGTTGAGGAAATGGAAGTATTGGCCATGTGCTTTCTCACGATAAAAAAACGCCACTCAATTTGAGTGGCGGTTGAATCATCTCAGCAAATTAGGCGCTGTAATAAAATTCCAATATAGGGGTGAACAAACTTGTTCGAGAGTCACAAACTCGATTAGTAACCGAAGCTTGTTGGGTATGCAAAATTGCCAGTATAAACAGAGCTGTTTAGCCAGAATGTTGCACTTGGTAAACCTTTCATAACTATCACCTTCTAAATCAATTAAAACAGATAACAAATATTGATTTCTCGGTTCCATGGAGGCGACAAATCGGACTCATCCTTTGAGCATTTTCTCTTCACTTTCGAAGCTGGTTACTAATATACCCCAAAGAAAATAAATTACAACAATAAAAGTGATTAAAGTCACATAAAATTCAAAAAATGACTTATATCAAGCCAATATTGTAATTTAATTACACAAATATCAGCAATATCTTTAATTTTATTACGCTCAATAAGAATAGAGTCTCACAAACATAAATAACAGAATCCACGTTATGTGATGACAACGAAACATTTCGTTTCCGCTTTGACTACTACCTTGTGTCACGTAGTGCTATTCTGTGCCCCTCTACTCAATAGGCCAGATCCAGATTTTTGTGCTACTCATTTAGCAACATTACCTAATAAGATCTGGCGTTATTATCATCAAGGAGTCATCCGTGTCTGAATTCCATTCTGAAATCAGCAACTTATCACCTGCACCTTTATGGCCGTTTTTCGATAAGATCTGCTCTATCCCACACCCTTCTAAACATGAAGAAGCATTAGCTCAGTACATTGTAAATTGGGCAATGGAGCAAGGCCTCGATGTGCGTCGAGACCCAACGGGCAATGTTTTCATTAAAAAGCCAGCAACCCCTGGCATGGAAAATAAGAAAGGCGTGGTTCTTCAAGCTCATATTGATATGGTGCCGCAAAAAAATGAAGACACGGAACATGACTTCACTAAAGATCCTATCCAACCATACATAGACGGTGAATGGGTTACAGCCAAAGGCACCACACTAGGCGCTGATAACGGTATGGGGATGGCATCATGCTTAGCGGTACTGGCCTCCACAGACATCAAACACGGCCCACTTGAAGTACTTCTGACTATTGATGAAGAAGCTGGAATGACAGGAGCCTTTGGTCTTGAAGCAGGCTGGCTTGAAGGTGAAATTCTACTCAATACCGACTCAGAGCAAGAAGGTGAAGTCTACATGGGCTGTGCGGGCGGTATTGATGGAGAAATGACGTTCGACATTAAACGTGAAGCAATCCCAGCAGGTTACGTCACTCGCCAACTGATTTTGAAAGGCCTAAAAGGTGGTCACTCAGGTTGTGATATCCATACGGGCAGAGGTAACGCAAACAAACTCGTTGCTCGCTTCCTAGCCGGTCATGCACAAGAATTGGATCTACGCCTAATTGAATTCCGTGGCGGTAGCCTGCGTAATGCGATTCCGCGTGAAGCGTTCGTGACTGTCGCTATCCCTGCTGAAAATGAAGCTAAGCTTGCTGAACTATTCAACTTCTACACTGACTTACTGAAGCAGGAGTTAGGAAAAGTAGAAACAGACATCGTTTCATTCAACGAAGCCATCGAAACCAGCGAGCAAGTACTGGCCATTGCTGATCAGCAACGTTTTATCGCTGCACTGAATGCTTGTCCTAACGGCGTGATCCGCATGAGTGACGAGATCGAAGGCGTTGTAGAAACGTCTCTGAACGTGGGTGTTGTGACCACAGAGAGCGATAAGATCAACGTACTTTGCTTAGTTCGTTCACTGATTGATTCAGGTCGTCATCAAGTTGAAAGCATGCTGACATCCGTAGCGGAGCTGGCAGGAGCTAAGATTGTTTTCTCTGGCGCATACCCAGGCTGGAAACCAGATGCAGACTCTGAAATCATGGCTATCTTCCGTGACATGTATGAAGGCATTTACGGCCACAAGCCGAACATTATGGTTATCCATGCCGGCCTTGAATGTGGTTTGTTTAAGGAGCCGTACCCGAATATGGACATGGTGTCGTTTGGCCCAACGATCAAATTCCCACACTCGCCTGATGAGAAAGTGAAAATCGATACCGTTGCACTATTCTGGGAACAAATGGTCGCACTACTGGAAGCGATTCCAGAGAAAGCCTAACCTGCTCTTCCCATCGAAAAATACCCCAAAGCCAGCTGACATTGCTGGCTTTTTTGTTTCCTAGTTCGACAATTAATTTTTGTCGTTACGGTGAATTTTATTCGTTAGTCACCAGCGTACCTTCGCTGATACAGTCGCCGCAGTTGAAGCACCTAAGGCAATCCAGCTTGCCCTCTTCAACCTATGTAACCGATACATGCTATTGGTTATATCGCAAGATGCTCAGTTCTCAGAGCCTCTTAAATTACTCTCTGAATATAAATGAAATGCCATGAACGAAAAACAGCTAGTGGGCTGGCGAGAAACCTTAAGTCTTCCTGGGTTAGGTATAGAGAAGATCAATGCCAAGATTGATACCGGTGCTCGTACTTCTTGTCTGCATACCTTTAAACTTGAAAGCTTCAATAAAGGAACAGAGTTATGGGTAAGGTTTTGGATCCATCCACAACAGCGTAATACCACTGAAGAAGTAGTGTGCGAGGCTAAGGTCATCGACCAGCGAACTGTTCGAGATTCCGGAGGTCATGAAGAAACACGCTATGTGATTGAATCGGAAATCCGACTCGGTCAGCAAAGTTGGAAAGCGGAGTTGACGTTAACCAATCGCGAAAATATGGCGTTTCGCATGTTGTTAGGTCGAACTGCAATGCACCATCGTTTGATTGTCGACCCTGTTCAATCGTTTTTAGTCCCTTTCGAGGAAAACCAACAATGAAAATCGGTATTCTGTCTCGCAACGCAAACTTGTACTCAACTAAGCGTTTGATTGAAGCGTGTCAGAAACGTGGGCACCAAGTCAAAGTCATCGACGCCCTACGCTGCTATATGAACATAAATTCCGATAAACCTGAGATTCATTTTAAAGGTGAAGAGTTATCCGGATTTGATGCCATTGTGCCACGTATTGGGGCTTCAGTGACCTTTTATGGCACCGCCGTACTACGGCAATTTGAAATGATGGGTGTTTATCCAGTCAATGAGTCTGTTGCGATTACTCGCTCACGAGACAAGTTACGCTCTATGCAGTTGTTGTCACGTAAAGGGATAGGTATGCCAATCACGGGCTTTGCCAGCAAACCCGATGATGTTAAAGACTTGCTCGAGATGGTCGGTGGTGCTCCTGTGGTCATTAAACTGCTGGAAGGTACTCAAGGCATTGGGGTGGTACTGGCTGAAACACGTAAAGCCGCTGAAAGTGTTGTCGAAGCTTTCATGGGCTTGAAAGCCAACATCATGGTTCAGGAATACATCAAAGAAGCTGGTGGGGCAGACATTCGCTGCTTTGTCATTGGCGACAAGGTGATCGCAGCAATGAAACGTCAAGGTGCAGAAGGTGAGTTTCGTTCTAACCTGCACCGTGGTGGCAGTGCATCACTGATAAAAATTACGCCAGAAGAGCGTCGTACCGCCATTGCCGCAGCCAAAATTATGGGGCTCAATGTCGCGGGTGTCGATCTACTAAGATCCGAACGCGGGCCTTTAGTGATGGAGGTTAACTCGTCACCAGGGCTAGAAGGCATTGAATCTGCGACAGGTAAAGACATTGCAGGCATGATCGTCGAGTTTATCGAAAAGAATGCCCCGACTAAAAGGACCAGAACTCGTGGCAAAGGCTAAAAACAACCGCGTGTTTGAGATTCTCGGCGAGCAAGTCTTGCCGGGACAACGAAAAGTGCTCGATCTCAAGTCAGCCAAACTCTACACCCATTCTCGCTTATCGATCCCAATTGAAGTGATCAACGGGAAGTACGCAGGGCCGACTCTTATGGTTAATGCGGCTATTCATGGCGACGAGCTCAATGGCGTAGAAATTGTTCGGCAACTCATCAACACCATTGACGCACAAAAACTGAAAGGTACAGTCATCGCTGTACCTATCGTCAACGTGTTCGGATTTATTCATAAATCACGCTATTTACCCGATAGACGCGACCTAAACCGCTGTTTTCCGGGCAGTGAAAAAGGCTCACTCGCTTCGCGAATGGCAAGCGCTTTCTTCAATCAGATCGCGAAACGCTGTGACTACATTCTTGATTTACATACGGGGGCGATTCATCGTACTAACTTACCTCAGATTCGGGCAGACCTAAGTAATCCAGAAACGTTGCGTATTGCACAAGCCTTTGCGACGCCAGTCATTGTTGACGCTCCTTTGCGGGATGGTTCGTTACGCAGTGAAGCCGAACGTCTCGGGATCCCAGTGTTGACATACGAGGCTGGTGAGGCATTACGATTTGAACCCATTTGTATTAATGCTGGATTCATTGGCGTTAAACGTGTGATGCAAGCCATTGGCATGTTAAGGCCCAGTCGTAAAAAGCGGCCAGAGCCCGTGATTGCCAAGTCCACCAGTTGGATTAGAGCGGAAAGCGATGGCATTTTACGTACCGTTGTGACATTAGGTGAAAAAGTAGTGAGGGGCCAAATTCTCGCCTTCATTAGTGCACCACTAGGGCACAGTGAGATTGAAATCAAGGCCCATAAAGGGGGAATCGTGATTGGTCAGCAAACACTTCCCTTGGTCAATGAAGGCGATGCCGTGTTTCATTTGGCTTATTTTGCCGAAGATGATCAGCAAGTGGAACAGGTCGTAGAAGAGTTCATCGAAGAGATCAGCGACTCGGATTTAGAGCCACTCACAACAGGCCAAATCCACTCTCCTGCATAAATCAAAAAACCGCTTGCCCATTTAAAAGGTCAGCGGTTTTTACATCAAATAGTGTCGTGTTCAGGCTGTTACCCGAATGAAGCCCAAATCACTGTGGCAACCAATACCGGACAGACAAACTTTATGTATACAGGCCAAAGCTTTCCAAACCATCCTTGAGTAAACTCCGGGTAACCTTGCTCGAGTTCTTTGATTTTCGAGTAACGGCTCCACACCCAACCACCAAACAAGCAGAAGAGCAACGCTGCTGCAGGTTGTAAATACTGAGTCGCGACTGTCGCGACCAAGCCAAATAAAGCACCAAAATTAAACACAATCACAACACTAAACAGTGCGATCAAACCGCCTAGAGCCCAGCTTGTGGTACTGCGCTTAGTGTTAAATCGTTCACCAACTAGCGCGACCGGACACTCCAGCATAGAGATGGAAGAAGTCAGTGCCGCAATCGTCAGCAGTAGGAAGAACACAATCGCAAATAGCTGGCCTAATAAACCAAGGCTATCAAACATCAAAGGCAATACGGTGAAAACCAAGGTATCTGAGCTGAGCAGAGAGCCATCCTCAGCGTAGATCTGCACGCCTTTTTGCATAGCCACAAACATCGCAGGCATAACCACTAAACCAGCAATAAAAGCAACCGCGGTATCAACCAGAGTCACATTCATTGCCATTTTAGGCAGGTTCTCTTTCTTACTGAGGTATGAGCCATAGATCAGCATTGAGCAGCCACCTATGGTCAGAGAAAAGAAACCTTGCCCCATTGCAGCAAGAATTAATTTTCGGTCCATTACCTTGTCAAAATCTGGAACAAGATAATGCTTAAGCCCTTCCATCGCACCGGATTGAGTCATGATATAGACGAACAACAAGCCAAATAGAACGAACAAAGCAGGCATTAGGCGCGTTGACCACTTCTCGATGCCTTGTTTCACCCCGCCCTGCACGATGAGAATCGTCAGCACGTAGAAAACAACTGTACCAAACAGGTTACGCTCAACACTGAATCCCTTAAACCAAGCACTTGCAGCTTGCATGCCCATCACATCAGTCACAGCACCAAGCAAAAAGCAGATCAGCCAACCACCTACAATACTGTAAAACGCCAGCACAGCGCTGGGCACACTTAAACCTATCCATCCAACAAGCCCACCGACCTTTTTCGCCAGAGGATTAACGGTGAGAGAGCGCATGCTATCCACTGGGTTAGCCTGACCATGACGACCTATCGCCATTTCGACCACCAGCATTGGAAACGCCACCACCAAAATCATCACCAGATAAACCAGCAAAAATGCCCCGCCACCATTACTGGCGGCTTGAGTAGGGAAACCCCAAATATTACCTAAACCAACCGCAGCGCCAGCTGCCGCCAGAATAAAGCCTAAACGAGAGCCAAAGTGCTCACGAGTTTGAAAATTGTCTGCTTGTGCCATACCGCTTAACTTGCACCTGTAAACTAGTTGACTAGTACAATATTACAAAGTTCTCATTCACTCCAGCTATGAGGTTACTAAGTAACCAGATTAAGACAAATAAATAGAAAATTAAGCTGTACATTAATTCATACAAAGAATTTTTAACCAATTAGTAGGCAAAGATTGAAGCGTGAAGTGCGCCGAACAACCAATGTAATGAAAGAATCCAACCAATTTTCACCGTGATATCCGACGAATAAAATCCAAATAATCATTAAGTTAGCGAGCAAAGCTCAGCATTTTCGCTATTGGTTATGAGTTGGTTTACTAAATCCATGAGGGAGAGAAAAATGGGTTCAAATCTGCTCAGAGGCGCCATCATCGCGGCGCTAGGGCTAAGCTACCAAGCGCACGCCTATGATTGTGCTGGCTTGGCGGTTTGGGATAGCACTGCGGTCTACACATCCGGAGATCTAGTTCAGACATCCAACCATGCTTATCAAGCCAGTCATTGGACACAGGGCAATGACCCCGTCAGCAACTCCGGTGATTGGCAAGCATGGAAAGATCTTGGGCAATGTGACACTGGCGGTGGTAACGCAGATCCAGAGGTATCCATATCTTCTCCTGTTAATAATGCCGAGATCCCCGAAGGCACAGTCACCACGATACAGGCTTCCGCAAGTGATAGCGATGGCAACATCGCTCAAGTGGCCTTCTTGGTTGATGGCCAGAACATCGCGACGGTCACACAAGCGCCCTATCAAACAGATTGGACAGCGGTTGTAGGAACGACCACCATTTCTGTCATTGCAACCGACAATGAAAACGCAAGCTCAGAAACGCAGGTTTCAATCAGAGTCACCTTAGCTGGCGAACCGATTCCTCCTTCTGTCACTTTAACCAGCCCTTCAGGCAGCGAGCAATTGACGGAAGGCGATCTTCTTACATTAAGTGCTAATGCCTCCGACACAGATGGCAGTGTTGATAAAGTCGAGTTTTTTGTCGATGGACAATTGATTGCCAGCGACACCTCCGCACCTTATGAAACCACGTGGACCTCAGTCAGTGGCACTCATAACTTCAAGGCCAAAGCGACAGACAACGACAACCAGACGACTTCAACCCAAGAGGTATCACTGGTTGTCGACAGCAGCGCAGCAGGTGGCTGTGCTGGGCTACCAACCTATACCGCAGGCACCAGCTACAGTGCGGGACAGTTGGTACAGAACCACAATCAAAAATACCGTTGTGACATTGCAGGTTGGTGCTCTTCAAGCTCCGCCTGGGCCTACGAACCTGGACAAGGTGAGTATTGGGAGGAGGCTTGGTCAGGTTTAGGCGCTTGTGCCACACCACCAGCGGTAACCATCACTAGCCCTAGTGACAATCAGATATTGCTTGCGGGTAGTACCGTCAGTTTCACTGCTGACGCTTCGGATTCTGATGGGACAGTAAGCCAAGTCGAATTCTTCGCAGGCAGTAACAGCCTCGGTGTAGTGACACAGCCGCCTTACACGGTGAGTTGGACAGCGACTCAAGTTGGCCTAAATAGCCTCAAAGCCGTCGCGACAGACAATGAAAACAACACGGGCGAAGCGACGGTTTCGGTAACAGTCAGTGACCAAGATTTAGTGGTTGCATTGACATCGCCAGCAGCGGGCCAAACCGTCGGGCTAGGTAAATCGGTCCAGTTTGCCGCCGATGCAACATCGCTGTCTGCCAACGTGACGCAGGTCGATTTTTTAGTGAACGGATCGATTGTCGGTACAGATATCACTGCACCATACAGCTATAACTGGACCGCAGGTGCGGTAGGTAGCTATACCGTTGCTGCCAAAGCCACAGACTCAGCCAATAGCGAGGTCACATCTGACGCAGCAACGATTACTGTCGTAGAGCAAACAGAGAAAACACATAAACTGATAGGTTACTGGCATAATTTCGTCAACGGTGCAGGTTGCCCTATGCGTTTGGCAGATATGTCAGATGCTTGGGACGTGATCGATATCGCCTTCGCTGACAATGATCGTAACAGCGATGGTACTGTGCACTTTAACCTATATTCAGGCGATATCCACAGCAGTTGTGCCGCTCTTAATCCAACTCAATTCAAGCAAGATATGGCAGCACTGCAAGCCAAAGGTAAAAAGTTCGTTCTCTCTCTTGGGGGAGCTGAGGGCACGATTACTCTAAATACTGATCAGGATGAAGCCAACTTTGTCTCTAGCTTGACTGACATCATCAAGGAATGGGGTTTCGATGGTCTTGATGTCGACTTAGAGAGTGGATCTAATCTGGTACATGGCTCGCAAATTCAGGCACGCTTAGGCCGAGCACTACTGCAAATCGAGCAAAACATGGGTGGGGATATGTACCTGACTATGGCGCCAGAACACCCTTATGTTCAAGGCGGATTCGTGGCTTACAGTGGCATTTGGGGGGCGTACATTCCGGTCATTAATGACACACGCAGTACACTAGATCTTCTCCACGTACAGCTATACAACAATGGTGGCCTGCCGAACCCTTACACGCAAGGTAGTGCTGCTGAAGGTTCAGTCGATATGATGGTTGCCCAATCTAAGATGCTGATTGAAGGCTTTGAGCTGGCCGATGGCTCTCAGTTTGCGCCGCTTCGAGATGATCAAGTCGCTATCGGCTTGCCATCAGGTCCTAGCTCAGCGAACTCAGGGCAAGCACCGACTCAAAACATTCTTGATGCATTAGATTGTCTGACTAAAGGCACCAGCTGTGGCTCAGTTACTCCTGCCTTTAACTATCCTAATTATGCGGGCGTGATGACTTGGTCTATCAACTGGGATGAGCACGATGGTTACATCTTCTCAGGCCCAGTTGGAGATAAGCTCACTCAGATGAATAATAGCCAGTAACGACAAGAGCGCCATTTGGCGCTCTTCTCTTATCTGAGGGTTAGATGGTAAAGACTTGATAATCTTTTAGCTGTGGAATTTTCTTATGCAATTCCTTCTCTTGCTCAGCCATGCTGTCAAGCGAATCACAAAACTCTTGGCTCTGTTTCTCTACATCCACTGAGTGCGCCTCCAGTCTCTTAGCAATGCGCTCTTTCAGCTCGCTCATAGTATCTGCCATCTCTGTCAGATTCAGACCACCTTCCACCTGCATCTTTTCAGACATCGCATTAAATGCACTGGTGATAAACTCTTCATTAAAGAGCTTCTTCGCACTTTCAAAGTCTTCCGTCCAAGTTTCGCGCAGTGAAGCAAAACTGTCTGCTGGCAAAATTAAATCACCATTCTGGTAATAACGAGCTTCAATATCAGCGTAAAACTGCTGCATAGAAGCTTTGACGCTATCAAACGCCTCGGGGGCGTCGAAGCTTTGACCAACATCATCAATAATATCATTAGCCAGCGCTAAACCATCTTGAGCTATTTGTTTTGCTCGTGGTAGATAATCGTTCAAATTACTGCGATAGTCGGCAATAGCTTGCTGCTGAGAAGCATCAAGAGGGATCTCTTCACCATGAATGGTTAGGGTGTTTTCGGCATCGACAATCGCCGTATCACCGCCTTTCTGGTGGATTTCCAATGTTTTGTCATTAAGACGAATATCATTCTTCAAATCGACATTACATTGAGCAGCATACGCCTGACTCGCCACCAATAACGAGATAGTAAATAGTCCGTATTTCATTTTAATCTCACCGTATTGACTCTGGGTTACCCTAACAAAAACTCACCCTAGTTGCGTCAAATTATTGTTTCTATCTCATAGCAAAAAGTGGTATTTCCCACTTGATACTCGACATCATCGCCCAACGACTTTCCTTTTAGAGCTCGACCGAGGGGAGAGTCAAAAGTCACTAACATGACTTCCTGATGTTGATGCTCTACCTTCAAGCCCCCAGCGCATGGAACAACAAAGAACCAACGACCGTTATCATCTAGATCAACAAGGCAAACTAACGTCCCCAATCCGACATGTTCTGGCTGTACTGGTAGCTTTAGACCTGACATCACACTCAACTCTCGCTCACACTCCTGAACACGCATTGCCTGTCCATGAGCGAGGTAAGACGCTTCCAATGCCAGCGTATCGTATTTATGTTCGGGCACAGTTTCTTCATCGGTCGCTGACTCTATCGCTCGCTGGGTTGAGCTCAGAGCAACTTCAAGGGATTGTTGCATGGCAAGCTGTATGGTTTGCAGTAGCTCCGATTTATTCATACTAAAATCATGTTCCTTCCAGTCTAATGCCTCTAGAATACTACGTCAGACATTCTCGTCATACTGGTAACAGGCAAATGCAGACATCAGGCAACCAAGAAATCATCGATTCGACTCTACGTTCCACATTTGGTTTTGAACAGCTCAGAGATGGGCAATATACCGTGATAGACAAAGTCCTTAGTGGTCGATCCTGCGCGGCTATTTTCCCAACAGGTTCAGGAAAGTCATTATGCTATCAGCTGTCTGCCTTGTGCTTACCTCACCTGACTTTGGTCATTTCTCCACTGTTAGCGCTAATGAAAGATCAACTCGAATTTTTGCATAACAAGGGGATCTCGGCGGCGTCTCTTAACTCAAACCAAAGCCGAGAAGAAACGCAGAGTATCATGACAAAAGTGCGAAATGGGGAGATTAAGATCCTTATGGTGTCAGTCGAGCGACTAAAAAACGAACGATTTCGTCACTTTTTGTCTCAGCTAAGCATTTCACAAATGGTGGTCGATGAGGCTCACTGTATCTCAGAATGGGGCCACAACTTTCGCCCTGACTACCTAAAGCTTCCTCAATTTCAACAAGAACTTTCTATTCCTCAAGTTCTCCTTTTGACCGCTACAGCCACGCAGGCTGTACTCGATGACATGGGTAAAAAATTCAACATCGCACCTGAGGATATTACGGTAACAGGGTTTTATCGCCCCAACTTAGATATTTCTGTTATCCCATGTAGTGAAGAAGAAAAAGACCAAACATTACTATCCATTTTCTGCGAAGCACAATCTTTACCCACCATCGTCTACGTGACTCAACAAAACAGTGCTGAGCGTATTGCTAACCTACTCGCTGAGAAAGGTATTAAGGCTATGGCGTACCATGCAGGGCTAGACAGTAATAGCAGAGAGCGTATCCAGCAAGACTTTATGTCCGGCCACACAGAGTGTATTGCCGCCACAATTGCATTTGGAATGGGGGTAGATAAATCTGATATCCGCCGCGTTATTCACTTTGATCTACCCAAATCAATAGAGAACTATGCACAAGAAATCGGGCGAGCAGGACGAGACGGGAAATCCTCACAGTGCATTCTCCTCGCCAATGAAGATGGCGTGTCGACTCTGGAAAACTTTGTCTATGGTGACACGCCAGAACACACTGAGATACACAACGTCATCCAACAAGCTATTTCGTCTGCACCGAACTGGGAAGTGGTGATATCTCGCTTATCTTCAGAGAGCAACATTCGCCAACTACCACTAAAAACCTTGCTGGTGTATATGGACATGGCAAAAATCATCACTGCACAATACAGTTATTTTGCCGACTATCGCTTTAAATTCCTTATAGCCAAGCAAGACATCATTGCTCGTTTTGAGGGAGAGAGACGCCAGTTTACCGAGGCTTTGTTCAACTGCTCAATTCAAGCGAGAACTTGGTGCCAAGTCGACTTTGAAGCATTATGGCAAAGCTACAATGGAGAACGCGCTCGTGCAGTCGCCGCATTGGATTATTTCCACCAAAACGGATGGATTGAGCTTGAAAGTAAATTGATGACGGAAGTTTATCGTGTCAACTCGCTCGAACAGTCGTTAGAACAAATAAGTGAACAGCTTTTCAATTTGTTTAAAGCAAAAGAAACCAGTGACGTTGAGCGTATCCATAACCTGTTAAGTTTATTTAAATCTGAATCCTGTTTAAGTCACGCTTTAGCCAGTTATTTCTCTGATAATCAAGCTCCACATAAGTGTGGGCATTGCAGCGTATGCAGAAAAGAGCACCAAGAATGGCCAGCCAGTATTAGACCTAAGATCAAAAGTCAGGACATCACCAACTGGTTAAATCCTTTACAACAAAAATCATCGTCCACATTATCTGATAACCTCAAAGCGAAATTTCTATGTGGTATCGCCACACCTTGGTTTACAAAAATCAAAGCTCGCAGTATGGAAGGGTTCGGCCAACTTTCCTCTCACCCTTATCAACAGGTCATGGACGCAATCTCTAGCTATAACAAATAACCATCAGAAGAAACTCAACTGTTTGCTCTGTTCCTCGGGCTTAAGCATCACGTTTAAGCCCAGTAAGCGAATCTCGCGACCGTTTTGGCGCTTAAGAATGTCACGTAATAACTCTTTGAAATAGTTCAACTCTAACTCGGGATGAATATGTTCAATCGTGGTCAGCTGAAAGTCAGCAAATTTGAGTTTAATCCCTTGCTTAATAATCGCCTTTTCGGGTGAGGCTTTGGTCAATCGTGTTTCCAGCTCTGGAAACAGTTTATTTTCAATCACTTGCCAACACTCGTCGTAAGTAATGATATTCTCGCTAAAAGTCCGCTCGACACCAACGGATTTACGCTCTCGCTCGACCACCACCTCACGTTGATCAATACCATGGCTCTTTTTCCACAAAGACGCCCCTAAGCGACCAAAACGTAATAAAAGCTCTCGATAATCACCGTTTTTAATGTCTTTACAAGTATAAAAACCCGCTTGATGGAGTTTCTCGACACTTACCTTCCCTACTCCGGGAATTTTTTCCAACGGCAGTTTGTCAACTTCCTGCTGAACTTTATCCGGTGGAATGACATACTGACCATTAGGTTTATTCATATCCGATGCCACCTTGGCCAGAAATTTTACCGGAGCCACTCCTGCTGACGCAGTCAACTGAAGCTCATTAAAGATATCGCGGCGAATGGCTTCTGCAATCAAAGTCGCCGACCCGTGGCATTGCATTGAATCCGTCACATCCAAGAACGCCTCATCCAAAGACAAAGGCTCAATGATCTCGGTATAGCGAGAGAAAATCTCTCGGATATGCTGAGAAGCCTGTTTATATACCTGCATCCTTCCCGGAACAACTAATAAATGCGGGCACAGCTTTAATGCTTGCCCTGTCGGCATAGCACTGCGTACACCAAACTTTCTCGCTTCATAGTTGCAAGTACTCAGAACACCACGTTGTTTCTCATGCCCCCCCACGGCTAAAGGATGCCCTTGATAGCTAGGGTTATCACGCATTTCCACTGCGGCATAGAAGCAGTCCATATCAACATGGATGATCTTTCTTACTTTTTCAGCGACCATAGAAAAATGCCAATACTGTACATAAAAACAGTATAAACAATTATTAGATCAATCACCAACCTCTAAAATGAAAGAAGCACTTTTCCTTTTCTATAATAGAAGTATCAATATATACCGTTATGCTTAATTCATACACTGCGATAAAAAGGGAAACAGGTGAGTCATAAAGTGTTAGTTGTCGAAGACAGTCGTGCTTATCGCAACTATTTAACCCAGCAGTTGAGCGCCATAGGTTGTGATGTCATCGGATGTAAATCCTACGCAGAGACTCAGCAAGCACTAGATGAACATCGCAGTTTTCATTTTGCCGTACTCGATTACTGCTTACCAGACGCACAAGATGGCGAAGTAATCGATCTTGTCCTAGACAATCAGCAAAAGGTTATCGTATTAACCGCCACCTTTAACGAGAGTGTTCGTGAGCGTTTTATCGCTAAAGGCGTGATGGATTACCTGCTAAAGGACAGCATGGCGTCGGTTTCCTATCTTCTCCCACTTGCTAATCGTCTAATGAATAACATTCATCATCATGCGTTAGTCGTGGACGACTCCCTCACCGTGCGAAGACATGTAACACAGCTACTTGAGCATCAATACATACGCACAACTCAAGCACAAAATGGATCAGAAGCGCTACATAAGCTCGCAGAAACACCCGATATCACTTTCATCATTACTGACCATGATATGCCCAGTAAAGACGGCATCATAATGACGCGAGAGATCAGGCAAATGTACGACAAAAACAGCTTGGCGATTCTCGGTTTATCTGGGAGTGAAGATAGAACCTTAACCGCAAGGTTTCTTAAAGCTGGAGCTAATGATTTTTTGCATAAGCCATTTAATCAGGAAGAATTCTTCTGCCGAGTAAACCAGTTGCTGGATATGAAGGAAGCGACTGATGAGCTGTATAAGCTTGCGAATCAAGATACTTTAACGGGTCTATGGAATAGACGCTTTTTGTTTAGTCAATCCTGTACTGAAGGGAGTGCTAGATATATAGCCATGATTGACATTGACCATTTCAAAGCGGTTAATGATACCTATGGTCACGATGGTGGTGATGCCGCCTTGAAAAGCATTGCACACACCCTAAAGGCTTATTTTCCACAAGATGTCGTAGTTCGATTTGGTGGGGAAGAGTTCTGCGTTCAGTCGTATTCCACTTTGGATGAGTTTATAACTCGGCTGGAAAAAATGCGCCAAAGCATTGAACAGTCCATTATTCAGCATAATGGACAGGACATTACGTTGACTATCAGTATCGGGCTATGCAGTGTAGAAGGAACGTTAGAACAGCAAATAAAGATCGCTGATGACTGTCTGTATGTCGCCAAAAGACAAGGGCGAAATCAGATCATAGCCACAGAATGATCAAGCCCGGAGCGCACTCCGGGCTTCGCGTCTCTAGGCAATACGGTCTTTTTCCCATGCTGCCAGCTTTTCCTCACGAGCAGCGAGCTTTTCTGCTCTCACGGCTTCACGAGCTTCGCGTTTTTTACGCGCATCACAGGGTTCAGGACAGTTACACACCTTATCGACTCCAACCGCACCTAAACCGCCACAACTGCCTTTCACCACTTTTTTCTGGAAAATATAGCCAACAGACATGGCTGCGATCACGGCAACGAAAATGCCGAAAGTAATCAGAAATGTACTCATAATGACATGCTCACTCGGTATTATTTGTTCATAAATGGCTTATACGCTTCCGATGCCATTTCTTTAAATCCATCTTTGGTTTTCACGATCATAAATACAGGGATATTATTCTCGTTGGCTATCTTCATTCCCTGCTCTTCACCAAGAACCATCAAGCCTGTAGCCAAACCATCAGCAGTCATCGAAGATTCGTCCAGTACAGTCACAGAGACGACTTTATGACGGATAGGTTTGCCCGTTTTAGGGTTGATGATATGCGAATAACGTACACCATCACGCTCAAAATAGATACGGTAATCACCTGACGTGGCAATCGCCATATCGCCTGGTTCAATAATCTCTTGCACCGCTCGCTCATCAGCAGAAGGTTTTTCTATCGCAATGCGCCATTTCACCCCTTCTCGATTTAACCCTTTAAGTCGCATTTCACCACCGACTTCAACCATATAATTTTGAATACCCTGTGATTGAATATAGTCAGCAACGACATCAACCCCCCAACCTTTAGCAATGGTTGATAAGTCAACGTACAAGTCAGGAATATCTTTAGTGAGAGTATTCCCTTCAACCGTTAAATGTTGAATCCCTGTATTAGCTTTACGCGCAGCCAACTCTTCATCAGTAGGTACCACTTCAGGACGAGCTTCGGGGCCAAACCCCCATAAGTTGACTAATGGACCAACAGTGACGTCAAGCGCACCTAAAGTAAGACCGTTTAAACGGATCGCTTCTTTCACCACCGTGGCTGTTTGAGGCGATACTGTAAATGGCTCTGAAGTACGATCTTGATTAAAACGACTCAACTCAGAATCAGGCCGGTAGGTCGACATTTGCTCGTTCACTTCCTCAAGTAAACGGTCGACCTCAGTCTGCAGTGCTTGCGGTGAAGGCACGCCTTCCTCTGAAATGTACTTAATATTGTAAGTCGTGCCCATTGTAGGACCACTGAGATGAACTTGCTCAACGGGCTTTTCACAGCCAGCAAGCACTAAAAGAGAAGCAAATACAACAAGCCACTTTTTCACTTGTTTGACTCCTTATAAGAGAAACGGAAATAGCGCATGACTCTGTTTAAGAGCGCATCGACTATGGCCATTTAAAAAACTATTAGCAGGAAAAAACAATGGCTGACTCTTGCGAGCCAGCCATATATTTCAATCACTTAGGGGGTTAACCACCAAAGTCATCGAGTAGGATGTTTTCATCCTCAACACCAAGATCTTTTAGCATGCCGATAACAGCAGCGTTCATCATCGGTGGACCACACATGTAGTACTCACAATCTTCAGGCGCTTCGTGATCCTTCAGGTAGTTTTCATACAATACGTTGTGGATGAAACCGGTGTAGCCATCCCAGTTATCTTCTGGCATAGGATCCGATAGAGCACAATGCCATACGAAGTTATCGTTCTCTTCTTGAAGCATATCGAAATCTTCTACATAGAACATTTCACGCTTAGAACGGGCACCGTACCAGAAAGACATCTTACGAGAAGACTTCAGACGCTTAAGCTGATCGAAGATATGAGAACGCATCGGCGCCATACCTGCACCACCACCAACGAAAACCATTTCGTTGTCAGTGTCTTTCGCGAAGAACTCACCGAATGGACCAGAAATCGTACACTTATCACCTTCTTTCAAAGACCAAATGTACGAAGACATAATACCAGGTGGTACGTCTGGGTTATTTGGCGGCGGCGTAGCGATACGGACGTTCAGCATGATAATACCTTCTTCTTCCGGGTAGTTCGCCATTGAGTACGCACGGATCGTCTCTTCATTGACCTTAGACTCATAACGGAACAGGTTGAACTTGTCCCAGTCTTCACGGTATTCCTCAGGGATATCGTAGTCTGCGTATTTCACGTGGTGAACTGGCGCTTCAATCTGGATGTAGCCACCAGCACGGAAAGGTACTGATTCGCCATCTGGGATTTGCAGCTTAAGTTCTTTGATGAATGTTGCCTTGTTATCATTAGAGATAACCGTACATTCCCACTTTTTAACGCCGAAGATTTCTTCAGGAAGCTCGATGTCCATGTCAGTTTTCATCGCAACCTGACACGCTAGACGCTCACCTTCACGCGCTTCACCTTTAGTAATATGGTCAAGCTCGGTAGGTAGAATGTCACCACCACCTGATTTAACTTTTACGCGACACTGGCCACATGAGCCACCGCCACCACAAGCAGAAGATACGAATACGCCAGCACCAGCTAGAGCACTCAGCAGCTTACCGCCCGGTTGTGTAACGATCGCCAGATTAGGGTCGTCGTTCACAGAAATTGTAATGTCACCTGTTGGTACAAGCTTAGACTTAGCGAAAAGAATCACTAGTACTAGCGCAAGTACGATCAGAGTAAACATCACTACACCAAGAATAATGTCCATTGACTATTCCTTAATTGTTGCGGTTTACCCGACTTACAGTTGAACACCAGAGAAAGACATAAAGCCCAACGCCATAAGACCTACAGTGATGAACGTGATACCAAGACCACGTAGACCCGGAGGCACGTCTGAGTACTTCATCTTCTCACGGATACCTGCAAGAGCAACGATAGCCAGCATCCAGCCCACGCCAGAGCCAAAGCCGTAAACGACTGATTCAGCAAAGCTGTAGTCACGTTGCACCATGAAAGATACACCACCGAAGATCGCACAGTTTACTGTGATCAGCGGTAGGAAGATGCCTAACGCGTTGTACAGAGGAGGGAAGAAGCGGTCAAGGACCATTTCTAGGATCTGTACAAGTGCCGCAATGACACCGATAAAGGTGATGAAGTTTAGGAAGCTAAGATCAACACCTTCAAGCAAAGCGTTTTCTCTCAGAACCAGGTTGTATACCAAGTTGTTCACAGGTACTGCGATAGTCAGTACCACAACAACAGCAACACCAAGGCCGAAAGACGTCTTAACTTTCTTAGATACCGCAAGGAATGTACACATACCTAAGAAGAAAGACAGAGCCATGTTTTCGATGAAAATCGATTTAACTAATAGACTAATGTAATGTTCCATGACGTCCTTACTCCTTCGCTTCTACTTGCTCTGGTTTCAGAATACGGATTGCCCAGATTAGGAAGCCGATTAGGAAGAATGCAGATGGGGCAAGCAGCATCAAACCGTTAGGCTGATACCAACCACCATTGCTCACTAGAGGTAGAACTTCTAGGCCAAACAGTTTGCCGGAGCCAAACAGTTCGCGGAAGAAACCCACAGTGATAAGAACGAAACCGTAACCAAGACCGTTACCAATACCATCAATAAGAGACGGCATAGGCGCTGATTTCATAGCGAATGCTTCAGCACGACCCATTACGATACAGTTCGTAATGATCAGACCTACGAATACCGATAACTGCTTAGAGATATCGTATAGGTATGCTTTTAGCACTTGGTCTACCACAATTACTAGAGATGCGATGATCGCCATCTGAACGATGATACGCACACTGTTAGGAATGTGGTTACGGATTAGAGAAACAGAGAAGTTAGACAAGGCCGTAACGAATGTTACTGCCAGCGTCATAACAAATGCTGTCTCTAGTTTAGTTGTTACTGCCAATGCAGAACAGACACCAAGAACCTGAAGCGCAATCGGGTTGTTATCCAACACCGGCGCTAAAATGCTCTTTTTAATGTTTTGTGCGCTAGACATTAGTTCAGACCTCCGTCACGAACTTTTGCTAGGAACGGACCAAAGCCCATATCGCCTAACCAGAAGTCGAATGTACCTTGAACACCGTTACCAGTTAGTGTTGCACCTGAAAGGCCATCGATACCATGCTCTGAACCTTCTGGAGCGCCACCTTTAACAATCTTAATTGCTGGCTTGTGGTTGTCGTCAAACAGTTTCTTGCCGACCCACTGAGCACGCCATGATGGGTTCTCAACTTCACCACCCAGTCCAGGTGTTTCACCTTGCTCGTAGTAAGTGATACCTGATACTGTGTTGCCGTCAGTTTCAACCGCAACGAATGCGTACATCATAGACCATAGACCTGTACCGTGTACTGGAAGGATGATCTTAGAAACGGCATCGCCTTCTTTCACTAGGTAAACAACACCTGTGTTAGCTCGACGAATGATCTTTGCTTTGTCTTCTTCAGCCGTTAGCTTGATTGACTCAGCTGGATCTTTCGCAGCTTTACGCTGATCGTAAGTTGCTGCATCACCTTCAACAAAGTCACCAGTGCTGAAGTCGACTAAGCGAGGTTCAATGTACTCTGCAAAGAGCTCAGGTACTTTCTTACCTGCAGCATCAACACCTGCAACTTCAACGATCTTGGTTTGCTTATCTAGTACAGCGTTCGCTTTTTGTTTGTCACGTAGACCTACAGCTGCTGTTGATACGATGATTGAACAAACAAGGCTCAACCCGATAACAACACCCAGCGTCTTTTTAATGCTGTCGTTATTACTTGCCATAGCGTGCTTGTCTCCGCTTGATGTTCTTCTCGATAACTAAGTGGTCGAACAGAGGTGCAAACAGGTTCGCGAATAGAATCGCCAGCATCATACCTTCTGGGTACGCTGGGTTCACTACACGAATAAGTACACACATTACGCCGATTAACGCGCCGTACCACCATTTACCCTTATTAGTAAATGAAGCAGATACTGGGTCTGTCGCCATAAAGAACATACCGAATGCAAAACCACCTAACACTAGGTGCCAATGCCATGGCATGTTGAACATTGGATTGGTATCAGAACCGATAACGTTGAACAGCGTTGCTGTTGCAATCATACCGATCATCACACCAGCAATGATGCGCCACGATGCAATTCGCATATATACGATCATCGCTGCACCGATCATTAGAGCCAGTGTCGATACTTCACCAATTGATCCTGGGATGTTACCGATGAATGCATCCATCCAAGTGATAGGAGCGCCTGTCACTGTATTGACTAGTGCACCGTTACCACCTTGTGCCCATTGGCTAAGCGCCGTTGCACCAGAGAAACCGTCAGCTGCTGTCCAAACCACGTCACCCGAGATTTGAGCTGGGTAAGCGAAGAATAGGAAAGCACGGCCAGCCAGTGCAGGGTTAAGGAAGTTACGACCTGTACCACCGAAGATCTCTTTTGCAACCACAACACCAAAGGTAATACCTAGTGCGGCTTGCCATAGAGGAAGGGTTGGTGGAACAATCAGTGCAAATAGGATAGAAGTAACAAAGAAACCTTCATTAACTTCGTGTTTACGCACCATACAGAACAGTACTTCCCAGAAACCACCAACAATGAACACTGTTGCGTAGATAGGTAGGAAGTAAGTCGCACCTAAGATCATTTTGCTGCCGACACCTGCATCAGGGGCAATAGTGCCGCCTAACATTTCTGTCAGCCAATAATGCCAGTTACCTGCCACTATTGCTGCTAGCTGATCACCAGCATACATATGGTTAAGTGCTGCAATCGCTTGGCCACCCGCGTTGTACATACCCCAGAACATTGCTGGGAATACCGCGAACCAAACCATGATCATGATACGTTTTAAATCAACGCTATCACGAACGTGTGAGCTTTTCTTTGTAATAAGACCTGGAGTGTAGAAAACTGTTGCTACAGCTTCATACAAAGCAAACCATTTCTCATGTTTGCCACCAGGCTCAAAGTGATGCTCGATGTCTTCAAGAAACTTTTTAAGAGCCATGAAAATTACCCTTCCTTCTCGATCTTATCTAGGCACTCACGAAGTAGTTCACCGTACTCGTATTTACCAGGACAAACAAAGGTACACAATGCTACGTCTTCTTCGTCTAGTTCTAGAGCACCAAGAGCTTGAGCACTATCAGTATCACCAGCACATAGGTCACGAAGTAGCAGAGTAGGTTCCATATCTAGAGGCATTACACGTTCGTAGTTGCCGATTGGAACCATTGAACGATCACTACCGTTAGTGGTGGTTGTCATGTTGAACAACTGACCTTTAAAGATATGACCAAGGAATGAGCGAGTAACAGAGAACTTGTTTTTACCAGGCATCGCCCAGCCAAACAGCTCTTTATCACGGCCTTCACGTAATACAGAAACCTGTACGTGGTAACGACCTAGGTAAGCATGAGGTCCAGTTGCATGTGTCCCAGTAAGGACAGAACCAGAAATCACACGAACTTCACCTGGCATTAGCTCGCTGTCAGTTAAATCATCAAGACTTGCACCTTGAGTTGTACGAACCAAACGAGGGTTATTCACCACTGGACCCGCCAGAGAAACAACACGATCAGTATAAAGTTCACCTGTAAGGAACAACTTACCAAACGCAATAACGTCTTGATAGTTGATGCTCCACGCCACGTTTTCTGCATTTACTGGGTATAGGAAATGCATGTGGGTGCCAGCAAGACCTGCTGGGTGAGGGCCATCAAAAACATGCTCTTCAACATTTGACTGAGAAGAACGAGGAAGACTGGTACCAGCTTTACAAACGAAAACTTTACCGTCAGTCAGAGTTGAAAGCACATCCAAACCGGCAACGAAAGCGTCTTGCTGCTCATTGATGATCAGCTCAGGCTGGGCTGCCAACGGATTCGTATCCATTGCAGTCACAAAAATAGCCTGTGTAGAAGACTCGATTGCTGGAACCTTGCTAAACGGACGAGTACGTAAAGCTGTCCAAAGACCAGAGTCAACCAGTTGAGTTTTAACCGCATTACGGTCAAGACTTGCTAGTTGGCTGGCTTCAAACTTATCGAACGTTACCTGTTCCTCACCTGACACTTCAATCACAACAGATTGAAGGACACGTTTGGCACCACGGTTAACCTCGATCACTTTACCGCTTGCTGGTGAAGTAAATTTGACACCAGGGTTCTTTTTATCTTCAAAAAGAACTTGGGCTTTCTTTACTTCATCGCCTACGCGAACATGCATAGTAGGACGCATGCCGACGTACTCTTCGCCAAGCAAGGCGACTTTCTTGATGGTCTTACCATCATTAATCACCTGGGTAGGAGTTCCTGCGATAGGAAGGTCCAAACCCTTCTTTATTGTAATCATACGCACTTGCACTACTTTTATCGGGAAAAAGATTCTTTGATTGCGTAACTTTTAGACACGACACTAGTGTCCGGTTTTGGCGCAGTTTAAAACACCAAAATCGCAACATCCTATTAAAAACCTCGCTACAAATTTAGTCGAGATTTATCAGGTGCGGTAGTCTATCATCTTTTTAGAAGTCTATGCCATGACCAATGAAGGGAATCAGATAGATATTTCGAAGGATTTAAGTTTAAAAGGCTAAGTATTGGTCATAAGTTTGAACCATCGCACAAACATCAATAACCACATTATCAACAACGCCTTTCTATATTCACATTACAAATCATTTCTAATTAAAACTAATTAAGCTGTGTATTTGTTTCTACATTGTTAACGTTCACCTAAATTGCAGGCGATAAAAAAAGGCAGCCTATGCTACCTCTTTTCTTTTCAATTACTTGGAGCCCCCCAAGCACATCGGGCTATCCGGCGCTAATTCGTTTTGCTCTTTCCATTCATCTTGCGTGTAAGTATGAATAGATAACGCATGAATATGGTTCGCCAGCTCATCAGCAAGCACCTGATTCACTTGGCGATGACGGCCAATCAAACGCTGACCGTCAAATTTATCACTGACAATCACCACTTTAAAATGGCTTTCCGAACCCGTAGGAACGTTGTGCATATAGCTTTCATTCAGCACATTAAGATGAACGGGTGCAAAGTAGTCTTGGAGCTTGGTTTCTATCACTTCTTGCAGCATTGCGCATCACCATTGAAATATGAACAGTATTAAAAGAAAGATAATAGTCTTCTTAATAGCAAAGCTAAAGGTTTTAGTTTTCACAACCTTCACCTTCTGCGACAATTTAAACTATGAATTTGACCATGCGTTTCAACTATGAAAACTGAACTTGCGCTTCATGGGCGTACTTTAACCCTTCATCGATTCCCAAAACGACACAATGAAACCCTCCAAGCGTGGGACGCAGGCGATGAGTATCTCATTAATTATATGGAAGAATTAAACATTGGTACTGGCAAGAACATTCTCATTATCAATGATAATTTTGGCGTGCTAAGCTGCTGGTTTTCCGAACAACACCAAGTAACTATGATGAGCGATTCCTATATTGCGCATCAAGCAACACAGCAAAACCTTCAATACAATCATTGTCCGAATATTGTGTTAGAAAACACCATGGGGTTAATCCCATCGGAGGTTGACTATGTTTTGATGCAAATTCCGAGAAACAATCGCCATCTAGTCTGGTTACTCAGTCAATTAAGACAATACATCCCTAACTCTGTACCTGTCATTGCGGTCAATAAAGCGAAAGAAATTCATACTTCCACACTGAAGTTATTTGAGAAATATCTCGGCACCACGACCACCTCGTTAGCATGGAAAAAGCATCGCTTGGTCTTCTCCCAAGCCAATAGCCTTCACCCAGTTCCTATCGAACCATCAACCTGTTGGAGTGTCGAACAGCATGGATTTGAGTTAGAAAACTTACCGAATGTGTACTCAGGTGAAAAACTCGATCAGGGAGCGCGCTTTATGCTTGAGCATCTCCCAACAAACTTATCCGATAAGAGGGTCATCGACCTCGGTTGTGGCAACGGTGTGTTGTCCTTAAAAATGGGATTATTGAATCCACAGATCCAGATAACCTGTATTGATGAGAGTTTTATGGCGACAGAATCAGCGAGAAGAAACTTATCCAATACCCTAGGAAAAGAGCGCAATTTTCAATGCTTAACAAACAACTGTCTGGACGGTTTCACGTTTGCAAGCGCAGATTTGGTGGTGTGTAACCCTCCTTTCCATCAGCAACAAGCGATTACCGATCATATTGCATGGCAGATGTTCTGTGACACAAAGCATGTTCTCAGCAACGGTGGGCAATTATTAGTTATCGGCAACCGCCACCTCAGCTACGATGTGAAGTTATCTAAGCTATTTGGAAAACAGAACGTAAAACTCGTCGCTTCAAATAAGAAATTTGTTATTTTACAAGCGACTAAATAGTTCACTATCATGTCTCTAATACGTTTAGAGTTACGATTAAAGGAAATTACAATGAGAAAATTGGTTCTAGCCGCGTCAATGGCCTTACTTACTGCGTGTGCCGCCCCGCAACAAGATCAGCTTAACTTCATGCCTCAACCAGTTTTGAGCAATAGCGACATCGTAAAAGACGCAAGTTTCACCCTGACAAGTAAAGACGTACGTTCAGCACAATATGTGGCACTGATTGACAGTGGTCGTTCAAACATTGAACCAATTCACTCTAAGCAAAATGTACGTATTGCGATCGAGAATGCTCTGCTGGAGCAGTTCCAATCTCAAGGTTTTCGTAGCACGGTTAACAGCGAAAACTCAATAAAAGTAGAAGTCCAAGAAGCTCTCGTTTCTGTCAAACATTCTGTGATGGAAAATGAGATGGACGGTAAAGTCGTACTCGAGATCACCGCCGAAACCCCTCAAGGCAAATTAGTGAAAACCTACACAGGTACAGCTAAACGCACTGGTGCGCTGAGTGCTTCTAATGAAGAAATCGAAGTTGTACTTAACGACGTCATCAACCTAGTATTCAAAGAAATCGCAAGCGACCAAGAACTGAAAAACTACATGCAGGAGCGCTTCTAATGTGGAAAGTTGCGATAGCCTCTCTGGCTCTAGTCAGTAATCTGGTTTTTGCAGGCCCTAAAGTTGAATTCGAAACCACACTTGGCGCGTTCACCATTGAACTGAATCAAGAGAAAGCACCACTCACTGTAGAGAACTTTCTCAAATATGTTAAAGATGGCAGCTATGTCGGCACTCAGTTTCACCGCGTGATCCCAGGTTTCATGGCGCAAGGTGGCGGTTTTGATAAAGACATGAAGCAGCTATCAACTTACGCTCCAATAAAAAATGAAGCCTCTAACGGTTTGAAGAATGAAACCGCGACTGTTGCTATGGCAAGGACAAATAACCCGAACTCCGCCACACGTCAGTTTTTCATTAACTATGCCGACAACAGCTTTCTTGATTACGACCAACGCCCACCGGGCTATGCAGTTTTTGGTAAAGTCACGCAAGGATTTGATGTTGTAAAGCAAATGTCCAAAAAACGGACTAAAACGGTCGGTCGTTACCGTGACGTGCCCGCGACGCCGATTATTGTCACCAAGGTAACCTTGCTTCCATAATCTATAAAGGCTCCAACATATCCGGTTGGAGCCTTTTCAATTCCGCTCATTTTCCATAACTTAGCAATCACTATAAAACAAACAAGGAAAGGTTTATGTCTGCCAGTTCCTCTTCTATGTCTTGGCTAGCAACCATTCGCAGTTATTTTGACAAACGCCTACTCTGGGTGTTTATGTTAGGCTGCTCTAGCGGCTTTCCATGGGTTTTGATCGGCTCTAACATGTCCGGATGGCTTAAAGACGCAGGCTTAACTCGCGCTGCTATTGGCTATTTCGGTAGTGTCTTTGTTGTCTACGCGATTAACTTCTTATGGGCACCGCTTGTTGACCGAGTCAAGCTGCCTATTTTGCATGCTATCCTAGGCCAGCGCCGCAGTTGGATTTTCTTATGCCAGTCGCTTGTCCTAATCTGTACGCTATTTATCGCAGGTGTTGACCCATCTCAGAACTTGATGTTGACCTCTATGCTTGCGTTAGGCATCGCTATAGCATCGGCCACTCAGGATATTGCCATCGATGCTTTTCGTATCGATACCTTTCCTAAGTCTGAATCTTCTAAACTCCCCCAAGCCTCGGCGATGTCGGTTATTGGTTGGTGGACTGGCTACTCAGTGCCAGGTTATTTAGCGTTTATCAACGCCGATTCAATAGGTTGGAATGGTGTCTATTACGGAATGGCTGCCGTAGTCGGTCTACTCATGATTTTCACCTTACTCGTTGGTGAACCGAAAACCCAGCGAGATGAGCTGCAAGCTCAAGCTGAGCAACGGCATAGCAAGGTCGTCAAGAATCGTATCGTTGCATGGTTTACCGTGACCGTGGCAGAGCCATTTCTCGACTTTTTCAGAAGCAATGGCTTTAGAGTTGCGCTAACACTACTGCTGTTTGTTTTTCTCTTTAAAATCGGTGAAGCCTTCTTAGGTCGCATGTCAATTACCTTTTATAAGGAGGTCGGCTTCAGTAATGAGCAAATTGGCCATTATTCGAAACTTGTCGGTTGGGGCTTAACCATTCTTTTCACCTTAATTGGCAGTATGGTTAACGTAAAGTTCGGCATTGTGCGTGGCCTGATGATTGGGGGAATCGCAATGGCTTCAAGTAACTTAATGTTTGCTTGGATTGCCAAAGTAGGTCCGAGTGAACAGTTATTCCTCGCAACGTTAGTTGTCGATAACTTTACTTCTGCCTTTTCCACCGTTGCTTTTGTCTCATTCTTGACCGTAGTAACTGGTCAGGCATTTTCGGCAACCCAGTATGCCTTACTGGCTTCATTGGGCAACTTCGGCCGCACAACATTAGCCTCATTTTCTGGAGAGTTGGTTGATTATCTCAACGATTGGTCGATGTTCTTTATCCTGACCGCGTTGATGGTAATTCCGAGCTTGATCATGCTTTATTCATTGCGCCACTATTTCACAGATATGTTAAATAAGGCACAAAAAAGAGATATTCAGCCGTCGAAATCACCAAGTGTTGAGTGAAGATAAAAAAGCAGGCTTGGATGCTCCCAAGCCTGCCTTGATTACGATTTCACTTCCCTTTATGGATACAAGCCCTTTCCAAACCTATTAAATATCCGCGCGACCCCTTGAGTAAATATCATCGGCTCAGTGAGCACCGTTAGACAAAGACAGTCTTCGCCTTGTTTTGTACATGGACTGTGCTTGATAGAAGCATCTTTGACTAAATAATCTCCAGCTTCGTAATGACCATCTTCATCACTAAACCCGCCGTGCAGAACCAAGGTAGACTCAATACCTTTATGTGTATGCTGAGGTATCTTCACGCCTTCCGCAATATACATCAAATTGACCCGCACGCTGTCACCGATATCAATCGGTGCACTAAAAACCTTGCCACCATAGCTTTTCCACTCCCCGACCCTATCTCGGAAGCGTGATAGAGAAAGAGGTAGCTGGAACGTTTTGCCATTCACTTCGATGCTAGAAGGTTTCCTGATCGGCCTCGATAGGTTTGAGTCAGGGTCACTTTCTAGGATGTCGTTTAGCATAGTATCAAAGCCGTTATCGTCAAAACCGCTAAGATCCATTAAAGCTTCACCAAGTTGATTCTCTAGCTGTTGGACTTGTTTCTGACAAATGGGGCAGCTTTCCAAATGAGTAGCGACAGTAAACCCGTCGACTGCATCCAGACTGCCTTCAACATAAGCTTGTAACATAGGCTGATTCGGATGATAGCTCATAATCTTTCTACCTCTATTGAATAACGTAATTTCTCTACAGCGAGCCTTAACCGAGACTTGACGGTACCGACAGGTATGTTGTACATATCAGCAACTTGCTGATGGGGTAGTTCTTCAAGATACACAGCTTGCACGACTTTTTTTTGTGCTTCTGGAAGAATATCTAAGAACTTCACAACTTGCTCTTTCAGCATCTCGTGCTCTGGGGTGTAATGTTCCACCATGTCTGGCGGGCAATAATCGTTGGGCCAAATATCTTCTGAATGAATATGAAGATCTCTTCCTCGTTGTTTCCTCAGTGTATCGAAACAAAGGTTCCTCGCTATCGTATAAATCCACGTTGATAACGAGCTTTTGGAGCCATCAAACAGATGACTTTTCTGCCACACGGTTGTCATCGTCTCCTGAACCAGTTCGACAGCCACTTGTTCATTGCCCATGTGCTTGTAAGTAAATTGTTTTAACCTAGGCGCAAAGTGCTTGAAGACCAACGCATATGAGGCTTTGTCTTTTTCTTTCACTCTCTCCATACAGAGGAGCCAGTCTTTTTTAACGAAAGATTCAGTGTCCTTAACTGCCATGTTCAGGTCCTTATCTGCACTTTAACTGTTTTACGTCAGAAAGAAGTGGGTGGATCACTCAATAAGTTTAGCTTTCAATAGAGCGGGAGAGAAACTCTAACGCTTTGGTGCAATCTTTTTGGCGTAATAGAAAGTCAAATTGCTTCTGAGGTACAGGAAGGAGCTCGAGCCAGCGCTGGCTGACCCAGCTTGCATCGTCAAAGAAACATTGGTCATACAAATCACCGAGCTGAGGGAATTGCTCATACACATTACGAAGTTGTTCACTCAGATATTCGTGCTGTTGAGAAAGTTGAGAAAACTCCCAGCTTGTACGCCACTCGATGCGTGCTTTACGCAAGCCATCAAACTCGGTTCTGATCCTTTTGATTTCGAAGCATCTGAGGCCAACCACTGTTACCCCCAATAACCCATCTTCGAGCAGTTCAAAGTCAACAATTTTCGCCAACGACCCAAACGATGAGAGTCGGGATGATGCCGAGAGTTCATCTTGTTCAACTAAGCAAATGCCAAAGGTACCATCAGATTGACTCGCCTCTTTGATTAATCTTTTGTATCTAGGTTCGAAAATACGAAGCTTCATTTTTCCTTCAGGAAGAAGCATTGAGCCTAGAGGGAACAGCATAATTTCTGACAACATTAATCATCCTTAATCACTTTATCAGTACTTACGAAAAAGATGAGACAGGGATCAATCACTAAATATGTTGATTGTTTGACAGGCATTAAAATTAGCGCAAGCGCTTGCGTAAACGATACCCATATCACTTTTTGTGCAAAACAATTACACACCCGTTACATCCTAAAAAAATAATCATTAATGAGATCTCAATCACTAGTTTTATGTATTTTTACACTCCGTATCACTATTAATTGAGATTTTTATCGTTAATATGCGCTCCAGTAAAAGCACAACAAAGATTGTGCAACGATGGCTATATGAATAGATTTTGATATTGAATAAACATAGAGAGTCCCACTATGCGTAAATCACTTTTAGCTCTTGGTGTCGTAGCTGCAATGTCTGCACCGGCAATGGCTGCCGATTATTCTGACGGCGATATCCACAAGAACGACTACAAATGGATGCAGTTCAACCTAATGGGTGCGTTCGATGAGAAAGGCTATGCTGAGTCTTCTCACGATTACCTAGAAATGGAATTTGGTGGTCGCTCAGGTCTATTCGACCTATACGGATACGTTGATGTATTTAACCTAGCTTCAGATCCAGGTAGTGACAAAGCTGGCGGCGAGAAAATTTTCATGAAATTCGCACCACGTATGTCTTTAGACGCACTAACGGGTAAAGACTTATCTTTTGGTCCCGTTCAAGAACTATACGTTGCCACTCTTATGGAGTGGGGAGGAAAATCTGATGTTAACTCTCAAAAGATAGGTGTAGGTTCTGATGTAAATGTTCCGTGGTTAGGCAAAATTGGTCTAAATCTATATGGAACTTACGATGGCAATAATAAAGACTGGAACGGCTTCCAGCTATCAACAAACTGGTTTAAGCCTTTCTACTTCTTCGAAAATGGCTCATTTATCTCTTACCAAGGTTACATTGATTACCAATTTGGTATGGACGATTCCGAAGGCAACAAATTCAACACTACAGCATCTAACGGTGGTGCTATGTTTAATGGTATCTACTGGCACTCAGATCGATTTGCAGTAGGTTACGGTCTAAAACTATATAAAGATGTTTATGGCTTTAAAGATGGTGAAGCACTACCTTGGGGTCACAAACCAGAATCATCAGGTGTTGGGCACTACGTAGCCGTGACTTACAAGTTCTAAGCCACTAATTGAAGTTCACTGCCTTAAAAATGGTACCTTCGGGTACCATTTTTTATTGGCTTTCGCTTAAACGGTGATTATCCTTGTGGGAAATTATCGGTTCGGCAAATCAGTGTGAATATCGTTATTATTGGTCCCGGTGCTATTGGTACGCTGTGGGCGACTAAACTTTCCATTTCAGGCCATCATGTTGCTGTTTGGTCGACTTCAAATAAATCTCACCTGAATCTACAACTTGGTGAACAATCGGCAATTCGATTTGATAATCAAAATATTGATTCTCTCAAACTGGCAGATTTACTATTAGTCACGGTAAAGGCGTGGCAGGTTGAACAAGCACTGACGCCATTAAAAAAGCATATTGCTCCTGAAGCCATGATCGCTCTCATGCACAATGGCATGGGGACCGATGAATGGCTTCACAGCACTTTGCCTGACAATCCTTTACTCCTTGCTACCACCACACACGGTGCTTATAAGCCAGCCCGACACCGCGTCATACACACAGGCGTAGGAATAACTCAGATAGGCGGCATTAATCATTTAGGGAAACAATGTCACTTTCTCCAAGAAGTAATGCAGCATGCACTTCCCGAAGTCACGTGGTGTGACAATATAGAACACGCTTTGTGGCTCAAGCTGGCTATTAACTGTGCGATTAACCCCCTAACAGCCACCTTACATATCAGAAATGGTGATTTGGCAGCTATGCAGTATAAAAACCAACTCACTGCTATCATCCAAGAAGTCTTTCAAGTCATGTCTGCGAGCTCGATTCCCATCGAGCTACCCATACTAGAATCGACGGTTTACCAAGTCATCAATACCACAGCAGAAAACTTTTCTTCCATGCAACAAGACATTTACTATAAACGTAAAAGTGAAATTGATTTTATTACTGGTTACTTGCTGAAACAGGCTAAAATTCACAATATTCAAACCCCTGAAAATCAAGCGCTCTACACGCAAATCAAACATATTGAACAAAGCTGGGAATCTTAATGAGCAAAAATGTACTGATCCCGATTGCACCGGGCACAGAAGAAATGGAAGCCGTCACGATTATCGACATGATGGTTCGCGCAGGGTATGACGTGACTGTCGCTAGCGCAGATTTCGAAGGTCAGCTCACAATGAAAGCCTCTAGAGGGGTGACACTCACTGCTGATTGTAAACTTGTCGATATCGCTGATGATGAGTTTGATGCTGTTATCTTACCGGGCGGTGTCGAGGGCGCTGAAAACTTCCGTGATAGCACCGTACTGGTTGAGATTGTTCGACAGCAAATGTATGAAGGCAAGTTAGTCGCAGCGATATGTGCAGCCCCAGCTTTAGTGCTCGCTCATCACAAGCTGTATTCAGATGCTCTCATGACTTGCCACCCTCATTTTGAATCTTATATCAATGAAAAGAACTGGCGTGTTAAACGAGTCACTTACGACATCAATCACAACTTATTGACCAGCCAAGGCCCAGGGACTGCCCTTGAGTTTGCCATGGAAATCATCATTAACTTATCGGGGAAAGAGCACGCATGGACAGTTGCAGAGCCGATGGTAACCATTCCCACATTGCAATATCACAAACTAGGTGGTCTTGAATCATGCTAGATGTCCAATCTATCAGGTCACAATTCCCTGCCCTTCAACAGAGCATTAACGGTGAAGATCTGGTCTACCTTGATAGTGCCGCGACCACTCAGAAACCCGAATGTGTTATCAGCACTATTACTGACTACTACCGTTCGCAAAACGCCAATGTCCATCGTGGTAGTCACAGCCTCACAGCACAAGCCACCAGCCAATTTGAATCAGCTCGTCAGACCGTGGCAGATTTTATCGGCGCAGCGACTAGTAAGGAAATTATCTGGACACGTGGCGCGACCGAAGCATTGAACCTCATTGCTCAAACCTACGCAAGAAGTACACTTAAACCGAATGACGAAATTCTGGTTGGTGAAATGGAACACCACGCGAACATTGTTCCGTGGCAAATTGTCGCTGAGCAAACAGGGGCAAAAGTTGTGAAAGTTCCAATGACTGAAGGTTGCCAATGGGATATGAACGCCTTTCTCGACTTGTTATCCAATAAAACCAGACTCGTCGCTCTCGCTCATATGACTAACGTAACAGGTAGCCGCCTGCCAATTGAAGATGTGATTGCTCACGCGCATAAAGTTGGCGCTAAAGTGGTCATTGACGGAGCTCAGGGGATCGTCCACGAAAAAGTCGATGTAAAACGTTTAAACGCCGATTTTTACGTTTTTTCTGGGCACAAGCTTTATGCACCCGCAGGAATAGGCGCTCTGTACGGCAAACTGCCACTACTGGAGGCCATGCCTCCATGGCATGGTGGCGGGAAAATGGTCGAGAAAGTCTCGTTTTCTGGCACCACATTCAGCCAGTTACCCGGTAAATTTGAAGCGGGTACCCCTAACGTAGCCGGAGCTCTTGCATTAGCTACCGCGATCCACTGGTACCAAAGCTTCACACATAGTGTGGTCGAGCAACACATTCATCATTTAGTAAAAGATACATACCGAAGGCTTTCTGCTCTTGAAGATGTCAGAGTCCTTGGTTACCAACCAAATGCATCTGTAGTGTCTTTTGTGATTGAGGGTGTCCACCATCAAGATATTGCAACATTACTTGACCAACAAGGGATCGCTGTTCGCGCTGGCCACCATTGTGCTCACCCATTAATGGATGCTCTTAACGTAAAAGGCACAGTTCGAGTATCTTTTGCCATTTACAACACCCAACAAGACGTAGATCAATTGATCTGCGCCGTCGAGAAAGCACTGGACATGCTTTAGATACAAAGGATGAAGGGTTGACATAACATGCCAACCCTTCGCTTTCAATTTCGTCGGTAACAGCTCAAGCCTAAGATCTATAGCTCATCAAATGCCTCAATTGCCTCTGACAACTTCTTCACACCATGGATCTGCATACCTGCAATGCCGCCTTTTGGCATATTAGCCGCAGGTACAATGGCCTTCTTAAAGCCATGCTTGAAAGCCTCATTGAGTCTTTCCTGTCCACTCGGTACCGGGCGAATCTCTCCCGCTAGGCCAACTTCACCAAAAATAACCACATCTTTTGGCATAACACGATCACGAAAGCTTGATAGTAATGCCATCACTAAAGCTAAATCCGCGCTGGTTTCAGTGACCTTAACGCCACCGACCACATTAACGAAGACGTCTTGATCCGCCATCTGTAGTCCACCATGCTTGTGTAAAACGGCCAGTAAAAGCGACAATCGGTTCTGCTCCAACCCGACAGCAACACGTCTTGGGTTTGCCAACTGAGAATAATCAACCAAGGCCTGAATTTCGACTAATAGAGGGCGTGTGCCTTCCCATACCACCATCACTGAGCTACCAGACGTTTCTTCCTCACCACGAGAGAGAAAAATCGCTGACGGGTTACTGACTTCTTTTAACCCCTGCCCTGTCATCGCAAACACCCCCAACTCGTTGACAGCGCCAAAACGGTTTTTGTGACTGCGCATCGTTCTGAAACGGTTATCGGTACCGCCGTCCAGTAACACTGAGCAGTCAATAATATGCTCAAGGACTTTCGGCCCAGCCAAGGTGCCATCTTTCGTTACGTGACCAACAATAAATACCGAGACATTGTTCTGTTTTGCATATCGTGTTAATGCCGTTGCAGACTCACGTACTTGCGCCACGCTACCGGGTGATGATTGCACATCCGCCACATGCATCACCTGAATTGAGTCGATAACCATGATTTTTGGCTGCTCTTTTTCTGCAATCTGGCAGATCCGGTCAACATTAGTCTCAGAAAGCATCTTGAGGTTATCTTTAGGTAAACCCAATCGTGACGCTCGCATCGCAACCTGCTGCAACGACTCTTCCCCCGTCACGTATAATGTAGGCATCTGCGAAGCGAGATAGCACATCGTCTGCAGAAGCAACGTAGATTTACCCGCTCCAGGGTTACCACCAATCAGAATCGCAGCCCCCGGAACTACGCCACCACCAAGCACTCGGTCAAACTCTTTAAAGCCACTGGTAAAGCGTGGTACTTCTTGCAAATCAATGTCAGATAAGGTTTGAACTTGCGTTTCCCCAGTGTTTCCAGCATAGCCTGCTAAACGCTCATTTCGTGCTGCGGCTGGCGATGCTGCCAATCGGACTTCACTAATCGTATTCCACGAACCACAAGCATTACACTGCCCCTGCCAACGCGGGAAATCCGCACCGCAGTCATTACACACGTATGCTCTTTTTGCCTTCGCCATATCACCTCTGACCTGTATTTGTGACAATGCCGTTATCATTCGTCACCTATTAACCTTGATTCGGTGTAACATATCATTAAAGATCTTTATATCAAGGCCGATATTTAGCGTAAGGGACAAGCTAACAAAAATATATGCAGCAGCCAGAGATTTTATCTTTAGCAGAACGATTGATTCCTGCTTACAATTCCGATGATTTTGAATACCTTCTCGAGCAAATGACTGAAGGAGAGCCCCCATCGGTTAAAATTCTGGTCAAGATGGAACTTAATCGAGTCATGGCCCCTTGCACTAAACCGGTAGACCTTCGTGGTCGGGTAAAAGGGGAATGTCGAGAATATGAGCTCGACGGCGTGAAGCATTGGCTCGATGATGTCGCTTTCAATGCCTACCACAAAAATACCCGTAAGTTTGGTGGCTATACCGAAGGTGTTTGGGAAGCATTATGCAACACTCACAACAACTTTAGGGTGATGCAAAAGCGAGGCAAACCACAAGGTATCGAGTTTTCTGAAAAGAGCACGGCATACGATGTGGAAGCCATCAACTTGGGCTATGATCTCAAACGCCGTGAAAATCGCCTCAAGCTTTCCACACAGATAGAGTTTCAAATCAACAGAGATCAACTGGTTCACGCGACAACCGTCGATATTTCTCCATCCGGAGCCAAGTTTAAAGCTCCCTCTGCATTCAATTATAAACTTGGCGAAGTCATAGCTGTTCGGTTCGTTGAATTGATAAAAGACAGCGAAGTAGAAGGGCTAGATACCCCCATTAGTTATCGGATTGTCGGTATTGATGACTCATATGAAAATGATGCGGTCAAGTACCTACGATTATTGAAGCTTGATGAGTCAAATGTTGTTGAGCAAGTCATAGAAGATAAGCTAAAAAATGATAACCAACGCAGCCGGCATGACAATCAAGACAAAGTCATTCGTGCTCGTTCTCGAGGCTATGAGCATACGTTTCTCAAGCATACCTGTAATTTACCCGTGTTCTTTAGTGGCAGCGAACTCAAACTGGCATTGATGACAGAGAACAATCAACCTATTTGGCAATACTGGCAAGACGAGCGCAATCAACAAACATTAACCAGCTTGTTTAATAAAGAGCGCATTGAACAGTTAACCAAGCCCGGTATGCGTGGCAGTAACAATGTGTTTTACTCCTTCACTCATGAGCATCAAGGTAAGACTTTGTTCTTCTCAATGATGATGCCTGAAGCGACACGAGAAGTGCGTCAGTTATTCTGGCATGTCGGTGCAAAAAAAGAGAGCTGGAGAGCATTTCGCTTGCATGTCTTCGAACTGTCTGATGAAGAGCGTACCGAACTTTCTAAACATTCTACTGAGCTGGACTTCCAAACTCACTTGCTCACTCATTGCGGTATTCTTCAGGAGCTTTCCACTCAGTCCACCCATCAGGATTACTTACTGACTTCTAAACCCAGAATCCCTAGTAGTAGCCTCAATCGCTTCTGCCACGCGCGTAACCCAGAAAATAATCCGGTTTGCCTTTATTTTGATGCAAAATCTCGTCGTAAGGAACCTCGCTTTCAGTTTCGCTCACCAATAGAAATGACTTGCGATACAAATGTGGTGCATGCAGGCGTAACATTGGATATTTCGAAGCGCGGTATCAGTGTGGCTTTGACCACTCCAAGTAAACTTAAAGCTGGGGACACATGTTCTGTTAACTTTAAAGAACTCAGCCTTTATGACAAGAAGCTGCCTCTCGACAGCGTTCCTTACAAAGTTATTCGTATTTCGCCGGGTGGAAAACGTCTCCAGCTCGTCATGCTTGAAGACAGTAACACAATGCGCACCATTGCTTTTTTTGGCCGGCTGATTGAGCATAACCAAGATAAGCTCGTCGCCAAAAAAGAGCTTTTGCCAAGTAACCAGCTACTTGAAGGATTGCATGATATCTTACTCGACAAAGTTGTGAGTACGCCTATCTTCGTAGAAAAACGAGGGAGAAATCTTAAACCTCGTGTCATTGGTGTTAACTACCCACTTTCACCGCCGTTAGTGGTATTGGCAAAATTAGGGCAGGAAGAAAACTTTTCCGTCGAACCTATCTACAAAGGTCATACTAATACTCTGCTTGCCCAACCGATGCGACATATTGATGGGGCGCAGCCACAATTCCAAGAAATATACTTGTCTATCACACAGTTTGGTACACGAATTCAGTCGTATGAATCCAAACTGGTGAGCGAATTCAGCGCAGTTAAAGAGCGTATTTCTTTTATTAAAAACGCTCAAGCAATCGGTGAATTCTACGCCCTTCGAGTTTGTAGTGCGCCGGTGTTTGATCCCATGAGTGCCCTTCTTCAAGAAGATATCAAAGAACTTGCGCCGATCAGTATGCATCAAGCTAGAAGCTTAGAAAAAGAGATTAATGGTATCGTCGGCTATAGTGAAATAACGGATATTACAGAAGAAGTGCTTATTCGCCTTGAATTGAGCCAATAAACACTGAGCAGACAGAAGCGAGGGCTCCCCCTCGCAACTTGCATTACGGAGCAGGCTTAAAACTGATCTTTTTCTGCTTAGCCAACGCCGCCGATAAAATACACAGCACGCCTCCAAGCCCGACATAACGCACTGCAGTTTGTGCTTGCTGTTCCACTTTTGGCTTAGCATGAAATGCGATACCTAAACCGGCAGCGGCCATCATCACCAGATCATTCGCCCCATCACCAACAGCAATCGTATTGTGCAGCTCTATGTCATATTGTTCCGCTAACTCTTCGAGAATATCCGCTTTGGTTTGGGCTGAAACCACATCACCCAGCACCTTACCAGTCAGCTTTCCATCAATAATTTCCAGCTGGTTAGACTGAGCATGATCTAATTTCAACGTGTCTTTCAGAAAATCTGAAAAATAGGTAAAGCCGCCAGAAGCAATCGCTGTTTTCCAGCCAAATCGACGTAAGGTATGTACCAATTCAGGAAGGTCTGGCATCAAAGGGAGTTCGCTTCTGACGCTAGACAAAATACTCTCATCAGCCCCAGTGAGTGCTCCGACACGCTGACGTAAGCTCTGTTCAAAATCCAGCTCACCCTGCATGGCTCGTTCAGTGACCTCCGCCACTTCCTCACCTACTCCAGCCAGTTTAGCTATCTCATCAATGCACTCAATTTGAATAGCCGTGGAGTCCATATCCATTACGATAAGGCCCGGTTTTGACAAATCAGGCAATTCATTCAGCGGTGCATAATCGAGCTCAATCCCTTGCAAAATCTTTTCATGTTCTGGGGTCAACTCACCTTGCATTAAAGCGACTTCATAGCGGCCAACTTTCCACACATCCACGACAGCATTATATTTACCGGTAAAAAAATCGATATCTTCGAAGTGTTGAGGAGACAAATACTCCGCAAAAACAATCCAATTGGCTTTCGCTTTATCAAATTGGCTGGATAAACGCACCTCTGGAATTCGGTTAAACAGTGAAGTATGTTTTTGAATAGAAAGGGTCTTAAACGTTTCCATGTAAATCATTCCTAAAAAACCTCCTCACACGTTAACCTATTGCAATTTAGCTGCGCAAGTATCAATATGCTCTATAGCAAAATTAACCTCAGATTAGGTGAGTATGGAATCCTCTCTGTTCTCATTTCGCATGGCTTTAAGAGCGCTCGCTATCCTCTCCTTGATTGCGATGGTCGGTGTGATTGGTGTTAACAGCGTAAAAATTACCAAAGGCAACGAGCAAATCCAAAAGAACCAATTGGAAACACTCACAAAGGTGTTGGTGTCTCAAGCTTCTTTATCAGCAGGTGAGATGATCGTTAATCAAGATCAGGAGCGCCTACTGAAGTTAACTAACCAACTGGCTAAAGACAATCTCGTATTTGATGCCACTATTTATGACGCTGAAGGCATTCGCTTGGCCTCAAGTGACAAAGGGAAAAGTGTGCGTGAAATTCTGGGTTTAGATACACCGCTCGAAACCGCTCGAATTGGCAAACAGCAGCTTGTTGAGCCAATCATGCATGATAGCGCTGTGATTGGTTTTGTGCGTATCACTTTTGAAACCGGTAAAGTAACTGCCTTTTCTGATCACTACTACCGTAAAAGTGATCGTTATATGTACACCATGGTTGGGATGAGCTTTATTGCAGGGTTGCTACTAGCGATTGTGATTCGAAGAAAGCCCAAACGTAAAGGTGAAAACCTACTGCTCAAAGAGATGAGTTAACGAATGGCACTGCAGTCTCGATAATTTACCCCCACGAATAGATAAAGTCGTTGGTTTGATAGCAGCTGAGCTAGGAATTATTAAACCCCATTAAATTGGAAGACCGATTATAGCTAACAGGGCTAGCAATATGGCCAAATCTCAATTCTTAGCAGTAATAAGCATTAATTGTGAACACATACCAGAAATGGATAGACTTAAAGTCACTAGGTCTACTACATCACTGAACTTCAATCCCCCATCATGAATTGGCTGTACTGCTGATACATTTGTACAAACTCGCCAGAAAATGATCTCATAAAGCCACACCGAGGTGATCATCAAACTCGCTCGCCAACCTACTTAATCAAGTATTTCATGCCGTACTGAATCCAAATAGCGCTCACTAGGCCAAGCAAGTCCATAGGTAATAACAACTCCCGCCTCTATCTGTATGGTATTCAACATTTTTATCTGTGGGTGTTAGTTTCTTGTGACGTACACCACCCAATATATACACAGTGCAAATAATTAATCTTTTCTTATTTTTACATCTTGTTTTGATTTACCTATCAAATATCATTAGCGCTCTTAAATTACTTTTAATAATGAAAATTACATTACTTTGACTGGAATACAGTTTTAGTCGCTTTTATTTAACCTCAGTTTCTGTGGAAACAGGATTAGAGTAAAAATCGCCTTGGTAATTATGCTATTGCGCTGTGATTTTCACTTTTCAGATGTAACCAACCTAATATTATGAAATCAATACTCACGAAAGTCTGTTCACTATTGCCTATTGGAGCTGTGGTGATGCTGTTATCAGTGTCATTGACCGTCAGTTCTGGACCAGTTGGCTCACCACCTGTTGCATGGCCAAATACTCAATGTGCTTTACCTAATGCCACCTTAGTAGATGGCGTGTGCCAAAGCTCATTTAAGTTTGAACCTCACTATACCTGCCCAGCCAACGCTAGCCTTAATCACAGTAATGCTCGATGCTACGGCAGTGAAAATAAGCCTATGGTTTTTTCCTGCCCGAGTGGTTATAACTTGATCGATGGTAAAAAAGGAAAAGAATGCGAGAAGATTTTATTTTCGGACTCGTGTAAAAAGTATAATACACCGAGTCTTATAGTACTTTATAAAGCATGCTTAAATAAAACATTGCATACATTTGATTTTGCTTGGCTTAAAGACATAGTATATAGCGACAAACCCGAGCCCATGTATAAAAAGGTAGACACTAAGCGCCCAACCTTAGTCTGCCCACGAGGCTTCAAGCCAAGCGGCGGTTATTGCCGAAAAAACACCACAGCTGCGGCTCAACCAGTATGTGCGAGCAATCAAACGCTAGGCCGCAGTTTGGGCTTTCCTGCTTGTATCGAAAATCGCAAATTGCCCGAGCAGACATCGCTTAAAGGCTACATTAGCGATGGCGAAATCACCCCAAATGCGCAGCTTGAGTCAACCGCAATTTACGGTCAGTCAGAAAATCAACTACTGATGATTGATGCAGGCAACCAGAGCAATGTATCCCATATGCGGTTTGAACATTTTAACCAAGATGAGAAACGCTTGTCATTGGTCAACAACCCCAAGCTGAATTCAAACCTTGCTGAGCAAGCGCCGCCTCAGTTAATCGTCATTGAGCATACCGGCATTGACCCTATGGTACTTGGTAAAATCGAAGTGCTTGGCCGCGCGGCGGATTTGCTCTTTATTAGTCAAGCGGGCGTGATTTGTCAGTCCTGTCAATTTAGCAATACCCAGCGTGTCACCATCGCAACCGGCGACGCCGAGTTTGACCGACACGGGGCGCTTACGAGCATCTCAACCAATCAAGGTGAAATTCAAATACGTGGCTCTGATGGTTTAATCACAGATGATGCGCTAATGGTCACCTTGTTGGCAAACCGTATCAATCTCGATGGTCCTATCTCCACTTTAGCCAAGGCGCATAGAAACATCGATGGTGAGATTGTGCTTGATCCTAATGGTGAGTTAATTGCCTCACAAGGTAATGTACAAATTATTGCTGGTCGTGTTACCCATGATTATTCGACAAGCAATAACCAAGTCGATGTAGTTGAGAACAGTGTACCATTGATAGTCAAATACCCGATTGATGCGGGCAGTGTTTGGTTGCAAACCACCAATCAATACAGTGATATTGTGGTGGAAAATCATATCAACACCAAAGCCGATATTACCGTGCTTAGCGACTACCAAACTCACCAAGGTGATGAAAGTCGTTCCCAGCTATTGCTTTCTAATGGCAATATTCATATTCAGAGCTTTGCTACTATCACATTAAAAGACGCAACCTTATCCACTTCTTCCAATGTCAATTTGCAAGGTCAAAATGTTAGAGTTCGCCCGCTAGACAGCTTTAAAGCCGCCAGTATAAAAGCAGGCTTAGTCAATGTAGCGGCCGAATTCGAATTTGAAAGCCAAGGCTTGCTCAGTGCCGATGAGATAAAAGTTGCCGCTAAGTTTGTGAACAATATTGGCGGTGAGCTGATCGCGGTAAACAGCTTATACATTAACGGCGAAGAAAACATCAATAACTACAACCAAGGCCTACTCGCAGCAAGTGATGTCACTCTAGTAAGCAAAAAGTCGATTACCAATGGTTGGCTCGAAGGTTTTCAGTGTGAATATCCTGAAAACAGTTTTGATCAAGCACCTACGCCTTTGAGCAATTCAGAGGGGTCACTAACCAATAAAACAAGCTCTCGACGTAGTAGTGGTGATATTCATATTAATGAAAATCAGATTCAGCTCGGAACAGCTTCTGGTTTAGCAGCCAATGCGCAAAAAAAATGTGCTGAACAAGGTAAAGTGGTTTCAGAAATAGATGTCGATAACCGCCGTTCACTTATCATCGGCTTTAACATTGCGATGCAAGCGCCTAATGTATTGAATGTAAACCCTCAGCTTAAAAAACGTTCAAATGTCAGAGCAGCTAATGATGCACCAATAGTCTTTGATCTAAAAGACACCTTTGAAACCCTAATCTCGGCTGAAAATAACCTCTATATTGAAGCATCAAACTCTTTCAAAAACGTTTCATCAGCACTTGAAGTGTTGACGGGTAATTTAAGTGTCCGTGCACCAAGAGTCAGTAACGAACGCTACTTTATTGAGTCAAGTACCAATGTCGATAAGTCTCGCCCTCATCGAGATACCCATATCAAAGAAACCACACAATACGTGAAATCCTTGTCTCCTCCACCTTACTTATTGGTAGGCGGCAACTTCTATATTGATGGAGGCAAAAAGGCTGAGGGTCAAAGCGACAGTTCTTTTTCATCAGCACTTATAAACGAAGCAGGGAGTGTCGAGGTGTTGGGTACGCTAGCAGGCAACATCGCCAGTTTGCGCTCGCTGGGTTTAGTTACCCAAGCGCGAGTAGACCGCAGAGTTACCCATCACCATGCCGAGCGTTATTGTTCAAGACGTGTGTTTAGAAAATGTATCAGTCACAAAATACGCCGCTGGACCACCACCAGCTTCCATGTCGATAAAAACCAAATTAATGGTCAGCTTATTTCACTGTTTGATATCCAACGTCCTAACACCGAAATTCAAGGGCTATTGGCGACAGGTGATATTTCCTACGGTAAAGACTTCTAAAAATAACGAATAAAAAAGATGATGGATAAAAACGAATTAAGCGAGTTGAGCCATGAATTGCCTCGCTGGAAAAAAATCACCGCGAGTGTGATGCTCCCGGTACTAACAATGACATTTACAGCGCCGACTCTGGCGAATATACGCATCAATCAGACTATTGAGCAACTTGAAGATCATTTGGCGTCTTCGAGTCGCTACTTGCTTGATGCTCAAGTCGATAATTATATTGAGCAATACAATCAAAACCTTGCTCAATTGGACATTCGAGATGGTTTAACTGATTTACTTACCACCATCTTTAATGATTACCCGCAATTTAAGCCAGAAATCGATTGGGCCCCCATAAGTGGTGATGTTACCTTCTTTGTTCCGTTACCAACACCTAAAGCCTATGGTAATGGTGCATTGCAACGTGAAATCGTACGTTTTCAGCTTAAGCAGCTGATAGGCAGCAGCCGTATTTCAGAACTAGGGTTTGGTAGTTATGAGCAAATGCAGACCGAGTACTACCAAAACGCGATTTCGTTTATGCAAGAAACAGGGCATCAATTTGGCGATAACTTGTCTCAGCAAGATATCGATAATCTGCAATACGACATCATTTGGCCAGAAAAACGCCACTTGCCCGGTGTGGGACGTGTATTTATACCTTTTGTTTATCTCACTTCAAGAACCATTGATGCCCAATCTCGTTGCGTAAAAAGTGGTATTCCAACTCCGCGTTTGTCTGAATACGACAAGGCCTCCCTGCAACATGCCATAGCAAAAGGTATGTCTGACTTGGTACATGAATCACGCGAGAGTAGCAGCCATTACCATGAACGCTTTTCTTCGCCACTGACACAGCTAACTGATGGGCTCGCGCAGTTCTATAAGCAAAGTAGTGAAGATGCGACTATCCGCTTTGAAAACTACGATTGCCAAACCGGAGAGCCTGAAACGCCAGATTACATCGGTTCTGCCTATATTCAGCGGGATCTTGTACGTCAACAACTGAATGTCTTACTCAATCGCAGCTATCTTGTCGCACCTAAAGCCTACGACACCTATGAAGAGATGGCGCAAGAACTATATCAAAATGGTTTCCAATACTTACGATCCAATGGCCTAATTTTTGGCCAAAAGCTGACCCAAGCTCAAATGAATAGTCTGACTGAGGATATGCTTTGGCCTGAGTTTGAAATTCTTGCTAATGGCTCTAAGGTTTTGGTACCAAGAATCTATCTGACTGCACAAACCGTAAAAGCCAACAAAGTCGATGGCACGACATTTAGTCTTGGTGAAGGTACCATTACGGCAACAGATTTTCTCAATAAAGGCGGTAAAGTACTTGCCATGCGAGATACGTTAATTCGTACTCGTAATAGCTTTATCAATGATAAGGGGCATTTGAGTGCCAAAGAAGGCATTCAGATTGAAGTAGGCGGTTTATTGTCTAACCTTTCTGGAACGATAGAAGGCCGAGACGTTAAACTCACAGCTTATGCACTGAAAAACCAAACCTTAGTCTACCGTTATGACCACGCCTACGGGTTTAATGAGCAAGCTCAGCAACTGGCGAAAATTGAATCTTTTGGTGATCTTAACATTCAAACTGCCAGCCACTTTGTAAGCATCGGGGGTCAGTTCTCTTCCCAGGGTGACTTGAAGGTCAATGCCGGCGGTGCAGTACAACTGCTTCCAGCTGAAGTGCGCCATAGCGATGCACAAAGCGGCCATGGTTGGAGTCAATCGAGTCAATCATTGACCAATATACAAACCAAAATGTCCGCAATCGATCTGCTGTCTATTGCTACTAAGCAAACTCTTAAATCGAAAGGTTCTATTTTAGAGAGCGAGGGCACTATTGAGCTCTTGGCAGGGCAAGGTATATATCTACTCGCCGCACAGGATCAAGCAAGCTATCACAAACTTTTTGAAGCAGGTGGAAGCGGTGTCTTTGGTTCGTCAGAAAAACGAGAGGAAAGCGAACAACGCTCACGGGTGATTGCTACGTTATTGCGAGCAGGTCATGACCTAATTCTAAAAACTGAGACAGCGCCGGTTCAGCTTAAAGCGACTCGCTTAACCAGTCATGGTTTGACCAAGATTGTTGCTGACACTATCGATATTGAAGTTGAACTAGAAAAATACTTCTACAGCAAATCGGAGTCGTTCGAAGGTTCGTTGTCTTTTGGCAATAAAGGACATGGGGTTTCAAAAGAAACTGCGCATATAACTGAATTTCGCGCTCAAGGAGGATTAATTCTTGATGCACGAAATGGCATCACCGTTGAATTGCCAAGAAACCCATATCAGACTCACCTTGATCGTAACGCGTTAATTGATCAGCTAGCACAAAATGATGGGCTGAGTTGGTTAAAAGATGTCAAAGATGCTCACCCAGAAGCTAACTGGAGTGAAATTGATTTAGTTGTAGAGCAGTGGGACTACGATCAGTCTGGGTTGACACCTGCAGCAATGGCGATTTTAGCAGTGGCTGTGGCTGTAGCAACAAGCGGAACTGGCGTTGCAGGTCTCGCGGGTGTTAGTGCGTCTGCTGGCGCAACATCGGCAGCTATGGCGGCTGGGATTAACGCATTAGCGATGCAGGCGACAGCCTCGTTGTTAGCAAATGGTGGTGATATATCAGACACCTTCGATCAGTTGACCAGCAAAGATTCAATTCGTGGACTGGCAACATCAATGATCACCGCAGGTGTTATGCAGGGACTCGATTTAAATTTTGTTTCTGAGGGGCTTAATGGTGTTGGCGTCAATGAGGTTGTCGTTGATATTGCTCAACAATCGGCAAACTCGGTTCTTTCATCTGTGGTTGCCGTTCAGGTTAACAGCGTCCTTTCTGGTGAAGGCTTAAGCGGTATTGATGATTTTAACAGTATAGTTATCAATGCTGTCGTGACTTCTTCGATCTCTGTAATTGGTGAGAAATTAGCCAATAAGATCAGTGAAGCCAAGACGGGTGAGAATCCTATTTCAACCGCGTCTGGTTACATCGCGCACGCTGCGCTTGGCTGTGCTCTTAGTGCCGCACGTCAAATTACAGCTGGGGGTAATAGTAACGAAAATATATCAGGTTGCGGAAGTGGTGCAGCTGGTGCCGTGATTGGTGAGTTTGCAGCGGAGCTATACAAAAGCAATACGGACTTCGAGGAAAAGCTTGCATTACTGGAATCTGAGTCACGTAATTTCTCAAGTAAGTTTCTTAATGACATGAATGATCCAGAGATTAACCCGCAATCACTGGCGTACCGTCAGCAGCTAACCCAAGATCTGCTGAAGATACAAAAGATGGGGGGGGATATCGGTCGATTAGTCGCAGGGATCACTCTCTTTGCAACCGGAGCAAATCATAGCAACATTGATCATGCTATGTTTGCTGGCGGGAATTCAGCTGAAAATAATGCTTTCTTTATACCGGCTCTGATATTTGCGTTTAATACGTTAATGGTCGCCCTCTTAGCGCAAAGCATTAAAGAAACCGTAGAAGAAGTTTGGGATATTATAGAGAATCCCGAAAACCTGACCGATGAGGTTATCGAAGCCAAAGTCAAAGAATTATTGGTTGATAAGCTGATTGAGATGGGAATAGACCATATCTTGAGATTAAAGCTGGTCAAAAAAGGGAAGGAGGCCATTCTTGAGGCAATAGAAGATTGGTCCGCTGACGATGTGCTAGATAAGATGATCGACCATGCCAAGACTGATGGTCAGATGTCACCCCACCTTGACCAGTTAGAGCAGCTTCGAGAGAAAGTCAATGACAAAGCGTCTTCTAGTAAGCCAAAGCCGACTATCTTTAACTCAGCAGGGGCAAAAGTACCAGATCATGTGCCTATGTCTCAAAAAGATTATGACACTGTCATTAATTTGGAAAGAGGAAATAGGCCTAAAGATCCCCGTTCTTATTTGAGCAAAGAATACGTAGATGCTCACGAAGCGTTGTTTAATGAAGAAGGCGCGGCCTTTATACAGTTAGAATCTCATCTAAGTTCTAAGTTCTCAGAATTACCTCCGAGAAAATTTGCCGGACTGCCGTCTGACATCGCCAAAATAGTCGCGGAATATAAGGCTGCGGGTAATGATATTCGTGTATTAAATGAAAGGCTTAGTCTGGGAATGTCAGAAACTGATTTAATAGATGCAGCAGACATGAGAATCTTGCATGTTAAAATTGCCCCTAATGACCCTCGCTTTCACTTTTCTATGCCAAATGGGAATGAGATAGGCGCGTACCCCAAAGAGTGGGTGCCTGGTGGTTTTACCAAAGGTGGAGCAAAAGAAATTGCAATTGAGGGGGCAGAAAAAATTCAGCATAATGGTGATATCGATGCCCTTAAGGCGCATTTTACTGAATCGGAGTATTTGTAAATGAGTAGTGAATCTTTTGAGTATGCATTGGTGAATAATGAGGTTGATCAATATTTTAAAGGCTCAGGTAACTACTTATGTTTAAATAGGGATTACGGAGTGCACAACTATGGTCCTGCTCTGTTCTTGGTGTTACGTGATATTCAGTGCGGTAAAATTGATGCTGATCTATTTGTGCACGAGTTTACATCGTTTGTAAAAAGGCTAAGAAATAACCCAGAAGACCAAGAGCATTTTTTTGGTAACATTGAAGCATACGTTCGAAGAATTTATCTAAGTAAATCAATCAATATAGATGTATTGTTCGATAGTGAAGTTTCGTGCTCAGCGATTCGACACTATTTGAATGTCAATAAAGATAGTGATGTAGCAAAGCGAGTGATGTCTTATATCCAACGGGATTTTCCGCAGGCGAAGATTTTGACTTATCTTGATTAAGTGACAGTCCGTGAGATTAGGTGCTTTGAGCCCACCATTGACAGTGAATATATGCCGCTGTGGTTGGTAAAAGGCGAGTTTCCAAGCTTTTATGCTCTCGACCCAGAGCATAAGCAGTTATTCCCTCATCAAACCTCTGATGCCTAATAGCTCATAAACTTAAAGCCCCTTAGCTCAAATGCTAAGGGGCTTTTTATATACGCTCAGTTAAAAAACTACCGCTTTAACTTTATCAAGAACTCAGTCTAATAGAACTGAATCTAGCGCAATAATCATCATGTCATTGAACGTAGTCTGACGCTCATCTGATGTAGTCTGCTCGCCCGTTTTGATGTGATCAGACACAGTACAGATAGTCAAAGCTTTCGCACCGTACTCAGCACAAACGCCGTAGATGCCTGCCGCTTCCATCTCAACACCGACAATACCGTACTTGTCCATCACATCGAACATCTCAGGATCTGGGGTGTAGAACAGTTCAGCGGAAAACAGGTTACCCACCTTCACTTCGATACCACGAGCTTTCGCTGCCTCTTCCGCTGCGCGAACCATCTTATAATCAGCGATAGCAGCAAAGTCATGGCCTTTAAAGCGAATACGGTTCACTTTAGAGTCGGTACAAGCGCCCATACCAATCACAACATCACGTACCTTGATATCTTCGCTAACTGCACCGCAGCTACCGACACGGATGATTTTCTTCACGCCGTAATCTTTGACTAGCTCAGTCGCATAGATTGAACAAGATGGGATACCCATACCGTGGCCCATCACAGACACTTTACGACCTTTGTAAGTGCCAGTGAAACCGAACATATTACGCACATCACAGACCTGAACGACATCTTCGAGGAATGTTTCTGCAATGTACTTCGCGCGTAGCGGGTCACCCGGCATAAGAACAACGTCTGCGAATGCACCCATTTCAGCATTAATATGTGGAGTTGCCATGTCTGTTAATTCCTTAACTCAGTTAAACGTTGTTAGAGAGGTAAGATACCTCCCTAACCATCTCAAATTATAAAAAGTTCTTACCGTAATCCATTGGTGATGTACCAAAATACGTCGCCAGTGTTTGGCCAATGTCAGCAAAAGAATCGCGTAAACCTAACGAACCTGCTGGAACTTTCTGGCCGTAAACAATCACAGGAATGTGCTCACGCGTGTGGTCAGTACCTGGCCAAGTTGGGTCACAGCCGTGGTCGGCAGTCAGGATCAGAAGATCGTCCTCTTCCATCATCTCCATCACTTCATGGATACGACCATCGAAGTACTCAAGCGCAGCAGCATAGCCAGCTACATCACGACGGTGACCATAGGCGGAATCAAAATCAACAAAGTTGGTGAAGACGATAGTATTATCACCCGCTTCTTTTATAGCCTCTTTGGTTGCTTCAAAAAGTGCCGGAATGCCGGTTGCTTTGGTCTTCTTGGTGATACCACAGCCAGCGTAAATGTCAGAAATCTTACCAATCGAGTGAACTTCACCGCCCTTCTCGTCAACAAGTTTCTGTAGAATCGTCGCTGAAGGTGGCTCAACAGACAGATCACGGCGATTACCAGTACGCTCAAACTGGCCTTTACCCGGCCCAACGAATGGACGAGCAATAACACGGCCGATGTTGTAGTCTTCAAGCTCTTCACGTGCGATCTGACAAAGCTCAAGCAAACGCTCTAAACCAAAAGTTTCTTCATGGCAAGCAATCTGGAATACCGAATCCGCCGACGTATAGAAGATAGGTTGCCCTGTCTTCATATGCTCTTCACCAAGATCATCCAGAACCTGAGTGCCCGATGCATGGCAGTTACCAAGGAAACCGTCTAGACCAGCACGCTCAAGAATGCGATCGGTGAGCTCTTTCGGAAAACTGTTTGTTTTGTCGGTAAAGTAGCCCCAGTCAAACAGAACCGGCACACCAGCAATTTCCCAGTGGCCTGACGGCGTGTCTTTACCTGAAGACAGCTCAGCAGCATGGCCGTAAGCACCAATAATGTCCGCCTCTGTATCTAAGCCTGACGCAAAGTGACCTGTTGACTCTTTGTGAGCCATGGCTAAACCAAGCTTTGACAGGTTAGGTAACGTCAGTGGCCCTTGACGATCAGCGTTGTCTGCTAGACCTTTCTCACACTGCTCAGCGATATGGCCTAACGTATCTGAACCAACATCACCAAATTTTTCAGCGTCAGCTGTCGCACCAATTCCAAATGAATCCAGTACTAAAATAAATGCTCTTTTCATTGCTCTTCCTCAGGCCTCCGTTAATCTTTTTATATGGAGGCCTTAGTGTAATTTTTGATTAAACGTCTTCTGCGCGGATCTGACGATAAACCTCAGGCGTAGGCGTATAGTCACCACCGATAGTAATAGCCTGTTTAAGCGCTTCCGCCGCTTCAAGCCATTGCTCTTCACTACGTGCATGAATCACAGCCAGCGGTTTATTACTCGATGCTTTTTCACCAAGGCGGATAAACCCGTCAAAGCCGACCGCGTAGTCAATTTCGTCTGTAGCAACACGGCGACCTCCACCCATGGAGACAACCGCCATACCGATTGCACGCGTATCCATTGCCGATACAATACCGTCTTCATCAGCAAAGACTGGTTTGATGATTTCTGCTTTTTCCAGATAGTTTTCGTAGTTTTCAACAAAATCAGCAGGGCCACCTAAGCCCGCAACCATCTTGCCAAAACACTGAGCCGCTTTACCGTTGTCCAGTACTTCCATCAACTTCGCGCGTGCCTCTTCCGTATTATCAGCAAGCTTGCCAAGCACCAACATTTCCGCACACGATGCCATGGTCACTTCGAGTAAACGAGGGTTACGATATTCGCCAGTCAGGAACTGAACCGCTTCACGTACTTCAACAGCATTACCCGCTGAAGACGCCAATACTTGGTTCATGTCAGTTAGGATAGCTGTTGTCTTGGTACCTGCACCGTTTGCGACTGCTACGATAGATTTAGCGAGTTCTTCAGATGCTTGATAGGTTGGCATGAATGCTCCAGAACCCACTTTCACATCCATAACCAATGACTCAAGGCCAGCAGCGAGTTTCTTAGACAGGATTGAAGCCGTGATCAGTGAAATGTTGTCCACCGTTGCGGTAATGTCGCGGGTTGCGTAAACACGCTTATCGGCTGGCGCTAAGTCGCCGGTTTGACCGATGATGGCAACACCTGCGTCTTTCGTGACATCACCGAACACTTCATTGGTTGGCGTGATGTTGTAGCCAGGAATCGACTCCAACTTATCTAGCGTACCGCCAGTATGCCCAAGACCTCGTCCAGAGATCATCGGAACAAAACCGCCACATGCCGCGACCATTGGGCCAAGCATCAATGACGTCACGTCACCAACACCACCTGTTGAATGCTTATCTACAATTGGGCCGCCAAATTCTTTATGGCTCCAATCGATAACCATACCGGAATCACGCATCGCGCACGTCAGTGCAATACGCTCTGGCATTGTCATTTCATTGAAAAAGATAGCCATCGCAAAGGCTGCGATTTGACCTTCAGAGACGGTGTTTTTAGCCACACCTTGGATGAAAAAATTAATTTCGTCGGCAGTCAGGACTTCGCCATCACGCTTTTTACGAATGATTTCTTGAGGTAAATACATTAGGGCCTCCCACACAAATAAGGTGGTTAGTAGAGTAAAAGGTAATGTGGTGAGCTTTCGCTCACCACATTCAGACTTTTAATTAGTACGCTGCAGGGTCTGCAGTCTCGTCTGTTACTTCTAATGTATTCAGTAGGTTAGTTAGCAGGCTTGACGCACCAAAACGGTAATGACGAGCATCTACCCAGTTGTCGCCCAAAATTTCATCAGCCATTGCTAGATATGCTGCCGCATCTTCAGCAGTGCGCACGCCACCTGCTGGCTTGAAACCAACAGATTCTGCAACGCCCATATCACGAATAACTTCTAGCATCATGCGTGCATATTCAGGTGTGGCATTGACTGGCACTTTACCCGTTGAAGTTTTAATGAAGTCAGCGCCTGCTTTAATTGAAATTTCAGAGGCTTTCTTAATTAGTGCTTCTTCTTTCAGTTCACCCGTTTCGATGATGACTTTTAGAAGAATATCGCCACACGCTGCTTTACATTGCTTAACTAGCTCGAAGCCTACTTCTTCGTTACCTGCCATTAGAGCACGGTATGGGAATACAACGTCCACTTCATCTGCACCGTAAGCAACGGCCGCTTTCGTTTCGGCAACAGCGATATCAATATCGTCATTACCGTGTGGGAAGTTCGTTACTGTCGCAATACGAACGTCTGGTGTACCTTGCTCGCGAAGTGTCTTCTTAGCAATAGGAATAAAGCGAGGATAAATACAGATCGCAGCGGTATTACCCACCGCTGATTTTGCGTCATGACATAGTGAAATCACTTTAGAATCAGTGTCATCGTCATTTAGCGTTGTAAGATCCATAAGTTTAAGTGCACGTAGTGCTGCTGCTTTTAAATCGCTCATTTCTATCTCCGATCAATATTCATAAAAGTGTCTGCTCAACCTCATGTCGGTTTTGCAGTCATTAATGAACGGACTTGGTTCCCTGAAGACTTAGGGGTAAACAGCGAATTTGCCCCCAATTGCTATCCTTGTCACCGCACAGTACCAGTTTGGTCTATGGCACAACAATCTACGATTGCGGTGTCTAACGGTATCTGTAACCTTTGTCTGATGCCCAGACATAGTTACAACCAGCGCCGATCATACTCCTTGTATTAACAAGCGCTAGCTAAAAAACTTCTCAATAATCCATTGATAAGTCACGCCACCAAGATAAACCCCAACGATTCCCATTACACCAGCTAGTGCAGGCGGTGCAGGAATGGGCAACTTAATGGCAGAAAACAGGACTCCAACGACAAAGCCCGCGAGGGCTGCGAGGAAAACATCATTCATGAGTTTTACCCTACTCTCTATATTTACATACATTATAGATATTCGTCGCAGAACTGTAGTGGCTCATAGAGCGCAAACGGTTTGTATCTCAAAAAAGATTCTGTTCAACGTTTGTTCAATTCTTATCGACTCACAAACGCTATGAATCCGGCTGTCTGAATCCACTTCAGACTTATCTCGAATCAAGCCAAACACTCAATAAAGCTTGTATTCGAGTCTTTCCCTGACAAGAGCCTACTAACAGGCCTAGGAAGCAATAATCAGGGAAAGAAAAACAAAAAAAGCCCCGTAGCACACAGTGTGTGTCTACGGGGCTTTTTAAAACGGCGTCTATATAATCTTTCGCTTACTTAATTAGAAAGATAGGAAGAAGCCAGCGATTGTCGCCGCCATTAGGTTAGATAGCGTACCAGCACAAACCGCTTTAACACCCATACGAGCGATGTCGTGACGACGGTTTGGTGCTAAACCACCTAGACCACCTAGTAGAATCGCAATAGAAGAAAGGTTTGCGAAACCACATAGAGCGAACGAGATAATAGCTGCTGTCTTAGTAGACATTACTTCACCAGTTGCTGGAACAACTTGTGCTGCTTCACCAACGTACGGTACGAAGTTTAGGTAGGCTACGAATTCGTTAACAACCAGTTTCTGACCGATGAACGAGCCAGCAAGTGTTGCTTCTTCCCATGGCACACCAATAAGGAATGCTAAAGGCGAGAATAGGTAACCTAGTAGAATTTCAAGTGTTAGCTCAGGCATACCGAACCAACCGCCAACGCCACCTAGAATACCGTTGATAAGTGCGATTAGACCGATGAATGCTAGTAGCATTGCACCAACGTTTAGAGCAAGCTGTAGACCTACAGAAGCACCACCAGCCGCTGCGTCGATAACGTTAGCAGGCTTGTCGTCACCACCGTCGATATCTTTACCTAGATCTTCGTCAGGTGTTTCAGTTTCAGGCTTGATGATCTTCGCAAATAATAGACCACCTGGCGCTGCCATAAATGATGCAGCAACTAGGTACTCTAGAGGTACACCCATAGAAGCGTAACCAGCTAGAACACCACCTGCGACCGATGCTAAACCACCACACATTACAGCGAATAGTTCAGATTGTGTCATTTTAGGAACAAACGGACGAACCACTAGAGGTGCTTCAGTTTGACCAACGAAAATGTTCGCTGCTGCAGACATTGATTCTGCACGTGAAGTACCAAGCGCCTTTTGTAGACCACCACCAAGAATCTTGATAACCCATTGCATTACACCAATGTAGTAAAGTACAGAGATAAGTGCAGAGAAGAAGATTAGTGTTGGAAGTACTTGGAACGCGAAAATGAAGCCAATACCGTCAACTGAGAAGTTAACTAGGCTGCCAAATAGAAAACCAGTACCGTCTTTACCGTAGTCAATAACATTCTGAACACCAGCAGAGAAGCCAGCTAGAAGGTCACGACCCCAAGGTACGTAAAGAACGAAACCACCGATGATAAATTGGATAGCAAATGCGCCACCCACAGTTCTTAGATTGATAGCTTTGCGGTTATCAGACAGTAGTAATGCAATTCCTAGCAATACTGCCATACCGACTAGGCTCATAAACAGGCTCATAGTTTATGACTTCCTTATATGTTGTTTGTTGGCGTGTTACAAAATGGAGCTCTAAAGCGGAGGCAATTATACTCATCCGTCCATCTATAAAGTAATGCTGTCTTCACAGTTTCTAATAAGATTCATCATTCATTCACCTAATTACGTGAACAAGATCACCATTAACCCAACTACAAATCATAAAAAGAACATTTTATTTAGAAACTATTCACAAATACCGAACGCCTGATTGCTATTTTTCCAAACGTTTTCAGCAACCGTTTGCTTACTGACATTCCGTAGATCTGCGAGACAAGACAAGGTTTGAGTTAACATTGCTGGATGGTTAGGCTTACCCTGATGCCCTAAAAGCGGCATATCCGGCGCATCCGTTTCGAGAACAAGACAGTCAATAGGGAGATCAATAACAGCTTTACGCGTTTTTTGTGCTCTTGGGTATGTGATTACCCCTCCCACACCTATGTAAAAACCTAACTCAACAAACTGCATCGCTTGCTGATAACTCCCAGAAAAACCATGCAGAACTCCTCCATACGAAAAACGAGACTGCTTAAGCAATTGTAGGAGGCGATTGTGTGTTTTGCGGGAGTGAAGGATAAGTGGCAGCTTATAAGTTTTCGCCAATTCAATCTGCTGCATCAAAACGCGTTCCTGAATCTGTCTATCAACAGCCACTACTGCATCCAAGCCACACTCACCTACAGCAATGCATTTGTCAGGTTGTTGACTGAGCAGCTCCGCCAGTTGATTTTGGAGGGTGTGGCTATCAGTATCGAGAAAATAAGGGTGTAAGCCTAGCGCATAATATATCGATGGATATTTGGCTGCGAGTTGCTCAAGTCGATTCCAGTTTGATGGGCCAATAGAGGGAACGACAAAGCGTTCTACGCCTGCTAGATTTGCTGACTCAATATGTTCAGCGAAATCGTTCTCAAATACCTTAAAGTCTAAATGGCAATGAGTATCAAAAAGGCGCATTATCCTTGCGCCTTTTTGTTGGGTTCTGAAGTTTGGTGAACTGGGTCTGTACGATAAGGAACACAACTGCGTTTATTCTCTGGTGTTAGCCCCATCGACTGACACCACGCGTCGTATCGTGCAACCCATTGCTTAAACCAAGACATCATCTTTTGAATCCTTTATTGCTCTTCACGTTTAAAGACCAATTCGGTTGGTGAAGACTCATCCTCAACAAAATAATAGCCTGCCGTGTCAAACTTAGTCAGATCCGCAACGCTCTCAATGCGATTCTCAATAATGTATCGCGCCATCATGCCGCGCGCTTTCTTCGCATAGAAACTGATCACCTTGTACTGACCGTTTTTGCAATCTTTGAAAATTGGCGTAATCACCTGAGCATCTAGAGCTTTGGGTTTTACCGCTTTAAAATATTCGTTTGAAGCAAGGTTAATCAGAACATTGTCACCTTGTTCTGTAATGGCTTGATTAAGTCTATCAGTAATCACATTACCCCAGAATTGATAGAGGTTACTGCCTTTCTCATTGGCAAGTTTCGTCCCCATTTCCAGACGGTAAGGCTGCATCAGATCGAGTGGCTTTAGTAGACCGTATAAGCCAGATAACATGCGTAAGTGCTTTTGGGCATAATCAAAGTCATCGTCTGACAAGCTTTGCGCGTCTAAACCAGTGTATACATCACCTTTAAAAGCCAGAATCGCTTGGCGTGAGTTCTCTGTGGTAAACGTCTCACTCCACTCCTGAAAACGGCCAACGTTCAAGTCAGCGATCTTATCACTAACTTTCATCAAACTCGCGACATCGGCAGGCGTTAGCTTGCGGCACACATCAATCAGTTGTTTTGAATACTCGATCAGTTCTGGCTGAGTAAATTTCTTTGTCGCCAGTGGAGATTCGTAATCTAAGGTTTTCGCTGGTGAAACGACGATTAACATGACTTTACTCTATCTGTTTAATTGTATGTGGTTAGATATAGGTTACAAAAAAAGCCATGCAATGTCTGCATGGCTTTTTGAATCGTTTTAATAGAGATTGGCTATTAATCTTTTTTGCTCTGATCCCAGATACCATCTTCCAACTGAGATTTCAGCTCAGGAAAATCGTTAGAATCAAATGTCGGCACTTTACCTTCACCTAACTGGCGGTTGTAGTCTTTTGCTAGTTTAATCACGATGCCTGAAAGAAGTAGGATCGCCACTAGGTTGACAATCGCCATCATACCCATTGATACATCTGCCAGTGCCCAAACGATAGGTAGTGATGCTACAGCACCAAACATCACCATTGCCAATACAACCAGACGGAACACACCTAGGCCGGCTTTATGGTTATGCTCAAGGAAAATAAGGTTTGTTTCCGCGTATGAGTAGTTAGCAATGATAGACGTGAAAGCGAAGAAGAAAATCGCCACAGCAACAAAGATGCCACCCCACGAGCCCACTTGAGAACTCAACGCAGCCTGAGTCAGTTCAATACCCGTGATCTCGCCATGCGGTACATACTCACCTGACATCAGAATAATCGCCACGGTCGCTGAACAGATCACTATGGTATCCATGAAAACACCAAGCATCTGAACGTAACCTTGAGAGGCTGGATGCGGAGGATAAGGTGTTGCTGATGCCGCTGCGTTTGGCGCAGAACCCATACCCGCTTCGTTTGAGAACAGACCGCGTTTGATGCCATTAATCATTGCTTGTGCAATCGCGTAACCTAAACCACCCGCCGCTGCTTCTTGTAGGCCAAAGGCACTCTTGAAGATCAAGCTCAGTACAGCCGGCAACTTGTCGATGTTCATAAACATAACGAACAGTGCCAATAATAGGTAAAGCAGCGCCATGGCAGGAACGATCATTTCTGCTACGCGAGCGATACGCTTGATACCACCAAAGATAACCACAGCGGATAACAGAACAACGGCAATACCAACATAGGTTTCATCCCAACCAAATGCCGTATTCATAGCTCCAGCAATAGAGTTAGCTTGAACCGCGTTAAATACCAAACCAAAAGCGATGATCAGGAAGATAGAGAACAGTACGCCCATCCAGCGCATACCCAACCCTTTCTCCATGTAGTATGCCGGACCACCGCGGTAGTTACCGTCATCATCTTTGGTTTTGTATAACTGCGCCAAGGTGCTTTCAGCGAACGACGTGGCCATACCCAGCATAGCGATTAGCCACATCCAGAAAATCGCACCTGGACCACCAGCTGTTAGCGCAACAGCAACACCAGCCATATTACCCGTACCAACACGTGCCGCTAAGCTAGTACACAATGCCTGGAATGATGAGATGCCAGCTTTATCCGCTTTACGGCTGTTCTTTAGTACTGAGAACATGTGACCAAAATGGCGGAATTGGATAAACCCCAATCTAACAGTGAAATACACACCAACACCGACTAGGAGATAAACCAGAATAGAACCCCAAAGTAGGTCATTCATCAAATTAATTAAATCTGTCATAAGATCCTCGTAGTGAGTTTTCGCTGATCTCTGCTTCCCTGCCTTCCATCCAGTTGCAAACCAAGTGTCAATTCTGCTCAGTATTGTGGTTTAATTATTGTGCAACCTAGATATGTAAAACGCGCCTCATGCTTCCATTTTACGTATCAGCGTATTTTTTGACGGGCGGATAATGCAGTCAAGGGTATCAAAAATCAATATGCAAACAAGCACTTATTTATGTTATTTTTCACTATAAAATCACCAATAATTAACACAAAAAAGAACATAAAAACCACAAAAACAGAACATTAACATTAAAATTTAACAACAATAAAGAACACACAACTCCATACGAAATACGATAGCCGCAAATAATTGACACTCCTTTATCACCAAGGACTCAGAGAAGAGTTCAGGAAACAATTCGATCTGTAAATTCTATTACTCAACCGCACTAAATACACACAATTGCATACCAAGGAAAAACGCTGTTTTTTTACACACTGCGTTAACATACGTTTTTTGAGAATTTAATCGTTTTCTATCGGTTGTTCGAACAAAAAACCATCAGATATAAGCCGTATTTCTGTGAAGCCAAGTCTAAAATGGCATGAAAACTTCATGGAATCGTAACAAATGAGAAACGAATCAAAGTTACTCTCCAAACAGAATGATATTTAAACAGTACCCCTTCAAAGAGTAATCATTAAAAAGAGGTAGCTTATGGAAGGCTTAAACTTTGAAGAAATCATGGAAATGGATTTTCCAAAAACTCGGGCAACACGCTCCAAACCTGCGAAGCGTAAGTGGCGTGAAATTGAAGCAATTAAGGATAGGCAAAGGCTTCAGCGTGAATTAAAAGATATGGACATCGGTTTTGATGACATTGAAGACCTAGATTACTAACATTTAAAAAGAGGCGCTTGGTAGCGCCTCTTTTTATTACGGTACATCTCTGCTAACTATATACACTCTTGATCACCCTGCCTAACACGACTGGCAAGTTGCTGATATTGCTCTGCAATAGTGTCGCCAAATACTGGGTCATCTTCATTAATACTCCACAACTTTTCGACGGCTTGCCAATCGTGCAAAGTAAATCTCTGATTAATGAGTGGCAATATTGACTGCTCCTCTAGCTCTAAATGTCGCTTCTGATCCAATATAAAACCTTCCAGTTGCTGCACAAACATATCTTGAGGCACTACTGCATCCTGCAGAATCATATCTACCGTATCAAGAAAGGCATGCGTCTTGAGCGACAATGTTTGGTGCTCGATCTCTAGATTCTCAATATCTTGATGGTGGCCATAATGTTCCAAATAATAGTGATAGAGGATATCTTCTTTAGGATGATGGACACGCTCAGAGTGATGGGCCAAATAATCGACAATTTCTTTAACCAAACTGTAGTTTATGGCCTGCTCTTGTCTCAACAAGGCAATTTTTTGCCTCAATACTGCTAATAGCCGAACCATGTAACCATGTTCGCGCCTTATCCTTTCAATCATCATAGTGCTTCTCCTTAACACCTATTTTTAGTAAGTGTATAAGAGAAGCACAGTTCAAGTATTGATATTGCTCGAAAGTTAAGCAATTAGGCAATGTAATGGCTATACATTCACTTGCATTGGAAGATGCCAATCTATGGTTTGTTTGCCTTGAGATTCAAGAATTTGATTTGCTTGAGAAAAATGACGGCAACCAAAGAAACCTCGATGTGCGGATAATGGCGAAGGATGCGGCGCAGCTAATACATGATGCTTATTACGATCAATAAAGCGTCCTTTCTTTTGCGCATGGGAGCCCCACAATAGAAACACAACACCAGATTGATGTTGATTGATCGCTTCAATGACCTTATCGGTAAACATTTCCCATCCTGTTTTAGAATGAGAGTGCGCTTTACCTTGCTCTACCGTTAGAACAGTATTGAGTAACAGAACACCTTGCTCAGCCCAACTTTGAAGGTAGCCATGAGATGGGATTTGAAAACCATCAATATCCTGAACCAACTCTTTGTACATATTTACCAATGAAGGTGGTGTCTTGACACCAGGGAGTACCGAAAAACACAAACCATGCGCTTGTTTCGGACCGTGATAAGGGTCCTGGCCTAGAATCACCACTTTCACATCATTAAACTCTGTCGCCCGAAACGCATTAAATACGTCTTTAGCGGGAGGGAAAACGACTTTGCCGGCCGCTCTTTCCGACTCAACAAAATTCAATGTTTGCTGAAAATAATCCTGCTGCTTTTCTGCTCCAATGACATCATGCCATGTCAATGACGGGGTCATGCTCTGTTCCTTCTACTGTTTGCGCTACAATAATTGTCGCAAAAAGTTATGAAGGAACAAAGTGATAAAGTCAGCTAGTTTTTTGTGGGATCCTGTAATGCCCTTGACCCGTGACATGGCGGTTGGGTGTAGGAAGACGTGTTGAGCGAGCGATGGTATAGAAAGAAGTGTAAGGCATAGTGGCATCCTTATTTGTCTGAGTACCTACACTCACTATGAAAATTTGATGCCACTTTTGTTAGGTCAGGCGATTTCTTTGAGCCATGCTAAGTGATGCTGACGAATAAATTCGATTTCTTCAGGCCAACGTTCCGGCTCAATTGTTTCTAAAATCAAAGGAATATGATCAAATCGAGGATCTCTGGCTATGTATTCAAAACATGACCATCCAATTTCTCCTTTACCTAGAGCATGGTGGCGATCGACCCGGCTGGCATGCTCTGCCTTTGAGTCATTAATGTGCATTGCTCTGAGGTAGTGCATGCCAACAACTCGATCAAACTCAGCAAAGGTCGACTCACACGCTTCATAACTCCGAAGATCATAGCCGGCTGCAAACAGGTGGCAAGTATCTATACAAACTCCAACCCTTTGCTTATCTTTCACCTTATCTATAATTTGTGCAATGTGCTCAAACTGCCAACCAAGGTTAGTTCCTTGACCTGCGGTATTCTCGATCACAGCTATAACATCAGGGACGGCTTGATGAGCGAGGTTGATCGAGTCAGCGATTCTTTCTAGGCACTCTTGTTCCGAAATCATCTTTAAATGACTGCCAGGATGGAAGTTAAGCAAAGTTAGCCCTAATTGATGGCATCGCTTCATCTCGTCAATAAACGCCGCTCGAGATTTCTCTAGTTTTTCTTCTTCAGGAGCACCTAAGTTTATCAAGTATGAATCATGAGGAAGGATTTGATCGGGCTTAAACCCCAACTTCAAGCAGTTAGATTTAAAGGCGTGAATCGTTTTTTCTTCAAGTGGCTTAGCCGCCCATTGACGTTGATTTTTTGTAAACAGAGCAAAGGCATTAGCTCCGATTTCTTTAGCTCTTAGTGGAGCCTGATCAACACCACCAGCGGCAGAAACATGGGCCCCGATAAACTTATTACCGTACAAATTGTCTAACATTGTTGTTTTATCACTTTTGACTTTCACTATGCTGCATGAATTACAACAACTTATTGGTATTCGCTCAATACTAAATACTTAAATGTAGTAAATTTACAACAAATATAAGATTGAAAATTATTTTAAACATTAAAATATAATAAAATGTCATTGTTATAAAACAAATTATTGACTCACATCAAAACAGTAACCTTTTTAAGAGTAATGCTTTTGGTAGTTATTTGACTTAAATCAAAACTAAAATACTCCTTTTGAGCTATACAATACGTAGCTCAATAAAACTCGGAAATTAACACCACAAATGTGGATAGGAGATGGTAATGATTCAAGGTATTCAAATTACTAAAGCGGCAAATGACGCACTATTAAACTCTATCTGGCTACTAGATAGTGAAAAGAATGAAGCACGATGTGTTGCTGCTAACTCAGGCTTTGAAGCTGACCAAGTTGTCGCAATTAAAGAGCTAGGCGAATATGAGAGCCGTGAAGTGGCAATTGAAGCAGAACCACGCATCGAAGGTGGTCAGCACTTAAACGTGAACGTTCTTAAGCGTGAAACTCTAGAAGACGCTGTCGCTAACCCTGAGAAGTACCCTCAGCTAACTATCCGTGTTTCTGGCTACGCAGTTCGTTTCAACTCACTGACAACTGAGCAGCAACGCGATGTCATCGCACGTACATTTACTGAGTCTCTATAATTCTTAGATTTTGAATTTAATTTGTAAAGCGGCGTTCATTGAGCGCCGCTTTTTTATTAGGTACAGTATCCTCTCTCAGACTCTCTTGGACACAATTCAATGCTGCTGGAAGGTATCGAAACACTGTTAGCACTAAGTAAAGCAAAAACAATGAGCCGAACCGGAAGCCAGCTCTATATAAGCCAATCCGCCGTCAGTAAACGCATTGCTAACCTAGAGAAAAAGCTGGGGAAAAAACTGATTGTACCGGATGGAAGGAATGTTCAGCTTACTCAAGAGGCGATCGACCTTATCGAGAGTATTGGCCCGACGTTCAATGAGCTGAGAGGACGCATCTATGAGCAACAATCGATGGCAGAAAAGAGCCTAGTCACCATTGATTGCTCTGAAACTCTAGTAGCCAGTTACCTTGCGGATATCCTTGGCCAGCACTTTAAATCGGATCCTTACATTCGCATCACCACCAATCACACACCAAGAATCGTGGAACATGTTCAGTCCGGGAAAGCTCACCTCGGTATTTGTGCAGGCTTACTTCCACCTCAACATGGATTAAAAACATTTCACCTTCTCGATGAACCTTTCTTTATTGTTTCTGATCGTCCACTAGAGCAATTACCAAACACCATCATTACTAATGATCTTGCTAATACCGCCAATACGTATCAGTTAAAGATTCTCAAAAGGCTGAATATGACACCTGTGATGGAAATGGATTCCTATGCTGCGGCGGCTCAACTGGCACTTGCTGGTATTGCACCTGCTTTGGTTCCTCTCTCAGTTATCAAAACCCTTAAGATCGACCAATGTCACTGCCATCATTTCGCTCAGTTACAGCCGCTCTATCGACCTCTGCATGTCTGCTTACGAGCTTCTTCCTATAAGAACCAACGAATCAAAAACTTAGTCGATAATGTCGTGACTTCCGTTGCGAAATCGGCGCTAGAGTAATCGGTTTTAAGCCAATAAAGCGAACAACCAATCCGAGTGTTCTTGCCACAACAACTTTGCAGCCATCAGCATCGACATTGTTATCACTAAAGGGCGAATCCATTTCTGTCCTTTCGCTACCACTACTTTTGCCCCTAGTTGAGCACCAATAAACCCTCCTATAGCCATCACAAGACCTAATTCCCAAATAGGCAGTCCAGCAAAAATAAAGAACAATAGTGCGGCAATATTAGACGTGAAGTTAAGAACCTTAGTACGAGCGGTGGCATCTACCAGAGAAAAATGACCTAAAGCAACAAAGCAAACCGTAAAGATGGAGCCTGTTCCCGGCCCAAAAAAACCGTCATAAAAGCCCACTCCGCCTCCAACACTGAAAGCAAACATGGCTTCTGAGATGTTCGCTTCACCAGAGTGCTGTTTGGTTTTAGGCATCAGCAGAAAGTAGAGCGAAATAGCGACCAGTAAAATCGGAATCAGACTCGTCAGTACACCCGTATCTATATACTGTACAGCTTCAGCACCAACCGCCGAACCAATAAACGTACAGACAATAGCAAGACGCATCTCTTTAATACTGACGATGCCGTTCCGAACGAAATACCAACTGGCTGAAAAGCTGCCAAATGAGCTTTGCAGCTTATTGGTCGCAAGCGCCTGTGTCGGCGACACACCAGCGGCCAGAAGCGCTGGTAGAGTTAACAAACCACCGCCACCAGCCATAGCATCAATAAAGCCTGCAACCGTAGCTACAAAGAAAAGTATCGTCAGTATTTCGAGTGTGAGTTCCATTGTCTATCAATTGTTTATCTATATCTTTCACTCAAAATATCACTAAGTTAATAATTCTCTTAGAGAAAGATTAGACTTTAACTCATTCCTATTTTTCAACAGTAAACAGACAAAAAAGCCCGCTCAAAAGAGCGGGCAATGAGGTTGTCATATAGGCTCCGTTGCGAGCCTACTGATTGTTATTACGCTTCGTTCTCAGCGACTTTAGCGTGCAGCTCTTGAACTGATGTAACCGACGTTTTTGCATCTGCTGTGTGAGCCATACATACGGCAAACGCTGCGTTAAGTGTGGTTGTGTAGTTCACTTTCTCAGCCAGTGCACCGCGACGAAGAACTTTTGAATCTTCAATCGACTGACGGCCTGCAGTCGTATTCACGATATAGGTGTACTCGTTGTTCTTGATGCGGTCTAGGATGTGTGGACGACCTTCGTGTACCTTGTTAACAAGACGAGGGTTGATGCCCGCTTCACCTAGGATTACCGCTGTACCGTGTGTTGCGTCTAGCTGATAACCAAGCTTGGTTAGCTTAGATGCTAGGTCAACGACTCGCTGCTTGTCACCTTCGCGAACAGACAGTAATGCACGGCCGCCTTCTGGGTAAACATTGCCACAGCCTAGTTCAGCTTTAGCGTAAGCTTCTGCGAAGGTCGCACCCACACCCATAACTTCACCAGTAGAACGCATTTCTGGGCCTAATAGTGGGTCAACACCTGGGAACTTATTGAACGGTAGTACTACCTCTTTCACTGAGTAGTAAGGCGGGATGATCTCTTTAGTAAAGCCCTGAGACTCTAGAGATTGACCAGCCATGACACGTGCAGCGATCTTCGCTAGTGGCGCACCTGTTGCTTTAGAAACAAACGGTACAGTACGTGCAGCACGAGGATTCACTTCGATTAGGTAAACTTCGTTGTCTTTCACGGCAAACTGGGTGTTCATCAGACCACGTACACCAAGCTCAAATGCTAGCTTCTCTACTTGCTCACGCATCTTATCCTGAATCTCCTGACTTAGCGTGTAAGCAGGTAGTGAACATGCTGAGTCACCAGAGTGAACGCCCGCTTGCTCGATATGCTCCATGATACCGCCGATAACCACACGCTCACCGTCGCAGATAGCATCGATATCCACTTCAGTTGCGTCATCTAGGAAACGGTCCAGAAGCACTGGCGATTCATTCGACACGCTCACCGCTTCGTTGAAGTAGCGGCGTAGGTCTTGCTCATCGTATACGATTTCCATCGCACGACCGCCAAGTACGTAAGATGGGCGTACAACCAGTGGGAAGCCAATCTCTTTTGACTTATCAACCGCTTGCTCGATAGTCGTTACTGTCGCGTTTTCAGGCTGTAGAAGGCCCAGACGGTCAACCGCTGCTTGGAAACGCTCACGGTCTTCCGCACGGTCAATTGCGTCAGGGCTAGTACCTATGATTGGTACACCTGCAGCTTCTAGTGCACGAGCCAGTTTCAGTGGTGTTTGACCACCGTACTGAACGATAACGCCTTTTGGCTTTTCAACACGTACGATAGAGAGTACATCTTCAAGTGTGACAGGTTCGAAGTACAGACGGTCTGAAGTGTCGTAGTCGGTAGATACTGTCTCAGGGTTACAGTTAACCATGATAGTCTCAAAACCATCTTCACGTAGAGCAAGTGAAGCGTGTACACAACAGTAATCAAATTCGATACCTTGACCGATACGGTTTGGACCACCACCCAAAACCATGATCTTGTCTTTATCTGTAGGCTGAGCTTCACACTCTTCATCGTAAGATGAGTACATGTAAGCAGTATCAGAAGAGAACTCTGCCGCACAAGTATCCACGCGTTTGTATACAGGGTGGATATCGTACTGGTCACGTAGTCGACGAATCTCACTTTCAGACACGCCAAGAATTGAAGATAGACGTGCATCAGAGAAGCCTTTACGCTTCATCTTACGAAGCACATCTTCAGTCAAGCCAGCAAAGCCGCCGGCTTTAACTTGGTTCTCTAAGTTAACCAGCTCTTCGATTTGAACTAGGAACCAACGGTCGATTGCCGTTAGGTTGAACACGCCATCAACTGACATGCCTGCACGGAATGCATCTGCAATGTACCAAATACGATCAGCGCCAGCTTCTTTTAGTTCGTGACGAATTGTGGTTAGCGCATCTGGCGCATCGAGATCAACCATCTCGTCAAAGCCATTCACACCAACTTCAAGGCCACGAAGCGCTTTTTGTAGAGATTCTTGTTGGTTACGGCCGATAGCCATAACCTCACCAACGGACTTCATCTGAGTGGTCAGACGGTCGTTAGCACCTGCAAATTTCTCGAAGTTAAAGCGAGGAATCTTAGTTACTACGTAGTCGATTGTTGGTTCGAATGACGCTGGAGTCGCGCCCCCCGTGATGTCGTTCTGTAGCTCATCAAGAGTAAAGCCAACGGCCAGTTTCGCTGCAATCTTAGCGATTGGGAAACCAGTCGCTTTCGATGCTAGAGCAGAAGAGCGAGATACACGTGGGTTCATCTCGATGATAACCATACGGCCATCTTTCGGGTTGATACCAAACTGTACGTTTGAACCACCAGTCTCAACACCGATTTCGCGCAGTACTGCTAGAGATGCATTACGCATCAACTGATATTCTTTGTCCGTCAGAGTCTGGGCCGGTGCCACTGTGATTGAGTCACCCGTGTGGATACCCATTGGGTCAAAGTTTTCGATAGAACATACGATGATGCAGTTGTCCGCTTTGTCACGAACCACTTCCATCTCATACTCTTTCCAACCGATCAGCGATTCATCGATTAACAGTTCATTAGTTGGCGACAGGTCCAAACCACGACGACAAATCTCTTCGAACTCTTCTTTGTTATAAGCGATACCACCACCAGTACCACCCATAGTGAACGAAGGACGAATGATACATGGGAAGCCAACCATATCGAGAACTTGGTAAGCTTCTTCCATACTCTTCGCGGTATCTGCACGAGGACACTCAAGGCCAATAGACTTCATCGCTTTATCGAAACGAGAACGATCTTCTGCTTTATCGATAGCGTCAGCTGTCGCACCAATCATTTCTACGCCGAACTCTGCAAGTACGCCGTGTTTCTCAAGGTCTAATGCACAGTTAAGCGCCGTTTGGCCACCCATTGTTGGTAGTACTGCGTCTGGGCGCTCTTTTTCGATGATCTTGCGAACCACTTCCCACTGGATTGGTTCAATGTAAGTTGCATCCGCCATGTCTGGGTCAGTCATGATGGTTGCAGGGTTAGAGTTTACAAGGATAACTCGGTAACCCTCTTCACGCAGTGCTTTACATGCTTGAGCACCAGAGTAGTCAAACTCACATGCTTGACCGATAACAATCGGGCCTGCACCTAGAATTAGAATACTTTTTAAGTCAGTACGTTTTGGCATTCTCTACTACTCCGAATTAAGCGCTGTGTTGTTTGATTAGTTCGATAAAGTGATCAAATAGTGGTGCTGCGTCGTGTGGACCAGGGCTTGCCTCAGGGTGACCTTGGAAGCTAAATGCTGGCTTGTCTGTACGGTGGATACCTTGTAGAGAGCCATCAAATAGTGACACGTGAGTTGCACGTAGATTCTCAGGTAGTGTTGCTTCATCCGCAGCGAAACCATGGTTCTGAGAAGTAATCATTACAACGTTACGATCTAGGTCTTTAACTGGGTGGTTAGCACCATGGTGACCAAATTTCATCTTCACTGTCTTAGCACCAGATGCCAAAGCTAGTATTTGGTGACCTAAGCAGATACCAAAAATAGGTAGACCTTTTTCTAAGAATACTTTGGTTGCTTCGATAGCGTAAGTACATGGCTCTGGGTCACCAGGACCATTCGATAGGAATACGCCATCTGGGTTTAGCGCCAACACTTCTTCTGCACTGGTTTCAGCTGGAACGACTGTTAAGCGGCAGCCTCGGTCAACAAGCATACGCAGGATGTTTCGCTTTGCACCGAAGTCATAGGCAACAACGTGATATGGCAACTCGCTGTCGTCTTGCGCCTCAGGAAGTCCACCCTCGAGCGTCCACGAACCTTGTTTCCATTGATACGCTTCTTTTGTTGTAACTTCTTTCGCAAGGTCCATACCTTTTAGGCCAGGGAATTCTTTCGCTTTAGCTAGCGCTAGAGCCTCGTCTAAATTGTTACCCGCAACGATACAACCGTTCTGCGCACCTTTCTCTCGCAAAATGCGCGTAAGCTTACGAGTATCGATATCAGCAATGCCGACGATATTTTGCGATTTAAGGTAATCAGAAAGGGATTGTTCACTGCGGAAGTTAGAAGCGATTAGAGGGAGATCGCGAATCACAAGGCCTTGTGCATGAATGGAAGAGGATTCTTCGTCTTCGGAATTGGTTCCGGTATTGCCTATGTGAGGATAAGTGAGTGTGACGATTTGTTGGGAATAGGAAGGATCAGTGAGGATTTCTTGGTACCCCGTCATCGAGGTATTAAAAACAACTTCACCAACGGACGAACCATCTGCTCCAATGGAAACACCGTGGAACACTGTCCCATCTTCTAGGACTAACAGTGCTGATTTACTCAAGACAACCTCCAGAATAAAAATGCAAAAATAATAAATTAAACTGCAAATCTGCCTTCCTTCACGCTGTAAAAAAGCGTTTTTAGGTTATTTAGACAAATTGGCGGTATTCTAATGAGGCGATATGAATGTGTCAACAGAGACATAAAAATAAATTAAACATTTAGAGCACTTAAAAGAAAAAACCTTTCAAGACGCCCAAAAACATCACTTTAGTTGTTATTTACCTGCTAACAGGTGAAGGTTTTATGAAACGCCTTATTTTTCCATCATCATGGATCACAGTTTTTATCTTAAAAACTGCGCAAACGATGAACAAGCAAAAAAGAATGCAACTTTTAAGACCTAAATACCAATTAGACAACATAAGACACAAAACAAACAACAAACATAACTAAAAAAGAGTACTGTAACTTGTTGATGAACTAAGTTGCGTTCGTTTAATACAAAAAGCGCCGGGCAAGCCCAGCGCATAATTATTTATTTTAAGTGATTTAGCTAATTTTAAATCTAAGAGACAAACAAGTAATTAAACTCACAGTTCATTCAGACCTAGTACATCAGTCATTGTATAAAAGCCCACAGGCTTCTCAGCTAGCCAAACGGCGGCTTTAACAGCACCATTAGCAAAAGTCATACGGTCAGTCGCTTTATGGGAAATCTCCACACGTTCACCAATATCAGCAAACATAGCGGTGTGCTCACCGATGATGTCACCAGCACGAATGGTCGCAAAACCAATTTCATCTTTAGTACGTTCACCTATGATGCCTTCACGAGCATAGACAGCAACGTCATTGAGCTTGTTGCCCATAGCGTCAGCTATCGCTTCGCCCATGCCGATAGCTGTGCCAGACGGTGCATCAACCTTATGACGGTGATGCGCTTCAACAATTTCGATATCGCAGTAATCACCCATTACCTTGGCGGCTTTTTCTAACAGCTTAAATACTAGGTTTACGCCCACTGAGTAGTTAGGTGCCATTACGATAGGTACATGCTTGGCGAACTCATCTATTTGCTCACGTTCCAACTCCGTAAATCCGGTCGTTCCGATAACAATACTTTTGTTATGCTGCTTACATAATTCGAGATTAGCAAGTGTGCTCGAAGGCGCAGTAAAATCAATGATGACATCAAAGTTAGCAATATCTTTTGTCAGATCATCCGTCAATACGACATCAAACTTTCCTTCACCACATAACTCACCAATATCGACACCAACTAAAGATGACTCAGGTCTCTCAGAGCCAGCCCCTACCTGAGACTGTGAATTCAGATAAGTCGCTTTAACTAAGTTTCGGCCCATACGGCCAGCCGCTCCTGCAATTGCAATACGTACCATTGCACCTCTCCATTATTCTCATTACTTTTGCGTAGTGGATTAAAACTACCAACATTAAGTGCAGCTGGCTAGAGTGTGTTGATCTTTCCTGATTAAATTTTAAAAAATGATCAACCACCTATAGGCTATCAAGAAAATTCCTTCATGACTCGCTGCAAGATTGGCATGTTTGCTTCAGGAAAAGCGTAACGACTTAATTCCGCAACGGGAACCCAAGCGCCTTGCTGCCCTTCTTTACCGTAAGGGGAGTGTTCAAATTCCATCACGCAGATAAAATCGAACTTAAGCGACTTGTCTGGATAATCGAACTCGAGATGTTCGAATAAACTCAGCTCTGTCGCTCGAATTCCTACCTCTTCGTCTAATTCACGAACAATGGCTTGTTCGATCGTCTCCCCAGACTCGACTTTTCCACCTGGGAATTCCCAAAAGCCACCTTTATGCTTTTCATCTGGTCGTTTCGTAATAAAAACCTCTGACTTATCTCGGTTAAAGATAATGGCAGCAACAATATGCGTACGTTTCATTGTATTTTTCCTCAAAAAAAGAGCCGCCTAAGCGACTCTTTATATTTACCTTAGAACAGGATCAACTGCTAATTTGACCATGGCACTGTTTGTATTTCTTACCGCTACCACATGGGCAAGGTTCATTTCGACCAACTTTACGTTCTTCACGAACCATTGGTTGATGAATGTCTTCGGCTTTTTCACTATCAGCAAGCTGATTTTCAGCTGATGCGTGCTGTGCTTGAGCTCGTCTAGCCGCTTCTTCCGCTTGCGCACGACGCTGTGCTTCCATACGCTCCACTTCTTCTTGCTGCTGGACGCGAACTTTCGACAGAATCGTGATCACATCTGACTTCAGAGAATCTAATAGCCCTTCAAACAGTTCAAATGACTCACGCTTGTACTCTTGTTTCGGGTTCTTCTGTGCATAGCCGCGTAAGTGAATACCTTGACGAAGATGATCCATTGCCGCCAAGTGCTCTTTCCAAAGTGTATCCAGTGTTTGCAGCATGACAGATTTTTCAAAGTTGCGCAGAACCTGCTCACCAACCACCGCTTCTTTCTCTTTATAGACAGTAACCGCTGTTTCCAGGATCTTCTCACGAAGTGCTTCTTCGTATAACTTATCGTCTTCTTCCAACCATTGCTTGACGGGTGCATCGAGATCAAAGTCGTTTTTCAAACGTTCTTGTAAACCTTCAACATCCCACATATCTTCTAAAGACTGCGGCGGAATGTATTCATCGATCACAGCAGTGAGCACATCAGCACGGTTTTGCTCGATCATCTCGCTGATGTCTTCAACAACCATCAACTCATCACGAAGTTCATAAACAACCTTACGCTGGTCGTTAGCAACGTCATCGTATTCAAGCAGCTGTTTACGGATATCGAAGTTACGCCCTTCCACTTTACGTTGTGCTTTTTCGATGGAACGAGACAACATCTTAGATTCAATCGCTTCACCTTCTTCCATACCGCTTTGAATCAAACTTGCCATACGGTCAGAAGTAAAGATGCGTAGCAGTGAATCTTCCATAGATAGGTAGAAACGTGAAGAACCCGCATCACCTTGTCGACCAGAACGACCACGTAACTGGTTATCAATACGGCGTGATTCATGACGCTCGGTACCGATAATATGAAGGCCGCCCGCTTCCAGGACTTTATCGTGAACTTCTTTCCAATCCGCTTTAATCTTGTCTATTTGCTCTTGAGTCGGATTGTCTAGTTTTTCAACTTGAGCTTGCCAACTACCACCTAACACAATATCCGTACCACGACCTGCCATGTTGGTTGCGATTGTTACAGCACCCGGTGTCCCTGCTTCTGCAACAATTTCAGCTTCTTTTTCATGGAATTTAGCATTAAGTACGTTGTGCTTAATCTTAGCTTTCTTAAGCGCATTAGATAGAAGCTCTGACTTCTCAATAGAAACCGTACCGACTAGCGAAGGCTGGCCTTTCTCTACTCGCTCTTTAATGTCTTCAATGATGGCAGCAAACTTTTCTGCCTCAGTACGATAAACCACATCTGGCATATCGTTACGAATCATAGGTTTATTCGTTGGAATAACGACCGTTTCTAGGCCATAAATCGATTGGAATTCGAATGCTTCCGTATCCGCAGTACCAGTCATACCTGACAATTTTTCATACAAGCGGAAATAGTTCTGGAATGTAATCGAAGCTAAGGTTTGGTTCTCGTTTTGGATCTTAACGCCTTCCTTCGCTTCAACTGCTTGGTGAAGACCTTCAGACCAACGACGACCTGGCATAGTACGACCGGTATGCTCGTCGACAATAACCACTTCGCCATTTTCGTTGACGATGTAATCAACGTTCTTTTCAAACAACACATGCGCACGCAGTGCTGCATTTACGTGATGTAGCAGACTGATGTTTGCAGGCGAATACAGAGTATCTCCCTCTTCCATCAGACCATTTTTGATCATCAGCTCTTCAACAAATTCCTGACCCGTTTCTGTCAGATGAACCTGCTTCGACTTTTCATCTACCGTGTAATGTCCATCACCACGATACTCTTCCGAATCTTCTTGATCCTGCTTTTGTAAGTGAGGAATCAAAGTATTAATACGAGTGTAAAGCTCGGAGCTGTCTTCTGCTGGGCCAGAAATAATCAGAGGCGTACGCGCTTCATCAATTAGGATGGAGTCCACTTCGTCAACAATCGCAAAGAAGCGCTCACGTTGAACACGATCTTCAGCGCGGAAGGCCATATTGTCACGCAGGTAGTCAAAGCCAAACTCGTTATTTGTGCCATACAAGATGTCAGTTTGATATGCCTCTTTTTTCTCTTGGGGAGGCATGTTCGGTACGTTGACACCAACCGTCATTCCAAGGAACTCGAACAGAGAACGGTTAGTCTCAGCATCACGTTTTGCTAAGTAGTCATTGACTGTCACAACGTGAACAGCGCCTTTCAATGCATTCAAATAGGCAGGTAGCGTTGCTGTCAGAGTTTTACCTTCACCAGTTCGCATCTCAGCAATCTGACCAGCATTTAACACCATACCACCAATAAGCTGGACGTCGAAGTGACGCATACCATATACACGCTTTGATGCTTCGCGAACTGTCGCAAACGCTTCAGGTAGAAGTTTGTCTAATGTTTCACCCTGTTCAAGACGCTGACGGAATTCAACTGTTTTCGCTTTCAACTCTTCGTCAGAAAGCGCTTCAAACGTAGGTTCATAATTATTAATTTCTTTTACAATCTTTCTAAGGCGGCGTAACGTGCGGTCGTTGCGACTGCCAATTACCTTTGTCAGTAGCTTAGTTATCATTTGCTATGCATCTCTCTTTACTTAGATCGGGCCCGATCTACATTCTGTGCCTTCAGTCTCTAACAGTTTTGAACTAAGAATACTGAGATAAATCACTTTACCCAGATATTGCGATGAGAACTATATATTTCAAGGCTTAAGTGGCGCTTAGTTTAAGGAATTTTGCCTCTAACAACCAATAACAAGGTTATTTGTTTGAAGCATTCTTTATTTTTTGAGGTTATATGGTGGATGTTTATACGCTGATAAGGCATCTCTTCAATTTTCGCGGCTTACCGTACTCTAAAGTCAGCCACAAGGTTCTTCTTTTAAGCAGGCAGATTTTTGCCGTGCGGCAAACAAAAAAGCCAGACTTTCGCCTGGCTTTTCAAAACTTCAAATTTATTATGCAACAACCACATTAGGCTCAGCGAAGGCAACTGGAGAAGTCGCTTCTTCTTCGAACGTTACCCACTCCCACGCTTCTTGATCTGCTAGAACAGAACGCAGCAGTTGGTTGTTTAAGCCATGTCCAGACTTAAACGCACGGAACTCACCAATGATTGGATGACCACACATGTAAAGATCGCCAATCGCATCCAACACTTTATGAGTGACAAACTCATTATCAAAACGAAGGCCTTCTTCGTTTAGAATTCGATATTCATCCAGTACAATGGCACAGTCAAAGCTACCACCTAGACATAGATTCTGAGACTGTAAATGTTCGATATCTCGCATAAAACCAAAAGTTCGAGCACGAGAGATATCTTTTACAAAGCCTTGCGATGAAAAATCAAATAATAAATGCTGCTCATCAGATTCAATCGCGGGATGGTTGAATTCGATTTCAAAGTCCATACGGAAGCCATTGAAAGGGACAAATTCAGCCCACTTATCACCGTCTTCAAAGCGAACAGGCTTTTTAATACGAATAAAGCGTTTGGGTACGTTTTGCTCTTCAATGCCAGCTTGTTGAAGGAGGAATACAAAAGGGCTAGCACTGCCATCCATAATAGGAATTTCCGGAGCATCGACCTCAACCACAATGTTGTCTATACCCATACCAGCAAGAGCTGCATTGAGGTGCTCAACGGTTGAGATACGCACGCCTTCATCGTTCACCAATGCCGTACAAAGCATGGTGTCACGAACTGAAGCTGGGTCTGCAGGAAAATCAACAGGAGGATTTACATCCGTACGGCGGTAAATGATACCTGTATTTGCAGCCGCTGGGCGAAGAGTAAGTGTGACTTTACGACCAGAGTGGAGACCCACACCAGTTGTTTTCACTATTTCTTTCAGAGTACGTTGTCTGATCATCTGCTTGCCTCAGTACTAATTGCTACAAAACACGGTCAATAAGCAATATTGACCGCGAATCGTACCATAATTTTGAACAGTGTCAAATTATGATTTAATTTTAGTCAGCCTGACGACGCAAGAATGCTGGTATATCAAGATAACCAGTGTCCTTATCCGCTTTCGGTGCAGCACTTTGTTGACCAGCACCTGAGCTTGAAGGAGCAGAACTTGTCGGCTGAGGAGTCACCTGAGGTTTCTCTTGCAAACTTGGTGCCGATTTCTCTTCCACTTTATTGACAGCTGGCTGCTGAGTTGGAGCCGCTGGCTGAGTTTGTGGTTGAGAAACAGAAGCTACTTTCGTTTTCCCGCCCGCAACTAAAGTGATATCAGGCTTTTTCTCTGTACCGATACCAGTAGCAACAACGGTCACTCGGATTTCATCAGCCATATCAGGATCCAATGAAGTACCGATAACAACTGTAGCATTATCTGAAGCAAATGCTTTAACCGTATTACCCACCGTTTCAAACTCATCCAGACGCATATCAAGGCCAGCTGTAATGTTAACCAGAACACCACGAGCACCTGCGAGATCGATATCTTCAAGAAGTGGGCTTGAGATAGCCATCTCAGCCGCTTCTTCAGCACGGTCTTCACCTTTGGCTACACCGCTACCCATCATTGCATGACCCATCTCCGACATCACGGTACGAACATCCGCAAAGTCGACGTTAATCATGCCAGGACGAGTAATAAGCTCTGCAATACCTTGTACTGCATTCTTAAGTACGTCATTCGCACTAGCAAAAGCTTCAAGTAGAGTGATACCACGACCTAGTACCTTTAGTAGCTTTTCGTTTGGAATCGTAATTAATGAGTCTACCTGTTTAGATAGCTCTTCAATTCCTTGCTCAGCAAACGCTAAACGCTTTTTGCCTTCAAAGCTAAATGGCTTAGTTACTACAGCCACAGTAAGTATGCCCAGTTCTTTTGCGACTTCTGCAATCACTGGAGCAGCACCTGTACCTGTACCACCACCCATGCCAGCTGCGATAAATACCATATCGGCACCATCGAGCTCTTCTTTAATTCTATCTCGATCTTCGAGAGCAGCATCGCGCCCAACCTGAGGGTTAGCGCCTGCACCCAGACCTTTGGTAATGTCACCACCAATCTGGATTACGCTATTAACGCTTGTTTTACGAAGCGCTTGCGCATCAGTGTTGATGCTAATGAACTCCACGCCTTCGATGGATTCACGTACCATGTGTTCAACGGCATTACCACCACCGCCACCAACCCCAACGACTTTTATTACTGCGTCGTCAGACATTTCCATCATCGGTTCAAACATGTGTTATCTCCGTTTATCCTGCTGCTCAGGTTAAAATTCTTTTTGTATCCAGTTACGCAAACGCCCAAATAATGTCGTTACAGATTGGCGCTTAGGCTCATTGTACTCTGTATCGTCGTTAATTTGACTATCTCTTGCATAATGAAGTAAACCCACTGCCGTCGAGTGATACGGCTCTTTTACATAGTCTGTTAGCCCACTCACTTCTAGTGGCTTACCAACTCGTACTTGATTGCGGAATACACGTTCCGCACATTCTACCAATCCTTCAATCTGTGCAGCACCACCAGTCAGTACTACACCAGCCGCAAGGTGATGTTTTATCCCTTCTTCGCGCAGCTTCTCCTGAACAGTATCGATAGTTTGATTAACCAGCCCCATTAACTCAGTATAACGAGGTTCAATCACCTCAGACAAAGTTTGTCTTTGTAAACTGCGTGATGGTCGACCTCCTACACTAGGAACGTTAACCGTGTCATCCTTGCTGACTAGCTCACTCAGAGCACAGCCATATTTCACTTTTATTTCTTCGGCATCACTCACTGGAGTACCAAAGGCGAAAGCAATATCACTTGTTACCGCATTACCTGCATAGGAAAAAACTTCCGTATGTCTCAGTGCTCCGCCAGTCCAAATCGATACATCCATAGTGCCAGCACCGATGTCGACAACACAAACACCGAGCTCACGTTCATCTTCAGTGATCACCGCATTACTCGAAGCCAAACCGGAGTAAACTAAGTGCTCAACCTTCAAACCGCATCGCTCAACGGCTTTAATAATGTTTCTTGCCATATCATTGTGACAAGAGATTAAATGCACGCTGACTTCCATTCTTACTCCTGATAAACCTAGCGGATTTTTTATCCCTTCTTGGTAATCAATCGTAAATTCTTGTGGAATTACATGCAGAATGCGTTGTTCGTCACCTATTTTGATAGATTTGGCAGTATGAATCGCACGATCCATATCTTCCTGAGAAACCTCTTCATCAGAAATGGTTCCCATGCCTTTCTCTATTCGGCTAGCTATGTGTCTACCAGAGATAGAAATAAAGACATTACTGATCTGACATTCCGCCATTAGCTCAGCTTGGTCAACAGCTCTCTGAACAGATTTGACAACAGATTCTAGGTCGTTGACACCACCTTTATCCATTCCTCGTGATGGACTACTTCCTGCGCCAATTATGTTTATCTGACCATCAGGCAGTACTTCTCCAACCAGAGCTGATACGGTTGCAGTACCAATATCAAGACCAACAATAATGTTGTCATCAGCGGTCTTAGTCATCTGTGCTCTCTTGTTCTAACTCTTGCTCAGGGAACCAACCGACGGAGGCTCCCGTATCATACCTGAGGTCAATATAGCTAACTCTTTGTGAGTCGCTACCTAAGTTTTTGTATAAAGAGAGGAATCTTTCCACCCTCTCTTCTAAAGATTCTTTACCCAGCTCAAGCCGGATACCGTTATCAAGGATAATCTGCCATGCACGGCGATCATTCAGTAATAACGAGGAAATGTTCAGATTCAGCACTGCAAACTTAGGGTTAATTTGCCGCCATACGTCCAATACTTCTTGGCTCGTACCTGCGGGACCATAAAGCTTGACACGCTCTCCTTCTAGCTTGCCAATGTCGCCATTAAAAACAAGCCCTTGACTATTAAGGAGTTCACTACCATTCCAAATAGCAGCCGCTTCATACTCAGTCAGAAAAACTTTGACCGTGTCAGGCCATTGTTTACGAATCGATGCATGAGAAACCCAAGGGATAGCCTCTACAGTCTTCTGGAGTACTTTCACGTCTTGAGACATAAAGGTGCCCACATGTTGCAACGTAGCAAACGCACGCTGCACATCAAGGGAAGAAACGTATTTCAGATCTCCCTCCAAGACTATTTTCGATAAAGGCAAACGCTTATCATCCCACATCCAAGATATCGTGGAATAAAGGATAGAGCTTATCAATAGCAAAACCACCAGCAAAAATATGCTACCAAAAGCATGTTTATTCACTAGTGGAGAATCAGTAAAACGACGGCCTTCATCTAAAGTGCTCTCAACCAAGACCGTTGTCCCTGCTATCAATTCGCAACTTTAACCCCTATCTCAATTTCTTAAAAAGGTAAAAGCAATGACTTTAACTTCCGGATTATACTGGCGTCATTGAAAGTATCAAATACTGAAATTGAGAAATCGCACTTTAATTGCATTAATTAGTCGAATTAATCGAAATCTCATGTTTCCAATCACACCATATGCATCTTATCGATATTTAACTCAAAAGCCGCCAATTGTTTCGCTACTTTGCCAATATCTCCTGCACCTTGCGTTAGAACCAGGTCACCATCTTGCAAAACATTCGCTAAAACAGCAGGTAAGGTATTACTATCGGAAACAAAAATCGGATCGATTTTTCCTCGACTACGAATCGTTCGACATAAAGCACGCCCATCAGCGCCCGCAATTGGCTTCTCTCCAGCAGAGTAAACATCCAACATCAAAAGAACATCAACTTGTTCTAAGACATTAGCAAAGTCATCGTATAAATCACGAGTACGACTGTAGCGATGTGGCTGGAAAATCATTACCAAACGCTTCTCTTTCCATCCATTACGAGCCGCATGAATCGTGACATCGACTTCCGTCGGGTGATGGCCATAATCATCGACCAACATTGCGCTACCATTACCAGTATCAAACTCACCAAGGTGATCAAAACGACGCCCTGTGCCTTGCGTTCCAGCCATGGCTCGTAAGATGGCTTCATCGTCAATATCATCTTCAGTTGCCACAGCAATCGCAGCAGAGGCGTTGAGTGCGTTGTGGCGACCAGGAATGTTCAATGTAATATCTAGGTTGGCACGCCCCTGACGCACGACAGTAAACTTACCTTGTTGGCCTTCCTGATGATAATTTTCAATACGTACATCCGCATCTTCAGAAAAACCGTAGGTGATCACTTGGCGGCTGATCCTCGGAATCAATGCTCTCACGACTGGATCATCGATACATACAATCGCTTGCCCGTAGAAAGGAAGGTTGTGGAGAAAATCAATGAACGTCTGCTTCAGGGTTTCAAAGTCTCCACCGTAGGTATCCATGTGATCTGCTTCGATATTCGTGACAATGCTCACCATAGGCTGAAGATGAAGGAAGGACGCATCACTTTCATCAGCTTCAGCAATGAGAATACGGCTAGAGCCAAGACGAGCATTCGTCCCGGCACTCTTAACCAAGCCACCATTCACAAATGTCGGATCTAAACCCGCTTCCGAATATATCTGGGTTACCAAAGCCGTGGTCGTGGTTTTTCCGTGAGTCCCTGCCACTGCGATACCATGGCGAAAACGCATCAGCTCCGCTAGCATCTCAGCACGACGTACCACCGGAATTCTTGCCGCACGTGCTGCTTTAATTTCTGGGTTTTCTTCATTAATCGCCGTAGAGACGACAACCACACTGGCTTGTTGAACATTTTCTTCAGCATGGCCAATGAAGATCTTGGCGCCTTTATTAGTCAAACGCTCTGTCACTGGGTTTTCAGCTAAGTCTGACCCCGTGATCTGATAACCTTCGTTGAGCAACACTTCAGCAATGCCGCTCATTCCCGCTCCACCAATACCAATGAAGTGGATAGATTTCACACGACGCATTTCTGGCACCATGGCGCGAATTTGCGCTAAATCTTGAGTATGTTGAACTGTCATGAATATTTCTCGTTAATTCGTTAGCGCAATAATGGCATCAGCCACTTTGGTATCTGCATCCAGCTTGGCAGCTTCTCGGGCACTTTTGGCCATATCAAGCAGTTGTTGGCGATCCAATCGCTGGATCTGTTCGGTTAATTTCTCGACGGTAAGATCAGGTTGCTCAATCATTTTTGCAGCACCACATTCAACCAAATGATCAGCGTTTAGTGCTTGCTGCCTGTCTTTGTGCATAAACGGAATAAACACAGCCCCAACACCAGCAGCCGAGACTTCGGAGACAGTTAAAGCGCCAGAGCGACATACTAACAAGTCAGCCCACGCATAAGCTTCAGCAACGTCATCAATAAACTCGGTTGCTTGTACATCTGTGACGTTAAGCGCCTCATAGGCCGTTGCCACTTCTACCTGATTATTTTTACCCGCTTGGTGGCGAATTTCGTACTCAGCCCCAAGTTTTGACATCACTTCAGGCATAGTGCGATTGAGAATTTGCGCGCCTTGGCTGCCTCCCATAACCAGAATCCGGATTTTACCACTTCGCTCTGACATCCTATGCTCTGGGCTAGGTAATGCCACTACGTCTTGGCGAACAGGGTTACCCACAACTTCGGCATTGGGGAAAGCTCCGGGAAAAGCTTGGAATACTTTAGACGCAATGCGTGATAGCCACTGGTTAGTTAACCCTGCAACAGCGTTCTGCTCATGTAAAACGACCGGAATACCTAACATCTTCGCAGCAACACCACCTGGGCCACTGACATACCCCCCCATACCAAGTACAACGTCAGGCTGCCAGCGTTGCATGTGTTTTTTTGCTTGCAGTATGGCATTCAAGATTTGAAAAGGAGCTTTAATCATACGTGACAGTCCCTGACCTCGTAGCCCCTTGACTTTAATAAAGTCAATATCAATTCCGTGCTTAGGTACCAATTCCGCTTCCATACGATCAGAGGTTCCGAGCCAACGAATCTCCCACCCTTGCTGCTGTAGTTTTTTTGCAACCGCTAGACCTGGAAAAACATGGCCGCCAGTGCCTCCAGCCATCACCATCAATCTTTTATTCTTTTTCATTTTCTTCTTTCTGTTTCGGCTCGCTATTCAAAGCAATAAGCCGACATTCATGATCAATGCGAAGTAATATTGCTACCGCAGTCGACATAACTATCAAGCTCGAACCACCATAACTGATCAAAGGCAGTGTCAGCCCTTTCGTTGGCACCATACCTGCTGCTGCCCCAACATTAACTAATGTCTGAAAAGCAAACCAGATCCCAATACCGAACGCGAGATACCCACCAAACAATAAATCACTATCGAAAGCTCTACGACCAATCAGTATCGCTTTGACAACGAGGCTAAAAATCAGCATTAACACCAGAACTACACCAATAAAGCCTAGCTCTTCAGCTAATACTGCAAATACAAAATCCGTATGCGCTTCAGGTAAATATTCTAATTTTTGAATAGAGTTTCCTAAACCTTGGCCAAACCACTCACCTCGGCCAAAGGCCATTAAAGACTGAGTCAGCTGATAGCCACTACCAAACGGGTCTTCCCAAGGGTCTAAGAAGGAAGTGACTCGACGCATTCGGTAGGGTTCAATCAGAATTAAGCCCACGACAGAAGCGATCCCCACCACCATCAAAGCTAGAAACTGAGTGAGCTTTGCCCCAGCAATAAACAACATGCCAAACAAGGTGACAAGCATTACGATGACTGTCCCGAGATCAGGCTGAAGCAGCAGCAAACTTGCTAAGGTGCCAAACACCATGATGGGTTTGATAAAGCCACCAAAGAAGCTCGATCTCACTTCTTCATGTTTTCGGACCAAGTAACCCGACATAAAAATGAACAGCGATAGCTTAGCCACTTCTGCTGGTTGAAGGTTAAACAAACCAAGGGGGATCCAGCGAGAAGCACCGTTAACTGATTTGCCTGCAACGAGCACAACCACCAGGAGAAAAAAGGATAACCCTAGCAACAATGTACTGTATTCAGACCATTTCTTCAGTGGCACCTGTAAAATGATACTAGCGGTTGATAATGCCAACACCAAAAAAACAGCATGACGAAACATAAAGTGGAAAGGCTGATCCGTTAAACGGGAACTGATCGGAAATGACGCTGATGTCACCATTACTAAGCCAGTTAGCATCAGACCGAGAGAAATCCACACTAGTTGACGATCGAACAAAACTTCCGGTGACGAAGTGGTCAGCCAGCGTTGAGTCTTCAAGAAAAAGTGGCGTATCTGCATCCAAGTTGCTTCACTATGCGTATTGTTTGGCTAAAGCTGTAAAAGCATCACCGCGAGCCATAAAGTTCTTAAATTGATCAAAACTCGCACAAGCCGGAGACAGCATAACCATATCTCCCGACTCAACTTGTGAACTCACCCATCGAACAATTTCATCAAGAGTCTCAAAACGTTTTGCCTCTGGGTGTAGAGGGAGAAACTTATCACCATCAGCACCATAACAACAGAGCTGAACATTTAGCTGACTGAGTGCAGGTTGCAATTCAGAAAAGTCCGCACCTTTCCCATCGCCTCCCACTAATAGATACAACTTACCAGTCAGTGATAATCCTGAGAGTGCCGCTAGGGTGCTAGCTACATTGGTCGCTTTGGAGTCGTTTACCCACTTAACGCCTTGATTATCCACAACCACCTGACATCGATGTGTCAGCCCGTTGTAAGATTTCAGCGCCTCAAGCCCAAGAGATACATCAATGCCCACCTGAGTAAGTAGCGCTAGTACAACCAAAACATTAGCGACATTATGTCTTCCGACTAAGCTCAGCTCATCAGCAGCCAGTAAACTCCGCTCCCGGTGAGACAGATACTCTCGTCCACCCAATGTTTGGAGGTGGAAATCACAGGCTTTGTCCAAGCTAAACTCAATCAGAGGAAAATTGACCTGTTCAGGATAGGTCGCAGGATCATCCGCATTGACAATACACGCCTGTGAATGCTCAAAAATACGAAGCTTAGCCTGACGATAACCACTCATATCATCATAGCGATCCATATGATCTTCAGATAAATTTAAAAATGCAGCCGCTTTAAGATTAAGGCTCGACGTGGTTTCTAACTGAAAACTCGATAATTCGAGTACATATAGCTCGGCTTCTTGCTCCAATAAATCCAATGCAGGAACCCCTATATTGCCACCAATAACGGTCTTAACACCAGCAGCATTGGCAACAACCCCCATCAAGTCGGTCACTGTGCTCTTACCGTTTGAACCAGTGATTGCGACAACTGGCTTTTCGACCTGCCATGCAAATAATTCGATATCGCCGACAATTGGAATACCGGCCTCTCTTGCTTGCTTTAATTCCGGAGTCGCTAATGCAATCCCAGGGTTAGCAACTATCAAGTCTGCTGCGGATAACCAATCTAAGCGCCAGCCACCAGAATGCAACTCCACTTGCTTAGGCAGCGCTTCTCTACCTGGGGGATTATCTCGAGTGTCGATAACACGAATGGTTAAGTTATATGGCAAGTTCGCTAAGTACTTAACGACTGAGAGCCCGGTAATACCGAGCCCTACCACCACAACACTCTCTATGTTTTGCCAGCGTTCCATAGTCAAGTTGATTTTCCTTAACGTACTTTCAGTGTTGCTAAGCCAACAAGAACCAGAACAATTGAAATGATCCAAAAGCGAACAATCACACGAGGCTCTGGCCATCCTTTCAATTCATAGTGATGATGAATCGGCGCCATACGGAAAATGCGCTGACCACGCAACTTGTATGAACCAACCTGTAAAATCACTGACAGTGTCTCCATTACAAACACACCGCCCATGATCACTAAAACGAACTCTTGTCGTACCAGGACAGCGATAGTCCCTAAAGCGCCCCCCAGAGCCAGTGACCCCACATCACCCATGAAGACTTGTGCTGGATAGGTATTGAACCAAAGAAAGCCTAAACCTGCACCGACAATAGCAGTACATACCACCACAAGCTCTGACGCATGAGGAACATAGGGAATATGCAGATAATTCGCAAAGTTAACGTTACCTGTTGCCCAGGCAATTGCGGCAAAGCCTGCGGCCACTAATACTGTTGGCATAATAGCCAAACCATCCAAACCATCGGTCAGGTTTACGGCATTACTCGTCCCTACAATCACAAAGTAAGTCAGTACGATATACATCAAACCTAACTGGGGCATGATGTCTTTAAAGAAAGGGACAACAAGCTGGGTGGCCGTCGTATCTTTGCCGTAAGCATACAATGCAAAAGCAACCACCAAAGCAATTGCTGACTGCCAAAAATACTTCCAACGAGCAATAAGACCATCAGTATTTTTACGCACCACTTTACGATAATCATCAACAAAACCGACGGCACCATAGCCAATTAAAACCGCGAGCACAGCCCATACATATGGGTTAGAGAGATCAGTCCAAAGGAGAACGGTAGTCGTTATCGCAGTCAAGATCATGACTCCCCCCATCGTTGGGGTACCACGTTTACTAAAGTGTGACTCGGGACCTTCGTTACGAACTACCTGGCCAATTTGCAACATCTGCAAACGGCGGATCATAAGCGGCCCCATCCAGAGCGAGATACCTAATGCTGTCAAGACACTAACAATGGCACGAAACGATAAGTATTCGAATAAACGGAAGAATGAAAAGTATGGCTGTAGAAGCTCTGCAAGCCAAATGATCATGTATACATCTCCTTTAAAGCAGCGGCGATCTTGCCCATTCCTGCACTGTTTGCTCCTTTAACAAGTAATGTTTGAGAGCCTGTATTCAGGTTGAGCTGCTGCTTAATAAACTCAATCATGCTGTCATGAGTATCAAAGTGCTTTCCTTGACAAACGTCACTGATCGCTTTGGCGTCAGCGCCATAAGTAAGCACGTGTTCAAATTTAAATGGGGCCGCATGTTCACCGACTTGACGATGAAGTGCAAGACTTTCCTCACCTAACTCAGCCATATTGCCCACAATCAACCAGCGTATACCATCAAAGCTGTTTAATAAGTCTGCAGCCGCTTTCATAGCAGGAACGCTGGCATTATAACTGTCATCAATCAACCTTATGCTATCGGTTAGTTCGACAGTTTCAACTCGGCCTTTCACTTTTGATAAGTTAGCAAGGCCAGACACGATCATTTCTGGCGTAGCCCCAAGCTCCATTGCTAGAGCTGTTGCGGCAAGCGCATTGGCCACATTGTGTTGTCCAATAATACCGAGCTTAACATTCAATGATGTATTCGGTGTATCAATGGTAAAAGATGCCTTACCATTTTCGCTCATTATTACATTACGCGCTTTATATTCTGCACTGTTATCGGACAGTGAGAATGTCTTCACCGTTTTGTCAGATAACACTTCCTGCCAGTAGTGACCGCCATTGCTTTCTAAATTGACAATCGCGACCGCCCCCGGTTTTAGGCCTTGATAAATTTCACCTTTCGCTTGCTTGACTCCGTCCATTGAACCAAAGCCTTCTAAGTGAGCAGCAGCAACATTGTTGACCAATGCAACATCAGGATTGACAAGTCGTGTGGTATAAGCAATTTCACCGATGTGATTCGCGCCCAGCTCAATCACGGCAAAATCATCTTCCGGCTGAGAACGCAGTAAAGTGAGTGGCACGCCAATATCATTGTTAAAATTGCCTGCGGTATACAGCACTTGGCCTTTTTGCACCATAATGCTCGCAACCATTTCTTTAACCGTCGTTTTACCGCAGCTACCCGTAATCGCAACAGTCGGTGTCTGACAGACTTGATGAACAAATTGACCTAATTTACCCAGCGCAGCTTTAGTATCTTCCACTAATAACTGTGGTATTTGAACATCCACCGCTTTACTGACCAATAAAGCACTGGCACCCGATTCAACCGCTTGCTGGACAAAGTTATGAGCATCAAACTTTTCGCCAACCAGCGCCACAAACAAAGAGTCTGACTCAATGGTCCTAGTATCAGTAGAAACGGAATGAATAGCGGTATCATTACCGATAAGTTGAGCATCGAGCACATCAACAAGCTGAGATAGCATCAAAGTAATCATAGTGTTATAGCTCCAGAAGTTGCTCAGCAGACTCGCGATCGGAATAGTAAACCGTTTCATTCGCCAGCACCTGATAATCTTCATGGCCTTTGCCAGCAAGCAAAATAATGTCCTCTGCCTCACTATTCTGCAAAGCATGCGCTAATGCTTTATAACGGTCATGTTCAATAATCGCACCATCAGGTGAAACCATACCCACCAGCATATCTTCTACTATTGCTGAAGGCGATTCGCTACGGGGATTATCATCCGTTAAGATGACCACGTCGGCTAAAGCTTCACCAATAGACGCCATCATCGGGCGTTTACCTGTATCCCGATCCCCCCCACAGCCAAATATGACCCAGAGTCGCCCTTGGCAATGTACTTTTAAGGCGGACAGCGCTTTTTCTAAAGCGTCAGGCGTATGGGCATAATCCACTACGACTTTGGCTTTCCCTTTGGCATGGAACAGTTCCATACGGCCTAATACCGGCTTTAGCTGACTGGCACAGTCCATTAATGCTTGTTTCTCAATCCCTAAAGACAGTAAAGCCGCAAAAGCCACCAACACATTACTGGCATTAAAAGCTCCGATCAGTGGCACAGTAAAATGGCCTTCGCCGTACTGCCCAGAAAACGACAACGTAATGCCTGCTTCAGAATATTTAACATCAGTGGCAAAGAGTCCGTTGCCGTTTGGTATCGGAGATAAAGAAACCGGAGTACAACCTTCGAGCTGCTCTGCCCAAGCAGCGCCGACAGGATCATCAATGTTGATCACAGCGTGAGCGCAATCATGATGAGTAAATAAAGATAGCTTAGCCCGGGCGTATTCTTCCATCGTACCGTGGTAATCAAGGTGATCACGGCTGAGATTAGAGAAGACTCCAACCGCAAAACTCAGTGCTTTGACACGGTCTTGAACCAAGCCATGGGATGAGATTTCCATTGCCGTATACTGCGCACCCTGGCTTTCTAGATCCGCTAGCGTTTGTTGAATGTCAAGTGCATTGCCCGTGGTATTAGCGGTCGGCGTTAGTGAGTCTAAAAAGCCATTGCCCGTTGTTCCAAGCACCGCTGCTCGCCGCCCTGTTAACTCTAACCACTGAGCAATCAGCTGAGTAATGGTCGTTTTGCCATTGGTCCCTGTCACCGCAATCAATTGATTGTGTTTAAGCGGCAACAAGCGATTCGCGAGTTCAGACAGATGACGAGTCAAATGCGCGATATATATGACGGGAACATCATCCAAAAACTCAACAGAACCATGAACTTGCCGCTCATCAGCTTCAGCAATGATCGCATTTGCTCCTTGCTCAATAGCAGAGCCGATAAATTTTCTGCCATCAACAACATGACCTTTAATAGCAACAAATGTAGAGCCAGATATCACTTTACGGCTGTCTAACTCCAACTTTGAAATTACAATCTTGCCACCGTCCTGAGATGACAATTCAACCCAAGGTGCAAGCAGATTGACCAGCGTGAGTTCTTTGGACATTTAACGCCTCACTTATTCTTCTTTAAATCGGTTTTCATCAGGAGCGACATTGAGGATCTGAAGCGTTCCTTTCAATATCTCAGAGAATACAGGACCAGCAACAGAGCCCCCATAATAGTTGTCCCCTTGAGGTTCATTGACAACTACGACTAAAGCGACTCGTGGGTTGCTAACAGGGGCAACTCCTGCCGTATATGCAAAGTACTCGTCACCATAACCACCCGCTATCGCCTTACGTGACGTACCGGTTTTGGCTGCAACACGATAACCAGGGACAGCCGCTTTAGTCGCGGTACCGCCAGGTTGGGTAACCGTCTCTAGCATATTCAGCACCATATGCGCATCATCTTCATCGATTACTTGGCGGGATAAATCTTGCTGGTTATTTTCAATAATATGGATCGGCTGATACTTACCAAAATTACCTAACGTAGCATAGGCATGCGCAAGCTGAAGAGGCGTAATCGTCAAACCATAGCCGAAGGCTAAAGTCGCGATTTCAAACTTGGACCAACGGCGTCGGTTGGGAAAAATACCCGGAGTTTCACCAACAAGGTTAAGCCCTGACATTTCACCAAAGCCCACCGAACTATACATACCAAGAAGTGCTTCCAATGGCATATCCAGTGCCAGCTTGGCCACACCAATATTACTTGATTTTTTCAAGATAGTGGTTAAATCAGCCTTACCGACTTTGGAGGTATCACGGACTCTTTGCCCCCCAATCGGCATCAGGCCATTGCCAGTATCAATGATCGTATCCTTATCCGCTACGCCATTTTCAAGTGCCGCCAATACAACAAATGGTTTCACCGTTGAGCCGGGTTCAAACGCATCGGTAATCGCACGGTTACGCATTTTAGCGGACTGGAGATCAGAGCGGTTATTCGGGTTGTAGGATGGCGCATTGACCATAGCCAATACGGCCCCCGTCTTCACATCCAATATGACTGCCGTCCCGGATGTGGCGCGATAATCCGCCACCGCCTGTTTAATCGATCGATAGGCAATTGCCTGAATACGCTGATCAATGGTCAACTCCAGTGGTTTACCTTCTTCATGCTCTTCCAAAGAAATGTTTTCCACCACCCGACCATATCGATCTTTGCGAATGATCCGCTTGCCCGCTTCACCGGTCAACCATTTATCGTAACTGCGTTCAACCCCTTCTAGACCATGACCATCAATCCCTGTCACACCGACTAAGTGAGCACTGACCTCTCCCGTGGGGTAATAACGACGAGATTCTGCTTTCAGCCCCACACCAGCAAGCTTAAGCTCACGAATATAGTGTGCCATCGCAGGACTTACTTGGCGCTGAAGGTAGATAAAACGTCGGGATGCATTGTTACGAATTTTGTCGATCATGTCTTGACGGTCAAGACCAAGAACATCGGCCAGTGCATACCAGCGATCCATGTTGGCAAAACCATTACGTTTGAAAATCGTTGCGGGATCGGCCCAAACGGCTTCCACAGGCACGCTAACAGCAAGAGGTTCACCGTTACGATCAGAAATAATCCCTCGCGCCGAATGAATCGTCTTCGCGCGAACGGAACGTAAATCGCCTTGCTGAATAAGGTTGTCAGGCTCAACGATTTGAATATAGGCAATTCTTGTCACCAGCGCCGCGAAAGCACCAAAAACAAACAACAGCACTAAATAAAAACGCCAACGGATCAAGCTCGGCTGTTCTGCAACAGCTTTTTTCTTAGCAGCTGAGGAGACTTTAGTTTTACTCATGGGAGGTCGATAATCACTTCTTTCTCTGAGTCTGGACGTTTCATCTGCAACTCATCTTTAGCAATTTCTTGCACTCTGCTGTGCTCCGCTAAGGCAGTTTCTTCAATCAAAAGGTTACGCCACTCATTGTCTAGCCTTTCCCTTTCTTGTAGAGCCTGATCTTTCTCGGTAATCGCTTGACGTGTGTGATGGGTGGTAAATACTACCCCCATCGCTGATGCGAAGATCATGATCAATACCAGCAAAGGCACCCGACCTACGGTAAATAGGTCAAGTGCAATTAGCTTGGCGAGATTAGGCGTAGCTTTACTCATCGGGGCTAGAGTTTCTCCGCAATGCGCAGTACTGAACTGCGAGAGCGTGTATTTACATCAATTTCTTGTTTCGAAGGTTTGATCGCTTTGCCAATAGGCTTGAGGTTCGCACTTCCTAGCGCTTTGATCTGAGCTTCTGTCATGGGAATTCCATGAGGTACTTCTGGACCTTTGCTCTCTTTACGAATGAAACGCTTCACCATTCTGTCTTCCAGTGAATGGAAACTGATCACTGATAGGCGGCCTTCAGGGGCTAGGATACTCGCCGCTCCCTTTAACGCAGTCTCAATTTCTTCCAACTCACTGTTGATGTAAATACGGAACGCCTGGAATGAACGCGTGGCGGGGTGCTTTTTCTCTTTAAAACTCTTTGGCGCCGCGTCAGAAATAAGTTTAGCGAGCTGACCTGTACGCGTCAGCGGTTCGTTTTCTTCATTCTCACGGTAAGCAACGATCGCTTTAGCAATGCGGCGAGCATGTTTATCTTCACCAAACTCACGAATAACCCAAGTGATGTCATCAAGATCGGCTTCCATCAACCACTGTGAGACAGGAATACCCGATGTCGGGTCCATACGCATATCTAGTGGACCATCTTTCATAAAACTGAAGCCGCGTTCGGCATCATCAAGCTGAGGTGAGGAAACACCTAAATCAAGCAAAACACCATCAACTTGACCAACTAGGCCTCGCTCTTCTGCGTACGTCGCCATACCAGAAAATGGGCCATGAATGATGGTGAACCTAGGGTCATCGATCGTCTTTGCTTCAGCAATGGCTTGCGGATCTCGGTCAATACTAAAAAGGCGACCATTTTCACCCAACTGCGCGAGAATTTGGCGGCTGTGACCACCACGACCAAATGTACCGTCAATGTAGGTGCCATCAGGCTTAATCGCTAAGCCGTCGATAGACTCATGCAGTAATACAGAAATGTGCTTAAATTCTTCGGTCATGGTTTTTATCTCGCTCTCGCACAGGCGCGCTCAAACTTTCCAGTGTACTGATTTAGAAGGTGATCGTCACCCATCCCAACTCCGAACACGTGATATTGCGCTAAGTTTAGTGCTTGCAGAATTAATTTCGTCAACAAAAAGCAAAAAACCCATCATAACGCGGACGTTACGATGGGTCTCGAATAGGTGGAGCCGACATGTAAGCCGGGTTCTGTTCCGCTTGCGCGGTGGTAGCCATTCGTCTAGGCCAGCAATCGCTCACTGGCTCAAGCAACCTACCCGCTTCCTTACGCGAGCAACGCAATGTGGAAGCCTATTTGGTCTTGCTCCGGGTGGAGTTTACCTTGCGACGAACTGTTGCCAGTCGTCCGGTGCGCTCTTACCGCACCCTTTCACCCTTACCTGTACTCTTACGAGCCATCGGCGGTCTTCTCTCTGCTGCACTTGTCGTGGGCTTGCGCCCCCCAGGCGTTACCTGGCACCCTGCTCTATGGAGCCCGGACTTTCCTCCCCTTCATCAGTCTCCCCAACACAAGGTTAAAAGGACATCAATGAAGCAGCGACTACCCAGTCAACTCCGAGGCGGATTGTATAGAGATTGCTACTCAGTGTCTAGCGAGATCACAGATTAACCGTCAACCAAAGAGCAAGTGCTTAGAAAACGAGCGAAGGTGTGAATCACCTGTAGCCTCAATTGAGATGTTCTAATCCCCATTTATACAGGGCATTTTTCTTCAAGTTATAGATTTCTGCCGCCATAGCAGCCGCTTTCTTCAAAGGCAGCTCTTTCGTTAAGATAGCCAATGTCCGAGTTGCTTCTTCAGGAAGAGTGTCTTCTGCGGCCGCTCGGTAACCATGGATCAACAACGCCATTTCACCTCTTTGTTGATTCTCATCCGCTTTGACCCAGTCCACGAGTTCTCCTAACGGTAATCCGTGAATAGTTTCGAATGTCTTAGTCAGCTCACGAGCTAATACAACTTCACGCTCAGGCCCCAATATCTCTAACATGTCCTGTAGAGAATCCACAATACGGTGCGGAGATTCATAAAAGATACAAGTACGCTCCGCTTTGGCAATCTCAAGAAACTTATCTTTACGTCCTTTACTTTTTGCCGGTAAAAAGCCTTCAAAGCTGAATCTGTCTGACGGTAAGCCTGAAGCACTTAACGCAGTCACCACTGCACAAGCACCAGGAAGTGGCACAACTTTAACGCCCGCTTGACGACATTTTGTAACCAAGTGATACCCTGGGTCACTGATTAAAGGTGTTCCAGCATCAGAAACTAAGGCAATTGAATACCCAGATAACAGTTTCTCAACCAGAACTTGCGCTTTTTGCTGTTCATTATGATCATGCAGTGCAAAAGTTTTTGTCGAAATACCAAAATGAGACAACAATTTGCCAGTATGACGCGTATCTTCGGCAGCAATGAGATCCACACCGGTTAAAACATCGAGCGCACGTTGAGTGATATCACCTAAATTGCCAATTGGAGTCGGGACAATATAGAGAGTTGGGACCTCAGTTGGTAAGGTTTTGTTATCTGTCATTTGTTTACCATCACTTCAACGATTAATATAGACACAATTTTATACGGAATTAGTTAATAACTCATGGCCATGAAAAACCAAAAGCGACTCAGTGTAACACGCTTACTGACTCCTGTAGCCCTTGCTGTCACACTGGCAGCTTGTTCTACCGCACCTTCAACACCAACCAACGTTGATATTACGCTAGATCCGAACCAATCCATGCAAACTTACCTGATGCGGGCAGACAGCAGCGTAGGAAGTTTTCAGAGTGACTGGTTAATCATGGCATTAAAAGCAGCCATAGAATCGGATGACTTAACACAGGCTGATTTGCTAGTAAAACGCTTATCTAGACAAAAACTTTCTCATTTACAGCAAGCTGAGTGGCAACTTGCTCGTGCAGAGATACTGAATAAACAAGAGCAGTATGAGCAAGCACTTAGTCAGCTGAAGTTTAACCCATCATGGAACTTAGCCGACGAGCAATGGAAGGACTACCACCAGCTACGCGCGCAGCTATTGACTCAACAAGGTCAGTACTTTGAAGCGGCTCGTGAGCTGACTCAGTCTGCTGAGTTCGTTGAAAGAGCAAAACAAACGGCCATTGCCCAAAACATTTGGAGCAACCTCAACCAATACAATCAGGATCAGATAACCGAACTCTCTGCGGAAGCTGATGAAGAGGTGCTTGATGGCTGGTTACAGTTGGCTATTTATACCAAAACGCTATCCAGTAACATTCCACAACTCAAAAATACACTGGAAAAGTGGTTGGCAGAAAATCCAAGCCACCCAGCGGCTACCTATACCCCACAAGCAATTGTCAATATCCTGAATCTTGAAGTGGTCAAGCCCGTCAGCACGGCACTACTACTGCCTTTATCTGGTAAGTTTGCCAAGCAGGCCCAGCTCATTCGTGATGGCTTTATTTTGGAAATGATGAATGACACTGAACGCGATGAAAACGCCAACCTGACAGTCATTGATACCAATACCGTAACACCTGAACAACTTGAGCGGACTTTAGTGGAGAAAAATGTCGATTTCGTGGTCGGTCCGCTAATCAAAAGCAACATTGAAAAGCTCCAGCAAGCTCAAGCAAGCTTCTCTCGCCCATTACCGACTCTAGCTTTAAATATTCCTGATAACTTAGAGTCTGGCAACAATACCTGCTATTTGGCACTCTCTCCTGATCAAGAGGTAGCACAAGCTGCCAAGCACTTATTTACTCAAGGTTATCGCTACCCACTAATCCTCGCCCCACAAGGTCGATTAGGGACACGTGTTGTTGAAGCATTTGAAGAAGAATGGAAGAAATACAGTAAAGACAAAGTAGCCGTTAACCTGTTTGGCGATAAGCGTCAATTACAGCGCGATATCAATAAAGTCTTTGGCCTACAAGAGAGTCAGCAGCATATTGCCCAAATGGAGTCATTGCTGGCGATACCTTTGGAAAGCCAACCACGTAGCCGCCGCGATATTGATGCGGTTTACATTGTTGCAGGCAGCTCCGAGCTAACTCTGATCAAACCATTCATCGAAGTGGCCGTAAACCCCGACACAGTGCCACCAAAGCTGTTTTCTAACTCTCGTAGTAATAGCGGTCGCCAACAGTATGAAGATCTCTCTGGCGTCATGTACAGTGATATTCCACTGCTCATTCAGCCAAATGAGGCACTTGAAGCCCAGATGGAGCAACTGTGGCCAAAAGATTCTAATGCAGAAAAGCGCTTACAAGCTTTAGGTATGGACGCCTACTTACTGATGGAGCAGTTACCACAAATGAAGGTCGTTGATGGGCATACATTACAGGGTAATACTGGAGTGTTAAGCATCAACAAAGATTGTGTGGTGCAACGTGAGATGAGTTGGGCCGAACATGGCGTGGCTAAATAAACGTCAAAGCGGTGAGCATTATGAGGCCTTGGCGGAGCAATATTTGATCCGCCAAGGGCTTTCCCCAATCGGTAAAAACTTCCATTCCAAAGGTGGGGAACTCGATCTTATAATGCTTGATGGTTCGACTATCGTATTCATTGAAGTACGTTATCGTTCAAACCAGCGTTACGGTCATGCAGCAGAAACCGTCACCCCATGCAAGATGAACAAACTTATTCACGCTGCAAACACTTGGCTGATGAAGCAGGGTAAATCCGTACATACTACTGATTTTCGATTTGACTTAGTGGCCATGCACCAGCAAGGTAAGCAGATCGACTGGATAAAAAACGCAATAACTCAAGGATAATCGATGCTAGACAGCATTAAAGACAGCTTTACAGAAAGTATTCAAATTCAGATTGCAGCCGCAGAGGCCCTGCCCGATGCGATTACCCATGCAGCTCAGGCAATGGTCGCCAGCTTACTTAATGGTAATAAAATTCTATGCTGTGGTAATGGAGGCTCCTCTTCTAACGCTCAACAGTTTGTTTCTTGCCTGCTAAACCGCTTTGAGACGGAGCGTCCGAGTCTACCTGCCATGGCCCTCACTGCGGATAATACCACCTTAACTGCGGTCGCCAATGATTACCATTATGAAGAAATCTTCTCAAAGCAGGTTAGAGCTTTTGGACAAGCCGGTGATATTTTGTTGGCTATTTCTACCAGTGGTAACAGCAAAAACATCATTAAGGCCATGGAAGCGGCTGTAACACGCGATATGACCATCATTGCTTTCACAGGAAAAGACGGTGGTGAAATGGCTGGCTTACTAGGTGAGAATGATGTTGAAATTCGAATTCCATCTCACAGAACAGCAAGGATCCATGAGGTGCATATGGTGACGCTGCACTGCTTATGTGATCTTATCGATCAAGTCCTATTTCCAGCTCACGAAGAGTAAGTTATGAAACATCTTAAAACTTTTGTCATCATTTGTATGCTGCTTAGCACCACTGGATGCGCTGGTTTATTTGTAGCGGGAGCGGCAACCACTGTTAATGTGGTGACTGATACCCGAACAACCCAAGAAATGTGGGATGATAATAATATCGAGTTTGAAGTTGCCGGCCTTGCAAACAAACCACCTTTTCAACGAGAAGTAAGAATTACAGCAAGCTCGTATGACGGGACGGTGGTATTAATGGGCCAAGCCAGTAACCAAGATCTTCTTAATCAGTTTGTAAGCAAGACAAGAGATTTAAAAGGTGTTAAGAAAGTCCACAACCAAGTGCGTATTAAAGCCCCGCTATCAGTTGGTCAAATCAGTCACGATAGTTGGATCACAACCAAAGTCAAATCAGCACTACTGACAAATAGTGAGCTTAATGGAGTAAAAGTGAAAGTCATCACCGAGGATAAAGAAGTATTTTTACTTGGTTATGTATCACCAGAACAAGCGGATGTGGCTGTAGAGGTGGCACGTAATATTTCAGGTGTAAAACAAGTCATCAAAGCATTTCAGACTGGAAATTAAAATTTAATTCATAAAAGACAAAAAAGCAGCGAATACGCTGCTTTCTTCATTTGATGACTCTTAAGCTTGGTCGGCCTTTAGGTCTAGGTGGTTCGTCATCCGGGGTGGGTTCTTCTTCAAAAGCTTCCGTAGCCAAAGACAAACCTGAATCTTCTTCCGAAAATTCTTCAACGCCAGATGTACCTCCATCAAAGTCATCCATATATGCTTCTTCAGGCTCAAACATGGTCCCTGCACCGTTTTCACGAGCATAAATGGCTTGGACCGCATACAGAGGTACAATAACGGAGTGAGGACGACCAGAGAAACGCGCACTAAACGTAATCGCTTCATTACCTAGTTCAAGGTTACCTACTGCTCGTGGAGCAATATTGAGAATAATTTGCCCATCCTGAACAAACTCAACAGGAACACGAACACCAGGCAAGGTTGCCTCAACGACTAAATGAGGTGTTAAATCATTATCTACCAGCCAATCATAAAATGCTCGAAGCATATAAGGTCGGCGAGGTGTCATATTAGTTATGTCCATTTCGCTTCCAATTAGCGACTCAGACGCATTTCACGTTCTGCCTCGGTCAGTGAAGCTAGGAATGAATCACGCTCAAATACGCGGTTCATGTACACTTTCAACTCTTTCGAACCTGGGCCAGTGAGTTCAATACCTAGCTGAGGCAAGCGCCACAATAACGGAGCAAGGTAACAATCGATCAAACTGAACTCTTCACTCATAAAGTATTCAAACTCTGCAAATACAGGGCCGAGAGTCAGCAGATCATTACGCAGTTTATTGCGCGCAGCTTCCGCTTCTTCAACGTTACCTTTTACCACTTTCTCTGCCAGTGAGTACCAGTTTTTCTCAATACGGTAAATCATCAAACGGCTGTTACCACGTGCAACTGGGTATACAGGCATCAATGGAGGATGGGGAAAACGCTCATCCAGATATTCCATGATGATTTTCGAATCGTAAAGCGCTAGCTCACGATCAACTAAAGTGGGTACTGATTTATACGGGTTTAGCTCAATCAGCTCTGCGGGAAGATTTCCTTCATCAACCAGTTCAACTTCGACACTTACACCTTTTTCAGCCAGTACAATACGTACCTGATGGCTATACATATCAGATGCACTTGAAAATAGAGTCATCACAGAACGTTTATTGGCAGCTACAGCCATGGAGCCCTCCAGCACACTTACAGATATAAAAAATAATGGAGGCTAAGCCTCCATTATCAACAATAAAATTGGGAATTAGCACGGTATGATAGCACAATTAGTGCACATCACGCCAATACTCTTTCTTAAGCAGAACAACCACAATAGTGAAGATAACGAGGAATGCCATTACCCACCAGCCTAATGCGTGACGCTCTAGTTTCACTGGATCACCAGAGTATTCTAGGAAGTTCACCAAATCACGAACAGCATCGTCATACTCTTCTTGGTTCAGCTCACCAGTCCCGTCGGTTTCAACACCAACGACAACTTTATGCTCCTCGCCTTCTACGATTTTAATCTCATAAACTGGTTTAGGAATCCCTTGTAGTTCTTCGAGAACGTGCGGCATACCTACGCTTGGGAAAACAACGTTGTTTACACCAAACGGGCGAGATGGGTCTTCGTAGAAAGAACGCAGGTATGTGTATAGCCAGTCAGAGCCACGAACACGAGCAACCAAAGTTAGATCAGGAGGCGTAGCACCAAACCATTTGGCTGCGGATTCATCAGGAATTGCGTTTTCCATCAAATCACCGACTTTCGCATTAGGATCGAAAATCAGGTTCTCTTTCAGTAGTTCGACCGGAATACCGATGTCACGTGCAACTCGCTCATAACGTTGATACTGCGCTGAGTGACAGCCAAAACAGTAGTTCATGAACAGCTTGGCACCGTTTTGTAGTGATGCTTGATCACTTAGGTCATTGTTTGCTTTGTCTAACGGTACGTTTGCACCCGCTGCCATCGCCAGAGAAGGCAGCATTGCAAATAGAATTATAATCCATTTTTTCATTTGAATGTCACCCTTTCTGGTAGTGGCTTAGTCGCTTCGTTCTTACTGTAGAAGTACAGCAGTACGAAGAACATGAAGTAAGCTAAGCTAAAGATCTGAGCTAGCAGTGTGTACGTTGGTGTGGCAGGAAGCGCACCAAGAATACCCAGAGCAATAAAGCTGATCGTAAATTGGATGATATTAAACAAATGGAATTTACTACGGTAACGGTAAGAGCGAACCTTACAACGATCCAGCCAAGGCAGAACGAATAGAACCGCAATTGACGCTCCCATCGCGATAACACCTAGTAACTTATCAGGTACCGCACGCAAAATCGCGTAGAAAGGTGTGAAGTACCATACTGGAGCAATGTGCTCTGGTGTTTTCAGTGGGTTTGCCGCTTCAAAGTTAGGCGGCTCAAGGAAGTATCCACCCATCTCAGGGTTAAAGAACAACACGTAACAGAACAAGAACAGGAAGCCTGCTACACCAACCATGTCTTTAACCGTACCGTAAGGATGGAACGGAATAGAATCGATGATATCGTATTTCTTCGAGTAGTAATCGTGGAACTTGAACTGCGTCTTGTAGTCGTCGCCCATGGTGCCTTTAGGCAGCTTAGTTTCGATACCATCTGGGTTGTTTGAACCCACTTCGTGTAGTGCTAATACGTGTAGAACAATAAGCAGCAGAAGTACGATTGGTAATGCAATAACGTGTAAAGCGAAGAAACGGTTCAGCGTTGCACCAGAAATAACGTAGTCACCACGAATCCATAGTGTCAAATCGTCACCAATAACAGGAATCGCACCAAATAGTGAAATGATTACCTGGGCTCCCCAGTAGGACATCTGACCCCATGGAAGTAGGTAGCCCATGAAGGCTTCAGCCATCAACACTAAGAAGATAAGCATACCGAAGATCCACAGTAGCTCACGAGGCTTCTGGTAAGAGCCATAGATTAAACCGCGGAACATGTGCAGATAGACCACGACAAAGAATGCCGAAGCACCTGTCGAGTGCATGTAACGCAGTAGCCAGCCGTACTCTACGTCACGCATGATGTATTCGATTGAAGCAAACGCGCCATCGCCAGATGGGACGTAGTTCATTGTCAGCCAGATACCTGTCAGAATCTGGTTAACCAATACCAGCATTGCTAGAGAGCCAAAAAGATACCAAAAGTTAAAGTTCTTTGGCATCGGGTACTCAGAAAGGTGTTTCTTATACGCATTCATTGCGGGTAGACGTTTTTCTACCCAATCAAGTAGAGCTTGCATTATGCCTCCCCTTCTTCGTCAACACCGATGATAATCTTAGTATCACTGAGATACATGTGCTTTGGAACAACCAAGTTTAGTGGGGCTGGTACACCTTGGAATACGCGGCCAGCCATATCAAACTTGGAACCGTGACAAGGGCAGAAGAAACCTGATTTAACACCTTGAACTTGTTCGCTAAAACTGTCCGGTAAATAAGTCGGCGAACACCCTAGGTGGGTACAGATACCTACAGCGACAAAGTACTCAGGCTTGATAGAACGGTAGGCGTTTTGAGCATAAGTTGGCTGTTGCTCTTCGCCTGACGCTGGATCACGAAGTTGACCGTCAATATTTTTCAGCGCATCTACGACAGATTGTGCTCGGCGGACAACCCAGACAGGTTTACCACGCCACTCAACACGAACCATCTGCCCTTCTTCAAGTTTACCTATGTCAACTTCAACAGGGGCACCCGCAGCTTTTGCTTTCTCACTTGGGTTCCAAGATTTAATAAAAGGAACGGCGACAGCAGCTGCTCCGAGACCACCAACAACCGCCGTTGTTGCTGTCAAGAAACGTCTGCGACCGTTATTTAAAGGCGCATTGCTCATCCAAACATTCTCCCATTTGCTCCTTTTGGATTATTGTTATTCCGCTTAAAGAGCATGGCTAACAAAATACGAATTTAGTTGTATTTATTTGATGGCAAATGATAAATAAAACCCTACTTTTTGACAAGATAAAGCTACCTTTTTGTAACAATCGTGAAGTAAATCGCCTATGAGGTCACAAAAGGGGAATAAGTAATATAAAAGTTCTCGAAACTGGTCTGAGAGAAGGGATTTTTTTGTGCAGAAAAACAAAAAGCCTGGCATGAAGCCAGGCTTTTGGGACCACAATCCGGTGAAAACACCGAAGGCCAATCTTTTCGAAAAAAGATTAACGCTTAGAGAACTGTGGACGACGACGTGCTTTACGTAGACCAACTTTCTTACGTTCAACGCAACGAGCGTCACGAGTAACGTAACCAGCTGCACGTAGAGTAGGACGTAGAGACTCATCGTATTCCATTAGTGCGCGAGTGATACCGTGACGGATAGCACCTGCTTGACCTGAAATACCGCCACCTTTAACAGTAACGTATAGGTCTAATTTTTCAGTTAGTTCAACTAGCTCTAGAGGCTGTTTAACAACCATACGAGAAGTTGGACGACCAAAGTACTCATCAAGACTACGCTTGTTGATTACGATGTTGCCGCTGCCTGGTTTAATGAAAACACGTGCAGCTGAGCTTTTGCGACGGCCAGTGCCGTAGTATTGATTCTCTGCCATTTTCGAAATCCCCGATTAGATGTCTAGTACTTGTGGTTGTTGAGCAACATGGTTGTGCTCAGCGCCCGCGTAAACTTTCAGCTTACGGTACATAGCACGGCCTAGAGGACCACGTGGTAGCATACCTTTAACCGCTAGCTCAAGCGCCATCTCTGGCTTACGATCAATTAGCTTCTCGAAGCTGATTGATTTTAGGCCGCCAGGGAATTCAGTGTGACGGTAGTAAATTTTACCTTTAGCTTTGTTACCAGTTACAGTAACTTTCTCCGCGTTTACAACGATGATGTAATCACCAGTGTCAACGTGTGGAGTGTATTCAGCTTTATGTTTGCCACGTAGGCGAGATGCAATTTCACTTGCTAGACGACCAAGAGTTTTACCTTCAGCGTCTACAACGTACCAGTCGCGTTTTACAGTTTCTGGTTTAGCAACGAAAGTTTTCATGCTAATAATAACCCGTTTATTAAAATTTACACTTAAGGAGCATTGCTCCCACTGACTAAGAGCCCATTCATCACCCCTTCGAGTGGTTGGCACTCTCGACCCTAGATCTGTAAGGATCTGGTCTGCAGTAACGGTGGGTCGCAGGATTATAGAGAAGTCAGTTGAAAAAATCACCTCTTTTTAGGCAAAAAAATCAATTTTTTTCTTCCCTTATAGAAACATCAAACCCCTTATGCTAAATGCTCTTTCGCCAGATAATCATGGCTTTGCATTTCAATAAGTCGAGACTGACAGCGTTTAAATTCAAATTCCAATTGTCCTTGGGTATATAGCTCTTCTAACGGAACTGCTGCTGAGATAATTAATTTGACATGACGCTCATAGAATTCATCCACTAAAGCAATAAAACGACGAGCCGCATCATCAATAGACTTTCCCATTTGCTGGACGTCGGCTAATAGTACGGTGTGGTAGATACGTGACAGCTCTATATAATCATTTTGACTCCGGGCTGACTGGCACAACTGCTCAAAGGTAGCATGCAGCACCCCTTCGTACGAATTCAATACCTCTATCTGACGATGATTGATTTCAATGCTTTTCGCACCTTGCTTATGCTCACCAACCAATTGTTCAAAGTAATGACAGAGATTGGTATTGGCCTGAGCATCCAAAGGAAAATGATAAATTTCCGCTTGTTCAAGCGTTCTCAATCTGTAGTCAATGCCACTATCAACATTAAGCACTAAACAGTTTGACTGAATCAAATCAATCGCAGGCAAAAAACGAGCTCTTTGTAAGCCATTGCGATACAAGTCCTGTGGTGGAATATTGGATGTGGCGACTAAAATCACACCACGCTTGAATAAAGCCTGAAACAAAGTCCCCAAAATCATTGCATCGGTAATATCTGATACGAAAAACTCATCAAAACATATGATTTCCGCTTCTGCCTTAAAGATATCAGCCACCTGCTCCAATGGATCATTGATATCTCCAAGCGCATTCAACTCGTCATGCACTCGATACATAAATCGGTGGAAGTGGACACGCATTTTTTTGTCGCAGGGAAGGGCTTCAAAAAAAGTATCCATTAAGTAGGTTTTTCCACGCCCTACGCCCCCCCAAAAATACAATCCTTTAGGAGCAATAGGTTGAGGTGTTTTTTTGCCAAACCAGCTTTTCCATCCGGTGACAGGCTCAACAGGGGTATTTATATATTGAACAAATTCATGGTAGAGATTATCCAGAGCTTTCACGGCTTGAAGTTGGGCTTCATCTTGTTGAAAGCCATGCTCTTTTACATCTTTTGTATAGATCTCTAATGGGGTCATCGCTTCACTCACGTGCTATAGAAGGATTGAAACTGCTATGCAGAGCACATGCATTTTTCTTTATCGTCTCGAATTCTCATAGTAACATGTCCGGTGAACATGTGTAACCAACCGGTAAAAAACATGTTAAATAACAATGATAAGGAGCGAATATGCCTTGGATTTATGCCCTTGTAGGTTTGCTTGTAGGCGCTGTTTTAGGAATCATCATCTCGCGTATCACCACTCCGGGATATAACAAACAGAAGACCATTCAAAAAGATTTAGATAACGCTAAATTTGAGCTGGAGCAGCAAAAGCAAGATCTTGCCGATCATTTTGCCCAAACTGCAGAAATGCTGGATTCTTTAGGCAAAGAATACACTAAGCTTTATCAGCACATGACCAAAACATCTTCTGAATTGCTACCAAATATTCCAATTCAGGATAACCCATTCAACAAAAAAGTAGCAGAGCAAACGAAAGTAGAAATGCAAGCTGAAGTTGAACAACCATTAATTCTCAATGAAGCACCTAAAGATTACGCCTCTGGCGCAACAGGCATGCTGACCGAAGAGAAAAAGGAAGTTCTTAACTCAGAACAAGTGGTTACAGCAAAAGCCTCTTAGCTCTATTTGTTCACTTGCTGAACTTTATAAAGGTTTTTTAGTCTTAAACTCCAATAAGCGTCGATTGATTTCTTATTTTTTAACCAAATATTAAATCTCAGGCCTTAACTTAACGAGGAGTTATCAGATGAAAAAACCTTTGCTTGCTTTAACCGTCCTATCTTTAAGCTTAAGTTCAATCATCACCCCCATACCAGCCACTGCTGCCCTGCCGCTTTCAGTAGATGGAGAGCAATTGCCAAGTTTGGCTCCAATGTTGGAAAAGGTTACCCCTGCTGTCGTCAGCATCTCTGTGGAAGGTACCCAAGTCTCGAAGCAGCGCATCCCTGAACAATTCCGTTTCTTTTTCGGCCCAGAGTTTCCAACCGAGCAATTACAGGAACGTCCATTTAGAGGTCTTGGATCGGGTGTCATCATCAACGCCGATAAAGGCTACATCGTGACTAACTATCACGTCATCAATGGTGCTGAAAAAATTCGCGTTAAGCTACACGATGGCAGAGAGTATGACGCTGAATTAGTGGGCGGCGACCAAATGTCAGATGTAGCGCTTCTGCAGTTAGAAAAAGCCAAGAATCTCACGGAAATTCAGATTGCAGATTCGGATGCCTTGCGGGTCGGTGACTTTGCTGTTGCGATCGGTAATCCATTCGGTCTTGGACAAACGGTCACCTCCGGTATTGTTTCCGCATTAGGACGCAGCGGCCTGAACATTGAAAATTTCGAGAACTTCATTCAAACCGATGCCGCTATCAATAGTGGTAACTCTGGTGGTGCTTTGGTGAACCTAAATGGTGAGTTGATTGGTATCAATACTGCTATTTTGGGACCAAATGGCGGTAATGTTGGTATTGGGTTTGCCATTCCATCAAATATGATGAACAACCTAACAGCACAAATCCTTGAGTTTGGTGAAGTTAAACGCGGAATGTTAGGTGTTCAAGGTGGAGAAATTACTTCAGAGCTTGCTGATGCACTCGGCTATGAGTCCAGTAAAGGGGCTTTTGTTAGTCAAGTGGTGCCTGACAGTGCAGCAGATAAAGCAGGGCTCAAAGCGGGTGATGTCATTGTATCCGTCAACGGCAAAAGCATTCATTCATTCAGTGAACTGCGCGCAAAAGTTGCAACACTTGGTGCAGGCAAACAAATCTCGCTCGGAGTGGTCCGCGATGGTAAGAAGGAAAACTTTGATGTGACATTAGGTGAGCAGCAAAATGTCAAAGCCTCAGCCGACAAACTTCATGACGGTCTTTCTGGTGCAGAACTCACCAATACAACCTCAAGCGATCCTGTACAAGGCATTAAAGTCGCTGGCGTAGAGAAAGGCTCAAAAGCTGAGGCATATCAGCTCGCGAAAGGTGACATCATTATTGGTGTAAACCGTAAACGAGTCAAAAACCTTGCTGAGTTTAGACAAGTCCTTGAGAAGCAACCAAGTGTATTGGCTCTGAACATTCAACGTGGCGAACGGACTATTTATTTAGTCGTACGTTAAAAACGGACGCTCAATGTCAAAGGACGGTAGGATCTCCTGCCGTCCTTTTATTATTTTCTCATCTAATGCTATCCTTTCGCCACTTGTCTGATATTTAGAGTGGTTAGGAAGATATGCTGCAATTCTTATTGCGTTCAATAGGTTTAGGGCTGGCAACAGCAGCATTATTACTATTGGCGATCCCTTCTCTACGCTCTACTATCCTCCCTCAGACACTGAGCGATGAAATCAGTATTACTTCGGCGCAAGAAATCTCATTTAACAGTGCAGTACATAAGGCTGCGCCTGCTGTTGTGAACATTTACAGCCGAAAGTACAAAGAGGATGATCGTTCGAAGCTATTGACTCAGGGGCTGGGTTCTGGGGTTATTGTTAGCGACAAAGGCTATATCATCACTAACTATCATGTTGTTGCTCAAGCCGATCAGGTGGTAGTAGCACTGCAAGATGGGCGCGTCGCTGCCGCTCAATTGGTCGGTACTGATAAGCGAACCGATATTGCGGTTTTACGTGTAGAAGGTAGTAATCTTCCTGTCATACCACTCAATCCAAACTATTCCCCAACCGTTGGTGATGTCGTACTCGCCATCGGTAACCCATACAACCTCGGCCAAACAACCACTTTCGGCATTATTTCCGCAACTGGTCGCTCTTCCATCAGTGCCGGCGGACGACAAGCCTTTATTCAGACTGATGCTGCCATCAATGAAGGCAACTCTGGTGGGGCACTGGTTAACACACGAGGTGAACTGGTTGGTATCAACACAGCCTCCTTTCAGCAAGCAACAGAACTGGAAACTTACGGCATTTCTTTTGCTATCCCTTATGCTCTTGCCAATAAAATCATGCAAAAAATCATAGCCGATGGTCGCGTGATCCGAGGTTATATCGGTATTGATGGTCAGGACATCAACTCCGTCACTTCCCGCTTACTAGGTAATGAACATTTAGGGGGTATTATCGTGTTAGGCGTCGATCCTAACGGACCTGGCGCCGATGCAGGATTTCAGGCTCAGGATATTATTCTCAAAATTGATGGACAAAAAATCAATGGTCGCCAGAGCGTAATGGATATTGTCACTGAGTTGAGGCCGGGGACAACCGTCGATGTGCTCATCCTACGTAAGGGCAAAGAGCAAACACTTAGCGTGACGATCGCAGAAGATACCCGAGAAATTTAAAAACCTAGATAGAAAAATCCCATGCTCGATAGCATGGGATTTTACTTTATTCGCTGTCTTCTTCTGTGGTAGAAGTTTCAACTTCAATACGGGTTACCCGCTGTAAACCTCTCGGTAGCAAACTACCTCGACGACCACGCTCACCGCGGAAATTATCCAGGTCGTTTGGCTTCAAGCCCAGTTTACGTTTACCGGCATAGAGCGTCACCGATGCCCCTTGAGGTAACGACATCAGATGAGAAACCACTTCTTCCCGCTCTTTGGCTTTAGCTGCCGGGATATTGATAATCTTATTACCCTTACCTTTGCCTAACTGAGGTAAATCCTTGATAGGGAATAACAACATTCGCCCTTGATTGGTAATAGCCAAAATCTCATCTTGGTCCAGGCTACGGATCGCATCCGGGCTCAAGACCTCAGCATTTTGAGGCAACGTGACTAGTGCTTTACCACTACGGTTTTTCGACAGTAAATCACTTCCTTTACACACAAAGCCATAACCGGCATCAGAACCGACCAACCATAACTGGTCTTCTTCCCCCATCACCACATGGCGAATGTTAGTCCCTGCATTAATGTTCAGACGTCCCGTGATAGGCTCACCTTGGCTTCTCGCTGAAGGCAATGAGTGTGACTCTAACGAGTAGCTTCGACCATCACTGCCTAAGAAGACGGCTTGTTGATTACTCTTACCGCGAGCATGGGCTAAGTACTTATCACCCGATTTGTAATTCAGTCCTTCAGCATCAACATCATGACCTTTCGCGTGGCGGATCCACCCTTTGTCTGAAAGCACAACGGTAATAGGTTCGCTCGGAACAAGATCGCGCTCAGTCAAGGCTTTGGCTTCCGCACGCTCAACAAGAGGAGAGCGGCGATCATCACCGTATTTTTCCGCATCCGCTTTGATTTCTTTCTTTAATAGCGTATTCAGACGACGCTCAGAGCCTAGAAGCTGTTCAAGCTTTTCGCGTTCTTTTTCTAGCTCTTCCTGCTCACCACGGATCTTCATCTCTTCCAGCTTGGCAAGGTGACGAAGTTTGGTATCAAGAATCGCATCCGCCTGAATATCCGTAATACCGAAGCGTGCCATCAGCACTGCTTTGGGATCATCTTCCGTACGGATGATCTCTATCACTTCATCCAAATTAAGGTAAGCAACCAACAAACCTTCTAAAATGTGCAAACGTGCAAGGACCTTATCCAAGCGATGCTGCAAACGGCGGCGAACGGTCGCACGGCGGAACTCAATCCACTCTGATAAGATCTGAACCAGACCTTTCACCTGAGGACGGTTATCCAAGCCAATCATGTTGAGATTAACGCGGAAGTTTTTTTCAAGATCCGTCGACGCAAACAGGTGGTTCATCAACTGATCACAGTCGATACGATTTGAGCGAGGAACCACAACAATACGCGTCGGGTTTTCGTGATCCGATTCGTCACGTAGGTCATCGACCATTGGCAGTTTCTTGGCTCGCATTTGGCTAGCAATTTGCTCAAGTAACTTGGCACCCGATACCTGATGTGGCAGTGCCGTGATAACAATATCACTGCCTTCTTTATGCCATACTGCGCGCATTTTGATACTGCCGCGACCAGTGCGGTAGATTTTTTCCAGCTCAGCTTTTGGCGAGATAATCTCAGCTTCCGTTGGGTAATCCGGCCCCTGAACAAAGTTCATCACATCTGACAGTTCGGACTTAGGATGATCGATCAGATGGATAGTGGCATCAGCAATTTCACGCACATTATGTGGCGGAATATCGGTCGCCATCCCTACTGCGATACCCGTAACGCCATTGAGTAGAATATGTGGCAGTCGCGCTGGCAGCATTTGCGGCTCTTTCATCGTACCGTCAAAGTTCGGCTGCCATTCAACGGTTCCTTGTCCAAGTTCACCAAGCAGAACTTCTGCAAACTTGGACAATTTCGCTTCGGTATAACGCATCGCAGCGAATGATTTAGGATCATCCGGCGCACCCCAGTTACCTTGACCGTCAACCAATGGGTAACGATAAGAGAACGGCTGAGCCATTAACACCATAGCTTCATAACATGCGGAGTCGCCGTGAGGGTGGTATTTACCCAACACATCGCCAACCGTGCGCGCGGATTTTTTGTATTTTGCTGCTGCCGAGAGCCCCAGCTCTGACATCGCATAAATGATTCGTCGCTGAACCGGCTTTAAGCCATCACCAATGTATGGCAAGGCGCGATCCATGATGACGTACATCGAGTAATTGAGATAAGCGTCTTCAGTGAACTTGCGCATTGGCAACTGTTCAACGCCATCGTATGTAATTTCCGTAGACATTCGTTAAACCTCTGCCAAATCCCCGTTGTTTTGTAGCCAAGAACGGCGATCATCAGCACGTTTCTTACCAAGTAGCATATCCATCATTTCCATGGTTGCCTGAGAGTCATCAATCGTGAGCTGAACCAAGCGGCGAGTATTTGGATCCATAGTCGTTTCACGTAGCTGAAGTGGATTCATTTCACCCAAACCTTTGAATCGCTGGACATTGATCTTAGCTTTTTTCTTCGACAAACGTTCTAAGATGCCTTCTTTCTCATCATCATCAAGGGCATAAAAGACTTCTTTACCACAATCAATACGATAGAGTGGTGGCATAGCCACATAGATATGACCCGCTTCTACCAGAGCTCTGAAGTGGCGGGTAAACAATGCACAGAGCAATGTTGCAATATGTAGTCCATCGGAGTCGGCATCGGCCAAGATACAGATCTTGCCGTAACGTAAGCTTTCAAGGTTATCACTGTCTGGGTCAATACCCAGCGCAACCGAAATATCATGGACTTCTTGAGAGGCTAATACTTGGTCAGCAGACACTTCCCAAGTATTAAGAATTTTACCGCGAAGCGGCATGACAGCCTGAAACTCTCGATCGCGAGCCTGCTTCGCTGAACCACCAGCCGAGTCACCCTCGACAAAGAAGATTTCGGTACGGTTTAGATCTTGTACTGAGCAGTCCGTTAATTTACCCGGCAAGGCTGGCCCTGAAGCCACTTTTTTACGTACCACTTTTTTACTTGCACGCATTCGGCGATGTGCATTGGCAATACAAACTTCTGCCAGCTGTTCAGCCAGTTGCGGCTTCTCATTCAGCCATAAGCTAAACGCATCCTTTACCACGCCAGAAACAAAGGCAGCGGTTTGACGCGAAGACAGACGTTCTTTGGTTTGACCGGCAAATTGAGGGTCTTGCATCTTAACCGACAATACGTAGGAACAGCGGTCAAAGACATCGTCCCCCGTGAGCTTAACACCACGAGGAAGCAGGTTACGGAACTCACAAAACTCTCGCATCGCATCAAGCAAGCCTTGGCGCAATCCATTTACGTGGGTGCCGCCTTGAGCTGTCGGGATCAGGTTTACGTAACTTTCGGTGATCATCTCACCACCTTCCGGCTGCCAAATCACCGCCCAATTAGCCGCCTCGGTCTCCGCAGAGAATTCTCCAGTAAACGGCTCTTCAGGCAAGACGGTATAACCTTTCACACCTTCTGTTAGATAGTCTTTCAGTCCATCTTCGTACAGCCATTTGTGTTCGTTGCCGTTCACTTTATCAGAGAAAGTGATTTCTAACCCTGGGCAAAGTACCGCTTTAGCTCGTAAGTTATTCACCAAACGAGTGACGGAGAAATTGGCAGAATCAAAATATTCAGCATCAGGCCAGAAGTGAACACTGGTACCTTTGTTACGACGTCCACAAGTGCCAGTGACCGTTAAGTCAGACACTTTATCGCCGTGCTCAAATGCAATTTCATACACTTGTCCTTCACGACGTACCGTTACTTCCACACGTTTTGATAAGGCATTTACAACCGAAATACCTACACCGTGAAGACCACCAGAGAATTGATAGTTTTTATTGGAAAACTTACCACCCGCGTGGAGTTTACACAGAATAAGTTCAACGCCGGAGACTTTCTCTTCCGGGTGAATATCAACAGGCATGCCTCGGCCATCATCGATCACTTCGAGTGATTGATCGGCATGCAGAATTACTTGAACTTTTGAAGCGTGTCCGGCTAGCGCTTCATCGACACTGTTGTCGATGACTTCTTGTCCCAAGTGGTTAGGGCGCGCTGTATCCGTATACATCCCTGGTCGGCGACGTACTGGCTCCAAACCATTAAGAACCTCAATGGCCCCAGCATTATATTGTTCAGTCATAATACGGAATATCGTTATAGAAAATAAATGGGTTACTGAGCAGGTAAGCTTTTGTTCTTTTTATTAATTAGTCTAAAAAGTAGCAAAAACGACCAAACTCTCGTCGTTTCACATCCAGCTCAGTACAAGGGAAACATAGTCTGGAAGAGAGGGAATGATGTCAAGTGAGATAACTAAGTAACCACTAAAATTATGACTTTTCCCTCAATGAGCCTATAGCTGGAGAAACTCAATGATATGCTTAGGGTAGCGTTCAAAGTCGACAAAACTATGATCTCCTCCCTGTTCAACGGTTTGTTTAGCTCCGCTAAACTTTTCAACCGCCTGACGATAATCCAACACCTCGTCTGCTGTTTGTTGTAAAAGCCAGAAATCTTCCGGTTGTTTGATGACCGGCGTATCCAACACTTTTAATTCATCAATATGGGTGTCTTTTAAAACATAGCGTTGCTGTGTGTAGGGGTTTTCCTGCTCGCCTAAATAGTCAGAAAGTAACTCATAAGGTTTCACCGCAGGGTTAACCACCACTGCTCTAAAACCAAATTGAGCATTAAGCCACATGGACATATACCCACCCAGAGAACTGCCCACCAAGCCAATTTGATAATCGTTAAGGTGCGTTTCAATAATGTCCAGCAAACATTCTGCAGCTTGCTTGGGAAAACAAGGTAATTGAGGAACAACAACCTTAATATCAGGACGATATTGCTGGCAATACTCCTTCATAACATTAACTTTATGAGACAAAGGAGAACTGTTAAAACCATGAATATAAAGCAGTAATGAAGGTTGCATAATGGTCCTTAATCAGGTGAGTTCAAGGTTAATAACCCGTTGAGTTAAAGTCAGGTTGGAACCTACCTGCGGGTAGACGTTTCACTTCGGTAGTCACATTTCCATCATCGTGGAGCAATAATTCACGCCACCCCGGAGACTGGTTATCCAAAGCAAAGTCATCTGAGTTGGGTTTAAATTGTACACAGGTTGAAGGCGTGGCCATTACCCGCACTTCATTTCTCATCACATTCATGTCTTGGTGCACATGGCCACACAAGACCGCTTTGACATTATTATGCTGATCGACCAATTGCCAAAAATCCTCTGAATCTTTCAAAGAATGTTGGTCTAACCAAGCACTGCCCACAAGCATGGGATGGTGATGCAATAGGATCAAAGCGTGACGTTCTGGATACTGAACTAATTTTTCTTCCAGCAGTGCAAATTGCTTATCGCTCAAACGACCATGAGGCACTCCCACGACTTGAGAGTCAAGCATAATCATCTGCCATGTTTCACCAAGCAGTACATGCTCAATTTGCTGAATCTGTGGAGAAGGAATCACCGAGGTCATGCTCGGTTTAAAATCATGATTGCCAGGGAGCCAAAAACAGGTTTTCTTGAGCGGTACAATACCTTGCTCAAAACGATGATATGACGCTTCGCTATGATCCTGTGAAATATCCCCTGTCGCCAAAACAGCGTCATAGGCAGGATTTTCTTCGACAATAGCTTCAACGACAGCCTTAAAGCTGTCACCTGTATTCACACTCAATAGGCTTCCATCTGCTGCTTCAAACAGATGAGTATCTGTAATTTGAAGCAGCCTGATGCGACCATCTGATGAGCTCGACGTTACTTTCAAAACTAAAACCTAAATATTGAGCGGCGTCCGGCTAATACCATGCCTTAAACAAAAAGATAACCAATCACCCAAAAAACGGTTCAGTTGCACTTTTTCATCTTGCTGAACCATTTTGTCATTGGGGTATTCGTATCGAGCATTCACTCGTTTTAAATGCTCACACTCACACACCTCTGCTACGCGAGCATCGTGGTAGAGCCTGACAGACATTTTTGGCAATGGAAACACCGGGATATCATCACTTTGACAAATATCGACCAAAGTTGTGTACTTTGTGACTTCGACCACTTGAATTTGATATGTCATGTTAGCAGCCTGATAGCAGCGCACATTACCAACCTTTGCTCTACTTGGAAGCAAAGCATTTAATTTGGCGTAATTGGTTTCATAAGTCCGCATCAATTCTGATAAATCAACGTGATACGGCTTTTTTACTGCTACTTGTGCCATTGTTCTCTTAGCGTTTGGTAATTCAGCTGCAACCATTGCAGTGCAATAATCGAAGCGCCATTTTCAAATTTTCCGTTTGTGACCCATTGATAGGCGGTCTCACGACTGACCACATGAACTCGAATATCCTCACCTTCATAGTCTAAACCATGAACGCCTTGAGCGGTGGATGCATCCACTTTCCCAACGTAAACATCCAGTTTCTCGGAGCAACCACCAGAAGAAGGGTAATAAGACGTCACCTTGGTTACATCGTCAACGGAGATCCCCGCTTCCTCAACCGCTTCGCGACGCACTACCTGCTCTGAAGATTCATTGGTATCAATCACCCCCGCCACAATTTCAAATTGCCAAGGGTGATCATGTTCCAGCGCACCGACACGAATCTGTTCAATCAATACAACCTGATCCGTTACTGGATCATAAGGCAGTAATGCCGCAGCGTGCCCTCGCTCGAACATTTCACGCTCAATAACCTCACTCCAGCCACCTTCAAACAACTTATGTCGAAAGCGATACTTAATCATCCTAAAAAAGCCCTTAAATAGTGTCTCTTTTGAGATGATTTCTACATCTTGTGGAGTAAATTCACTTTGTTGACTATCAGATAGTTGCATTTGGCACCTCAGTGAGTGAATCTTATAGTTTACTCAGACAGAAGCTTAACTTCCAAGGACATGGCTCAACTTTTTATACAATTTTTATATTCTGAGTTAAATCTGCGAATCGAGTATATTGCACAGGTGGATAGTTAAGTGTAAAAATTTGCAAAGTTTTGCGTGAATTAGCATCAGTATGAGTTAAACTCTCGCTCAGTCACCTTTTTCATATTTTGGCAGGAATAGGACCTATGAAAAAACTGCTTCCACTATTTATCAGTGCAGCACTTGGCAGCTTAAGCACCAACGCTTTTGCTGACACACTGACGGAAATTTACAATCAAGCAAAAGAAAACGACCCAACATTACTTAGCGCAGCTGCTACCCGCGACTCTGCATTTGAAGCGGTGACTTCTAGCCGTGCCACTTTGCTCCCTCAAGTTGATCTGACAGCAAGCTACGACTTTGATCGCGGTGAGTACAATGACGCAGACAATGACAAGGATACTTGGACAGCTAAACTAGGTTTTACTCAAGAGTTGTATAAACGTTCTAGCTGGCTCACTCTAGATACAGCGGAGAAAACGGCACGCCAGGCCGATGCAACCTATGCGGCTGCTCAGCAAGATCTTATTCTTCGCGTCGCTACCGCCTATTTTGAAGTGTTAAGAGCACAAGATAACTTAGCTTTTGTCCAAGCAGAGAAAGCGGCTGTGGGTCGTCAACTAGAACAAACCAAACAGCGTTTTGAAGTAGGACTTTCTGCGATTACAGACGTCCATGATGCACAAGCACAGTACGATACTGTTTTAGCAGATGAAGTGCTGGCCGAAAACAGTCTGATCAACAGCTACGAAGGTTTACGCGAAATCACGGGCATAGAGCATGATGATCTCAATGTATTAGACATTGACCGTTTCTCTGCGACCAAGACTCAATCGCCAGTAGACTCTCTAGTTAAAGAGGCCCAAGAGAAGAACTTAAACTTACTTTCTTCACGCATCGCCCAAGACATCGCTAAAGATAATATTTCTCTGCAGAGCTCAGGCCACCTTCCTTCATTGACTTTAGATGGCGGCTATACATTGGCCGAACAAAAGAACAGTACATCCAGTTCAAGTGATTATGACTCGGACAATTTCAATGTCGGGCTAAATCTGTCTGTGCCAATTTATAGCGGTGGCTCAACAACCTCTCTGACTAAGCAAGCGGAATTTGATTACGTAGCGGCAAGCCAAGATTTAGAAGCGACTTACCGCAGTGTGGTGAAAGACGTTCGTGCCTTTAATAACAACATCAGTGCTTCGATTGGTGCGCTACGCGCTTATGAACAGACCGTAGTTTCAGCACGTTCAGCGTTAGAAGCCACTGAAGCGGGCTTTGATGTCGGTACACGTACCATTGTCGATGTTCTTGATTCAACTCGTAACTTGTACGATGCCAATAAGAACTTATCGAACGCACGTTACGATTACATTCTCAGCGTGCTACAGCTTCGTCAAGCAGTCGGTACGTTAAGCGAGCAAGATATCCTAGATATCAATGCTGGTCTGAAAGAAGCTCCAGCTAACAGCTAACAGCTAACAGCTAACAGCTAACAGCTAACAGCTAACAGCTAACAGCTAACACGGAAAAGTAAAAAGGTTGATGCTTTCACATCAACCTTTTTTAGTTCTTGCCTATCTCAAAAACTAGTACACCGTATCTATCACAACATCTTTTTCTACCAGCCACTCGACCTTGTCACCATTCTTAAGCATTAAGGCGACATCGACTGGTTTTTCTGTCTCTACCGCGAATTGCCACACAAATGCCACTTCCCAACGGCTTTGATTGTGAGTACGTAAATCCAGTAAATCACCATCGATAACCCAACTTTCTTCACCTTGCTTAATAGAAATACTGTCCACTTCCAAAGTGGCAGGTAGTATTTTATCCGATTCTAGGTAGAGCGCGCCATGGAGCGTTTGGTCCTGAACTTCTCCTAAGGTAGGCATTTTGTTTAGCCATAAATTACTTTTTAGCCGAACCGTAGCCCCTTCAATAGCAACCTGTTCATCCTGCTCCCAACCCACTGGAGTCGATGCACAGCCAGCTAGCAGCACAGCTCCCAACACCACTACTGCATATTTTTTCATTGTTATCACCTTTGAGCCAACCACTCTTTGAGAGTTTGAATATCATTCTGATATTCATTTTTTATTTCTTCAACCCAATCATCTATGTTTTCCCACCATGCTGGCAAATCAGGAGACTGAGCTTTTTGTGCGACTTTCTGAATATGTTTAAGACCAATAGAACCAGCCGCACCTTTAATCTTATGGGCTTCAGAAACAATACCGTCTTGGTGTTTCGCCGTCATATTAGAATTAAGCACTTCGACATACTCTGGCATCATATTTTCAAACATCTCGATACTATCCAGTACCGGTTGAGAGCCCACTATACCGACATAAGACTCCAGCATCTCCAAATCCAACACCCGGCTGTATAAGTCGTTACTTTCCGCCACAACTGGCTCTTCAATCGTCAGTGGCTGTTGATACTCTTCATCGGAGGTAAATTTCGCGATAACTTCCTGAACAGCCGTCACGGATAGAGGCTTGCTGATCGCATCGTCCATGCCCTTTTCCAAGTATTCATTTTTGTTCTTCAGTACATTAGCAGTAAGGGCGACCAATGGCGGCAAATCTTTATAGGTTTTACGATAAAAATCAGCAACATCAAAACCTGTCATATCTGGAAGTTGGATATCCAAGAACGCCAGATCATAAATTTCCGGATCAAACATCTCAATCGCATCCTGTCCGGTCATGGCCACACTAACCTCATGCCCCATACTCTCTAGGAGCGAACGCGCTACAGTAATATTGAGTTCAATATCTTCGACCATAAAGATATTGAGCTCTTTACGCTCCATTGGATCGCTTTCAAGTGGCTGCTCGTGAGCAGAAAGAGGAACACGTATGGTCACCGTAAAAGTACTGCCAAACCCTTCCTCACTACTGACGGTAATATCTCCATCCATCATTTTAATGAGTTGTTTAGATACCGCTAAACCAATGCCTGTGCCAACTGCGTGAAGGTTATCCTTACCGGATTTAACCTGGTAGTACATCGCAAAGATCTTCTCAAGCTCAGATTCCGGAATACCAATACCACTATCCTCAATTTCCATGGTGATATTGGCAAGTTCACCATCGACTTCAGCATCGACGGTCATCACAACACCCCCCTCTTTGGTGAACTTCATAGCATTACTGATCAGGTTCCACAGTACCTGTCGCAAACGGGTTGCATCGACTTCTATTGCTGTTGGAAGTTCGCTTAAACGCTCTAGATCAAAACGTAAACCTTTTTGAGAGGCCATGAGGGCAGAAATACTCTCCATTTCAGCCACAAATTCCTCAAAGTTCAGTGGAGATGGGAACAGCTCTAACTTGCGACGGTCAAACTTATCCATATCAATAATGTCGTTGAAAATATTACCTAGGGTAATCGCACTGACATTGATGGTCTGCATATGGTTTCGTTGCTCATCCGTTAATGGCGTATCAAGCAACATACGGCTCAAACCAACGATGCCGTTTAGTGGGGTACGTAGCTCATGACTGATGGTTGAAATGAAAGTCGTCTTATCTCGGCTGGCTTTCTTCAATGATTCTTCGTGACGTTTTCGCTCAGTAATATCACGCCCGAAACCGACTAACCCAAGATGGCGGCCATCCTTGCTATAAAAAGGGACTTTGCGTAGCTCAAAGTAATTTTTACGGCCGTCTGGGTATTCCAGCCACTGCTCGTAAGTCAAGGCTTGGTTATCCGCAAACACCTTTTCGTCCGTATCAACAATCTGTTGAGCCACTTCTTTGCTGTAGACATCCCAAGGGGTGAGCCCCACCAGCTGATTTTCTTTTTTACCCGTTAGCTCTTCCATGGCACGGTTACAACCGGAAAATACCCCTTCAGCATTGCGGTAATAAATAAGATCCGGAGACGCATCAATAAATGAACGTAGAAGTGCGGTTCTTTCCGCCAACTCCAGTTGCGTACGCTCACGTTGGTAGACTTCGTTTTCGAGATCTTTCATCGCTTCTTCACGGGCTTCCTCAGCTTTAATCCGCTCTTCAATTTCCTGATTCAGCTTAGCAATATTCTGCTGTAACTTATGGTTCAGTTCTTGATCTCGAGAACGCATATCTTTGAGCTTAGATACGAGCTTTGATAAACGCTGGCGTGACTCTTCAAGTTGGTCGACGACCACAGATAAGAAATACACAGCCCAAGGCGTGATTAGCAGACCAAAAAACACTGAGCGAACAATATCAATGTCATCCACATGTCCGCTCAACACTAAGGTGATGCCAACCTGAACCACAACAGCCAAGGCAACCAGCGCTAAAGCGAGTAAAATAGAGAAACGCAAAATGCCAAGCTTGACCAGAAGATCGACATAATACTGAGCGAGATTCTTTATAGGTTTCATTGGGCGCTCCGTACGATAAGACTAGGTAAATACTACCTGTTTTCACTACCCACGGCTAAGAGAACCTAAAATCTGGAGAAGTTAATTTTCTGATGTGTGATGGACACAAGTTTGATTACGCCCGTTTGCTTTCGCCTGATACAGGGCACTGTCTGCCAACGCAATCAAGCTTTCTCTGTTATCCATAGGATTAGGGACAAGCGTGGCAACCCCGATACTTACGGTCAGGCTCGAAGAGACTTCAGAGGCTGCATGTTCTAGCCCCAACCGTTTCACCTCTTGGTGGATTTTTTCAGCAATCTGCCACGCACCTTCAACGGTTGTGTTAGGCAAAATGAATCCAAACTCTTCCCCGCCATATCGAGCCACACAATCACTATTTCGAGATAGCACTGATTTAAACACCTCAGCCACTCGAATCAGAGCGTCATCACCAGCTTGGTGACCGTAATAATCATTGAAGCCTTTGAAATAATCGATATCACACAGGAGAACGCTCAGCGGCTGACGCTCTCGAATATGTAAAGGCCATAAAATAGCGAGTTGCTCATCAAATCGACGTCGATTGGAAATTTGCGTCAAGCTGTCAAGAAAACTCAACCTCTCTAGCTCTTGATTGGCCTCTTCCAGTTTTTGTGCCGCAAGATAACGATCCGAGACATCTCTCGCCATGATCAATACACCATTAGTGCCAGAAGCGGGATCACGAAACGGCGATTTCACGACATCATACCAAGTAAACTCTCCATTACTATTGATCGCTTTATCGATGTAACGTAATGATTTCCCTTCATATAAAACCTTCTTATCCGTTTCAGACAAACGGCTATAGACATCATCTGGGATGATATCTTGAAGCCGCTTACCAATGAGCTCATCCACCTCAGAAATGCCGAGGGCGCGTACAAAAGGTAGGTTACAGGCTTGGTAGACCATGTTCTCGTTAAAGATACCGATAGCATCTGGGCTAGACTCAAGAATATTCTGTAAAATGGTATCGCGTTGCGCCAAAGCCACTTCAGTATCGCGACGTTTATCCATCTCATCACGAAGGCTTTGCTGCATATTATGCCAGTCCGTTACGTCATGGCTGATACCTATGCTGCCCATTTTTTCTCCCGTAGAGGAAAGCAAGATATTCTGATAGGTTTCGAGGAGGCAACTTCGCCCATCGCAGTCTGCAGTCCAGCGCCGTTTATTCGCTCGCCCTTTAACGACACCTTTAATATCAGCGCTGCCTTCCAGTTCACGTCCATCCCAAAAACGTTCAAATGCTCGATTAGTAAAAATCAACTCACCTTGGTTATTCTTGATAAACACCAGTTCTGAAAGGTTATTTAACGCACTTTTGGCGATGGAAAGAGATTGAATCTCACGTGCCATTTCCTCGTGAGAAGCTTGGTGCGGTGATAAATAGAGTAACCAAGATGCACGTCCTCGATAGACAGTCTTACGCCCAGTCATCTCTACTTTAATACGCGTATTTCTCGAAACACTCCATTCAATGGGAAAACTCTTAAATCCATTTCCTGCAAACTGGTTAATTGTCGATAGTAAGAATTCTCGTGAAACAGTATCAGGTAGAAGAAACGATTTCCCCATGCGTCGAATAGCAAGCAACTGCATGGCACTCTTATTGGATAGAAGCAACTTTCCTGACTGAGCCTCGACGAGAATCAAGGCTGTGGGGGTATCCTGAAACAGCAACTCGATATGCTTTTGCAATCGCGAATAGAGCACTGAGGATAAAATAACAAAGAGCAGGATGACGACAAGGCTAAAACCATGTCCACGGGAAACATCCCATAGCCAGTAAAGTACCTGCTCCATTCTAATACTCTATGTCCATCTGCAACCTAATACTAAGGTTACAAAAGATATCAGCTTATTGCTGATTTTTCTGTATTTATTAATGGTTTTATATATACAAACGGCTGATTAATTAATGAACCTTGTGCACCATCACGTTGAAGTGTCTGTTCAAGCTCTGTCATCGCTAGCCAACGATTCTCACACCACAAAGGTGCAAGCAAAGTAGGTCGACGGGCCGCAGACGACACTCGATGAAAGACAACCTCTGGAGGTGTCATCCGAATCATCGCACTTGCGGTTTCAACGTATTGTTCTAATGATAGCGCATCCAATCTGCCCGCTTTCCAAGCTTTAGCCATAGTACTACCTTCAACAATATGCAGACTATGAAGCTTAATACCATCGGTCCCTACCTCTAGCACTTTACTCAGCGTGCTCAGATTGTCCTCATGAGTCTCCTTTGGTAGGCCAACGATCAGGTGAGTGCACACTTTAATGCCCATAGCCCGCGCACGGTGAGTAATTTCAGCGTAACACTCGAAGTCATGACCACGATTAATACGTTTCAGAGTCTCATTATTAGCAGTTTGCAGGCCCAGCTCCAACCAAATTTCATAACCTTGTTGAGCATAACCAGACAAAAGCTCTAACACGGCATCTGGTACACAATCAGGCCTTGTCCCGACACAAAGCCCAACGATGTCGGCTGTTTTCAAGGCCTGCTCATACATATTTTTCAGCACTTGCACTTCTGCATAGGTGCTGGTGTAAGCTTGAAAATACGCTAAGTACTTCTTCGCTCTGCGAACTTCATTGGCACGATCATTCAGTTGCTCACCAATACTCTTAATCTGGCTTTTTTCATCAGCAAATGAAGCAACATTGCAGAATGTACATCCACCTCTGCCTATCGTGCCATCTCTATTTGGGCAACTGAAACCGCCATGCAGTGTCAGTTTATGGACCTTCTCTCCATATCGTCGCTGTAGATCTTGCCCAATCGTATTGACCATCTCATGTAGCTGCATATTTCTCTTACACACCAAATAGGAATAACTATCATTTCGATTTGTGTAATTAAATTACAACAATGAAAAATTAACAGGTCAGAATTTAAAGATTTAAAACAGATAAGCTTTATCTAAAATCAATAAAAATGCATAAAATTAAGCACAAAAAGCAATTGTTAAGCAAAAGTTAAACATAAATACAATAACAGGACCTGAAAAACTACTCGACTTCCTCGAATTTTGATTGCAATTAAGCTGGACAAAATTGTAGGATAATTTCAGATTTTAGTTTTATTTGTGTATTTAATTACACAATCATTTACTAAAACGTCGGTGTTTTCCAACTCCCACCTATATAAATCACTAAATAGTGATACAAAAAACATGGATTACACCAAGGATTGTTTTTCTCGCAATATTTTTCCTGCGAGATACGGAATGGAATCAAAGTCGCCAACTTCGGAAGACTTCGAATCATAAAAAATAAAGGACTGGACGCAAAACTGGTTTCGACTAGCTCATTTGCGCCTATTAAACTGGAAGGATGTATCTATGGTAGATAGAGAGCAAAATTCGCAAGGTCTGTATACTCCTGAGCTGGAGCATGACGCTTGTGGCATCGGTTTTGTTGCTCACCTGAAAAACCGTAAATCTCATGAAGTTGTGACTCAAGCATTGGATATGCTGGCTCGTATGGAGCACCGTGGTGGTCAAGGTTGTGATCCATGCAGCGGTGACGGTGCAGGTATCTTGCTACAAAAACCTCATGAATTCCTATTAGAAGAAGCCGTTAAGTTAGGCATTAAACTGCCTTCGTTTGAAAAGTATGGTGTCGGTGTCGTTCTTTTCCCGAAGGACGAATACAAACGCGAACAATGCCGAGATATTCTAGAACGCAACGCACAGCGCCTAGACCTTGAAGTTATCGGCTACCGTGCATTGCCAACCGACAACTCAATGATCGGTGCTGACCCACTAAGCACAGAGCCTCAGTTTGAGCATGTGTTTATCTCTGGTGGCCCTGGCATCACACCGGAAGAGCTAGAGCGCAAACTGTATGTACTTCGTAACTACACAGTACGAGTTTGCCTAGAAAGCGTGTCGAACATTGGTGACGACTTCTACATTAACTCAATGTCTTACAAGACATTGGTGTACAAAGGTCAGTTAACGACCGAGCAAGTACCTCAGTACTTCCTTGATCTACAAAACCCGACCATGGTGACCGCACTGGCACTGGTACACTCTCGTTTCTCTACTAATACCTTCCCGAAATGGCGTCTTGCACAGCCTTTCCGTTACATTGCCCACAACGGTGAAATCAATACAGTTCGCGGTAACTTGAACTGGATGAAAGCCCGTGAAGCAATCCTAGAATCAGACCTGTTTACTCAGGCTGAAATCGACATGCTTCTTCCAATCTGTCAGGAAGGCAGCTCGGATTCATCTAACTTTGACATGGCACTTGAGCTCCTAGTTCTCTCTGGTCGCAGCCTGCCACACGCATTGATGATGTTGATCCCGGAAGCATGGCAAGAAAACAAAAACATGGATCCTAAACGTCGCGCGTTCTATCAGTACCACGCGAACATCATGGAACCATGGGATGGTCCAGCTTCAGTATGTTTTACTGATGGTGTTCAAGTTGGTGCGACACTAGACCGTAACGGTCTGCGCCCTTCTCGCTACACTGTGACCAAAGACAACTTCCTAGTAATGGCATCAGAATCCGGTGTTGTGGATATTGAGCCAGAGAACGTAGAGTTCCGCGGTCGTCTACAACCAGGTCGTATCTTCGTTGCAGACCTAGAGCAAGGTCGCATCATCTCTGATGAAGAAGTGAAAGACACCATCGCAACAGCGCAGCCTTACGAGAAGTGGGTAGAAGAAAACCTACTGAGCTTGAAGAAGCTGCCAGATGCGAGCAACCAGTTCAGCCAACCTTCTCCAGAACGTTTGCTGCATCGTCAGCAAGCTTTCGGTGTGAGCACTGAAGAAGTGAACGAAATCATCGTTCCAATGGCGAATGAGGCAAAAGAACCATTGTCAGCAATGGGTGCCGACTGGCCTCTTGCGGTTCTCTCTCATCAGTCTCAGCACCTTTCAAACTACTTCAAGCAACTGTTCGCACAGGTGACCAACCCACCGATCGACCCGATCCGTGAGCGTATGGTTATGTCGCTGAACACTTACTTGGGTAAAGACCAAAACCTTCTGACTGAAACACCACTTCACTGTCAGAAAGTTGAATTGGAATCGCCTGTTCTGGCGAACTCTGAGCTTGAGAAATTGCGTGCGATCGATAACGAGCACCTACAAGCGAAGACACTGGATATCGTGTTCCAAGCCAATGAAGATCAAGGCAAGCTTGAGCGCGCACTAAAACGTATCTGCCAATACGCAGAAGACGCGGTTATCGATGGTTACTCAATCATCCTACTCACTGACCGTGCAGTGAACTCAAACCACGCGGCGATCCCAGCAATGCTGGCAGTGGGCGCAGTTCACCACCACTTGATCCGCAAAGGCCTACGTGCGAAGTGTGACATCGTGGTTGAAACCGGTGACGCGCGTGAAACGCACCACTTTGCAACGCTACTTGGTTACGGTGCGAATGCGGTTAACCCTTACCTAGTGATTGAAACCATCATTGAACTTCAACGTACGAAGAAGTTGGATCCAGAAGCGAACCCTCGCGATCTGTTCAACAACTACCGTAAAGCGATCAATGGCGGTCTTCTGAAGATCTTCTCGAAGATGGGTATTTCTACGCTACAGTCATACCATGGTGCGCAAATCTTCGAAGCCTTGGGTATCCATAAGTCTGTTGTAGACAAATACTTCACAGGTACGGTTTCTCGTATCCAAGGTCTCACCCTTGATGATATCGCCAAAGAAGTGCTGATCCGTCATCGCATCGGTTACCCACAACGCGAAATCCCAATTCAAATGCTGGATGTTGGTGGTGTTTACCAATGGAAACAGCGTGGTGAGAAGCACCTATTCAACCCAGAAACGATTTCTCTGCTGCAACAATCGACTCGCAACAAAGATTACGAGCAGTTCAAGCAGTACGCAACAGCGGTAGATAAGCAAGGTGACAATGCGGTAACACTACGTAGCCAACTTGAATTCATCAAGAACCCTGCGGGCTCTATCTCTATCGATGAAGTTGAACCAATTGAAAGCATCGTAAAACGCTTTGCGACTGGTGCAATGTCATTCGGTTCAATCTCTTATGAAGCGCACTCAACGCTGGCGGTGGCGATGAACCGTCTTGGCGCGAAGTCGAACTCTGGAGAGGGCGGTGAAGACCCAATGCGTTTCGAACGCAAAGAAAACGGCGACTGGGAACGCTCTGCAATCAAGCAGGTGGCTTCAGGTCGTTTCGGCGTAACCTCTTACTACCTAACCAACGCTGATGAGCTACAAATCAAGATGGCTCAAGGTGCGAAACCAGGTGAAGGTGGTCAGCTACCAGGCGATAAAGTAGACGACTGGATCGGTGCAACGCGTCACTCAACTCCGGGCGTCGGTCTTATCTCTCCACCGCCACACCACGATATCTACTCAATCGAAGATTTGGCTCAGCTGATCTACGACTTGAAGAACGCGAACCGCGCGGGCCGCGTAAACGTGAAACTGGTATCGGAAGCAGGCGTAGGTACGATCGCTTCTGGTGTAGCGAAAGCGAAAGCGGACGTTGTACTAATCGCAGGTTTCGACGGTGGTACTGGTGCATCACCAATGTCTTCAATCCGTCATACAGGTCTACCTTGGGAACTTGGTTTGGCAGAAACACACCAAACGCTACTGAAGAACGGTCTGCGTAACCGTATCGTGGTTCAAGCGGATGGTCAGATGAAGACACCTCGCGACCTTGCAGTCGCAACACTACTTGGTGCAGAAGAATGGGGCGTGGCAACCGCAGCATTGGTGGTTGAAGGTTGTATCATGATGCGTAAGTGTCATAAGAACACTTGTCCTGTCGGTATCGCGACTCAAAACAAGACGCTTCGTGAGCGCTTTGATGGTCGCGTAGAAGACGTAGTAACCTTCTTCCAATACATGGCACAAGGTCTGCGTGAAATCATGGCTGAACTTGGCTTCCGCACTATCGATGAGATGGTCGGTCAAGGTCAGAAGCTGAAGATTCGCCAAGATGTATCTCACTGGAAATACAAGAACCTAGATCTATCTCCTGTTCTGCACGTGGAGCAAGCTCGCGAAGCCGATGGCGTATTCAACCAAGCTCAGCAGAACCACAATCTAGAAGAAGTACTAGACCGCAAGCTGATTCAAGCAGCGATTCCTGCTCTCGAGAAAGGCGAAGCGGTAAATGCCGAATTCCCTATCGTCAACACGGACCGCTCTGCAGGTACCATGTTGTCGAACGAAATCTCGAAAGTGTACAAAGATGCTGGTCTACCTCAGCCAATGAACGTGAAGTTCAACGGTTCTGCGGGTCAGTCATTCGGCGCATTCCTAGCTAAGGGTGTGAAGTTCGAAGTGGAAGGTGATGCTAACGACTACTGGGGTAAAGGTCTGTCTGGCGGTACCTTAGTGCTCTACCCAGACGCGAAATCGAGCATTGTCGCGGAAGACAACATCGTAGTTGGTAACGTGTGTTTCTACGGTGCAACTTCGGGTGAGTCTTTCATTCGCGGTATGGCTGGTGAACGTTTCTGTGTTCGTAACTCAGGCGCGAAAGTCGTAGTAGAAGGCGTCGGTGACCACGGTTGTGAATACATGACTGGCGGTGCAGCCATCATCCTTGGTTCAACAGGTCGTAACTTTGCCGCAGGTATGAGTGGCGGCGTGGCTTACGTATGGGATAAATCAGGTGACTTTGAGTCAAAGCTGAACCCAGAGCTAGTAGACCTAGATCCAATCGAGCAAGAAGACAGAGATCTCTTACTCGACATGCTAACTAAGCATGTTCAATTCACAGGAAGTGAAGTCGCTCAGTCTTTCCTAGACAACTTTGAAGCAAGCCTAGCCTCTATGGTTAAGGTAATGCCGCGTGACTACAAAGCGGTTCTTCAAAAGCGTAAAGCTGAAGCACAGTCTCAAGGAAACGAAACTCAAGTGGAGGCCGTATAATGGGTAAGCCTACTGGATTTTTAGAGCATGGTCGTGAACTACCACAGAAGATCGACCCAGCTGAACGCATCAAGAACAACAAAGAGTTCGTTCTGAACGAGGAGTTTGGTGACAAGATCAATACTCAAGCTGCTCGTTGTATGGATTGTGGTGTGCCGTTTTGTCATAACGGCTGCCCTATCGGTAACATCATCCCAGAATTTAACGATGCGGTTTATCGTGATAGCTGGGAAGAAGCATGGAACATTCTAAGCTCAACCAATAACTTCCCAGAGTTCACTGGTCGTGTTTGCCCTGCTCCATGTGAAAGTGCTTGTGTACTTGGCATCAACCAAGACCCAATCACTATCTGTAATATCGAGAAAACCATCGTAGAAACGGCGTATCGTGAAGGATACGCTAAACCAAAAACACCACGTTCTCGCACAGGCAAAACCGTTGCGATCATCGGTTCGGGCCCTGCTGGTCTTGCGGCTGCTGAGCAGCTAAACAGCGCAGGTCATACTGTGACCGTCTTCGAGCGAGACGAGAAAGTAGGCGGTCTGCTACGTTTTGGTATTCCAGATTTCAAACTGGGTATGGACGTGATTGATCGTAAGATCAACCTCATGGCAGAAGCTGGCGTTGAGTTTAAAGTAAACCAACACGTTGGTGTTGATGTAAATGCTCAGCAACTGCGTCAAGAGTTCGATGTGGTTCTACTAACTGGTGGCTCAACCGTTCCACGTGATTTGCCCGTTCCGGGTCGTGAACTAAAAGGCGTTCACTTCGCGATGGAATTCCTAGGTCAAAACAACCGTCGCGCCAATAACATGGACCTGAAAACGGAAGAAATTCACGCTGCGGGTAAACATGTTGTGGTTATCGGTGGTGGTGATACTGGTTCAGACTGTGTGGGTACATCAAACCGTCACGGCGCAGCAAGCATCACTCAGGTTGAAATCATGCCGATTCCACCAGAAAAACGCCCTGCTAATATGCCATGGCCACAGTACCCAATGATCTTGCGTACTTCGACGTCTCATGAAGAAGGCGTTGATCGTCACTGGAACATCCTAACCAAAGAGTTCATTGGCAATGACAAAGGTGAAGTCACTGGCCTTCGTCTAGCTGATATCGTTTGGCAAGATGCGAAGCCTGGCGAGCGTCCAAGCTTTAAAGAAGTAGAAGGCAGCGAGCGTGTTATCCCGTGTGATATGGCATTTCTAGCGATGGGCTTCCTACACCCAGAACCAACAGGCGTACTTGCTCAACTGGATATCGCGCTAGATGATCGTGGTAACGTAGCAACTCAAGATTTTGCTACCAACCAAGAAGGTGTATTTGCTGCTGGAGATATGCGAACAGGCCAATCTTTGGTGGTTCGTTGTATCAACGAAGGTCGCGAATGTGCCCGTGCTATCGATGATTACCTAATGGGTGGCACAAACCTAGAAGCAAAAGCGGATTCACTGATGCTGTCTGCGTAAACCAAATAATCCCCAGAACTAACCAATAATGAATGATTCTGGGTATTAAATAAATAGCTAATCAATCCTTCCAAACTTTCCATTCTGGCCAGCACAATGTGCTGGTCTTTTTTATTTAAGCCAGATTCAATTGTTAAAATAGTGTAACAATGAAAAATATATCTATATGATAAGAAAGAAGTTTTCAGATTATTAAGTGGTAAATAGAACATTGGCGTGATAAATCACCAAAAACTTGACCTTTTCTATCATAAGCTATACGTTGTGAAGTCGATGAAAATGAATTCATCTTATTTTGTAAAATAATAAAGAAGATTTTGTGTTTATTTATGCAAAATTCAACAAATTAAAAGCATAGTTAGTCATATATACCAACCCTTATCATGTTGGTAGTTCTGTCTAGAAGACAGAGAAGCAAAGGGAGAATTGCAATGGCTTTATATGATCCTAGTCTTGAGAAAGACAACTGTGGATTTGGTCTGATTGCGCACATGGATGGGCAACCAAGTCACAAACTGGTTCGTACGGCAATTTCGGCATTAGATCGCATGACTCATCGTGGTGGTATCGCCGCTGATGGTAAAACCGGTGATGGTTGTGGCCTTCTATTACAAAAGCCCGATTCCTATTTACGCCTTATCGCTGAAGAAAGTGGCTTTAACCTTGGCAAGCAATATGCCGTAGGGATGCTTTTCTTCAATCAAGACCCGGTCAAAGCCCAACTTGCCAAGGACATCGTCAACAAAGAACTCGCACAAGAGACGTTAACTGTTGCGGGTTGGCGTGAAGTACCAACCAATTCAGAAGTACTCGGCCCAATAGCCGCCGATTCACTTCCAAACATTCAGCAAGTCTTTATCTCTGCTCCGGCAGGTTGGCGCGAGCGTGACATTGAACGTCGCCTCTACATCGCACGTCGTCGAATCGAGAAACAAATCACCGAAGATCCAGATTTCTACATCTGTAGCTTGTCAACACAAGTTCTGGTCTACAAAGGCTTGTGCATGCCGGCGGACTTACCGCGCTTCTATCTTGATCTTGCTGATCTACGCATGGAATCCGCTATCTGCCTGTTCCACCAACGTTTTTCAACTAATACTCAACCTCGTTGGCCGCTGGCTCAACCATTCCGCTACCTTGCTCACAATGGTGAGATCAACACTATCGAAGGTAACCGCCAATGGGCTCGTGCTCGGGCTTACAAGTTCTCATCACCACTGCTACCTGACTTACAAACTGCGGCGCCATTTGTGAACGAGACAGGTTCAGATTCTTCCAGCCTAGATAATATGCTGGATCTCTTTTTAGCTGGTGGTATGGATATTTTCCGTGCGATGCGCATGCTTGTGCCACCAGCATGGCAAAACCACCCAGATATGGATCCGGATCTGCGAGCGTTTTACGACTTCAACTCCAAACATATGGAACCATGGGATGGCCCGGCAGGTATCGTACTGTCCGATGGCCGTTACGCTGCCTGTAACCTAGATCGAAATGGTCTGCGTCCTGCACGCTATGTGATTACCAAAGACAAGTTGATCACTCTGGCTTCTGAGGTGGGGATTTGGGATTACGCTCCAGATGAAGTTGCCGAGAAAGGCCGTGTTGGTCCAGGTGAACTACTGGTTATCGACACTAGAAAAGGTAAGCTTTGGCAATCGAGCGAAATTGATAACGATCTGAAATCTCGTCACCCTTATCGCGAATGGATGGAAAACAACGTTCGCAAACTCACTCCTTTTGCTCAGCTACCTGAAGACCAAGTGGGTGAGCGCAGCTTTGATGAAGACTTACTCAAGACTTATCAAAAGCAATTTGCCATGAGCAATGAAGAAGTCGATCAAGTACTGCGTGTCCTTGGTGATATGGGACAAGAAGCGGTCGGTTCAATGGGTGATGACACCCCGATGGCCGTCTTATCGTCTAAAGAGCGCTTGGTAACGGATTACTTCCGCCAAAAGTTCGCTCAGGTAACCAACCCGCCAATCGATCCATTGCGTGAAAAACACGTTATGTCACTGGCGACCAGTATTGGTCAGGAGATGAACGTCTTCTGTGAAACCGATGGCCACGCCTACCGAGTGACCTTCGATTCACCAGTATTACTTTACTCAGACATGCAGCAGTTACTCGAGCTTGGTGATGATCACTACCGTAATACCATTCTCGATATCAACTACGATCCACAACAGAAAGATCTTAAACAAGCCATTGATGATCTGTGTGAGCAAGCCGAACAGGTCGTACGTGAAGGCACTGTGCTAGTGGTGCTTTCGGATCGCGCTTTAGTCAAAGGCAAGCTACCAATTCCTGCAGCAATGGCAGTCGGTGCGGTTCAAACTCGCTTGATTGATGCCAACTTACGTTGTGATGCCAACATTGTTGTTGAGACAGCCACTGCACGTGACCCACACCAATTTGCCGTCTTGCTTGGCTTTGGTGCCACTGCTATTTACCCATACCTTGCTTATGAAGCGCTAGGTAAGCTGATTGATGATAAAGCGCTAGAAAAAGACTATCGCGATGTGATGCAAAACTACCAATACGGCATCAACAAAGGTCTGTACAAGATCATGTCGAAAATGGGGATTTCTACCATCGCCTCTTACCGCTGCTCACAACTATTTGAAGCGGTTGGCTTAAGCCAAGAAGTGGTCGACTTATGCTTTAAAGGCGTGACGACTCGTATTGAAGGCGCGAACTTCGACGACTTCCAACAAGACTTGTACAACCTTTCTCGTAAAGCTTGGGCGAAACGAAAAGCCATCGAGCATGGTGGCTTATTGAAATATGTCCACGGTGGTGAATATCACGCCTACAACCCAGACGTGGTTGGCACACTGCAAACTGCGGTGAAATCAGGTGAAAGTAACGATTATCAGAGCTTTGCTAAGCAGGTGAACCAACGCCCTGTTGCCATGCTGCGTGACTTAATGGCGCTGAAAAAATCAGACTCACCGCTACCACTTGAGCAAATCGAACCTAGCACTGAGCTCTTCAAACGCTTTGATTCTGCGGCGATGTCCATTGGCGCACTTAGCCCAGAAGCGCACGAAGCACTTGCAACAGCGATGAACCGTCTCGGTGGCTACTCTAACTCTGGTGAAGGTGGTGAAGATCCACGTCGCTTCGGTACAGAGCGTAACTCACGTATCAAGCAGATTGCTTCTGGGCGATTTGGTGTAACGCCTCACTACCTTACCAATGCAGATGTACTGCAAATTAAGGTGGCACAGGGGGCGAAGCCGGGTGAAGGTGGCCAGTTACCGGGACACAAAGTCACCGCAGAAATCGCGAAACTGCGTTATTCGGTACAAGGGGTGACTCTGATCTCCCCTCCTCCGCACCATGATATTTATTCGATTGAAGATTTAGCTCAGCTTATCTTCGACCTAAAACAGGTCAATCCAAATGCGCTGGTTTCGGTGAAATTAGTTTCTGAACCAGGCGTTGGCACCATCGCAACAGGTGTCGCGAAAGCTTACGCTGATCTTATTACCATCTCGGGTTACGACGGCGGTACCGCAGCAAGTCCATTAACTTCAGTGAAATACGCAGGTAGCCCTTGGGAATTGGGACTGGCAGAGACACAACAAGCACTGGTTGCCAATGGTCTACGCCATAAGATCCGTCTACAAGTAGATGGCGGTCTAAAAACGGGGCTAGACGTGGTGAAAGCGGCGATTCTCGGTGCGGAAAGCTTCGGTTTTGGTACTGCGCCAATGGTGGCAATGGGTTGTAAGTTCCTACGTATTTGTCACCTCAACAACTGTGCCACAGGAGTTGCAACTCAAGACGAGACATTGCGTAAAGAGTACTTCAAAGGCCTGCCGGAAATGGTGATGAACTACTTCATCGGTCTGGCGGACGAAGTGCGCGGATTACTTGCTGAACTTGGCGTTGAAAAGCTGACTGACTTGATTGGTCGTACCGATTTGTTGGAAACCGTTGAAGGTCTGACAGCAAAACAAACCAAGCTGGATTTGTCGAATATCCTTGAGGCACCAGTCTCTCCAGAAGGACACCCTCTTTACTGGACACAGCCAAACACACCATTTGATAAAGCAGAGCTAAACAACAAGATCATTGAAGATGCGCTGCAAGCGGTTGAGAAACGTCAATCTGCTAGCTTCTTCTACAACGTGATCAACACCGACCGTTCTGTGGGTGCTCGCCTATCCGGTGAAATCGCTCAGCGCTACGGCAATCAAGGTATGGCGGCAACGCCAATCAAACTGCACTTAGATGGTACTGCAGGTCAGTCATTTGGCGTTTGGAACGCGGGTGGCGCAGAGCTTTACCTCACTGGTGATGCAAACGACTACGTAGGTAAAGGCATGGCTGGCGGTAAGGTAGTTATCAAACCTCACCTTGGCACTGCATTTAAGTGTAATGAGGCGACCATCATTGGTAACACCTGTCTGTACGGGGCAACTGGCGGTAAGTTGTTTGCCGCAGGTAAAGCCGGTGAGCGTTTCGGCGTACGTAACTCAGGTACGATTGCCGTCATTGAAGGCGCTGGCGATAACGCTTGTGAGTACATGACCGGAGGTATTGTTGCCATTCTTGGCGCGACCGGTGTGAACTTTGGCGCAGGTATGACGGGCGGTTTTGCTTATGTCTTGGATGAAAACCAAGACTTCCAAGGTCGCGTGAACAATGAATCCGTTGAAGCGATTTCTTTGTCGGATCTCTACATACATCAAGAGCACTTACGTGGTCTAATTGCCGAGCATCTTGAAGAAACTGGCTCTAGCCACGCAGAAAATATCTTGGCGAACTTTGATGAATGGATTCCAAAGTTCTACTTGGTGAAGCCTCAAGCGGCGGATTTGCGTACGCTACTTGGTCACCAGAGTCGCAGTGCCGCAGAACTGCGCGTTCAAGCCCAGTAATCATGGAGGATGTTTGAATCATGAGTCAGAACGTTTATCAATTTATCGATGTTCAACGCGTAGATCCTGCGAAGAAGCCTATCAAAGTTCGGAAGATCGAGTTCGTTGAAATCTATGAGCCATTTACCAAGCAACAAGCGACTGCACAAGCGGATCGCTGCTTAGATTGTGGTAACCCTTACTGTGAATGGAAGTGCCCTGTCCATAACTACATCCCACAATGGCTAAAGCTTGCCAATGAAGGCCGTATTCTTGAAGCTGTTGAGCTGTCCCACCAAACCAACAGCTTGCCTGAAGTTTGTGGTCGAGTTTGTCCACAAGATCGCCTGTGTGAGGGCTCTTGTACTCTCAATGATGACTTTGGCGCTGTCACTATAGGTAACATTGAAAAATACATTACCGACAAAGCTTTCGAAATGGGTTGGAAGCCAGATATGTCGAAGGTGGAATGGACCGATAAAAAGGTCGCCATCATTGGCGCAGGCCCAGCCGGCTTGGCCGCTGCTGATATCCTAGTGCGCAATGGCGTCAAACCTGTCGTATTTGATCGCTACCCTGAAATTGGAGGCCTACTGACCTTCGGTATCCCTTCATTCAAGCTTGAAAAAGGCGTGATGGAAAATCGCCGTCGCGTCTTCACCGAGATGGGTGTGGAGTTCAAGATGAACATCGAAGTAGGCAAAGATGTGCAAATGCAAGAGCTACTTGATGAGTACGATGCGGTCTTTTTGGGTGTTGGTACTTACAAGTACATGCGTGCGGGACTAGAAAATGAAGGTGCACCGGGCGTTTACGATGCTCTGCCATTCCTGATTTCAAATACGTACAAGGTCATGAGCTTGGAGCACGACCAACCTTTTATCGACATGGCAAAGCAACGCGTAGTGGTACTCGGTGGTGGTGATACCGCGATGGACTGTGTTCGTACCTCTATCCGCCAAGGCGCGTCAAGCATTGTATGTGCTTACCGTCGTGATGAAGCCAATATGCCAGGCTCTCGTCGCGAGGTGAAAAATGCCAAGGAAGAAGGCGTGAAGTTCATGTTCAACCTTCAGCCTTTAGGAATTGAAGTGGATGCGTCAGGCAAAGTCTCAGGGGTCAAAGTGGTGAAAACTGCCCTTGGTGAACCTGATGATGCAGGCCGCCGACGTCCAGAACCCGTCGAAGGCAGTGAGCACGTTCTACCAGCAGACGTCGTGATCATGGCGTTTGGTTTCCAGCCGCACAAAATGGATTGGCTAGCACCATTTGATGTCGAGTTGGATCAATGGGGGCGTATCAAAGCTCCTGCGAAACAAGAGTTCCAATTCCAGACCAGCAACGAAAAGATCTTTGCGGGTGGCGATGCGGTACGAGGCTCAGATTTAGTCGTCACTGCGATTGATGAAGGTCGAAAAGCGGCGGAAGGCATTCTCGATTACCTTGAAGTTTAATCCCAGCTAACGTCTCAAAAAGGATCCTACAATTGGATCCTTTTTTCTTTTATTACATATAATTAAGTTCGTAATATAAGGAATAAAACAATGAAAAAAGCCGCTCTCCTTTCTATCACTTTGCTCGGCTTAACTGCTTGTAGCCAAGGAGTCACAACCATGACGGATCGTTCTCAATTACCTTGTGGTGACAAACCAAACTGCGTTTCTACCCAAGACACACGTGAAGAATACAACCTAGCACCATTCACCTTAACCGAATCCGCAAACATCGATGTCATTGAGCAAGTGGCACTTGAACTGTCAGGCGCGAAGGCAGCGGTGAAAGAAGGCAATTATCTGCGAATCGAGTGCACATCCAAGATCATGCGCTTTGTGGACGATTTAGAGCTAAAAATAGAGGCTAATCAGTTGATTGTTCGTTCCGAGTCTCGCGTTGGCTATTCAGACTTTGGCGTGAACCGTAAACGTGCTGAACAACTGAGAGAAGCTCTTCAAGCCAGCAACCTTATAGAGTAAAGCGTTTCTTTGCACAATAAAAAACCGAAGCACTAAGCTTCGGTTTTTGTACTCGTAATTAGTGATTACTCAGCGTCACCACGAAAGACAACTAAACGCTTTGGCGCAACTTTACCATCATCATTAACCTCAGCAACACCAATAAAAAGCTTCTCGTCACCAGACGTCATACGCAGCGCAGTCCCTTCTGGAGCACCGAGTACTTGTACTGGCATACCATGCTGCACTAAATCTGTTAGCTCAGCGTTTAGGTTCACCTCAGGTAAATCTTCAACAGCAGTGTCCATTGGCAGTAGTAGAGGATCAAGCAACTCTTTAGGCGCGACTTCATCACGATGCGCTTGCTCTAAAAGTTCATTAAGCTGCTCTAAAGTGACCATCTTCCCATATGGATATTTCGCAACCCCAGTACGACGTAGCATAGTAACGTGGGCACCACATCCCAGCATTTCACCGAGGTCATCAACGATAGTACGAATGTAAGTCCCTTTTGAGCAGTGGACCTCCATTTCAACTTCATCACCCTCAAAACGATGCAGAATAATTTCGTATACAGTGATTTTTCGCGATTCACGAGGTACTTCAATACCTTGACGAGCATATTCGTAAAGTGGCTTCCCTTGGTATTTCAATGCTGAAAACATCGATGGGACTTGATCAGATTCACCTCGGAACTTATCAATACACTTTTCAAGTTGCTCTAATGAAACATTAACTGGACGAGTTTCAACCACTTCTCCATCGGAATCAGAGGTGTCAGTTCGTTCACCCAGTTTAGCGATCACTCGATAACGCTTATCTGAATCCAATAGAAATTGAGAGAACTTGGTTGCCTCACCAAGGCAGATGGGTAACATGCCTGTCGCGAGAGGATCCAGAGCGCCGGTATGTCCGGCTTTTTCAGCAAAATAGATGCGCTTTACTTTCTGCAGAGCATCATTCGATGAAATACCTGTTGGCTTGTCTAAAAGGACAACACCATTAATTGGACGACCTTTACGACGACGAGCCATTACGCATTACCTTCTTCCGAATTCTCATCTTCACGACCAGCATCTTGCTGTTTTCGTTTGTCTTCACTGATCACTTCACTGACCAAATTAGACATACGCATACCTTCGACAAGTGTATTGTCGTAATGGAAGCGAATTTCAGGAGTCAAGCGTAAACGGATACGCTTACCTAGCATCATGCGGATGTGCACTTCATGCTCACGTAGTGCTTCTAGGCAAGACTCTGGTGTTTGCTCGCCCACACAAAGGAAAGTGACAAACACTTTGGCATAAGCTAGGTCACGCGACACTTCTACATCAGAAATGGTCACCATACCTAAGCGAGAATCACGAACTTCACGCTGAAGGATCATCGCAAGTTCTTTTTGCAGCTGCTGTGCAACGCGCTGCGTTCGGCTAAATTCTTTTGACATATCTTTTCTCTTATTAGAAAGAATGGGGGGATGGATAAATTCCAACCCCCCCATGGCGTATTCAACAACCAATTACGGCTTAACTATCAATAAGTAAGCCTGTAATTATAGTCAATTAGTCTAGAGTACGTTTCACTTCAACGACTTCAAATACTTCGATTTGGTCACCAACGCGAACATCATTGTAGTTCTTAACGCCGATACCACATTCGTAGCCGTTCTTAACTTCTTGAACGTCATCTTTAAAGCGACGCAGTGACTCTAGCTCACCTTCGTAGATAACAACGTTATCACGTAGTACGCGGATAGGGTTGTTACGTTTGATAAGGCCTTCCGTAACCATACAACCTGCGATAGCACCCAGTTTCGGTGACTTAAACACGTCACGTACTTCAGCAAGACCAATGATCTCTTGCTTAAATTCTGGAGCAAGCATACCACCCATGGCTTGTTTCACTTCATCAATCAATTGGTAAATGATTGAGTAGTAACGTAGATCAAGGTTTTCGTTCTCTACAGCACGACGAGCGGTCGCATCAGCACGAACGTTAAAGCCTAGGATAATAGCATTCGACGCGGCTGCTAGAACGGCATCCGTTTCCGTGATACCGCCTACACCAGAGCCCACAATGTTCACTTTCACTTCGTCAGTAGAAAGTTTCACTAGAGAATCTGCGATTGCTTCAACCGAACCCTGAACGTCAGCTTTAAGTACCACGTTAAGCTCAGCAACTTCACCAGCAGCCATGTTAGAGAACATGTTCTCAAGTTTGGCTTTCTGTTGACGTGCTAGTTTCACATCGCGGAACTTACCTTGACGGTAGTTAGCAACTTCACGCGCTTTACGCTCGTCACGTACAACGGTTGCTTCGTCACCAGATGCTGGCACACCTGACAGACCGATGATTTCTACAGGGATAGATGGACCCGCAGTAAAGATCTCTTGACCATTCTCGTCACGCATTGCACGAACACGGCCATATTCTTGACCACAAAGAATAATATCGCCTTTGTTCAACGTACCAGACTGAACCAGTACAGTAGCAACAGGACCACGACCTTTATCTAAGCGAGATTCAACAACCACACCCGATGCCATGCCTTCTTCTACCGCTGTAAGCTCAAGAACTTCAGACTGTAGAAGGATAGTTTCTAGTAGACCATCAATGTTGGTACCCTGCTTGGCAGAGATGTGAACAAACATGTTCTCACCGCCCCACTCTTCAGGAATAACGTCATACTGAGCTAGCTCATTCTTCACGTTATCTGGGTTCGCATCTTCTTTATCGATCTTGTTCACAGCAACAATCAGAGGAACACCTGCCGCTTTCGCGTGCTGGATTGCTTCGATGGTTTGTGGCATTACGCCATCGTCTGCTGCAACTACTAGAACAACGATATCTGTCGCTTGAGCACCACGAGCACGCATTGCGGTAAACGCCGCGTGTCCAGGAGTATCAAGGAAAGTGATCATACCGTTTTCAGTTTCAACGTGGTACGCACCGATGTGCTGTGTAATACCGCCCGCTTCACCTGAAGCAACGTGTGCTTTACGAATGTAGTCTAGTGTCGATGTCTTACCATGGTCAACGTGGCCCATGATAGTCACAACTGGTGCACGTGGAACCGCTTCTGCGTTGTTATCACGATCAGACAATACCGCTTCTTCAAGCTCATTCTCTTTGCGCAGGATAACTTTATGGCCCATTTCTTCAGCAACAAGTGCCGCTGTTTCTTGGTCAATAACCTGGTTGATAGTCGCCATAGCGCCCATCTTCATCATAACTTTGATGACTTCCGTGCCTTTTACTGACATTTTGCTTGCCAGCTCAGAAACCACGATAGTTTCACCAATAACAACGTCCGCTTTAGCAACCGTTGCTGTCTTATCGAAGCCTTGTTGCATTGAAGCAGGTTTCGCCAGTTTACCTTTGTTGCGGCCCTTACCGCCACGCTGGTTACGACCACCACGGTTGTTTTGCTCATCGTTGCCAGAAGCTTTCTTCTTCTTCTTACGACGGCCACCTTCTTCACGACGGTCAGCGGCATCTTCTGCTTCACGTGCATAAGATGAAGTCGTGACATGGTAGTCAGAGTTTTCTAGCTCTTTCTTCTTCTGTTCCGCTTCACTCCAGCGAGCTTCATTTTCTTCAGCCAGCTTACGAGCTTCTTCAACAAGCTTAGCTGCTTCTTGTTCCGCTTTACGCTGTGCTTCTTCTTCCTGACGACGTTTCAGTTCGTCAGCTTCTTGTTTCGCTTGCGCGTTCACTTCTGCACTTTTTGTTGCATTCATGTCTTTCTTAGCCTTATCAGCTTGTACGCGTTTGGCTTTTTCTTCAGCTTCACGTTTTGCGTCCGCTTCTCGCTTCGCTTTTTCTTCGGCCTCGCGTTGTGCTTTCTCTGCAGCTTCACGTTTTGCAAGCTCTTCAGCCTCACGCTTCGCAAGCTCTTCAGCTTCACGCTTTGCTGCTTCCTCAGCCTCGCGGTTTGCGTCGTCTTCGATAGTGCTGCGCTTCACATAAGTGCGCTTTTTGCGCACTTCTACTTGAACATCCTTACTCTTGCCGCCACCAGCATTAACGCTGAGTGTGCTGCGAGTTTTACGCTGTAGAGTTAAACGAGTTGGCTCAGCTTCACCAGAAGTATCACCGTGCTCTTTTTTCAGGTGAGTAAGAAGCTTTTGCTTCTCTTCTTCAGTCACCTGATCTGCACTCGCTTTTGTCATACCAGCATCAGCAAGTTGCTCTAATAAGCGGTCAACTGGTGTACCAATTTCTTCACTCAGTGCTTTAACAGTAATTTGTGTCATGCCGCTTCCTCCTTGCTGAATATTATGCGTCTTCGCCGAACCAACAGATGTTACGAGCTGCCATAATAAGCTCACCCGCACGTTCTTCAGTCAGGCCATCGATACCTTCTAGGTCATCAATACCTTGGTCTGCTAGGTCTTCCAGTTTTGCTACACCTTTAGCCGCTAGTTTAAATGCCATCTCACGCTCTAGCCCCTCAAGGCCAAGCAAATCTTCTGCTGGCTCTAAGCCTTCAAAAGACTCTTCTTGAGCTAGTGCTAGGGTGGTAAGGGCATCTTTAGCACGACTACGTAGTTCTTCAACTAAGTCTTCGTCTAGGCCATCCACTTCAAGAAGTTCGTTTACAGGTACGTAAGCGACTTCTTCCAGAGTAGAAAAGCCTTCTTCAACCAATAATTGAGCGAAATCTTCTTCGATATCTAGATACTTCATGAAGTTTTCGATCGACGCTTGAGACTCTTCAGCATGTTTTTTCTGTAGGTCTTCAACTGTCATCACGTTCAGTTCCCAACCCGTAAGTTGAGAAGCCAAACGGACGTTTTGACCATTACGGCCGATTGCTTGTGCTAGGTTATCCGCTTCAACCGCGATGTCCATTGCGTGCGCATCTTCATCAACAATGATAGAAGCCACATCAGCCGGAGCCATTGCATTGATAACGAACTGAGCTGGGTTATCATCCCAAAGCACGATATCAATACGCTCGCCACCTAGCTCGCCAGAAACCGCTTGTACACGTGCACCACGCATACCTACACACGCACCAACAGGGTCAATACGTTTGTCATTTGTTTTCACAGCGATCTTCGCACGAGAACCTGGATCACGAGCTGCAGCTTTCAGTTCAATGATCTCTTCTGCAATTTCCGGCACTTCAACACGGAATAGTTCTGCCAGCATCTCTGGTTTAGAACGCGTGATGAATAGTTGGAAACCTCGCGCTTCTGGCGCTACTCGATAAAGAAGACCACGAACACGGTCACCTGGACGATGGTTTTCACGAGGAAGCTGGTCATCACGTAAGATTACCGCTTCAGCATTATTACCTAGATCAAGAACGATGGTATCGCGATTAACCTTTTTCACTACGCCAGTAACCAATTCACCTTCATTGTCGATGAACTGCTCAACGATCTGTGCGCGCTCAGCTTCACGTACTTTTTGTACAATTACTTGCTTTGCAGTTTGCGTCGTAATACGGTCAAACGTGACGGATTCGATCTCGTCTTCAACATATGCACCCAGCTCAATAGTTTCATCTTCAAACTGTGCAGCTTCAAGTGAAATTTCTTTTGTTGGGTTTTCAACGTCTTCAACAACCAACCAACGACGGAAAGTATCGAACTCTCCGGTCTTACGGTCAATTTCAACACGAACATCGATTTCGATTTCGTGCTTTTTCTTTGTAGATGTAGCTAAAGCAATCTCTAGGGCTTCAAAGATGCGCTCACGAGGTACCCCTTTTTCGTTCGATACCGCTTCTGCTACCGCTAAAATTTCTTTACTCATTTTAAATAGCCTCTAAGACCTTAATTAAAATTTAGGGATCAGGTTAGCTTTTGAAATGTTGCTCAAAGCAAACTCTTCAGCGTTGCCGTCCACAGTAACTGTTACTGTTTCACCTTCTATAGCGTGGATAATACCTTTCCACTTACGACGGTTGCCAACAGCCATTTTCAAAACGATGCTTACCTCGTGACCAATAAATTGTTCATAGTGTGCTGCTTTGAAAAGTGGTCTTTCTAAACCTGGAGAAGACACTTCTAGGTTGTAAGCCACGGTGATTGGATCTTCAACGTCCATTACTGCGCTAACCTGACGGCTAACTTCTGCACAGTCATCCACAGTGATGCCATTTTCATGGTCAATAAAGATACGTAGCGTTGAATGTTCGCCTGCGCGAATAAATTCTAATCCAACTAACTCATAACCTGATGCTGCTACTGGAGCTTCAAGCATTTCAGTAAGTTGTCTTTCTAAACCAGTCATTTAAACCACTCCAGAAACAAAAAAAGGGCTCAGAGCCCAATTTAAATTCCAAGCAATGTCTAAATTTCTGCAATACAGAAATTTAGATAACAAAAAACCCCGAAAGTCGGGGTTTTTTGATGCTGGACCCTGATGTGTTAAGCAATTAAAGTTTGCTTAACTCACAGTTGCTATTAGCGACTGTGCAAACTTGTCCACATCCAGTAAAGGATTGGTTGCGGGGGCCGGATTTGAACCGACGACCTTCGGGTTATGAGCCCGACGAGCTACCAAGCTGCTCCACCCCGCGTCCGACTTGTCGAGCATTATACGCTCTCCAAGGTGTTTTACAAGTTTGTAAACAATGGTGCCGAGAGAGGGACTCGAACCCTCACACCTAAGGCACTAGCACCTCATGCTAGCGTGTCTACCAATTTCACCATCTCGGCAGCTAAATCTTTAGCTTATTGAGGAATTTCGTCACCTGTTGGGGCTGGAACTTCACTCGCAGCATCATCAGCTTGTTGGATAACTTGACCTTGAGTCGGGTCAACCCACTGAGATTCAGTTTTATGAGTCGACATGTTACCTAGCACTAAGCTAAGGATGAAAAATACTGTTGCAAAAATTGCAGTCATTCGGGTTAGGAAGTTACCTGAGCCGCTTGCGCCAAACACTGTGTTTGATGCGCCTGCACCGAATGAGGCTCCCATATCTGCGCCTTTACCTTGTTGAATCAGCACGAGGCCGATTACACCAACCGCTGCCAACAGGTAAATCACAAGTAGAACTGTAAACATGATTTCCACCTATGTTCCAAATTGTTGAGCCAGCGCCGCTCGAAAACTTTTTGATGTTTTTGAACAAGGCTAGCGACCTCCTTATCGAAGGCCGAGCAATACTAGCGAAACGTTATTACGCTGACAAGTAGAATTTTTCAAAAAAAGACGACTTGATGCCTAAGCGGTCAAAAAAAGGACAAAAGTCATACTTTTCTCGTTATTCGCCTAGGTTTTATGCCTAAAATGCTGAAAATTCTGGGCTGTATTCAATCAAGCCACTACGGCCCAAAAACTCACCCTGCGATAACTCTATCACCTGAAACGCACCTTTAGGCACTTCCCATTGGCAATGAAAGCCATAATTTTCACTCGCTTCAAAACCAAATCGCGAGTAATAATCTGGTTCACCGAGTACCACACAAGCTGGATAGCCGAACTCTCTCAGAGACTCAAATCCTTCTTTTACCAGCTCAGCCGCTAAACCTTGGCGTCGATAACCCTCTTTTATCGCCAGCGGTGCTAACCCTTGCCAACTCAACTCTTCGTGATTTAGAGTCACTGGGCTAAACATAACATGCCCAACGACTTCCCCTTCATCATTACAGGCCACCAGCGACAACGTTCTTCGACCGTTTTCTCTTAATCGCATCACTAAATCAGCTTCTGCTTCTGTCTCAAAGGCAGATTTTAGCAGTCTATCCACGGCGAGAATATCCGCTGGGGCTTCAGTTCGAATAAGCATTGATAACCTCACTTTGTGCAATAGGCGATTGTAACCCTTTCTGCACAAAGTCTGCTAGCTGATTTAATAGCGTTTGCATCGCTTTAGGCAGTTGTTCAAGATCGACACTGTCCATCAGGTTTTTTACTTCTAACCCCAGCTCAGTATCACCTTCTATAGACAGCCGACGCTGAAAAAATAATGTATCCGGATCTTCCTTTCTTCCTGCGATTAACACCAGATCATTTAGATTTCCTCCAAAAGCTACATCTTCTTGAACCGGCGAATCCGCAACAATCAACTTGTCCTTTTGATAGCTAAAATACCAACTCAGATTCATATCTTTTACTTCAACTTTCAACCACTTACCTTGGAGGAACTCAAAGTCACCATCCTCTAAGGCCTCTTTAAACACACTCTTTAGCCCATCTAATAAGACTTTTTTTTGTACAATTTTAGGTAATAAGTGGACTGGAGATCGCAAAATTGATGCAGCATTTTGAACTAGTTGGGTACGAATCTTGTTAATCACGCGCGTTATCCGTTACTTTGTAAATAAGGAATTCATCATAATGGATGATGATGGAGCGATTCCTGTTGTGTATCAAAATTTCGTCTAATGCCCCTAAACCTTTAATCTAGCGGCAATCACAGTTATAGTTATTGATATCGCTTCAGTTCACAGCTCTGTGACTCGTATTGCTCTTGGGAGAGTCGGTAATACCTTTGATGCTTTCGCAACAACTACAGCATTGGTTCATGAAGATGACGGCGAATAGTCCGTTTTTTTTCGCTATCTTAGATAACCAACATAACTATGCCATGGTTAATGGCCGCTATTGCGATATCGCGGGGCTATCCAATCAAGAGCTAGTTGGTATGAACGATACTCAAACTCTGGGTAAGCATTTTTATAATCAACTCAAGCCTTATTATGAACGAGCGTTCAAAGGAGAATCTCTCGAAGCAGAAATTACGCTCAATGAAATCGATCTCGAGACCAGCCTACATTTCAGCCTCACCCCTGTAGAAATCGACAACAACATTGAACACGTGGTTTTTCACGCTGTAGATACTTCAGAGAAACACATTCTTGTTCGTTCGTTAGAAGAATCCGAAGGTAAATTTTCTACTCTGACGACTTTGCTGCCTGATGGCCTTTTGATCGTTGAGGAAGACTGTATTATTTTCGCCAACCCGGCAGCAGTGCGGTTGTTGGGCTTCGAAAGCAGCAGGGATTTGCTAGGCGAAGAGCTTTCACGCCTGTTTGTTGATGAAAAAACCAAAACTGTCTTCAATCAATCACTAAGCCATTCACTTGCCAAAAACCCTCTGACTTGCCTGACTGGACCAAGGTGTGGTTTCGAGCGCCGAGTGCATTTGCACGCTGACAATGCAATGGTTCTAGGTAGTAATTCACAGCTGGTCCTTATCCAAGATGCGAATGAAGCACCTAAACAGCTCAGCAACAAGCCGCTTGAAGATGCTCACATAGACTCCCTCACAGGTCTATACAATCGCTTTGGCTTTACCAAACGCTTAGAGCAGTTCATTCACAATGAAACACCACTGTTACTGCTTTATTTGGATATTGATAACTTCAAAAACATTAATGATTCTTTAGGTCATCACATCGGTGATAAAGTGATCAAAGAAGTGTCATCACGTCTTAAACGCCTTTTACCGCAACACGCCGTCATTGGACATTTAGGCGGTGATGAATTTGGCTTAATCCTGCCGGAGCCAGAAAATAATCGAATGGCGGAAATTCTTACGGAACGAATCATTTCTCTCATTAACCAGCCATTTGATTTACACCATTTCAGTAAGCGTCTAGCCTGTTCCATCGGTAGCGTCGCTTATCCTGGAGATGGCAATGACGCCCGTATTCTACTGCAGAATGCCGATACCGCGATGTACGAAGCCAAAGACAGAGGCCGTAACCGCCTGATTAAATTTAATGATCAGATGAACAAAGAAGCGCGTATGCGTTTATGGCTGGAAATTGAGCTGCAAAAAGCCTTACAGCAAAATGGCTTAGAAGTATGGTATCAGCCTAAAGTTAACGCTCGTGACTTCAGTATTAACGGTGCTGAAGCTCTTATCCGTTGGAAACACCCCGTCGAAGGCTATATCAGCCCTGGAGCTTTCATTCCTGTCGCAGAGCGAGCCGGCCTTATTGAACACTTAGGCCGGGTTGTCATGCGAGAAGTTTTCAACACTGTAAAACGCTGGAAACTCCAAGGTATTCTGCCGGGGCGTGTGGCGATTAACTTATCACCTGAGCAGTTTGGTAATCCGAAATTGATCGATTATATGGAGAAGCTACTGCGTACCACTGAGCTTGACCCTAGTTGCATCACGTTTGAGCTCACCGAAAGTGCGGTAATGAGTGACAGTGAACACACATTGCAAATGCTTAACGCAATCAAAAAACTTGGTTTTGCTTTATCTATCGATGACTTTGGTACTGGTTACTCATCACTGTCTTATCTGGCTCGATTCCCGTTAGATGAGCTTAAGATTGACCGCGCCTTCATTAATGACATCGATACATTACCTAAACAAGTCACGGTTATCGAGAACATCATTAACCTAGGCAAATCACTTAATCTCACCGTAGTGGCCGAAGGGGTTGAAACCCAGCAGCAAGCTACTCTACTTTCCAATCTCAATTGTAACTCAATCCAAGGTTTCCACTTTTATCGCCCTCAACCTAAGCAAGAGGTCGAAGAGCTGTTTGCCCAACATCGTCGCCATAAAAACTGATTGTCACTCACTCTAAATGAGTATTTGACTCAGAAACTTACCTAAACCTGCCTTACATCAAACTCGACACTCGTGTTCCTTCATAAAATGCGGAGCAATTTTCGTAAAGCAGTTATAAACGGATAGGAAAGCACAATGGAACTCCTCTGTCCTGCGGGTAATTTACCGGCTCTCAAAACAGCCATCGATTGTGGTGCTGACGCTGTGTATATCGGCTTCAAAGACGATACCAATGCACGCCATTTCGCTGGGCTCAACTTCACAGGTAAAAAACTGGACAAAGCGGTTCAGTATGTTCATGACCATAAGAAAAAAATTCACGTCGCGCTGAATACCTTTGCTCATCCAGACGGGTTTGAGCGTTGGACTGACGCCGTCGATCGCGCTGCCCAAAGTGGTATTGATGCGTTAATTATTGCTGACATTGCCGTTTTGGATTATGCCGCCAATAAATATCCGGATCTCGAACTGCATTTGTCAGTACAAGCATCTGCAACCAATGTCGCGGCCATCGATTTCTATAAGCGTAATTTCAATGTAAAGCGAGTGGTTCTGCCACGCGTACTATCCATCCATCAAGTCAAACAGCTGTCACGTACTATTCCACAAGATGTCAAACTGGAAGTGTTTGCCTTCGGTAGCTTGTGCATTATGTCTGAAGGACGCTGCTACCTTTCTTCGTATATGACAGGCGAATCTCCCAATACTGTCGGCGCCTGCTCGCCTGCGAGATTTGTTCGTTGGCAGGAGACTGAGCAAGGGCTAGAATCTCGGCTCAATGATATTCTTATCGACCGCTACAGTGATGGTGAAAATGCTGGCTACCCTACTCTTTGTAAGGGGCGTTTCACCGCCGAGCTAGACAAGCAAACTCAGGCTTATCATACACTAGAAGAGCCAACCAGTTTGAACACACTCTCCATGCTGCCAGACTTGTTTGCCGCAAATGTGGCTTCTGTAAAAATCGAGGGCCGTCAACGAAGCCCCGCTTATGTCGAGCAAGTGACTCGCACCTGGCGTGCAGCTATCGACCGCTACTTAGCCAATCCAGAAGCTTATCAAGTTGAAGCAGCCTGGGATGCTGCACTGGCTAACGTCTCAGAAGGCACTCAGACCACCCTCGGTGCATACCACCGTAAATGGCAGTAAGGAAAACACGATGAAATACGCCCTTGGCCCTCTGCTTTACTTCTGGCCTAAGCAAGATGTTGAAGCCTTTTATCTGCAAGCCGCATCCAGCTCCGCCGACATCATTTACCTTGGCGAGAGCGTCTGCTCTAAACGCCGAGAAATGAAACCTGCACATTGGATGGATATTGCAAGATCGCTCAACCAATCCGGCAAGCAAGTGGTTCTGTCTACCATGGCGTTGCTTGAAGCGCCTAGTGAAGTCAACATCATGAAGAAGTACATTGATAATGGCGAATTCGCTATCGAAGCCAACGATGTCTCTGCCATCCAGCTGGCCGCAGAGCACAAAGTGCCGTTTGTCGTCGGCCCTGCGGTGAATACCTACAACGCACACACGCTGAAACTATTTCTTAAACAGGGTATGACGCGCTGGTGTATGCCAGTCGAGCTATCTAGAGAATGGTTAGGTAATGTACTTAACCAATGTGATGAAATAGGTATTAAAGGTAAATTTGAAGTCGAGGTATTCAGCCATGGCTATTTGCCACTGGCCTACTCTGCACGCTGCTTCACCGCTCGTGCTGAAAATCGAGCTAAAGACGATTGCGAAACCTGCTGTATCAAATACCCCACAGGCATAAAGGTGAGCAGTCAGGAAGGACAGCAAGTGTTTAACCTCAACGGCATTCAGACTCAATCCGGATATTGCTACAACCTGATCAATGATTTGCCAAATATGCACGGGCTAGTCGATGTCGTTCGCCTTAGTCCACTTGGAATCGAAACCCTTTCAGAATTAAACCATTTTCGGGCTAACGAATCTGGGCAAAGCCCAATGAAAATTGATAACCGCCAATGTAATGGTTACTGGCATCAGCTCGCTGGGCTGGAAGTGAAAAACCTCTGATCTTTACGTCATAAAAAAGGCCGATATCACCTCTGTGATATCGGCCTTTTCGCTGTTTTTACACTAGCAATTAAGCTTGTGGGCGCATCGCCGGAAACAGAATTACATCACGGATGGTGTGCGTGTTAGTAAACAGCATCGCTAGACGATCGATACCGATACCTTGACCTGCCGTTGGCGGTAAACCGTGCTCAAGAGCTGTGATGTAGTCCGCATCGTAGTACATAGCTTCGTCATCACCAGCGTCTTTCGCATCAACCTGTGCTTTAAAGCGTGCATCTTGGTCTTCTGCATCGTTAAGCTCAGAGAAGCCATTCGCTACTTCACGACCACCAATGAAGAACTCGAAACGGTCAGTAAAGAATGGGTTGTCATCGCTACGACGGGCAAGAGGAGAAATATCCGCTGGGTAACCAGTGATGAAGGTTGGTTGAATTAGCTGAGGCTCAGCAGTCTCACCAAAGATCTCTTCTAGAAGCTGACCACATGTCCAGAAAGTTTCAACTTCCACGTGTACTGATTTAGCAATCGCAACCATCTTGTCACGGTTAGTCAGGTCTTGTTCTGTTAGCGCTTGGATTTCTGCATGCTCTGGGTTGTAGTGCTTGATTGCTTCAAACATGCTCATGCGAGCGTACTTACCACCAAACTCAACTGTCTCATCACCGTAAGGCATAGACGTTGAACCTAGAACGTCCATTGCAACTGTGCTTAACATCTCTTCTGTCAGATCCATTAGATCTTTGTAGTCAGCATATGCTTGGTAGAATTCCATCATGGTGAATTCTGGGTTATGACGAGGAGAAAGACCTTCGTTACGGAAGTTGCGGTTGATCTCGAATACGCGGTCAAAACCACCGACAACCAGACGCTTAAGGTAAAGCTCCGGTGCTACACGTAGATACATATCGATGTCTAGTGCGTTGTGGTGAGTGATGAATGGACGAGCCGTTGCACCACCAGGGATCACGTGCATCATTGGCGTTTCCACTTCAAGGTAGCCTTTAGAGCTCATGAAGTTACGGATAGATGATACAAGTTTAGAGCGCACGATAAATGCGTTACGAGACTCTTCGTTTACAATCAGATCAACGTAACGCTGACGGTAACGCATCTCTTGGTCAGTCAGGCCGTGGAATTTCTCTGGAAGTGGACGAAGTGCTTTCGTTAGCAGCTCGTAAGACTCCATGTTCACGTAAAGGTCGCCTTTACCAGACTTGTGAAGTGCACCTTTCACACCGATGATGTCACCGATATCGAGACCTTGGTACTTCTCTTTCAGCTCTTTTTGAACCTCTTTTGCAGCGTAGGCTTGGATACGACCAGAGGTTTCTTGAATCGCTAGGAAAGGACCACGCTTAGCCATAACACGACCAGCGATAGCCACAACATGGTTTAGCTCTTCTAGCTCTTCTTTCGTCTTTTCACCGAATTCTGCTTGAAGATCGCCAGCTAGGTGCTCACGACGGAAGTCATTTGGGTGGCCGTTTGCTTTGCAGCTCTGACGGATATGATCCAGTTTAGCGCGGCGCTCTGCAATCAGCTTATTCTCTTCTTGTACATTGTCGTTTTGAACAGCATCAGTCATTTTTGATGTATCCTGTCTTTCTTTATGAAAATAGTTTTTCGGTGAAAAGCTTACAGGCCTGATTTCAGGCTAGCTTCGATAAATTTGTCTAGATCGCCGTCAAGAACCGCTTGAGTGTTACGGTTTTCAACACCAGTACGCAGATCTTTGATGCGCGAGTCATCCAGTACGTATGAACGAATCTGGCTACCCCAACCAATGTCCGACTTAGCGTCTTCATTGGCTTGCTTCTCTGCATTTTGCTTTTGAATCTCTAATTCAAATAGCTTCGCACGAAGCTGTTTCATTGCCTGATCTTTGTTCTTGTGTTGAGAGCGGTCATTCTGGCACTGAACCACAGTATTGGTTGGAACGTGAGTAATACGTACCGCCGATTCCGTGGTGTTAACGTGCTGACCACCCGCACCGGATGCACGGTATACGTCAATACGTAGATCAGAAGGGTTAATGTCGATGTCGATGTTGTCATCAATCTCTGGGTAGATAAACGCAGAAGCAAACGATGTATGACGACGACCGCTTGAATCGAATGGCGATTTACGAACCAAGCGGTGAACACCTGTTTCCGTACGTAGCCAACCGTAAGCGTACTCACCGGAGATCTTAACCGTTGCACCTTTGAGACCAGCAACTTCACCTTCAGAGACTTCGATCACTTCCGTCTTAAAGCCTTTTGCTTCAGCCCAACGCAAGTACATACGTAGCATCATCGATGTCCAGTCTTGCGCTTCCGTACCACCAGAGCCTGACTGCAAATCAATGTAGCAGTCAGATGCATCATGGTCGCCAGAGAACATACGACGGAATTCGAGCTTTTCTAGCTTAGCTTCAAGCTCAGCAAGCTCTGGCTCAATTTCATCGAAGGTTTCTTGATCTTCTTCTTCAACCGCAAGCTCTAGAAGACCATCAACATCCTCCACACCTTGCTCAAGTTGATCAATCGTTTCCACAACCGCTTCTAGAGCAGAACGCTCTTTGCCTAGCGCTTGCGCACGCTCAGGTTCGTTCCACACATCCGGTTGTTCTAGTTCTGCGTTGACTTCTTCTAGACGCTCTTGTTTGGCGTCATAGTCAAAGGTACCCCCTCAGGACATTAGTGCGCTCAGACACGTCCTTAAGGCGGTTTTTAATAGGATTGATTTCAAACATGTTTGCTCAACATTTATGAGTAGAATTTAACCGGAGAATTGTACTGAAAAGTGTGATGAAGATACAGGAATTTTTTGCACTACAACCTACCGACGATTCAACGAAAAATCCCCTGTCACACGAGGCATGACAGGGGATTTTTATCTATTGTGCGTTTCGACTTAAGCTGCTTCTTCTGCTAGCTCTGATTGAGCTGATTTTCCAATGAAAAACATGCAGATCATGGCAGCAATGGTTGGCAGCAACCAACCCATGCCAATATCGAACAGCGGTAACATACTTAGCGCAGACACATCCACACCCGCGACTTTTGCTGCATCAATCAGAGCAAACAGCAGTGACACAAGGATAACGACACGGTAAGCCACTTGTGGGTTTGGTAGCATCTTGCGAATAAACGTCAGTGCGACCAAAGCGATAGCCACTGGGTATAGTGCAAATAGCACAGGAACAGACAAGGCAATCAGTTGGGAAAGACCAACATTGGCAACGACTGCACACGCCACACCGTTAACCACAACCCAAGCTTTGTAAGACACTGGAGTCAGCGAGCTAAAGTAATCAGAACACGCTGAGATAATACCGATAGCCGTCGTTAAACACGCAAGAAGCACAATCACTGACAATACAATTTGACCATACGGGCCAAACAGAGATTGAACGTACACGCTAAGAATCACACCGCCATTGTCTGCACCAGCAGCCACAGCCGCACTGGTTGCACCTAGGTAGAATAAAGATACGTATACGAAAGCCAGACCCGCAGCAGCAACACATGCGGCTCTGATCAGGTATTTGGCGGTCGCTTTTTGATCAGAAATCCCTTTTTGACGAAGTGCATCGACGATAAGCCCGCCAAACATCAGCGAGGCGAAGGTATCCATGGTGTTGTAACCTTCAAGGAAACCTTTTTGCAGTGGGTGCGTAAGGTATTCACCTTGCGCTGCGATCATTTCTCCTTGAGGGTCGATAAACACAGCGACAGCAAGCACAATTAGGCCTAGGAAAAGTACTGGTGTCAGTATTTTTCCAATCACATCAATCAGCTTGCCTTGAGACCAAGCAAAAGACATCGCAACCACAAAGAATAGGATGGAAAAAACCGTCAGATGAAGTTGTGCGGCATCAGCAAAAAATGGCTTCACCGCCATTTCATAAGCCACCAAACCGGTACGTGGCGCGGCAAATGCAGGACCGATAATGATAAAAATCAGTACCGCTATGGTCATTGCTACACGCTTAGGTAAATCTTTGGTGAGATGATCCCAAGATCCCCCTGCAACGGCGATAGCAACGATCGTAATAAGAGGAAGACCTACCGCAGTGAGAAGAAAACCAGTCATCGCAGGAACAAGGTTTTCACCTGCAAGTTGTCCTGCCAGTGGCGGGAAGATAATGTTACCCGCACCTAAGAAGAAGGCGAAAAGCATAAAGCCTACCGCGATAATATCTGTTAATTTTAAAGTCTGATTCACAAGAGACCCTTTAACTTTTTGATTGATGTTGTGCATGCTGAGTAGTCCGTGATGGCTACCCAATCTATAAATTTGGAGGCGAATAATGACGAAACACACACTCATCCGCAACCCTAGGGCCAAAAACGCCATATAAATTTATACTTTCAACTCACAACCAGTTATATCGACCATTAAAATAAGAAATATTAGTTTAATATATGGATCAATAAATAAAACAAATGCAACAATAATAGAACAAAAGACCATACAAATATCCAACAATAGACTGAATCACTCAATTGTTCACCACGCACAGAATAAAATGAAAAACACAAAAACCAAGACGAAAGACTTTTCATTCAAGCAGTTTAAAATTTCTGGTGGTTACTCAGGCATGCCAGTCAGCACTGATGGCGTGTTACTCGGAGCTTGGTGCGATATTAAACAGGCGAATACCATTTTAGATATTGGAACAGGCACAGGCTTACTAGCCTTAATGTGCGCGCAAAGAAATATATCCGCTACTATTGATGCTATCGATATTGACCAACATGCCTTACAAGCTGCTGAAGACAATTTCACCTCTTCTCCTTGGTCTTCCCGACTAACATTACTGGAAGGCAACGTGCTCAACTTTCCATTCGGAACAAGCTATGACGCTATTGTATGTAACCCTCCATATTTCAATTCAGGGGAGCATGCCCAAAATCAGCAACGAGCGACCGCAAGGCATACCTTAACCTTGAGCCACGAAGCGTTACTTCAGCAATGCCAAAAGTTACTGAACGCTGACGGCCGAGCTTGGTTTGTACTTCCTGAAACGGAAGGGAGGCTTTTTATCTCCTTAGCGGAAACACTTAGTTGGCACCTAGCTAGTTTATGTGAGGTACACACCACAGAGAAGAAACCCGTTAGCCGGTTGCTGATTGAGCTTAGCCAACACCCATCAAATACGAAGGTAGAAACACTGATAATTCAAGATGATAATGGCTACAGCGACGAGTTTATCGCATTGACGAAAGCGTTTTATTTGAAGATGTAGAAATTAAGGTGTGATCCTTATCACCGAACCCTCTATAATACGTTCCCTTAAATTTATCGTTCTCACTTACCAGCTTGTGGAGACACCAGAGTGATCAGAAATTTTGCTGAACTAGAGCTAGATAACAACTTGCTCGTTGCAATCGAAGAAATGGGTTATACCCGCCCAACCCAGATCCAGGCTGAAGCCATTCCACAAGCTTTGGACGGCAGAGACATTCTCGCTTCGGCGCCGACTGGCACAGGTAAAACGGCCGCTTTTGTCTTGCCCGCTTTGCAATATTTGCAAGACTTCCCTCGTCGTAAGCCGGGGCCTGCTCGTGTGCTGATCCTGACTCCGACTCGCGAATTAGCTATGCAAGTCGCTGACCAAGCTCGTGAGCTCGCCAAACACACCAGCCTAAACATTTTCACCATCACAGGTGGAGTACAGTATCAGGAACACGCTGATATTCTCTCCAAAACCCAAGATATCGTGGTTGCGACCCCAGGACGCTTGATGGAATACATCGAAGCAGAACGTTTCGACTGCCGAGCAATCGAATGGTTGATCCTAGATGAAGCGGATCGCATGCTCGACATGGGCTTTGGCCCGACCGTTGATCGTCTTTCTTCTGAATGTCGCTGGCGAAAACAAACCTTACTTTTCTCTGCGACACTTGAAGGGAAAGGCGTAGAAGGTTTTACCGCTGATCTACTCAAAGAGCCCGCAGAGATAGATGCCGAACCTTCTCGTCGCGAGCGTAAAAAGATTGCTCAGTGGTATCACCGTGCCGATGATATGTCGCATAAACTGGAGCTACTGAAAAAAATCATCAATGACCAAGCAGAGCGTTCTATTGTCTTCCTTAAAACTCGGGAACGATTAGCCGAGCTACGCGTAGAGTTGGAAAAAGCCCAAATTCCATGTGCCTGGATTCAAGGTGAAATGCCACAGGATCGTCGTAACAACGCCATTGCACGATTCCGCGATGGCTCAGTCAATGTGCTTCTTGCCACTGATGTGGCGGCGCGAGGCATTGATCTGCCAGATGTCAGCCATGTTATCAACTACGACATGCCACGAAGCGCTGATGTTTATCTTCACCGCATCGGCCGAACTGCTCGTGCTGGTAAGAAAGGCAATGCGATCTCACTCGTCGAGGCCCACGACCAACCCATGATGGATCGCGTGGCTCGCTACGTAAAAGAAGAGATCAAAGAGCGCTTCATTAAAGAGCTTCGCCCTAAGCACAAGAAACCTACATTCAAGAAAAAGAAAAAAGACGACAAGAAAGCGTCCACCGCGAAAGGCAAAAAGAAAGTCGCAAAGAAGAAAAAGTAGCGACAAGCTAACAACACTAAAGGGTTGATGTGAGAGCATCAGCCCTTTTATTTTCGATCGGTTAAAAGCGCATCCTCATTGCTAAAAACAAAAATACCGCCTTTAAACAGAGGCGGTATTGAGTAATCAGATCTGCCAAGTCCTTTGGCGCTAGCTAAGATGAGGTTACGCAGTCAACACCGCTATCGCGTCAAAGGTGACGAAGATCAGTGTTCGCGAGTCGCTCGGAACTCAACATCTGGGAAACGCTCTTTCGCCAGATTTAAGTTGACCATTGTTGGCGCGATGTACGTCAGGTTATCGCCCCCATCCAGTGCTAGATTGGCTTGGTTCTTACGCTGGAACTCATCTAACTTCTTGCCATCTTCACACTCGACCCAACGAGCAGTTGCAACGTTAACACTTTCGTAAATCGCTTCTACGTTGTACTCCGCTTTTAAACGCGCAACAACGACGTCAAACTGAAGCACACCGACTGCACCTACGATAAGATCATTATTTTGTAGCGGACGGAACACTTGCACCGCCCCCTCTTCAGATAACTGTACCAAACCTTTTAGCAACTGCTTCTGCTTCAATGGATCTCTAAGACGAATACGACGGAATAGCTCAGGGGCAAAGTTAGGAATGCCGGAGAATTTGAGCGCTTCACCTTGAGTGAAAGTATCGCCAATCTGGATGGTACCGTGGTTATGCAGACCAATAATATCACCCGCATAAGCATTTTCAGCACGAGAGCGATCACCGGCCATAAAGGTAACCGCATCAGAAATATTGATTTGCTTACCAAGGCGCACATGATTCATCTTCATACCCTGTGTATAGGTACCAGAAACAATACGCATGAAAGCAATACGGTCACGGTGTTTTGGATCCATGTTGGCCTGAATCTTAAATACAAAGCCAGAGAATTTTTCTTCATTCGCTTCGACTTGACGCTCATTCGCCTGGCGAGGCATCGGCGCTGGCGCCCACTCCGTCAAGCCATCCAGCATATGGTCAACCCCAAAGTTACCCAGTGCCGTACCAAAGTATATCGGCGTAAGCTCACCCGCAAGGAACAACTCCTGATCAAACTCAGGGCATGCACCAATCACAAGCTCAAGCTCTTCACGTAGCTGATCCGCTAACTCAGCACCGACCGCCTCATCAAGTTCAGGGTTATCTAAGCCTTTTACAACCAGTTTCTCCTGAATGGTGTGGCCTTGGCCTGTCGAGTAGAGAATCGTTTCATCACGATGAATGTGGTACACACCTTTAAACTCTTTACCACAACCAATAGGCCAAGTAATCGGTGCACAGGAAATATTTAACTCACTTTCGACTTCGTCCAGTAGCTCCATGGGATCACGGATATCACGGTCAAGTTTGTTCATGAACGTTACAATCGGTGTGTCACGCAGACGGGTCACTTCCATTAACTTGCGAGTACGATCCTCAACACCTTTCGCTGCGTCGATCACCATCAAGCAGGAGTCAACCGCCGTTAAAGTACGGTAAGTATCTTCTGAGAAATCCTCGTGTCCCGGTGTATCCAATAGATTGACTAGGCATTCGTTGTATGGGAACTGCATCACTGAGGTGGTGACCGAGATACCACGCTCTTTTTCCATTTCCATCCAGTCAGATTTCGCGTGCTGAGCAGAGCCACGGCCTTTTACTGTACCTGCCGTTTGAATTGCGCGTCCGAAAAGTAATACTTTTTCAGTAATGGTGGTCTTACCCGCATCCGGGTGCGAGATGATAGCGAACGTTCTGCGCTTGGAAACTTCGCCGATAAATGCTGTATTTGACATCAAAAGATCTTCTTCATCTGAACGCCAGTGTATCGTCAAGATAACCATGACTGATAAGCTGGCAGATTGATTCGGTTTTGCGCGGTATTCTCGCTTATATTGCCTTTAGGAGCAACAAAGGCGAATAAAAGCCTAACAATTCACATCTAAGTAAGATACAAATTAAAATATCAATAAATTTAGGCTATAACTAAAGGAGTAGAGGGAACTATATAAAATTATGCCTACGAGCAAGAAAATAAACTCATTAGCATTCCGGCAAGCGAAAACGGTTTTTTTAGTATCCGTGATATTAGGGATCATTTTCAGCTTATATCAAATTTTGGTGGACCTTCATCAGGAACAAAAGCGGATTGAAGCACACTACCAATTTAAGCTATTACAGAATTATTCCAATGCCAGCCAGGCTGCATATCACTTAAATCAGCTTTTAGCCGAACAAGTAGCATCGAGCTTGATGATGGACAGTGCTATCTATAAAGTCTCCATTGTTGATGACTTTGGCGACACTTTGACCGAACGGGAAAGGGGAGTATCGCTTGAAAACTCATTTACCGAAGCGCTTTCTCATTATTTGACACCAACAACCCCCGTTTACAAAACTGAGCTACACCAGCCAAATTCCCACGTGGTGGTCGGCACATTGAGTTTCTCTGTGAATGGCGCCAATATTGCCAAAGACTTTATTGCCAAAACCAGCCAAATTCTTCTCTTTGACTTATTCAGGAACATTCTGCTAACAACCATTTTGCTGCTGTTCTTCTACCAGAAGCTTTCCAAACCTCTGGTCACCTTGATCGATTGGGTACGCTCACTTCAAGACAAAAACGCAGAAGTTCCCATGCCGAATTTGTATCGTGATGATGAACTCGGACACTTGGCGAAAACGTTCCACAATCTGTGGAAAGACAGAGAAGCGGCAGAAGCTAAGCTGAACCAATTGGCTTATTATGATTCGTTAACTGGGTTGGCCAACCGGAGTTTATTGCTACAAATGCTGGAAGAGGCGATCGAACATGCCAAGCAAACAAATACTTCCGGTGTCTTGTTTTATCTTGATTTAGACCGCTTTAAAACCATTAATGATTCGTTAGGCCACACTATCGGTGACCACCTTATCAAAGCGATCTCAAAACGTATCGAAGCTTGGCTAATTGATGACTATACCGCAGCCCGTATCGGAGGCGATGAGTTTGCTATTCTCATGCCCTCAATTCACCCAGATAAAGCGCATGAAACAGCTCAACAGCTGCTGGCATTGATTTCTAATCCCTATTCCATTGACGATCACCTACTCTATTGCACAACCAGTGTCGGTATTTCTGTATTTCCTTCTGTCAGCACCACCAACATTGATGTGCTACGTCAGGCTGATACCGCGTTATACCGAGCCAAAGTTGCCGGAAGAAACAAGTACATGTTTTATGAGCCAGAGATGCAGGCTCAGGTGGAATCTTTCTTAGAAATAGAAAAAGGTCTCCATGAAGCGCTTAACAAAGGTCAGTTAGAGCTTTACTACCAGCCTCAGGTGAATGGCGAACAACAAATCATTGGGGTCGAAGCATTGATCCGTTGGAACCACCCAGAGAAAGGCGTATTGCCTCCTGGGGTATTTATGCCAATCGCTGAAGAAACCGGACAGATCTTACAAATCGGTAACTGGATTATTGAACAAGCGTGTTATCAATACTCACGCTGGCGTAAACAAGGAGTCCTGCCAGAGACTTTCCGTCGTCTTGCTATCAATATCAGCCCACTGCAATTCTCGCAGAACAGTTTTGTCGAACACATACATGATGTGCTTGCCCAAGCTGATATTGATGGAGAACATATAGAACTGGAAATTACCGAGAACCTTTTGCTTGAAAACGTCGAAAGTGCGATTCAGAAGATGAGTAAGCTTAAGCAACACAATCTCAAAATTTCCATCGACGACTTCGGTACGGGCTACTCTTCATTGAGATACCTAAAGCATCTTGCAGTTGATGTACTAAAAATAGATCGCTCATTTGTTACTCAGTTGCACATGGATGAAAGTGATCAAGCTATTGTCGACACCATCATCATGACAGCGCAGAGACTCAACCTTGAAGTCATCGCAGAAGGGGTTGAGGATGCCGACGAGCTGAATACCCTCAAACAACTCGGTTGTGATCAATTCCAGGGGTACTTATTCGACAAGCCTCTTCCTGCCTCAGAATTGATTTCACGATTTGAAGCAAACTTCTATCCGGTTGAAGGCTCTCCAACCATCAAAGCGGTACAGAAATAATCTAAAAGAAGATGTAGCTCATTATAATGGCATCTTCTTTTCCGGTCGTCGTTGGGTAGTAATTAACGCGGCGATCAACCTCATTAAAACCTACCGCCTCGTACAAATTAGCCGCGCGTGTATTGCTTTCCCTTACTTCTAACCAAGCGCTTTCAGCATTGAGCTGTTCACACATAGTTAGGAAAGACTCGATAAGTTGTTTACCGTAGCCTTTTCCTTGTTGAGTAGGATCAACAGCAATGTTGAGAAGCGTAACCTCACCAACAATGTTCTGAGCATAAAAATAGCCAACAACCGTATTGTCATCCAATAGCACATGATGACACGCACCTCTGCTTGTCACATCGCGAATCATCGCTTCTGACCAAGGGTGACTATGTGCTTGGGTTTCTATTGAGTACACCGAATCGAGGTGAGCCTCAGCTAAAGGAAGTAGGGTCATATTATTTTAAAGCTTGGATTTGTTGCCAGAGCACGCGTTTATGTTGCTGATTGCCATCAATTTCATTTAGGCATGGAGATCGCAGCGTCCTCTGCCCCAACTCCAACTGAGCTTCACAACCAGCAAACCAGATCCAATCAACCTGAGAATTCTCCAGTAAAGCCAGATGCTCTGGGGCTAAATAGAGAGATTGCTCTAACGTCAAATTGATGGTTTTTAAAATATTCTCAAACAAGGTTACGGTAGAGCCTAACGGCTGTTGAGGTGATACTAAGAGCATTTTGCAATCATCAGGTAAAGCAATACCTTCAACACTGTAGCCTTGCAACCTTTCCGGGTGAGCCAGTTGATAGGCTTGAATCCCCATTTCGTGTAAGTATGTAAGCTCTTGAGTCGTCATAATTGGCAAATCGCTAGAATAAAAAACGGTGCAATGCTATCACAAGCAGGCACCGCTATTATACGACTAAACGAAATGAAAAGCCTTAGAAGCTAGCTTTCACCGCCTCTGCAATTTTTAGTGCTGATGATTTCACTAATTCAGCGTCTTCACCTTCCACCATGACTCGGATAAGCGGCTCAGTGCCTGATTTACGTAACAGCACTCGACCTTTATCACCGAGCTCTGTTTCAACTTCAACAACAGACGCTTTCACCGCTTCCGCTTCAAGAGGATTAGAATCACCAGAAAAACGGACATTTTCCAGTACTTGAGGGTATAAGGTCATACCTTGAGAAAGTTCATGCAGGGACATGTCACTACCAACAACTGAAGCAAGTACTTGCAACGCAGCGACAATAGCATCTCCCGTTGTCACTTTATCAAGTAAAATCACGTGGCCCGAATTTTCCGCCCCGATCTTCCAGCCTTTCTCAAGCAATTGCTCCATAACATAGCGGTCACCGACTGCAGCACGAACAAAGGGAATACCCAGTTGTTTGAGGCCATTTTCCATGCCTAGGTTTGTCATCAGAGTCCCGACAACCCCGCCTTTTAATTCTCCACGGCGCAGCGCATCACGAGCGATAATATAGGCAATCTGGTCACCATCTACCTTATTACCTAGATGATCAACCATAATAATGCGATCACCATCGCCATCGAATGCTAAGCCTAGGTGAGCCTGTTCTTCCACAACTCTTTTCTGTAAAGCTTTAACGTCCGTTGCACCGACTTCGTGGTTAATATTCGTACCATCAGGCTCAATGCCCATAGCAATAACATCGGCGCCTAACTCACTAAAGACGGCTGGTGCAATATGGTAAGTTGCGCCATGCGCACAATCCACGACAATTTTTAACCCAGCAAGGCTCAGCTCGGAAGGATAAGTGCTTTTACAGAATTCGATATAACGCCCAGCCGCGTCATTCAAACGGCTTGCTTTGCCCAGCAAAGATGACTCAACACATTCAATATCTTTGTCCAGCTCAGCTTCAATCGCTAACTCAATATCATCAGGTAGCTTAGTCCCTTCCGAAGAGAAGAATTTAATACCATTATCATAATAAGGGTTATGAGAAGCCGAAATCACAATACCCGCTTCAGCACGAAATGTTTGAGTTAGGTAAGCAACTGCTGGGGTCGGCATTGGCCCTGTAAACGTGGCCTTTAGGCCTGCAGCCGCAAGGCCTGCTTCAAGTGCTGATTCCAGCATATAACCTGAAATACGCGTATCTTTACCAATAATGACTTTCTTTGTGCCCTGCTTTGCTAGAACACGCCCCGCAGCCCAACCAAGTTTAAGGACAAAATCAGGAGTAATGGGGTACTGCCCCACTTTTCCACGTACACCATCAGTCCCAAAATATCGTCTTTTATCAGACATATTTATTCCTTTTTATCATCTTTTTCTCAGTGGTTTTTTCGTACCATTGAGACTATTTTCATCGCATCAAGCGTTTGTTCAAAATCGTGAACTCGGATGATTTGAGCCCCTTTCATCGCCGCGATTGTAGCGCATGCTACGCTAGCTGACACGCACTCCGTGGGTGCTTTGTCGAGCAGCTTGAAGATCATAGATTTTCTCGACATTCCCGCTAGTATTGGCAAGCCAAATTGATGAAGTTCTTCTAGATGAGACAGCATCTGATAGTTGTGCTCTAGTGTTTTTCCAAAACCAAACCCGGGATCGAGTATGAGCTGTTCTCGTGCGATACCTACCTCTTCACACGCCTTAATACGCTCGTGAAGAAACTTTTCCACTTCTTTGAGCAGATCATCATAATGTGGATTGGCTTGCATAGTGCGAGGTTGGCCTTGCATATGCATGAGGCAAACCGGTAATCCAGTCGCGGCTGCGACTTCAAGCGCATTAGGTTCTTGAAGTGCTCGCACATCATTAATGATGTCAGCTCCGGCTTCAGCCGCTTGCCTCATCACTTCAGCTTTGCTGGTATCAATTGAGATCCACACATCAGAGAATGTACGAATCGCTTTAATCACAGGAATAGTTCGCTGTAATTCTTCTTCTAAATCAACATCAGGAGCTCCTGGACGAGTCGACTCGCCACCGATATCAATAATGGTGATGCCGGCATCAATCATACGTCGAGCTTGATTAAGTGCATCGTCTAATGCTTGAAACTGACCGCCATCAGAAAAAGAATCCGGCGTTACATTTAATATCCCCATCACTTGGGGTTCAGATAAATCGAGAGTTTTATTGTTTGCTTTTAATATCATAAATACAAAAACCCCGAGTTTCCTCGGGGTTTCTCTTAATCAAATACACTATTCTGAGTCTTTCTTCTCAGTCGCTTCTGCTGAAGTGTTCTCTTGTGAAGCAGTTGGCTCTTCGTCTTTTGCTTCACTTGGTGACTCTTTCTCTTCTACCTTATTCTCAGGCTTGGATTCTGGCTTATTGCCACTATTATCACTCCAACCTGCAGGCTCACGAATTTCAGCTTTACGCTCCATCAGATCATCAATTTGACCCGCATCGATGGTTTCGTATTTCATTAATGCATCCTTCATTGCATGCATAATGTCCATGTTTTCTTCAAGAATTTTCTTAGCACGTTCGTAGTTGCGATCAATGATACTACGCACTTCGTCGTCAATGAGCTTAGCCGTATCATCTGACATGTGCTTCGTTTGCGTTACGCTACGACCAAGAAAAACTTCGCCTTCATCTTCTGCGTAAAGTAACGGACCTAACTTTTCAGAGAAGCCCCATTGAGTCACCATCTTACGCGCAATATCGGTTGCACGTTCGATATCGTTAGAAGCACCAGTCGATACTTTGTCCGCGCCGTAGATAAGCTCTTCAGCAAGACGGCCGCCGTATAGGCTGGAAACCATTGACTCTAAGTGCTGGCGAGACATGCTCACTCGGTCTTGCTCAGGCAAGTACATCGTCACACCTAACGCACGACCACGTGGAATGATAGAAACCTTATAAACTGGATCATGTTCAGGAACCAAACGACCAACAATCGCGTGACCCGCTTCATGGTAAGCCGTAGACTCTTTCGTCTCTTCCGACATCACCATAGAACGGCGCTCAGCACCCATCATGATCTTGTCTTTGGCCAATTCAAACTCAACCATAGAAACGTTGCGCTTGTTACCACGCGCTGCAAACAAGGCTGCTTCGTTAACTAGGTTAGCCAGATCAGCACCCGAGAAGCCTGGTGTACCACGAGCGATAAGAGATGGCTCTACATCACCAGCTAGTGGTACTTTACGCATGTGAACTTTAAGAATCTGTTCACGACCACGAACGTCTGGTAGACCAACAACCACTTGACGGTCAAAACGACCAGGACGAAGTAGAGCAGGGTCAAGAACGTCTGGACGGTTGGTTGCAGCGATAACAATAATACCTTCGTTACCTTCAAAACCATCCATTTCAACCAGCATTTGGTTTAATGTTTGCTCACGTTCATCGTGACCGCCACCCACGCCGGCGCCACGCTGACGACCAACTGCATCAATCTCGTCAATAAAGATGATACAAGGTGCTGCTTTTTTCGCTTGTTCGAACATGTCACGTACACGAGATGCACCAACACCAACGAACATTTCCACAAAGTCAGAACCAGAAATGGTAAAGAATGGTACTTTCGCTTCACCGGCAATCGCTTTAGCCAAAAGCGTCTTACCTGTACCTGGAGGACCAACCATCAAAACACCAGTTGGGATCTTACCGCCCAACTTCTGGAAGCGGCTTGGATCACGCAGGTAATCTACCAGCTCTTTAACGTCTTCTTTCGCTTCATCACAACCAGCAACATCGCCGAATGTGGTTTTGATTTGCTCTTCGCTCATCATACGAGCTTTGCTCTTACCGAAAGACATGGCACCTTTACCGCCACCGCCTTGCATTTGACGCATGAAGAAAATCCATACACCAATCAGTAAAATCATTGGGAACCAAGAAATAAAGATCGTGCCAAGTAAGCTCTGCTCTTCTGGAGGAGTACCTTGCACTTTCACATTCTGGTTAATCAGGTCATCCAGCAATTTCTGGTCATAGACCGGCATGTAAGTAACATAACGCGAGCCACCGCCACGACGAGTGAAAGTGATTTCCTCGCCTTTAAATGTTGCTTCCTGAATCTGGCCTTGGCCAACTTCCTGTACAAACGTGGTGTAATCAACCGCTCTGCCGTTACTTTCCCCAGGGCCAAAGCTCTGGAAAACCGACATCAAGACTACGGCGATCACAAGCCACAGAATTAAATTTTTTGCCATGTCACTCAAGGTGTCAGCCTCGCGATAACTAATTGTAATTAAAGGTAGGGTACTACAGTTTGTTGACTGTAGCTACAGTGTTAACTGCTGCTCTGTAGAGCAAATAGTTAACCTTTGTAACCAGTGGCTACAATAAACACTTCTCGGGAGCGAGCCCTTGAAGAATCAGGTTTACGGATTTTCACGACTTTGAACATTTCACGAACGTCTTTAACGTATTGATCGAAGCCTTCACCCTGAAATACTTTCACAACAAAACTACCATTGGGCGCAAGAACTTGTCGACACATATCTAACGCTAATTCGACCAAATACATAGCTCGTGGCTGATCCACCGAATTATTCCCAGCAATGTTTGGCGCCATATCTGACATCACAACATTGACCATAGAAGGTTGGATTCTATCCAGTAACGCTTCTAATACAGCATCTTCACGGAAGTCTCCCTGTAAAAAGCTCACTCCAGCAATAGGATCCATTGGAAGTAAATCACACGCGATGATTTTACCTTCATCACCTACTATCTTAGCAGCATATTGAGACCAACCACCGGGAGCCGCACCTAAATCGACGACAGTCATCCCAGATTTGAGTATTTTGTCTTTGTTTTGAATCTCTTCCATCTTGAAATAGGCTCGTGAACGGTAGCCTTTTTTACGCGCTTCATTCGCGAATTTATCATCAAAATGTTCTTTCAACCAACGGCCAGAGCTTGCCGAATGTTTCTGTTTACTCATTCGATTCCTAACTAATAGAGGGACCAACTTACCCAATAAATTATAGTCTTCAAGGGTAGATGGCGTTAAAATGGTATTTTTCAACCCTTATAGTAAAGAAAATTGGCCGCGTAATGAACCTAAGCACCAAACAAAAGCAGCATCTAAAAGGCCTAGCGCACAGTCTAAAACCTGTTGTGCTTATGGGCGCAAATGGACTCACTGAGGCTGTTCTAGCGGAAATCGAAATTGCTCTTAATCACCATGAGTTGATTAAAGTAAAAGTAGCCTCTGAAGATCGCGAAACGAAAAACCTGATTATTGAAGCTATCGTTCGTGAAACTGGCGCAGAAAAAGTACAAGTCATCGGTAAGACACTGGTTCTGTATCGTCAGACTGAAGATCGTAAAATCGAATTACCACGTAAATAAAGTGGATTGAGATTTTAACGGTATAAAAAAGGTCGCACTCAGCGACCTTTTTAGTTTCAGGTGAAAAGAGTTTTACACATACTCAACACTGTCGATTTCGAAATCACGATCACCACCTGGTGTAGAAATCACAACTTCATCGCCTTCCATCTTGCCAATTAAACCACGGGCGATTGGTGAGCTCACAGAAATACGACCTGCTTTAATATCTGCTTCGTCGTCACCGACAATCTGGTACGTTTTCTCTTCTTCAGTGTCACAGTCAATAAGTGTCACTGTCGAACCAAAGATAACCTTGCCTGAGTTATCCATTTTAGTGACGTCAATAACCTGAGCTACCGATAGCTTGTATTCGATGTCACGGATTTGTGCTTCGCAGATCCCCTGCTCTTCACGGGCTGCATGGTACTCCGCATTTTCTTTCAGGTCACCGAGTTCACGCGCTTCTGCAATAGCTTCAGAAATCTGTGGACGAAGCTTTAGTAGTCGGTCTAATTCTTCGCGCAGCTTTTGTTCACCGCGCACTGTCATTGGGACTTTTTCCATTGTTTACCTCATTGCCAAAGCTATCTTTGGACAAAACAAAACTACCTAATCCTGTGGATTAGGTAGTGGGTTAACTAATCAATTTCCTTTAGTGTAAACAAAGTTAACGACTAAATCATCTGAATTCAATACTCATAACTTTTACGTCTTCAATATGATAATTCAATCAGCTAAATAGCTCCGCAAAATTCTTTTTATAGTTCAACTATTGAATAAAAAAATCTAAATAACAGATATATAAAGAAGCGATAAGAAACCAAAAATAATAATTAGAATACAATAACTTGAGCATTTTTTACATTAAATAAAACACTGTTCATTAGCCCAATTTATATCATTTTACTAACTCATCAAGGAACTTTGACGGTACAACAATGCACACCAAATGCTCTATGGCACTCAATGTGTGTTGTGTTTCTTATTCCACTGTGCACTTGGGCTATAGAACGGAAGAAAGGAAAAAGTGAAACGAGCAACAACGTTAAACATTTTCTCCAAACTATTTATGGACAGTAAATTAGGACTTATAAGATGAACAAAACTCTGATCGCTCTAGCAGTTTCTGCAGCAGCAGTGGCAACTGGCGCAAACGCAGCGGAAATCTACAACCAAGACGATAACACTATCGAAATGGGTGGTCGTGCTGAAGCTCGCCTATCGCTAAAAGATGGCAAAGCTGAAGATAACTCTCGCGTACGCCTAAACTTCCTTGGTACAGCTCAGATCACTGACAGCCTATACGGTGTCGGCTTCTACGAAGGTGAGTTCACTACGAACGAAAATGGTGGCGCTACAGACAGCAGCACGGACACTCTAACAAACCGTTACCTGTATGGTGGACTTGGTGGTAAGTTCGGTGAGGTGACTTACGGTAAAAACGAAGGTGCCTTAGGCGTGTTAACAGACTTTACCGATATCATGGCTTACCACGGTAACTCTGCAGCAGACAAACTAGCTGTAGCTGATCGTTCAGACAATATGATCTCTTACAAAGGCCAATTTGCTGACCTAGGTCTAAAAGCAAGCTACCGTTTTGCTGACCGCACAGAAGACACAACAAACCCTGGTTCATACACAGATAACGATGCAGATGGCTACTCTCTATCCGCAATCTACGCAATCGGTGAAACTGGCGTTAAGCTAGGTGCAGGTTACGCAGCTCAAGACGAAGCTAACGAGTACATGGGTACTGCGTCATACTCAATCAATGACCTTTACTTTGCTGGTATCTACACTGACGGTGAAAAGCAGCTTTCTAACTCAAAGAGCACTGTTGACTACACGGGTTACGAACTAGCAGCGGCTTACACTATGGGGCAGACTGTATTCTCGACTACCTACAACAACGCAGAAACTAACAACGAGACTTCTGCTGACAATGTAGCAATCGATGCAACCTACTACTTTAAGCCTAATTTCCGTGGTTACGTTTCTTACAACTTTAACCTAATCAGTGAAGGCGACAAGATCGGCTCTGTTGACACTACAGTTGGTAACGCAACTAAGATCCAATCAGAAGACGAAATTGCTCTAGGTCTACGTTACGACTTCTAATTAGTCACTAACTAAAGCGCTAATAGTCTGTCCCTTGAACCCCGAGCTGGTGTTCAAGGGACATTTTCCATTTAGCCTTACGAAGCTGAGCTACTCTTCTAGGACAATATTTGCACTTTCCTCGACCTTATGCTGTCGTCCAAGCATGAGTAAGCAGGGCGTCAATACCAGCGTTAGTACCGTTGCAAACGCTAGTCCTCCTGCAACGGCAGTCGCCAATTGCGACCACCACTGGGTACTCGGAGCACCAAATTCGATTTTCTGATTAATCAGGTCGATATTCATTTCTAGCACCATTGGCAAAAGACCAAGAATGGTCGTCACTGTCGTTAACAAAACAGGACGTAAGCGCTGTACTCCAGTCCTTAAAATTGCATCTCGTTTATCCAAACCTCGCTTAAGAAGCTGATTGTAGGTATCAATCAAAACAATGTTGTTATTCACGACGATACCCGCCAGAGCAATCACACCTATCCCCGACATAATGACACCAAACGGCTTTTGAAAAATAAGTAGGCCGACAAACACACCAACGGTAGAGAATAGCACTGCACTGAGGATCAAAAATGCCTGATAAAAACTATTAAATTGAGTGATCAATATCAGTGCCATCACGACGAGTGCAACCAAAAATGCTTTTTTTAAGAAAGCTGAAGAGTTCTCTTGCTCTTCATTCTGACCGCGTATCCTAAACTCTACCCCCTCAGGTAAATCCATTTCAGCCAAGTCCTTTTCGATTTTCGGTAGTTCCAACGCTAAATTGTAACCTTCTTTCATGTCGGCAAATATATTGATCACTCTATGCCCGTCTATACGACGAATAGTGTCCTGCTTATGATCGGGAATGATGCTGGCAAAATTGGTGATAGGGACCATACCCGCTGCAGTTTTGACTTTTAGCTGATCGAAACGGCCAATATCACGCTTATCTTCTGGGTAACGCACCAGAATATCGACCTCTTCCGTGGCATCATCTGGCAAGTAATCCCCCAGCTTAAGTCCATTGGTGACAAACTGAACCGTGTTACCAACTAAGGTGGCATCAGCTAGGAATCGGGACGCGTCATCTCGGCGAATATCTATCTGCCAGTCAATCCCCTCTTTACTCGATGTATCACTAATATTGGTGAAAGCAGGGTACGCATCTGCCCAATGACGAACCATTTTAGCCGCGCGATCTAGTTCTCCAGGAATACGTGTCGACATTTCAATAACCAGATCATGCTCCACAGGCGGCCCAGCATCTGGGAACTTGTACTCGATTTCTACCCCAGCATATTGGTCGGTTGTTTGCTTTAGTTCATCAATAATGGTCTTCACTTTACGGCGATATTGCCAATCCACTGGCGTGATCTGAATCTGCCCGATTTCATCATCCCCACCCGTTTTGGTATAAACGCTTTCAAATTCGTCATGACCAAGCATTACTGCCTCGATATCACGCATGATGACGTCTTTCTCGTTTATCGACAGATCGCCATAAGAACGCACTTTTACAGTAAAAAATGGTGGGTCCACTTCAGGGAAGAACTCCGCGCCTAAGCCCGCTTTGGCATAGGTGAAACCAACTCCCACAGCAAGTAAAATCGCACTTAATAGAATTTTGAGCGGGTGGCGTAAAGCCAGTTTAAGCGTTTCATAATACAGCTTGGTGAGCCCGGTGGCCTTGGAAAAGTCTCCGTCGTGCAGAGCGACCATTTTCTCACGTTGCTGTTTAGTCACATGTTGTGGCTTACCAATCAAACCGCCCAGTACAGGAACAAACAACAATGCCATCGCCAATGACGCAGCCAATGTCGCAATCAGTGTCAAAGGCAGGTATTTCATAAACTCGCCAGTAATATCTGGCCAGAACAAGAGCGGCGCAAATGCCGCTAAAGTTGTCGCAGTAGACGCGGTAATAGGCCATGCCATGCGTTTAGCAGCATCCCGGTATGCATCTCGACGCGGCGTGCCTTCTTGCATGCGCCGATCCGCAAACTCTGTCACCACAATTGCCCCGTCCACCAGCATACCGACCGCCATGATCAGAGAGAACAGCACTACGATATTAACCGTCAGGCCAAATACAGAAAGCACCAATAGCCCCGTGAGGAAAGAACCAGGAATGGAAACGCCCACCAATAAGGCCGTTCGGACACCTAAGATTGCGATGATCACCACAACAACTAGAATGATCGCTGACAAAATATTGTTTTGCAGATCATTGAGCATCATTTTGACGTCTTTAGACTGATCCCAAGTGTATTTGACCTGCAAATTATTCGGCCAATCGGCGCGTTTTTGTCCTTCCTCCATCACCTTCTTGATCAAAGCGACAGTCTCAATGATATTTTCACCGGCGCGCTTTTTCACATCCAAAACAATCGCCGATTTACCGTCAAGACGTGCGTAGCTTTCAGGATCGCGAAACGCTCTGCGCACCGTTGCGACATCACCGAAAGTGATCACTTGTTTCCCATCAACCTTAACTGGCAACTCAAGAACATCTTTTAACGAGTCGAATACGGAGGGGACTTTCACCGAGAAGCGGCCATAACCGGTATCAACAAATCCTGCCGCCACAACTCGGTTGTTAAGAGCAATCAAGTTATAGATATCCGCTTGGTCTAATCCGTAGCTTTCCATCAATAAAGGATCAACAACGATCTCGACTATGTCTTCCCTGTCACCAGCGATATCGACTTCTAAGATCTGACGAAAACTCTCCAGCTTATCTCTGAGTTGACGGGCAATTTGCACTATGGTGCGCTCAGGTACGGTACCGTACAAAACCACCGTTAGCGCTGGCTCTTCTGAAGCAAACGTCACCTCATTGACCGTCGGTTCATCACTGTCTTCCGGTAGTTTTGGTTTTGCTAAATCAACCGCTTCTCGTACATCCGCCATGGCTTTATTCAAATCCACACCGACGCTGAACTCTAACTGCACGGAAGCATGCCCTTCTGAAGCGGTTGAGGTCATTTCCTTAACCCCTTCAATTGAACGTAACTCCTGCTCAATCGGACGAACCAAGAGACGCTCGGCATCGGTCGGCGAAATTCCCTGATGCCCCACGGAGACATAGATTATTGGAATGGTAATATCCGGGCTGGACTCTTTCGGTACCGTCAGGTAAGTCATAACGCCAGCGATCAGGACGAAAACGAGCAGCACTAGCATGGTTCGAGTGCGGGATAAGGCCGCATCAATTAAGGCGTACATAATGACTCCTTATTATTACTGTTCGACAGCGATAACTCGATCGCCATCTCGCACAAAGCCTTGCCCTGTGGTGATAATACTGACCTGCTCACCCAAGCCTGTCAGCCACACACCATCCTGCTCAGCCTTGACTAGCTGAATCGGAACAAAATGAACGCGTTTATCCACTAATGTTTTGACTCCTAGGTTGCCCGAATCATCCAGTGCTAACATCGCAGGGGTCACTTTCACCGCCAATTGCTGTTTCAGACTCAGCTCAACCTCGGCACTAATCCCTGCGGGAATCTGCTGCTGTGGGTTGGGTAACACGATTTCAATCGGGAAAGTATTAGTAGAAGGAGAAGATACCCGTGAAATGTAACGTACTTTTCCCTCCAGCGTTTCATCACCAATAAAACTGACTGATGCTGATTGGTTAAGGGTCAAGTCTTGAATGTGGCGCTCGCTGACATCCGCTTCAATAACAATTTTGCTAAGGTCGATCAATGTCGCCACTGGATCGCCAACCCCAACAAAGTCACCTAATTCAATCGATAAACTATCGACAATGCCACTAAACGGAGCTGTCACCGCTGTATTTCTCAATGCGATGTTCGCATTACTCACCATGGCTCGAGCTTCAACCAAGGCAGCCTCGGCATTACTAAAAGCGACTTCACCTTGCAAACCTTTATTTTTCAATGATTGAGCCGCTTTGTACTCTTTCTCACGCACTTTAAGCATGGCTTTTGCTCGCTCAAGTTGAATCTCGAGATCACCTTTATCAATTAAAGCAATCACTTGGCCTTGTTTAACACTGGAGCCTTTGCGCACTTTGATTTCAATAATTTTCCCTGCAATTTCAGCACCCAGTTGGGCTTGCTTATCTGGTGCTGTTCGACCATATAAATCAATCGATTTGTGGGTATTTTGAGCTGTAAAGTTTTGGAAAGCGACTTTGGCAAGCGGCACTCCCTCTTCCTGATGATTTGCTTGACCATCATCGGCTTTGAGTGTTCCTAGCCCGAGCCAAATAGACAGAAGTAGAATGATAAATAGTGACACTATATAAGGTCTGACCGCGAGAAAGCGGAGAAGTGAGAATCTGCCCATAACAATCCTTTGCTGAGTAAAAGCACCAACTTTGATAAGCTCAGGATATTAATTAACCAATAAAAAATAAAATACAGTTGGACAGTAATCTAGCCGAGGTCTCAGTTCTGACCTAGTTGCATAGAATATGCAGAGACTAAAAAGCCGCGACTTAGCGCGGCTCTTCAAATTAGACTTTTACGTTAGACGCTAAATGAAGCGCCACATCCGCACGTTGTCGTGGCATTAGGGTTATTGACGAAGAAACGAGAACCTTCCAAACCCTCAGTATAATCAACCTGACCACCGACTAGGTACTGTAAACTCATCGGGTCAACGACGAGTGTCACACCGCTATTAACAATGGTTGTATCACCATCATTAACGTTTTCATCAAAGGTGAAACCGTACTGGAAACCACTACAACCGCCACCCGTGATATAAACACGTAGCTTTAGGTTCGGGTTTTCTTCTTCAGCAATGAGCGCACCAACACGTTGTGCCGCTGCATCTGAAAATGTTAGTGGGATATTTAATTCGCTCACGATGACCTCTCTCACTCGTGTAAATCCAATCGCTCTCAGCAGGATTGGATAAATCATCTTTGTATAATCGTGTCATTATCTAATACCTGAGTTATCCGTTCAAGTATTCGCCACCTCTGACGGCTTTTTTTCACAAAAACACCGCCTTCCTGATGGAAAACTGCCCATAATGTGGCGCAAAGCGTTTTCTTGAACCGGAATCGGCAGGTACAATGCCAGCCAAATTGGTCCGAGCAATCAGAAGAGGATATATCCATGACCAAATCAGCAGAGCTTTACGAAAAAGCACAACAAACCATTCCTGGTGGCGTTAACTCTCCAGTACGTGCTTTCAACGGCGTTGGCGGTGCACCTATCTTTGTAGAACGCGCAGATGGCCCGTTGATTTTCGATGCTGATGGTAAAGCTTACATTGATTATGTTGGCTCTTGGGGCCCGATGATCCTTGGCCATAACCACGCAGTCATTCGTGAAGCCGTGATTGAAGCAGCGCAGCGTGGTCTAAGCTTTGGTGCACCAACTGAAATGGAAATCCAAATGGCAGAGCTGGTTTCTGAGCTGGTACCATCCATGGAACAAGTCCGCATGGTGAGTTCAGGTACAGAAGCCACAATGAGTGCCATCCGCCTTGCACGTGGCTTCACCGGTCGCGATAAAATCATCAAGTTCGAAGGCTGCTACCATGGCCATGCCGACAGTTTGTTGGTTAAAGCAGGTTCTGGCGCATTAACACTTGGTCAACCAAGCTCACCAGGTGTTCCTGCGGATTTTGCAAAGCACACGCTCACAGCCACGTTTAATGACTTGGATTCGGTTCGCGAGCTTTTTACTGCCAATAAAGGCGAGATCGCTTGTATCATCGTTGAACCCGTCGCGGGCAATATGAACTGTATCCCACCAGTCGCAGGTTTCCACGAAGGCCTGCGTCAAATCTGTGATGAAGAAGGCGCACTGCTGATCTTTGATGAAGTTATGACAGGTTTCCGTGTCGCCTTAGGAGGTGCTCAAGGTCATTACAGCATTAAGCCAGATATCACCACGCTTGGTAAAGTTATCGGTGGCGGTATGCCTGTGGGTGCCTTTGGTGGCCGTAAAGACGTGATGCAATACATTGCGCCAACAGGCCCGGTTTATCAGGCAGGTACCTTATCTGGCAACCCAGTAGCGATGGCTGCGGGTTACGCTTGTCTGAGCTTACTGAAAGAGGAAGGCAACGAAAAACGCCTTGCTTCAAAAACCAAACAACTGGCTGAAGGTTTTAAAGCTCTAGCGGAACAACACGGGATTCCAATGGTGGTTAACCAAGTTGGCGGTATGTTTGGTTTCTTCTTTACTGACCAACAAGAAATAACTTGCTACGAAGACGTGACTAAGTGTGATATCGAACGCTTTAAGCGCTTCTTCCACCTAATGCTAGAACACGGGGTTTATTTAGCACCGTCTGCATTTGAAGCGAGTTTTACTTCATTAGCACACGGCAGTAAAGAGATTGACGCAACTTTAGAAGCGGCCGATCGCTGTCTTGCCATTCTGGCTAAAGAGGCGTAATAACCTCTTTTAACTAACAAAAAGGCTGCAATTGCAGCCTTTTTATTGCCAGTTCACGATCACTAACACTAAGAGAGAAATCATAATCACAGAAAACCATGGTATCTTCCGCTTCTGCTTTGTACTCCCGCCACAAGCTTTTTTATCGTTACAACAGCCCATAATTTTTACCCTCCGCTGATAACATTTTGATTTTACATTGAAGACGCAGTGTTTTGCGGCCATTATACTTCTATCGCGACGAATCATTGGACAACTAACGTGTCAGAAAAACTCAAAATAACTTCCAGTCATAGAGTGTTGATTATTGCCCTGCTTGCTGCTGGCCTTGCATGTTTCTTATTAGTTGAACCTTACATCAACTCAATTGTGATGGCGTTTATCATCTCACTGCTCATGTTTCCGATTCATGAATGGATTGAGAACCGGATGCCAAATTACAGAAACCTCGCTTCACTACTATCCTGTACCTTACTCACTGTCATCATAGTACTGCCTTTACTGTTTGTTTTTGCCGCGATCGTTCAACAAGGCTCCTCCTTTTCGCAAAATGTCTATCAATGGGTAACTCACGGTGGTATCCAAGCGTTATTTGAACATCATTGGGTCATTAAAGGTTTGTCACTCATCAACACCTACTTACCTTTTGATGAAGTTCAACCTCAAGAAATCGGCCAGAAAGTCGCCCAATTTGCAACGTCATTTGGCTCTAACCTTGTCGGTATCAGTGCCAAAATACTGGGAGATGCGACTAACTTCCTACTCAACTTTTTCCTGATGTTATTTGTTTTATTCTTCTTACTTCGCGATCACGACAAAATCATCGCGGCGATTCGCCATATTTTGCCACTCTCGCGCAGCCAAGAAGACAAGCTGCTGGATGAAGTTGAACAAGTTTCAAAATCCGCGGTAATGGGATCTTTTCTCACAGCGATTGCACAGGGGGTCGCTGGGGGTATCGGTATGTGGCTCGCAGGCTTTCCCGGTTTATTCTGGGGTACGATGATGGGTTTTGCTTCTTTTATACCGGTTGTAGGGACAGCCCTAATTTGGATTCCGGCCGCGGCTTACCTATTTCTGACCGGAGACACAAGCTGGGCAATATTCCTCACTATTTGGAGTGTGGCGGTTGTTGGTTCAATCGATAACCTGCTAAGACCATTGCTCATGCAAGGCAGTGCAGGCATGAACACCTTAATGATCTTCTTTTCTTTGTTAGGTGGTCTTCATTTATTCGGTTTAATTGGCCTTATCTACGGCCCACTGATTTTCGCCATTACTATGGTGCTATTTAATATTTATGAGGAAGAGTTTAAAGACTTCCTTGATGAACAAGATCAGAACTAAGATCTAGGAAACAGGAAAACTTCAAGAATGTGGGGGATTATGCGAAAATCCCCCGTCTTTTTCTGTCAGAGTTCACTATGTCTGCTTACATTGCCCCAAGCCAAATCGCACAACGACAGCTCGCCTACTTTGCAGGCAAGCATGTTCTCGTCGCCGGAGAATCAGAAGATCTATTTCCGGTTGAACTTACCAAACATTGTGAATCCGTTACTGTGTTCACAACTCACTATGGTTACTACCGTCAGCTAGAATCCTACACTCAGCTCACGACTGTATTTGGTGCTGAATTTGATCAGCCAACTCAAGCAGATATGATCTTACTTTACTGGCCAAAAGCGAAAGCAGAAGCGGAGTTTTTGCTGGCAATGCTATTCGCCAAGCTAGGTCCAGGCACGGAAATTGTGGTCGTCGGCGAAAACCGTTCAGGGGTAAAAAGCATTGAAAAGATGTTTAAAGCTTATGGCCCAATTAATAAGTTTGACTCAGCAAGGCGATGCTCTTTTTACTGGGGACAATGCCTTGAACAGCCCGCCCAGTTTAACCTCAAAGACTGGTTTAAGCAGTATCAAGTCAGCTACCAAGGCCACGACTTGACAATAAAAAGCCTACCTGGGGTATTCAGCCACGGTCAGTTTGATGTGGGCAGTAAACTGCTCCTTGATACACTGCCATCCTTGACCGGGAAAGTACTCGACTTTGGCTGTGGAGCCGGTGTGATTGGCTCAGTCATGGCCACCATCAATTCAGGCATCGAACTTGAAATGTGTGACATCAGCGCACTGGCGGTCGAGTCAAGCAAAGCTACTTTAGAAGCCAACGGATTGAAAGGTTGCGTATTTTCCTCTGATATTTACTCTGACACTAGCAATGATTACCACTTCATTATCAGCAACCCTCCTTTCCATGCAGGGCTAGATACCAGTTACAGTGCGACAGAAACCTTGTTAGCTGATGCACCAAAGTACCTGAATACACAGGGGCAGTTACTGATTGTGGCGAATAGTTTCCTCAAATACCCACCCATTATTCAACAAGCGTTTGGTAATTGCGAGACGCTAAATAAGACCAATAAATTCGCGATTTATTACGCGAAGAAATAACTAGCTAGCCCGATTCAAACCTGTATATCGGGCTTATCTCACTCCGCTACGCTAAATTTGCGCATCCCTCCACGCTTTAAATCAGACTTACTTGTCAAAGTAAAAAAACTCGTTAATTTTGTCATTCTAGGAAAGTGACATTTTACTTGGGCATTGTATGCCTATCTTGATTACGGAAAGTCTCGTTAGCTCATGTTTAAGTTGTATCGAAAACAAAGATTCAAGCGCCTGCAACATACTTTGATGCTAGCGTTTTTGGTGCTCAGCATTACCCCTCTCACCATTATCGCTATCTTCTTTTTACAATCTCACACCAAAGATCTACAAGAACAAAGCACTTCGCACTTGCTCTCAGTACGCGACAGCAAACAGCAACAAGTCGTCGATTATATGTATGCAAAAGAATCTGAAGTCATGGGTTTCGTTCGTTCAGAATTGGCTTATGCGAGCGGTGGACGCTTTTATGGATTGGTCAATGCTTTTCGTAGCTTAGGATTAGATATTGAACAAGCACGTGACTATGCCCAACGACGTTATATTCAAGGTTCAGGCGATCAAATAAAAACATCCATTCTTCCTCAGTCTAAGGTTTATAGTGGTACTGAACGCTACCGCCTACTGCATAAACGCTACCATCGTGCTTACCTAGAGCTTCTCAAACGCTCTGACTTTGACGACGTCCTCCTAGTTGATTTAGAAGGTAATGTCACCTATTCGATCTACAAACACGATAACTACGGTACTAATCTCCTCACTGGTCGTTTCCGCGATAGCAACCTAGGCAAAACTTTCCATAAGCTCAAAACTCAAGTCACCGAAAAGCGTAAAACCAATGAAGATTATACCCCTGTTATCATTTCTGATTTTGAAATGGATAAAGGGAAACCCGTTGCTTGGCTAGGTGCGCCCATAATTCAGCAAGGTTACCTCCATAGCTATGCCATGTTCCGCTTACCGAATAATGGCATCACTAAGCTGATCGCTGATACCAACAATGCTTCGGCTATGAAAACCTTGTTGGTAGGTGCCGACCATCGTTCACGCACCATGGCTTATGAGCAAGAAGACATCGACAAAAGTCGCGAAGTCGTAGACTTAGCGCTATCAGGAAGAACGGAAGTAGGTACTTACATCAATACAGTTGGAGAAGCGACTATTGCCGCTTACAGCCCGATATCTTTCAAAGGTGTAGAATGGGCAATTGTGGTTGAAGTTCCAGAAAAAGAAGCCTTTGCTCGAGTGAATCAGCTCGAAACCCTCTTCATCTTCGCCATGTTATGTGCAATTGTACTGGTAGTCGCGGCATCGCATTACTTATCCAACTTTATTACCGCACCGCTTCTTAAATTGACTTGGGCTGCAGAGAAAGTCTCTGCAGGCGACCTTGACACCGATATCATCAATACCGAGCGTAAAGATGAAATTGGTCGTCTCGCGGTGAGCTTTGAACGTATGCAACGCTCCATCCGTGACAAAATGCAGCTCATCAAACAGCAAAATGAAGAACTGGAAAGCAATCTAAAACTGATTCAGAAGCAAAATGATGAATTACAGCTAGCCAACAAACTCAAAGACGAGTTTCTTGCCACAACTTCCCATGAATTACGCACGCCTTTGCATGGCATGGTAGGGATTGCTGAAGCCCTGATTTCAGGTGCGAATGGCCCCATCACCGCCAGCCACAAATATCAACTTGATATCATCATCAGTAGTGGTCAAAGGCTGGCAACCTTAGTCGATGATTTACTTGATTATCACAAAATGCGTTATGGTAATCTGGATATCGAAACCCGCGCAGTGGACATTTCTGGCGCAACACGATTGGTTTTGGAGCTGTCTTCTCACCTTGTCGGTAACAAGCCAATTCGCATTATCAACCAAGTTCCTACCGATCCTCTTTGGGTCAGTGCGGATCCACAACGTCTTGAGCAGGTACTGTATAACTTGGTTGGCAATGCCATTAAGTACACCAGTGAAGGCAAAATCGTCATATCTGCCACTCAGGTTGATGATAATATCCGCGTACAAGTTGTCGATACTGGCCAAGGTATACCAGCCGATCAACTTGAACATATCTTTGAGCCACTCATTCAAGCGGGTAGCGACAGCAGCCGCTATCGACAAGGGGCAGGGTTAGGCCTATCCATTAGCCGACAGTTAATTGATTTGATGCAAGGTACGCTCTATGTGAGCAGCCAGCCAATGGTCGGCACCACTTTCAGCTTCACTCTACCAATCGCATCAGTAGAGCAGATCGCTCAAATCAACGATATTGAGAACGCTCACTTCGTTGCACCGGAGAGCAATAATCTTGAACTCATAGAGAGTTCAAATTTGCCTGAAAACCCCGAAGGGCCATTGTTATTGATTGTGGATGACGAACCGGTCAACCTACGTGTGTTAGACAGCTTCCTCCGTTTAGAAGGTTACCGAGTACGTACGGCTAACAATGGGGAAGAAGCGATTGGCTCAGTTCGAGAAGAGAAGCCCGAACTTTTATTGCTCGATATCATGATGCCGGGTATGAGCGGCTATCAAGTGTGCGAAACGCTTCGACAAGATTACGACCACGCTCAATTACCTGTCATTATGCTGACTGCATTAAATCAGCCTGACGATCGTGTACGTGGTTTTGAAGCCGGAGCGAACGATTACTTATCAAAGCCATTCAATAAACAGGAACTCGCCGCTCGAATAACCGCACACTTAACCGCCAGTAAGGCGGAGCAGCGCAGAATTGAAAATCAACAATTACAAAATGAGCTTAAACAGCGCGCCATGGTTGAAGCTAGCCTGCTGGAAACCCAAGGACGATTACTAGAACAGTTAGAGTCTGCCCCAGAAGCCATTATCTGTGTGCGTGATGATAATAAAGTCCGTTTCACCAATGACGCGGCCTCAAGACTATTTAAGCGCACAACTGAGCAGCTTAGACGCTCCAGCGCCGATGAACTTATCGCACCCAAATACCTTAATGTAGAACAGCCGCATTATTGTGGAGTCATTGATATATACGTGGAAGATGTTCGTCAGCATTTATCTGCGGATATTCTAAAGCTTCCCGAGGGTTCTGGGCTGAAATCCATGTATATTTTCGATGTCGGTGGCGGTGTGAATGCAGCACGCATTACCAATCTTGAAACAGCCATTGAAGCGCTTTCCAGCTATGCCTTCGAAGGCGACAAAGCCAAACTTCAGGAATTAAAAGAACTCGGAGGTGAGTTCACACGCTTGGCCGACCGCGTCACAACGGATAATAAGTCCAAACAGGAAATTATGCGTGAAGTATTGGTCGATTCCATGACAAGTGCCCTGAATTACTGGGAAAGTGTCACGGGCCAAAGTAAGTTTGCATTTGCAGAGCAAAGTGGTTTGTGGCGAGTGTACCTTGACCGCAGTACATTACAAACTCGAACTCTAGATAAATATCTACGAGTCGAGACGTTGCCTAAAACACCTCGCTGGCGAACCGTGTTGAGCTCATTAGAGTACATTTTGGAACACTGTAAAGAGATGAGCCCTGAGCGAACCCATATTGAAAACCTTCGTGACAAGCTTCAACACCTTCTCACCAGCTAAACAACCCAGTCTATTGATTAAGCCCGGAAACGGGCTTTTTTATTGCCTAAACCAAGCTATCGGCATACACCTTACGCACGTCGGCCACTGAGCCCAAAAGGGAGTAAAGAGTTTTTACACAACATAAAACAACTCATATTCCCCTAGCAAAGACTGACAATTCAAATCAACTTAATAGAGAAAAGGGCCGTTACTTCACCAGGATTTAAAGAAAAGAATTCAGTTTGCGAACATAATCACAACAAGACGGCAGAATTAATTTTTCACTATAAATTAACCCTCCCTAACACTAGTGATAATGATCTCACATACAAACCAAATCAAAGACAGACCTTAAAAATAAAACCACAAGGAGTTAGTGAATACTCACATTCAATTTTAAGATCAGTAAATAGTGCGAGTGAACTCAAATTTAACAATACGTCAACAACAGACTAAAAAAAGGACGAATCAACGTTATTAACGTTGTTTGGGTACTTTTTAACGTTTTTAACGAGAAAGCTAATTGCCAAATTTAACGTAAAGGTGTTTTCTTAACTTGCCTAAGGCCTACAGGCCACTCAATACCCTCGACTCCTTCGGTATGAGGGAATGAAGATTGAGGTAGGTGTTTAGGAAATGTCTATTTATTAAGAACCATCAACTTCCATACAGTGAAATGAAAGCAAATAGTAAGGAACAGCTATGCTTGCCAACATAAAAAAAACTGCACTAGCTACAGCAATTATTGCAACCGCGACAACTGGGTTTACTTCTGTCGCAACGGCTGCTGAGCGCAGTGAATTAACAGTACACCCTAAAGAATTCACCACTTTTGTACGCAACTTTAACCCATTCCTAGGTGCCACTAACCTACACACAACAACGGACTTTCTATACGAACCCCTTGTTGTATTTAATGAAATGCACGGCAACACACCAGTATTCCGTTTGGCAGAAAACTTCAAAATGTCTGACGATCTTATGAGCGTAACGTTTGACATTCGCAAAGGGGTAAAGTGGTCAGATGGTGAGGCATTTGATGCGAACGACGTGGTTTACTCTTTTAATTTAGTTAAAGAAAAGCCAGAGCTTGACCAAAGTGGTATCAACTCATGGGTAGCTGGCGTTGAAAAGCTGAATGACTACCAAGTTAAGTTCCGCCTAACTGAAGCGAACTCAAACGTTCCTTACGAAATTGCCAAGGTACCTGTTGTTCCTGAACACGTTTGGAAAGACGTAAAAGATCCAGCCACTTTTACCAATGAAAATCCTGTTGGTTCAGGCCCTTTCACTGAGATCGATACCTTCACTGCGCAACTGTACATCCAGTGTCGCAATCCAAACTACTGGGATGCCGACAACCTAGAAGTCGATTGTCTTCGCGTGCCTCAAATTGCAAACAACGATCAGTTCCTAGGTAAAGTGGTTAACGGCGAAATGGATTGGACATCATCTTTCATTCCAGATATTGACCGCACCTACGCAGCCTCTAGTCCAAATCACCAGTACTGGTACCCACCAGCAGGTACTCAAGCATTCGTGATTAACTTTAAGAACCCAGACGCCGCGAAAAACGAAGCATTAACTAATGTCGATTTTCGCCGTGCATTCTCAATGGCTCTAGACCGTCAGACTATCATCGATATTGCCTTCTACGGTGGTGGCACAGTGAATGACTTTGCCTCTGGCCTCGGCTATGCCTTTGAAGCTTGGTCAGATGAAAAAGTTCACGACAAGTACAAAACATACAACACATACAACGTCAAGGGCGCTAAAGATCTTCTCAACAAAGCTGGCTTTAAAGATGTCAACAATGATGGTTTCGTCGATACCCCATCTGGCAAATCATTTGAGCTGCTAATTCAGTCACCAAATGGTTGGACAGACTTCAACAACACAGTTCAACTGGCAGTTGAACAGCTGGCCGAAGTGGGGATTAAAGCGAAAGCACGTACACCTGATTTCTCTGTCTACAATCAAGCTATGTTGGAAGGAACATACGACGTATCGTACACCAACTACTTCCACGGTGCAGATCCATATACTTACTGGAACAGTGCATACAACTCATCATTGCAATCTGGTGACGGCATGCCTCGCTTTGCTATGCACTTCTACAAAAACGATAAACTTGATGGACTTCTTAACAGCTTCTACAAAACCGCTGACAAGAGTGAGCAGCTAGAAATTGCTCATGGTATCCAGCAAATCATCGCCGCAGACCAAGTGACCGTGCCTGTTATGTCTGGTGCCTACATGTATCAGTACAACACAACACGCTTCACAGGTTGGTGGAATAAAGACAATCCGAAGGGCCGTCCAAACATTTGGGCTGGTATCCCTGAGCGTCTACTTCACGTACTGGACCTAAAACCAGTTAAGTAAGCGTTCAATCTTTGCGGTGCACATCCCGTGCACCGCTTTATCCCCCAAGCTTTTGACTATTTAAAGTATGGCGCCAGTCGTCAGGGGATTGTTCGCTCTCAATTTTGGCTTTTCGCTAGGAGCGACCTGAAACCAGAAACAGGAAATATCTGGGTCAGTAAGGTGTAAGTTATGGGCTATTTTTTAAGACGTTTGTCATTTTATTTTGTCGCACTATTAGTTGCAGCAACACTTAATTTTATTATTCCCCGGGCGATGCCGGGCGATCCGGTCACCATGATGTTCGCAAATGCATCAGTACAAGTGACCCCAGAGCGCATTGCCGCGATGAAAGAACTGCTCGGTTTTGTTGATGGTGGACTATTTGTTCAATACATCGCGTACATGAAGAACATTCTCAGCTGGGAGCTGGGAACATCGATTCAGTTTTACCCTTTATCTGTGAATGAGTTGCTAGGAAGTGCTTTTGGCTGGTCACTCTTTCTTGCGGGTACCGCCGTTGTTTTATCTTTTTCATTAGGTTCTATTCTCGGTATTTATGCCGCTTGGAAACGAGGCAGTAAGTACGATGCCTTCATCACTCCTGGAATGCTAATCATCCAAGCTGTACCACAAGTGGTGATAGCCATGCTCGCCATGTTCATCTTTGCTATTGGTTTGAAATGGTTCCCTACAGGGTATGCGTACACCGCTGGTACTTTACCTGACTGGACAAGCTGGGCGTTCATCAAAGACGTAGCTTATCACGCAGTCTTACCCCTATTCTGCGCATCTGTTGTCCAAATAGGTGGCTTCCTCGTTAACATGCGAAACAACATGATTAACCTTCTCGCTGAAGATTACATCACCATGGCTAAAGGCAAGGGATTGAGCGAGAACCGCGTCGTGTTCAACTATGCCGCCCGTAACGCCTTATTACCGAGTGTTACCGCTTTATCAATGGCATTAGGTATGGCTATTGGTGGCCAGCTCATCATCGAAATCATCTTCAACTACCCAGGCCTAGGCTCGGTACTGTTCAATGCAATCAAAGCCCGTGATTATCAGGTGCTTCAAGGTCAATTACTGATCATGACGCTGTTTATGCTGTTCTTTAACCTACTGGCTGACATGCTTTACGTTGTACTCGACCCTCGCCTACGTAAGGGAGGTAAATAATCATGAAGGGATTCATCAAACTCATCATAGGTAACCCAATCGCTTTGGTTGGTAGCATCATCATCAGTGTTTTTCTGTTCATCGCTCTTGCTGCGCCGCTACTCAGTAAACACGCGCCTGATAAACGTACAGGTAACCCGCATGAATATCCTGCTTTTGTTGTTAAGGCTGCTCAAGCCAACCCAGATGGCTGGGTAGCAGAAAACCTTGCCACAGACCGCCGAACCCTGCTGATGTCAAAAAAAGCGGATCACACTCTCGGTACAACACGCATGGGACGTGATGTCTGGTCTCAATTTATCCATGGTGCGCGAGTATCTCTCGCCGTAGGTTTTGGTGCCGGTATCACCGTGTGTTTTCTCGCCACAGTGATTGGTATCTCTGCAGGCTACTTCGGGGGACGTATCGATGACATCCTAACCGCAGCGATGAACATCATGCTGGTCATTCCACAATACCCACTATTGTTCGTTCTCGCGGCCTTTATTGGCGAAGCGGGTCCATTAACCATTGCGATGATCATTGGCCTCACAGCTTGGGCTTGGGGAGCGCGAGTCGTTCGCTCGCAAACCTTAGCTTTACGAGAAAAAGAGTTTGTTAAAGCGGCAGAGGTACTTGGTGAATCATCATGGCGAATCATCTTTGTAGAGATCCTACCTAACCTTATCCCGATTGTCGGTGCAAGTTTTATCGGTTCGGTTATGTACGCCATCATGATGGAAGCAACAATCTCATTTCTTGGATTAGGCGACCCGAATACGGTGAGTTGGGGCATCATGCTCTACAACGTTCAGACCTCATCTTCAATGCTGATTGGCGCTTGGTGGGAACTGTTTGCCCCTTGTGCTGCTCTAGTCCTACTCGTTACTGGCTTGGCCTTACTCAACTTCGCGGTCGATGAAATCGCCAATCCACAGCTGCGATCTCACAAAGGGATGAAGCGCTGGAAAAAACTTGCTCAGCAAGACAAAAAAGAACGTGAGCCAGAATTGGCCCCACAAAGTGCACTTTGGAGCGGAGATAAATAATCATGACAGCACCACTCATTTCTATCCGTAACCTATGTGTTGACTATATTACGGCAGCTGGCGACGTCCGTGCTTGCAACAATGTCAGCTTTGATATCGCGCCTGGTGAAGTCTTCGGTTTGGCCGGAGAATCAGGTTGCGGAAAATCCACTGTGGCCTTCTCACTGATGCGCCTACATAAGCCACCCGCATTTATCACTGGCGGTGAAGTTATCTTCAATGGTGAGAACATTCTCAACTACAGCGATGAGCGTATGCAGGCCTTTCGTTGGAGTGAAATGTCAATGGTTTTCCAAAGCGCCATGAACGCATTAAACCCCGTTCTTCCGATGGAAGAGCAGTTTTGCGATGTGATCATGCGCCATACCAATATGACACGAGAACAAGCTCGTAATCGTGCTGAAGGCTTGTTGGAAATCGTCGATATTCATCCAAGTCGACTGACAGATTATCCACATCAGTTCTCCGGTGGTATGCGCCAGCGTTTAGTTATTGCAATTGCTTTGGCACTCAACCCTAAAATGATCATCATGGACGAACCCACTACGGCGTTAGATGTGGTCGTTCAGCGCGAGATTTTACAGAAAATCTACGCTCTGAAAGAAGAGTTTGGATTCTCAATCTTATTCATTACTCATGACCTTTCTTTGATGGTCGAGTTTTCTGATCGCATTGGCATCATGTACTCGGGTGAATTAATCGAAGTTGCTCCATCAAAGCAAATTCTCGAGAGCCCGTACCATCCATATACCAAAGGACTAGGTAGCTCTTTCCCTCCATTAACTGGCCCTAAAACTAAGTTAACTGGTATTCCAGGTAATCCGCTTAACTTGCTTGAAATCCCCCAAGGTTGTCGATTCCAAGCTCGCTGTGATCGCGTACATGAAACCTGTACCAAGATACCAACTCAACTGAAACAAATAGAGCCAAATCGTTTCTCAAACTGCCACCTTTATGGCGAACCTATCGCCCAAGCCAAACTCTAGCGCTGGCACGAGACAACAAAGTAAAAATACTGGAGAGAATGATGAGCAAAGAATTTGGCGAACTACTAATCGAAGGAAAAAATCTAGTTAAGGATTTTCCGATTAACAGCAATGCACTACAACAACCCATGATGCGTGCAATCAACGACGTATCATTCAGAATGTATAAAAGTCGTGGCCTTTCAGTGGTCGGCGAATCTGGTTCAGGTAAATCAACCACAGCCAAAATGATCGCAAAAATGTATGCCCCGACATCTGGAACCATTGAATACAAAGGAAGAGATATCAAAACGATTGATTCTCGATCTGATCTGATGGCTTACCGAGAAGGGGTTCAGATGGTGTGGCAAGACCCATTTGGATCTTTAAATCCAACCCACAACATTTTTCACCACATTGCCCGTCCATTACTGATTCACAAAAAAGTGAAGCCTGGTAATAAGAAGGAGCTTGAAGAGCGTGTTTACGATCTACTCGAACAAGTCGGGCTGATCCCGCCTAAAGAAACCTCTCAGAAATTTCCCCACCAACTATCTGGTGGGCAACGCCAAAGGGTTAATCTTGCGCGCAACATCGCGGTGGGTGCAGAGGTGGTACTAGCCGACGAACCAACATCAATGCTGGATGTGTCGATTCGAGCTGGTGTGCTCAACTTAATGGAAGAAATGAAATTTGAGAAGCAGATGTCACTGCTTTATATCACTCACGATATCGCTACAGCTCGTTACATTGCCGAAGATCTTGCCGTGATGTATGTGGGCCATATGGTTGAATGGGGGGACACCGAAGAGATAATTCACAACCCTCAGCATCCATACACCCAGCTATTGGTCTCAGCAGTACCAGATCCAAGCAAATCAATTCACGAAAAGTTAAAAGGCAATAAGGGCGAAATCCCTCTTTGGACTCCAAGTTCTCTAGGGTGCCCTTTCGCTGGACGTTGCCAACATGCCACTAGTCAATGCCGTGAGCAGCTTCCGGAAGTCACTCAACTGTCAGACAACCACTTTGTGCGCTGTTACTTGTACCAACACTAAAACAATATCGAAGTCAGCAAGAGTGACTGGCTTCACCTAACTCACTCGGAGATTTCAATGCTGCTACTTACTAACCACATTGGTTATGAATCCCTGGGACCAAAACAGGCTATTCTGATGGCAGATGTACCCAACCTACCATCTTCCACTGCCCTTTTGGTGTGTGCAGATAGTCATCAGACTGTTGCGTCACTGGATGTCGAGACTGGCACTCGAGTCGCAAATTGGCACCAGGGATATTTTTTTCGCATTGATTTTTCTAACATTCAGAAAGCTGGGCGCTACTACCTCACTTTTGATAACAGTCAGTCTGAGATCTTCTCCATCGCAAAAGATAGACTTCTAACGTCAACGCTTTCAGACGTACTGCACTATTTAAAATCCCAACGCTGCAGCGGCATCTACGATCGTCAGGATCAAAGTGTTCCACTGTTCAATACTGAAGAACGCGTGGATGTCAGTGGCGGTTGGTATGACGCATCAGGTGATGTCAGCAAATATCTAAGCCACCTTTCTTATGCTAACTACCTCAATCCTCAACAGATTCCAATTGTGGTTTGGAATATTCTTAAAGGCCTCGAGTTGAGCCAATCCAGTACTAGCTTGGCTTCCTACACTCGCTCAAGGATGGAAGAAGAAGCTCTATTTGGTGCTGATTTTTTGGTCAGAATGCAGCATAAGTCCGGTTATTTCTACACAACGGTATTTGATAAGTGGTCAAAAGATCCAGAGCAACGCGAAATTTGTGCCTACACCACACAAGAAGGCCATAAATCAGAGGATTTTCAAGCGGGCTTCCGCCAAGGCGCAGGAGCGAGCATTGCAGCGTTGGCAGCCACCGCCCGATTAGGTAAAGAAGGAGAATTCAGCACTCAACGATACCTCCATACTGCTGAATTAGGCTACCAGCACCTCAAAGAGTGCAATCGCTACTACCTTGATGATGGTGAAGAAAATATCATTGATGAGTATTGCGCTTTGCTCGCCTCAACCGAGCTTTATAAGACCACACTCAATACTCACTATTTAGAGGAAAGTCGCGACTGGGCTCAACGTCTCACACAGCGCCAACACTCTGATGCTTACATTCAGCACTTCTGGTCGGCCAACAGCGATGGCTCTAGACCTTATTATCATGCAGCCGAAGCTGGGTTACCCGCGATTGCGTTGTGCCAATATTTAGAGATTGAAAACCGTTCAGATTTGTATGAATCCGTCTTAGCAACGCTCACACAAGCTTGCCATTTCGAGTTATCTATTACCCATAAAGTCGCCAACCCATTCGGCTATCCTCGTCAGTACGTCAAAGGGATCAGCCAAAGCAAGCGTGACTCTTTTTTCATCGCGCAAGACAATGAGAGTGGTTACTGGTGGCAAGGAGAAAATGCTCGATTAGCCTCATTAGCCAGCATGGGATACCTTGCTCAAACTCACTTAACCGATACCAACCTCAAACAAGCATTAACTGATTTCTCACAGCACGCCCTTAACTGGATTCTTGGGTTAAATCCGTATGACATGTGTATGTTAGATGGTCATGGACATAACAACCCTGACTACTTACCCCATCTCGGTTTCTTTAATGCCAAAGGCGGTATTTGCAATGGTATCACTGCAAGATTTGATGACGCCGAAGGGATCGCTTTTAACCCTAATGAGCACAAAGATGACATGCTACAGAACTGGCGCTGGGGTGAGCAATGGCTCCCTCATGGCGCATGGTTCCTGCTAGCTATACTCGCCCAACACACGCATTTTCAATCCACGGAGAATCACTAAGATGACGCATTATTACGTTGGTGTGGATGGTGGTGGCACTTCCTGTCGCGTACGCATCAGAGATCCACACGGAAAGCTACTAGGCGAAGCCAAAAGTGGTAGTGCCAACATTTTGCTGGGTGTAGACATTGCGCTGAACTCCATTATCGAAGCGACTTCCAAAGCCGCCCAAGGTGCAGGCTTAGATCATACCCACTTCCAATACATGCACTTAGGTTTAGCCCTTGCAGGAGCCGAACAAAAATCCGCTTGGCATGACTTCATGGCTCTTACTCACCCTTTTGCTTCACTGGTGCTCAATACTGATGCTTATGGTGCCTGCTTAGGCGCCCACAACGGAGATAGTGGCGCCATCATGATAGCGGGCACAGGATCGTGTGGCATTTACTTGGCTGGTAGCGAACAACATGTCGTTGGTGGTCGCGAATTTCCCATTTCCGATCAAGGCGGTGGCGCAATTATGGGGCTAAGGCTAATCCAGAAAGTCTTACTAGCAGAGGATGGTATTCAAGAGAAAACTCCGCTATGTCATAAGGTGATGGCTCATTTCTCCAACGATGTTGATCAGATTGTTAGCTGGTCTAAACACGCCTTGCCTCGGGATTATGGCCAATTCTCACCAACAATATTTCACTACGCTAAAAGCGCTGACCCATTAGCACTTTCACTGCTTAAGCAGACTGCTGAAGATATCGAAATGTTCATTTGTGCTCTTCATCGCAAAGGAGCAACACGAATTTGTTTAATGGGGAGTATCGCAGAACGCATTTACGATTGGCTTTCTCCTCCTGTCCAACAATGGATTGTTGAGCCACAGCTCGACGCGATTGAAGGTGCCTTGATGTTTGCAGGCAAGCCTGAACACAATTTGTATTAAGAGGTTATCATGAGCTATCGCATTGACCTTACTGTCTTATCAGAACACAAACACTACTGCCGGTTTGGTCTAACCCTGCACAACCTATCTGAACAAGCGCTAGTGAACTGGCAATTACAGTTTGTCATTGACCGATACATCCTTCCCGATAGCTTCAGTAACGGGCAAATAAAGCAGACAGGGAGCTTTTGTGTTGTTGAACCAGATAATCACACTTTGGCGGCCAATCAGCATTATTATTGCGAATTTAGCATCAATACTGCCCCATTACGTTTCTATACTGATGGGTTGAAAGATGCATTAGTGCTCAACCAGCATGGTGCCATTAAATTGCCGGTTTCAATAACACCCATCGTGCTCGCCTCCCCTTACCAAGAACGTACTCAGTTATCTCCGACCACAGCGGCCGAACATGCGCTGATACCTATGCCTAATCATATTAGCTATCAGGAGGGCGTTTTTTATTTATCTGCCGCCAGTCAAATCACTCTCCAAACCGCTCAAGCTGAAAAAGCAGCAACATGGCTCGAAGACGAACTCCAGACTTTGTATGGCTATCAAGCTAAAGCGATTGGTCAAAGCGAAATTTTGTTTCGCAATAACCCTACTCTCGATGAAGGCCAGTATCAGTTATTCGTTTCTGCCACAGGCATCCGGCTCGAATCCGCTTCAGCAGCTGGTTTTGTTCATGCGAGCGCAACCTTAATGCAATTGATCAAGCAGGAAAACCATCAACTCTCGGTTCCGTATGTCAAAGTCGTGGATACACCGCGCTTTAGATATCGCGGCATGATGCTTGACTGCGCCCGTCACTTTCATCCGCTCGAAGATATCAAAAGGCTGATCAATCAACTCGCTCATTACAAATTCAACACTTTTCACTGGCACTTAACCGATGATGAAGGCTGGAGGCTGGAAATCAACGCATTTCCACAGCTAACACAAGTAGGAGCTCATCGTGGTCAAACAGCGACACTTGAGCCTCAATTCAGCCACCTATCTAGCATGTATGGCGGTTACTATACCCAGCAACAAGTGCGTGAAGTGATTGTTTATGCTCAAGAGCGCGGAATCACCGTCATTCCAGAGATTGATATTCCCGGGCACTGCCGCGCAGCGATTAAAGCATTGCCTGAATTGCTCTGTGACCCTAGCGATAAGTCAGAATTTCGCAGTATTCAACATTACACCGACAATGTACTTTCCCCTGCAATTCCTGGTACGTATGAGTTTCTCGATAAAGTACTCGAAGAAGTTGCCCAGCTGTTCCCTGCACCTTGGGTGCATATAGGCGCCGATGAAGTGCCCGACGGTGTCTGGCTACAAAGCGCAAACTGCCAAGCTCTGATGGAAACGCAAGAATATCAAAATAGCAAAGAACTGCAGGGACACCTGCTTCGCTATGCCGAGCAGAAGCTACGCTCACTCGGCAAACGCATGGTTGGTTGGGAGGAAGCCCAACATGGCGACAAAGTCAGTAAAGATACTGTCATCTATTCATGGCTGAGTGAAGACGCTGCACTCAAATGCGCGAAACAAGGATTTGATGTCATCCTTCAGCCAGCTCAGTCCACCTATTTAGATATGGCCCAAGATTACGCACCAGAAGAGCCGGGGGTTGACTGGGCAAACGTCATTCCACTTGAAAGCGCCTACCGCTATGAACCCCTCGCGGATATTCCAGATGAGGACCCAATACGTAAACGCATTCTTGGTATTCAGTGCGCTCTATGGTGTGAACTTATCCACAATCAACCACGGCTTGATTATATGGTGTTCCCTCGTCTCACAGCACTAGCGGAAGCTTGCTGGACAATGAAAGAACATCGCGACTGGCACGACTATCAAGCAAGACTGAAAGGCCACTTATCTTTATTGGATAAGCAACACATCAATTATCGCAACCCTTGGAAGTAACTTTTGCTGACGGCCATAGCCCTTAGCAGTTTTCTCTAGCATATATATTAGGCCACGGCTTCAGTGGCAGTAGGAAAAGGAATAAAACATGAAATACGGCTATTTCGATAACGACAATCGCGAATACGTCATCACTCGCCCTGATGTCCCTGCACCATGGACAAATTATTTGGGCACAGAGAGGTTCTGTACGGTTATCTCGCACAACGCGGGCGGCTACTCATTCTACAACTCTCCAGAATACAACCGTGTTACTAAATTCCGCCCTAACGCAACATTCGATCGCCCGGGGCACTACGTTTACCTGCGTGATGATGAGTCGGGGGACTACTGGTCAATCTCTTGGCAACCCGTTGCAAAAAGCTTAGATGAAGCCAACTACGAAGTTCGTCATGGCTTGTCTTACTCTAAGTTTAAATGTGAATACAGCGACATTATCGCAACCAAAACACTATTCGTACCAAAAGGTGAAGATGCTGAAATCTGGGATGTAGTGATTAAAAACACCTCTGACAAACCACGTACCATCAGCGCATTCTCATTTGTTGAGTTCTCATTCAGCCACATTCAATCTGATAACCAAAACCATCAGATGTCTCTGTACTCAGCAGGCACGGCTTACAACGAGGGCGTGATTGAGTACGACCTGTATTACAATACCAACGATGCCGAAGGTTTCTACTACCTAGCTTCGACGTTTGACCCAGATTCATACGACGGCCAACGTGACAGTTTCCTAGGTCTATACCGCGACGAAGCAAACCCGCTAGCCGTAGAACAAGGTCAATGTTTCAACACCGCGCAAACGTGTTACAACCACTGCGGCTCTCTGCATAAGCAGTTTACTATCCAGCCTGGTGAAGAAGTACGCTTTGCCTACATTCTAGGTATAGGTAAAGGCAACGGAGAGCGTCTGCGTGCTAAATACCAAGAACTTGCTGAAGTCGACAATGCATTCGCTGGTATCAAAGCACACTGGGATGAGCGTTGTGGCAAGTTCCAAGTGACATCGCCAAACGAAGGCCTAGATACAATGATCAACGCTTGGACGCTATACCAGGCAGAAACTTGTGTCGTGTGGTCTCGCTTTGCGTCGTTCATCGAAGTCGGTGGTCGCACTGGTCTTGGTTACCGCGATACCGCGCAAGATGCGATTTCCGTACCTCACGCCAACCCGGCAATGACGCGTAAACGTATCGTTGACCTACTGCGCGGCCAAGTAAAAGCGGGGTACGGCCTACACCTATTCGATCCAGATTGGTTTGATCCTGAAAAAGCAGACGTTAAACCATCGAAATCACCAACGGTTGTCCCCACTCCATCTGACGAGGACAAGATCCACGGCATCGAAGACACCTGTTCTGATGACCATCTATGGCTAGTTCCAACCATCTGTAAGTACGTGATGGAAACCGGTGAGCACAGCTTCTTTGACGAAGTGATCCCTTACGCAGATGGCGGCGACGCGAGCGTTTATGACCATATGAAAGCCGCACTAGACTTCTCAGCTGAATACGTGGGTCAAACTGGTATCTGTAAAGGTCTGCGGGCAGACTGGAATGACTGCCTAAACCTAGGGGGTGGTGAATCTTCAATGGTGTCGTTCCTACACTTCTGGGCACTGCAAGAGTTCATCGACCTAGCGAAATACCTAGGTAAACAAGCCGACGTTGAGAAATACACGGAAATGGCAGCAAATGTTCGTGAAGCATGTGAAACCCACCTTTGGGATGACGAAGGCGGTTGGTACATCCGTGGTCTGACGAAGAATGGCGACAAGATAGGTACCGCGCAACAAACAGAAGGCCGAGTACACCTTGAGTCGAACACACTAGCCGTACTTTCAGGCGCGGTCTCCCAAGAGCGTGGTGAAAAAGCGATGGACGCCGTAGACGAGAACCTATTCTCTGAATACGGCTTACACCTCAACTCTCCATCCTTTGCAACACCAAATGACGACATTGGTTTTGTAACCCGTGTTTACCAAGGCGTAAAAGAGAATGGGGCCATCTTCTCGCATCCAAACCCATGGGCTTGGGTTGCTGAAGCGAAACTAGGCCGTGGTGACCGTGCAATGAAATTCTACGACGCACTCAATCCATACAACCAAAACGACATCATCGAAAAACGCATCGCTGAACCATACTCCTACGTACAATTCATTATGGGGCGCGATCACCAAGATCATGGCCGAGCTAACCACCCTTGGCTAACAGGGACATCCGGCTGGGCTTACTTCGCAGTCACCAACTTTATTCTTGGTGTGCGTACAGGATTCGATGGCTTAACGATCGACCCATGTATCCCAACTGATTGGCCCGGTTTTGAAGTGACTCGCCAATGGCTAGAGGCGACCTACAACATCAAAGTGGAGAACCCAGACTCAGTGAGCAAAGGGGTCAAATCGATCCTAGTCAATGGAGAAAAAGTGTCTGGCGCCACGATACCCGTACAGCCAAAAGGTAGCGTAAACAACGTCGTCGTTGTGCTTGGTTAACTACCCAATGAGCCTCTCACAGAGGCTCTTCGCGATAAATAAAGGATTATAGATATGATCAAGTTTGGTACTGGCGGCTGGCGTGCTTTTATCGGTGAAGAATTCACTAAAGACAATGTACGCTTAGTTGCTCAAGCCGTGGCGAACATCATTAACCATGAACAAGTTGCCGAGCGCGGTTTTGTGATTGGCTACGATCGCCGATTCCTTTCAGACAAAGCCGGGCGCTGGTTCGCGGAAGTTCTCGCAGCCAATGGCATCACCGTCAGCTTTATCGACAAGTTTGTTCCAACCCCAATCGTGATGTTCAAAGCGAAAGAGATGAACTGCGCTTATTCCGCATGTATCACCGCTTCTCACAACCCAGCCGACTACAATGGCGTCAAAGTGTTTATTGAAGGGGGGCGTGACGCCGATGAAATCATCACGGAAAAGATCGAATCGCAGATCGCAAACTTAAGCCTAGCGCATGTAGCCTCCGTCGAGTTTGATCAAGCAGTTGAAGATAAACTGATTCAATTGATCAATCCCATGAACGAGTTTGTTGATTCAATCATCGACTTTATCGACATAGAAGCGATCAAAAAAGCCAATTTACGCGTGTTGATCGATCCTATGTTTGGTGTGGCGAAAAACGCATTGCAAACTGTACTGATCAATGGCCGCTGTGACGTTGATGTTATCAATGACGGCAAGAACCCTGATTTCGGCGGATTAATGCCTTCACCGAATGCTGCGACTCTGTATCGTCTCAAGCACCTTGTCGCCGCTGAAGGTTACGACATTGGTATTGGTACGGACGGAGACGCTGATCGCTTAGGTATCATTGATGAAAAAGGCAACTTCATTCATCCAAATGAAGTGCTTATTTTGCTCTACTACTACCTGCTGGAGTACAAAGGTTGGAAAGGTTCTGTTGTACGTAACATTGCGACCACTCATATCCTCGACAAAATAGCAGCAGACCATGGTGAGAAGAGCTTTGAAGTCCCCGTTGGCTTCAAACACATTAGCTCACAAATGGAAGCCGATGACTCACTGATCGGTGGAGAAAGCTCTGGCGGCCTAACCATTCGTGGTCACATTAAAGGTAAAGACGGTGTCTTCGCCTCCAGTCTGCTGGTTGAGATGATTTCAGTCACAGGCAAAAAACTGTCAGAGCTCTTAGACGAAATCTACACTAAATACGGTTATGCCTATACAGCCGAAGGTGATTGCAGCTTCAAAAGTGGTCAAAAGCTGCACCTACACAACAAGATTTACGTCGAGAAGCAATTGCCGAAGTTTAAGTTTGAAATAGAGAGAGTCAGCTATGATGATGGGGCTAAGGTTTACTTCAAAAATGGTGGTTGGGTGATTGCTCGCTTCTCTGGCACTGAGCCTTTACTGCGTATTTTTTCTGAAATGGAAGACAAAGAGACCGCAGAAGGCATCGTTGAACAGTTCAAAACATTCTTACAACTGTAACTAGCCTAGAGATCAAAACACCCAGCGATTTGCTGGGTGTTTTGTTATTTAAAAAGCCAGAACGCCTTGCGTCTCTACTTTGACCGAGACAGGCTGCCCTATCGACAAAGGTTCCGCCGAACTAGCCAGTAATCGACTCCCGCTAGCATCAATCACATAACGACAATGGTCGCCCATGAACTGTTGCTCTAAAACGGTCACACTGCTTTCTTCTGTGGCACTGATTTGAACATGCTGTGGACGCAACAATAGCTCACATTCCGCTTGCAACTGAATTTCCTGCTGCGCTTTTGCTTCCACTATCCCAAGGTCGGTCTCAAATTCAGACTCCGAAACACGCTTGGCCATAAGATAGCTACCGCCGCCTAAGAAGTCGGCTACAAATTTACTTGATGGTTGGTAATACAATTCACTCGCAGTGCCATATTGTTCAATTACACCATGGTTCATAACCGCCATCTTATCGGCGAAAGCAAACGCCTCTTCTCTGCTGTGTGTGACGAAAATTGCTGTAACACCTTGATTCTTAAAGATTTTACGTATTTCTCTAATTAACTCATGACGAACCTGAGTATCAATATTGGAAAAGGGCTCATCCAGCAAAAGTAAATCAGGCTTATAAGCCAACGAACGAGCTATCGCGACACGCTGTTGTTGCCCCCCAGATAACTGATGCGGGTAACGTTCGCCATAGCCAGTCAAGTGCACCAACTCCAGCATCTCCGCCACTTTAGCTTTTCTCTCTTCGCTAGTCAGCGCTTTAAGACCAAACGCCACGTTGTCCTCAACTGTCAGGTGAGGAAACAAGGCGTAATCCTGAAAGATCATACCGATATTGCGTTGTTCTGGAGGCAACCAATTCTCACCATCATCAATGGTCAGACAATTCAAACTCATGGAACCCGAGCTGAGTGGTAATAAGCCAGCAATGGCTTTAAGCAAAGTCGTTTTACCACAGCCACTTGCCCCTAAAAGGCACACAATTTCCCCATGCTCTACATTCAACGATAAGGATTCAAGTACAGTCGTCTGCTCATCGTACTTACAAGTTAAGTTATTGATCGATAATGCACAGCTCATCAGTGTGTATGCTCCAGTGAACGGTTAACCATAACAAGGGGGATCAAGCCAACTAAAACCAGCAGGACAGCAGGTAACGCCGCTAATTCCAGCTGCTCATCAGAGGCAAAATTATAAACGTAAGTAGCTAATGTTTCGAAGTTAAAAGGCCTTAAGAGTAGCGCAGCATTCAGCTCTTTCATCGACTCAATAAACACAAGGAGCCCAGCAATCAAAGCACCGCGACGAATTAATGGAAAATGCACACGCCATAGCATTTGATTGGAGTTACACCCCATGGTACGAGAAGCCATATCCAACGATGGAGACACTTTATTCAAGCTACTTTCAATACTGCCGATCGCTACCGCAGAGAATCGAACCACTAAAGCAAAAATAAGAGCAAACATAGATCCAGAAAATATCAGCCCTGGCCGGCCCCACTGCATATATTTGGCAATATCATTGACGAAGTGATCCATCAATAACACAGAGACCATAACACCAATGGCCAGTACAGTACCCGGCACGGCATACCCCATTGATGATAAACGCATAAACGCCACGCTCTGGCGGTTGTTAGACAAGCGACTATAAAAATTAACAATAAGCGCGACCACCACACCAATAAAAGCTGCACTTAAAGAAACATAAAGACTGTTTAATGCGTACTCGCGAAATTCAGGTGTCCAGCTCTGAGCAAAATACTTATAGGCATAGATAGACAGTTGTAACAGAGGCAGAAGAAAGGCAATGGCAACGATACCCCAACACCAAGTGAGTGCTAGCCATTTTTTCCAGCCGCTTAGCTCGTAACGAAAATCTTCTCTGCTACTAAACTGATTCTGAAACAGTTTTTGTTTACGGCGACTGTAACGCTCTGTGCTGAGCAATAAGATGACAAACACCAACATGATGGCAGAAATTTTCGCTGCCGCTGTCAAGCTAGAATACCCAAGCCAAGTATCGTAAACCGCAGTTGTTAGAGTGTTAACGGCAAAGTAACTCACCGTTCCAAAGTCACCAATGGTTTCCATGGCCACTAGCGATAAGCCAACCGCCATTGAAGGACGAGCCAGCGGCAGTGAAATACGACGAAAGCTTTCCCATGGCGAGCATTTCAGCAGGCGTGCTGATTGCAGCAAGGAAACGTTTTGCTCCATAAAAGCCGCGCGGCAAAGTAAATAAACATAGGGATACAGAACCAGAGCGAGAACAATAATCGCCCCCGTCAGTGTTCTTATATCAGGAAACCAATAATCTCCCGGCCCCCAACCAGTGAGGTCACGAAGTAAGATTTGCACGGGCCCAGCAAAGTCGAGCCAATCGGTAAAGATATAACCCACAATATAAGCTGGCATGGCTAAAGGTAACACCAACGCCCATTGTAAAATACGTTCACTGGGCAAGCGACACATCGCCATAATCCACGCGGAAGGAATACCAAATACGAGGGACAGAGCCATCGTCCCCAACGCTAATACCACGGTATTGAATGTATAGGTTGGCATCACGGTTGACATCAGATGAGAAAACAGCTCATCTGTTTCGCCAATCGCGGTAAAGAATATCGCTAAGATCGGCAAAACCAGTAGCAGAGCTAGCGTCCCACTACTGGTTTTCCATAAATAATTATTTTCTTTCATTGCTTAATAATCATCGGTATATATAACTCGAATGCATTTGCTAATACATCTCATATACCTTTAATACGCTTAAGGGTCAGTTATACCCTTATAAACAAACAACCTCAAGCGACCCTTGTAAAAGAGCGACTTGAGGCCGTCTAGAATGATATGAAGCGTTAATGATTACAGGTCAAACTTGACTTCATCAAGCAGCTTGATTGCAGCGGCATGGTGCTCAGCAATTTCATCCAGAGAAATCGTATCCGCTTTAAACTCACCCCAAGAAGCAACCAGCTCTGAAGGTTTCACATCGGCTTTTACTGGGTATTCGTAGTTAACTTCAGCGTACATACCTTGTGCTGTATCTCCCGCTAGGAATTCCATCAGCTTAAGCGCATTCTCTTTGTTTGGAGAGTACTTAGCCATTGCCATACCAGAGATGTTTACGTGAGTACCAGTTGTGTTCTGGTTAGGGAAGTTAATGTAAACCGCATCAGCCCATGCTTTTTGCTCTTTATCGTTAACCATCTTACCTAGGTAGTAGCTGTTGCCCAGAGAAACGTCACATAGACCTTCTTTGATCGCTTTCACCTGTGCACGATCGTTACCTTGAGGCTTACGCGCTAGGTTAGCTTTAACGCCTTCTAGCCACTCTTTAGTTTCCGCTTCGCCTTTATGAGCAATCATAGAAGAGACTAGAGAAACGTTGTAAGGGTGCTTACCACTACGAGTACAAATTTTGCCTTTGAACTCAGGCTTAGCAAGATCAGCATACGTGAAATCATCACCTAGCTTACCAACACGGTCACGTGAAGAGTAAACACTACGAGTACGAGTAGTTAGAGCAAACCACTCATTGTCAGTATCTTGGTATTGAGCTGGGATATTCTTCTCAAGAACGTCGCTTTCTACAGACTGAACCAAGCCTTGCTTAGTTAACTCAGCAAGACGGCTGATGTCCACAGTCAGGATCACATCAGCAGGGCTGTATTCACCCTCTTGAGCTAGCTTCTCTGCTAGACCTTTCTTTGCGAACTTAACGTTAACTTTGATGCCTGTTTCTTTAGTGAACTCGTTGAACATAGGCTCAACTAGGAATGGTTGACGGTAAGAGTACACGTTCACTTCTTCTGCAGCCATCGCTGTCGGTGCTAATGTCGCACACGCTAGAGCCGAAAGAGTTAGCAGTTTTTTCATTGGTTCAGTCCTTTAACTTCGTAATGATAACGTTTATCAGTTGCGTTATTATATTCATGATGATTTAGAAAACAATGATGCAAAACAAAAAAACCTGCCTCTTAGAGCAGGTTTTTGAGTATTTTATTTGTAACAGTTTATGTCTTATTCTGACTTACTTCACAGTCACAAATTCTGGGTAGGCACCTACCCCACAGTCGTGCATATCCATCCCTTCTAACTCTTCATCTTCAGATACTCGGATTCCGATCGTTGCCTTCAATACCGCCCAAACCACAAGGCTAGCAAAGAACACCCAAGCAAAGATAACCGCCGCACCTAATAGTTGAGCCCCAAACGTTGCATCACCATTGCTTAGAGGCACCACCATCAAGCCGAAGAAGCCACACACTCCGTGAACAGAGATCGCACCCACTGGATCATCAATCTTAAGCTTATCAAGAGCAATGATGCTAAACACGACTAGAGCACCTGATACAGCACCAATGGCTACTGCATAGATTGGTGATGGCGACAGAGGATCGGCAGTAATGGCAACCAAACCTGCTAAAGCACCGTTAAGAATCATTGTGAGATCAGCTTTACCCCACGTAGTTTTACACACAAGAAGGGCTGCAATCGCACCAGCCGCTGCTGCTGCATTTGTGTTGAGGAAGATTTGACCTACTGCCGTTGCATTCTCAAAGTCAGAGACCATCAACTGAGAACCACCGTTAAAACCAAACCAGCCAAACCAAAGGATAAAGGTACCCAATGTCGCTAGAGGCATGTTCGAGCCTGGAATTGGATAGATTTCACCATTCTTACCGTATTTACCTTTACGGGCACCTAGAAGTAGAACACCGGCTAGCGCAGCAGCAGCACCTGCCATATGAACGATGCCTGAGCCTGCGAAGTCACTAAAGCCCGCCTCTGATAGGAAACCACCACCCCAAGTCCAGTAACCTTCCATTGGGTAGATAAATGCTGTTAACACTGCCGAGAAGATAAGGAAAGACCATAACTTCATACGTTCAGCAACGGCACCTGACACAACTGACATGGCTGTTGCGACAAACACTACCTGGAAGAAGAAGTCTGACTCTAGCGAGTGATCTGCACCTTCGCCTTGAGTACCGATGAGTGCACCAAATGAAGGTAACCAACCGCCTTCACCGTTATCAACATACATAATGTTGTAGCCGACTACCAAGTACATGGTACAGGCAATCGCATAAAGACAAACGTTCTTAGTTAAAATCTCAGTTGTATTTTTGGAGCGAACTAAACCCGCTTCAAGCATGGCAAACCCTGCTGCCATCCACATGACTAACGCACCTGAAATGAGGAAGAAAAAAGTGTCGAGTGCGTAACGTAACTCCGTTACTGTCGTTGTTAATTCCATTGTTGTGTCTCCAGTCCTTTGAATTCTTAAAGTGCTTCAGCGTCCATTTCACCAGTGCGGATTCGCACTGCCTGACTCAGGTCATAGACAAAGATTTTTCCGTCACCGATTTTTCCGGTATGTGCAGCCTTCGATACCGCTTCAATCACGCGGTCGACATTTTCTGCCTGTGTCGCGATTTCGAGCTTCACTTTAGGCAAAAAGTCCACCTGATATTCTGCACCACGATAAAGCTCTGTATGACCTTTCTGACGTCCAAAACCCTTTACCTCTGATACCGTCATCCCTTCGATACCCACATCGGCCAAAGCCTCTCGAACATCATCTAATTTGAATGGTTTGATAATCGCATTAATTAGTTTCATCGCATCCTCTCTGAAGCAGTCATCCTTTTTACTTTATTAATCCAAGGTACGTGCCAATTTATTAAATCATTGATAAATAATAATTTATTACTTTCTCTTAATGAAAAACGCAAAAGGGCGCACCGTTATGGTGCGCCCCTATCACAATTATGAAGCAGATATTCAATTCTTCACTATTTCAGTGCAGATCTATTTGGTGGTCAGAAACTCTTTCCATTGATCAATTAACAGCTCAAAGTCATCTAAGCCACAACTGGCCGTACTCTCACTGTTATAAAAATTAAGTTCACTGCCCTCTTCCATTACATCGCCGTGTGCTAATACATTTTCTTGCACAGTAACTTCATCCCCTTGAATCAAGATAGAGATTTCAGTGCCCACCATAGCGTGTTCTTTGAGCGGAGATTGATGGACAGACGTGAGCAAAGACTCTACCTGCGCTATTTTTTGCCAATCCTTACCTATTTCTTCTTGCAGCCATCGACCCACAATTTCATGGCCCATACTCGACTTTACATAGTACTCACCCATCAATGTATTTCGGATAAATTCAAATTCCATCGTGCTGCCTCATAAAAACCGAGCGCAGAGTATATAGAGTGTGTATGAAAAGCACAAAAAAAGCGCCTGCCGAGGCAGACGCTTTATCGTTCGCTTTTAGAAAGCTTAAGCTGGTTCTTGGAAAATCACCGAATCTGCTTTCTTGGTATACTGATCCATCTTATGGAAGTTCAAGTAGCGATAGGTATCAGCCGCTGTCGCATCAATCTGCTTGGCATATTCTAAGTACTCTTCTTTGGTTGGAATCTTACCTAGAATTGCACCGACTGCTGAAAGTTCAGCGGAAGCTAGAAAAACATTAGCTCCCGTACCTAAACGGTTCGGGAAGTTACGCGTTGATGTCGACATTACTGTCGCTTTGTCAGCGACACGAGCTTGGTTACCCATACACAATGAACAGCCTGGGGTTTCGATACGCACCCCGGCGCGACCATAAATACCGTAGTAACCTTCTTCAGTGAGCTGATCGCGATCCATCTTAGTCGGTGGAGCAACCCATAAACGAGTATCTAATTGGCCACCATATTGCTCTAGCAACTTACCTGCAGCACGGAAGTGGCCTATGTTGGTCATACAAGAACCAATGAACACTTCGTCAATGTTAGTGCCCTGCACTTCTGATAGAAGGCGAGCATCATCAGGGTCGTTTGGTGCACATAAGATTGGTTCGCTGATTTCAGCCATGTCGATTTCAATCACATGTGCGTATTCAGCATCTTTATCCGCTTCCATCAATTCAGGATTCGCTAGCCACTCTTCCATCGCTGAAATACGACGCTCGATCGTACGGCGGTCGCCATAACCTTCCGAAATCATCCACTTCAGCATGGTGATATTCGAGTTTAGGTACTCTTCGATTGACTCCTGCGACAGTTTAACCGTACAACCGGCCGCAGAACGCTCAGCAGAAGCATCAGACAATTCAAATGCTTGCTCCACTGTCAGAGTTTCTAGGCCTTCAATCTCTAGGATACGGCCTGAGAATTCATTGATTTTACCGGCTTTTTCTACCGTCAATAGACCTTGCTGAATCGCGTAGTAAGGGATTGCATGAACCAAATCACGTAGTGTGATACCTGGTTGCATCTCACCTTTAAAACGCACCAAAATAGATTCAGGCATATCCAATGGCATAACACCCGTTGCCGCTGCGAATGCGACTAGACCTGAACCTGCCGGGAACGAAATACCCAACGGGAAACGAGTATGTGAGTCACCGCCTGTCCCGACCGTATCAGGCAATAGCATACGGTTTAGCCAAGAGTGGATAATACCGTCACCTGGGCGAAGTGAGACACCACCACGGTTCATGATGAAATCAGGTAGCGTATGGTGTGTGTTTACGTCGACTGGTTTTGGATAAGCAGAAGTATGACAGAAAGACTGCATCACAAGATCAGCAGAGAAGCCAAGACATGCTAGGTCTTTTAGCTCATCACGCGTCATAGGGCCCGTTGTATCCTGAGAACCTACTGTTGTCATCTTAGGCTCACAATATTGACCAGCACGAACGCCTTCAACACCACAAGCTTTACCAACCATCTTCTGAGCGAGTGTGTAGCCCTTGTCTGAAGCCGTTGGATCAACAGGCTTAGCAAACAAATCGGTTTCTTCTAGACCAAGAGAAGTACGAGCACGGCTTGTCAAACCACGACCAATGATCAATGGAATACGACCACCAGCACGTACTTCATCAAGAAGCACTTTGCTCAGTTCAAAGTTTGAAATTTCTGCACCATCTTTACGCACAACACCTTCATATGGGTAGATGTCAATCACATCTCCCATGTGCATGTCTTGAACGTTCAACTCGATAGGTAGAGCTCCGGAATCTTCCATTGTGTTGTAGAAGATTGGCGCGATTTTACCACCTAGACAAATGCCTCCAGTGCGTTTATTCGGTACGTAAGGGATATCCTCTCCCATGAACCATAGCACTGAGTTGGTCGCTGACTTACGTGAAGAGCCTGTACCAACGACATCACCCACATACGCTAAAGGGATACCATCTTTTTGCAGTTCTTCAATTTGTTTGATTGGACCGACACTACCCGGCTGATCTGGGTTAATCCCTTCACGCTCCATTTTAAGCATCGCTTTCGCATGCACTGGAATATCTGGACGTGACCAAGCATCAGGCGCTGGAGATAAGTCATCGGTATTGGTTTCACCGGTCACTTTAAAGACTTTAACTGTGATTTTTTCAGCCACTTTTTCTTTTGAGGTAAACCACTCAGCATCAGCCCATGACTGAAGTACTTGCTGTGCGTATGAGTTACCTGCTTTGGCTTTCTCTTCTACGTCATAGAAAGCATCGAACATCAGTAGCGTGTGAGATAGCGCTTTTACTGCAATGGGTGCCAAAGCGTCATCATCAAGAAGGTCAACAAGTGGCGCGATATTGTAGCCACCTTGCATCGTACCCAACAGCTCAGCTGCTTTTTCACGGCTAACAAGTGGTGATTCCACTTCACCTTTGGTAATTGCCGTCAGAAAACCTGCTTTAACATAGGCAGCTTCATCAACACCAGGAGGGATACGATTTTCTAACAGGTCAAGAATAAAATCTTCTTCACCTTGAGGGGGATTTTTCAGAAGTTCGACAAGACCAGCAACTTGCTCAGCGTCTAGTGGTTTAGGAACAACTCCTTCAGCAGCACGCTCTTCGACGTGTTTACGGTAGGCTTCAAGCACGACTTTTTCCTCTCATTGCGGTTCCTTCGTTATTATTACTATTATTCAACGTAACGAAGTGAACATCCTTGGAAACTTGGCTCTCCTTTTTGCCATATTTTTCATTCATTTTGAGTGAGAAACAGTGCCAAAGAGGCCAAACTGTGGGCGGTAGAATAGCAAATTTAACGATAAATTAAAATCTCATCATTTTGACCAACATAGCAACTTAAGACTAAAGTTCTATGATTTTCTTCGCTTAATTTCGTCAATCTCATGTGACGAGAACGCATAATCGACCAAATCAATCATTGCATAACTATTTAAAACTTGTTCCTATGATCAGGTAAACTGAATCATAGTTTTGCTCGGTTCGACCATAACCAAGCATGATAGGCCCAACGGGAGAATCAATCCCAGCAAATACGGAACCTGCCGCGTATAAAGGGGCGTCATCCAGCTTGATACTTGGATCTGACCACACTCCGCCATACTCAAAAGACGCACCGAGATAGAATGGTGATGAGAACAAGCCGAAATCATTATCAAACCAACGATAACGGTATACCAAGCTGCCAAACGCTTTATTTTGACCAATCAAACTATTACGTGGGATACCCGACAAATTAAGGAAGCCGCCAAGTTCCTTAGGGTCAATAATCAATGACGAGTTTTTGCTCTCAACAACCCCCATATCAAGATTTGCGACCAAAGTATGTCGTGAAAAACTGTTAGCATAAATGATCTTAGCGCCGTACTCATAAGCCGTGTCTTCGTCATGACCATCAAACACACTACCGGAGCTACCAACACTCTCATCATGGGACACTAAATAATCTAAGTTGAGATACAGCCCTCGACTTGGCAAGCTGAAGTTATCCAATGTATCGAGACGATAATTAGCAAAGGCTCCCAATCTTCTAAATGAGACATCTCCCAATGAGGGGACCGAAGCTAGCTCACCTGACCCATCCGTATACCTGACTCCCACTTTAAATCGGCGCCATAAAGTATCTTGATAGCCAATCGCCCACTCCGACTCCCATTCAGTAAACGATACCGGGAGAAAGTCCTGAGTCGCTTTCAATGAGGGTTCTTCCACTCCGTCAAAAGGTACATTAACCTTCTCATTACTGAATGTAACTCCCAACGTCGTAAAGAGATCTGAGCTAGAGAACAACGGACTATAGAGCTGACCTTCAATCAGTTTGTCCGTGCCCATTTCCAAATTGAGGGTAAATTCTGCACCGTATTCATTGAGGTCAGTAAAATTAGTCGACACCCCGATAGAATATTGACTGTCAGTATCAAAATCATCTTCGAGGAAAAAGCGGAAATTGACATAATTAGGACCCCAAGATTTTTCTCGAACGTTGACCACTAACGCCTCTTGATCATCCACCTTTTCATAGCGATAGGTGATCAATTCAAAACGGTCTAAGGCATAAAGGTCTTGGATACTTTGTTCTACATCAGAGGTGCGATATCGTTGACCAACTTTTAAGTTAAGATGCTTTTTAAGCACATCATCACTGTAGTGAGTGTGATTGTGGATGATGATTCGCTCGACTTGGATTTCATCGCCATAACGTAACCGACGTCTCGCATCTTCTTTCTTATCAATGTAATCCTGATACTGAGATGACGAAACACTGTAGCGTTTCAGTAATGCTTCATTCTCAATGGCAATCTGATAGCCCTTCTCGAAAGCCTCAGGCATTTTATTGAATTCTGTTGTTTCCATCCCCCCAACTTCCGGTTGAAGGAGGACATCTTGATCAGTGAGAGTTTTAGCTTGACGATTGGTAGTACTTCGAACCAAATAATTGGATAACTGATCCGCTATGGTGAATAGGGTCGTGAAATCATCTTCGCCTTTATAGTCCGTACTAATATCAACAGCAATCACCACATCTGCTCCCAGCTTACGGGCAATGTTGACTGGCATGTTATTCGTCACTCCACCGTCGACCAATAGCTGACCATTTAACTCGTAAGGAGGCAGTGCCCCTGGCACCGACATACTCGCCATCATGGCATCGACCAAGTATCCGCTATCGATCACGACAGGTGTCAGTTCAATAATGTCGGTAGCCACCGAACGGTAAGGAATGGCAAGATCATCAAAAGAGGTAAATGGGGGGAGGTTACCAGAGGTTTCACGCAAGATTTTTAACATGCCCTGCCCCTGAACAATACCACGAGCAGCATGCACTTCTCCCCAGCGCAGCCCCAAATCAGTGGTCAACTGGTATCTGTCTTCATACTCTTTATCACGCACGCGACGTTCACTTCGGTCAACACGGTCGCGGTAACCACTATTCCAATCCACCGTTTCAATCAGAGCTTCAATTTCATCGGCACTCATACCTGTCGAGTACAAACCGCCAACATAGGCTCCCATACTGGTACCGGTAATAAAGTCGACGGGAATTCTCAACTCTTCAAGCGCCTTCAAAACACCGATATGGGCAGCGCCTTTCGCGCCACCACCAGCCAGAACCACCGCAATTTTGGGGCGCTCTACAGGTTCTGGCTTTCTTTTCGTCTCAGAAAAGGCGACTTGTGGCATCACAACTATATTCGTGATTAGAAGCCAAACTAGTTTTCTCACTCTAGAGTTCCCTTCTCATTCTCATACACCGAATCGAGCAATAGATACGCCCAACGATTTACCAACTGAATATTTTTTTTATCCATTGTGTGGGTTGATTGTCACACTGCTGTTTAAGCACACCGTTAGCATCCCAAACGGGCAACTTAAACGAGTTATCGCAATCCAGTTGTAAGCTCCCCTGCTCTGTGGAAGCAAAGCCAAGTGTACTGATCCCTTTTGGCCAAGGTAGCGTCAGTTTTTCTGGTATGCGGTGATTGAGATATTCTGCATAAACTCGTAGCGCACCACTAGAGCCTGTCAGCTTTGTCGGTTTATTATCGTCACGACCTAACCAAATGGTTGTCACTTCCCGGCCATCTACGCCAACAAACCAACTGTCTCGAGTATCGTTACTGGTACCGGTTTTCCCAGCCAGAGCCGCCCAGCCAAACTGGCTGTTGAGATAACGGCCTGTTCCCTCAAGCACACCACGCTTCATGGCATACGTCGTCAACCATGCCGCTTGTTGGTCAATAGTTTGCGACATACGAGGCAAAGACTGATACAAAACATTACCTTCCAAATCAACGACTGAACGCAGTGCAGAGAGTGGGGCTTTTTTACCCGAGTTCGTTAACGTTTGATACATCTGCGCGACTTGAAACGGCGTTAAAGTAAATGAACCAAGAAACATGGATGGTACCGGACGGATCTCATTACGGTCCACCCCCAGCTTTTCCAAGGTGTTGACTACATTAGGGATTCCCAATTTCATCCCAAGCTCTACCGTCGGCACATTGAGAGACTTTGCCAATGCAATGTACAAAGGTACATCACCCCGGAACTTACGATCGTAATTACGAGGTGACCAAACGCTGCCCTTCGATCCTTTAAGGCTGAGAGGTTTATCATGCAAAGTGGTCGCCAAGTTGTATTTATCAGGTTGTTCGAGTGCCGTTAGGTAAACCGCAGGTTTCGCCAATGAACCGATTTGCCGACTGGCATTGAGTGCGCGGTTAAAACCGTCATAGCCGGTCTTCTTTCCCCCTACCATGGCGCGGATTTCTCCAGTATGTCGATCCACGGCTATAGCCGCTCCTTCCAAAGACTTCCCTGCTACCTTACTCAGTTGAGGAATTTTCTTCGCAATCGCTTGTTCCAGCTCTTGTTGAGAAACCGGATCGAGAGAAGTAAACACCCTCAACCCCATATCAGCCTGAAATGCATCACCGACTTTTTCTTTCAGCTCAATTTTCAGTTGCTGGAAATAAGCAGGCTGACGGCTGGCGATACGTGGATTGTCTTGAATATCGAGCGGCTGGCTGGCTGCCATATCAAATTGGTTAGCACTCAACATTCCCTGCTGCATCATTAAACGCAACACTAAATCACGGCGCTCTTTTGCACGCTCAGGAAAGCGAATGGGATTGTAATAGGACGGACCTTTAACCATCCCAACCAATAAGGCCAATTGATCGATTCTCAGCTCTTGAATCGGCTGCCCAAAATACAAACGCGACGCTAAGCCAAAACCGTGAATAGCCTCACCTCGACTTTGACCTAGATACACTTCATTAAGATAACCTTCGAGGATGCGATCTTTGCTATAACGATAATCAATGATCAACGCGATGTAAGCTTCACGGATCTTACGCCACAAAGTGCGGTCACTGGAAAGAAAAATGTTCTTGGCTAACTGCTGGGTCAGCGTACTACCGCCTTGTACGGTGCGACCAGCTTTGATATTGGCGACTAACGCCCGAGCAATAGCGAAAGGTGATACGCCATCATGCTGGTAAAAATCTCTGTCTTCGGTTACTAGTAGTGCATCAACCATCACCTCTGGGAACTGATCTCGCCGCAAAAATAAGCGCTGCTCATCATGATTTTTTTCCAACATGCCCAACATTTTAGGTTCAATGCGCAGATAACCAAGATCGCCTGATGATTCAAGCGACTGAATTCGCGTCAGTTCTGAACGGTCAAAATGCAGCATTACATGACGGTCAGGCTCTGGCCCATCAGTAAACTCAAATGGGCGACGAATCAGCTCAATCTTAGTCGATGAGGAAGAGTACTCACCAGGGTAACGCGGCTGCTGCACTTTGCGGTAATTGAGCACGTCTAACTCATTACGCACTTCTTGAATGGATATTGAATCGCCAGGAGAAAGGTTAAGAATGCGCGCATACACGACCGTTGGGAGATCAAATAACTGACCTTCAAAGCGTTGCTTGACCACACTATCGAGGTAAATCCCAACAAACAAAAGCACAGCAAAACCAGCCAAGCTTAACTTCCAACTCACACTCCATAGCGTCTTCAACCAGCGGTGTGGGCCTTTGGAGGACGATTTACGTTGAGTTTGAGCCCGCTTTCGAGTTGGTCTCTTGGTTGTTTTCGCTTTACTGCTCGTAGTAGTTTTTTTCTTGGTCATGAGTTCATTTGTCGCTTAGTTTTGGTCGTTGCCACATGATTAGCTGGGTCATCAGGCCACACATGCTTGGGATAACGCCCTTTCATTTCTTTTTGCACCTCTTTGTAAGCCCCAGCCCAGAAACTGGCTAAATCGCGTGTCACTTGCAGTGGCCTTTGCGCAGGAGAAAGCAGCTCCATAACCAGTGTTTTTCGGCCATCAGCAATATGAGGCGACGTTTGCTCACCAAACATTTCCTGCATGCGAACAGAAAGTACCGGCTCTTGGCCTTGTTGATAGCGTATCTTCTTTTTTGACCCAGTGGGCACAACATAGTGTGTCGGTAACCATTGTTCAATTTCTTGATTGAGTGGCCAAGCGATATAAGCCTGTAATGCCGGCTCCAAGTCCACTTTTGCTAATGCTTTCAGTGAGGTCACTCCTACAAGATAAGGCTCCAGCCACTGCTCTAAATTATCCAGTAACTCAACGTCCGACACTCCCGGCCATTGCTGCTCTGGCAACCACTCTGCCGCACATCTAATGCGTTCGAGGGTTTCTTTACTTTTTTCCGACCAGTTTAATGCATCGAGTCCTTTGCGGCGGACATAGTTGAGTAAAGCTTGAGTCATTTTTTGCTTATCTGGCTCTGGAAGTGAGCGACGACTAATGACCAAGCGACCAATTGTTCTATGTTGCTCAGCAATCAGTCGACCTTTATTTTCATCCCAATCTACATTCTCTTTGTCATCAATCAGGGAAGAAAGCCACGATTCGACAGCCAATAAATCCAACTCTACTGCAGAGAATACTTTGGAAGCCTCAGAGTGACTGCGCATGAGCTCAATCGCGACTATGTATTCCGAGCTGGACAATCGTTCATCATCCGCCATTTCAGCCCCGTGACCATTAGCCAAAAGAAATTTACCTGCCTGCCCAGTTCTTAATTGCCCAATACGGTCAGGGAATGCGATAGCCAGAGCTGCCGTAACCAAAGCCTCATCAACAGACGCCAGAGAAAAGTTGACAGACAACTTGCGCGCCAATGTTTGCGCCCGTTGGAAAACCATTTTTTGCTTGCTGTGCTGGCCGCGCTTCAGGCGGTCAATGCTCTGCAGAAAGTCCAAAATATGACGCTCAGGCTCTTCTAATAAAGCGGCAACAGCCGCCGCAGTATTAGCCCAATCTTGCTGTGCTGAATGCGTCAGCATAGCTGCGATGCGTGGCTCAACACTAAGCTCGCTCGCTAACCGACCTCGTTCCGTTAACTTATGATTGGTATCCAATAATCCCAGCTTGTGTAAAAGAGAACGAGATTGGCTCAAACCGCTCACAGGCGGTTCATCGAGCCAGTTTAGTTCAGCCGAATCTACCGTTCCCCACTGAGCAAGTTCAAGACTTAAAGCGGCAAGGTCAGAGTACAAGATTTCGGCTTGAGGTACTTCAGGCTGCTGATTTAACTGACCTTCACTGTATAAGCGTAAACAAATACCAGGCTCAACTCGCCCTGCACGTCCAGCCCGCTGTTCCGCAGACGACTGTGCTATCCGAACTTGCTCAAGCCTAGTAATACCGCTTTTAATGTCAAACTTTGCGGTTCGCTCCAACCCTGCATCAACCACCAATCGAATACCTTCAATGGTCAGCGAAGTTTCAGCAATATTCGTCGCTAACACCACTTTGCGCTTACCTGAAGCTGCAGGCTGAATCGCAGCTTGCTGCTGAGTGAAACCCAACTGCCCGTACAAAGGACACACCTCTACCTCATCTGGCAATGCAGTCAGCCGCTCTTCAATGCGCTTGATTGCCGCCACACCGGGGAGAAACGCCAACAACGACCCTGACTCTGAATGGAGCAACATACTGATATGTTTGACCATTGCATCTTCAAATCGCTCATTGGGACGTAACGGGTGGTATCTGTACTCAACCGGAAAACTGCGTCCTTGCGACTCAATGTAGCTCGCTTCCGGCATCAATCGGCCCAATGCTCGCTCATCCAATGTCGCAGACATAACGACTAACTTAAGATCCTCTCTTAAGGCTTCTTGAATTTCCAAGCTAAACGCGAGCGCGGTATCAGCATGAATGCTGCGCTCATGAAACTCATCAAAAATCAGTAGAGAGACACCATTGAGTTCTGGATCAGATTGAATCATTCGGGTCATGATGCCCTCGGTCACGATCTCAAGTTTTGTCTCAGGGCTGACTTTAGTTTCTCCACGAACTCGATAGCCAACCTGCTGACCTACACTCTCTCCTAATTGCTGGGCTAAGTAACGGGCAATATTGCGCGCCGCTAGTCGCCTAGGCTCAAGCATAATAATTTTGCCTTCGACCACATTATTGCGTAGTAGTTGTAAGGGAAAGTATGTCGATTTACCGGCACCGGGCGCCGCTTTAAGGATGACTTGAGTGCTGTCGCGTACAGCCGAGAGCAACTCAGGCATCACGCTCTCGATAGGCAGCTGTGACAATGGAAAAACCTTATGGTGTAATAATGTGAATATTGTACATAAATCCAGTCCCAAATGAAGTTTGATCCCCAACTTGAATCTGCCATCTTAATTAAACGCTACAAACGCTTTTTGGCAGACATTACCCTACCCGACGGCAGCGAGCGTACTATTCATTGTGCCAATACCGGAGCGATGACCGGCTGCGCTACTGTAGGCAACACCGTTTGGTACTCAACGTCAGACAACCCGAAGCGTAAATACCCCAATAGCTGGGAACTGACACAGACAACGCTTGGGCACCGTATATGCATTAATACTGCAAGAGCCAACCAATTAGCAGTGGAAGCGATAGAATCAGGTGTCATTAGTGAGCTGCAAGGCTATGAACAGTTAAAGACAGAGGTCAAATACGGCAATGAAAATAGTCGGATTGATATCTTGCTCAAGTCACAACATCAGCCAACGTGCTATATAGAGGTAAAAAGCGTGACGTTGCTTGATGAAGAACGGCACGGGCAGGGCTACTTTCCCGATGCGGTGACCACACGTGGTCAAAAGCATCTGAGAGAGCTCACAGAAATGGCACAAAATGGAAGCAGAGCGGTACTTTTATTCACTGTTTTACATTCAGGGATTGAAAAAGTCTCTCCGGCACACCATATAGACGCAAATTATTCACAATTGTTGAAAAACGCACAAGACCAAGGAGTTGAAGTTCTGTGCTATAAAGCAGAACTTTCAAACACTGAGATGAAACTGGTGGAGCGCATCAATTTCACCTATTGAGAGAAAAAATGATGTCACCTTCACATTGACAACAACTTTACTCTCTAGAGTTTGCCTCAAATTGTTCTTTTTGCTATAGATACCCGCCTTAAAATCTAACTGCGAGCGCAGTTGACTAGGTGTTAGTAGGAGATGCTGCATGCCAGAATCGAAGAAAAAAGCGCTAGGCATCCTAGCCATTGCAGGGGTTGAGCCATACACAGAAAAAGCTGGTGAAGAGTACATGTCACCAGAGCAACTGGCTCATTTCACAAAAATTTTGACCGCATGGCGCAACCAGCTCAGGGAAGAAGTTGACCGCACCGTGCACCACATGCAGGATGAAGCGGCAAATTTCCCAGATCCAGTTGACCGTGCTTCTCAAGAAGAAGAATTCAGCCTTGAGCTTCGTAACCGTGATCGCGAGCGTCGCCTAATCAAGAAGATTGAGAAAACGCTTAACAAGATCGAAGAAGATGAATTTGGCTTCTGTGACTCTTGTGGCATTGAAATCGGTATTCGTCGCCTTGAGGCACGTCCGACAGCTGACCTGTGTATTGATTGTAAGACACTGGCAGAAATCAAAGAAAAGCAGATGCAAGGCTAGCATGCGCTTTTAATCATTAAGGTAAGAGGGAGCATAAGCTCCCTTTTTGATTTTGATACGACAGGAAATGATGAGTTATATAGGCCGTTTTGCCCCTTCTCCCTCTGGCCCATTGCATTTTGGTTCTTTGGTTGCCGCTTTGGGCAGTTATTTTCAGGCAAAATCTCAACAGGGACAGTGGTTAGTCCGAATAGAAGATCTTGACCCACCAAGAGAAATGCCCGGTGCGTCAGATTTGATCTTGCGGACATTAGAAGCCTATCAACTCCACTGGGACCAAGAAATCGTCTTCCAAAGTCAACGCCACGACTTATATCAAGGCCAAATTGAGCAATGGTTAGACTCACAGCAAGCCTATTATTGCCAATGCACCCGTAAGCAAATCAAAGCTCTGGGCGGTTTTTATAATGGCGCGTGTCGTCACCTTGCCCTCAACAATCCTAAAGATTGTGCTGTGCGTTTAACCATGACACATCCTGTTTATGATTTTGATGACCAAAAACACGGTAAATTGAGTATTCCTAAACCCTTAGCAGATGAAGATTTTATTATAAAACGTCGGGATGGATTATTTGCTTACAACCTTGCAGTAGTATTGGATGATATTGACCAAGGCATCACAGAGGTGGTTCGCGGCGCAGACCTGATTGAGCCGACAGGCCGCCAAATCAGTATGTATAAGATGTTAGGTAAGACACCTGTCCGTTACCTTCATCTGCCACTGGCATTGGATGAGAATGGTCATAAGTTATCCAAGCAAAACCATGCTCCAGCTATCGACAACAGCCAGCCTCGGCCAGCTCTTATCGAAGCAATGCACTTTTTAGGTTTTGATATACATAAAGAAATCACGCAGGCTAGTGTGGCAGAAATCATTGAGTGGGGCGTCTCAAACTGGCGAATTGACCAGCTACCAGAATCAACAGAGCTCACACCAAGATTCTCAAACCGCTCACTGTAAGCTATTATTAGCCGCAAATTCGCCCCAAGGGCAATAAACGGAATCATAAGCTAGTCCTAACTAGACACACTCAACCGCTGTTCACGCCAAGCGGAATCAGCGTAACGAGTCATTAATGCACATGAATAAAAACGACTATACACCAAGCGAAAAAGACAGTTATCCAGAGTTATCTCTGAACATTATTACTCGCCAAGAGCATAATATCTCTCGCAAACAAATCAGTGACAATGCATTGAAGGTGCTATACCGACTTCATGGTGCAGGCTTTGATGCCTTCCTAGTCGGTGGTGGTGTGCGCGATCTGCTACTGGGACAAAACCCTAAAGATTTTGATATCGCAACCAATGCCACACCAGAACAAATTCGTCAGCTGTTTAAAAACTGCCGCCTCATCGGCCGCCGTTTCCGTCTCGCACACATCATGTTTGGCCGCGACATCATTGAAGTGGCGACATTCCGTGGCCACCATCAAGAAACCAGCAAAAATATCTCTCAGCAATCCAAAGAAGGAATGCTACTACGTGACAATGTTTATGGCACTATCGATGAAGATGCAGAGCGCCGTGATTTCACCATCAATGCCATGTACTACAACATTGCTGACTATGCGATTCACGACTACGCTGGCGGTAATGAAGACCTCGAAGATCGACTGGTACGTTTGATAGGCGACCCAGAGACACGCTACCGCGAAGACCCAGTACGAATGCTTCGCGCCATTCGATTTGCTGTAAAGTTAGACTTTGATATCGAAGAAGACACCGCAGCACCGATCGAAGAAATGTCTTCACTGCTGGGTGATATTCCATCCGCACGACTATACGAAGAATCACTAAAAATGCTCCAGTCAGGATATGGACTGGAAACCTATCACCTGATGCGTGAATACAATCTTTTCCAGCAGTTATTCCCAATAATCTCTGCTGACTTCACGGAAGAGTATTCGTCAAAAACAGAGCAGATGCTTGACTTGGTTCTTGATTCAACGGATCAACGAATCGAAGAAGGTAAACGCATCAACCCTGCATTTATGTTCGCGGCTATGTTGTGGTACCCGTTACAAGAACGCGCAGCCTTACTGATGGAAAAGCGTAAGCTGTCTTACTACGACGCTATCATGGAAGCGAGTAACTACATTCTTGATGAGCAAGTTCGCACGATTGCAATTCCTCGCCGTCACACCGCGACTATTCGTGAGATTTGGCAATTACAACTGCGTATGCCACGTCGAAATGGCAAGCGTGCTTTCCGACTGATGGAGCTAAATAAGTTTAGAGCCGGCTACGATTTCCTTGAAATGAGAGGAGAAATAGAAGGCGGTGAAACGGAACAATTAGCCAAATGGTGGGAAACCTTCCAAAATGCTGGACGCAACATGCGCCAAGCTATGGTCGCCGAACTGGATTCGGACGCACCAGAACAAGGTAAAAAACGTCGTCGTAAGCCATTTCGTAAGAAAAAGAACAAGGCTTCAACATCATGATCACGGCGTACATTGCTGTCGGCAGTAACCTTGCCGATCCTGTGGCCCAAGCAGAAAGTGCGATTGATGCATTGAAAAAGCTACCAAGATCTGAGTTTAGTCAGGCATCGATGCTGTACAGTAGCACTCCGATGGGGCCACAAAACCAGCCGGATTACATTAATGCGGTGGTCGAAATCCACACTGAATTAACGCCTTTTGAGCTGCTTGACCGTACTCAAGCGATCGAGCAAGAACAAGGGCGTGTCCGTAAAGATGAACGTTGGGGGCCAAGAACTCTCGATTTAGATATTGTTCTTTATGGCAATGAGGTGATTGATTCCGAGCGTCTGACAGTTCCACACTATGGAATGAAAGAGCGCGAATTCGTGCTTTATCCGCTCGCAGAAATCGCACCAAATTTAACCCTCCCATGTGGGACCAGACTGGAAGACTTACTCAAAGTTGTCGATCAAAACGGTCTGCGTATTTGGCAATCATAGCCAACTCCTTAAAAGGAAAAATCATGAAAAAAATTACCATTAACGACCTGATGAAATGGAAGCAGGAAGGTCGTAAATTTGCGACTTCAACTGCTTACGATGCTAGCTTTGCCCAGCTATTTGAAAGTGAAGAAATGCCAGTACTGCTAGTGGGTGATTCACTAGGAATGGTACTGCAAGGTACCCGCGATACGTTACCTGTCACCGTAGAAGAAATCGCTTATCACACACGTTGCGTACGTGCTGGAAGCCCTAACTGCTTGCTAATGGCGGATATGCCATTCATGAGTTATGCCACTCCAGAACAAGCGTGTGACAGCGCTGCACAAATCATGCGTGCAGGTGCAAACATGGTAAAAATTGAAGGGGGTGACTGGTTAGTCGAAACCGTAAAAATGCTAACAGAGCGTGCCGTTCCAGTCTGTGCTCATCTTGGCTTAACACCTCAATCAGTCAACATCTTCGGCGGCTTTAAAGTTCAAGGTCGTGAGCAAGAAAAAGCCGATCGTATGGTACGTGACGCCCTCGCTCTACAAGAAGCTGGTGCGCAAATCATTCTCCTTGAATGTGTTCCTCAAGAGCTAGCAGCACGCATCACTGAAGTCTGCGATGTACCTGTTATTGGCATTGGCGCTGGCAATGTGACCGACGGGCAGATCCTCGTCATGCATGATATGTTTGGTATTTCAGCCAACTACATGCCGAAGTTCTCAAAGAACTTCCTTGCTGAAACAGGTGACATGCGTAAAGCTGTAGCTATGTACAAAGACGAAGTTGAAAGTGGTGCATTCCCAAGCGAAGCTCACACAATTGCGTAAGGATTTGACTGATGCAAACTTTTGCTGAAATTGCCGCTCTCCGTGAGCAGATCAAACAGTATAAGCGTGATGGTCGTACAATCGCTTTTGTTCCGACCATGGGTAACCTCCACGAAGGACACCTAACTTTAGTACGCAAAGCGCGCGAACATGCTGACATTGTCATCGTCAGTATCTTCGTTAACCCTATGCAGTTTGATCGCAGCGATGATCTTAATAATTATCCTAGAACTTTAGATGAAGACCTAAGTAAGTTGAGCGGTGAAGGCGTCGAGATCGTTTTCACTCCAACACCAGAGGTCATTTACCCTGAAGGGCTAGAAAAACAAACCTTTATTGAGGTCCCAGGGTTATCAAATATCCTTGAGGGCGCTTCTCGTCCTGGCCACTTCCGTGGTGTCGCAACCGTAGTAACAAAACTGTTTAACATCGTTCAGCCAGATGTGGCTTGCTTTGGCGAAAAAGATTTCCAGCAGTTAGCCGTCATTCGTAAAATGGCCGCAGATCTCGCAATGGATATTGATATTATCGGTGTGGCCACAGTGCGTGAAATGGATGGCCTTGCCATGAGCTCACGTAATGGCCTCCTGACGATTGATGAGCGTCAAAGGGCTCCTGTTTTAGCTCGCACAATGCGCTGGATCAGCAGCGCTATGCGCGGTGGCCGTGATGATTATGCTTCGATCATTGAAGATGCTAGCGATCAGCTACGTGCTGCTGGCCTACACCCCGATGAAATCTTTATTCGAGATGCTCGAACGTTACAAGCCATCACCACAGAAACGACTCAAGCTGTGATTTTAATGTCAGCATTTCTTGGCCAAGCCCGCCTGATTGATAATCAAGTCGTTGAAATGGTTGTTGAAGCGAAAGAAGAAGAAAATTCCGAAGCCCCTTCTGAGACGACAGAGTAAACGGTATTTTAATTAGGAAACGAAAAGGCTTGGCATTATGCCAAGCCTTTATTTTTTGTGAATAAAGCAGCTTGCTACGAGCGCAGGCCAATACCTTTTGTCACTAGGTAATGAGCCACAGTGTAAAGTACAACAACAAATATGCCTAACACGCCAAATGACGTTGCAATACCAACATCCGATACCCCAAGAAAGCCGTAACGGAATGCATTGACCATGTAGACAATTGGATTGATTTTCGACACACCTTGCCAGAAATCTGGCAACAGGCTAATTGAGTAAAACACACCACCTAGATATGTCAGTGGCGTCAAGACAAATGTCGGAATGATCGAGATATCATCGAACGTCTTCGCATAAACCGCATTAATCAACCCACCCAAAGAGAACACCACAGACGTCATAAATACGGTTGCGATGATGATCCCCCAATGATCCACTTGTAAGTCGACAAAGAACAACGAGACAAAGGTCACTATCGTCCCCACCAATAAGCCACGTACGACTCCCCCCATGACGAAACCCCAAATAATCACATAGTTAGGGACAGGGGCAACCAACAATTCTTCAATATTTTTCTGGAACTTAGCACTGAAAAATGACGAGGCAACATTGGAGTAGGAATTAGTGATCACCGACATCATGATTAATCCCGGCACTATATATTCCATATAACTGAAGCCGTTCATTTCACCAATTCGAGAGCCAATCAGGCTGCCAAAAATAATGAAGTACAGGGTCATAGTAATCGCTGGTGGAACCAAGGTCTGGACCCAAATTCGAGTAAAGCGATTGACTTCTTTGGTCAGTAGGCTACAAAAAGCAGTCCAATAAATACGATACATTTTATTGGCCTCCTTCGCGGACAATATTCACAAACAACTCTTCTAGTCGATTGGCCTTATTACGCATCGACAGTACTTTGATACCCTGCTCTGTCAATTGACTAAAGATGGCATTGAGCCCCTCACTCTTCTCGATTTCAATTTCTAATGAGCCATTGACAACAATCTGGCTGTTCACCCCTTTCAATGGAGGCACTTCTGCGCCATCTTCTAAATCAAGAATGAAGGTTTCCACATGAAGTTTATTCAACAGTGCTTTCATTGTGGTGTTTTCTATTAGCTCACCTTTGCTGATAATACCTATGTTGCGACACAGCATCTCAGCTTCTTCGAGATAATGCGTGGTCAAAATAATCGTGATGCCTTCTTGGTTAATCTCCTTAAGAAATTCCCACATAGAACGGCGCAGCTCAATATCGACACCAGCCGTCGGCTCATCCAAGATAAGTAACTTTGGCTCATGGACCAAAGCACGAGCAATCATCAGGCGTCGCTTCATACCACCTGATAAGTTTCGCGCACGTTCGTTACGTTTTTCCCACAAATCGAGTTTGGTTAAGTATTTCTCTGCTCTTTGCTTAGCTAATGTGCGGGGCACGCCATAGTAACCGGCTTGCTGAAGCACGATTTGTTCAACCGTTTCAAACTGATTAAAGTTAAACTCTTGGGGAACCAAACCTAAATTTTGCTTTGCCAGCTCTAAATCTTGGTCGATGTCGTAGCCAAACACTTTGACCTTACCTGAGGTCTTATTAACCAGTGAAGAGATCACGCCAATGGTTGTCGACTTACCCGCACCATTAGGCCCGAGCAAGGCATAAAAATCTCCCTTGGCGACGTTGAGGCTGATACCTTTCAACGCTTCAAATCCCCCCGCATACGTTTTGCGGAGTTGTTCAATTTCTAATGCGTACATAGTTTTCAGTGTAATCGTTGGTTGGTGCAGGTGTGGGTAGCGTGCGTGTGCACTTAGACAGCCACGAATTGCCAAAGAGTTTATCGTTGAATAACGATGAACACAATTACATAATTCGATTTATTTGGAAATATAAAATATTGCTACTCAATAAAAACGCCGCTGTCAATCAGCGGCGTATGGCGAAACTAGATGGATTGAAACTGGTGTTCATCACTATCAACATGCTTCAAAGCCGCTTTGAGAGCTTCGTAACGGAACTTATACATATTGCCTTCTGGTATCAAATCAATGACATGGAACTTTTCAAGCTGTTGCCTTGTACCCTCGTTAGGACACAATAGGTAGACTTGGCAATGTGCTTCAAGTGCATCTTTTATCGCATTCTCTAGGGCTAAACCGACGGTAACATCGATCATGGGAACATCAGTTAAATCGAGGATCATCACCTCGTAATCAGCGATACTGCTGTGCTGGCGAGAAATCGCTTTTGACACACTGAATATCATCGGCCCAGAAAGATAGAAGAACAGAACTTTGTCATTGGCACTGTCTAACAACGCTCTTTCGCTATCCGTCAGTGGCACATCATTTTCATCCGCATCACTGATCGCTTTAACCTGACGCGCCTGCTCGCGACTCAAACGTTCAATAATAATAATATTGGAAATAAAAACGCCTAACCCGACGGCTACGATAAGATCGACGAAAACGGTCAGCAGCATCACACCATACATGACCGCCATACCTGCAAAACTCACTTTATGAGCTCGCTGGATGAAACTCCAATCGAGGATATTGAAACCAACGTAGACGGCAATACCCGCTAAGACAGCCATCGGAATGGGCTCTGTGAGGCCACCTGCCACCAGAACCACCAAGGCTAGCACAAGCGCACGAATCACACCGGACAACGGAGAACGCGCGCCAACTTGAATATTGGTCACCGTTCCCATGGTTGCTCCCGCCCCAGGCAGCGCGCCAAATAAGCCTGAAATCATGTTCGCTAGCCCTTGGCCACGAAGTTCTTTATCTGAATCGTGCTCTTTACGTGTTAACGAATCGCCAATCACGGCAGTTAAAAGCGTATCAATACAACCCAGCGTACCCAGAACCAATGCATCAATCACCATCTCAGTGAACATCGAAGCATCAAAATGTGGAATAACCAAAGATGGCAAACCAGCAGGAATTTCACCGATACGACGAATATCCTCACTATCAAACACTATCACCGATAAAAGCGTTACAGCAATTAACGCAACGAGCTGAGCTGGAACGTATTTCCGGTATTTCTTCGGGAAGAAGAATAAAATTCCCAATGTCAGAAGCCCAAGGAACAGTTCACTAAACTTCATGTTAGCCACCGTATCAGGGAAGGCGGATAACGTGCCTAGCACACCACCGGAAGGGGCTGCGTGGCCAAGCAGTGGCGATAGCTGAAGGATAATCAGAATGACGCCGATGCCAGACATAAACCCAGAAATAACACTGTAAGGCATCAAAGTTACATACTTACCGAGTTTTAATGTCCCCAGTAAAATCTGGAATGCACCAGCCATCATCACAACCGTAAAGGTCATTGCCATACCTGTTTCTGGGTATTTGGCCATCATACTGGTCAGGACCGCAGTCATGATCACCGTCATTGGCCCTGTAGGCTCAGAAATTAGCGAGTTAGAACCACCAAATAGAGAGGCAAACAATCCAACTAAAATAGCCCCCCACAAACCGGCTTCTGCCCCAGCTCCAGAGGCCACCCCAAATGCCAATGCTAATGGCAAAGAGATGATAGCGGTGGTCACACCACCAAACACATCCCCTTTTAGGTTGATATCTTCAAAACGACTTCCAAACACAACTCAGCTCCACTGCTAACTAATGCAAGTTTGATGATTAAAGGTGCGGTAATTCAAGCTTCCTGTTTCTTCCCTGAATATCCGCATAAAAAGTAATTAAATTAAAGCAATCTTGTCGCCATCTTCGTTGATATGGTGACAAACTAATAACTTTAACAAATAGGCTTGTTCAAGGTTAGTCCGAATACAGATTCATCATGCACACTATATAACTCTTTGTTAGGTTCACTGCTAAGTTTATGTTTTTTAGCGATGAAACACGTCAGATGAGTGCTTGTTTACACAGTTTTGACAGGAACGGAATTGTAACATTGTGTATAGTAGCGAAAGAATTTTTAAGGATTGATTGTAAGATGCCGGAAATTAAACAGCTTTTTGACAATAACTCAAAGTGGTCTGAATCTATTAAGGCAGAACGACCAGAGTACTTTGCAAAACTTGAAGAAGGACAAAACCCAGGCTTCCTCTGGATCGGCTGCTCAGACAGCAGAGTTCCAGCAGAACGTCTCACCGGCCTTTACTCAGGCGAACTATTTGTTCACCGCAACGTGGCGAATCAGGTGGTTCATACTGACCTGAACTGTTTATCGGTTGTGCAATATGCGGTTGATGTTCTTAAGGTGAAACACATCATTGTTTGTGGTCACTACGGCTGTGGTGGTGTTAATGCCGCTATCGATAACCCTCAATTAGGCTTGATCAATAACTGGTTGTTGCACATTCGCGATAATTACCTCAAATACAAAGCACAAATAGAGTCCCTGCCACGAGATCAGTGGGGCAATAAATTGTGTGAGATCAATGTTGCTGAGCAAGTTTACAATCTAGGCAACTCAACCATACTACAGACGGCATGGGAAAGAGGCCAAGAGGTTGAGATTCATGGTTTCGTCTATGGGATTGGCAATGGCAAGCTCCAAGATTTAGGGGTTCGCTGTTCAAGTAGAGAAACCTTAGAAAACAGCCATCAAGAAGCGCTAAACAAGATTCTAACTTCACCAGTACTTGAATAGATAACAAAAGACCCGCATCTCGCGGGTCTTTTATTATTGGAATCAGAGTGCTTTATTCTTGAGGAACCACTTTACCAATGTAAGGTAGGTGGCGGTATTTCTGCGCGTAGTCAATACCCACACCCACAACAAACTCATCTGGAATGGCAAAACCAACCCAATCGACCGGCACTTCTACTTCACGTCGTGAGGGCTTATCCAGTAAAGTACAGATAGCAATAGACTTTGGTTCACGTAAAGAAAGAATCTCTTTAATTTTATTCAGCGTATTGCCTGTATCAATGATGTCTTCGATGATTAGAACATCTTTACCTTTAATATCATCATCCAAATCTTTAAGAATGCGAACATCACGAGAACTTTCCATCGTGTTGCCGTAGCTAGAAGCTGTCATGAAGTCTACTTGATGTGTCAGTTCAATCTTTCGAGCTAAGTCAGCCATAAAGACAAATGAACCACGTAACAAACCAACCAGCACCAAATCTTCACTGCCCTGATAGTGAGCTGTAATTTCTTTGCCAAGTTCATTGACGCGTTCCTGAACCTCTTGCTCAGAAATCATTACTTCTACTGTATGTTTCATACCAATCTCATTTTCTGCATTAACGATAGCTTATTCGACGCGAGTTCAGATATCGCCAGATGATTTTAAGCCCGTAGTTTATCACCACTGTGTAGCGAGAGAAACGTTTGCTTGATTAAAGACTGCAATAACCATATGCAACTACATGATCGATAGCACGGTATTAATAAAAATAATTATTAAATAAACTGAAATCGTTGACCTAATTAATATGCACCATTACACTCATTAATGCGAAAGCAATAATAAAATACTAATTAGGGCAAAAGCCCACATATACAACTCAATTGGCAAGGAAATATAACTATGGATTCTATAGCTAAGAGACCGCGTACGCGTCTTTCACCACAAAAACGTAAGCAACAACTGATGGAAATCGCATTAGAAGTGTTCGCTCGACGTGGTATTGGTCGCGGTGGTCACGCTGACATTGCAGAAATCGCCCAGGTTTCTGTAGCCACCGTGTTTAACTACTTCCCAACCCGTGAAGATTTGGTTGATGATGTACTAAACTACGTGGTTCGTCAGTTCTCTAACTTCCTATCTGATAATATCGACCTCGATATTCACGCGAAAGAAAACCTACGCAACCTAACTTCTGCGATGGTTGATCTGATTGTCAACGACTGCCACTGGTTGAAAGTTTGGTTTGAGTGGAGTGCTTCAACACGTGATGAAGTATGGCCTTTGTTCGTGACCACCAACCGCACCAATCAACTGCTGGTTCAGAACATGTTTGTCAAAGCCATCGAGCGAGGTGAGGTGTGTGACGAACACGATCCTGCAGATCTAGCAACACTGTTCCATGGTATTTGCTACTCATTGTTCGTACAGGCTAACCGTACTCAGGACGATGAGTCTGTGAACCGCCTGACACAAAGCTACCTAGATATGCTTTGCATCTACAAGTAAGTAGGCTTACGCCTTAATACTAGCCGGGTTTTCACCCGGCTTTTTTGTGTTTGCAAAGACCCTAAAATGAAAAAAGCCGCTGAGTAATCAGCGGCTTTTGTTAGTCAGTTTTCAGAGAAATTACTTTTTCTTTTTAACTGCTTTTTTGTTTGGAAGGTCAGTGATAGAACCTTCGAATACTTCAGCAGCTAGACCGACAGACTCGTGTAGCGTTGGGTGAGCGTGGATAGTTAGTGCGATATCTTCTGCATCACAACCCATCTCAATAGCTAGACCGATTTCACCGAGTAGTTCACCACCGTTAGTACCAACGATCGCACCACCAATAACACGGTGAGTCTCTTTGTCGAAGATAAGCTTAGTCATACCGTCTGCGCAGTCAGATGCGATTGCACGACCTGATGCAGCCCAAGGGAAAGTTGCCACTTCGTACTTGATGCCTTCTTCCTTCGCTTCTTTCTCAGTCTTACCAACCCATGCCACTTCAGGCTCAGTGTAAGCAATTGAAGGAATAACTTTAGGATCGAAGTAATGCTTCTTACCAGCAATAACTTCAGCAGCAACGTGGCCTTCATGCACACCTTTGTGAGCAAGCATTGGCTGACCAACGATATCACCGATAGCAAAGATATGAGGTACGTTTGTACGAAGTTGCTTATCTACATTGATAAAGCCACGCTCATCAATTTCTAGACCCGCTTTCTCACCATCGATAAGCTTACCATTTGGTACACGACCGATAGCCACTAGAACTGCATCATAGCGCTCTGCTTCAGCAGGGGCTTTCTTGCCTTCCATTGACACGTAGATACCGTCTTCTTTTGCTTCAACTGCTGTCACTTTCGTTTCTAGCATTAGGTTGAATTTATCCTTCACACGCTTAGTGTAAACTTTCACGATATCTTTATCTGCCGCTGGGATAACTTGGTCAAACATCTCAACGACGTCAACTTTAGAACCAAGTGACTGGTAAACCGTACCCATTTCTAGACCGATGATACCACCACCCATGATAAGTAGTTTTTCAGGAACTTCTTTCAGTTCGAGTGCATCCGTTGAGTCCCAAATACGTGGGTCTTCATGCGGAATGAATGGCAGTTTGATAGGGCGAGAACCCGCAGCAACGATAGCGTTATCGAAGTTTACGGTTGTTGCCTCTCCTTCGCCTTCAACAAGGATAGAGTTAGGGCCAGTAAATTTGCCGTAACCGTTAACAACCGTCACATTACGCATCTTAGCCATACCGCTAAGACCACCAGTCAGTTGGTTAACAACTTTCTCTTTCCAGATACGAATTTTGCTGATGTCAGTTTGCGGCTCACCAAACACAACGCCGTGATCTGCCATAGCTTTTGCTTCTTCAATTACTTTAGATACGTGAAGAAGTGCTTTAGATGGGATACAACCCACGTTTAGACATACACCGCCAAGAGTGCTGTAGCGCTCGATTAGTACAGTTTCAAGACCTAAGTCTGCACAACGGAAGGCAGCGGAGTAACCAGCAGGACCAGAACCAAGTACAACAACTTGGGCTTTAATTTCTTTGCTCATTTTGACCTCTTGTAGTCATTATCCCTAACAGGCTGAGTGGGTATTGATTCTTTTGTTTAAGAGTGGTTGGTTTTAAACAGTTATTTTCAGACCGCCAACAGTTTACAGAGATGTTAATGGTGTGAAAAGCAATTCCATTTAGCCTGTGAGCTAGCCAACAATTAAGTAAGGAAAACGTTCTCCTTCACCCAATTGTCAGATGTTTCTATTAACAGAGGCGGCTAAAAAGGCCGCCTCTCAATCATCTCAATTCAATTAAAGAACCAGACGACGGATGTCTGATAGCGCACCGTTTAGGAAGGTAATGAAGCGCGCACCTTCAGCACCATCGATCACACGGTGGTCGTATGATAGAGATAGTGGGAGCTGTAGGCGAGGTTCGAACTCTTTACCGTTCCATACAGGTTTCATTTCAGACTTAGACACGCCAAGGATGCCGACTTCTGGTGCGTTTACGATTGGCGTGAACGCAGTACCGCCGATGCCACCTAGGCTTGAGATAGTGAAACAGCCACCTTGCATGTCAGCCGCAGTTAGCTTACCTGCACGTGCTTTCTTAGAAATAGCCATTAGCTCTTCAGATAGCTCGTAGATGCCTTTCTTGTTGACGTCTTTAAAGACAGGAACAACCAGACCGTTTGGCGTATCTACTGCGATACCGATGTTCACGTATTTCTTCAGAATGATGCTTTCGCCATCTTCAGACAGAGAAGAGTTGAACGCTGGGAACGCTTCAAGCGCTTTAGCAGCCGCTTTCATAATGAACACAAGTGGTGTGATCTTCATTCCAGTGTCTTTCTTCGCTTCGATAGCGTTCTGCTCTTTACGGAACGCTTCTAGCTCAGTGATATCAGCGTTGTCCCACTGTGTAACGTGAGGAATCATCACCCAGTTACGGTGTAGGTTTGCACCTGAGATCTTCTTGATCTTAGAAAGCTTCTGAACTTCAGTTTCACCGAACTTGCTGAAATCAACTTTCGGCCATGGTAGTAGACCAAGCGCTGCGCCGTCGCCTTTACCAGATGCTGCTGCACCTGCGCCAGACTCAAGACGCTTAAGTGCGTCTTTCACGTAGGCTTGAACATCTTCTTTCAGGATGCGGCTCTTACGGCCAGAACCTTTAACTTTAGACAGGTTAACGCCAAACTCACGCGCTAAACGACGAACAACTGGAGACGCGTGTGCGTACTCGTTGTTCTCTTGGAAATCGCCAGTCGTTGCTGGAGCTGCCGCTGCTGGTGCTTCTGCTTTAGGAGCTGCTGCAGGTGCCGCCGCTTGAGCTGGAGCCGCTGCAGGAGCAGGTGCTGCACCCGCCACTTCGAAGACCATGATTAGTGAGCCAGTAGACACTTTGTCGCCAGCTGCAATCTTGATTTCTTTAACCGTACCCGCAAATGGTGCTGGAACTTCCATTGAAGCTTTGTCGCCTTCAACAGTGATTAGAGATTGCTCTTCTTCCACTGTATCGCCAACTGCAACCATGATTTCAGTCACTTCAACTTCATCGCCACCGATATCTGGAACGTTCACTTCTTTCGCTGCAGACGCCGCTGGAGCCGCTGCTACTGGAGCTTCTGCTGCAACAGGTGCCGCTGGAGCGCCAGATCCTGCTGTTTCGAATACCATGATAAGTGAGCCAGTCGATACTTTATCGCCTGCTGCAACTTTGATCTCTTTCAGCGTACCAGCAAATGGTGCTGGTACTTCCATAGATGCTTTATCGCCTTCTACAGTGATTAGAGATTGCTCTTCTTCGATGCTGTCGCCAACTGCAACCATGATTTCAGTCACTTCAACTTCATCGCCACCGATATCTGGTACGTGAACTTCTTTAAGCTCTGCCGCTGCTGCTGGAGCTGGAGCCGCTGCTGGAGCCGCTTCTGCCACAGGAGCAGGTGCAGCATCAGCTGCACCCTCGGCTTCGAAAATCATGATTAGAGAACCAGTAGAAACAGAGTCACCTTCCGTAACTTTGATTTCTTTAACGATACCCGCTTGAGAAGCAGGAACTTCCATAGAAGCTTTATCGCCTTCAACTGTGATCAGAGACTGCTCTTCTTCAACCTTGTCGCCAACGCTTACAAGAATTTCAGTAACTTCAACCTCATCCGCACCGATGTCTGGTACATTAATTTCGATTGCCATTTCTTATTTACCTTCTCAATTAAGCGTATAGCGGGTTAGTTTTTTCTGTGTCGATGTCGAACTTAGCAATCGCTTCTACGACTACTGACTTCTCAACATCACCACGCTTGGCCAGTTCACTTAGTGCTGCTACAACAACGTAACCTGCGTTCACTTCGAAGTGACGACGTAGGTTTTCGCGGCTGTCTGAACGACCAAAGCCATCAGTACCCAGTACTTTATAAGACTCAGAAGGCATGAACGCACGAACTTGTTCTGCGTAGTTCTTCATGTAGTCAGTCGCTGCGATTGCTGGCTCGCTGCCCATCACTTCTGCGATGTAAGGCACTTTTGCGTCAGCTTCTGGGTGTAGCATGTTGTCACGCTCTACCGCTTGGCCGTCGCGAGTTAGTTCGTTGAATGACGTTACAGAGAACACGTCAGACGCGATGCCGTAGTCTTCGCTTAGGATAGTCGCTGCTTTACGTACTTCGTTCATGATAGTACCAGAGCCCATTAGCTGAACTTTAGACTTGTCACCTGCGTAAGACTCAAGCTTATAGATACCCTTACGGATGCCTTCTTCAGCGCCTTCTGGCATTGCTGGCATTGCGTAGTTTTCGTTCATTACCGTTAGGTAGTAGAACACGTTCTCTTGGTTCTCACCGTACATGCGACGGATACCGTCTTGCATGATTACCGCAACTTCGTACGCGAATGTTGGGTCGTAAGAGATACAGTTAGGAACTGTGTTCGCCATGATGTGTGAGTGACCGTCTTCGTGCTGTAGACCTTCACCGTTTAGCGTTGTACGACCAGCAGTAGCACCTAGTAGGAAACCACGAGCTTGTTGGTCACCCGCCATCCATGCCATATCGCCTACACGTTGGAAACCAAACATTGAGTAGTAGATGTAGAATGGAATCATTGGCAGATCGTTAGTGCTGTAAGAGGTCGCAGCAGCAACCCAAGAAGCCATTGAGCCTAGCTCGTTGATACCTTCTTGTAGAACCTGACCAGATGTCGCTTCTTTGTAGTAAGAAACAATGCCTTTATCTTCTGGCGTGTATTCCTGACCGTGCGGGTTGTAGATACCGATCTGACGGAATAGACCTTCCATACCAAACGTACGTGCTTCGTCACAAATGATAGGAACGATGTTCTTACCAATGTTCTTGTTCTTAAGCAGGATATTAAGCGTACGAACGTAAGCCATTGTTGTAGAGATATCACGCTTCTGCTCGCTTAGTAGCGGCGCGAACTCTTCTAGCTCAGGTACTTTGAATTCTTGAGTGAACTTAGGCAGACGCTGTGGCGTGTAACCTTTTAGTTCTTTACGACGAGCGTGTAGGTATTCGTATTCCGCAGAACCTTCTTCAAGTTTCAAGTACGGAAGCTCTTTAACCGCTTCGTCAGTTAGGATGTCTTGAAGACCTAGACGATCACGTAGGTGCAGTACGTGAGTCATGTCCATCTTCTTAACTTGGTGCGCGATGTTCTTACCTTCAGCCGCTTCACCCATACCGTAACCTTTAACAGTCTTAGCTAGGATGACTGTTGGACGACCTTTAGTTTCTGCCGCGTTTTTGTATGCTGCGTACAGTTTAGAAGACTCGTGACCACCACGCTTAAGTGCGAAGATTTCGTCATCTGTCATGTCTGCCACTAGTGCAGCTGTCTCTGGGTATTTACCAAAGAAGTGCTCACGTACGTATGCGCCATCTTTAGATTTAAATGTTTGGTAGTCACCGTCTACAGTTTCGTTCATTAGCTGTAGAAGCTTGCCAGACGTATCTTTAGCAAGTAGTGCATCCCAGTTGCTACCCCAGATAACTTTAACAACATTCCAGCCAGCACCTTTGAATAGGCCTTCTAGCTCTTGGATGATGCTACCGTTACCCATTACAGGGCCATCTAGACGCTGTAGGTTACAGTTCACTAGGAAACATAGGTTGTCTAGTTTCTCACGAGCTGCGAAAGACAGTGAACCACGTGATTCTGGCTCATCCATCTCACCGTCACCTAGGAAAGCGTACACACGTTGAGCAGACGTGTCTTTCAGACCACGACCGTCAAGGTACTTAAGGAAACGCGCTTGGTAAATCGCAGAAATTGGGCCTAGACCCATAGATACTGTTGGGAACTGCCAGAACTCAGGCATCAGTTTAGGGTGCGGGTATGATGGAATACCTTTGCCGTCTACTTCTTGACGGAAGTTGTCTAGCTGCTCTTCAGTTAGACGACCTTCAACGAATGCACGAGAGTAGATACCTGGTGAGATGTGACCTTGGTAGTACACTAGATCGCCACCGTCCGTCTCGTTTGGAGCACGGAAGAAGTGGTTGAAACATACTTCGTAGAATGCAGCAGAAGACTGGAAAGACGCCATGTGGCCGCCTAGCTCTAGGTCTTTCTTAGATGCACGTAGAACGATCATGATTGCGTTCCAGCGGATGATGGAACGAATACGGCGCTCAAGTGTTGTGTCACCTGGGTAAGCTGGTTCTTGATCTGCAGGAATCGTGTTGATGTAGTTGGTTGTGATTCCTGTTGGCATGTCAACACCGTCTAGACGTGCTTTGTCTAGAACTTGCTCTAGTAGGAACTGAGCACGCTCTACACCTTCTTCACGTACAACTGACTCAAGGGCTTGTAGCCATTCTTGAGTTTCCAGTGCGTCTACGTCATGCTTCATATCAGACATGGCGATCTATCCTTCTGTTGGTTGGATCTACTTATTTAAGTAACGCTCTTTACGAGTCGTTACCCTGCTGAATTCGACGCAAAGATCGCTCACGGCGAGACTCTTCACGACTCAAATCCAACAATGTTTCTTCAATATAAGCTAAGTGTGAGTGCGACATTTCACGCGCCTTTTCTGGCTGACCAGAAACGATCGCATCAACGATATTAGCTCGGTGTTTACTTACTTTTTCCACCACTTCATCGCGGCGATGTAAGAGCTTAAGATTCTGAAGGACGTTTTGCTCCAGCAAAGGGGCCAAACTACGAACGATATGAAGCAAAACAACGTTGTGCGCTGCTTCAGTCAAAGCGATCAAAAACTGCATGACTGCAGCCGCTTCCGCTTCAACATTTTTCTTCGTTTGCTCTTCACTGATGTTTTTCAGGCAAGCCTGAATACGGGCAAAGTCCTCATCGGTGCCACGAACTGCTGCAAAATAAGCAGAGATACCTTCCATCGCATGGCGCGTTTCGAGTAAATCCAGCTGTGTTTCCGAATGGCTAGACAATAAATTTAGCAGAGGATCTGAAAAACTCGTCCAGATATTCTCGCTAACAAATGTGCCACCACCCTGGCGACGAGTAAGAAGACGTTTAGCTTCGAGGCGTTGAATTGCTTCACGGATTGAAGGACGAGACACATCAAACTGCTTTGCCAGCTCGCGCTCTGGTGGCAACTGCTGCCCCGGAGACAATGTTCCTTCCACAATCAGCCGTTCTAACTCTTGTTCAATTACATCAGAGAGTTTTGGCTGACGAATCCTTTGATAAGCCATAGTTGTTGTTCTTCTACTCTTTGCAGTCAATTGGTATTACCAATTTTAAGTTGGCGACGAAATTAACATAATTAAAACGCAAGTTCCAGTCAAAAATTGACCCACATCATAGAACAAGCCATGCGTCAACACTTTGATAACATTAGCTGATTAAAACAGCAATCAAATTGGTCTGACCAATTACAAAATATAAACAGATGGGAATAAATCGTGCTAGCAATCACACTTTAATTGGTCAGTTTTAAAAAAATATGAACGGAATATGTCGTGAAAAGATGGGAAGTTGCGGGATGCGGGATGCGGGATGCGGGATGCGGGATGCGGGATGCGGGATGCGGGATGCGGGATGCGGGATGCGGGATTATTCTATCCCTTTAGTGAAAAGTGCAGTCAACCACTTCCGATAAACCTACGGCACGTTACTCTAAAAGGACAAAGCACTGTCTTCCCTTCAAATTAGAATGCATTAGGGCGCAATTCGTTCTCAACTCCCATTCGGTAAGACGATCCTGTTACCGCTTCCAGCAGCAAAGCGCTCCCGTTATTCACAGAGCGCTGTCCAGGCCTTTATTTCGCTTCGATATGGTCAATCATCAATTGTAACGACTGATTACCTCGGAACTCGTTGATATCAAGCTTGTAAGCCAAACGTACGGTTTTCACAGACGCATCTGGCCAGCGACGCAGATCGACATTAAATGCAATCCCATCAATCATGATGTTGGTCGGGTGACCTTTATGTAAAGGCTCCAGCATCAGCTTCAGGTGCTTCTCGCCAACCAATTTCTGATGAAGCACTTTAAATTCACCGTCGAACAGAGGTTCAGGGAAAGCTTGCCCCCATGGTCCACCAGCACGAAGCATCTCTGCAATGTGCATTGAAAACTCTTCTGGCTTCAATTCACCGTCAGACAAAATCACACCTTTGAGTGCGGCGTCGTCCAACTCTTGTTTCACAGCCTCATCAAACAACTGAGCAAATCGTTCGAAGTCTTTTTCCATGATCGTCAGGCCAGCTGCCATGGCGTGCCCACCAAACTTGAGGATCAAGCCGGGGTTTTGAGTATCAATACGATCGAGAGTATCACGCATATGTAGGCCCGGAATCGAACGACATGAGCCCTTAATGCTCCCTTCACCACCATCCGCGAAGGCAATCACAGGACGATGAAACTTCTCTTTGATTCGAGATGCCAAAATACCAATCACACCTTGGTGCCAATCACGCTGAAACAGCACCAGCCCATGAGGCATATCCTTGTCACCAAACTGAAGACGCTCACAGAAAGCCATCGCTTCCTGTTTCATACCTTCTTCAATTTCTTTACGCGTTTGGTTCAAGCCATCCAGCTCACTTGCCATACGACGTGCAGCATGAATGTTGTTGGCCATCAAAAGCTCAACACCAAATGACATATCATCCAAACGACCTGCTGCGTTGATACGCGGACCTAGTGCAAAACCGAAATCGGCCGCGACCAATCGACGCGCATCTCGCTTTGCGACTTCAATCAATGCTTGAATACCAGGTCGTGCTTTGCCAGCACGAATACGCTGCAGACCTTGGTGAACCAGAATGCGATTGTTTTCATCCAGTGGCACCACATCAGCAACCGTACCCAGAGCAACCAAATCAATCAACTCCATCAGTTTTGGTTCAGCCATGCCCTGATCGGCAAACCATCCCTGCTTTCTCATATGAACACACAACGCCATCATGAGATAAAACGCCACTCCAACTCCAGCCAAAGCTTTCGAAGGAAAGGCACACTCTTCTAAATTTGGGTTGACCATTGCATCGACGTTAGGTAACTCATGGCCCGGCAGGTGGTGGTCAGTGACTAATACCTTTAGCCCCTGCTCTTTGGCGTATCGCACACCATCAATTGAAGAGACACCATTATCGACCGTCATGATCACTTCAGCGCCAATCTCAATCGCCTGATCAACGACTTCTGGGCTAAGACCATAACCATCTTCAAAGCGATTCGGCACCAAATAATCGACGTTATTGGAACCAAGCATTCGTAATGCGAGCACCGATAGGGCCGAGCTGGTTGCCCCATCAGCATCGAAATCTCCGACAACAATAATACGTTTATTACTCTGAATAGCTTCAAATAGCAGCTCGACCGCGGCGTCAATACCATGCAATTTTTGATAAGAATGTAATGCACGCGCCGTCGTTTCTAACTGCTGGGCACTGGTGATACCACGTGAGATGTAAATGCGCTTAAGAAGTGGAGCAATGTCGGTGGAAAGCAGACTGAGATCAACCTCAGGCCGGCGTTGAATTTCGATCATAGATTGGATTGAGCCTTGTTCTTGGGCAGGACGCCTGAATAGCGAACAAGTTAACAGATGAGAATCTTATATCAACCTAATTCATGACATAGGATTCTCATCACAGGATCGCTTGTCAGGCGCTCAAACGTAACTCTGAAGATTGAATTACGATTTTTGTGTTTGTTGTAGGCGTTGCAGCATCTGTTCTGGTGGTAAGTAGCCGCCAACCATTTCACCATTTGGTAGGAAAATCGCTGGCGTGCCACTAATACCTAACTCACGCCCAAGAGTATAATGCTCTTTGATGATTTCCTGATACTTGGCGAAATCTTTGCTCTTTTCTGGGAACTCACGTTTCACCTTACCGTTATGCATGGCAGCCTGTGGGTCATCCGAGCCCCAAATTGCTGCCATTTGATCCGCAACAGAACCCGTTGCCCCTTGACGTGGGTAAGCCATGTAACGAATAGTGATACCCAAATCATTGTAATCTTTCATTTGGTTATGAAGACGTACACAGTAGCCACAGGTAATATCCGTGAAGACAGTGATAACGTATTTCTCGTCTTTAGCCTTAAAGTCAATCATGCTGTCTTTGAATGCTTCGATTTTAGCCGCATTGATCGGCGCCTGACGTTTCGCCAGCACATCTTCATATTGGCCATTGCCATCAAGCTTATAAAGTGTACCTGCTAAAAAGTATTCACCGTCTGGTGAAGCAAAAAGAATTCCTCCACTGGTCTGCACTTCGACTAAACCATCGATATCTGCAGGCGCCACTTTTTTCACTTCCAATCCTAGCTTGGCAAAACGCTCTTCAAGCTGAGCTGTATCAAATTTTACTTCCGCTGCAGATACTGCCTGTGCTGCCACAAGCAGTGGTAACGTAAGTAGAGTCACTCGGCGTAGTACGCTCATTAAATTCACCTTATTTTTTTAATATGATAAGAGATAATCCCTTATGCTCTTGGATGATGCTCACTGTGTAGCTGTTTTAGCCGTTCTGTCGCTACATGAGTATAAATTTGTGTTGTCGACAAGTCACTGTGTCCGAGTAGCATCTGTACCACTCGCAGGTCAGCGCCGTAGTTGAGCAAATGCGTCGCAAAAGCATGGCGCAATACGTGCGGCGACAGTATCTCGGTATCAATGCCAGCCAAAACCGCATAATGCTTGATACGATACCAAAACGTCTGACGCGTCATTTGGCGCGCACGCTTGCTTGGAAAGACAACATCAGATGTTGTATCTCCAAGTAACTCAGACCTACCTTGTTGGATAAAAGTTTCAATCCAGTCGACTGCATTTTCGCCCATCGGAACCAAGCGCTCTTTACCACCTTTACCAGTGACACGAACAACGCCCTGACGAAGGCTGATGTTTTCCATCGTTAAGCTGACCAGCTCTGTGACACGCAAGCCTGTCGCATAAAGCAATTCCAGCATGGCTTTATCGCGTAATTCCATTGCATCGTTTGGATCCGGTGCATTCAGCAGTGCTTCAACCTGCTCTTCACTGAGATCTTTGGGTAGCCTCTTAGGTAATTTAGGGCTAACGAGTAAAGCACTAGGATCATCCGCTCGCACTTTTTCTCTGTGTAGATACTGGAACAAACGACGGATCGCAGACAACATACGGGCTCGTGAAGTCTGCTTGTACCCCTGTTCCATTAACCAACTTTGGTAGTCCTGTAAACCAGACAAGCTAATAAAATCGAGTCTGTAGTTATTTTCAGCCATCCAGTGAAGTAATTTGGATAAATCATTACGATAAGATGCCAACGTATTCTCGGATAACCCTCGCTCCATCCACATCGTATCCAAAAACTGCTCCACCATACCCTGATCGGGTGACATCACTTCTGACACAATAATCCTCAACGTTATGATATGCGCTCAATGTAAGTGCCACACAGCAATAAAGCCATAAAAATTGCCATTCGATATGGATATTCGCTGCAAAGCTCGCCATTTTGTGTTTAGAATTCGCTATTGATTCAAAATAATGAAAAAGAAAGTGATGAAAATTGGTCTGTTTTACGGTTCGACAACTTGCTACACGGAAATGGCCGCGGAGAAAATGCGCGCCATCATAGGTGAAGAACTGGTAGATATCCGCAATGTCAAAGACACTCCTCTGACAGAAATGGTTAATTATGACTTTCTGATTTTAGGTATCTCGACCTGGGACTTTGGCGAAATTCAGGAAGACTGGAATGAGATATGGGATCAAATCGGTGGCGTACCGCTAAGTGGCAAAACCGTCGCGTTGTTCGGCTTAGGCGATCAAGAAGGCTATGGCGAATGGTATCTGGATGCTATGGGGATGTTGCACGACGAACTGAAGAAGACAGGTGCTAACCTGATTGGCTACTGGCCAAACGATGAAAGCTACGAGTTTGAAGCCTCAAAAGCGCTAACGGAAGATGGCAACCAATTTGTTGGCTTAGCATTGGACGAAGACTCTCAGTATGAACTGAGTGATGAGCGCATTGCGACTTGGATTGAACAAGTCCTAGTGGAATATCAAGAAACACTATAAAAGCCGACTTCAGAATAGAATGCTTCGCTGACGAGAATGACGATCCGCACTCCCTTAGCGAAGCCTTTTATTGAAAAATATTGTCTCCTGTCTTTAAGAAGGTAGCCCTTTTCGATACCTCCTCCAATCAAACACCAAACCCGGATCGGTTTTTCTCAGCGGCGCAATGTATTGATGGCCCGTTATTCGAGGCAAGGTGATTTTAGGGTAATGTTTTTGTATCCATTTCGTCAGCTCAGTGAGGGCTTGATATTGCTCATCGGTATACGCGACGTAATCACTGCCTTCCAATTCAATACCAATTGAGTAGTCGTTGCACTTTTCTCGCCCTGCAAAACTTGACACACCTGCGTGCCACGCTCTTGCCGTAAACGGTACAAACTGCACCACCTCACCATCACGCCTGATCAGACAATGTGCAGAAACGCCCATCTGATGAATCACTTTAAAAAATGGATGCTCTTCAGCGTTCAGTTGCCCCGTAAAAAACTGCTCGATGTATGGCCCGCCAAATTGGCCAGGTGGCAGGCTGATATTATGTATCACTAGTAAGGAGATATCCGTTACATCGGTTCGTTGATCAAAAAAGGGAGACGGCACATGCCTGGCAGCTTGATACCAGCCGTTTTCATCAATCATGTTTGTCTCCTTTTGTTTACTAAGTTATTGATTTTAGACTTTCAAGCGTGAAATACCACAATAATGGCTGAATTTCCCTCGCAGTCATCGTATCATGCGCACCTTATGTTCAACTGCTCATTAGATTTGCAATGAAAGAAACCCACAATAGCCAAGAACGTCTTGAATATTTGAAACAGCATTTGCCTCTGGAAATCTCTCGCTCCGTTACCGAAACCATAAAAGAAGATCTCGGTGGCACTTTAGATCCAGCCGCTGATATCACCGCAAGTCTAATCCCAGCCGATGCTCATAACGAAGCCACCATAATTACCCGTGAACACGGCGTATTTTGTGGTCAGGCTTGGGCTGATGAGGTCTTCAGGCAACTTGGTGGCGAAGTAAAGATCGAGTGGCACGTACAAGATGGCGATACGGTTGAACCTAATCAGGTACTTTGTCACCTATCTGGTCCCTCACGCGCACTATTGACTGGTGAACGCAATGCGATGAACTTTATCCAAACGCTATCAGGTTGTGCCACGATTACTGCCGAGTACGCCAAACAGCTCGAAGGCACTAATTGCCGACTGTTGGATACCCGTAAAACGATTCCTGGCCTACGTAGCGCACTAAAGTACGCCGTTGCATGTGGCGGTGGTTTCAATCACCGTATCGGCGTTTTCGATGCCTATCTCATCAAAGAAAATCACATTATTGCCAATGGCGGTATCACTCAAACAATTAAAAATGCTAAGCAGTTGAATCCGGGCAAACCTGTTGAAGTAGAAACAGAAAGTTTACAAGAACTGACTGAGGCCATCGAGGCTGGTGCTGACATCATCATGCTTGATAATTTTACAACCGACATGATGCGTGAAGCGGTAAGAATTAACGCGGGCCGAGCAGCACTAGAAAACTCTGGTAATGTCACTCTAGAAACCCTGCGTGAATACGCTGAAACGGGGGTTGATTACATTTCTGTTGGCGCTCTGACCAAACACCTCAAAGCCATGGACTTGTCGATGCGCTTTAAGTAAGCACATCACTAACGACAAGAGAGAGGAATAACCTCTCTCTTGTCGTTTTTAATGTAGGCAACTCACTAAGCAAAATAAACCGCAATTCAAACAGCTATGCAATTCAGATGTCTTATATCGATTAAGCTAAGCTTACCTTCTCGCGAGTCTCCTCCAGCCTAATATTCAGCGTAAAGTCCTTTCCCTACTCTTCTCACGCTAATGAAAAGTACCTAGGACTCTCATGACGTTACCAAACAATATTGCATTACGTGGCTTTACACTGATTGAGTTGATGATCGTTGTGGCGATCATCGGAATTTTATCGGCCTTCGCAATTCCTGCTTATCAAAGCTACACCCAGCGTGCCCATGCCAGCGATATGCTCAATGCAACATCAGTGATGAAAGCAGCGGTAAGCCTTTGCCTAACAAACAGTGCCTCTGCTGCTAGCTGTATTTCAGGTAACAATGGTGTGCCATCACAACAAAACTTCAACGGTTTTTACGTCAATGCACAGACAAGTGGTTCTATCAGTGTCATTACCGCAGCATTATCAGGCTCAAAAGGCTCACTACCAAACAATGCCAGCGTTCACTTAACCCCCAATTCATCAACAAGTGGGATTACATGGGCAGTCAGCTGTAGTGGTACTGAAAGCCAGAATTGGTGTCCGAGTCGCTAATGATGAGCCAATTACCTCACTTACTACAGAGAGCGAACAAAATAACTCAAGCTCAAGCCCTACATGCCATGGCGGCAATGAATACCCAGAAAGCGGATGCCTGTACTGCACTGCTCACTCTCGACGATATATCACCACAAAAACTGGTCACAATGATCAGTGAACTCTTCTCCCTCACCATCATTCAGCTAGACTCATTTGATTATATCTCGTGCTGTCAGCGCCTAGGAGTTAGCGATTTAGTTTGCCGACATTCAGCGCTGCCCCTTCATATAGATAGTCACCAATTGACCTTAGCGATCAGTGACCCATCGATTGCAGAAATTGAACAAGACTTTCGCTTTGCCACAGGTCTAAAAGTCAAGTTAGTACTCTGTCAGAACCATAGTTTGATGGAGGCGATACATCACTTATATGGTGATAAAGTTTCAGGTGAGAGGTTTGGTTTTAAAGCAATCAGCGATCAAGAGCTTGAGCAGCTGGTCGAGACCACTGAAGAAGAAAGTGCGGATCATGAAGCCCTCTATCAAGATACTTCACCTATTAGCCAGTACATACATCAAGTACTGCTAGACGCCGTGCGCAAACGTGCCTCTGATATCCATTTTGAGCCTTATGAAAACTGGTTCCGTGTTCGATTCAGGTGTGATGGCTTACTGATTGAAAGACAACAGCCCCCTCACCACCTATCTAATCGTTTAATTGCTCGGCTCAAAATATTAGCTAAGCTCGACATTGCAGAACGTCGCCTACCACAAGATGGCAGAATCACCTTAGCGATCGCATCCTCAAAGGCCATCGATATACGTGTCTCGACTTTACCGACCATATGGGGAGAAAAAGTCGTATTGCGGCTGCTCGATAACCGGGTAACCAGCTTCGATTTAGAGCATTTAGGCTATAGCCCATCACAAAGTGAGCACTATCGTAGAGCGTTGGCTAAACCTCAGGGAATGATCCTAATCACAGGCCCAACAGGCAGTGGCAAGACGTTGTCGTTATACAGTGGCCTGAATATTCTCAATCAAAGTGAAGTCAATATTGCGACAGCAGAAGATCCTGTTGAAATGCATGTATCGGGAATCAATCAGGTTCAAATCCAACCCCAAATTGGGTTTCATTTTGCTCAAGCTCTTCGAGCTTTTTTACGCCAAGATCCTGATGTTGTTATGGTCGGAGAAATACGAGACCGTGAAACAGCGGAAATCGCAGCCAAAGCAGCGCAAACCGGGCATTTAGTGCTTTCAACTCTGCACACTAACTCGGCAGCAGAAGCCATTCTGCGTTTACAAAACCTGGGCATCGAACCTTTCAATGTCGCGGCTTCTTTAAGTCTTATCGTTGCACAAAGGTTAGTCAGGCGTCTGTGCCCTCACTGTAAACGTCCAGACTCAGAAAAAATTCAGGAATTCAAAGCTGACCCATTAGGCTGCAGTTCATGCCATCAAGGTTATTCGGGACGAATCGGACTGTTTGAAATTCTTACCGTCACTCCAGAAATATCAGAAGCGATTGCTGCCAGAGCGCCAACCCACCACATTGAAAGCTTGGCGATCGAGCAGGGGATGCAGACTCTGCGCCAATCTGGAATTGAGAAGCTTACGCAAGGGGTAACCAGTCAAAAAGAACTACAGCGGATGCTACTCTAGTTTTGAGCATGAACAAAGTTCCCATTCCCACGACTACCCAATTGGGCTCATACTATTGGCAAGGCATCAACCACAAAGGTTTAAAGCTAAAAGGGACAATGCTCGCAATTTGTGAGGCACAAGTGGCAGAACAACTGAACGAGCGCGATATCAGTGTACGTCTTATTCGCCAAAAGCCATTACCAGGCTATTCCCGTATAAAACATAAAGTGAGGACGAAAGATCTCACTAATATAACCCGTCAGTGGGCGACTATGCTGGCGTCTGGTTTGCCTATCACGACGTCACTTAAACTCATCATGCAGAATCAAAAGCGTGCCGAACTGCGCTCGGTATTGTGGATGATAAGCCACCAACTCCAAGCTGGTCTGTCGGTATCAAGCGCTCTCAAGCACTCCTCTCGATACTTTGATGCCCTCTATATAGATATTGTCGACATGGGTGAAAAAACGGGTAATTTAGCCGCTTCATTAGAGCACATTGCTCAATATAGAGAAAAAACAGAGCAATTGACCTCGAGAGTCCAACGCGCTGCTATCTATCCCAGCTTGGTCGTTCTAACAGCATTAGCCGTCTCGCTATTAATGCTCACCAAAGTCATTCCCGAATTTGAAGCTCTATTCATCGGTTATGGTGCTGAGCTTCCATGGTTTACCCAGCAAGTTCTTTCATTATCACAAGCCGTGCAGCACCATAGTTTGAGTATTGGAACAATGAGTGTTCTGATTCCTGTTGCTTTTGTATCTATATATCGAAGCTCAGCTAGATTCAGGTATTGGTTAAGTCGTGTAACATTACATCTTCCCATTCTCGGAACCTTACTCCTCAAAAGCTGTATGGCGCGCTTTAGTCGTACACTGTCTACCAGTCTAAAGTCAGGCCTGCCCATTCTCACTAGCTTGGAAACAGCAGCACGTACAACAGACAATGCTTACTATCAGCACATCATCAGACATCTCATCCAACAAACAAGCGCGGGAATCGCTTTACATTCAACCATGCGCCAATCGAGAGACTTCCCCGAACTCATGGTGCAAATGATTATGATCGGTGAAGAGTCTGGGCGACTGGATGACATGCTGACTAGAGTCGCGAATCAATATGAAGCAGATATCGACGCAACTGTTGAAAGCCTTGCGAAAACACTTGAGCCGATTTTGATTCTTGCTTTAGGAGGTTTAGTGGGAAGTTTGGTGATCGCTATGTACCTGCCTATCTTTAACTTAATGAACATTATGGGATAGTATATCCACCTCAACTCAAAGACGACGTGCTCAAGCAACTGAAATTTTTATGGAACTTTTCAATTATTACCCATGGTTGTTTCCAACCCTAGCGACCCTTTTTGGTCTGATCATAGGCAGCTTTCTTAACGTCGTCATTCATCGCTTGCCTAAGATGATGGAACGAGAGTGGCGACATGAATGCGCAGAGAGTTTTCCAGAGTATGGCATTCAGCCACCTGAGGGGACTTATAATCTGAGTGTCCCTAGGTCAACTTGCCCAAGCTGTAACACTCAAATTCGTAATATTGATAATATTCCGCTGATCAGTTGGCTTGCTTTACGTGGTCAATGCCGAGCTTGTCAACACCGCATTTCCCCACGCTACCCTCTCGTTGAACTCATCTCGGGGTTAATGAGTTTCTCGATTGCTTACCAATTTGAACTGAGTGTGTTCGCCGTTGCCTTATTGTTCTTTACCTTTGTTTTAATAGCAGCAACTTTCATCGATCTCGATACTATGCTGTTGCCTGATCAATTAACCTTACCACTGATTTGGTCTGGGATAGCATTATCATTACTAGGCTTGAGCCCTGTGTCTTTGCAAGACTCTGTGACTGGAGCAATAGTAGGCTATTTGTGCCTATGGTCTATTTACTGGGGGTTCAAACTTCTCACTGGTAAAGAAGGCATGGGCTATGGTGATTTCAAGCTTCTTGCCGCACTAGGCGCTTGGTTAGGCTGGCAGTATTTGCCTATTATTGTTCTGCTTTCCTCACTCGTTGGATTACTTTTTGGCCTAATTCAACTACGACTACAAAAACAAGGGATAGACAAAGCCTTCCCGTTTGGCCCCTACCTTGCGATTGCAGGCTGGATCAGCGCAATGTGGGGAGAAAGCATCATCAACTGGTACTTTACACAAATTCTGGGGATCTAATATGCCTTTTGTCGTCGGCCTAACAGGCGGTATTGCCAGTGGGAAAACCACCGTCGCCAACCTCTTTCACGATCAGTTTGGTATTGAAATTGTTGATGCGGATATCATTGCCCGAGAAGTTGTTGAGCCAGGCAGTGAAGGACTGAAAGCGATAGAAGCACGATACGGTTCTAACATTTTACTGGCAGACGGAACGCTCAACCGAGCTAAACTAAGAGAAAGCATCTTTGCCTGTGACAAGGAAAAAGCTTGGATAAACCAACTGCTGCATCCCATGATTCGCGAAAAGATGCAGGCAGATATAGCCAAGGCTTCATCTCCTTATGCTTTGCTGGTTATTCCACTCATGGTTGAAAATAACCTCCAAAGCTTGGCAAACAGAGTATTGGTTGTCGATGTTGATGAGCAAGTACAACGGCAAAGAACCATGGAAAGAGATGAAGTCCCGATTGAACAAGTCGACGCTATCTTAGCCGCTCAAGCTAGCCGTTCACAACGACTGTCAATCGCAGACGATGTGATTAAAAATAATGCAACAAACCAAGAACTTTTGCCTCAAATCACAGAATTACATCAAAAGTACCTAGAAATATGTAGGGAAAATCGGTGAGAATAAAGGAAGAAGAATCAAAGGCCGCATGTAATGACAACGCACTTTTTTGAACATCCACTAAATGAGAAAACTCGCATATATTTACGTGTTGAAGCTTTGCTTAACCAATTAAGCGTTTCTTCTCAATTTGGTGATGACATGCAGCACTTATTGTTTTTCCGTTCTTTGTTTGATCTTTTGGAGATCTTCGAGCAAATCCAGCTAAAAAGTGAGCTGGCGAAAGATATTGAGAAACAGCGATTAACATACCGTTCTTGGCTTGATGTTGAAGGGGTGGATCAGGACATGTTGAGCAATGTGCTTAGCGAAGTCGATAATGTCCATAGTAAACTGATGGCTGCAGAGCGCTTTGGTCAAAGCCTCAAGGAAGATCGTTTTCTCAGTGCTATTCGTCAAAGATTTAACTTACCTGGCGGCTCTTGCTGTTTTGATTTACCTGCATTGCACCACTGGCTGCATTTACCTCTTGATCAAAAAAACAAAGACACTAAGCTTTGGTTAGATACGCTCCAACCACTCACCGATGCTCTCAAACTCTGGCTACGCCTAACTCGTGAAACAGGTCATTTTCAACCACAAGAAGCTCAGGCAGGCTTCTACCAAAGTGATGCCGAAGAAGCGAATATTTTGCGTCTAGAAATCCCGATGCAATATGGGGTATACCCCATGATTTCTGGTCATAAGAATCGTTTTGCAATCAAATTTATAAGCTTCGCATCTGGCCAAGCCTCCATTGATAATATTCAATTTCGTTTGGCCGTGTGTAGCTAACCCAATCACGCTATACTCGTCCAAATATCTAAATGTTCACAGAGAAAATCACATGCCCAAAACCACCATCGTACCCTGCCCTAAATGTGGCACCGACGTCGAATGGGGAGAGCAAAGCCCTCACCGCCCTTTCTGCAGCAAACAATGTCAGATGATAGATTTTGGTGAATGGGCAGATGAAGAAAATACCATCCCGGGAGCACCCGACATGTCGGATTCTGATGGCTGGTCTGAAGATCAATATTGAATCATCTTGGCACTTGAGAGACGAGCACAACCTAACAACAAACACATCCATTAAGTTTGGCTAACTAAAACCATAAAAAAACGGAGTCCAAAGGACTCCGTTTAATATGAGAACGCTAGTTATAGCATTACTTCTTAGCAAGTTTCTCTTTAATACGAGCTGACTTACCAGAACGCTCACGTAGGTAGTACAGTTTGGCACGACGTACTGCACCGCGGCGTTTAACTTCAATGCTATCAACCATTGGAGAGTGAGTTTGGAACGTACGCTCTACACCTTCACCGTTAGAAATCTTACGTACAGTGAATGCAGAGTGTAGACCACGGTTACGAATACCGATTACAACGCCTTCGAAAGCCTGTAGACGCTCACGGTCACCTTCTTTTACCTTAACTTGAACAACAACTGTGTCACCAGGTGCAAAGTTAGGCAGGTCTTTTTTCATTTGCTCTTCTTCAAGAGCCTTGATGATGTTACTCATTTTCAATATTCCTAGAATAAACTGATACTAAATTTAATAGGTTACTTCGCTTTGTGTTCTTTAATGAACTCTGCGAGTAATAGTTCCTGTTCGTCAGTCAGAGCTAGGTTTTCCAGGAGCTCTGGTCTTTTTAGCCAGGTACGGCCTAACGACTGCTTGAGCCGCCAACGACGAATGTCCTTGTGATTACCGGATTTCAGTACCGCAGGCACTTCTTCTCCATCTAATACTTCCGGACGCGTGTAATGTGGGCAATCCAATAAACCATTAGCAAAAGAGTCTTCTTCTGCTGATGCAAAATCACCCAGCACCCCCGGTATAAACCGAGAAACCGAGTCGATTAGCGTCATGGCTGGAATTTCTCCACCCGTCATCACAAAATCTCCAATTGACCATTCTTCGTCAACTTCAGATTGGATGACACGCTCATCTACCCCTTCATAGCGACCACAAATCAGAAGCAAATTCTCATTTGTTGCCAGCTCTTCAACCCCTTGTTGGTCAAGCTTACGACCTTGGGGAGATAGGTAAATGACTTTCGTCTTACCCGGTGAGGCTTTTTTAGCGGTATGGATAGCATCGCGCAAAGGCTGAACCATCATCAACATACCAGGGCCACCACCGTAAGGTCTGTCATCAACTGTACGATGCTTGTCATGAGTGAAATCACGAGGATTCCATGTCTCAACCGACAAGAGACCTTTTTTAACCGCTTGACCTGTTACTCCATAATCAGTAACGCTGCGGAACATTTCAGGAAATAGGCTAATTACGCCAACCCACATGTTTTTCACCAATATAAACTTGGTTCAATCGCTCCGTTACTTGGAGTTAGAATCCAGGATCCCAGTCAACTTCGATCCGTTGAGCTTCGCGATCAATCAACTTGATCACTTGCTCTTCAAGGAACGGAATTAATCGTTCCTTTTGCCCGAAAGCATCTTTTAGATTTGCTTTAACAACCAGAACATCGTTGGAACCCGTTTCCAGCATGTCAGAGACAGTGCCTAAGTCGTAACCTTTGTCGGTGACTACTTGCATTCCAATCAAATCACGCCAGTAGAACTCATCTTCTGGCAATTCCGGCAGTACCGCAGGGTCAATGGCGATTTCAAAGTTCGTCAGCAATTGCGCATCTTCACGCAAATCCAAACCTTCCAGCTTTACCACCAAACCTTTGTTATGGCGCTTCCAGCTTTCTACTTTACGCTCAACCCACTCGCCTTTTTGGTTAATAAACCAAGGCGTGTAATCAAATATGCTCTCAGTATTGTCTGTGTAGGAAAAAACTTTAAGCCAGCCACGAATGCCGTAAGAAGCACCAAACTTACCTACAACAATTTTCTCACTGCTCATCGTTTCTTTACCTTTCATCGACATAAGCTAATTACTACTTCTTGATTTAAGAATTAAGCCGCTTTTTGAGCGTCTTTAACTAGCTTAGCTACGCGGTCAGATAGAGATGCGCCTTGACCAACCCAGTGGTTAACGCGATCTAGGTCTAGACGTAGACCTTCTTCTTGACCTTTAGCTGTTGGGTTGAAGAAACCCACTTTCTCGATGAAACGGCCAGTTGCAGCATTGCGGCTGTCCGCTACTACGATTTGATAAAATGGACGCTTCTTAGCGCCGTGACGTGCCAAACGAATGGTTACCATGTCGTCCTCTTTGCTTTCTCAAAAATAAAATTAACCCCAGGAACCGCTTAACAAAAAACAGTTTGGGGTCTCGTGCCAAAATAAAGCTCCGGAATTTTACTCTTATTCCGGAGCAATGCAAGGTCTTTAGCTACTTTTTCACCAACATAAAATGGTATTTAAGTTTGTGACTCAGCTAACACCTTGAAATATTGCCGATGACTTAGCTTAACGCCCAAATGGGTTGAAGCCACCGCCGCCCATGCCACCCATCATGCCTTGCATATTGCGCATCATGCCTTTCATACCACCCTTCTGCATTTTCTTCATCATCTTCTGCATCTGAGTGAACTGCTTTAACAGGCGATTGACATCTTGAACTTGAGTACCCGAGCCCGCAGCAATACGCTTCTTACGTGATCCCTTGATCAATTCAGGACGTTGACGTTCTTTCATGGTCATTGAGTTAATGATGGCTTCCATTTGCTTAAACATCTTGTCATCGACTTTATCTTTGACGTTGTCTGGCAAATTGCTCATGCCTGGCAGCTTATCCATCATGCCCATCATGCCGCCCATGTTCTGCATCTGACCAAGTTGTTCACGGAAGTCTTCAAGGTCGAAACCTTTCTTCTCTTTGAACTTCTTCGCCAGTTTTTCTGCTTTCTCGGTATCAACATTACGCTGAAGGTCTTCAATAAGAGAAAGCACATCTCCCATGCCTAGGATACGAGAAGCAACACGATCTGGGTGGAATGGTTCTAATGCATCGATTTTCTCACCGACACCCAAGAACTTAATTGGTTTACCTGTGATGTGACGAACCGAAAGTGCTGCACCACCACGAGCATCACCATCGACTTTGGTTAGAATCACCCCCGTCAGTGGTAGTGCATCACCAAACGCTTTCGCAGTATTGGCGGCATCCTGACCTGTCATTGCATCGACAACAAATAGGGTTTCGACTGGGTCGATGGCGGTGTGAAGTTCTTGTATCTCCCCCATCATCTGCTCATCAATAGCTAGGCGACCCGCAGTATCGACAAGAAGAACGTCATAAAATTTCTTCTTCGCATGATCAATGGCCGCATTGGCAATATCAATCGGCTTTTGGTCAGGAGAGGATGGGAAAAAGTCGACACCAATGTCTGAAGCCAGTGTTTCTAGCTGTTTAATCGCCGCCGGGCGATAAACGTCCGCAGAGACTACAAGAACTTTCTTCTTATCTCTTTCTTTAAGTAGCTTAGAGAGCTTACCCACCGACGTAGTTTTACCCGCACCTTGCAGACCCGCCATCAAAATGACAGCTGGTGGCTGTGCAGCAAGGTTTAACGCTTCGTTAGATTCGCCCATAACGGCTTCAAGTTCAGATTGAACAATCTTTATGAACTCTTGGCCTGGCGTTAAAGATTTAGAAACCTCAACACCCACCGCGCCTTCTTTAACGCGTTTGACAAAATCACGTACAACCGGAAGAGCGACGTCGGCTTCAAGCAGCGCCATACGCACTTCGCGTAACGTGTCTTTTATATTGTCTTCGGTCAAACGACCTTTACCGCTGATGTTCTTCAGCGTTTTGGATAATCGATCCGTTAAATTCTCAAACATCTTAGTCTCTTTACCTGAGCGACTCACAGTGTAGTCGCCCTAAAAATGACGACAAATTATTGTGAGTATACCTTAGCCAGCCCACCCTTTGCACTGCCGCGATAACATTTGCTCTCTGATGAGACACAAATCAGGGAGATAAGTCATAGCCCAAGCGGTTGATGCAGGGTATAATTTGTTAAAAATTAACCCGATCTTTAAGAGAAGAATGGATAACTTAATCGCCGTTGCTGCTGCTGTGCTCTATTTCTTAGCAATCGCAACCATAGTACCAGGCCTTGTACATCAAACAGGGATCCGAGCCAAAACTGTCTTTATCAGTGCATTCTTAGCGCTCGCTTTTCATGCCTGGCTATTAAGTGATCTGATTATTGAGGGTTCAGGACAGAACCTTAGCATTCTCAATGTCGCCTCATTGATTAGCTTTATTATTTCTCTGGTCCTAAGCCTAGCTATGCTTAGAACACGTTTGTGGTTCTTACTTCCCGTTGTATATAGCTTTGCTGCGATTAACCTATCTGCCGCAGCCTTCTTGCCGAGTACCTTCATTACTCACTTAGAACAAGATCCTAAATTACTGATCCACATTTCTTTAGCGTTGTTTTCCTATTCAACGCTAACCATAGGCGCATTATACGCCCTACAGCTGGCATGGTTAGATCATAAACTTAAAGCGAAAAAAGCTTTAGTGATCAACCCTAACTTGCCACCACTTCTGATGGTTGAACGACAATTGTTTAACATCATCCTTGTCGGTAACTTGCTTTTAACGGGAACGCTAATAACGGGTTTTGTGTTTGTGCAGGATATGTTCGCTCAAGGAAAAGCGCACAAAGGCATCTTGTCGTTTATTGCGTGGGTAGTGTACTCGATACTGCTTTGGGGACATTATCAAAAGGGCTGGCGTGGTCGTAAAGTCACATGGTTTGCCGTAGCAGGTGCAACCTTATTGACGCTAGCTTACTTCGGTAGTCGCTTTGTTCGTGAGATCATTCTTAACTAATTGATATTCAAAGGTGCATACAGTGCACCTTTCTTTTACAATACTTCGCCCGCAACCTGAGATTGACTTGGCGCTTTAGTTAGGTCATAAATTAATCAAACATCAAAAGGAAAAGATAAGTTTTGGACGACATATCAACGGGTATCTTGTTTGCGCTACTCGCGTGTCTGATTGTTATTTCAGGATATTTCTCAGGTTCAGAGACTGGTATGATGGCCCTGAATCGCTATCGCCTAAAGCACCTTGCAAATCATGGACATAAAGGTGCTAAGCGAGTCGAGAAACTCTTAGATCGCCCAGATCGTTTGATTGGTTTAATTCTGATTGGCAATAACTTAGTCAACATTCTCGCCTCTGCCATCGCCACCATTCTTGGTATGCGCTTATACGGCGATATCGGTGTGGCAATTGCCACTGGTGCTCTAACTATGGTGATTCTCGTCTTTGCGGAAGTCACCCCAAAAACACTGGCGGCGCTCTATCCTGAGCGAGTCTCCTATGCCAGCAGTATTTTACTCAGTATTTTGATGAGGCTACTTTCACCCCTAGTGATGTTAGTAAACTTCATTACCAATGGTTTTATCCGTTTACTTGGGATTCGAGCGAATCATGGTGGTGATGATCACCTGAGCTCAGAAGAACTGCGCACAGTGGTCAATGAAGCAGGTAGTCTGATCCCGAGGCGTCACCAAGATATGTTGATCTCAATACTCGATCTTGAGCATGTGACTGTGAATGACATCATGGTGCCAAGAAACGAGATTACCGGTATTGATATTAATGACGACTGGAAATCGATTGTTCGTCAGCTGACCCACTCACCTCATGGTCGAGTCGTGCTTTACCGAGATCAGATTGACGAAGTCGTTGGCATGCTACGCTTACGAGAATCTTATCGCTTAATGCTAGAAAAGAACGAGTTTAATAAAGAAACACTACTGAGAGCCGCTGACGAAGTGTACTTCATTCCAGAAGGAACACCACTCAATATTCAGCTACTTAAATTCCAGCGCAATAAAGAACGCATTGGCCTGATCGTTAACGAATATGGTGACATCATCGGCTTGATCACTCTAGAAGATATTCTGGAAGAAATCGTAGGTGAGTTTACTACGTCCATTGCACCAAGCCTCTCCGATGAAATCACGCCCCAAGGCGATGGCAGTTTCCTGATCGAAGGCAGCGCCAACATTCGAGATATTAACAAAGGTCTGATGTGGAAATTACCGACCGACGGACCAAGAACATTAAATGGCTTGATTCTAGAACACCTAGAAGATATTCCTGAAAGCCACTTGAGTGTTCAGGTATCGGGGCATCCGATGGAAATTGTCGAGCTGGAAGAAAACCGTATTAAGCTAGTCAAAGTTTTTCCAAGTAGTGTTAAAGAAAGCTAATTACCAATAGATAGCACGCTACAAAATAATAAAGCCTTGGCACTGCCAAGGCTTTTTCTTCACTTAAGAATTTATTCTTCGTTTATACTGAATAGACTTTCCATATTCAGCCCCTGTTTTATCAGGATCTCTCTCAAGCGGCGTAAGCCTTCGACTTGGATCTGGCGAACGCGTTCACGAGTTAAATTGATTTCTCGTCCCACTTCTTCCAAGGTAGAGGGTTCATACCCTAGTAGTCCAAATCGACGAGCCAGTACTTCTTTCTGCTTCGGATTTAGCTCATCTAACCAGTGGATCAATGAAGACTTAATATCATCATCTTGAGTGGATACTTCTGGGTCCGAGTTATTTACATCTGGAATAATGTCCAGAAGCGCTTTCTCACCATCACCACCAATCGGTGTATCAACGGAGCTAATGCGTTCGTTGAGGCGTAGCATCTTACTGACATCGTCAACAGGCTTATCCAGCTGTGATGCAATCTCTTCTGCCGTTGGTTCATGGTCGAGCTTTTGTGATAGCTCTCGAGCAGTACGCAAATAAATATTGAGCTCTTTGACAACATGAATTGGCAAACGAATGGTACGAGTCTGATTCATCAGGGCACGTTCAATAGTCTGACGAATCCACCATGTGGCGTAAGTGGAAAATCGGAAACCTCTTTCAGGGTCAAACTTCTCAACCGCTCGGATCAATCCAAGGTTGCCCTCTTCAATTAAGTCGAGTAAGGCAAGACCACGATTGCTATATCGACGAGATATTTTTACGACTAGACGAAGGTTACTTTCAATCATACGTTTACGCGCAGCTTCGTCGCCTCTTAAGGCACGGCGAGCGTACAACACTTCTTCTTCTGCGGTGAGTAGCGGAGAAAAACCGATTTCCCCTAAGTAAAGTTGGGTGGCATCCAGACTCTTTGTGGAAGCGTCAAATTCCTCTTTGGCGTCCTCAGATTGGGTGCGGTTGGTAGTAGTCTGTTCGCTTGCTTGAATCGATTCCATTGTAGGTCCAAGCTCAAACTCTTCGACTTTCGTTGCTGCATTGCTGATACTCATAGCGCCTCCCCCTGGCGAGCTAGCAAGACATTACTACTTCTAATGTCGCTATAAACCTATAAAGTATTAGGGTAAGTAGCGTTTTGGATTCACCGACTTACCTTGATAGCGAATTTCAAAGTGTAGACGAACACTGTTGGTTCCAGAACTGCCCATTGTTGCGATTTTCTGGCCTGCTTTTACACTTTGTCCTTCGTGTACGAGCAACCGTTCATTGTGCGCATAAGCACTGAGATAATTATCGTTATGTTTGATAATCACGAGATTACCATAACCGCGCAGTGCATTACCCGAATATACAACGGTGCCACTAGCTGTAGACGATATCGGCTGACCTCGCTGTCCTGCAATGTCGATGCCTTTATTCCCTTGGTCTCCAGCTGAGAAGTTTTTGATTACCCTCCCTTTAGTTGGCCATAACCATCGAGAAATCTTCTCATTCTTTGGTTTAGGACCACTGACTGGTTTGTTAACGTTTTGTTTACTTTTAGAACCAACATACTCCTTTGATTTTGATTGATCAACCTTCTTAATTGGTTCTTTTTTGGCCACACTCGGTTTGCTTTGTGTGCCCTTGTTGCTAACTGATTGATTCGAGTTTTTACTCGAATTTACAGAAGGAGTTGAGGCTACGGCAACAGCCACAGGTGGGGATACCGTACCCGCACCAGTACCACCATACGCTGGCGGGTTATACGCAGGCTGCCAAAGTTTCAATTTTTGGCCTGGAAAAATGGTGTAAGGCTTAGTTAAACCATTGTAACGAATGATATCTTTTACATCTTTATCTGTGACGTACGCAATAAAGTAAAGCGTGTCACCTTTCTTGACTTGGTAGTAACTGCCTCGATAGCTCCCACGGGAAATCGAGCTGTAGTCTTTGTTTAAGCCTGAAACTGGCGCTGGGGAATGAGCAGCACATCCGATTAATATGCTACTCACAGCCACAACAGGAAAAAATTTAGACCACTGCATCATAGTTAAGCGAGTTCACCAGCAATGAGGGGAACAAAACGCACATCCTCAATAATTTGAGATAAAAATTCATTATTCTGGCGAGTAATTTTGAGTAACTTTTGGACATCCTCACCGACGGGAATCACCAGTATTCCACCTTCAACCAACTGCTCAAGCAACACTGGTGGAACTGAAGCGGCCGCAGCAGTGACAATGATCGCATCAAATGGCCCTTTTGCAGCCCAACCTTGCCAACCGTCTCCATGCTTAGTTGAAACATTATAGATATCCAGTTGCTTAAGGCGGCGCTTTGCCTCCCATTGAAGCGATTTAATACGCTCGATCGAATACACGTGATCCACTAACTGAGCCAACACCGCAGTTTGATAGCCTGATCCAGTCCCAACCTCCAAGACTTGACTTGTCTGGCTAAGTTCAAGCATTTCTGTCATCTTTGCCACAATGTACGGTTGAGAGATAGTCTGCCCTTGACCAATTGGTAGCGCATTGTTGTCATAAGCTTGGTGCATCATAGCCTGAGATACAAAACGTTCTCTCGGTACGGTATAAATCGCGTTGATCACCCTTTGATCCTGAATGCCGCTGGCGACCAAAAAGTCAATCAATCGGTCGGCATGGGGATTCGTCATTCTTATTCGTCCTTTAACCAATTATCCATACTGCGTAACGACTCATGTGCCGTCAGATCAACTTGCAACGGGGTCAGAGAAACCAAGCCTTGTTCAATAGCATAAAAGTCCGTCCCTTCCCCAGCATCTTGCTCCTTCCCAGGAGGCCCTAACCAATAAATATCATGCCCTCGTGGATCTTGCTGCTTGATCATCGCTTCAGCGTGATGACGCGCACCTAAACGAGTCACACTGATTTCTTTCACATCTTCAAGTGGAAGATCCGGAATATTGACATTTAACAATCGATTAGTAGGGATAGGTGACGATAGATGCTGTTTGACAATTTGACGGGCAATTTGGGCTGCTGTAGAAAAATGCGTTTTACCCACCAATGAAAATGCGATCGATTGAACCCCTAAAAAATGGCCTTCCATCGCAGCTGCCACCGTTCCAGAGTACAACACATCATCCCCTAAATTCGCCCCATGATTAATGCCTGTTAAAACCAAATCTGGCAGATCAACTTTCATAAGCTCATTCAACGCAAAGTGCACACAATCGGTTGGGGTTCCCTGAACAGAGTAGACTCCTTCCGAAAGCACTTTTACTCGCAAAGGCTGCTCGAGCGTAAGTGAGTTTGATGCACCGGAGCGATTTCTGTCTGGGGCAACGATAGTAATATCAGCCAAATCTCTCAAAGCATCAGCCAAAGCATGAATCCCTTCGGCATGCACACCATCATCATTACTGAGCAGGATTTTTAGTGCTTTCTCGCTCATTCGTAACTGCGCTCCACTTCCAGTTCTTGGATCAACTCGCGGATAATTGCGGTCGCAAAACAACCCGCATCTAATGAAAAACGTAAGGTGATCGCGTCATGCTCTGCCTTCCACGTCAAGTTTTGAGGTTTCAGTGCTATGTTACGACGGTCATGACGCATACGATTTCCGCGAATCAGAGCCATCAAATCCGGTTCTGCCTCTAGGTGAGGTAGCTCAAGTTCTAGAGCCTTAGCTTTTGTGGGTAAAGCATTATCACCAGCCATTGCCGCCGTGATCTGTAGGGCTCCTTTTTCAACCTTCTCATTTAACTCCACCAGCATCTCTGAGGTTGCACTCATGATTCCCTCAGGCGCTTGCAGGCAGTCCCCTTCAATTACCTGATTAAACAGCTCTTGCTCAATACGAGCAGAAACAATGGTATTAAATATCCATGAACGAGCAGCTGAAAGATATAGGCTGCGCTTATTCTGATTACGGGTTCGAACATTGTCGCGCCCCCAACGTCGAGCTTCACTCAAGTTATTCCCGTCGTGCCCAAAACGCTGGCTACCAAAGTAGTTCGGTACACCGTACTGGCCAACTAACTCTAACCGCTTGAGAACATCGTCAACCTCACTCACTTCCGTCAGAGTAATGATAAACTCATTTCCTACTAGATCTCCCGGACGCAGTTTTTTGTTGTGCCGACAAGTCTCAAGAATCTCGATAGTGGGGTACTGAGCAAGAAACGCACTAAAGTCAGGTGTCTCACCTTTAGGCAAATGGACACTCAACCACTGTTCCGTCACAGCATGTCGATCTTTAAGCCCTGCCCAACTGACATCTTTTGATTTGACGCCGCACACTTTAGCAAGTTCATTTGCCACAAAACTGGTGTTTTCACCTGTTTTACGGATTCGCACCATCAAGTGCTCTCCCTCACCAGAAAAAGCAAAACCCAAGTTTTCAATAACCTGAAAGTGCTGTGGCTTGGCTTTTAGCTTACCTGTTGCTTTAGGCTTGCCATTTAGATAAACGAGGGAAGATAAAATATCAGTCATAGTATTACCGTTACGCCCTAAGCTTTCACTCCCAAGGCGTCATGATTTATTGTGGTTTGATAAGGAGTACAACGGCTTCCGTCGCGATCCCTTCTTTACGGCCAGTAAAGCCAAGGCGCTCCGTCGTTGTTGCTTTGACGTTTACATTACTGATGTCAGTTTCTAAATCTTGAGCGATAACCTCACACATTGCGTCAATATGAGGCGCCATTTTCGGAGCCTGAGCCATAATAGTGACATCGGCATTACCAAGGATGTAACCTTGCTCTTTAACTCGGCGGTACACATCGCGAAGCAAATCCCGGCTATTAGCCCCTTTCCATTCATCATCAGTATCTGGAAAATGCCGCCCAATATCACCTGCAGAAATTGCCCCTAGCAACGCATCGCACAATGCATGCAAGGCAACATCACCATCAGAATGAGCAATCAAACCTTGCTCGTACGGTACTGAAACGCCACCAATAATTACCGGGCCTTCACCACCAAATTTATGGACATCGAAGCCATGACCAATACGAATCATCATTTATCCTTTATTACGATTGAGATAAAACTCTGCGAGCGCTAGATCTTCGGGCTGTGTAATTTTTATATTGTCTGCCGAGCCCTGAACCAAAGCTGGAGATTGCCCGGACCACTCTAGGGCCGAGGCCTCGTCAGTGATGGTGGCACCTCGTGAAAGCGCCTCCTCTAACACAGTGGTCAGTTGCTCAGTTTTAAACATTTGTGGAGTCAGTGCATGCCACAGTGCTTCTCTATCTACAGTATGAGCAATGTTTTGATCTCTGTTTGCTCTTTTCATTGTATCTCTGACCGGTGAGGCAAGAATCCCGCCCACAGGGTGTTGTAAAGACACATCAATTAACTTGTCTAAATCTTGCTGTTTTACGCATGGTCTGGCGGCATCGTGTACCATCACCCAATCAGCAAGCCGATGATCATGAACAAACTTGAGCCCCGACAACACGGAATCAGCTCGCTCTTTTCCTCCAGCCACTTTTATCACCTGAGGGTTTTGAGCAATAGCTAGCAATGGGAAATATGGATCACCATCAGTAATCGATACGATAACCGTACTTACCTTAGGATGTTGCAGTAGCTTCTCAACCGTATGCTCAAGAACGGCTTTACCATTAATAGTGAGGTACTGTTTTGGGCGGTCAGCCTGCATACGACTGCCGACACCTGCCGCTGGAACAATAGCGACTATAGAGAAACTCGATTTTGTCATGCCTAGCGTTCATCTCCGACAATGCGGTAAAACGTCTCACCTTCTTTGACCATGCCTAATTCATGACGCGCGCGTTCTTCTATTGCGTCAAGCCCTTGGCGTAGGTCATCAATTTCAGCGAACATTTCATTATTCCGATTTTGCAAATTTCCATTCACTTGATGCTGAACTTCTATTTCAGCATTAACCGACTGAAATTCAGAAATGCCATTTTTCCCCAGCCACAGTGTGTACTGTAGCCAGCCTAATAAAAGAAGTAAGGTTAGGGCAAAAATCCGCATAAAATATTCTAAGAATAAGAGGTAGAGAAAGACCACCTATATACCACAATGTCGCTTTTCAGGCGAGATTAGGCCACGTGGTCTTGACGAAGATACTGATTATTATCTGCAATTACTGCATAAGCAAGAAAGCAAATAAACCAAAGCCAAGGATGAGTCGATAAATGACGAAAGGAGTCATCCCCATTCGTGAAATCAACTTCAGGAATAAGTGAATACAGATATAGGCACTGATAAACGAGGTTACGATCCCTGTTAGCAAAAAACCTAGATGAATAGGATCGCCACTGCTCACCAATTTCAGACCTAAGTAACCACCAGCCAATAAAATGATAGGGATAGACATGAGGAAAGAAAACCTTGCGGCCGCTTCACGGGTAAAGCCTAAGTACAATGCTGCCGTGATTGTCGCGCCAGAACGAGAAGTGCCTGGAATCATGGCAAGGGCTTGAGCAACACCAATAAACAGGGCTTTCTTCCAATTTGCCTGATACTCATCATCCGCTAGATTCGCGTGTTTATCGACATACCACAGCAGCAAACCAAACACGATGGTGGTGGTCGCAATCACCCAAGCACTGCGCAGATACAATTCTATAAAGTCTTTCATTAGCAAGCCAAACACACACGCAGGTATGGTGGCTAGAATGATCATCCATGCCAGCTTGGCTTCTTTACTGCGATCCCCTTTAAAGATCGAAGCAAAAAATGCCGACAACAATGCCACCACTTCGCTGCGAAAATAGATCATCACTGCAGCTAATGTGCCGACATGAACAGCTACATCAAATGCCAACCCCTGATCTTCCCAGCCCAAAATGGCCGATGGTAAAATTAGGTGTGCCGAGCTGGAAATCGGTAAAAATTCGGTAAGCCCTTGAATTAAGGCAAGGATAAAAGCTTCAAAATAACTCATTAGATACTCAATTATGTGTAGTTATTAAACCAGAGTTCAACTTTGTTTAAGGTTTCTGGGTAAGAAGATTCGAGCCAGATTTGGTGGATCGTGCGACCATCTCCCGGAACACAAAGATCAGCGCACAGTTCATGCAGTGGTTCAATCACGAACCCGTACTTGTAGATATCACTGCGAGGAAGCTCTGGCGAATGCTCAGAGATATTCTGGCCAAACAAGATGATGTCGAGATCAACGGTTCGTGGCTCAAATTTCTTCGCATTTTCTTCTCGCCCCCATTTGAGCTCAATTTGACGCAGTTGTCGTGCAAATTCCAATAAATCTAACGAGGTTTGCATTTCTACGACAAGATTAAAAAACGCCTCTCCTTCAAACCCAACCGCTTCGCATTCATAAACAGTTGATAAGCGTAGATTTTGACCGAGTAGAGATAACTCTCTGATAGCTGCCTCAATGTGTTTATGCCTGTCTACATTGGAACCAACGCCAATGTATGTCGTGTTCATGCTTGGCCTCGCTCAATCACGACACCCACACCAGATGCCTGAGGAACCGCACCAGGCTTGGTCAGGCGAATCTTAACCCATGGCACGCTAAATTGAGTCATAATGAGATGGGCAACTTCTTCCGCAACCCGTTCTACCAGCAAAAAACGACCAGATTCAATATGAGACAAAACAGCCGAACTCACTTGCGCATAATCTAGAGCATCTGCAACGTCATCACTTTTCCCTGCGGGCTGGTTGTCATGAGCCATTTCAATATCCAGAACCAGTTTTTGTTTGATTTCCTGTTCCCAGTCATAAACGCCGATAGTCGTGATCACTTCTAACTGCTCGATAAATACTTTATCCATGCGCTTTGCTTCCTTTAGAGGTCGGATACCCAAATCAGGTAAAAAGTCGTACTATTTTTATCTCAAACACCACTCAGTTGGTAGTTTGAGTATTCTAAGCACGATATGATATCAATTACTTGCCTAGCTAACATCTCTAAATAACGAGTAACTTCAATATGACTCCACTAGCACTTGTCATGATCATTTTTGCCTACCTACTAGGCTCGATCTCGAGTGCCGTATTGATCTGTCGCTTACTTCGGTTACCTGACCCTAGGGGGGTAGGTTCTCATAATCCCGGAGCAACCAATGTATTAAGAATCGGAGATAAGAAGGCCGCCGCTTCGGTCTTGCTTTGCGATATGCTCAAAGGAACCATTCCTGTTTGGGGAGGATATTTCCTCAATATCGACCCTATCATTCTTGGTGTGATTGCGATCGCTGCCTGCTTAGGCCATATGTATCCGATTTTTTTCCATTTTAAAGGAGGGAAAGGTGTCGCGACTGCGCTTGGAGCAATAGCCCCGATAGGCTTTGACTTAACCGCAATGATCATCGTGACATGGTTATTAGTCGCATTGGTTTTTCGCTATTCCTCTCTTGCCGCTATCATCACGGTATTACTGGCCCCTTTATATACGTGGATGATCAAACCTCAATACACCTTACCAGTCGCTATGCTGTGTTGCCTTATTGTGTTTAGGCATCATCAAAACATCAGACGATTAGTTGAAGGAACGGAACCTAAAGTCGGTGAGAAAAAGAAAGATTTAGATAAGGCCTCTGAATGAGGCCTTAGAGTTTATAGGTATATTTTCGCTAGGAAATTCTGCAACATTGCAGTGACAAATTCTGGCTGCTCTAGGTTAGCAATATGGCCAGCTTTCGGCACCTGAATCAGCTCTGAGCCTGAAATGCAGTCATTCATTAAATACGATTCGAGTACCGGACGGGGAATATCCTCCTGACCGACAGCGATCAATACAGGTAACGCAAACTTTTCAATATCTTCGATTTGGTCTCGACGACCAAACACCATGCGTCCCATACGTGCAACTTCCGCTGCCTGCTGTCCTTTTAGGTTGGATAACCTCTTTCGAAAAGCAGCCACTAAATTAGGGGATTCCTGCTCCGCATTTCGAGCGAAAAACATCGGTGTTACACTATCAATGATAGGTTCTGGCACCATCTGTGCAGCCGAGATCGTTTCCAGCATAGTGAAGTATTTCTTGTGGGTCACTTCTGGTTCTAAACCGACAAACGTATCCATCATAACCAGAGATTTAACACGCTCAGGCACTAAATTAACCACCTCACTGCCCCACATACCACCAACAGAAAGACCAATGATAGAGAATTCCTCGACATCTAAATGGTCCATCAGTGCAATAATTTGCTTTGCGTAGTCCACAAGTGAGGAAGTAGAGGATGGGGCAAAGTCTGATTCACCATGCGCCCAAAAATCGGGCACTATGCATCGATAACTTTGGCTTAATACGTCTACTTGGGGAGCCCACATTTGACTATCCCACAAGTAACTGTGACCAAATACGATAACAGGGCCTTGACCAATATCCTGATACGCCATTTGATGGCCATCTACCGCAAATTTATTCATGGCTCTTTCCATTATTTATATTTATAAAATCCAAGAATATCATTAATGACAAAATTAACACCTCGGATGTTTTCTCTGTCAGCCAAAAAAGAAAGGCCAACTCTCAAGAGCGGCCTTGTACTTACATATAGAAAACAAATTAAGCGATGGGTTCTAGCTGATCAATAGGCCATCGAGGTGTTGCTTGTACAGACAGGTCAGCCAGCTCTCCATTTTTAAGTCGTTGCATACCCGCATAAGCAATCATCGCACCGTTATCAGTGCAAAACTCAGTACGTGGATAATAAACCTCACCACCGATTTTCTGCGCAAGTTGTTCTAGGTCAGTGCGTAAACGACGATTGGCACTCACGCCACCCGCAATGACAATACGTTTAAAGCCAGTTTGCTCTAGCGCTCTCTTACACTTAATCGTTAATGTCGCGCATACCGCTTCTTCGAATGCCAAAGCAATATCCGCGCGTGTTTGTTCATCATCACCATTTGCGGCAATAGTATTCGCCGTAAACGTTTTCAGGCCAGAGAAGCTCATGTCTAAGCCTGGTCGGTCCGTCATTGGGCGTGGGAATTTAAAGCGCCCTGGCGTGCCTTTTTCAGCTAACTTAGAAAGCAGTGGACCACCAGGATAATCCAACCCCATCAGTTTAGCTGTTTTATCAAATGCTTCCCCTGCGGCGTCATCGATAGACTCACCGAGAATCTTATATTCACCAATCCCGTTCACTTCAACCATCATTGAGTGACCACCAGAAACCAATACCGCCACAAATGGGAAAGGTGGAGGATTATCTTCCAACATAGGCGCAAGGAGGTGGCCTTCCATATGGTGAACTGGCACTGCGGGGACACCCCAAGCATATGCCAAGCTGCGACCAATAGTAGCGCCAACCAATAACGCACCGACTAATCCTGGCCCAGCCGTATATGCCACACCATCGATATCTTTTGGCGACAGGTTAGCTTCCGCCATTGCCGCTTTAATCAATGGAATCGTCTTCTTAACATGATCTCGTGAAGCAAGCTCAGGAACCACACCACCGTAATCAGCATGCAGTTTGACCTGACTATATAGCTTATGAGAAAGCAGGCCGTTCTCATCGTCATAAATCGCGATGCCTGTTTCATCACATGAGGTTTCAATACCAATAATGCGCATGGTTTAACCTAGGTGTCTTAATCTCTGATTCAAAATTGGCGCAATCTTACCTCGGCTTGGCTTCGCAAACAAATTTTGTATACTGAATAGACGACAAAGGGCTTTACAAAGCCTATGTGATCGGATTAAAATTCCGCACCATTTTTGATCAAGCTGATTATAGGCCAGCATTAAAGCTCGGTACTGTGAAGTCAGCATTAACGAATAACCCCTGAGGTGAAAGGCATATGCCAGTAGTTAAAGTACGTGAAAACGAACCGTTCGACGTTGCTCTACGTCGTTTCAAACGCTCTTGCGAAAAAGCAGGTATCCTTTCTGAAGTGCGTCGTCGTGAGCACTACGAAAAGCCAACTACAGTTCGCAAACGCGCTAAAGCAGCGGCTCAAAAGCGTCACGCTAAGAAGCTAGCTCGCGAAAACGCTCGTCGCGTTCGCCTGTACTAATAACTAAGTCCAAAAGGATTCTAGTTATGGCTCTGATTGATACTCTCAAAGAAGAGCAAAAATTAGCGATGAAAGCCAAGGATAAACTGCGCCTTGGCACTATTCGTTTAGCTCTTTCCGCGATCAAGCAACGTGAAGTTGACGAACAGATTACTCTGGGCGACGACGATATTCTCGCTGTATTGACGAAAATGGTTAAACAACGTCGCGACTCTGTCGCTCAATTTGAATCCGCAGGTCGTCAAGATCTTGCCGATGCTGAGCAAGCTGAGATTGCTGTACTTGAGGACTTTATGCCTCAACCGCTAACTGATGAAGAAGTGGCGGCACTTATTGAGAGTGCTATTGCTGATTCAGGTGCTGCGGGCATGCAAGACATGGGTAAAGTAATGGGCGTGCTTAAGCCTCAAATTCAAGGGCGTGCAGATATGGGTAAAGTAAGTGGTTTAGTTCGCGCTAAACTCGGTTAATTACCCAAGCCAAATTGCAGCAAGCCGTGCTATCCTCTGGAACGCACGGCTTGTTTGTATCTAGATTAGTCTTTTCTTTCTTTGTTAGGTTTTATGGCAGGACACATTCCCCGCAGTTTTATTGATGACCTACTGGCTCGACTGGATATCGTCGATATCATTGACGCTCGGGTAAAACTTAAGAAAAAAGGCAAAAACTACAGCGCATGCTGCCCTTTCCACAACGAGAAAACACCTTCTTTTAGTGTTAGCCAAGAAAAGCAGTTTTATCACTGTTTCGGCTGTGGGGCACACGGCAATGCCATCGACTTCATGATGGAATATGAGCGCCTTGAATTCCCTGAAGCCATTGAAGAACTCGCCTCTTATCTTGGGATTGATGTGCCAAGAGAGCAGCGTCAGGGTGGCCGCTTTCCTTCCAATCAGCCTCAAGCAAATACCGAGCAAAAACGTAACCTCTACGATTTGATGACTGGGATTGCGCAGTTCTATCGAGACCAGCTCAAACTTTCTACCAGTAAGGTCGCAATTGACTACCTCAAAGATCGTGGTTTATCTGGTGAAATCGTTCAGAAGTTTGGCATCGGATATGTCGCTGATGAATGGGATCTGGTGCGGAAAAACTTTGGTCAACAGAAACAAGCTCAAGATTTGCTTGTATCAGGTGGTATGCTGATTGAGAACGATAAAGGTAACCGCTATGACCGCTTTCGCGGCCGGGTGATGTTTCCGATCCGCGACCGACGAGGCCGAGTGATTGGTTTTGGTGGGCGAGTCATTGGCGATGGCACACCAAAATACCTTAACTCTCCTGAAACGCCTATTTTCCACAAAGGGAAAGAGCTCTACGGGCTTTATGAGGTGATGCAGGCCTATCGAGAGCCGCCACAGATATTGGTTGTCGAAGGCTATATGGATGTGGTGGCACTAGCGCAGTATGGTATTGACTACGCGGTCGCTTCTCTTGGCACATCTACTACTGACGATCATATTCGCCAGCTATTTCGCCAAACTGATACTATAGTATGTTGCTATGACGGTGATCGAGCTGGCCGTGAAGCAGCTAGGCGTGCTATGGAAAATGCTTTGGCCTTCCTAAATGCCAACAAAATCCTAAAGGTACTGTTCTTGCCCGATGGTGAAGACCCTGACAGTTTCGTTCGAAAGTTTGGCAAAGAGGCTCTTGAGGCAGAAATAGATAATGCTGACTCATTAATCGACTTTTTACTTAGCGAAATCAAAAAAGACGCCCCTGATACAGATCCTAAGCGCTGGGGTTCATACGTCGCTACTAACGCAGCACCACTGTTAAATAAAACGACGGACCCTACTTTACAAGCGTACTTGTGGAAAGAGTTAACACTAGGAACTGGTTGGAGCGACTTCCAGCTACAAAAGTTTTTGAACTCTCTAATAACAAGCAGCCCTGAAACCAGACCTCAACCACATAAGGAGATCAAACGGACTCCAATGCGAGAGGTTATCGCTTTGCTTATTCAAAATCCGAGCTATGCTCAAATGGTACCAGATCTCTCGAGTGTGAAAGGCTTAGCGGTACCTGGATTAAGTTTATTCGTTGAGGTGCTTGAATATTGTCATCAGCACCCCAATGTAAGCACAGGCCAGTTGACTGAACACTGGCGAAATACGAGCCATGATGCTCTACTGTCTCGTTTAGCAGGGTGGGAAATTCCGCTCGATGAAGACAATGAACAAGATATTTTTTTAGACTCGCTGGACAAAATATTGGCTCAGTGTGTCGAAAAACAAATTGAAGATCTGCAGGCCAAAGAAAGAAGTGTCGGTTTATCAACCGAAGAGAGAAGGGAGCTGCTAGCATTGATGCTAGATTTAAAAGCGTAACCCTGTTCGAATAGTCAGCAACAAATTAATTTGTTAATATGTGTGGTTTGCACTCGCATACTAATTCCTTCACCAGATACTAAGTTGGATACCGTCTATGGATCAAAATCCGCAGTCACAGCTAAAACAACTTGTCATTAAAGGCAAGGAACAAGGCTATCTGACCTACGCAGAAGTAAACGACCACCTGCCAGCAGAAATCGTAGATTCCGAGCAGGTCGAAGATATCATTCAGATGATCAACGACATGGGTATTCGAGTAGTGGAAACTGCTCCGGATGCTGATGATCTTGCACTGAATGATGACGATACAATCACCGATGAGGATGCAGCTGAAGCTGCTGCTGCTGCGCTATCAAGCGTAGAAAATGAAATCGGCCGCACCACTGACCCAGTACGTATGTACATGCGCGAGATGGGCACCGTAGAGCTACTGACTCGCGAAGGTGAGATCGATATTGCAAAGCGTATTGAAGATGGTATTAACCAAGTTCAAAATGCGGTTGCTGAGTATCCAGGAACGATCCCATATATTCTTGAGCAGTTTGATAAGGTTCAGGCAGAAGAACTTCGCCTCACCGATCTTATCACGGGCTTCGTCGACCCAGACGCAGATGAAACAGCGGCCCCAACGGCTACGCATATCGGTTCTGAACTTGCAGAATCAGATCTTGAAGATGAAGATGCTGAAGAAGAAGACGCGGAAGAGTCTGAGGACGATGAAGAAGAGGAAGATACAGGCATCGACCCTGAGCTTGCTCTAGAAAAGTTCACGGCTTTGCGTAACACTTTCCAGAACTATCAGCTTGCTTGTAACGAGTATGGCAACGAGAGTCCGAAAGCGACACTTGCCCATGAGATGGTTATCGACGTCTTCAAAGAATTCCGTCTAACGCCTAAACAATTTGACTACCTAGTTGAAGAGCTGCGCACCTCAATGGAGCGTGTACGTACTCAAGAACGTCTGATCATGAAAGCGTCTGTTGAGTATGGCAAAATGCCAAAGAAATCGTTCATTACTCTCTTCACAGGCAATGAATCTAGCGAAGCTTGGCTAGATGAGATTCTCTCTTCAGATAAACCGTATGCGGAAAAGATCCGTCGTAGCGAGGATGATATTCGTCGCTCAATCATGAAGCTAAAAGTAATTGAAGAAGAAACATCGCTTACGGTTCAGAACATCAAAGACATCAGTCGCCGCATGTCAATCGGTGAAGCGAAAGCCCGCCGTGCGAAGAAAGAGATGGTCGAGGCGAACTTACGTCTGGTTATTTCTATCGCGAAGAAATACACCAACCGCGGTCTTCAATTCTTGGATCTGATTCAAGAAGGTAACATCGGCCTGATGAAAGCAGTTGATAAGTTCGAATATCGTCGTGGTTACAAGTTTTCAACTTACGCAACTTGGTGGATCCGTCAGGCGATCACTCGTTCGATTGCTGACCAAGCACGTACTATCCGTATTCCGGTTCACATGATTGAGACGATCAACAAACTAAACCGAATCTCTCGCCAAATGCTGCAAGAGATGGGTCGTGAACCACTACCGGAAGAGTTGGCTGAACGCATGCAAATGCCGGAAGACAAAATCCGTAAAGTTCTGAAGATTGCCAAAGAGCCAATCTCAATGGAAACACCAATCGGTGACGATGAAGATTCGCATCTAGGCGATTTCATTGAAGATACCACGCTTGAGCTACCTCTTGATTCAGCCACTTCTACAAGCCTCAAAGTGGCAACGAAAGATGTACTGGCAGGCTTAACACCTCGTGAAGCGAAAGTTCTGCGTATGCGTTTTGGTATCGATATGAATACTGACCACACCTTAGAAGAGGTTGGTAAGCAGTTTGATGTTACTCGTGAGCGTATCCGTCAGATTGAAGCGAAAGCACTGCGTAAACTTCGTCACCCGAGCCGCTCAGAAACTCTGCGCAGCTTCTTGGATGAGTAACCAAGCAAATTGATTAAAAGACGAGCACTTGCTCGTCTTTTTTGTATCCAAATGATTTAACTGGATAAAATCTAAGCGCATTTACCCTATCAAGTATCTAGACAGCCCTATCGGCTTACCCTATAATTCTCCTCCTAACGGCCCCTTAGCTCAGTGGTTAGAGCAGTCGACTCATAATCGATTGGTCCGCAGTTCAAGTCTGCGAGGGGCCACCAAATACAAAAAAGCCTGATGAGGAAACTCATCAGGCTTTTTACTTTCGATTGTATCTAATATTAAAAACCTTTGGCCTTTTTGATTAAGTCATAAGCATTCTGGATTTCTTGAGCTTTCTCTTTGGCTACATTCATCATTTCTGGTGGTAAGCCTTTTGCCATTAGCTTGTCAGGATGGTGCTCATTCATCAGTTTACGGTAAGCACGTTTAACCGTTTTTGTCTCCGCACTACTATCGACACCCAATAACTTATATGCATCACTTAATTGATCCGCAGTCGAGGCTTGCTGCCAACCACTCGATTGATGGGAGTGAGCACCTCCAGATTGTCCACTAAAGCCTCCTTGCTGAAAGCGGAATGCAGCCTCCTGCATACGTAATCGTTGCTCTAGCTGCTCTGAGGAAAAACCCAACCCTTTTGCCACTTTATGCAAGACACTACGTTCACTTGGATGAATATCTCCATCAGCAAAGGCGGCTGAGATCTGTAACTCTAAGAAGAACTGCATCAGGTCAAATCGGCCACCAGCGGAAATACGCACTCTTTCTAGAACGGTTTCGAGCGGAAAATCCGCCTCCTTCCCCTCACGAAATGCATTCTGCGCAGCGCGGCGTAACTCCCCATGCAAGCTCATACGATCCATCATGGTTGTCGCCAACTGAATCTCTTCACGAGTAACTTGCCCTTTCGCTTTGGCTACATGCCCCATCACCGCAAAAGCCGCTTTAAAGAACTCTTCTTGTCGTTCAGCCTGACTGGGGCCACCGCCGAAACCGGAATTAAAACCAGCTTGACGCAACCTGCGAGCTTTATCGAACTGATGGCCTAAGAACAGACCAAATATGGCGCCAAACGGCCCTCCCATCAAGAAACCAAAAAAAGTGCCAAGTATCTTGCCAAAAATATGCATTATGTGTTCTCAATCTCTGAATTTTTTCTTAGTAAAGCGGTCTGATAGTGCCGTAAGCGACAAATTCCTTTATTATAAGGGCCGTTTTATTTTACATTCGGTCATCTATTCACCGGATATATCAAGTTCAACAGGATAGTAAAACTCGATGCCACGTTTTTCTCGCACCTTGTTAGCCACTTCAATTAGTGCCGCACTTCTTATGCCTCAGGCCCAAGCTGAAGATGTCTCTCTAGACACTTCACAAGAAATGCCGTTCATTGGCGAATGCCAAACATTAGACCTTATTGATCAATGTCTGGTCAATGAAGAGGAGCCTGAAAACGCAAATCAACTGCCAATTAACGTTGAAGCAGACAGCTTAGAAGCGATCAACGGAGACAAAGCCACCTATAGTGGCAACGTGACGGTTGTACAAGGCAAAAAACGCATGAAAGCGGACAATGTTACTTTACATCAACAAGACAATATTGTTGTGGCTGAGGGTAATGTGACATTCAGTGACGGTGAGCTGAAAACAATCTCAGATAAAGCCGTCAACAAGTTGAACACTGACGAAGTGACACTGGAAAATACGAACTATAAATTCTTATGTGAGCCGGGCCGCGGAGAAGCCGTCTATGTTTCAAAAACAGGTAAAGCCGTTTACGAAATCGAGGATGGCTCAATCACCTCCTGTCCTGAAGGCGACAAATCTTGGCGAATGAAAGCGTCGAGCATCGACATTGATCAAAACGAAGAAGAGGCGACCTTCTACAACCCACGTTTCGAGATAATGAACGTGCCGGTATTTTATCTCCCTTTCCTCACGGTACCTATTGGTGATACACGTAAGACAGGTTTCTTATACCCAACCGTCTCCTATGGCTCCAGCGATGGCTTTGAAATGGAGGTGCCAATTTACTGGAACTTGGCACCAAACTATGATTTAGAAACGACTATCAAGCATATGCAGGAACGGGGGACTCAGCTAAACAGTGAGTTCCGCTATCTTTCGGATCTCGGCTACAGCACTCTTAAATCTGAGTACTTACCAGATGATAAAAAGTACCCTGAACAAGGGGATCGCTGGGGCTTTCAATGGCAACACAACGGTATTTTTCAGGAAAGTTGGAAATTCGAAATCGACTACTCCAAAGTCAGTGATATCCGATACTTTACCGATTTAGACTCAGGAATAGGTAACCGAGAAGATGGGCAGTTAATTCAAGAAGCACAAGCCACTTATCGTTCTTCTAACTGGGATGCCTCTATTCTTACGCGAGACTTCCAAGTCCTTACGACCAGTAGCAATACCCCCTACCGTCTTCTACCTCAACTTGAGTTTAACTACTATGCGCCCGAGTTGATGCGTTATCTTGATTTTGATGTACTCAGCCATGTATCCCAGTTTGATACTGACGATCCTAACAAGCCTTCAGCAACACGAGTACATGTCGAGCCAGGTATCACCATGCCAATCGGCACCACATGGGGGACTTGGACGACCGAGGCCCGTGTCTTAGGAACTTACTACCAACAAGATTTGGGCGGACTTGACCTTTCCGACTTTAGTGACGATGGCTACAACCTCAAAGAGTCGACCTCACGCGTCATTCCAGAATTTCGTACTCACGCGGGCGTAGTATTGGAAAGAGATACGGTTATCTTTGATAACTACACTCAGACGCTTGAACCCCAAGTGCAATACCTGTATGTGCCGGAAAAAGATCAAAGTGAAATCTACCTTTACGATAGCACCTTACTACAAACCGATTATTATGGTTTATTTCGCAGCCGCAAATACAGTGGTGTTGACCGCATTGCCGCTGCCAATCAATTTAGCTATGGTGCCTCTACGCGATTTTTTGACGACCAGTACAAAGAGCGTCTAAATATCTCATTCGGACAAATATTCTATCTTGATAAAGATACGAAGAATTCCAATATCGCTAATCAAGATAACAAATCAGATTACTCTGCATGGGCAGTCGAAATGGACTTCAACTATGATGACTATCTCTTCTACCATGGCGGTATTCAGTATGACATTGATACCAGTGAAGTTCAGCTTGGCAATAGCACTCTGGAATATCGCTTCTCCGATGGTTTTATTCAAGGTAACTATCGCTACGTGACGCGTAGCTACATAGAAAGTACTCTTGGTGACAGTATTGGCGATCTAGAATCGATAACGGAAGATGGCATTTCTCAGGCAGGTGTCATAGCAGGCTACCAAATTTCACAAAAATGGCGAGCCAATGCTCAATATTTTTACGACTTAACCACTGATGAAGAACTGGAATGGCTAGCTGGGTTAAGCTACACCTCAGATTGTTGGTATATTGGTTTTAACTACAGCAATCAGCTTCGTAGTTGGAGCCCGAGTTTCTCAAGCTACCCTGACTCGACACCAACTTATGAAAACAACTTCAGTTTTAACTTTGGTATTATTGGATTTGGTACCGCTATTGGCTCTGATTCTGGTGTCACAGGGGCTGATAGCGCGAATAGTTCGTTGGGTTACGGCCGACCATTCTTCTTAAACAACTAATTTAACAGCCTGTGGTCTAAAAGCACAGGTTCATTTTTTAACAGGACATTTGATGAAATTTTGGAAGCAAACCTTACTTGGATTGATTGCAGCCAGCCAGTTTTCTTTTGTGCAAGCCGAACCTGTCGAGCTGGACAAAGTCGCGGTTATTGTCAATAGCGGAGTGGTATTACAGAGTGATATTGAAACTTCACTCAAGACCATTCGAGCCAATGCTAAGAAGAATGATCAGTCACTACCAGATGAAGCAACATTGCGCGAACAGGTCACAGAAAAACTCATCGTTGATACTATCCAACAGCAAGAAGCAGAAAGAATTGGTGTGCGTATAGACGATAATCGTCTCAACGAAGCGATCAATGAAATTGCCAAAAATAACAACCAGACACTGGAGCAACTCAACACCTCTATGACACAAGAAGGTTTAAGTTATACCCAGTTCCGTGAGCAAGTGCGTAAAGAGATTGCAGCAAATGAAGCTCGCAATGCACTCGTCCGTCGTCGTATTAATATTTTGCCCGCTGAAGTAGATAACCTCGCCAATATTTTGGCTAAAGAGACCAACGCGACAGTACAATATAAAATTGGCCACATCCAATTACGTGTAAACGATGGTGATGACAAAGCCGCTATCGAAGAAAAAGCTAATCAGATCGTTAATGAGCTCAACCAAGGCTCTGATTTCAGTACCATGGCTTACACCTATTCAAAAGGTCCTAAGGCTTTACAAGGTGGTGATTGGGGGTGGATGCGTAAAGAAGAAATGCCAACCATCTTTGCCGATCAAATCAATTTGCAGAATAAAGGTAGTATTATCGGTCCATTTCGCAGCGGTGTTGGCTTTCATATCCTAAAAATTGAAGACGTAAAGGGACTTGAGACTGTCGCAGTCACCGAAGTGAACGCTCGTCATATTTTGATTAAACCAACCGTGATCCTTAGCGATGAAGGCGTTCAGAAAGAGCTTCTCGACATTACTCAACGAATTCAATCCGGCAAGGTAACCTTTGGTGAAATGGCTCAGCAATATAGCCAAGATCCAGGTTCAGCCGCCCAGCAAGGTGAGTTAGGTTATCAAACTTCTGACCTTTACGTCCCAGAATTTAAACATCAGGTGGATACTCTCGCTGTAGGTCAGATCAGTGAGCCATTCAAAACCGTACACGGTTGGCACATTGTTGAAGTGATGGATCGCCGTGAGGTTGACCGTACTGACTCTGCGCTGAAGAACAAAGCTTACCGCATTATCTTTAACCGTAAGTTTAACGAAGAGGCCGGTGCGTGGCTGCAAGAAATTCGCGCGAGCGCATTCGTCGAAATCGTCAAGGAAGATCAAAATGACAATTAAACGTATTGTCGTAACGGCAGGTGAACCTGCCGGTATTGGTCCCGATTTAGTCTTAGCTCTTTCGACGCAAAGCTGGCCACATCAGATAGTGGTCAGTGCCGATAAAGCCTTACTTGAGCAACGCGCTAAACAACTCAATATCGACGTACAACTTATTGATTATGATGCTGAAGCGCTTCCTAGCCCTCAGAAAGCTGGCTCGTTGGTTGTCGATCATATTGCACTTAATGTCCCCGTGATTGCGGGTCAGCTCGATGAGAAAAATGGCCACTATGTGTTAGAAACACTCGAAAGAGCCGCGTTGGGCTGTATGAATGGTGAGTTTGATGCTATTGTCACTGGCCCTGTGCATAAGGGAGTGATAAACCGAGCTGGCGTCGCCTTCAGCGGACACACTGAGTTCTTCGCTGATAAATCCAATACGCCACTGGTTGTAATGATGTTAGCCACTGAAGGGCTTAGAGTCGCTTTAGTGACAACTCATATTCCATTAGCCTATGTCTCTAAAGCAGTAACCGAAGACAGGTTACAGAGAATAGTTCGTATACTCCATCAAGACTTAGTCGAGAAGTTTGCTATTCCATCACCTAAAATATATGTCTGTGGTTTAAATCCACACGCAGGTGAAGATGGCTGCTTGGGGCGTGAAGAGATCGAAACCATTACGCCAACATTGGAAAAACTTCGTCAAGAAGCAGGTATTGACCTTGTCGGGCCACTTCCTGCAGACACTATCTTTAATGAGAAATACCTCAACGAAGCCGATGCCGTGCTAGGCATGTACCACGATCAGGTCTTACCCGTGCTAAAATACAAAGGTTTTGGGCGTTCAGTGAACATTACCCTGGGCCTTCCATTTATCAGGACATCCGTGGATCACGGCACTGCATTAGAGCTTGCAGGAACAGGTGATGCAGATACAGGAAGTTTTACAACGTCACTTGCTCATGCCATTGAGCTTGTCGATAAGAAAACCAGTTAACTTGAGAACACTATGAGAAACGATGTCCATTTGGGGCACAAAGCACGTAAACGCTTTGGTCAAAACTTCTTAAACGATCCATACATTATCGATGGGATTGTCTCTGCGATTAATCCTAAGCCAGGTCAAAACTTGGTGGAAATCGGTCCAGGTTTAGGCGCAATTACTGAGCCGGTCGGTAAAGAAGTCGATAAGTTCACCGTGATTGAACTTGACAGAGATCTAGCCGAACGCTTAAGAACTCATCCAGATCTTGCCGAGAAGCTAACCATTCATGAAGGCGATGCAATGCGCTTTGACTTCACACAGCTGGTTAAGCCTAACAATAAGTTACGCATTTTTGGTAACCTGCCTTACAACATATCGACACCGTTGATGTTCCACCTGTTTGAATATCATAGAGATATTCAAGATATGCACTTTATGCTGCAAAAAGAAGTAGTCAATCGTCTAGCAGCCGGACCAGGGACGAAAGCCTACGGTCGTTTAACGGTAATGGCGCAGTACTACTGTAAAGTGGTTCCAGTACTAGAAGTCCCTCCAACCGCATTTGTTCCACCGCCAAAAGTCGATTCCGCTGTTGTTCGCCTTGTTCCTTACGAGACGCTACCTTATCCAGCAACAAGTCTTAACTGGTTGGATCGCGTGTGTCGCGAAGGTTTTAACCAAAGACGTAAAACCGTTCGTAACTGTTATAAATCTCTGGTCAACGCTGAAATTCTAGAGCAACTGGGGATCAATCCTGGTATGCGTCCTGAAAACCTTACTCTAGAGCAATTCGTTGACTTAGCTAACTGGTTAGACGCAAACCACAAATAATCTTCATATAATTAGAGTTGTAACCTATTGGTCTACAACTCTAATTTTTTGACTTGTACGCAGGAGTCTACATGGAAGCCAACCCTTGTATTAAAGTCCAAGTTCATACCAAATACATTTCAGAACAGTCCCAACCTGATTCAAAGCGTTATGTCTTCGCCTACGTTATTACCATTAAAAACCTGAGTAACCAAACTGTCCAGCTCATCAGTCGGCGGTGGTTAATCACTGATGCTAATGGCAAACAAATGACGGTTGAAGGAGATGGCGTGGTGGGTCAACAACCTTTTATTCCCGGAAGTGATGAATACACCTATAGCAGTGGTACAGCGTTAGAAACCCCCGTTGGTGTCATGCAAGGTCAATACATTTTACTGGATGAGAAAGGCCAAGAGTTTGTCACTGAAATTGAGCCTTTCAGGCTCGCTCTACCTAACATCCTCAACTAGAAGTTATTCAGGAATTTTTGTGTCCAATTATATTGTTGGTGATATTCAAGGTTGCTTCGATGAGCTGAAGCTAATCCTCAAAAAAGTCAGTTTTGACCCAAAAGTAGATACACTTTGGGTCGCTGGAGACTTGGTTGCGCGTGGTCCTAAATCACTGGAAACTCTTCGCTTTATTAAATCACTTGGTCAGTCAGCTAAAGTGGTTTTGGGTAATCATGATCTACACTTACTTGCTGTGTCGTTAGGGGTACACAAGGTCAAAAACAAAGATAAAACAGCTCCCATCTTTGATGCGGATGACAAACAAGAGCTGCTTGACTGGCTTCGACAACAGCCTCTTCTTGCTGAGCATGAAGAGTTCGCTTTATGCCACGCGGGAATTTCACCACAATGGTCACTCGATAACGCACGAAAGAATGCGCGTGAAGTAGAAACCATCCTACAAGGTGAAGACTGGGCTTGGCTGATCAAGAACATGTATGACGACCAGCCAGACCGGTGGAGCGAAAATTTAACAGGCCTTGAGCGCTATCGCTATACTATTAACGCCTTCACGCGCATGCGTTTCTGCTTTTCAGACGGCAGACTCGATATGGCTTGTAAACGCCCGCCAAAAGAAGTTAATGATGGTACTCTGACACCGTGGTTCAAACTGACAAGCCGAATAACAATAGACAAAACTATCTTGTTCGGTCATTGGGCTGCACTGGAAGGCTATGATGGCAAAGAGGTTATCGGCCTAGATACAGGTTGCGTCTGGGGAGGTTATTTAACTTTACTAAGATGGGAAGATAAGACGTTTTTTACCCAAAAATCACTACAGCGCTAGAGAGGAGCAACGAGTCACTGAAACGCCTCTCATTCACCTGCCCTAGCTGGTGACTTAGAAAAAAGTCGTTAACCTTTTCGTTCTAACACCACAAAACGCATGCCGTATGCGTTTTTCTCATCTGCTTCGTAAATTTCAGAATAGCTTTCTTCAAACTCTTCCCCCCACTGAGGAAACTGCGTATCGCCTTCAATTTCAGCATTGATATAAGTTACGTAAAGCTTATCAGCTTGGGGCAAACAGGTTTGATAAATTAACCCCCCACCAATGATCATGACCTCTTCAACCTGGCCTGCGGCCTTTATCGCTTGCTCAATAGAAGACACTGTTGTGACACCTTCTATGACGAGACCTTCATCGCGACTAATCACAATATTTTGACGTCCCGGCAATGGACGACCAATCGATTCATATGTCTTTCGGCCCATGATGACAGGCTTCCCCATAGTACAACGCTTAAACCAGGCAAAATCAGCTGGCAAATGCCACGGCATTTGGTTGTCTTTACCAATAACTCGGTCTTTTGCCATAGCGGCGATCATGCTAATGATCATTAATGGTACTCCTTTAAACGTCTCATACTATCGGCTTTCGGCGATAGAATAACAATCCCGGCATCGCTAAGCCAACCGCTAATCCTGCAATTATAAACATTGCTTTAAGGAAATTTTCCATCAACATGGCGACCAACTCATGACTGTACCCCCGGTGATTAAGTTCAACTAACGCAATCATCGCTTTAAACGCAAACACCCCCGGCACCATAGGAATTAGCGCTGCAACTGTGAATACTTTAGGGTGAGCAAGAAAACGGTGTGACCAGTGAATACCTATCATACTTACAATCATTGCAGCAAAGAATGTTGCCCACTCAATAGGAATACCAAAATGCATCATCAGATAGCGACTTCCATGCCCTACTGCGCCACCTATAGCGCAGTAGGTCAGCGCTTTTTTAGGAACATTGAATACGAGTGCAAAACCCACAGCAGGAATCGCAGCAAACAACATATCGTTGAGCAGGCCAAACAGGAGCTCAAATAACGTCATAGTACCCATCCCCAAACCCCCACTAAACTCATTGCCGCCACAATGCCAAGGCTGGTTGCTAAGGTCAGTAAGCTCGCCATGACAAATCTCGCAATCCCCATATTGACATAGCCTTTCAGCATATCAGCCACAGAATTAATCAACGGGAAACCCGGGACCAGCATAAGAACTGAAGACGCCATAACAATAAATGGCGAGTTGCCAAGTTCGTAAATCACAGCCTGCGCAGAAATCACTGTGGTCACAAAAGCGGTAGCTGCAAAATTGATGAGAGGATTAAAATGACGATGGCCAATTTCCTGCCTCACGACCATGCCTACTGAAGAGGCAATAAAGGTCATTGCAAAGACCACCCAGTCACCACCAGCTAAGCGACTAAATGCAGCACAAGACAAACCTATCATTACTACCACTAGCCAACGGTTATACCGCTCGGGACTGATCTGCTCTAATTTACGCTGAGCTAGCACATGATCGATAATTCCTCTCTCCAACATAATGCAAATTCGCTGAACCTGAGTAATCACACGCATGTTAATGCCACGATCAGGGCTCCGGCGTGCCGTGGTAATACAGTGCTCCTGATATACCGTAGTAACAACCAACGAGCTGGCGGAAAGAGACACTTCGACTTCATCCATTCCACTGGCAATACCGATACGTCTTGTTATATCTCCAACTAATGTACTCTCAGCACCATGAGCCAGCAGCATCTGACCAGCCTGTGCAATCAGACGAGAAACGCTGCGTTGTTTTGAAGCCATTAATGTCTCCTACTCCTTGAGAAAGCCGATATTGTGACCAAAATAAACTGAGTTTGATTTGATTTAAATATAAAAAAGCCGTAATGCGTGAAACATTACGGCTTTCATTGGACTTAATGACTAGTCTCGGACGTAAACCACATGTCCGTCGTCCTCTTCATCGTCCCAGTCATCCCAGTCGTCGTCATCTTCAGTAATGACGTCTTTGCCTGACATTGCGTCTTTATGATAATCATCCCACATGAAGTCAACTTTCTCTTCTTCAGAGATCTCTTCTTCTTCACGAGGTAGACTCTCCATAAAGTCAGCCAACTTGTAACAAAGCTCTTTGGTTCCTTGCTTATTCACCGCTGAGATCTTGTAGTAATCCTCTTCCCAACCCAGTGCATCGAGAATATTTTGGATCACTTCGTCAGCTTCTTCTTCGGGCATTAAATCAACCTTGTTGAAGATCAACCAACGTGGCTTATCAGCAAGCTTTTCGCTATATTGCTCTAACTCATCAATGATCGTCAGTGCGTTCTGAATCGGATCACTTTGATCAATCGGCATAATATCGATCATATGCAGCAGAACGCGACAACGCTCTAAATGCTTCAAGAAACGAATGCCAAGGCCTGCACCGTCCGCAGCCCCTTCGATCAATCCGGGAATATCCGCGACAACAAAGCTCTTCTCAGGAACCACACTCACAACCCCTAAACTCGGGATAAGCGTTGTAAATGGGTAATCCGCCACTTTTGGCTTAGCTGCAGAAACCGAGCGAATAAAGGTCGACTTACCCGCATTTGGCAATCCAAGCATACCGACATCAGCAAGTAGCAACAGCTCTAAACGGATTTCTCGGATTTCACCTTTAGTACCTAACGTCTTTTGACGTGGTGCTCGGTTTACTGAAGATTTAAAGCGAGTGTTACCTAAACCGTGCCACCCACCTTTCGCTACCATGACTTTTTTACCATGCTCAGCAACTTCAGCAACAATTTCATTTGTATGGATATCAACTGCACGAGTACCGACAGGTACACGCAACACCTTATCCTTTCCTCGCTTACCCGTACAGTTACCACCGCGGCCATTTTCACCGCGCTCTGCTTCATAGAAGCGCTGAAAACGGTAGTCGATCAAAGTATTAAGGTTTTCATCGGCTTGGATATAGACGTCACCACCATCGCCACCGTCACCACCATCCGGGCCACCTTTCGCAACGAATTTCTCGCGCCAGAAACTCACTACACCGTTACCGCCATCGCCGGCTTGAACTTTAACTACCGCTTCATCAACGAATTTCATCTCTTACTCCGCCCAATTACTACATCACGTAGCTGCGTTGCAAATATCATCTCACAGCCCAAATGACAGTGAATGATATAAATTCTAGCAGATCCCAATATCAGATCGATCACCCAACAATCTCAGATCGTTCTGCCACTTAGGAACATATAATGAGGGACTTTTTACAAAGTGCCTTAGTATCTATTCCAACATACTACAAATAAAAAACCCCGCCGAATCGGCAGGGCTTTTGAATTCAGCTAGAAGCCTAAATTCTAGATCTCAGTGAGAATTACTCAGCTTCGATGCTTACGAATTTACGATTCTTAGGACCTTTCACTTCAAATTTCACTTTACCTTCAGTAAGAGCGAATAGAGTGTGGTCTTTACCGATACCTACGTTAGTACCAGCGTGGAACTTAGTGCCACGTTGACGAACGATGATGTTACCTGCAAGAACAGATTCACCGCCGAAACGCTTAACACCAAGACGTTTGCTTTCTGAATCGCGGCCGTTACGAGTAGAACCACCAGCTTTTTTGTGTGCCATTGTTAAACTCTCCTAATAATTAAGCGTTGATACCAGTGATCTTCACTTCAGTGAACCACTGACGGTGACCCTGTTGCTTACGAGAGTGCTTACGACGACGGAACTTAACGATTTTAACTTTATCGCCACGGCCGTGTTGTACAACTTCAGCAACTACTTTGCCGCCCTCAACAAGAGGAGCGCCAACTTTAACGTCTTCGCCGTTCGCAACAAGAAGAACTTTATCAAATTCAACCGTTGCACCAGTTTCTACGTCTAATTTCTCTAAACGAAGAGTTTGACCTTCGCTTACACGGTGTTGTTTACCACCAGATTGGAAAACAGCGTACATATCTTACTCCGCTTTTTCCGCACAGCCTTATGCTTGTTTATTGAGCATTGTGGGTGTGCGCTAAACTAATCATCAATAGGGCGCAGATTCTACAGAAGAGATGTCCCTATGACAAGCCATATTTTGAAAAAATTGGCGAAAAGCTAATCGCCAGATAAAAGTGCCGCAATCATGCCCTTTAGCCATGTATTTATCAACGTTTTTTAGTGTATTATTCAGTAATTAAGTCAGATAAGAAGACCTTACAAGTTCTAACTTCAGCCGGATTTACAATGGATTTTAAAGCTATCCAAGCGCTAACTGCCGATGACATGGCAAAAGTGAATGAAACGATTCACGCTCAACTCAACTCTGACGTGTCTTTGATCAACCAATTAGGTTTTTACATCATTAGTGGTGGTGGTAAACGTATACGTCCTCTGCTTGCTGTATTATCAGCTCGTGCTCTTGGTTATCAAGGGCAAGCTCATACTACAGCCGCTGCGTTTATTGAGTTTATTCATACCGCCACTTTGCTGCATGATGATGTGGTTGATGAGTCAGATATGCGTCGTGGGAAGGCAACTGCCAATGCCGCTTTCGGCAATGCCGCCAGCGTTTTGGTCGGTGATTTTATTTACACACGATCTTTTCAGATGATGACCGAGCTAGGATCAATGAAGATCCTCAAGCTAATGAGCGATGCGGTGAACGTAATTGCTGAAGGTGAAGTGCAGCAACTCATGAATTGCAACGATCCTGAAACGACCGAAGAAAGCTATATGCAGGTCATCTATTCAAAAACAGCTCGACTGTTTGAGGCCGCCACACAAATCGGTGCAATCCTCAGCAACTCCTCAGCAGAGGTCGAGCTGGCTTTACAGAATTACGGCAAATATTTAGGTACAGCTTTCCAACTCATCGACGATGTAATGGACTACACATCTGATGGTGATGAAATGGGCAAGAATGTTGGTGATGACTTAGCTGAAGGAAAACCTACCCTACCACTTCTTTATGCGATGAAACACGGCTCACCAGAACAAGCAAGCATGATTCGCGAAGCAATAGAAAAATCTAATGGTATGGAGAAGCTTGAAGCGATTATGGAAGCCATGGAGCACACTGGTTCATTGGAATATACCCGACAGAAAGCCTATCAAGAAGCGGACAAGGCTATCGCAGAATTGAGAGTGCTGCCAGAGTCCCAATATAAAGAGGCATTGGTCACATTGGCACATATGTCAGTACATCGATCCAAATAATCTTTACATATAGCAACGGGAACCTTTGGTTCCCGTTGATTCCAGTTCAGCAAATCGAAGGTCTATTGACTCTGCTATTACCACCTAGCGACAAGTCTATGCTATTGCTTTGTTAGTAATAAGTCTTCCCCTACCCTTTTAATCTAGCAGTAAATTCCCTGTTCAGATACCTGCTCCTTATAAATTGCGATCAGTTATCCCTTTGTTTGCCGCAAGACTTTACAGTTTCATCTCTAAACCCAAGGCTACTGCCATTTACCTGTCAGTCACCAAACTGACACCGCTTGGTCATAAATCTCTCATCACAGTGACCTCAAACTGCAATCAAATCAACCTAGCCTTGATTTGAACATCGTAGCACCGAGGATTGTATGGAAGTTTTGAGCCCTTTTCGTCTCCCGCGGAAAACACCTTTTGGCTTAGGAGAAAATTTTGCTGAATGGGTTACCGGATTGAGCAAGCTTGATCAATACTACTCTCAGAAGCCAGCTAAATGTGACTGCAGAGAATTTCTTCGTTTCACGCTCGACATCCTCGGCATTGATTATCGTGTGATTAAAGGCTCTTTGACTCATATCCCTGAGAGTGGCGCCACTGTCGTTGTCGCCAATCACCCTCTCGGCTGCGTAGAAGGTGTTATATTGGCAGAATTACTGCTACATGTGAGATCCGATGTTCAGATTCTGGCCAACCAATATTTAAAAACTGTTCCAGAGCTTGACCAGCTATTTATTGGTGTTGATGTCTTTGAGGGACAAAACGCCCACAAAGCTAACTTAAAAGCCCTCCGTCAAGCACACAGCCACCTAGATAAAGGAGGCTTATTGTTACTCTTCCCAGCAGGAGAAGTTTCCCAGCTGGTCGATCCAAAAAGCCAGCGAATTGAAGATAAGGAATGGAGCCGCTCCGTCAGTAGCCTAGTACGTAAAGCTAAAGCCAATACCATTCCTGTGTTTATAGATGGCCAGAATTCGAAACGATTTTACATGGCAGGTAAAGTTCATCCTCTATTGAGAACCTTAATGTTAGGAAGAGAACTGCTCAACAAGTCTCAGCAGCCCATCAATATTTCAATCGGTTCAGCGATTCGATATAAAGAGGTTAATGGGCTGACGGATGAACAAATCGTTAACTATCTACGACTTAATACTTATTTACTGCAAAACAAAACCCTAACCAAAACTGACGCAAAAGCACTTGAGTCACAACCCTTGCCCATATCTGACGCTCTTCCGGTTAGAGAGTTAAAAATCGACCTCAACGCGCTACCACGTGAGCATCATCTACTGACCAGTGGTGAGTTTGAAGTCTACTGCACCGATGCCGATTATATCCCCTCAATACTGCATGAGATTGGTCGGCTAAGAGAAATCAATTTTCGCAAAGTGGGCGAAGGAACCGGCCTGGCACTGGATATTGATGAGTTTGATCGACACTACAAGCATCTTTTCATCTGGGATAAGGACAACGAAAGGCTCGTTGGAGCATATCGTCTCGGTTTAGTTGATGAGCTGATGCAGCATCAAGGTTTAGAAGGGTTATACTCTCGGACTCTCTTTCATTACGGTAAAGACTTTCTTAATACTATGGGAAGCTCAATTGAAATGGGCCGCTCTGTGATTGATGAACACTACCAAAAAAGCATGGGTGCCCTGCTACTGCTTTGGAAAGGGATTGCAACTTTTGTCCACCGCAATCCAAGCTATACACACTTATTTGGTCCCGTAAGTATCAGTAATGACTACAGCGAGCAGGCCAGACAATTACTTGCGCAAACCATGACCTTACATCATTACGACTCTGAGAAAGCGGAATATGTGACCCCATCCAATCCGCTTCCCACTCAGAATACGAACTGGAACACGAGCATGCTGACCGCTCTTGCGGATCTTCAGCTTTTATCCAGAGTCATTGCAAGGATCGATGATGGGAAGGGGGTCCCCGTTCTATTACGCCAATATCTCGGCCTAAACGGCAAGCTAATCTCATTTAACGTTGACCCCTCATTCAACAACGCCTTAGATGGATTAATCGTAGTAGACCTTAAGCAAGTGCCGCTCAAAACACTGGCTCGTTATATGGGGGCAACACAAGCTCAGCAGTATCTACAACACCACAATTCACTACCAAACTAAGTTATTAGCTCACTGCCAAAAAGCCTTATCAAGGGACTATCTTGGCTTGTATAGCTGCGATATGGCGAGTGAAAAAGCTTGAATGAGGAGAAGGCTTTGCTCAGAGAAAAGCCATTTATCTAGCTTTGAAAGATATTCTTAGTAAGCGCGGTCTAAAACTATAACACTATTATCACAGGGCTTACCATGCGCTTACTCTTTACTTTTTTCCTCACATTAATACCTTTTCAAGCCTTCTCAGCACCTAAATCGGAACTTTGGCCTTATTGGAATAGTCATAACGATTCCAGTATAACAAAGGTTAATCATCAACCTTGGCAGCAGTTGCTTGATAGCTACCTCACCACCGAAGGTGAATACACTCTTTTTAGGTACTCCTCTGTTAACCCCCAAGGAAAACAACAGCTCAATCGATACCTAACACAACTGAGTCGTATCAATCCACTCCAGCTAAACAAGGCAGAGCAATACGCCTACTGGGTGAACTTATATAATGCGCTGACAATCCAATTGGTTTTAGATGCTTACCCAATCACATCCATCACCAAATTGGGTGGATTTTTCAGTTTTGGTCCTTGGGATGACGAAGTCGTTACGATTAATGGTAAAGCACTAACGCTCAACGACATTGAGCACCGTATCTTACGGCCTATTTGGAACGACCCCAGAACTCACTATGCAGTTAACTGTGCTAGTTTAGGTTGCCCCAATTTACAATCTCAAGCTTTCACAGCAGAAAACATGGAAATGCTGCTTGAGCGCGCTGCAGAGACCTTCATCAACAGTAATAAAGGCGTTCTCATCGAGAACGGCAAAATACAGCTGTCATCCATCTATGATTGGTTTGCTGATGACTTTGGTAATAAGCAACAACTAGTTCAACACCTAGCCAAGTATCGTCCAGAACTATCAGACTTAAACAGCAAATTCAGCTATGCGTACGATTGGAGCTTAAACGAGAAAAAATAGCCCTAGGGGCAGTTTTGTAACGTTTCAATGGGAAGTTTCGGATAAATACCGATACATATGAAAAAGCCTCAGCATTGCTGCCGAGGCCTAGGATAGATCGTAGCCCAAAAATAATATCGTACATACAAGAAGACCCCAGCATTTATGCTGAGGCCTAGAGTAAGTGGCGGAGCGGACGGGACTCGAACCCGCGACCCCCGGCGTGACAGGCCGGTATTCTAACCAACTGAACTACCGCTCCGCATTGGTCAGACTCTTGAGTCTAAATAAGAACCTGGCAATGTCCTACTCTCACATGGGGAAGCCCCACACTACCATCGGCGCTACTTCGTTTCACTTCTGAGTTCGGCATGGAATCAGGTGGGTCCAAAGTGCTATGGTTGCCAAGTAAAATTCTTTACTGGTGCTGATACCCAGACTCGAACTGGGGACCTCATCCTTACCAAGGATGCGCTCTACCACCTGAGCTATATCAGCATAATTTTGCTCAAGATATTTATCTCAAACAAGGTATTTAAAGCCTGGCGATGTCCTACTCTCACATGGGGAAACCCCACACTACCATCGGCGCTATTGCGTTTCACTTCTGAGTTCGGCATGGAATCAGGTGGGTCCACAACGCTATGGTCGCCAAGCAAATTCTTTAATCTGGAAAGCTGTTTTAAGTTCTGTRKTTACACATTCAATGTTCTACTTTGAGTCCATCAAAACCCTTTGGGTGTTGTATGGTTAAGCCTCACGGGCAATTAGTACAGGTTAGCTCAACGCCTCACAACGCTTACACACCCTGCCTATCAACGTTCTAGTCTCGAACAACCCTTTAACTTTGAGTCCATCAAAACCCTTTGGGTGTTGTATGGTTAAGCCTCACGGGCAATTAGTACAGGTTAGCTCAACGCCTCACAACGCTTACACACCCTGCCTATCAACGTTCTAGTCTCGAACAACCCTTTAGGACCCTCAAGGGGTCAGGGAAGACTCATCTCAGGGCTCGCTTCCCGCTTAGATGCTTTCAGCGGTTATCGATTCCGAACTTAGCTACCGGGCAATGCCATTGGCATGACAACCCGAACACCAGAGGTTCGTCCACTCCGGTCCTCTCGTACTAGGAGCAGCCCCCTTCAATCTTCCAACGCCCACGGCAGATAGGGACCGAACTGTCTCACGACGTTCTAAACCCAGCTCGCGTACCACTTTAAATGGCGAACAGCCATACCCTTGGGACCGACTTCAGCCCCAGGATGTGATGAGCCGACATCGAGGTGCCAAACACCGCCGTCGATATGAACTCTTGGGCGGTATCAGCCTGTTATCCCCGGAGTACCTTTTATCCGTTGAGCGATGGCCCTTCCATACAGAACCACCGGATCACTATGACCTGCTTTCGCACCTGCTCGAATTGTCATTCTCGCAGTCAAGCGGGCTTATGCCATTGCACTAACCTCACGATGTCCAACCGTGATTAGCCCACCTTCGTGCTCCTCCGTTACTCTTTGGGAGGAGACCGCCCCAGTCAAACTACCCACCAGGCACTGTCCTCAACCCGGATAACGGGTCTAAGTTAGAACATCAACACTACAAGGGTGGTATTTCAAGGACGGCTCCACCGATACTGGCGTACCGGTTTCAAAGCCTCCCACCTATCCTACACATGTAGGGTCAATGTTCAGTGCCAAGCTGTAGTAAAGGTTCACGGGGTCTTTCCGTCTAGCCGCGGGTACACTGCATCTTCACAGCGATTTCAATTTCACTGAGTCTCGGGTGGAGACAGCGTGGCCATCATTACGCCATTCGTGCAGGTCGGAACTTACCCGACAAGGAATTTCGCTACCTTAGGACCGTTATAGTTACGGCCGCCGTTTACCGGGGCTTCGATCAAGAGCTTCGACYTAMGTCTAACCCCATCAATTAACCTTCCGGCACCGGGCAGGCGTCACACCGTATACGTCATCTTACGATTTTGCACAGTGCTGTGTTTTTAATAAACAGTTGCAGCCACCTGGTATCTGCGACTCTCAATAGCTCCATCCGCAAGGGACTTCACCGTCAAGAGCGTACCTTCTCCCGAAGTTACGGTACCATTTTGCCTAGTTCCTTCACCCGAGTTCTCTCAAGCGCCTTGGTATTCTCTACCCGACCACCTGTGTCGGTTTGGGGTACGATTCCTTACAATCTGAAGCTTAGAGGCTTTTCCTGGAAGCATGGCATCAATGACTTCACTACCGTAGTAGCTCGACATCGTGTCTCAGCCTTARAGAGAGCCGGATTTACCTAACTCTCAAGCCTACGCACTTGAACCTGGACAACCGTCGCCAGGCCCACCTAGCCTTCTCCGTCCCCCCATCGCAATTGTAAGAAGTACGGGAATATTAACCCGTTTCCCATCGACTACGCCTTTCGGCCTCGCCTTAGGGGTCGACTTACCCTGCCCCGATTAACGTTGGACAGGAACCCTTGGTCTTCCGGCGTGGAGGTTTTTCACCCCCATTATCGTTACTCATGTCAGCATTCGCACTTCTGATACCTCCAGCAWGCTTTACAACWCACCTTCAACGGCTTACAGAACGCTCCCCTACCCAATACWTAAAAWGCATTGCCGCAGCTTCGGTTTACAGCTTAGCCCCGTTACATCTTCCGCGCAGGCCGACTCGACTAGTGAGCTATTACGCTTTCTTTAAATGATGGCTGCTTCTAAGCCAACATCCTAGCTGTCTAAGCCTTCCCACATCGTTTCCCACTTAGCTGTAATTTGGGACCTTAGCTGGCGGTCTGGGTTGTTTCCCTCTCCACGACGGACGTTAGCACCCGCCGTGTGTCTCCCGGATAGTACTTACTGGTATTCGGAGTTTGCAAAGGGTTGGTAAGTCGGGATGACCCCCTAGCCTTAACAGTGCTCTACCCCCAGTAGTATTCGTCCGAGGCTCTACCTAAATAGATTTCGGGGAGAACCAGCTATCTCCAGGTTTGATTGGCCTTTCACCCCTAGCCACAAGTCATCCGCTAATTTTTCAACATTAGTCGGTTCGGTCCTCCAGTTGATGTTACTCAACCTTCAACCTGCCCATGGCTAGATCACCTGGTTTCGGGTCTATATCCAGCAACTCGACGCCCAGTTAAGACTCGATTTCTCTACGGCTCCCCTAGATGGTTAACCTTGCTACTGAATATAAGTCGCTGACCCATTATACAAAAGGTACGCAGTCACACCACGARGGTGCTCCTACTGCTTGTACGTACACGGTTTCAGGTTCTATTTCACTCCCCTCACAGGGGTTCTTTTCGCCTTTCCCTCACGGTACTGGTTCACTATCGGTCAGTCAGTAGTATTTAGCCTTGGAGGATGGTCCCCCCATATTCAGACAGGATATCACGTGTCCCGCCCTACTCGATTTCACCTAAAATGCGCTGTCGGTTACGGGGCTATCACCCTGTATCGCAGACCTTTCCAGAACTTTCACCTGACGCATTAAAGGCTTAAGGGCTAATCCAATTTCGCTCGCCGCTACTTTCGGAATCTCGGTTGATTTCTTTTCCTCGGGGTACTTAGATGTTTCAGTTCCCCCGGTTCGCCTCATTACCCTATGTATTCAGATAATGATAMCTGCTTATGCAGKTGGGTTTCCCCATTCGGAAATCCCAGACTCAAATGACTTTTACTGTCTAATCTGGGCTTATCGCAAGTTAATACGTCCTTCATCGCCTCTGACTGCCAAGGCATCCACCGTGTACGCTTAGTCACTTAACCATACAACCCCAAAGGGTCTT